>NZ_FOOU01000035.1 GCF_900113275.1 Neptunomonas qingdaonensis
ATAAAAATGTATGGTTCCCCTCATGATTGCAACACAGATTTGTGATCATGAGGTGGTTTTGCGCTAATGTATTCGGAGTCTTTAATTAGGAATGTGTTATTCCCGCTCCACGATGAGCATCCGCGCCAGATAGCCCTTAAAAAGCCGGCAGCTTTTCACAGCTGTTTTTTATGACAGGTTTGCCACCCGGACGGTCAACCGTTTTCATCATCACGCTCTATTATTGCAAACCCGATTAAACCTGTTGTGCCTGATAAGGCTCATTCTTACTTAAAACAGCATAGGCTATCCGCGACAACTTGTTCGCCAGTGCAATGCATACCACATTAAATGACTTACTTACTCGCAGCTTTCTCAACCAGTCATACATCGGCCCTCGATAGCTATCCAATCGCGATAGAATCGCTCTCGCTCCATGCACCAACAAGCATCTGAGGCGTTTATTTCCTCGTTTGCTAATACCCAATAGTTTCGGCTTCCCGCCCGTCGAATACTGCCGTGGCACCAACCCTAACCAAGCCGCCATTTCTCGACCGTTTTTAAACTGATGCGCATTGCCTACTTCAGCCGCTAGCTGGCTTGCCGTCATATCACCAATACCTGGTACTGTTTTTAATAATTGGCAACGACTACTTTGCTTAACTTCTTGAACAATTTTTGCGTCTTGTTCAGCTATTTGTTCATTTAAATAGCGATAGTGATCATGCATCACTTGAAGCTCGCCAATGATGGCGGGGCATAGCGTAACTTTTTGTGTACTTAGCCATGAAAACAGATTTTTCATAGTCGAGTGACCACGTGGAAGAGATAAACCAAACTCTAACAGTAGCGCCCCAATACGCGACATACAGGCGGTGCGCTCCGCGACAAAGCCCTCACGCACTCGATGCACGACTATCTGACTTTGCGCCTCAATTGACTTCACTGCGACAAACCGCATATCAGGACGACCTGCCGCCTCAGTAATCGCCTGCGCATCAATAAAATCATTTTTATTGCCTTTAACGAAAGGTTTAACATATTGAGGTGGGATTAATCGAACGTCATGACCGTGCTCCATACAGAGGCGGCCTAACCAATGCGCACCACCACAGGCTTCAAATGCAATCAGACACGGCGGTAGTTGAGCGATAAAAGTTATGAGTTTTTGACGAGAAAGTTTCTTTTTACAGACTTGTTGATCGTGGGAGTCACAACCGATTAAATGAAAAGAAGACTTGCCTAAATCGATTCCAAGGACTTTGATATACATGAGATGGTTCTCCTTGTTGGTTTCGTCACCTTTCCAGCATAGCTGGTTAAAAGCGAGGGGAACCATCTCATTAA
>NZ_FOOU01000032.1 GCF_900113275.1 Neptunomonas qingdaonensis
CTAAACCTACTACCTTAAACGCGGACAACCAACGCCGCGCTTGCCTAGCCTTCTCCGTCCCTCCATCGCAGTTATAACCAGTACGGGAATATTAACCCGTTTCCCATCGACTACGCATCTCTGCCTCGCCTTAGGGGCCGACTCACCCTGCCTCGAATAGCGTTGGACAGGAACCCTTGGTCTTCCGGCGGGGAGGTTTTTCACCTCCCTTATCGTTACTCATGTCAGCATTCGCACTTCTGATACCTCCACGGTGCCTCCCGGCTTCCGCTTCAACGGCTTACAGAACGCTCCTCTACCATGCCATAAATGGCATCCGCAGCTTCGGTGTCTAGTTTTAGCCCCGTTATATCTTCCGCGCAGGCCGACTCGACTAGTGAGCTATTACGCTTTCTTTAAAGGGTGGCTGCTTCTAAGCCAACCTCCTAGCTGTCTGAGCCTTCCCACATCGTTTCCCACTTAACTAGAACTTGGGGACCTTAGCTGGCGGTCTGGGTTGTTTCCCTTTTCACGACGGACGTTAGCACCCGCCGTGTGTCTCCCGTGATTGCACTCATTGGTATTCGGAGTTTGCATCGGGTTGGTAAGTCGGGATGACCCCCTAGCCGAAACAGTGCTCTACCCCCAATGGTGAGACACGAGGCGCTACCTAAATAGCTTTCGAGGAGAACCAGCTATCTCCGAGCTTGATTAGCCTTTCACTCCGATCCACAGGTCATCCGCTGGCTTTTCAACGACAGTCGGTTCGGTCCTCCAGTTGATGTTACTCAACCTTCAACCTGCCCATGGATAGATCGCTCGGTTTCGGGTCTAATCCCAGCAACTATACGCCCTATTAAGACTCGGTTTCCCTACGCCTCCCCTAAACGGTTAAGCTTGCTACTGAAATTAAGTCGCTGACCCATTATACAAAAGGTACGCAGTCACGGTCTCAAGGACCGCTCCCACTGCTTGTACGTACACGGTTTCAGGATCTATTTCACTCCCCTCACAGGGGTTCTTTTCGCCTTTCCCTCACGGTACTGGTTCACTATCGGTCAGTCAGGAGTATTTAGCCTTGGAGGATGGTCCCCCCATGTTCAGACAGGATAACACGTGTCCCGTCCTACTCGATTTCATTGAAAATAGGTTTTTGCATACGGGGCTATCACCCACTACGGCCGCACTTTCCAGTGCGTTCTGCTAACCACATCTCAACTTAAGGGCTGTTCCCCGTTCGCTCGCCGCTACTTAGGGAATCTCGGTTGATTTCTTTTCCTCCGGGTACTTAGATGTTTCAGTTCCCCGGGTTCGCCTCTAAACACCTATGTATTCAGTGTAAAGATACTCTATAAATAGAGTGGGTTTCCCCATTCGGACATGTTTGGATCACAGCTCGTTTACCAGCTCCCCAAACCTTTTCGCAGGTTACAACGTCCTTCATCGCCTCTGACTGCCTAGGCATCCACCGTGCACGCTTTGTCACTTGACCATATAACCCGAAGGCGTCTGGCAAGAAACATGTTCTCGTAACGATAAAATTACTTTTGGCGCTTGTTTTTACACAAGACTTTCTTTCATCAAATCCACATT
>NZ_FOOU01000031.1 GCF_900113275.1 Neptunomonas qingdaonensis
CCTAATTAAAGACTCCGAATACATTAGCGCAAAACCACCTCATGATCACAAATCTGTGTTGCAATCATGAGGGGAACCATACATTTTTATGCCTGGAATTCCTGATGGATATAAGACGCCTGCCAGGCGATGGCTTTCCGTGCAGCTACATCACTTGTACTAACCCTCCCTTTGTCTTGGTCGCGGCAGAGGGCAAAAATATATGGTTGGAATATAGTTCCGATCGAAACGGGGCACGACGGGTAATCCTCCCTTTTTTAACTACAATTAATTTTCGGGGGGGGTACCGGAGCTAACGAGCGGAACTCCATTAGGGTCCGAGTCGATAAAGACGACTCATTTAAGAGACCGAATACAAGCGAGCAGTTAAACCTCATATGTCAGCATACAATCTCTTGCAATACGGGGGGAGTCCATACAAGTATGCAGATGATGAATTTGTCTGTATATCGAAGACATCTATCTGTACATGCAGGGCTCTATTTCATTTCCGTGTTGGAGATTTAACCTACAATTCTGCGTTAAATTTCTTTGTACGCACTTAAACTCCCTATTCTATGTGTGCGTTTCGATGGCTGCACTCAAAAACGCTATTCTGTGTGCACGAAACGAGCAACAAAATATGGATTACTACGATGACTACCAGCAATTATTTAAAGCCATTAGCGACGCTGGGGGATTTAGAAAGTCGAGCGGTGTTGAAGGCGACAGTTAAAGCCCGTGCAGCTCTCGCAGAGCTACAAGGTTTGACGAACAGCCTGCCTAATCCGCATATACTTATTGCAACATTGTCACTTCAGGAAGCGCGTGAAAGCTCTGAGATAGAAAATATTGTGACAACACAAGATGAGCTATACCGCAGTAATTACAAGGCGAGGCAATTTACTTCGGCGAGCGCCAAAGAAGTGCACGACTATGCTGTCGCCCTTACCACCGGCTTTAATATAGTACAACAAACAGGCTTGCTTACGAATAGCACGATCTGTGAAATCCAGAAAAATATCGAACATAACAATGCAGGTTTTCGTAAGCAAGGTGGCACCGTTCTTAAGAATGAAAAAACGGATGAAGTTATTCATACGCCGCCACAAACAGAACAAGAAGTGCTTAATTTCATGGGCGCTCTGGAAGCCTTTATCAATAATGAGGACCTTTCGGATTATGACGAGCTAGTCAAGATGGCACTCATTCATCATCAGTTTGAGAGCATACATCCGTTCTACAATGGTAACGGAAGAACGGGACGCATAATCAATATATTGTATCTGTGCAAGCAAGGCTTGCTCGATACCCCCATATTGTACATATCAAGTTACCTTAATCAGCACAAATCTGACTATTACAAACTTTTGCAGCATGTTCGCGACACGGGTGACTGGGAAGAATGGATTTTGTATATGCTAAAAGCTGTCGAAATAACCAGCCAAGAGACATTAGGCACTATAAAGCGCTTACTTGCGCTGATGCAAGAGCATAAACGTACCATTAAAGCGACTTTTCCAAAGATGTATAGTCATGAGTTGATCAATCATCTTTTTACGCATCCCTATACGAAAGTTGAATTTGCTAAAGATGAGCTTGATGTGCATAGAAATACAGCACGAAACTATTTAAATAAGCTAGCTGAAATTGGAATCTTAGATAAGATCGAGCAGGGTAATGAGTACTACTATCTAAACACGTCACTATGCGGACTATTTTCAAAATAGGATATTTTAATGAGGCGTTACTTGAACAGCTGAGCTTAAGTGATGATCATCCGAGCTTCCTAAACCAACTCGACGAGTTTCGATATTTTTAAAGAAATGAATGGTGAAGCTCAAAAACATAAAAGTCGAATATAACTAAAAACTTTTAAAAAATAGTTCCTTATTTCAGTTTCGTTTCAGCTACCGGTTTTAAAGTAGCACCATCAAGCAGTGAAACACGCTAACGAATTTAAGGAAATGACTATGAAAACTTTACTGACTACTGCTCTTCTTTCTTCTGCTCTATTTGCTTCACAGGCATTTGCCGGTGGTTTAAATCAGTTTAATGATCAGTCTGTTGAGGCTAATCTGGCAGTAGGCCATGTAGCCAGCGCTCAGGGATTTTCATCCGTTAACAGTCCTCTGTCTGACCTGGGTGTATCGGTTCAAGCGCATTTGGGTGATGCTAACCACAATCTTGTCAGCACTTATAACCATACGGTTGCGTTGACAGGGTTAGAAGTACCCGCTCAATCAACAGAAGCACACCTTTAATCGTTTTATGGGAGGCTTTGCCTCCTATTACAGGTATTCGCATT
>NZ_FOOU01000030.1 GCF_900113275.1 Neptunomonas qingdaonensis
ATTAATCTCGGTGAAGCCCATCTGCGACAGAATATCGTCACTCAGGTTGGTATGGTTATTAAATGCATTATCCAAAGTGCCTATCCAGACACTCATGTCGCTGTCATCAACAACATAACCGAGGAAAGCACTATCAATGACGACATTCTGATCAAACTCAAACAGAACGTAATCATCCATATCGCCCCGGTTATCAACCGTATGGCTGTTACCACTGCCACTTTCATTGCGGTTAGTAACGCCCATACCACCAGAGAAAGCCCCAAGATATGACGTCGACCAGTCACCAGACTTATCAGAGCGGCTGTGAGCACTCACGTTTACAGATACACCGTTATCAGTGTAGGTACGAATGTTGCCGTAAGTACCTGATCCAGAAGAACTGCCGTTAAAGCTAAACGACACGTCTTTAGTGGTGAATTCCACTAAACCTGCATCAACTGTTAGGTTGGTCTCACCTCCGGCCAATTTGTATTGACCCGTCAAACCATTTGCGTTTGCATCTGAATCAACATCGTCTGCTGTTGCATCTTGTTTTGTGAAGATGTAGCCATTAGGAGCTACAAAGCCAACGCTGTATGTGCCAGGAGCCAGATCAGTGAACAGGTAATTACCATCAACATCTGTGGTAGTCGTGGCAATAACATTACCAACGCTATTCATCAGATTGACTGTAATTCCTGCCGCTCCATTCTCGCCATCATCCTGAATACCATCGCAGTTCTTATCGAACCATACGCGATCTCCCAAAGTGATACCGGGAGCTGACCCATTATAAAAAGCAGCATCCTTATCCATAACACTGATAGTTCCGGTAGCAGCATCTTTCGCTGTTACTTTACCGATATTTCCAATGACACCCTGTCCTGCCTTCTCTGTTGCGGTGTAAAGCCACTCTTCACCAACTTCCAGCAACTTATCACCATCATCTCCACTAACATAGGTAACATCACTAATCCGATCATCCGTCAACACAACATTTTTGAGCGCGCCGCTACCGGTATTAGTCACAACGTAGTTGAATACCACATCGCTACCGAAGGCTGCATCGGGGCCAGGGCCAGTATCGGCATCATCACCCAGTCCATCGTTGCTGCCGGTCGGGTTAGCTTCGCCATCTTCGCCGAGATAGCCCACCAGGGTCGTGTTACCGACCACATCGCCGATGTTGATCGGCTGTGAGCACGACGTGTGGTAAGCCGATGACTGCAGCAAGTCAATGCTGCCCTCGCCGTCAAACGGGCTGTCGTCAAAATAGTGGATATAGGTGCTGGAGCTGAAGCTGCTCGCACCCAGTGCGGTGAAATCTGCACCCTTCGCCACTTCACCCTGGAAGTACACCTTGCCACTGAGGTCGGTCGGGCTCGACTTGTCGCTGACGATGATATAGGAAACACCATCGTCGTCGGTGCCCAGATCCTTGTCAATGTAGGCCTTGCCGGAATCCTGATCGGTGTCGACCGTGGATCCTTCCAGATAACGGAAGGTCATGGCGAGCGCCTTCCCATATGTGTCACACACCAGCGCCTCGTAGGGGACGCCACCACCTTCGACCTTGACGTACTTCTCGACATCAATCGAGGGACCACCGACAACCACGTAATTACCCGGATCGGAATCCGTCACCGTAGGCAAGTTCAGCGAATTGCCTTTTTCGTCAACGGCCGTACCGGTTACCTTGCCGATATTGGTGACTTGCCCGGACACAGCGGTTTCAGAACCGGTAAACAACCATTCCTCACCGACATCCAGCAGATTATCACCGTCATCGTCACCACCGACAAGGGTCAGACCCGAGATGCGATCATCCGAGAGTTCAATCTGACCCAAGGCCGTGCTGCCGGTATTGGTCACCACGTAGGTGAACTCCACCGTACTGCCAAACGCGGCCTCCGGCCCCGGACCCTCATCAGCATCCTCGCCGTACTCGTTGACCGGTTCAGCAGCTCCATCCTCGCCGACATAACCTACCAACTTCGCGTAACCGGTCTCGTCGCCGAGGTTGATCGGCTTCGAGCACGAGGTGTGATAGGTCAGCGACTGCAGCAGACCACCACTGTTTTCGGTCGTGAAGTCGGCCTCGTCGTCAAAATAGTGGATGTAGGTTGACGAAGCAAAGCGGTCAGCCCCTGCCAACGCCGCCGTTGCAGTGAAGTCCGCACCTTTGGCAACCAAGCCTTCGAAGTAAATCTTGCCGCCACCATCGAACGCCTTGTCACTGTCGGTGACCCGCACCCATGCCAGGTCGTCATTGTCCAGCGTCGTGCCGGTAAGGATCTTAGCCTTGCCTTCCTGGGTGTTGCTGATCGACTCATTGTCGTCATCCACCTCGTAGACAAAGGTCATCTCCACTGGCTTGCCGTAGGTCTCGCAGACCATCGGCACGAATGGCGTGTACCCCTCAACCTTGACGTACTTCTCTAGGTCGATCGAGGGCGGGGTGTCAAAACCCACGTAATTTGCGGCGTCCTGATCGTTGACCCCGAACTGCGTACCAACAACATTCGCGGTCACTTTGCCTATGTTGGTATTGATGCCTCCAAGAACCGCTTCGGAAGCTGTATAGATCCAGGTTTCCCCAACCTCCAGCAGATTGTCGCCGTCGCCTTTGTTTATCAGGGTCAGTTCGCTGAGACGGTCATCAGTGACAAGCACGTTTTCCAGATCGGATGTGCCTGTGTTTTTAACCTTATAGGTAAACACGGCCGTATCGGTCCCGATGGTACCAATTGGTCCTTCGGCAATCGTATCGGCATCCAGGTCCGGACCGATCACCGGTGGAGACGAGGGGGCCGTGCCCGACTCACCTGAGTAGCCAACCAGGGTCACGTTACCCACCTGATCACCCAAGTAGATCGGCTGTGAGCACGAGGTGTGGTAGGTCAGCGACTGCAGAAGATCGTCATCACCGACCACGTTATCGAATGGATTGTCGTCGAAGAAGTGTACAAAGGTATTCGAACCGAACCGATCAGCACCGGCATCGGCTGCGGTCGCTGTGAACTCCTCGCCCTCTACCACATAGCCAGAAAAGTAGACCTTGCCGCCCAAATCCGTTGGGTCTGACTTATCGGTGACAATCACGTACGACTTACCGTCGCCGTCAAAGGTGGTCCCCGTCAGGATTTTGGCCTTGCTACTATCCTGAGACGTGCTGACATTGGTGCTTTCTTCGTAGTCAAAGGTCAGTGCCGTGGCTTTGCCAAACTCGTCACAGACTGCACCCTCGAAAAAGTCTCCGGGCGTTTCAATACGAACAAATTTTTCGATGTCGATGGTGCCAGTGGGGACTAAGCCTGCATCCCAGCTGAGGTCGTTCTCTCCGGCGGTAAGCGTCGTAAACTCAGAGACACCATTACTGGCCACATCTGAATCCCGATCATCATCCATTCCCTGATTCTGACTAGTAAAGACCGTACCATCTGGGGCAACAACTTGAATGGCATATTCGCCAGGCTCCAACGCAACAAACAAATAGTTCCCATAATCATCAGTTATTGTTGTAGCTGAGACGTTACCGTCGCTATCTAACAGGTTGACTGTGACGCCGGCAACCCCAGCTTCGTCATTATCCTGAATTCCATCACTATCAAGATCTAACCAAACCCGATCACCCAGACTGCTCGTCAGGAAGCTAGTGTTATAGTGCGCAAGATCCGAATCCGACAAGATACGACCTGTTGCATCAGCACCTGTAACGGTACCTGTGTTTACGAAAGTTCCACCCGCCACAACCGTTTCGCTAGCGGTGTATGTCCAGGTTTCGCCAACATCCAGTAAATTATCGTTATTAGTATCACCACCAACCAATGTCACATTAGCAAGACGATCATCCGTCACCTGCACATCACTAAGTGCCACATCACCTGTATTCGTCACCACATAGGTAAAGATAGCCTCGCCATCAATGGGAATGTAAGGGCCGTCAGGCGTGTCTGCATCGTAGTCAATAGTCTCTACGATTGTTCCTTCGCTTGTGCCCTCGTTGAGATCAGCCCCCAGTTCATTTTTGGCAGCAAACAAGTCCTTAGTTATTTCATAAACCCCACTGCTAATAGCAGCTTGCGTCATAGAGATAACTTCAGCTTGTGAGTATTCATAAGCGACAAATGGGTTTGATGCATTCAGTAATGCTGCCGTTGAATGACGCATCAGCGCATCTAAATCACCACCTCCGGAGTTCAAGGCATCTAGCAAAGAAGGTGTGCCCGGAACCTCAACAGAAAATATCGATTCATAGCTATCAGTAGGATCAAAACCACTTTCAGGCCAACCGGCCAATGGAGCAGGACCAAATTCTGAATGCGTTTTCCAGAAACCAGGTGTTAAACCTTCATCCGTTCCGCTTTCTCCTTCATAGCGTCCCCGGACATACTTCTCGATGTCGATACCAGCATTTTGTAATACAAGACCCGCATCGACCCGTTCCTCGGTCTCGCCCGACTCCAGCACCACACAGCTGGTGATACCCGCCGCATTCGCATCCGAGTCATCGCCCGCCGCATCCGCCTCCGTTGCCAGCTGCTGCGTGATCACGTAGCCACTTGGCGCCGTGAACTGCACGTAGTACTCGCCCGGGGCCAGGTTCGTGAAATTGTAAATCCCGTCCCCACCGGTCGTGATCGATGCCACCGGATTGCCATTGATGTCATTGGCCGCCGTGCCATCACAGTTGAACAGGCTGACCTTCGCTCCCGCGACACCACCTTCGCCAGTGTCCTGAATACCGTTGG
>NZ_FOOU01000029.1 GCF_900113275.1 Neptunomonas qingdaonensis
TATTGCCTTTAACGAAAGGTTTAACATATTGAGGTGGGATTAATCGAACGTCATGACCGTGCTCCATACAGAGGCGGCCTAACCAATGCGCACCACCACAGGCTTCAAATGCAATCAGACACGGCGGTAGTTGAGCGATAAAAGTTATGAGTTTTTGACGAGAAAGTTTCTTTTTACAGACTTGTTGATCGTGGGAGTCACAACCGATTAAATGAAAAGAAGACTTGCCTAAATCGATTCCAAGGACTTTGATATACATGAGATGGTTCTCCTTGTTGGTTTCGTCACCTTTCCAGCATAGCTGGTTAAAAGCGAGGGGAACCATCTCATTAAGCCCTGATTAATTCAGGGCTTTAGGTGTTGTCTAACCTGTTGTCTGAGGGGGCGTCTAAGACGTTGCTTATTTGCCTAAACGGCGGATAGCCTGCGGGGTAAAGTCGTTGTGTTTAAAGCGCTGTGTGAAATCAAAGCCTAAACCTTCTTCGTTGGTTAGGCTTCCTGCAAGATAGCGACCTGACTGCAGGTCATACAGCATTTCAGCGACTGTCCATGGAACATCGACATCGCGATACTGAAACTCATGCTCCTCACCTACACGCCAAAGTTCACCACGACCATCGTAGTGATCAACAATGGCTGCCTGCCAGCTATCTTCATCGATATAGAAAGTACGTTTTGCATAGATATGGCGAGCGCCTTCTTTCAACGTAGCTTCAACTTTCCATACACGGTGCAATTCGTAACGAGTCAGTTCAGGGTTTAGATGTCCGGCTTGCAAGATATCATCATATTTCAGGCCTCGGTCAGCCAGCTTGAAGCTGTTGTAAGGAATATAAAGTTCTTGCTTACCAACAAGGTTCCAGTTGTAACGGTCAGGTGCGCCATTAAACATATCCAGGTTATCAGTAGTGCGCTGTCCATCTGTTGCTGTACCTGGTGCGTCGTAGGCTATCTGCGGCGCTCGTCGAACACGACGTTGTCCGGCATTGTAGGTCCATGCCTGGCGTGGCTGAGTAATCTGATTCATGGTTTCATGAACCAGCAGCACATTACCGGTTAAACGCGCAGGCGCTTCTACTTTTTGTACGAAATAAAAGAGGATGTTGTCATCTTTTTTAGGATCATATGCGTCAGCAAGATAGGTCGGCCATGCCATTTTTTCATTGATTTTTACAGCAGTAAACGCGCCATTGGCTTGTACGGGAACCTGTACAAAAGTTCTCTCTAGCGAGCCGCCACGAAAACGTGTCATATGATTCCAGATTACTTCTAAGCCGTTTGCAGGAATCGGGAATGGAATAGCCTCAACCGAACCCGCAATACCGTTACCGTCTTCAATTAATGTTGAGTTGGTGGCGTTTTGTGCAATAGTTTCATACAACTTTTGTGGCAGAGCTGCTGAGCGATGTGTGGGATAAACATGCATCTTAAATGTATCCGCGTACTTTGCCAGCATGGCGAGTTGCCCGGGAGATAGCTGTGCTTTGTATTGATCAGCATTTTGAGCGGTGATAGTAAACAGCGGTTTCTCGTTAGCATAGGGGTTGGTATATCTGTCTGCTGAAGAGCTTAATCCTCCCGTCCAGGCAGGAATAGTTCCTGCAGCGTTACCTGCTTTTTCTGCACCAATCGGGGTCAAATCCTGCCCTAAGCGGGCCGCTTCCTGTGCGGACACGCCTGCCTGTACTATGCCGCTGATCGAGAGAGCCAGTGCTGATGTGATCAGCAGTGTTTTTGGGTACGATGTCATTTGATTACTCCATATTCACGCTGATTTATTAAAAAGAGATGGAAGTGCTAAGCGAGATAAAATCGCGGTCTGCTAATTCGTTGTAATCACCGCCAAAGAAGTTAGTGTAAGCGATCTGGGCACTGTAACGCTCCAGATAGTCGGCTTGTAAGCTCAGATTGATGGATTTTTGCCCTTCATTAAATGCTGCGCCAGGTTGCGGGCCATAACCACTAAGACCGTGTTTAAAGCTCACCTGAGGAGTCAGGCTGACACCTGAGAATGCATTCGGGTAACTTAAAGCTGCCCGCGCAACATAGCCGAATGAATCTTGTGTGACAAAGCCATCATCGTCACTCGGACTGTAGCCAAACACGCCACTACGGCCATACTTTAGAGCGGAAGCGCTTTCGTCAAAGTCATGAATATGTGTCCAACCTAGTTCGCCAATGAGTGCCAGGCGGCTAGCACCCATGACGTTGTTGACTGTTTTAATAAGGGTTGTTTGTGCTTGGGTAACATTAAAAGCCGTATACCCTTGGATATCAGTGCCTAACCCGGCAGCACCAATTGGCACAACACTTCCATTAGCAGGGTTGCCTGCTTGAGTGCCCAGGGTCAGCATGGATGCTACCAACATAGGGCCATTTAGCTGAATAGGCATGTCGCGTTTATGGCTGATTTCACCGGACCATGCTAGCTCACCAATATTGGTGTTCCAGCTTACACCCAACATTTTTATATCTTCTGGATATTCAACAAAATATTCTGATGCGAAGGGGTTAGTTGGGTCGGGCGTTTTGACGCCGCTAATAATGGGTAACCGGCTATGGTACTTAGCAAAGAATACCCCGAATTCAGTGTTATTCAGGTCTTCGGCTAAATAGCGTACAGCCAAGCCGAACTGTCCTGAATCGTTTGCGTCACGCTTACCATCGGCATTGCGGTTTACAACGTTTGCAGGGAGGAAGTTGTAATAAGTGCTGTCGGCAACACCATTGAGTGCTCCTGCATCTACACGAATACCATTGCAGCCTTCTGCGGCGAAATCGTTTGCTGAAAAGTAAGTTCCGCAGCCATCTTCAACAGTGGGCTCCCAACTAATTTGATAAAAAGCTTCCAGGCTCAAGTTGTCGGTCACACCTAAGGATGCAAATGCCATGTTAACAGGCAATAAACCTTCTTTTATTTCAGATCCTGGACGGCGGAATGCGCTCACATCAAATGGGTTAATGACATTAATGCCGCCTTGAATAAAGGTGCTTTCACCCCAGTTAACTACTTGTCGCCCCAGGCGTACATCAAGTGGCATGTCGCCTAAATCGAAGTATCCGTAGACATAGGCATCTAAAATCTCAGCCCCAGAAAATTTAGCAAAGTCATTAAAACTATCATCGTTAAGCTGGTCATTTGCAACATAGCCATTTGCAGTATGACCGTGGAGGCGTGCGCCATCTTTTAACTCGAAGTCAGACCAGTACTTTCCCCGTACAAAAGCCCCCACATTTTCGTAGCTCAAAGTGAGCTCATGTGTGCCTTTAAACACTTTGGAGAAGGTTTCTCCTTTTTTAAAGTTTTGAGTGCCGTCGTCAAAACTACCTGAACCTAAACCTGTACCGCCGTTCGGCTCAGCTATCAGGCTTGGATCTGCATCCTTTACTCTCCAACTGGCTCCTAAGGATAACTGGGAGTCAAAACGACCTTCGACTTCACCGAGTTGGAACTCAACAGCATAAGCCTGACCTGCAAGGGTGGCTGCGAATAAAGCGGGTAGTATTTTTCGATTGAATAGTCGGGGGTGCAGCAGAGGGCTATTCGTCGCTCTGATGGTATTTATTGGCATTTCGATCACCTTGCATTGTTATTTTTTTAGCAGCGGCTTATATATACTAAGTCTCATATATCAGTATGGATGCATTATTTGTAAATGCGAGTACTAATAAGTTATTAGCGATAGCTGTTTTTAACATCTTTTAACTTATAGAGCTTCTTGTTGAACTCCTTGTTAAGTCAGGCAGCACTTTGACAAGTGTTGCTTCTATTAGAATCATCTACACTGTAAGCCGTTACAACAATAACAATTCACGCCAGATTGACTGACAAAAGAAGGCATGACTTAAAGTGACAGTGCTTCTAAACTCTAAAAACAGTGACAAAAACGATAATAATAAACGACAGAATATTCATGGGGGGATCATGGAGCGTAAAATTACGGTGCCTAATGGTTATGTAAAACATCTGCTCAAGCATGCTGAATCGCAGGGTTATCAGGTCAGTAGCTTGCTGGAACATGTGGGTATCAGTAGTGATGAGATTGAAGACCAGACGGAGTTTCCCGCACAGAAATTCTGGCAGTTATATCAGCGCATTATCTGGATAACGCAAGATGAGTCGTTTGGCATGATCAGTGGCGGAAAAGTGCCTAACGGAACCTTCAGAATGATGTGTCATGCTATTTTGCATTGTCAAACATTGGAGCGTGTTATGTGGCGCTGCAGTGATTTTTATGAAATCTGTAGAGGTTCGCGGATTAAGCCGGTGCTCCTGCGTCGAGGTCGATATGCCAAAATATCTTTTGCGCCGACTCAGGAACTGAATGATAAAGAATTTCAGACGCTTCTGGAAAATGAACCACCGCACAGTATTCGCACCTCATTATCAGTATGGCAGCATTTTACGAGCTGGTTGATTGGTACGCGGCTTGAAATAAAAGCAGCTTATTTTACCTTTCCTGAACCAGAGGATGCTGATTACTATCGTACGCTTTTTCGTTCAGAGATCAGGTTTAATCAGCATGATAATGCGCTGGTCTTTCCCGCTCGTTTTTTGGACTATCCGGTCATACAAACGGAAGAAACGTTAAAGGGATTCCTGAAAACAGCACCTTTTCAGCTGCATGTGATGGTCGATGATGATAAGAGCCTGAAGTCCCAGGTGATTGCCATGATTGGTAAAGATTTTAGCCGTGACTTGCCCGGTGCCGATGAAGTGGCACGGGTGTTACATATGTCGGTTTCTACGTTGCGCCGTCGTTTGTTGGATGAGGGGACCTCTTATCAGGTCATTAAAGATGATTGCCGCAAAGCAGCGGCTATGAATTATATGAACTCACCACAACTTTCGATTAATGATGTGGCAGGCCTGATGGGGTTCGATGAACCGTCTGCTTTTTTCAGATCATTTAAAAAATGGACAGGGATGACACCGGGTGAATATCGTCGTAGTGAAGACTATTGTCATCAATTTGAAAAATAACTGGAGGTTATTTGGTGATGGCATATAACGACTTTGTATAAATTAGCCAGCGTTGTTATCTGCTGTTGATCTATTTTGTCAAAGTAATCGGCTGTAATTGTCATTGTTGATTTTTAGCCAGTGAGTGATCATTTCTGTATCAAAAAAATAATACTGATCCTGTTAGCCAGGCAGGGTCGCAGGAGCGATCAGCATGAGCGAGTACCATTTTCCCCGTAGAGATGCACAATTTGTATTAAATCATGTTGTGGATTTTTCTCGTATTTGTAACAGCCTTAAGCAAGATGAATTAGACAGCGGGCTCATTGATGCCATCCTCGATGAGGCAGCCAGGTTTGCGCATCAGGTATTGGCACCGCTTAATCAGGTCGGAGATCAGCAAGGCGCAACCATCACTCAGTCGGGGGTGCAGGAAACGCCTGGCTTTAAAGATGCCTATCAACAATTTACTGAGGGCGGTTGGTCATCGTTAGCCGGGGAGCCTGAATTTGGCGGGCAGGGGCTACCACGCACGTTATCCACAGTCGTTATGGAAATTTGGCAGTCGGCGAATATGTCCTTTTCACTTTGCTCTTTACTCACTCAAGGAGCAATCGAAGCAGTGACTGTGCATGCATCCGACGAGCTTAAATCGATATTTCTGCAGAAAATGGTGAGTGGTGAGTGGACCGCGACGATGAATCTGACAGAGCCCGATGCGGGTTCTGATCTGGCAGCTATTCAAACCAAAGCAATGTCTGAAGCAGATCATTATCGTATTAGCGGGCAGAAGATTTTTATTACCTGGGGTGATCATCAGATGACCGATAATATCGTGCACCTGGTATTGGCTCGGTTACCCGATGCGCCTGAGGGTGTGCGTGGTATATCTCTGTTTATTGTGCCCAAATTTATCGTTAATACTGATGGCTCGCCAGGTAGGCGGAACGATGCCAAGGCGGTGTCTATTGAGCATAAACTGGGTATTCACGGCAGCCCGACCTGCACGATGAGTTACGGTGAGCACGAAGGGGCTATTGGTTATTTGGTGGGAGAGCCTCATACGGGCTTAGCTTGCATGTTCACGATGATGAATGATGCCCGCCAGGGTGTCGGGTTGCAGGGGGTGGCGATTTCAGAGAGAGCTTATCAGCACGCATTAAGCTATGCCAAAGAACGAATTCAGGGTGTGATGAGAGATGGTAGCAGGGTAGCTATTGTTCATCATCCGGATGTGCGACGCATGTTAATGTTAATGAAGTCAGGAACGGAGGCGATGCGTGCATTGGCCTACGTGGCGGCGTCCGAATCCGATAAGTTGACAGCGGCGTCTGAGCGGAATAAGCCGCTTCATCAGGCTCGTCTGGATCTGTATACACCGGTTGTAAAAGGGTGGATGACAGAGTTGGCGCAGGAGTTGACTTCGTTGGGTGTACAGATCCAAGGTGGGATGGGGTATATCGAGGAGACTGGGGCTGCTCAGTTTTTCCGGGATGCGCGTATTCTTCCTATCTATGAAGGAACGACCGGAATTCAGGGGCTGGATCTGGTCGGGCGTAAAATTCTGATGAATAAAGGCGAGTCGGTCAATGCTCTGTTGAATGAAATAGCTGATGAGTTTAAAACCCTCAGAGTAAGTGAAGAATTAGCGTCGGTATTAAAAACAGCTATTGATACTGAACAGCAAGTGCGTGATGGGGTAGACTGGCTGTTGAATCATAAAGATGAAGCCTCTGCTGTTGGGGTGAATTTGATGATGTCGCTCGGATATTTGTGTGGTGCCTGGTTAATGCTGCGCAGTGCCGCAAAGGCATTGGCGCTTAGCGTTGATGAGAGCGAGGATCATGAATTCTTGACCGCTAAGCAAGTGAGTGCGCGTTTTTATGGCGAGCATTTTTTGCCGCGTGTAGCGATGCATCTGCAAACAATGAAAACAGGAAGTGCTGCCATCATGGCACTTGATGTAGAACAGTTCTGAGGAGAATATGAAGATGTCAGAACGCGAATCAATGGAGTTTGATGTCGTCATCGTAGGTGCCGGGCCAGCGGGATTATCCGCTGCGTGCCGCTTTATGCAGATGGCCAATGAACAAGAACAGGAATTAACCGTCTGTGTGGTCGAAAAAGGCTCTGAGGTCGGTGCACATATCCTCTCGGGAGCGGTGATCGAATCCCGCGCACTGGATGAGCTTTTCCCGAACTGGAAAGAACTCGGTGCGCCCCTGAATACACCCGTCACAGACGATGAGCTGTACCTGCTGAAAAACAACGAGAAAGCCACTAAGCTACCCAACGCCTTCATCCCCAAAACCATGCACAATCATGGCAACTATATTGTCAGTCTGGCTAATCTGAC
>NZ_FOOU01000028.1 GCF_900113275.1 Neptunomonas qingdaonensis
TGGAGCGAAAGAAAGCGAGGCCTAGTAGGCCTCGCTTGGTAAAGCAATCAAAGACGAGATATCCGGTATCTCGTAATGCTGTTTTGCTTAAGTGAACAGTATTAGGCTCATAGCCTCTTTATCACTTACCAGAATGGGTACCGAAAGAAAGCGTCAGACAGGATCCTGCAGTTTTCCGGCATAGGCGCTTGCCATCATTTCCCACTGATTAAGGTGAGATTTAAGGCCCAGCCTATCAATGTACTTCATAGCCAACTGGCTGGACACAGAACAGCCAATGCCATTATTCACAGACGGCAAAAGCGCATCCGCTATATGCACAGCCGTTAATGGCTGAAAATCGCCGGAAGGACAACTACCCGGAAAATGATGGAATAACACGGCTTCTATCACTTTAGGTGGCAGATTCCATAAACCTAAAAGATAAGCACCCGCTTCAGCATGTGAAACACCTATATTCATTTTTTCGACAACATATAAAGGCTGTGAAAGGTCCGAGGCTTTATTCATGACTAAACGATATTCGTTCGGATCGTGCGAGGCCAACATTATCATGCCAAAATCGTGCAACAGACCCGCCAGAAAAGCTTGGCCTTGCATATGCCGGTCAGCTTTAACCGAACGACAGATATCCTGCGCAAACCTTGCCACCAGCATCGAACGACTATGAATTTGTGAAAAAGAGAAACTGGTCCATTCAGCGCTCTGTGGAAATGCCTCAAAAATATGCGACGCCAGGGTTAAATCACGTATCAGACGAACCCCCAAAATGGTAACCGCCTCATTCAACCGATAGATCTGCCGTTCCAATCCAAAAAATGCCGAATTAACCAACTGCAGCACTTTTGCCGACATCACCGGATCCCGCTCGACTATCTGTGCGATATCCCGGGCATTCGACTGACCGGAAAGCAGCGCAGTGTTTAACGCCTCATAAATATCCGGCAGAGACGGCAATCGCTCAATTCGCCCAATAAAATCTTTAATTTCAGGTTTACGAATAAGGCTGGCCACTTTTAACGCCTGCTCAACGGCGAGCGATATCTGTACATCAGTACAATTTTCGGGCAATGAAGAATGCGCGACTTCCGACACTCTCGCCGCTATCGCTGAAGACAAATTCCCTGTCACTGCAATTCGTACCGCGTCAGGCCTGACCCGGATAACCTGCATCAGCCCTGCAAGCACCTGTTCGGGATTCTCAGAAATGCCAATGATAATAATGTCGTAATGGTATTGCTGAATACGTTCAAGCATCGCTTCAGCAGTATCAACACGACTCACGGACCAGTTGTTTAAGTCAGCCACCGTGTTGATCTCTTCATCTTTGAGCGAAGCCGAGCGACAAACCAATATATTTTTGTCATGCAGCACCAGCTTCACTTTCGCATCCATCCCAAAAGCCCCTAACCTTAACCCTTAATAGAGTATTAATGTTTTTAATTCTATAAGTTTTAGTCAAGCATCTGCAGGCTGTCCACTAATTTTATGTAAATAAGGTTCATTAACCTTACTGAACACCGTAAACTACGCGTTTATTTCATTCACGTAGCAACGTCTTTAGAAATCATGCCAGATACTCAGCGAAAAATACTCGTTACAAGCGCACTTCCGTATGCCAACGGTCCTATTCATCTGGGCCATTTGGTTGAATATATTCAAACCGATATCTGGGTACGATTCCAGAAACAACGCGGCCATAATTGTACTTACGTCTGTGCAGATGACGCACACGGCACGCCCATTATGCTCAAAGCCGATCAACTCGGAATATCTGCCGAGACCTTGATCGCTCAAGTTAGCCAAGACCACCAACGGGATTTCTCCGGCTTTATGGTGGGATTTGATAACTACTATTCGACCCATTCAGAAGAAAACAAACACTTTGCTTCTCTGATCTATACACGCTTGCGTGATAACGGCCATATTGCCAAGAAAACCATTACTCAAGCTTACGATCCTGAAAAAGAGATGTTTTTACCGGATCGCTTCGTTAAGGGGGATTGCCCAAAATGCGGAGCGCTTGACCAGTATGGCGACTCATGTGAAAAATGCGGCGCAACCTACAGCCCTGTCGATCTGAAGAACGCTTATTCAGCTATCTCCGGTGCAAAACCGGTTGAAAAAGAATCTGAGCATTACTTTTTTAAGCTTGGCGACTTTGAAGCATTCTTACGCAGCTGGGTTGATAAACACGTCCAGACTCAGATGGTGCATAAACTCAATGACTGGTTTGAGTCAGGCCTGCAAAACTGGGATATCTCGCGTGATGCACCTTACTGGGGTTTCGAAATCCCGGACGCACCCGGTAAATATTTTTATGTATGGCTGGATGCGCCTATCGGCTATATAGCCAGCTTTAAAAATTGGTGTGACAAAAGCGGTATCGATTTCGATGAGTACTGGAATAAATCATCAGAAACAGAGCTTTACCACTTTATCGGTAAAGATATTGCGTATTTTCACACACTATTTTGGCCCGCCATGCTTGAAGGCGCCGGATTCCGTAAACCTAACGGTGTTTTCTGCCACGGTTTCCTGACAGTTGACGGACAAAAAATGTCCAAGTCACGCGGCACCTTCATTATGGCTGAGACATACCTCAATCACCTCCGCCCGGAGTACCTACGCTACTATTTTGCTGCCAAATTAAGCTCGGGTATTGATGATATTGATTTAAACCTTGAAGACTTTCGCATGCGCGTCAATGCTGATCTCGTTAACAAGGTTGTTAATATTGCATCTCGCTGCGCAGGCTTTATATACAAGTTGTTTGACGGAAAGCTCTCTGCGCAGTTATCAGCACCAGAGCTCTATCAGGAAGCGGTTAATGCTGGCGACTTGATTGCGGATTCTTATGAAAAACGAGAATTCGGACGCGCTATGCGCGAAATCATGGCATTAGCCGACAAAGCCAATCAGTATATCGACACAGCTGAACCTTGGGTGCTGGCTAAGCAAGAAGGCAAACAGCAGGAAGTGCAAGACTGCTGCTCAATGGGGATTAACCTGTTCAGAGTTATATGCACATACCTGGCTCCAGTCTTGCCTCAGGTTGCGGAGGATGTCAGAGCATTTTTGAACCTTGAGACACTGCTGTGGGATGATATTAAACAGCCGTTGACGAATCATGCCGTTAATAAGTTCAAACCCCTCATGCAACGCGTAGATGAAGATAAAATTGCCGCGTTAATTGAAGAGAGTAAACAAACAATGGAAGCGACGGCAGTAATTCAGAAAGCAACCACACCCTCTCCACTGAACGACGATCCTATCTCCGATACAGTTTCGTTTGATGATTTTGCCAAAGTCGATCTGCGAGTTGCCCTGATTGCCAAGGCTGAACATGTCGATGGGGCTAAAAAACTGTTACGACTCACACTTGATCTGGGCGGCGAGTCACGGAACGTTTTTGCAGGCATTAAATCGGCTTATTCTCCAGAAGACCTGGAAGGCAAATTGACCGTGATGGTGGCTAATTTAGCCCCACGCAAAATGAAATTCGGCGTTTCTGAAGGTATGGTGTTGGCTGCAGGCCCAGGAGGCGAAGATCTTTGGATTCTTGAGCCTCAGCAAGGTGCTCAGCCAGGTATGCGCATCAAATAAAGCACCTTACAGGCTCAATCTACTTAATAAATATAAAGGCCCACCCGGGCCTTTTTTATTCCCCCTGGTTCCTTGCTTGATAGCTTTTAGCTACCTTTTTAAAACCTCTAATGATGCTACAAAAAAGAGCAAGCGCACTAAAATCATTCACTTAGCTTTTATCTCTGGAAACAAATTCAAACATACTTTCTAAAAAATAAGGGTTTTCATCTACG
The DNA here is from genome assembly GCF_900113275.1 of Neptunomonas qingdaonensis. Classification (GTDB taxonomy): domain Bacteria; phylum Pseudomonadota; class Gammaproteobacteria; order Pseudomonadales; family Balneatricaceae; genus Neptunomonas; species Neptunomonas qingdaonensis. Next base: position 3,822 of record NZ_FOOU01000028.1, read on the forward strand.
TAGTATAGACGTTGTAATACCCGTTCATTTTTGGAAATATTGGTCATAGATAGGGTGTTTCCGTGAAAACAGGGTGTTTTTCAGATATCGGCTACACTGAAACAACAAAACTAGTCAGAAAAAATAAACAATAATAAAAACAGGTACGACCTTTGCATTATTCTCCACAGGGTGTTGCTGCACGCTGCAACACAAACCAGAACACTACAAAAATAATTTCACTGATCCCAGGAGGATTACTCTAATGATGAAAACGAGTTTGATTACCGCGGCAATTCTTTCAGTAAGCTTTGCTGGCCACGCCTTAGCAGAAGGAACATTGGATGCAGTTAAGGCACGCGGTATCGTGCAGTGTGGTGTAACCACCGGGCTAGCCGGCTTCTCAAATCCAGATGAAAAAGGCAACTGGGAAGGCTTGGATGTTGACGTCTGCCGTGCCGTTGCAGCTGCAGCATTGGGCGATGCGAAGAAAGTTAAATATATTCCTCTGACCGCAAAAGAGCGCTTTACTGCTCTGCAATCCGGTGAAATCGATATCCTGTCTCGTAACACGACCTGGACTCAAACGCGTGATACACAGTTAGGTTTAAACTTTGCTGGTGTGAATTATTACGACGGTCAGGGCTTTATGGTGTCCAAGAAACTTGGCGTTAGCAGCGCAAAAGAGCTTGATGGTGCAGCATTTTGTATCCAGGCAGGAACAACCACTGAACTGAACCTCGCTTCCTACTTCCGCCAACACGGTATGTCTTTTTCTCCTGTGGTATTTGATACATCAGACCAGACAGCTAAAGGGTTCGATGCCGGTCGTTGTGACGTGCTCACCTCTGACCAATCTCAGCTCTACGCTATTCGTATTAAACTTGAAAAACCTGATGACGCACTGGTTTTACCTGAAGTCATCTCTAAAGAGCCGCTAGGCCCTGTTGTACGCCAGGGTGATGACCAATGGTTTAACGTTGTTAAGTGGTCTTACAATGCGATGCTGAATGCTGAAGAGCTTGGTATTACTTCTGCCAATGCAGATGAGATGATGAAATCTAATAACCCTGAAGTTCGTGGCTTTCTGGGCCTCGAAGGGCCAAAAGGAGCAGGCCTGGAGTTAAATGACGATTGGGCTTACCAAATCGTTAAACAAGTCGGAAACTACGGCGAATCTTTTGAAAACAATGTTGGTATGAACTCGCCACTAAAAATAAGTCGTGGTCTTAATGCACTGTGGGTAAACGGTGGTTTACAGTACGCACCACCGATGCGTTAATCATTCTTAGTCGGGTATGGGGCCTTCCCCATACCCCGCTATTATTGATTCCTGATGGGGGAGATCAACACCCCCTTCTATAGGCTCTGTGGAGAATTCAATGTCGACACCTGATCGATCAAACAAAGAGAATTCTGCAACTCAATCCAGCAGTGGTAGTTTCTGGAATGATCCGGATAAACGCTCCCTGGTTTTCCAAGTATTGCTTGTCTTGGGGCTTGCAGCCGTATTCCTCTATATTATCAATAACACGCTAACTAACCTTGAGCAGCGTGGTATCACCACCGGTTTTGCTTTCCTTGATGTGGAAGCAGGTTTCGGTATTTTACAATCGTTAATTCCCTATACAGAAACGGACAGCTATGGCCGAACTTTCCTGGTCGGTCTGCTAAACACTATTCTGGTATCAGTACTCGGAATCATCGCAGCTACTTTTTTAGGTTTTTTCCTGGGCGTTGGCCGACTATCGAAAAACTGGCTGATATCTAAAGTCTGTACTGTTTATATCGAAATTTTCCGTAACATCCCTCTCTTACTGCAAATATTCTTTTGGTATTATGCCGTTCTGAGGACACTACCCAGCCCAAGACAAAGTATTGAGTTTTTGGGCAGTTTTCTCAATATACGTGGCTTATATATGCCGGAACTTGTTGGTACCGGCGGTTTTAATGTGGTTTGGATTGCTTTTTTTGCAGGCCTTGTAGCTACGTGGTTAATGAAGCGCTGGGCAGACAAACGCCATGATGATACAGGCCAGGAATTCCCTACCTTGTATGCTGGTTTGGGACTTATCTTAGGCTTACCTTTTATCGTATTTCTGATCATGGGGATGCCGTTAACCGTTGAACATCCTGAGCTGAAAGGCTTTAACTTTGTGGGTGGAATGGTATTAATTCCAGAATTGATGGCACTTTGGTTCGCTCTGACCATTTATACAGCCGCCTTTATTGCTGAGATAGTACGCGGAGGGATTCTTTCTGTGCCAGGCGGCCAGCTGGAAGCAGCCAGTGCTTTAGGACTTCCTCGTGGGAAGACTCTACGGTTTATTATTCTTCCACAGGCATTGCGTGTCATCATTCCTCCGCTCACCAGTCAATATCTCAACCTGACGAAAAACTCGTCACTTGCCACAGCCATTGGTTACCCTGATCTGGTATCTGTTTTTGCCGGAACAACCCTGAACCAAACTGGCCAGGCGATTGAGGTTATTTTCATGACCATGGCGGTATACCTGACGCTCAGCATCCTGACGTCAATCTTTATGAACTGGTATAACAGCCGTAAAGCCTTGATTGAGCGATAGGTGGAGATAAACTATGAAATATGATTTAGAACCCACCCTACCAGCCCCATCCAGCACGACTGGAGTGATCGGCTGGATGCGAAGAAACTTGTTTAGTAATGCAACAAACTCGATAGCCACACTGATTATTGGTTATTTTTTGGTAACCTTACTCGGTCCTGCTTTGCAATGGGCATTTATCGACTCCGACTGGTTTGGCGACTCACCCGCAGCCTGCACCAGTGGTGGTGCATGCTGGGCATTTATTACCTATCGCATGGATCAATTCATGTATGGGTTTTATCCGGAAACTGAATATTGGCGCATCAATATAACCTTTCTGATTTTTGCGGTAGCTATTATCTGGCTCGTTACAGATAAAACACCGTATAAAGGCTATGTCTCGATATTTGTTCTTTTCATCTATCCCGTCATCGCTTTTTATCTACTCTATGGTGGCAGCTTCGGCTTAGAGGTCATCGAAACGCACAAATGGGGTGGCCTGAGTCTCACACTAGTGCTTGCCATCATTGGTATTGTTGCAGCGATGCCTTTTGGCATACTGTTGGCGCTAGGGCGACGTTCTAATATGCCGATCGTTAAGGCATTCTCAGTTATTTACATTGAGTTTTGGCGTGGCGTTCCGTTAATTACCGTGCTGTTCATGGCTTCGGTCATGCTGCCTTTATTTGTTCCTGAAGAAATCACCTTCGATAAGCTGTTGCGAGCCCTGATTGGCATCATCTTGTTCCAGTCTGCTTATATGGCAGAGGTAATTCGTGGTGGTTTACAGGCTATTCCAAAAGGTCAGTATGAAGCGGCTGATTCCTTAGGGCTTAGCTATTGGAAATCAATGTCATTTATCATTCTTCCGCAAGCGCTCAAGATGATGATTCCGGGTATTGTGAACACCTTTATTGCACTGTTCAAAGATACTAGCCTGGTGCTTATCATTGGTTTGTTCGATATCCTGGCGATTGTTCAGGCAGCCAATAGTGATTCTGCTTGGCTAGGGTTTTCAACGGAAGGTTATATTTTTGTTGCTTTTGTTTTCTGGGTCTTCTGTTTTGGTATGTCACGCTATAGCCAAAATCTTGAGAAGCGTCTACAAACCGGTCACAACACGCGTTAACGACGTGGAGATAATTTTATGAGTACACAAGATGCACGCGAAGTATCCGATAAATTAATGATCGAACTTCGCAATATGAATAAATGGTATGGTGACTTCCACGTCTTGAAGAATATTAATCTGGAAGTTAAAAAAGGTGAACGAATCGTTATCTGCGGCCCTTCCGGTTCAGGAAAGTCAACGATGATCCGCTGCATCAACCGCCTGGAAGAACATCAGGAAGGCGATATAATTGTTAACGGCGTAGAGCTGACCAACAATCTTAAGAACATTGAAATTATACGTAAAGATGTAGGCATGGTGTTCCAGCACTTTAACCTTTTCCCCCATTTAACCGTTTTGGAAAATTGTTGCCTGGCCCCTATATGGGTGAAAAAAGAGCCACGCAAGCAAGCTGAAGCCACGGCAATGCAATACCTTGAACGCGTCAAAATACCGGAACAAGCGCTTAAGTACCCTGGTCAGCTTTCAGGTGGGCAGCAACAACGTGTAGCCATTGCTCGTTCTCTTTGTATGAACCCTGATGTTATGCTCTTTGATGAACCAACATCAGCACTCGATCCAGAGATGATCAAAGAAGTACTGGATGTTATGATTGAGTTAGCAGATGAAGGCGGTATGACCATGTTGTGTGTTACCCACGAAATGGGCTTCGCCAAAAGAGTGGCCGACCGTGTAATTTTCATGGATGCAGGGCAGATCATAGAAGAAAATGAACCGCATGAATTCTTCAACAACCCTCAACATGAACGTACTCAGCTATTCCTCAGCCAGATAATTCAGCACTGATCAATAGCATTCACATCAAGGCGGCCAAGGGGCTAATGCTGTTCACTTAAGGATTGAATTTGATTGAATAGCCCTAGAAAATCCGATTAAGCTTTTTTCTTAATCGGATTTTTTTGTGTCTATTCAGCAGTTACTTCTCAGCATCGATGAACTCCATTCATTCTCAAATCACTCGACCTTCACCCAGAATATTCCTGTTGAATGGATCGAATCCGCATTAACCCTTTCTTCAAAAGCTAGCATCAGGCGGCGACGCTTACCTGAAGATCAAGTTCTTTGGCTAGTATTAGGTATGGCTCTTTTTCGAAATGAGGCGATCGAAGAAGTAGCTAGACGCTTAAATATTTGTTCGGAAGGATTAGCATCAGAGCAGCTCCTTGCCAAGAGTGGCGTATCTCAAGCCAGGCAGCGCCTTGGTTCTGATCCTATGCACTGGCTTTTCCAGCGTACAGGTGAACATTGGGCCAATGAGCGATTTGCTCAGGATGATTGGCAAGGGCTGCAAGTATTGGCTATTGATGGTGTCGTTTTTCGCACCCCGGACACTCCAGAGTTACGAGAACACTTCGGTAGCGCCAGCAATACAACAGTCAAGCAAAGCGCCTATCCGTTATTGCGTTGTGTCGCTCTGATGAATACTCATTCTCACATTATTCTAGATGCTCAGGTTGGAAGTTATCGGAAAGCTGAAACACCATTAGCTGAAGTCATGTTAGATAAGATTCCTGATCGCAGTATCACACTCTTAGACCGAAATTTTTGGAGTGCCAATCTCATGCACACATTGATGAACGGGGGGAATGAGCGACACTGGTTAATCCCCAAACGTAGCAATACTATGTATGAGGTCATTGAAGAATACGGAGACGGCGATGCATTATGGCGTATGAAAGTCTCCCCACAAGCTCGCAAGAAGAACCCCAATCTGCCCGAATACTGGGATGTACGAGCCATAACCTATGACGTTCAGGGTAAAGCTAAGACAGTACTGACATCACTCCCCATCAGCGACTACCCAGCTGACCAGATTGCTCAGCTGTATCATCAGCGCTGGGAAATTGAGCTGGGATTTCGTGACATCAAATCTTCCATGCTCAGCAACGCCATTACGTTGCGCAGTAAGAAAGTCGATTTAATCTACCAAGAAATGTGGGGGATGTTACTGGCATACAACATCGTGCGCCGAGAGGCTAGTCATGCGGCTGCATCACATGGTCAACGAGCGAGCGATGTGCGTTTTAAAATGGCGTTTACTTACATTGCTTCTAACTTGATCGTGATGGCAGCAGCAAAGCCAGAATCGAAGACAGGAATGCGCCTTAAGGAGCTAAGGTCTGGGGTGTGTAATTTGTTTTTGGAGCGAAAGAAAGCGAGGCCTAGTAGGCCTCGCTTGGTAAAGCAATCAAAGACGAGATATCCGGTATCTCGTAATGCTGTTTTGCTTAAGTGA
>NZ_FOOU01000027.1 GCF_900113275.1 Neptunomonas qingdaonensis
ATGCAGAAAATCATATGATAGGTGCAGATGAGTTTCTTGCTTCTTGTTCTTCCTGTCATGGTATTAGTGGTAAAGGAGACGGGCCTATAGCTCAATTCCTTACACCAAAACCCACGGATTTAACCCAGCTCGCGAAGAATAACCATGGTTTATACCCATCCCTGGGTTCCGGAAACTATCCCTTCCAACGTGTGTTTCAGGTAATTGATGGTAGAACCCTTGTCTCGGGGCATGGAGACAGAGAGATGCCTGTCTGGGGGAGCCGTTACAAAATGGAAGAGGGAGATAAATATGGCCCGATGGGAGCTGAAAAGGTTATCAGAGGAAGGGTTCTGGAGTTAGTTTACTATATCCAGACAATTCAAGAAGAGTAATGCCTGGATAATCAGAGAACTAGCAACAGAAGGAGCAATGTATGGCTAAGTATCGCAAAATACTGGTGGCAATTGATCTCTCCGAAGAAGCAAAACAAGTTCTCGCAACGGCAGTTGATCTGCGTGAGGTTCATAACGCAGAACTGCTGGTTGTCCACATTGTTGAGCCTGTCAGCACCGCCTATGGCGGCGTATATATGATGGAGCTGGACAAGTCTCAGGATGAATTGAATACAGCAGCGAAAGAGCGCTTAACGACTTACGCTAATGAGTTCAATGTTGAAGCAAACCAACAAATTGTTGCGGTCGGCCACCCGGATGCCGAAATACACCGGCTGGCAGAAGAACACAACATCGATCTGATTGTGATCGGCAGTCATGGCCGCCGGGGCCTTCAACGGTTCATACTGGGGTCAACGGCCAACAGCGTTATGCAAAGCGCGACTTGCGACGTACTTGCAGTGCGGGTCAAGTGATACTTATTGCGGGCGGAAATAACCCACAGTAAGACGCTGCCATCCACGACTGGATCGGCATACAGCCATTGCGCAGTCTTCGTTTAACATCAATTTTTATCGGCAAACGCCATGCGGGCCGATAGCGAGGGTTAAAGGAATGGACAGTATCAAACGCGATCAATCCCAAAACGAATGGGATGTCATTGTCATTGGATCAGGCATGGGCGGCATGGCGGCGGCAGCGGCTTTATCCAAAACAGGACACAAGGTTCTTCTTCTGGAGCAATACCATACGCTCGGTGGCCTGACACATAGCTTCTCTCGCAAGGGCTTCACATGGGATGTAGGGATCCACTATCTGGGCGGGCTCGCCCCTGGCGACCCAGAAAAAGACCTGCTTGACTGGCTGTGCATAAAGCCCATTGAGTTTGCTTCCATGGGTGCAGTTTACGACACACTGCATGTCGGAGATTCTGAGCCCTTGCGGCTTTCACGTCCCTATGAGGCGCAGGAGTTAGACTTCAAGGCGCGGTTTCCTGAGGAAACCGAAGCAATCGAAGCTTGGACAGATGCGATGCGCAAGGGGCGCGAAGCGCTGATGACAGCGATGCAAGTTCGATCCTTACCCGTCCCCTTCGGCGCCGGTTTGAAATGGTGGAAGCGCAACGAACTTAACAAGTGGTGTGGCCGAACAACCAATGAAGTGGCAGGTAGTCTCACAGATAATGACGATCTTGTTCGTGCGCTCACCTCCCAATGGGGTGATTTCGGAGGTCGCCCCAGCACAGCAAGCTTCGCTTTACACGCCATGGCAGTTGGCTCCTATCTTGAAAGCGGTGCGTGGTATCCGGTTGGTGGCGGGGCCACCTTTGCGCAACACATCTTGCCAACGATATCAGCTGGCGGTGGCGATGCCCGCGCCGGCGTAAAAGTGGCCTCCCTGTTGATGGAAGATGAGCGTGTCGCAGGCGTTACGACCGCAGACGGAGAAACAATACACGCTGACACTGTGATTTCAAATATCGGCGCCCGAGAAACGGTTGAGAGCCTGTTGCCTGATGATTGCGGCCATCAGGATTGGATAGAAGAAATCCGCACGCTCAAGCCTAATGTCGCTCATTTCAGTTTGTTTCTTGGTTTTGAAGGCGATGTCGAATCCGCAGGCGCCACCAAATCAAATCACTGGATCTACCCTACCGGCGCTGTAGACACTCTTTGGGAGGACGTGCCGGATGGAGCACCGCCCGGTTTTTTTGTTTCCTTTGCATCACTCAAAGACCCAGCGCATGATCCGGGCCCTAACCATAAACATGTGGGAGAGGTGCTTACCCTGACGAACTGGTCCAGCGTCAAACGTTGGTCGATGGAATCACCTGGCGCAAGAGGCGCTGACTATCAGGAATTCAAACAATCTGTTGAGCAGAGAATGTTCGAACAGTTTGAAAACTATTTTCCGCAGCTGGCTAAACTCGTTGTCCATCGCGAGCTGGCAACACCGCTCACCACTGTTAACACTACTGGCCACTTTCAAGGGGCATTTTACGGTCTTGATGTTTCGCCGAAACGCGTATTCTCAGAAGCATTGCGCATGAAGACGCCGATTAAGGGGCTTTATCTTTCGGGCCAGGATGTGTGCTCTCCGGGGATTGCAGGTGCGCTGTGGGGCGGCGTTCTTTCAGCAGCCAATGTCGACCGCAAGGTGTTTTCACATTTTCCAACGTAATATGATGACTGAGGCGTCTGCTCTCTCAATGAACTCGCATAAAAGCAGTTTGGTTGCGGGCCCGCGCATGTTAGATGGAGTGTTGCAGCCACAATGATATGGAGAGAATGGATGACCAAAATACTTTGCACGCTAGTGGGACTAATCGCAGATAGTATTCCAGCTGCGCCTGAGGAGAAACGATGATGGAAGCTATACACCCGAACCTGTCTCTGCTGAAAAATCTCAATCTGCAAGACCTGGATGCGTGTAAGAGCTTTGTGGCTGACGATTTTGTTTGGCACTATTTCAATCGACATTTACCTGAGTTGCAAGGCGACTATCTCGGTCTTGACGGGTTGAAAAGCTTCTTTGCCAAGCTGGGTGAAAGAAGCGGCAGTAGTTTCCGCGTGAATGTAATCGATAGTAGGACGGCCGGTGATGAACTAGTGGTCACTCAAGTGTGCAATTGCATGAATTTTGAAGGCAGCTCAATGGAGTTTGATGCTGTCGTTGTTTGGCGAATCGTCAATGGCCAGATTACCGAAGCCTGGGATATTCCGGCAGTCAATACGATTCGGTCTATCGGGAAGAGTTAGAGTTCCTGGTAGATGTTGGCTTTTGGCCCCCTCCTGCCTAAACGCTTGACCAGTCGCGACTAAGCCCTTTAAGTCGCAAACTACCCTAACCGGACAAAATCATTTCAATTATTGAACCAATCCCGACATGAAACGATAGCAATAAAGCATAGGCGCCGATATCCTGCTAAACAAGCTTAACTTAGCGCCATTCTACTCTGACATCATTTATACAGGCGGCGGTTGCAAGTTGGGTAATATGGTGAAGGTAGTTTAAAATTGCCGCCCGAGCCATCCTGGCCATTGTTTTGCTCCTTGTACTTGATACATCTTTGTCGACTATAGTTTATGCACCAGCGCTGAGGAATTAAGTAAACTGTCCCCGGAATCCAGACTGTGCAAAAAAGCCCCTATTGTTCAGGAGGGGCTTTATTCTATCGGTGAGTAAACTGTCTTCAGATCTCAAAGCGGCCGTTGTTCATCACCTTAGACCAAGCCTTTACGAAGTCGTCGATGAACGTCTTCTCACCATCCTCAGAAGCATAGGTTTCAGCGACGGCCCTGAGTTCCGAGTTAGAACCGAACACCAGATCAACGGGTGTTGCAGTCCATTTCAGCTTGCCGCTGCTCCGGTCATGTCCCTCGTAGACGCTCTCTTGCTTCGATGGCGCCCACGCGGTGGACATATCGAGCAGGTTGACGAAAAAGTCGTTGCTCAACTGTCCCGGCTTATCGGTGAACACACCATGCTTAGAGCCGCCAGCATTTGCGTCCAATGCACGCATACCGCCGACCAGTGCGGTCACTTCCGGTACCGTCAGAGTCAACAGGTCGGCCTTCTCGACCAGCATATTAGCAGGAGAAGCGTAAGCACCGTTGTTGTAGTAGTTACGGAAAGCATCTGCCTTCGGCTCCAGTACGGCGAACGAATCCACGTCGGTCATCTCCTGTAGTGCGTCACCACGCCCCGGTTTGAATGGAACCTTGACTTCATAACCAGCATCTTTTGCCGCCTTTTCAATCGCCGCAGCACCACCGAGCACGATCAGGTCAGCCATGGAGACCTTGCTGCCAGAATCCTTTTTGACTTGCTCAAGTTTCTTCAGCACGCTGGCCAGTTCTTTCGGATCGTTGGCTTCCCAGTCCTTCTGTGGAGCAAGCCGGACACGCGCACCGTTAGCGCCACCGCGCATATCTGAGCCGCGATAGGTAGAAGCTGATGCCCATGCCACTCTGACCAGTTCAGGTACTGTCAAACCGGATTTCATGATCTGCGCTTTCAAAGCGTCCGCTTCTGTGATGCTTATCTTGTAATCGGAAGCCGGAACCGGATCCTGCCAGATGTATACTTCTTCTGGAATCTCACTGCCAAGGTAGCGGGCACGCGGACCCAAGTCACGATGCGTTAGCTTGAACCATGCCTTGGCAAAAGCCTGGTCGAACTCTTGCGGGTTCTTCAGGAAACGCTCGGCGATCTTGCGAAAGCCAGGGTCTTCCTTCAGTGCGAGGTCCGTTGTGAGCATCACAGGCGGGTTACGTTTACCTTCGACGTGGGCATCAGGTACAGCAGTATGTGCACTTTCATCTGTCGGTATCCACACTGTAGCGCCCGCAGGAGTCGCATGTTTCTGCCACTCGAACGCGAACAGATTATTGAGGAACAGGATAGACCATGTTGTAGGCGTTTGGGTCCAGGCACCCTCCAAGCCACTGGTCAAGGTGTCTTCAGCATTGCCTTTACCACACTTGTTCTTCCAACCAAGTCCCTGTTCTTCAATACCTGTGGCGGCGGGCTCGGGGCCTACACAATCAGCTTTTACTGCACCGTGGTTCTTGCCAAGCGTGTGCCCACCGGCGATTAACGCTACGATCTCCTCATCATTCATCGCCATTCGGCCGAATGATTCTCGTATGTCTTTGGCAGCCGAAAGTGGATCGAGATTACCGCTTGGGCCTTCTGGGTTCACATAGATCAGGCCCATCTGCAATGCCGCTAAAGGCTTTTCGAGCTCGCCGTCCTTATTGTAACGCTTATCGTTACCCAGCATTTTGGTCTCGGGGCCCCAGTACACCAAGTCAGATTCCCAGTCGTCGATGCGACCACCAGCGAAGCCTACGGTTTTGAAGCCCATCGATTCCAGCGCGACGTTACCGCTCAGTATCATCAGGTCACCCCAGGATACATTACGCCCGTATTTTTGCTTGACCGGCCACAACAGACGTCGCGCCTTGTCCAGACTGGCGTTATCAGGCCAACTGTTAAGCGGCTCGAATCGTTGCTGGGCACCATCGGCACCGCCGCGTCCGTCATGCACGCGGTAAGTTCCTGCGCTATGCCAGGCCATCCTGATCATCAATCCACCATAGTGGCCCCAATCTGCCGGCCACCAGTCCTTTGACGTGGTCAGTGTATTTGTGATGTCCGCTTTCAGTGCCTTAAGGTCGACGCTATTGAAGGCCTCAGCATAGTCGAAGTCATCACCGTACGGATTGGATTTATTATTGTGGTCACGTAGCGGTGCGAGATCCACCTGATCCGGCCACCAGAAGCTGTTAGGCTTGGCTTTTCCGCTAAACATGTTCTCCGATTGTGCCACCGGAGCAATCGTTATGGCTATGACCATCGCTATGGCCAGTGGTAGAGTTTTTTTGAGCATTTCCTTATCCCCCTTTGATTTTGTTACTTAAGTATTCGATTAGAAACAACCGAATTTATTATTACTATTGGTGCGGCCATACACTTGAATGGGCAACCACATGGAGAAACCGTGTGGTGACCATCAGTCAGTTTGCATTACCAGAAAATAGCTCGGTAAAAAAACTAGCCTTGCCTCTGATGAACACTACTGGGGTAAAGTCACATCCAGTTCTGTTGCACGTTCTTGCATGTGCGTGTGATTTTCAATACGGATCGGCTCGCGCTCTCCTATAGTTTTAGCGGCACGCATTCTGCGCGCGATGTTCTGCTAATTCCTGCGATAACATGAGTTGTTGCCTATAAATCTGTTACAGGTCTTGATCTTTAAGACGATCGAGGTCTTGACCCTTATCCGCATCATTCTTGTCCTTGGTACGATCCCGGTCTCGATCACGATACGCTTCCACCGGCACCAGCTCCAGCACCTCCATTTCCAACCGCAGCGAGAACCGAATCAGCCATCACAAGTCCACTTGCAAGCACTGTTGTAGCGAGAAATTTGCTTAATTTATTGTGTTTCATGTTGGGCCTCTGTTAAAAAATATAATGAGTAAACTATCTGTCTACTCCTGCGTATTTATATTCTTTAGCATTTACACATGTAGTAGTTAATACACCTATTAATAATATTAGTAAGTTTTAATTTAAGCTTTATTTATAAATATCAGAAAATTTGAAAAAACAGGCATATATGAAATAAAATTCTGAACTGCTGATATCAGAAATCGTATATACAAGCTCCAGCGTTTCTTGGATATCTTGGCGTATTACTTTCACCTGAGTTAGTAATATTCAAACAGGTGTATTAAATAGACTATCCGCATTGCAGCCTTTGTTTCAACGTAATTGAGGTGGCCTTAATTAAATTTGAGATAGGACAGGCAGAGCGTCTTAGAGTGAACGGTTACCTGCAATCGAGGCTTAAAAATTTAACAAATGTCCGTTTTTGGCACCCTACTGCCTAAATGTTTGACCTTGTTCGATTCAGAACCATTTAAGTCACTTTGACCCGAAGAAGTCTTTCTAGTCTGTCTAAGGCGCTCAATTACAAAACGGAGGGAAGATCATGGCAGGTGTTGCGACAAAGCGTACCCTGCGTAAAGGAGAATCTGGGCCTGAAAGTAGGCTGAATTAAGTAAGCTGTCTCCCGAAACTCTGTCCCCCGAAACTCATGAAGTAGGCGCGGCACATGAGCGCTTGGTAAGCGGTAAAGGTATGGGTAAAGTGGTTGTTGAGATTTGAGTTATCGGGTCAGTTATGAGCAGTCATAGCTAACCCGTTTGCTCGAACCGATTATGCCTCATCTACTTGTTTTGCTGCTTTATGCTCCTCTTCCTTCAGTCCTTGCTTCCAGTAGCTGGAAATATACAGGTGAGATTTTGCAACCGCTTTGTCCTCAGCATAATACTTGCGGATCCTCTTCATGGTTTTGAACTCGCAAGCCGTCCAGATAGCGACCTGACCATCCGGCCATGGTAGTTGTCTGATGGCATCGTACAACGGTGAAGCATCCGATCCTGCATGTGGATTAACCACCCAAATCACTTCCATATTCTTTGGCACAAGAAGTGGCTGGCGATCTTCGTCGGAGAGAATTTCTACGACCAGATAACCCGTCGCATCCGGGGGTAATATCGCAAGATTAGCGATTAATGCAGGTAGCGCAGTCATATCAGCAGCCAGCAAGAACCAATCGGCCTCTGCATTGATAAAACGAGCTGGCCCCGGCCCGAATATCGATACCTTATCACCCGCTTTTGCCTGTATAGCCCAGGGTAAAGCCACACCATCAACAATGCCATCCGCGCTGCTGTGCATCATAAAATCTACGTCGATTTCATGCTGATCCCTGCGGAACTTCGCCACGGTATAAGTACGCATAACTGGTTTTTCAGCCCCTGCGTTGTCAAAAGCAAACTTGAAATAAGCGCCTTCTGTGTCATCCGGAAAACTGGCAAGCTCCTTTCCCTGAAGCGTCAGTCTGAGCATGTTCTTTGTTAACTGTTTTGATGCGACCACGGTCAGTACTTTAGCCGATCGTTTTGCTGCCACATTTTTAAGTTTATTAATCATTAAAGCATTCCTGTTGGTACTGTTATTGCTGTGAAAGTCGGACCGGTATGGCGCAAACTATAAGAACCGATAAGCACACCAATTTAGAATAGATTGGTGTGCTTATGTGAACAATGCACTAATGCCGAGCTACTCTTAACTTTATTTTATGGATTTAGAATAACCAGTTGAATGAACATCATCTGGAAATTTTCCACTGAATTCAGCCTGACATTACGTACACGCCCGGCCCATTTTTCGTTAAATTTTTCAGCACACATGCTTGCGGCTGTCATGATCGTTTCTTTGTAGATCGCATGCTCTGATCCATCAGCATAGCGTTGGGCTGTTTCTTTAGCCATGGCCTGAAAAGCAGGAGATTTCGCCACTTCAAATACGATCTTTTTCATGTCCTCGATAAGCTCTTTGTAGGTTTCCCAGTGAGCACGGGTAGGCACAATTCGTTCATGGCCGTTGATGATAAGTTCGAAGTCGGGGTACTCATTCAACACTATTTCAGGGAGCATCCACGTCATCATCGGATCAGTTGATTCACCAAAATGAATCCATGGAGCAGCGTCGGCATGAAATGTGTCGGTGGCTAATAAGATTTTTTGCTGAGGGGCATAGACGATACTGTCTGACTGTGAATGCCAGTTTCTATCAAAATCTTTAAATTCAAGCCTCAGACCACCGGTCTCCAGAACATAACTGTCTTTCCAAACGATGTCAGGCATCGGGCGTTTTGGATCATTCGCAATTTTCAGGAATTTAGCAGTTTCATCATTAGCAATTATCTTGGCAGTTTTTGGGAAAAGAGACATACCCTGAGCATGATCACGATGATGGTGTGAGTAAATCACATGAGTGATCGGTTTGTCAGTGACTTCGGAAATAGCCTCAAGCAAAAATGGTGATACGTCCGGCTTTGCATCATAGACAACAACACCTTCTTCAGTGACAAAAAAGACCATATGCTCGAAATCATCATGAACGAAATAGGCGTTCTCAGCGATTTTAAAATAGTTATATCCACGCTCAGGCAAAGGCTGGTAAACATAGTCTCTAATGCTATATTTTGCCTTTACGGCTTCCACATCAAATGTGCTCTGATCCGCTGTAGCTGCGCTACTTAAGCCACAAATAATCATAATGCTGATACACGCGCCCAGCATTTTAAGGGCGCTGGCAGGCAAAAAAATACTTACTAACTTCACTCTATTTACTCCTGTCATTACATTTGTGAGGATGCCCTGGGGGTGTATTTGTATTTCGATTGGTTATTCATTTTGATGTAATTTCCTCAAAATAAGCCTGCCAGCTTTGATGCCCCCGACCTGCTGCGGCTGCAAAGTGACTGGGGTTGTCCGCTTTACCTTCCCGAATCCCTTGATAAATACCGGCGATAACATCACCGATAAATTCACCCAGCTCAGCCTGCCGACCTTGACGAAATGCTTCTACAGTCATGGGCGTATAGGTCAACGCCGTACCAAACGCACCGTTAATATAGTCGGCAAGCTGGTATTGAGTAATTGCTTCGCCATGCAGATTGTAGGTTTGGCCATTATGTTTATCTTCAGTCAGCATTCGGGCATAAGCGTAAGCCAGCTCAGGCCGCGTCGTGTAACCGCACTTACCATCAGCCGCGCAATTAGAGATCCCACCTGCCTTTTTGTAGGATTCAAGGTACTCAATATCGGGCTCAATATAAATCCCATTGCGCCCGATCACCCAATCCAGTCCGCTATTGCGAACATCTTCTTCGGTCTGTCGATTGCTTTGAATCACCGGAGAAAAAGACGTACCGGCTTCCGCTCCCTGCACACTGGTATAAACTATTTTCTTTACGCCGTTATTGCGCGCTACTTCGATGACATTGCGGTGTTGTTCGATACGTTTGCCCGGTGCATCCATGCCTGAGACGATTAATAAGGTATCGACAGACTGTAGTGATTTTTCCAGCGTGGCCTTATCGTTGTAATCACCAGGGCGTATTTCAATACCCAGATGCGCTGCTTTTTCCGGCGTTCTGGCCAGACCGACTACCTGCTCTCTGGGCAGTAATGCCAGCGTGGCTTTAACGATTTCTGCGCCTAATTGGCCGCTGGCGGCTGTGATAGCAATCATGTATATTTTCCTTTGTTAAATGGCTAAGTAAGACAAAATGAAGCGAACCATCAGAGCCGACAAACACCCTAATCAAGTACTGATTAATCTGAGCAATTAGTAATAAGCCTTCACCGCATATTGAAGAACTCTTGGTGAAAGTCACTCGCCACCAGACCCTGGTCTACTAAATCCGTACTCAGTGCCTGACCAAAGCTCGCCGGGCCACAGAACCAGACACCGGCCGACTTCCAATTAGGAACCCTCTTCCGCAAACGAACACCATCAAGAAAACCATCTATATCGTCGACCAGTACATGCAGATTAACATTGGCGGCTTTCGCGTCCGCAGTCAGAAGCACCAAAGCTTCCGGCTCAATCTTTTTAACACTGAGAATGAGGTCGATGGGTTGCGATCCTGGTGTTATCGCAAGTTGCTTCATCCGTGCAATGAATGGTGTGATACCGATACCGCCGCCGACCCAGATCTGACGAGTGAGTGCGAGGACAGCTGAAGCCACACCCCCGCTCATCCAAAACCCGGTTACAATATCAACTGGCTGTAACCATATTGTCATCGTTAACTTTGTCTATCTTAGAAATTTACACGTACACCCAGGGCAACTTCATGGCTTGCTGCATCATCGATCTTAAAACCGTCAGTAAATGCATCCTGCCCAGTGCTTACATCGCCGAACGAGGCATACTGGTACTCACCGTAAATGGAGGCCTGTTTGGTTAATGCATAGCTGCCACCTACACCCACGTTCCAGGTGAATTCAGTGTTATCGCCATTTTTATAGTTATCATAGTAACCATCAGTTACACCATCAAACGGGTCGAATGCAGCAACACCAGCTCCGCCAAGACGTGCTGAGTAGCGATTGTCAGATACACCCACGCCTGCTTTAACGTAAGGTGTGAACTGAGAGGCATTAGGAAAGTCATAAAAGACTTCTACAGTGAGCGTTGTGCTTTTGATGTCACCGTTGAGGATATATTCTTCACCAGCGCGACTACCGGTTCCTACTTTCCTGTCGTCAAAGTCGCTTTCGTGGTGGCCGATTCGGCCTTCAACACGCAGCTGCTTACTGAACTGATAGCCGATCCCCACCCCACCGACTATACCGTTGCCAGCATCAAATGATCCGGGAAAATCAGCATCAGAGGCAATATTGTTACCGTAGGGTGTTGAGTCATTTGCCTGTTGACTGCTGCCGAGTTGTGCCGTTGCATAAAAGCCTTGTGCCATCACCAATGAAGGAGTGGCCAAAATTGCTGCGATCGCTGACGCAAGTTGTTTACCGGTATGGTTCATCATTTTTCCTGTTAATCCTCTTATTTGGTGTGGAAAGTAGGACAAGTATGACGCAAACTACCAGAACCGATAAGCACACTAATTTAGAATGGATTGGTCTGATTATGAGTACAATAGATTTCACCAACTTGCGCCTGCTGGCTGTGTTTGCCACTGTCGTCGATCTGGGTAGCTTTGCCGCAGCGGCTCGTAAACTCAACACCAGCCGCTCAAGAGTGAGTGAGCAGGTCGCCAGTCTGGAAACTGTGCTAGGCGTGCGGCTCTTGCAGCGATCAACCCGCAAACTCACGGTCACTTCCGAGGGTCGTAATGTCTATGAGCAGGCACAACAACTGCCGGATATTCTGCGAAAAGTGGAGTCCATAACCCACACGGAAATTCCCAGCGGGCGTGTCGCCATTACTATGAATCACGACATTGCACATAAGTATTTTTTACCGGTGCTGGCGGGTTTTCAGGCACAGTATCCTGAGGTATATCTGGATCTGATTTTAAGCGATGTCACCCTGGACTTTATTGATGACCAGATTGATCTGGGCATTAGGATTGGTACCACAATAGATGATTCACTCATTGCCCGGCCCCTTCACGAAGAAAAACTGGCCCTGTTCGCCAGCTCGGATTATCTGGCGCAGGCAGGGACGCCAGTCACAGTAGAGGATCTGGAAAACTGCCGCTGGGTGACGCTCATGCAAACCAACTTTGATGGTGTATTACACCTGTGGGAAAATGGTGCGCCGCTGGAGATCAGACCGAAGGATTTTTACCGCTGCAATGCACCGCTGATGATGCAGCAAATGGTGGCTGGCGGCATGGGCATTTGCGCATTGTTTCCGTCGATGGTGCAGCAGGAAGTGAATAATAACCAGCTGATTAATGTGATGCCATCGGTAAGAAGTGACACGCTTACATTGGCTCTGGTGTATCCCTCGCGCCGCCAAATTCCACAACGAACGCGGGTGGTGATTGATTATTTGCTAGCGGTGGACATGTTTTCTTTAAAAAAATCCTGAACGATTATTCAATATAAATTTGAACAAATGTTCACTATGATTTTTCAGAAGGTTTACCATGACCAATACAGGAATTACGGGGACAGTTTACTTAATTCTTAAAGTAGGCTGAATTACGGGGACAGTTTACTTAATTCTTAAAGTAGGCTGAATTACGGGGACAGTTTACTTAATTCTTAAAGTAGGCTGGATTAAGTAAGCTTTCCCCGTAATCCGTCTGGAATCCCAATTTTGTAACGAAATGTTTACAAATAGAGCTTTTTCGTTAAATCAGGAGCGAGCATTAACAAGCCCTTCTCGGGCATATTTGCACGAAATAACCTAAACTGCGACGACAAAATCATGAGGCAAAACGCCTTTGAATATAACAAATTAAAATCACTCAATGTCACAATGAAACTTACCCTTGTACTATTGAGGTAAGTAATGCCTAAAACCAAATTCTAATAAGACGCATCTTCATCTGATTTTAAGAATAATTAAAGGGAGTAAACAATGGCAGATTTGTTTGAAAACCCAGTAGGCTTAGATGGCTTTGAATTCATCGAATTTTCATCACCTGAAAAGGGCCAACTAGAAACCGTATTTACAGCGATGGGTTTTACCCATATTGCCAATCACCGCACTAAAGACGCGCAACTATGGCGTCAGGGTGGCATTAATTTAATCGCGAATTACGAGCCAAAATCAGCAGCATGGTACTTTGCTCGTGAACATGGACCGTCCGCATGTGGCATGGGCTTTCGCGTTAAAAATGCAGTAAAAGCATATAAGCACTTATTGGCACAAGGCGCTGAACCCGTTGTAGTCGAAACGGGCCCTATGGAACTACGTCTACCAGCAATTAGAGGTATTGGCAGCGCGATCATCTATCTTATTGACCGATATGGCGATGAGTTATCTATTTATGAC
>NZ_FOOU01000026.1 GCF_900113275.1 Neptunomonas qingdaonensis
CATTGCACTGGCGAACAAGTTGTCGCGGATAGCCTATGCTGTTTTAAGTAAGAATGAGCCTTATCAGGCACAACAGGTTTAATCGGGTTTGCAATAATAGAGCGTGATGATGAAAACGGTTGACCGTCCGGGTGGCAAACCTGTCATAAAAAACAGCTGTGAAAAGCTGCCGGCTTTTTAAGGGCTATCTGGCGCGGATGCTCATCGTGGAGCGGGAATAACACATTCCTAATTAAAGACTCCGAATACATTAGCGCAAAACCACCTCATGATCACAAATCTGTGTTGCAATCATGAGGGGAACCATACATTTTTATGTCTGTCGTGTAATTTCTATGCAGATTATCTCCCCTAGGCGCGCCAACGCTTTCTGTTGTTTTGCTGTGTTATCAAACGAGCCAAAGTTCAGTCGTATGCAGTGTTGGAATTGCTTTGCTGTGCCAAACAGGCTGCCAGGTGTGAGGCTGATGCCTTCGCTTTTGAGTTGAGTGAATAGGCTATCCCCGTTGATATGCTGCGGTAACGTAACCCAACAGAGAAAACCGCTTTCTGGAATATTAATATGTGCTTCAGCGGGTAGGTTTGCTTTCAATGCGTCGATAAACAATGGCTTTCGATGACGATAATGATTCTGAAGCTGTTTAATGTGACGGTTAAAGTTGGCCGATTCCATCCAGAGTGCGGCAGCGTGCTGCATAAGCCCTGATGTGGCTAATGTGGTGACATACTTAAGATAGTTGATTTGATCAAAATAACGGCCCGGTGCTATCCAGCCAATACGGATATCAGGATCGAGTATTTTGGAAAGTGAACTACATAAAATGACACGGCCGTCATTGTCCATTGACTTCAATGTTCTGCGTCGTTGGCTTGAATGGATAAGCTCGCCAAAAACATCATCTTCAATAATGGCCAGGTCGTAGGTTTGCGCTATCGTCAATAATATTGCTTTCTGTTCGTCCGGCATATTGAAGCCGAGCGGGTTGTTGGCATGAGGGTTGAGAAGTAGCGCTTTTACTTGCCAGTGTTTCAGCACTGCTTCCAATTGCTCAAGGTCGATCCCGTTAGGCGTGTAGGTCGGGACTTCAATAACCTGTAATCCCAGTGCCTCAATACACTGAAGTATGCCATAAAAACAGGGGGACTCTACCGCAATGATGTCGCCAGGTTGAGCAATGCTGCGTAACGCCAGCGAGATCGCTTCCTGAGCACCATTAGTTATGATGATTTCCTCTGCATCCAGCTCCGCATGGCCGCTATGTGTTTTTTTAGCAATTAGCTGTCTGAGTCTTATGTCGCCAGGAGGGGCCTGATAATGGCTGTAAATTGCCGGTGATTTTATCTCTGCGCGTATCAACTTGCTGAGTTGCTTGAAAAAGTCTAAACGTCCTTTGAAGCGGGTATCAGGATTGGCGCTGCCGAAGATCACCTCTGCCTGGCGTTGCGCTGAGCCGATAATGTCTAATGATGTGGCGCCTGAAATTACGTTCTGTGGTGTGGGAGGTTGTGGCGGGGCGTCGTCTTTACTCGGCTTTACAGAGAAACCTTTGCGTGGATGGGCAAGAATGAGACCTTCCTGCTCAAGTGCAAGATAAGCCCGCAGCACACTGTTCTTACTGACTTTTAGTGTTTGCGATAAATGACGCACGGAGGGTAGATAGTCATACGGTTGCAAGACTCCCGAATGAAGTTGGTTTTTAATATGGTGCATCACTGTTTGGTAAATTTTCATGGGTACAGTTTTCTGTATTTTATGTTAAATATTTAGCTTATTCGCAACTGTACCCTGTTTTTTATCGAGAGGCTGTCTCTTTTTTAATCTGGCTATTGCTCATATCCTGTACTCTTTCGACCGCTTTCAGTTTTAAGGACATTTGATGCTCGCGTTACGCACAAGGCTTATCCCTTTTATTCCGCTGATCTTTGTGCTGCTCTGGAGTACGGGGTTCATTGGTGCAAAGTATGGGCTGCCCTATATTGAACCCTTTAATATGCTCTTTATCCGCATGTTGCTGACGCTGGCTGTCTTTATGGTGTTGATGGCGTTATTTAAGTCAACATGGCCGACAGGAAGGCAGGGGTTGCATCAGTTAGTCTCTGGATCGCTGGTTCATGCGGCTTATCTAGGCGGGGTGTTCGCTGCAATTAAATGGGATATGCCGGCAGGTGTTGTCGCTATTGTGGTGGGTTTGCAGCCTTTGCTTACCGCACTGATCGGGCGAATATGGTTTAAACAGTCTCTGGCAAAAGTACAACTGTTGGGGTTGGTTTTAGGCTTGGCCGGTGTATCAATGGTACTTATCGGCGGCAAAGAGATGGGCGAGTTAACGTTGCGGCCTGAAGCGATTGGCGCCACTATTATTGCTTTGCTGGGAATATCTGTTGGTACTTTATATCAAAAGCGTTTTGGCGCGGGTGTCGATTTGATGGCAGGATCTTTTTTCCAATATCTGGCTACTGCGTTTTGGATGGGCTTGCTGGCATTCAGCATGGAGACGCGTGAAGTGGAGTGGTCGTTTGATCTGATAATGGCATTGGGTTGGTTGGTATTTGGATTGTCAGTGTCGGCAGTGTTGTTATTGATGTATATGATTCGTGAGGGTGAATCTGCTCGGGTGGCGAGTTATTTTTATCTGGTTCCCCCCGTCACCGTTATAGAAGCATGGCTATTATTTGATGAGGCATTAGGTGTACTAGCATTATTAGGGATATTTATTACCGTGCTAGGTGTGTATCTTGTTTTAAAGTCACCTAAAGGCCTTATTAGGTCCTAATCTGTAAGCCTTAATGTATAAGTCCTGAAACGAAAAGAGCTAACGTGCCTGAATTACCTGAAGTAGAGACAACACGCAGAGGTATAGAGCCACATGTCCTCAATCAATGTATTGAGTCTGTGGTGGTGCGACAAGCAAAACTACGTTGGCCCGTGCCTGTAACCGAGCTTGAGGCTTTGGTCGGGCAGGGGGTGCAGCGCGTTGCGCGTCGTGGCAAATATATTCTACTTGAGACCGTGCCCGGAACAATTTTAATTCATTTGGGAATGTCCGGTAGTTTAAGGATTGTTACTGATGCCCGACCTCCGTTGAAGCATGACCATCTGGATATCCACTTTAATAATGAGAAGTTGCTGAGGCTGACCGACCCACGACGTTTTGGTGCTGTTTTGTGGCAGCCTCAAGGGCAGTTGCATGAGCGTTTAAGTACGTTGGGGCCTGAACCATTGAGTGAGCAGTTTTGTGTCGCTTATTTGCAACAGCAATGCAAGGGGCGTACTGTTACCATAAAGCAATTGATTATGAACAGTCGCGTGGTGGTCGGTGTAGGAAACATTTATGCCAGCGAAGCGCTCTTTCAATCTGGTATTGATCCTCGTAAGGAAGCCGGTCGGCTTTCAGAAAAGCGTTTGGCGCTGCTGGTCACAGAAATCAAAAGTGTGTTGCTGGCGGCAATTGGGCAAGGCGGCACCACTCTGAAAGATTTTGTCAATAGTGATGGAAAGCCTGGATATTTCCAGCAGTCACTTAATGTTTATGGGCGAGGGGGACTTCCCTGCCAGAATTGTAGCCGCCCTCTGAAAGAGGTGCGTTTAGGGCAGCGTAGTACGGTGTTCTGTAATTATTGCCAGCGATAGGAATAAAGAATGTCGATAGCCGATGTAAATATAACGAAGAGTAACAGCGAGATTGTGGCTGACGAGCACCGCGGGCGCTTAAGAGATAAATTAGATATTCATCATCATCTGGAGAAGCGTGAAGGCCTGCGGGTAGGTGATCTTGCCGTTCACTGTGAGCTTTATCAGGCAGACGATGCAGAAGCCCCTATATTAATATTCTTACCCGGTATCGGTACTTACTCCGAGCTGTATGCTGATTTGTTGGGGCGCTTTGCCGAGAATGGTTTTCATACCGTAAGTCTGGACTATCCGGGTCATGGTTACTCAGCAGGGTCAAGAGGACAATACAGCGTAGAGAATGTCGTGCAATCGGTCAGTGATTTGATTGACAGCTTGCAAGAGCGTTTTTCCGGTCCGGTTTATGTGTATGGTTATTCTATAGGCTCCTTACTTGCTGTTGCGGCAGCAGAAAAAGATGGGCGGATACAGGGAGTGTTGTGTGGCACTCTGTTAATCCCTGAAATTGCACCGGATACAATGCATCACGTGGCTTGGCAGTGGACATGGGGGATGGCGCAGATCTTTCCTAGTATGAACTTTCCGTTAAAATCGATGGTGGATTATGAACAGCTTCTCGCCGGACATCCTGCTGCAAAAGAGTTTAACCATGATCATTTGATGGTATTCGATTACCCACTCAGTACGCTTTCGAGCTTGTATTCGTGGCGCTCTGAAGTAAAAGATCAGGCTTTCGAGTTCCATGCGGCCATTCTGCATGGTAGGGATGATGAAGTTCTGCCGTTTAGTTATTCAAAGCGATTAACCGAAGAATTAACCCATCCTTTTGAGCTGATAGAAGTACCCGGCGGGCATATGTTACCTTGGTATGATCCGGAGTTGTTAATTGATACAGTGTCTCAGTGGATTAGATCTCTGCCGGATCCTGAGCAAAGTAATACATAACTGGAAATAGTAGAAGAAGCCTGGATATGCTGTTTAGGTATATTATTTAGATGTGTGGTTTTGACCTGCTATTTATATTTGTCATAAAAATTTAAGCTTTTCGTAACAAAGCAGCACTGAAGCGGGGCGATAATTCTGATTGTCGTATCCGATTCAGGCGACTGTTATATCTTATCGCTTCATGTGATCCCTCTTTTTTTATGCCGCTTTGATACCGCTTAGTTTACTGGGTTGCCACCGATGCCTGCCGATTACGCTGCTGTAGCGCTAATCAGTTGCTCTATTACCCGCTTAGGCGACGGCTCTTTCTATGTCCCCATTTATGTTTTTGGTTGAAAGAACAGATGCATGCTTCAAATAGAAAATCCAGCAGCAAAGAAATTTTCTGATGTAGTAATGATGTTATCTGGGAGGATTTCTGAAGGCTGAGAAGAAAAAAGGCGAGAGGGCTTTGTAAATCCTTTACGAAGCCCTCTCTGTTGGCTTCCATTTCCGTGCGGTTATAAGGCTTCCATGCTAACTACCTTGTGTCCATTCCGCTTTCTAGGCCATCCTTGAATTCGTTCCATGAACAGGAGATCCACCGTTGTTATTATGGCGAGTTGGATTAATTTTAATATAGGAAAAAGTCCTATTTTTCAAAGAAATATTTTGAATGGGCGTTCAAAAAATTAAGGGATGGACAGGCGATTAAGAACGCCTTAGACTCATTCCCATCTTGTCGGGGTGCCCTATTGAGGGCTGAGAGAAAACCCGCTGAACCTGATCCAGCTAGTACTGGCGTAGGAATCGAGATGTATACTAATAGCAATCAACATGCTGTGCCTGTTGCGTTAACTATTGCTGGTTCAGATAGCAGTGGCGGTGCAGGTATTCAAGCCGATCTAAAAACCTTCTCTGCTCTGCAGGTATATGGTGCATCTGTCATTACGGCGGTTACTGCACAAAATACGCAGGGCATCTATGCAATACACTCAATTCCCGCGGCCATTATTTCTGCACAGCTTCGCGCTGTCTTGCAAGATCTTGACGTTAAGTCCATCAAAATTGGAATGCTCGGTGAAGCATCGGCAGTCGATGCCGTTGCTGATATTTTGGATGAGTTTTGCTCTGCAGCGGTGGTGATTGATCCTGTCATGCTTTCCAA
Organism: Neptunomonas qingdaonensis; assembly: GCF_900113275.1. GTDB lineage: Bacteria > Pseudomonadota > Gammaproteobacteria > Pseudomonadales > Balneatricaceae > Neptunomonas > Neptunomonas qingdaonensis. The sequence goes on from NZ_FOOU01000026.1 coordinate 5,724, forward strand.
GAGCGGCAAAGCGTTGTTACACCCCGATGCGTTGCTACTGATGAAAAAACGCTTATTTCCACTAGCGACTGTATTTACGCCTAATTTGCCCGAAGCGGCGGCACTCACGGGTTTTTCTGAACCGACCTGCTTATCCGAAATGTACCAGATGTTAGGGCCTTTGCATGAGCTTGGTGTGCCTTGGGTATTACTCAAAGGAGGTCATCTGCCCGCTGAGGAGCAGGCTATTGATTTACTGTCTGATGGAGAGCGGGTTTTCGAGTTTAAGGCAGACCGTATTGTAACAAAGAACACGCATGGGACTGGCTGCACTCTGTCGTCAGCTGTGGCGGCAGGGCTTGCTAAAGGGATGGATGTTGAGCAGTCAGTAAGAGAGGCAAAAAAATATATCAGCGTTGCCATTGCGGCGGCTGATTCGTTACTAGTAGGGGCTGGTCACGGCCCCTTGCATCATTTTTCGTTGCTCTGGAGTCAAAAAGGCTAATGGGTACTTCTTATCTTTCAGAGTTTAGTTTTAAGTAGGGTGAATTATGTCTAATAATAAATTGTTAAGCCAAAACGCCAGTGTTGATCATGCTTCAGTTCAGCCATTTCCTAAGTCGCGTAAAGTCTATATTGAGGGAAGTCGTCCGGACATTCGTGTGCCTATGCGTGAGATTTCGCTGGACGATACGCCGACAGGTCTGGGCGGAGAAAAGAATGACCCCTTATATGTTTATGATACGTCCGGGCCCTATACAGACCCTGAAGCCACGATAGATATCAGAAAAGGGCTGGTGGCTTTGCGTGCGGGCTGGATCGCAGAACGAAATGATACCGAGCAGCTTACGGCGTTATCGTCTGAGTATGGGCGTGCACGTGAGGTCGATTTGCGTTTGGATGAACTGCGTTTCGAGTTAACGCGTAAGCCGTCACGGGCTAAAGCGGGGATGAATGTGACGCAGCTACATTATGCGCGTAAGGGAATCATCACGCCTGAAATGGAGTTTATCGCTATTCGTGAAAATATGAAGCTGGCGAAGTCTAAAGCTGAAGGAAATATCGTTGCTCAGCAGCACCCGGGGTTTAGTTTCGGCGCTAATTTACCGGATGAAATTACGCCTGAGTTTGTTCGACAGGAAGTAGCAGAAGGTCGTGCTATTATCCCGGCAAATATTAATCATCCTGAATTAGAGCCAATGATTATCGGGCGTAATTTTCTGGTTAAGATTAACGGTAATATTGGTAATTCTGCGGTGACCTCTTCTATCGAAGAGGAAGTAGCGAAGATGACGTGGGGGACTCGCTGGGGCTCCGATACTGTCATGGATCTATCTACCGGTAAAAATATTCATGAGACACGTGAATGGATCCTGCGTAATGCGCCGGTACCTATCGGTACTGTGCCTATCTATCAGGCATTAGAAAAAGTAAATGGTGTTGCTGAAGATCTTAATTGGGAAGTGTTTCGCGATACATTGATCGAACAGGCAGAGCAGGGTGTCGATTACTTTACGATTCATGCTGGCGTTCTGTTGCGCTATGTCCCCATGACAGTCAAACGCATGACCGGTATTGTTTCGCGCGGCGGTTCTATCATGGCGAAATGGTGTTTGGCGCATCATGAGGAGAACTTTCTTTACACGCATTTCGAAGACATTTGTGAAATTTGCAAAACCTATGATGTGTCATTCTCATTGGGAGATGGTTTGCGTCCGGGTTCCGTATATGATGCCAATGATGAAGCGCAGTTTGCTGAGTTGGAAACCTTAGGCGAGCTGACAAAAGTTGCCTGGAAGCATGATGTACAGGTCATGATCGAAGGGCCGGGTCACGTGCCAATGCACATGATCAAGGAAAACATGGACAAGCAGCTAACTGAGTGTCATGAGGCGCCTTTTTACACCTTAGGCCCTTTGACGACGGACATTGCGCCTGGTTATGACCACATTACCTCGGGTATTGGTGCCGCCATGATCGGTTGGTATGGCTGCGCGATGCTGTGTTATGTGACGCCGAAAGAGCATCTGGGACTTCCCAATAAAGATGATGTTAAGACGGGTATCATCACCTATAAAATCGCGGCACATGCTGCAGATCTGGCTAAAGGCCATCCGGGTGCACAGATTCGTGATAATGCGATGTCTAAGGCACGCTTTGAATTCCGTTGGGAGGATCAGTTTAATATTGGTCTGGATCCGGATACTGCGCGTGCTTATCACGATGAAACTCTGCCCAAAGAGTCTTCTAAAGTCGCGCATTTCTGCTCTATGTGTGGGCCTAAGTTCTGCTCAATGAAAATTTCTCAAGAAGTCCGTGATCTGGATGCCACCCAACTGGCCGAGTTAAAAACCGCTGCTGTTAAGGGAATGCAGGATAAATCCCAAGAATTTAAGGACACGGGAGCGGAAATTTATCATAAGGTTTAACCTCTGTACTGCTTTCAGTTAGTCTTGCAGGGGTATTGATAACCTTTGAAGATATTCTATGTCAGATGAACTGAAGTATTTAGCGGTTGCTCTTCTTGTGCTGTTTGCGTTTGTGCCAGTGACAGTGCAAGCGCTCAGGAGGCGAAAAGAGCAGCCGCCACCGCTTGCTAGCAATGATCGTAAGCTTTATAGGCTCTGGCGTTCAGATCCCGATGCTTATCAGCGGCAATATGGCGCGTTGGATGAGGAGTACGTGAAAGCACAAAAGGCTAAACGTAACGAATGATACGAGGCTGCAGTATTATTTGCAGACTGGGTGACTGTTATTGCGTGGTGTCGGTGTCTTTGATGGAGGTGTCGATATGCCGCTTTTGACAGAGAGTGTGAATTGACAGAAGCTGCGAGTCACATTCGGCGCAGCTTTTACACATTGCTAAATGAATTTTTAGTGATATGGACTCGATGAAACTGAGCGGGGTATCGAGTTTTTTTGACATTAAAAATGATGCTTGTTTGCATGATTTCATGCGTTACTCTCCTTCAGGAACCAGCCTTTTTCCAGACATCCGCGCAATTTAAGTCGGGCGCGATGTAAAATAGTCCAGCAGTTTTGTTCCGAAATTCCCAGACAATCACATATTTCTTCTGTTTCCAGTTCCATGAGTTCGCGTAAGGCAAATACCCGGGCAGTATTACTGGGAAGGTGCAGCAGGCACAGATCAAAGATCTCCCAAAAATGACTTCGCATATGAAGGTCTTCAGGGTTATGCCAGTGAGAGGGGATTGCATCAGCATTCCAGTGTTCTTTCGCATTAAACATGCCATCAAGGCCGCTGGTATCTTCATCTGAAATAAACAGCTGCCGACCTCTCTTCTGTTTTCTGATGTAGTCAATCAATTTGTGGCGCAAAATACTGTATACCCACGTATCGAATTGCGCAGTTCCTGAATAGCGCGTCAGGCCTTCAATGGCGGCGAGCATGGTTTCTTGTACTAAATCTTCGGCATGACCTTTATCGGGCACCTGTAACAGGGTGAAAGCCAGCAGTTTTGGGCGTAATGCTTCGAAATCGGCTGTATAAGATGCAGGGGTTGATTGCATAGAGGGTTTGGCCTTGTTCGTCGGTTGCTTAGCTGTTTTTGAGTGGGTGGTTATCAGGTAGCTGCTTGGCTATCCATAGTGCCAGTTTATGTTTCATATGGGGCTCATCTTCCTGGTCTTTTGCCAGCGGTGTGATGAGTTTATCTACGGCAAGTAATTGATAAAGATTTGAAATTTTGAGTCCACTGCTATCGGTAGGCTTGAAACCGTCGAAACCTCGGTTTTTCATATAAACTTCACCAACACGCAGTGCTTCTTTGACGAGTTGCGCTTCTTGTTTAGGTTTCATTTTCATTGCTGTGCCTTCAAAAGAGTCTGATTGTTTACGTTAAATATGCGTTGTTAACGGAGGCTGCCACTCTATTTAATCATATGACAGGAAAAGATGTGAAAATTTCCATATGATCCTGTTCAACTCTAAAGATAACAATCAAGAGTTGCCTCAAGAGGAAGCCTCAATGGAAAGTTGCATACTGATTTTATGTGATGCATTGGGAGCCAGTATGACGGCATCGTCGAGTACATTAGCGGTCTCAATACAAAACATGTTTTTATAATCGTTAGGGCTGAATTGGCTTAAGTGTTTGCTTTTTTCGATCCAGGGATTCCAGATCACAACAGAGCGGCTGTTTGATTGTCGAAGAGTTAAGGTGTGGGCCGGTGTGACTGCTCTTAGAGTTTGGGCGCTAATGTTTAGCTGATAAATACGGTCAGTTTCACCCTGAAAATTAATGTTTCCTCGTTGTGGTTTCAGTTGCCATTGGTCTAGTGCATCAATGTAGTGGCTGTTATGCGCACCATGAATACGAGTTTCGCTGATACTGTTGGTTGGAAGATATGTATGCAGCGCCTGGCTATAATTTACGCTGCGATGATCGGTATTGAGAGTGGTGAGTTGTAAGTGTAACCTTCTTCCAAGTGTAAACCGGGCTTCAAGCTCAAAGTCATAGGGCCAGTATTGGCGACTGTTGTCAGAAGATGTCAGTATCAGTGTGACCTCTATTTGATGGCAGCTTTCTTTGATCTCTTTTAATTGCCACAAACTGCTGCGAGCAAAACCGTGAGCTACCGGACGCTGTATGCTTTGGCGGATAGCTTCCGGGTTCTTATCGGCGGCGCCGAACCACGGCCAGCATATAGGGATACCGCCGCGCACGGACTCCCCTTTATTATATTCAGCGCTGGGGCTCAGCCATAAAGCATTCTGGAAATGATGATGGAGCGGCGAAAACTCTATTATTTGAGCGCCTTGTAGTAGTAAGGTCGCTTTAAATAAAGGGTGGTCGATCTGAATACTATCGAGTTGATGCAATCCAGACTGTTGGCAGAAAGCGTATTTCATAATGACTTCGCACTTTGTTGTACATTAACCTAGAATAGGCCGGCATTATTTAGTGTGTAGCTGGCTTAGTGTTTAGTAGGTGCACTATAAAGCAGATGATTAAGTGATTATAGGTTACCTAACTCTGCTCGCATTTACTTATTTCTCTTATGATGATTACTGACTATTGAATAAATATCGTTTGCTTGAACAGTTGTTGGGCATTGTACAGCGTGAGCTGGCGACTACTTTGGGTGCGGTCACTCAGGCGCGTGATAATGCGGTACATGAACAGAGTAAGCCTGAAAATCAATATGATACCTTAGCGCTCGAAGCGGCCTACCTTGCTCACGGACAATCGGTTCGTGCTGCCGAGTTGCAGCGACAGGTAACTGTTTTAAAATATCTGAAGTTTACTGATTTTGTGCCGGGTTCCGTGGTGAGCTCTGGTGCCATCATTCAATTGCAGGATCTGCTCTCCGCCCATAGTCAATGGTTGTGGATTCTGCCTGTGTGCGGCGGTATTGTGCTTGAGTATGAGGGGGTTCGCATCACTACTATTACGCCTGATGCGCCTCTGGGTCATAAAGTGCTTGGGTGTTATGAAGGCGATGAGATCGCTTTACGTTTAGGTGAACATGTAAAATCTTTTGAAATCGTGGTCATCAGCTAGTCAAAATTACTTATGTGCTTGATGTCGTTGATCTATATAAGTGATTATTTATCACTAAGAATTTAAAATAAAGTATCGGGTGTTTTATGAAGTTCAGAGTTATTCCGGTTACGGCCTTCCAGCAAAACTGTACCTTATGTTGGTGTGAAGAGACTATGCAGGCTGCCGTGATAGATCCAGGCGGTGATGTCGCAAAAATCGAAGCAGCTATTAAAGAGGAAGGCTTGCAGCTTGAAAAGATATTATTGACACATGCTCATATTGATCATGCGGGTGGAACGGCTGAAATTAAAGCGCTGCATCAGGTGCCGATTGAAGGGCCACATAAAGGCGATTTGTACTGGATAGAGGGGCTTGCTAAACAAAGTGCAATGTTTGGTTTTCCGAAAGTAGGTGATTTCATGCCGGATCGCTGGCTGGAAGATGGTGATGTTGTAACTGTCGGTAAGCAAACATTCCAAGTGTTGCACTGCCCGGGCCACACACCCGGACACGTGGTGTTTTTTGATAAATCAGCGGGTATGGCTCAGGTGGGTGATGTTATCTTCCAGGGCTCTATTGGCCGAACGGACTTTCCGGGTGGTAATCATCAGCAATTAATCGATTCTATCCGTAAAAAGCTGTTTGCTCTGGGGGATGAGGTCGAGTTCATACCGGGGCATGGGCCGGCATCAACGCTTGGCCACGAAAAGCGAACCAATCCATTTGTTTCTGATCACCGTGGCTGATGAGTGTGGTTGAGTTTAATCGTTGCTTTATTTAGGTAACCTATTTGTGTAATAAGGTGGTGATAGCGAAAATATTCTGATCGAGCGTCTTCGTGTCTGTGATAACTTTTCGTAATGGAATGTCGATGATCGCGCCTTGCTGAACACCCACCATAATGTCGTTATAACCGGCTAAGAGATATTGTACGGCCGATGCACCAAGGCAGGATGCGAGCATCCTGTCATGTCCTGAAGGACTGCCTCCGCGCTGTATGTGGCCTAAAATACAAATTTTGGGTTCCTGCCCCAGCTCTTCCAGTTGGTATGCAATTCTTGACGTGAGCCCGGGGTCTTTGCCTTCTGCAATGACGATAATGCCGCTGGAGCCTAGCTTATTAGCGCGCTGTTTGGCCAGTGTCACGCATAAGTCGTGAAGATCAAATTCATACTCGGGTACAACCACCAACTCTGCGCCGCATGCTATGCCTACCTGAGTCGCGATGAAACCTGAGTTGCGCCCCATCACCTCTACTAAAAAAAGACTTTCATGAGATAGGGCGGTGTCACGGATTCGGTCGATAGCTCCCAGCGCGGTATTAACTGCAGTATCAAACCCGATGGTGTCGTCAGAACCCGGAATATCATTATCAATCGTGCCCGGTAAACCGATAACGGGGATGCCCGTTTCTTCGGTAAATAGGTGAGCGCCCGTCATTGATCCGTCGCCGCCGATAACAATAAGGGCTTCAATGCCTTTCTCTTTCAATATCTCAGCCGCTTTTGCACGGATTTGTGGCACTTTAAACTCAAGGCAGCGGGCGCTCTTAAGCATAGTGCCGCCTCGCTGAACAATGTTAGTGACTGAGCGAGACGTTAGTTTATGGATGTCGCCGGCAATTAAGCCGCTGTAGCCGCGTTGAACTCCGTATACGTTTTCGATACCGCTATTAAGTGCTGTCCTAACAATACCGCGGATGGCGGGGTTCATACCGGGAGAATCACCGCCGCTGGTCAGTAAAGCAATAGACTTATAAGTCTTTATCGGTTTTAAATGGGGTAACGTAAACATGGAATATCCTTTCGTGATATCTACATTGGATAGCCAATAGTATGTATTGCAGAGGCTGGGTAGTTCAAGTGCGCGCGTACTAGTGGTTGTAAAATAAAGCAGCCGTAAAATAAGAGGTATTAGTAGATGAATATGCAGTTTCCAGAGCGTATTGCAGACGAGGTGCTGAAGCATTTTGTTATTTATCGGATGCTGTTTAAAAATATTACGGATAAGGCCCAGGAACGGTTTGAGCAACGGCAATGGTTACAGATACAGCACGCTGCTGCAGAACGAATTGATCTCTATGAAAAGCAGTCACAAACAGCGGCGGATGAGTTGTTTGCTCTGCTTGGAGAACCGCTTTATGAGAAATCTTTGTGGTGTAAGGCTAAGGGTTGTTATATCTCGTTATTAAAGAAGCGAGATGATTTTGAGTTGGCAGAGACTTTTTATAATTCGATCTATTGCAAAGTGCATAAACATTACCAGCTAACCAATGAGCATATGTTTATCCATACATCGATGCCAGAACGTGAAGTTAGCTCAGGAGATACTATCTATCAAACCTATAGTATGCAGCATGGGCTAATCAGCTTATTGAAAACAATGCTGGACGATTACTCTTTCAAAGTACCTTGGGAGAATAAAAAGAGGGATATTCGTAATCTGGCGTATTACATCAAACAAAATATTCCGCCAGGGGCTGTCGTAAATGAGACAACCAGTGTTGATGTGGTACGTAGTGTTTTCTATAGAAATAAGGGGGCTTATCTGGTAGGCAGAATAAACCTGTCCGCAGAGGAGATTCCTTTTGTAATACCCATTTTAAATGATAATGGTCGTGTCTACGTCGATACTGCGATTACTGATGGTGATCAGGTTTCAATAATCTTTAGTTTCACGCGGGCGTACTTCATGGTCGATGTAAATGTGCCTTCAGAGTTTGTACGCTTTCTTCAGTCATTAATTCCGATGAAATCAAGAGCGGAGTTGTACACTTCTATAGGCTTTTATAAGCAGGGAAAGGCTGAATTTTATCGTGATTATATGGCGCATATCGCGCGTACTGACGATCTGTTTATTATTGCGCCAGGGATTAAAGGCATGGTGATGACTGTATTTACCCTGAAGTCATTTCCTATTGTTTTTAAGATAATCAAAGATCGTTTTTCATCGTCAAAACAGATCACGCGAAAAATGGTTCATGAGCGGTATCAGTTGGTAAAGCGCCATGATCGGGTTGGACGTATGGCGGATACGCAAGAGTTTGAAAATTTAGTATTCCCTCGGCAGAGAATCTCAGCCGAGTTATTAGCGGAGTTACAGTCCGTTGCACCATCAGCATTGTTGATTAGCGAAGATAGCGTGACGATCAAACATCTTTGGACTGAGCGGCGTATGACGCCATTGAATATTTATATTGATGAAGCGCTGCAAAGAGATGATGAAAGTGCTTTGCTAGATGCGATTAATGAATATGGAAAAGCGATCAAGCAGCTTGCTGCCGCTAATATTTTTGCGGGAGATATGTTGTTTAAAAACTTTGGCGTTACGCGACATGCCCGGGTGGTATTTTATGACTATGATGAAATACTTTATTTAACAGAGTGTAATTTCCGGAAAATTCCCGCCGCTATGTATCCTGAACAAGAAATGGCGGCAGAGCCCTGGTACTCGGTAGCGCCAAATGATGTTTTTCCTGAAGAGTTTTCCATACTGACGGCATGTAACCCAAAAGTTCGGAAAATCTTTAATGAGCTTCATGGTGATCTATTGAATATCGAGTTTTGGCAAGATATGCAGCAGCAGGTCAGATCGGGAGATGTCGTAGATATCTTTCCTTATCGGCAGATGCAGCGCTTCTCTCGGTAAAGGGTTGCTCTCATGCCCTGACGGTGGGGTTGAAACATTTTTCATAAAAATATCACTTTTTTCAGGCAGGGCTGTTGACTCCTTTTGGGGAGTCTGTAGAATGCGCACCTCTTCCCAAGGAGGCTGCCAA
>NZ_FOOU01000025.1 GCF_900113275.1 Neptunomonas qingdaonensis
AACACTTCCGCACATACGCGCGTCAGAGCTGCTGTCAAAGTTGTTTTGCCATGGTCAACGTGGCCAATTGTACCTACGTTAACGTGCGGCAGATTTCGTTCAAATGCTTTTTTTGCCACGATAAATTACCTCTTAGATTATGGCGAAGGCTAGTAAACCCTCATCACCGCTTCGGCGACATTCTTAGGAGCTTCAGCGTAACACTCAAACTCCATAGAGTAAGTTGCACGCCCTTGAGTTGCGGAACGCAGATCAGTTGCATATCCGAACATTTCACCCAACGGAACCTGTGCATTAATCACTTTGCCAGATGGAGTGTCTTCCATACCCTGAACCAGACCGCGACGACGGTTAAGGTCACCCATAACGTCGCCCATGTAATCTTCCGGAGTAACCACTTCGACTTTCATCATTGGTTCCAACAGACATGGATCTGCTTGCAGGGCGTATTTTTTCAACGCCTGCGACGCGGCTATCTTAAATGCCATCTCATTCGAGTCAACATCATGATATGAACCGTCATACAGTCGAGCTTTAAGACCAATCAGAGGATAACCAGCGATGACACCGTTCTTCATCTGCTCTGTTATACCCTTCTCGATAGCGCCGATGTATTCCTTAGGAATAGCACCACCAACCACTTCATTGATAAACTCCAACCCTTCATCATCAGACGGGCTGAACTCAACCATAACGTGACCATACTGACCGCGACCACCCGACTGACGAGCAAACTTGTGGTTAGCATCAACAGACTTACGGATCTTCTCGCGATATGCAACCTGAGGCTTACCAATGTTTGCCTCAACGCTGAATTCACGGCGCATACGGTCAACAAGGATATCAAGATGCAACTCACCCATACCAGAGATGATGGTCTGGCCGGTTTCTTCATCAGTCTCAACGCGGAAAGATGGATCTTCCTGTGCAAGCTTACCTAATGCAACACCCATTTTCTCTTGATCAGCCTTAGATTTAGGCTCAACAGCAACAGAGATAACCGGCTCAGGAAACTCCATGCGCTCCAGTACGATTTTATTCGTAGGATCACACAGCGTGTCACCTGTAGTTACATCCTTCATACCGATCAATGCAGCAATATCACCCGCGCGAACTTCTTTAATCTCTTCGCGGTTATTAGCATGCATCTGCACCATACGACCAACACGCTCTTTTTTACTCTTAACAGAGTTAAAAACGCTGTCGCCTGAAGCCAAAACACCTGAATAAACGCGAATAAACGTTAGCGTGCCAACAAACGGGTCAGTAGCAATCTTGAACGCAAGAGCAGCAAACGGCGCACTATCATCCGCAGGACGGGTAGCCACAGTTTCATCTTTATCGTCCAAGATACCTTCAATCGCTTTAACTTCGACAGGAGAAGGCATGTACTCAATAACAGCATCCAACATTGCCTGAACGCCTTTGTTCTTAAAGGCAGAACCACACAACATTAGTACAATGTCGTTATCCAACGTACGCGCGCGCAGACCAGCCTTGATTTCGTCATTAGTTAAGTCACCTTCTTCAAGGTACTTTTCCATCAACTCGTCAGTAGCTTCAGCTGCAGCTTCGACCATCTCTTCACGAAGCTCATCTGCTTTCGCCTGAAGACCAGCCGGAATATCTTCCAACTGATAGGTCATTCCCTGATCCGCTTCATTCCACATGATAGCTTTCATGCGAATCAGATCAACAACACCTTTGAACTCATCTTCAGCGCCGATCGGGAAATTGATTGGAACAGCTTTAGCACCCAAGCGGGCTTTAAGCTGATCAATAACCATATAGAAATCAGCACCAGCACGGTCCATTTTATTAACGAAGACCATACGTGGAACATGATATTTATTAGCTTGACGCCAAACAGTTTCAGTTTGCGGCTGCACACCCGAAGAGGCACACAACACAACTACCGCACCATCCAATACACGCAAAGAACGCTCTACTTCGATCGTAAAGTCAACGTGTCCCGGTGTATCAATGATATTGATACGGTGGTTTTCAAACTGTTTGCTCATACCTTGCCAGAAACAGGTAGTCGCAGCAGAAGTGATAGTAATACCACGCTCCTGCTCCTGCTCCATCCAATCCATTGTCGCGGCGCCATCATGCACCTCACCAATTTTATGAGATAGACCTGTATAGAAAAGTACGCGTTCCGTTGTAGTCGTTTTACCGGCATCTACGTGTGCAACGATACCAATGTTACGGTAACGCACAATAGGAGTTTTACGAGCCACGACTCATTCCTCTGAACATTTAGAAGCGATAGTGAGCAAAAGCTTTGTTAGCTTCTGCCATACGATGCACATCTTCACGTTTCTTAACAGCAGCACCACGACCGTCAGCAGCATCCAGCACTTCACCAGCTAAACGCAACGCCATGGATTTTTCACCGCGCTTACGTGAAGCATCTACTAACCAACGCATAGACAAAGCCATACGACGAGAAGGACGCACTTCACACGGAACCTGATAAGTTGCACCACCAACACGACGGGATTTAACTTCAACCGCAGGCTGGATTGCTTCTAATGCTTTAACAAACATATCCAGAGGATCGTTATTTGAACGTTCCTGGATTTTATCCATTGCACCGTAAACAATACGCTCTGCAACAGATTTTTTTCCACTAACCATTACATGGTTGATAAATTTAGCCAATGTAATGTTACCGAACTTAGGATCCGGTAGTATTTCGCGCTTTGCAGCGACGCGTCTTCTAGGCATGATAAGCCCTCATATTTAAAGGTCTTCAGGAAATTCAGATAGATAAGTATCTATCTAACCTTACTCTTACCGGGTCCGGTCTTGCCAAGTTAGTATTGGATCTGTCACCAGACATTTTACTAGCATCAACTTCCACCGTTAAACGGTGATTAAGACTTAGGACGTTTAGTACCGTACTTCGAACGAGCCTGCTTACGATCGTTAACGCCTGAACAATCCAATGCGCCACGAACAGTGTGGTAACGAACACCTGGCAAATCTTTTACACGACCGCCACGGATCAATACAACACTATGCTCTTGCAGGTTATGACCTTCACCACCAATGTAGGAAGTCACTTCGAAGCCGTTTGTTAAACGAACACGGCAAACTTTACGAAGGGCCGAGTTTGGCTTCTTCGGAGTTGTAGTGTAAACACGTGTACATACGCCACGACGCTGAGGACAAGCCTGCAGAGCCGGTACGTCACTTTTTTGTACTTTGCGCTTACGTGGTTTGCGAACCAATTGGTTAATAGTTGCCATTAAAGCAAACTCCACGTTTTCACGTTTAATTAAAAGCACCAAAAAACCGGACTGTATTCAATCCGGTCACTAGGGGGCCGGAATTTTAATCAATTCCGACCCTTGAAGTCAATCTCTGATTAATAATTAATCAGAATTTGACAAAGAGGCATTCAGAGCAGCTGCCAGTGCTTCTTGCACTTCTTCTGCACTGACTGTCTCAGTTCCTTGCGCAATCGCACGTTTGCGTTTGCGTTCGCTATGATAAGCCAAACCTGTTCCTGCTGGAATCAGACGACCTACTACAACGTTTTCTTTCAGGCCACGCAGGAAGTCCTGCTTACCCTTAACTGCACCTTCGGTGAGTACACGAGTTGTTTCCTGGAACGATGCCGCCGAGATAAAGGACTCTGTTGCCAGAGACGCCTTAGTTACACCCAACAGGACACGTTCAAATTTAGCCGGAATCTTATCAGCCGCTTCCAGTTCAGCGTTTTCAGAGACAACAGCAGCATATTCAACCTGCTCGCCAGGTATAAAGGTAGAGTCACCCGAAGTAACAATCTCAACTTTACGCAACATCTGACGACAGATAACTTCAATATGCTTGTCGTTGATACCTACACCCTGAAGGCGGTAAACATCCTGAATTTCGTTTACAACAAACTCTGCCAACGCTTCCACGCCCAAAATACGCAAGATATCATGCGGATTAGTCGGACCATCGGAAATAACCTCACCCTTTTCAACATGCTCACCCTCGAACACGTTCAGGTTACGCCATTTCTGAATCATCAACTCATACGGCTCGGCATCGTTTGGTGTAATAACCAGGCGTTTTTTGCCTTTAGTTTCTTTACCGAACGAAATAATACCTGAGATTTCAGCCAGTATTGACGACTCTTTTGGCTTACGCGCCTCAAACAGGTCGGCAACACGCGGCAGACCACCGGTGATATCCTTGTTGACTGAACCTTCCTGCGGGATACGCGCTAGCGCCTCACCGACAGCCACGTTAGCGCCATTAGCCATGTTAATGATCGCTTTAGCAGGCAACAGATACTGTACCGGCTGATCTGTACCTGGGTGACAAATATCAACACCCTTGGCATCAACCAGCTTAATCAACGGACGGATCTCTTTGCCTGCTGCCGGACGATCTTTACCATCCAGAATTTCAGTCGTAGAAAGCCCGGTTAAATCATCTGTAGTCTGCTTAACGGTAATACCATCTTCCATTCCTACGAAGATAACCGTTCCACCTACTTCCGTGATGATCGGATGGGTATGCGGATCCCAGTTAGCAACGATGTCGCCAGGGTTAACCTGAGCACCGTCCTTAACCTTGATAATAGCACCGTAAGGAAGCTTATAACGCTCACGCTCACGACCATGCTCGTCCGTAACACCCAATTCACCAGAACGCGATACTGCAACGAGGTGACCTGCCGGCGATTCAACATACTTCAGGTTATGCAGACGAATCTCACCGCCTTTCTTAACCTGAACACTATCAACGGCTGCCGCTCTTGAAGCCGCACCCCCGATATGGAACGTACGCATAGTCAACTGTGTACCCGGCTCACCGATGGACTGCGCAGCAATAACACCGACAGCCTCACCCGCGTTAACACCATGACCACGACCCAGGTCACGACCATAACATGCCGCACAAATACCAAAACGCGTATCACACGTGATAGCCGAACGGACAATAATTTCATCAATAGACGAGAAAGCCTCATCATTTTCTAAATGATGCACCCACGCTTCATCAATCAATGTACCTGCGGGAATCAGAACATCAACACCAGCCGGATCCAGCACATCACGTGCTACCACACGACCCAGTATACGATGACCCAGAGCAACAACAACGTCGCCACCTTCGATCATTGGCTGGATAACCAGACCATTCTCAGTACCACAGTCTACTTCTGTGATAACCAGATCCTGCGCCACATCAACCAAACGACGCGTCAGATAACCCGAGTTCGCGGTTTTCAATGCAGTATCAGCGAGACCTTTACGTGCACCATGTGTTGAGATGAAGTACTGAAGTACGTTCAAACCTTCACGGAAGTTAGCCACGATTGGCGTTTCGATGATAGAACCATCGGGTTTCGCCATCAGACCACGCATACCGGCCAGTTGTCGAATCTGCGCCGCACTACCACGAGCACCGGAGTCAGCCATCATATAAACTGAGTTGAAAGACTCCTGATCGACTTCATTACCATCACGGTCAATAACTTTCTCAATTTTAAGGTTTTCCATCATGCGCTTCGCCAACAAATCGTTAGCACGCGACCAGATATCAATAACCTTGTTATATTTCTCGCCTTGCGTTACCAGACCATCGGCAAACTGACGCTCTATCTCTTTTACTTCGGCATCAGCTTCACCAACGATTGCCGGTTTCTCATCCGGAATAACGAAATCATTAACCCCGATAGATGATCCTGAAACTGTCGCTTGACGAAAGCCCATATACATCAGCTGATCGGCAAAAATAACCGTGTCTTTAAGACCACAACGACGATACGCTTCGTTAAGCAAACGAGAGATGGCTTTTTTCTTCATCGCCTGGTTAACAAGCTCAAACGGCAAGCCATCAGGAACGATAGAGAACAGCATGGCCCGACCTGCTGTTGTCTCTTTAATTTCCGTAATTTCAGTAACATTGCCTTCAATATCACGAATGACTTCTTTGACACGCACTTTAATCCGCGCCTGCAAATCCAGCTGCTTAGCACCGTATGCACGCTCGATCTCTTCGATATCAGCAAAGGCCATACCTTCGCCTTTACCGTTGATACGTGAGCGCGTCATCCAATACAGACCCAATACAACGTCCTGTGACGGAACGATAATCGGTTCACCGTTTGCTGGTGATAAAATATTGTTGGTAGACATCATCAAAGCACGTGCTTCAAGCTGCGCTTCAATCGTTAACGGTACGTGTACCGCCATCTGGTCACCATCAAAGTCGGCGTTGTAAGCAGCACATACTAATGGATGCAACTGAATTGCTTTACCTTCAATCAGCACAGGCTCAAACGCCTGAATACCTAAACGGTGAAGTGTAGGCGCACGGTTCAGCAGAATTGGATGCTCACGGATTACTTCATCCAGGATATCCCAAACCAGCGGCTCTTCACGCTCAACCATTTTCTTAGCGGCTTTAATCGTTGTCGCATAACCACGCAGTTCAAGCTTAGAAAAGATGAACGGCTTAAACAGCTCGAGCGCCATCTTCTTAGGAAGACCACACTGATGCAGACGCAGGTAAGGACCCACCACGATAACCGAACGACCGGAGTAATCTACACGTTTACCCAACAAGTTCTGACGGAAACGACCCTGCTTACCTTTGATCATATCTGCCAAAGATTTTAATGGACGTTTGTTAGAACCGGTAATAGCGCGACCACGGCGACCGTTATCCAATAGCGCATCTACAGATTCCTGCAGCATACGTTTTTCGTTACGCACAATGATGTCAGGTGCATTCAGATCCAACAGGCGCTTCAGACGGTTATTACGGTTAATAACACGACGATACAGATCATTCAGATCGGACGTAGCAAAACGCCCGCCATCCAAAGGTACCAACGGACGAAGATCTGGCGGCAATACCGGCAATATTGTCAGCACCATCCACTCAGGCTTATTACCCGACTTGTAGAATGACTCGCACAGTTTCAGACGCTTAGAGAGCTTCTTAATTTTGGTTTCGGAGTTTGTCTGCGGAATCTCTTCACGCAGCATTTGGATCTCTTCTTCCAAATCGATTGAAGCCATCAACATCTGCACGGCTTCAGCACCCATGCGAGCATCGAATTCATCGCCGAACTCTTCAAGGGCTTCAAAGTACTGCTCGTCGTTCATCAACTGACCACGCTCCAGCGTCGTCATACCAGGCTCAACAACAACAAACGATTCAAAATACAAAATACGTTCGATGTCACGCAGCGTGATATCCAGCATCAAACCAATACGCGACGGCAATGACTTCAAGAACCAAATATGTGCTACCGGACTTGCGAGTTCGATATGCCCCATACGGTCACGACGAACTTTAGTCAGCGTGACTTCAACACCACACTTCTCACAGATAACACCGCGGTGCTTCATGCGCTTATACTTACCGCAGAGGCACTCATAATCCTTGACCGGTCCAAAAATCTTCGCGCAGAACAAACCATCACGCTCAGGCTTGAATGTACGATAGTTAATCGTTTCCGGTTTTTTAACTTCACCAAATGACCACGAACGGATCATTTCCGGTGATGCAAGCGAGATTTTGATCGAGTCAAATTCATCAGCCTGACTTTGTGATTTCAGTAGATTCAGCAGATCTTTCATTGTCTACGGCTCCTCGCGGAGTTATTGGGCAGGCACAGCGCGCCTACCCGGGTGATTCGGCAATACCTAGTCGTTTTCCAGCTCAATATCGATACCCAGAGAGCGAATCTCTTTGATCAATACGTTGAACGATTCAGGCATTCCTGGCTCCATTTTATGGTTTCCGTCGACGATGTTTTTATACATCTTCGTACGTCCATTCACGTCATCCGATTTAACGGTCAGCATCTCTTGCAGAGTATATGCCGCACCATAAGCTTCCAGCGCCCACACTTCCATCTCTCCGAAGCGCTGACCACCGAACTGTGCTTTACCACCCAGCGGCTGCTGAGTAACGAGGCTATAAGAACCGGTTGAACGCGCATGCATCTTGTCATCAACCAAATGGTTAAGCTTCAGCATGTACATGTAACCAACAGTCACCTGACGTTCAAATTTATCGCCGGAGCGACCATCAAACAGCGAAACCTGACCGGTATCGTTCATACCTGCCATACGCAGGAGTTCTTTAACTTCGGCTTCTTTAGCACCATCAAATGCCGGGGTTGCCAATGGAACACCACCGCGCAAGTTGCGCGCAAGTTCGATAATTTCTTCATCAGAGAAACTATCCAGGTCTTCATGCCGGGAGTTTTTCCAGCCATCAAGCTCGCTATTATAGATCCGGTGAAGAAACTCACGAATCTCTTTAACAGCTTCCGCTTTGTCGCGTTCAACTTCTAACATTTCATTGATACGACGACCCAGACCTTTTGCTGCTGCACCCATATGGGTTTCAAGCACCTGACCTACGTTCATACGCGAAGGTACGCCCAACGGGTTCAGCACGATATCAATCGGCTCACCATTTTCATCATAAGGCATATCTTCTACAGGCATGATCACGGAGATAACACCTTTGTTACCATGACGTCCAGCCATCTTATCGCCCGGCTGCACACGGCGCTTAGTAGCCACGTACACCTTAACGATTTTCAGAACACCTGGCGCCAGATCATCACCTGCCTGTAGCTTGTTCTTCTTGTTTTCAAACTTTTTATCAAGCTCTTCACGACGCTCTTCAAGTTGTGTCTTAGCCTGCTCAAGCTGTTCTGATACCGCCTCATCAGAAATACGAATCTTAAACCATTCATCTTTCTTCAAATCAGCCAGGAACGCCTCAGTGATTTCAGCGCCTTTTGTCAGACCTGCACCACCATCCGCTTTCTTGCCAACCAGCACTTTAGCCAAACGCTCATAAGTCGCTTGCTCTACAATTCGATATTCATCATTAAGATCTTTACGAATCGCATCCATTTCTGCTTTTTCAATCGCCAGAGCACGCTCGTCTTTCGTCACGCCGTCACGGGTAAAGACTTGTACATCGATAACTTTACCGGTTGTACCGCCTTTGACACGCAATGAAGTATCTTTAACGTCAGATGCTTTCTCACCGAAGATTGCACGTAGTAATTTTTCTTCAGGTGTCAGCTGCGTTTCACCTTTTGGCGTTACTTTACCGACCAGAATATCACCAGGGCCAACTTCAGCACCGATATGTACAATTCCTGATTCATCCAGCTTAGCCAGTGCCGACTCACCTACGTTCGGGATATCCGAGGTAATCTCTTCAGACCCAAGCTTGGTATCACGCGCGACACACGTAAGTTCCTGAATATGAATAGTGGTAAAGCGATCTTCTTCCACTACGCGCTCAGAGATCAGGATCGAGTCTTCAAAGTTGTAACCATTCCAAGGCATGAATGCGATACGCATGTTCTGCCCAAGCGCCAACTCACCCATATCAACTGAAGGACCATCCGCCATAATGTCGCCACGGGTTACTGACTCCCCTGGACGTACAATAGAGCGCTGGTTAATACAAGTATTCTGGTTAGAGCGTGTGTATTTTGTCAGACTGTAAATATCTACACCCGCATCACCCACCGCCACTTCTGCATCGTTTGCACGTACAACAATACGCGCCGCATCAACGGACTCAATGACACCACCACGCTGAGCGGTAACACATACACCAGAGTCACGGGCTACATAACGCTCCATACCCGTACCTACCAACGGCTTATCAGCACGCAAAGTAGGGACAGCCTGACGCTGCATGTTAGAACCCATTAATGCACGGTTAGCATCATCATGCTCCAGGAACGGAATAAGTGATGCCGCAATAGATACCACCTGACGTGGCGAAACATCCATGTAATCAACCTTCGCAGGCGCCATTACTGTTGTTTCATTCAAATGCCTGACCGTTACCATCTCTTCAATCAGACGCTTGCCTTCATCCATTGATGCTGACGCTTGAGCGATAACAAAATTATTCTCTTCAATAGCCGAGAGATACTCAATATCGTCACTGACAACACCATCAACTACCTTGCGGTAAGGTGTTTCAAGGAAACCATAGTCGTTCGTACGAGCAAAGGTTGCCAATGAGTTGATCAAACCGATATTTGGTCCCTCTGGCGTTTCGATGGGGCATACACGACCATAATGTGTCGGATGTACATCTCGCACCTCAAAGCCCGCACGCTCACGCGTCAAACCACCTGGGCCTAACGCGGAAATACGACGTTTATGCGTAACTTCGGACAACGGGTTGTTCTGATCCATAAACTGAGACAGCTGTGATGAACCAAAGAATTCTTTGACGGCTGCAGCAACAGGCTTGGCATTGATCAGATCCTGAGGCATCAGGTTATCAGCTTCAGCCATACTCAGACGATCACGCACCGCACGCTCAACACGCACCAGACCGACACGAAACTGGTTTTCAGCCATCTCACCAACAGAACGGATACGACGGTTACCCAAGTGATCGATATCATCAACGATGCCTTTACCGTTACGAATATCAATCAGGGTTTTCATCACATCCAGAATATCGTCTTTATCCAGAACACCAGAACCGACCGTTTCTTCACGACCCAGACGACGGTTAAACTTCATCCGTCCTACTGCTGACATATCGTAACGCTCTTCAGCAAAGAACAAATTACCGAACAGTGTTTCTGCAGATTCTTTTGTTGGCGGCTCGCCAGGACGCATCATGCGATAGATTTCTACTAACGCTTCCAACTGACTGCGGGTAGGGTCATTGCGCAATGTATCAGAGATAAACGGACCACAATCAAGCTCATTTGTATACAGCGTCTCAATTGCAGTAACATTTGCAGCGACCAGTGTTGCTATCAGTTCATCCGTTACCAGAGTATTACATGGACAAATCAGCTCACCCGTCGCAGGATCTACAACATCTTTTGCTATCGACTTACCCAGCAGGTATTCAAGCGGCACTTCCAGACGGCTCATATCAGCCATCTTATTGATGTGACGTGGCGTGATACGACGCCCCGCCTCAACAATGACTTCACCCTTGTCATTTTTGATTTCAAATGACATGGTTTCACCACGCAGACGATCAGGAACCAGCTCCATCTGCACTTTGTCTTCAGTCACTACCCACGATGTATTCTCAAAGAAAATATCAAGAATTTCATGAGTTTCATAACCCAGCGCACGCAATAATACGGTAGCCGGCAACTTACGACGGCGGTCAATACGTACAAATAGCGCATCTTTCGGGTCAAACTCAAAGTCCAACCAAGATCCGCGGTACGGAATGATACGCGCCGAATAGAGCAATTTACCCGATGAGTGCGTTTTACCTTTATCATGATCAAAGAACACACCCGGTGAGCGGTGGAGCTGAGAAACGATTACACGCTCAGTACCATTCACTACGAAGGTTCCGTTATCAGTCATCAAAGGCATCTCGCCCATGTAGACTTCCTGTTCACGGATATCTTTCACTGCTTTATTAGATGATTCACGATCATAAATAACCAACCGCACTTTGACACGCAGTGGTGCAGCGTATGTTACGCCACGCTGTTGACATTCCTTAACGTCGAAAACAGGCTCACCGAGGCGATAGCCTACATATTCCAATGCAGCATTGCCGGAATAAGAGACAATAGGAAATACAGATTTAAATGCCGCGTGCAGACCTTCCTCATTACGATCTCCGGCATCCGCACCTTCCTGTAGGAATTTACGGTAAGAGTCTAGCTGGATCGCCAGCAGGTAAGGTACATCCATGACTTGCAGCAATTTGCTGAAATCTTTGCGGATGCGTTTCTTTTCAGTATACGAATAAGCCATCAGTGTTCCCCAGCATGTGCACCAAGTTGAGAAGCAGCCCAGAACGAGAGCTTCTGGTCCGCGCAGCCGTTATTTATTTGCTGTCTACAAATAACGGAAAAAGGCCGGTGGCAATTTGCCACCAGCCATAGGTGTTTCAAGCAGTCTCAGGCTGCTTGTAAAGCATAAGCCAGATTACTTAAGCTCAACAGAAGCGCCAGCTTCTTCCAACGCCTTCTTAAGAGCTTCAGCGTCATCTTTGCTGATCTGCTCTTTAATAGTAGATGGCGCACCATCAACCATTGCTTTAGCTTCTTTCAGACCCAGGCCTGTAGCAGCGCGAACAGCTTTGATTACGTTAACTTTCTTCTCACCAGCAGAAGTCAGTACAACATCAAACTCAGTCTGTTCAACAGAAGCAGCAGCATCGCCAGCAGGACCAGCAGCAACAGCAGCAGCAGCAGATACGCCGAATTTTTCTTCCATTGCTGAAACTAATTCAACAACATCCATTACAGACATTTCAGCGATAGCGTTAATAATATCTTCTTTAGTCAGAGACATGACTTTTTCCTAAAAATATGGAGCCTAAGCTCGTTAAATCGTTATGAAACAGCAAGAAATCAGGCTGCTTCTTGCTCTTTCTGATCGCGCACAGCGTCGATAACACGTACCAACTTACCTGCAGCTGCTTCTTTCATACAGCTCATCAATTTAGCAAGCGCTTCATTGTATGTTGGCAAGCTTGCCAGCACAGCAATATCAACGATCGCCCCTTCAAAGGCTGCTGATTTAAGCTCAAGCTTATCGTTTTTCTTAGCGAATTCTTTAAGAATACGCGCACCAGCACCTGGGTGCTCTTTAGAGAAAGCGATAATTGTTGGGCCAACGAAAGAATCAGACAAGCACTCATACGCTGTACCAGTTACTGCACGACGCGCCAACGTGTTACGCACAACACGTAACCACACGCCATTTTCACGCGCTTCTTTACGCAGAGCAGTCATATCCCCAACGGTAACACCGCGGGAATCTGCCACTACTGCAGACAGTGCGTTTTGAGCAGCTTCCTGGACTTCAGCGACGATCGCTTTTTTATCTTCTAGTCCTAATGCCACAATTAACTCCTGGATTAATAGTCTTACGACTGTTTACCATCAATCTACCTAAGTAGAGTTGCGAGTACGGTGGTATTCACCGTCTGCGCAGGCTGGAACCCATTAAGATACGCCAAAGACGCATCACCTGCGGTCTTTGACGGCCTTCGTCTCTGTCTAACAGGTCACGAAGACCCTCAAAAAACCTTTTTTAGTTGATTAAACCAAAGTAGCCTGATCAACCAAGATGCCCGGCCCCATAGTAGAGGACAGTACAATTTTCTTAACGTAGATGCCTTTAGAGGATGCTGGCTTAAGCTTCTTAACTTCAGCAACCAGAGCAGCTACGTTTTCTTTAATAGCATTTGCATCAAATTCAATTTTACCCACACCAGCGTGAATAATTCCGTTTTTATCTGTACGGAAACGAACCTGACCAGCTTTAGCATTACGCACAGCGGTAGCAACATCGGGAGTTACCGTACCAACTTTTGGGTTAGGCATCAGGCCACGAGGACCTAGAATCTGACCCAACTGACCAACCACACGCATTGCGTCCGGAGTAGCGATAACAACGCCGTAGTTCAGATCACCTGCTTTCATAGAAGCAGCCAAATCTTCAAAACCAACAACATCTGCGCCTGCTTCTTTTGCTTTTTCAGCGTTCTCGCCCTGAGCAAAAACAGCAACACGTACTTCTTTACCAGTACCGTGCGGCAATACAGTAGAACCACGAACAACCTGATCAGATTTACGAGGATCAACACCCAAGTTTACAGAAACATCGATAGATTCTTTAAACTTAACAGTGGATACCTTTGCCAGCATTTCTACGGCTTCAGTAATTGAGTATGCTTTACCAGCAGTAACGACTTCACGAATAGCTTTCTGACGCTTAGTTAACTTAGCCATTATTGCTGACCCTCCACTACAAGACCCATGCTGCGGGCACTACCAGCGATAGTACGAACGGCCGAGTCTAAATCAGAAGCATTCAGATCTGGCATTTTAATAGTTGCAATTTCTTCAAGCTGAGCTTGTGTAACCGTACCTACTTTGACAGTATTCGGGCGACCAGAACCGCTTTTCAGACCAGCTGCTTTCAGCAACAAAACAGCCGCTGGCGGAGTTTTAGTAACAAAAGTAAAACTGCGATCACTGTACACAGTAATAACAACTGGAGTCGGCAAGCCTGGCTCAAGACCTTGAGTCTCAGCATTGAACGCTTTACAGAATTCCATGATGTTCACACCATGCTGACCCAAAGCCGGACCTACTGGTGGACTTGGATTCGCCTGAGCTGCTTTAATCTGCAGCTTGATATAAGCCTGTATTTTCTTGGCCATTTAGATACTCTCCTTTGGGTTATTCGCCTTACGGCTCCCCGTTTTTCATAGACACAAAAACTCCACCTTAGAAAAGGCAGAGTGTTTATATAGTAAATATCAGACTTTTTCGACCTGACCGAACGCCAATTCAACCGGTGTAGAACGACCAAAAATCAAAACCGCCACTTTCATGCGATTCTTCTCATAATCAATTTCTTCCACAACACCATTAAAGTCAGCAAACGGACCATCTGATACACGAACCATTTCACCTGGCTCAAATACAGTTTTAGGCTTAGGCTTATCAACCCCGCTACGCACACGAGATAAAATCTCATCCGCTTCACGCTGAGTAATCGGCGCTGGCTTATCCGCAGTCCCGCCTATAAAACCCAGCACGCGTGCAGTATGCTTCACAAGATGCCAGGTTTCGTCAGTCATCTCCATCTGCACCAGCACATAGCCAGGATAAAACTTACGTTCAGATTTACGTTTTTTACCATCCTTAATCTCAACAACCTCTTCGGTCGGAACCAGGATTTCGCCAAACATATCTTCTAAACCTGCAAGAGCAATACGCTCTTCCAGTAATGCTTTTACACGCTTCTCATAGTTAGAGTGAGCATGAACAACATACCAATTTTTAGCCATGCCCTTTCTCCTAACCTATTATACTAGAGACCGCCCAACCCAATAACGAGTCCAGCCCCCACAACATTAAACCTATCAATAGCACCACAACCACGACCATCGCCGTTGTCTGCAATGTTTCTTGGCGCGTAGGCCAAACAACCTTACGCACTTCATTCTTTGCCTCTTTAAACAGAGTAAAGAATGCACGACCTTTTCCCGTTTGCAGCGCCACAAATCCAGCAACCAAAGCCAGCACCAGCAAGGCAATGACCCGATACAACAGAGACTGCTCAGCATACATTGAGTTACCAACAACACCGACCGCCACTAGCAACACAACAACTAGCCACTTAACGGTGTCGAACTTAGATCCTTCAGATGCAATTTTTGCGTTCACGCTTGTTAGCCTCGGCTTCGAATAAAGCTTGCGCTTTGATACCATCTTCGACTGAAGATGGCAGGCCAGGAGGGACTCGAACCCACAACCTGCGGTTTTGGAGACCGCTGCTCTGCCAATTGAGCCACTGGCCTGTAAAAAACAGGGACGCACATTATATTTACGCCCCGGTTATTTGGCAACACTTTTATCACTATTATGCGATAATTTTTGACACCACGCCCGCACCGACAGTACGACCGCCTTCACGAATCGCAAAACGCAGACCTTCATCCATTGCGATTGGTGCAATCAGAGTAACAACCATCTTAACGTTGTCACCTGG
>NZ_FOOU01000024.1 GCF_900113275.1 Neptunomonas qingdaonensis
AGTACTAATTGCTCGTGAGGCTTGACCATATAACGCCAAAGGCGTGTGGGAAGCATGTTGTGACGCTGAATGAAGTAGGCATCACCGTAAAAGATAAAGTTACTAGCGCTTGTTAACACAGACAAACACAAAAGATACCAACAGAAAACCTTCATCAAATCCTCGTTGTGACAGTTTACGCTTGGCGACCATAGCGAAATGGAACCACCTGATCCCATCCCGAACTCAGCAGTGAAACGTTTTAGCGCCGATGGTAGTGTGGGGTTTCCCCATGTGAGAGTAGGTCATTGCCAAGCACCTAATAAAAAAACCCCGATCACGCTGTGATCGGGGTTTTTTTATGCCCGCGAGTAATGAGTTGTTCTGCAATAAAAACTCTGCAATAAAAACAGTGTATCAGCTGATACACTTGAGGCTGGTTTGGTCATAAACGGAGTATTTTAAGAATGCATTGTGAGGCTGTTACAGGCGTAATTTTAGCCGGCGGTATGGCTCGTCGAATGGGCGGTACTGATAAGGGCTGGATTGAATTTGAAGGTAAGCCACTCATTCAGCATGCTTTGGATATTATTCAGCCGCAAGTGGCTCGTTGTGTCATTAATGCAAACCGAAGTCTTGAGGCATATCGTTCTCTTAATATCGATGTGTATATGGATTTGGAAGAGGGTTATCTGGGGCCATTAATGGGTATGGCTACAGGGTTGGCGCATTCCGATACAGATTGGGTTGCTTTTATACCGTGTGATAGCCCCAGGCTGCCCGTTGACACAGTAATACGCTTGCTTCGAGCAGTAGAAGATAACAAAGCGACTATTGCTGTCGCGCATGATGGAAAAAGATTGCAGCCAGTCGTGGCGTTATTGCACCGAAGCTTGCTCAACGATTTACAAAAGGCATTATCGAATGGGGAGCGTAAGATTGAGAGTTGGTTTTCTCGTCACTCGTGCGTAGAAGTCGATTTTTCTGATTGTGTAGATGCGTTTGTTAATGTTAATCGCCGTGATGACTTAGATGCGTTAATTGATATGCCAAAGCTCCTTGGCTTTTCTGCATGGAGCGGGACGGGTAAAACCACATTGCTAAAAAAACTTATACCGGCTTTACGTGCAGAGGGTGTCAGGCTGGCAGTTATTAAGCATGCGCACCATCGTTTTGATATCGATCATCCCGGTAAAGACAGTTATGAATTACGCAAAGCCGGTGCTAACCAGATGTTAATTGCATCGGCTAATCGTTGGGCATTGATGGTCGATAAACCGGAACCCGAGGAGCCTGTTTTAGCCGATTTAGTGGGGAAGTTGGATTTAGCCTGTTTGGATCTTGTTTTGGTTGAAGGTTTTAAGCGTGAGACTATTCCAAAAATCGAGCTACACCGTCCTTCATTGGGCAAACCTTTAGTGTTTCCTGAGGATTCAAATATCATTGCTGTTATTACTGATGAGCCAGACGCGTTAAATACAGAATTACCGATAATGATGTTAGCTGATGTCGACTCGATACTGGCTTTTATTCTGCAGTATATAGGGAGATCTGGTATCAGATAGATATCAGTTTATTGCATAAGTTTGGCGCTTTCTTTATTTCCCCTCATAGTCATAACGTCAGTGGTGGGTGGAGTCGGGTTAGGTTTACTGTTGAAGGTAAGCTGTTATTGCCCGTTTTATGAATACAACCAGTGGGTGAATCGCTATGATACCTATTTTTCAGCGTTATTTAATTCAGGGTTGTTGATGATAAATCTCGCGTCTCTTTCTTTTCACTTTGATGTGGTTGAAGATCGTATTCGGCTTATTGGTAATTTAGATAATGGCCAGCAGAGAGTTGATTTCTGGCTGACGCGGCGCTTGGTTTTGAGATTGCTGGATGCGTCTCCTAAGCTTTTGCAGCAGACGTCAGAAAAAGTCAGTCGGACACCTTTTGAGCATCAGAGTGCGATGGCTCAATTTGAACATGATGAAGCGCAGCAGGCGCAGCTTGTCAGACAGGATGCTAGTCTTACCCATGAGGGTTTTCAGGCCCTTCTTTTAAGACGTCTTGATATTAGTTTTCAAAAGGAACAATACTGCCTTAGTTTTTTTGTATCTGATGATGCAGCGTGCTTTGCTTTTAGTGTTTTGAGCCGTCAGGAAATGCATCAGATTTTACATTGGATGCATAAAGGGTGTTTGCAATTAAAGTGGGGAGTATCGAACTCTCTTTTTGATCTTAATGAGCAGGCACCAACGAGATTACAGTAGATGGCTTATGACTCTCTGGCACCGCGTAAGCCTTTTGTTGCGCGAGGTTCAAAAATAGAGCGATGTTCGGGTTGTTTTTTGCCAGCACAGAGCTGTTTGTGCTCTGATAAGCCTAATGTCAAAGCCGCTGCGGTATTCTGGTTATTAACGCATAACGATGAATGCTATAAACCCACCAATACCGGACGCTTGATAGTCGATGCAATTCAAGGATCAAGGGTATTTAAATGGTCACGTACAAATCCCGATTCTGATTTTATCAGTGCACTTTCTGATCAGAGGTACGCACCCTGTATCGTTTTTCCTTCAGGGGATGGTTATCAGCAGCGTATGGTAGAAAGTGCCGCGTTAAGTGGAAAAACTCCTGCGTTCATTATTCTGGATGGTACCTGGCGCCAGGGGCCCGGCGTATGTTCAGATTAAGCCGTTATCTGGATCACTTGCCGGTTATCGAGCCTAGCTGTGGTGCCGTTTCGCGTTATCAATTACGTCAATCCGCGGAAGAGCATCACCTGTGTACAGCCGAAGTGGCAGCGACAATGCTCAGAGAGGTACAGGATCATAGCAGTGCGGATGTGCTGGATGCGTATTTTGATTTGTTCAATGCTGAGTATTACACCTCTCGTCGTGGTGTCGATATGAGTTCGGCATCGACTCAGGCGCGACAGCGTTTATCGGAATTAAAAGAGGTTAATGTTCTTGCCTGATGCGTATCATTATACGTGAAGGGGCTCGTGCATCCCGTAGCGCTTAGTGAGCCTCCAGCATAAAGGTGACAGGTCCGTCGTTGATAAGTTGTACTTTCATATCAGCACCAAATTCTCCTGTTTCTACAGGGGCATGTAACTTCTGGGCTTGGGCTACGAAGTAATTGTAGAGTGCAATGCCTTGTTCTGGAGAGGCGCCGTTGGAGAAACCAGGGCGCAAACCTTTCATAGTCTCAGCGACTAATGTGAATTGAGAAACGACCAGTAAGCCACCTGCGGTTTGCTGTAGGCTTACATTCATTTTTCCATCACTGTCAGAAAAAATCCGATACGCTAAAATCTTTTTCAGGAGCTTATCAGCGACCGCTGGCGTATCATTTTTTTCTATACCTAGTAGCAATAGAATGCCGGGGCCTATCTGCCCTGCACAGCTGCCTGAAATCTCAACCGATGCTTGGCTGACGCGTTGAATTAACCCTTTCATCGATTTCAGGCTCTGCTGCGTGCAAAATCATCGGTAGCACGGATCAGGTTGTCAGTGGTTCCTGCCTCAAAAGCCGAATGGCCCGCATCCCGAACGATATGTAGTTCGGCATTCGGCAGTACCTGATGGAGTGCGTATGCCTGTTCGATAGGGCATACCATATCATAGCGACCATGCACCAGAATGGTACGTATATGAGCAATGTTGCCCGCTTGCTCAATTATCTGGTTGTTCTTTATGAATGCCATATTCATAAAATAGTGGGCTTCGATACGCGCCATTGATAATGCGGTATGAGGGTCAGAAAAATGCTCAACTATATTCGGATTAGGGTCAAGAGTTGAGCAGCGGCCTTCCCACACTGACCATGCTTTGGCTGCTGACATGCGCTCGATTTCATTCTTGGATGTCAGGCGCTTGTGGTAAGCAGATAGTAAGTTGTCTTGTTCTTTTGCAGGGATCTGGTTAGTGAAATCCTGCCAGTAATCAGGGAAGATCGCGCTGGCACCTTGTTGATAAAACCAATGTATATCTTGTGGGCGGCAGAGAAAAATGCCGCGTAAAATCATGCCTGAAACTTGTTCAGGGTGGCTTTGGGCGTACAACAGGCTTAACGTTGAGCCCCATGAGCCGCCAAATAGAAGCCACTGGTCAACGCCCAGTAGTAAGCGGATTTTTTCGATATCAGCAATCAGATTCTGAGTTGTGTTATTTTCAAGGCTGGCATGTGGCGTTGACCTGCCGCAGCCGCGTTGATCAAATAGAATAATCCGGTATTTCTCAGGATTAAAAAAGCGTCGTTGTGCGCCGCTTGTTCCACCACCGGGCCCTCCGTGAATAAACAACACGGGAATTCCTTCCGCATTGCCGCTTTCTTCAACGTATAAAGAGTGGCCTGAATCAACCTGAACTTGATGCTCTTTATAAGGAAATAATTCGGGATATAGCGTCCGCATGGTTAGTCCTTTATTGAAACGGTGAGTCTGATTTAAGTATAAAGTGGGTGTACGAGTAATGGCAGTGAATAGGTGAAAAATAGATGAAAAAAAAGCGACATGAGAGTCGCTTTTTGGATTTGAAGCGGTTTATTTGCCGCTACGAGAATGGCGTTTACGCTCATTTTCTGTAAGGAATTTTTTGCGTAAGCGAATATGGTTAGGTGTTACTTCAACCAATTCGTCATCTTCAATAAAGTCCAGCGCTTGCTCAAGTGTGAAGCGGATAGGTGGCGTCAGCTGAATATTCTCATCGGTACCCGATGCACGTACGTTGGTCAGCTGCTTACCTTTGATAGGGTTAACGGCTAAGTCGTTTGTACGTGAATGAATGCCAAGAATCATTCCTTCGTAGACTTCAACGTTTGGTGCAATACAAAGACGTCCGCGTGCTTGTAAGTTCCAGAGTGAGTAACCCAGGGCTTTACCGGTCACCATGGTGACTAATACACCATTGCTACGGGAAGCCAGCTCGCCTGTTTTTACAGGGCCGTAGTGATCAAAGATTGAGGTCATGATACCCGTGCCGGATGTCATGGTCAGAAATTGGCTACGGAAACCAATCAGGCCGCGTGATGGAATGAGGAAAGACAGACGAATACGCCCTGTACCATCCACTTCCATGTTAGTCATATCGCCACCACGTTTACCGACTTCTTCGATAATACTTCCCTGATGATCTTCTTCAACGTCAATCATGACTATCTCAAAAGGCTCATGGATGACGCCGTCGACTTCTTTTTGGACAACTTCCGGACGGGATACACCTAGTTCAAAGCCTTCGCGACGCATGGTTTCAATTAATACGGACAGATGTAACTCACCTCGACCCGATACACGGAATTTTTCCGGTGAATCGCCTTCGGCAACGCGTAGAGCAACGTTATGAATCAGTTCGCGATCCAGACGTTCTTTAATGTTCCGGCTAGTAACGAACTTGCCATCTTTACCCGCAAATGGAGAGTCGTTAACCTGGAAGGTCATCGAAACGGTAGGTTCATCTACGGACAGCGGTGGCAGAGCTTCTACCTTTTCAGGATCACATAGGGTATCTGAAATGTTCAGCACCTCTATGCCGGTAACGCAAATAATATCGCCTGCTCTGGCTTTATCTACGTCTACACGTTCAAGCCCAAGGTATCCCATGATCTTTTGAACGCGTCCGCTGCGGATTTTTCCGTCAGCGCCAATGATTTTGACTTGCTGGTTTAGTTTGACGGTACCGCGTTTAATGCGGCCGATGCCAATTACACCTACATAGCTATTATAATCCAGAGCAGAAATTTGCATCTGGAATGCGCCGTCCAAATCAACTTCTGGTGGTGGTACGTGTTTGACAATGGCTTCAAATAGAGGCGTCATATCTTCAGCGAGATTGTCATGTTCCAGACCTGCTATGCCGTTGATAGCTGAAGCAAAAATAATCGGAAAGTCGAGCTGTTCGTCAGTAGCGCCTAACGAATCAAACAGGTCAAAGACCAGATCAACAGCGCGATCCGGGTTAGCACCCGGGCGGTCAACTTTATTGATGACTACGATTGGGCGCAGGCCTTGGCTAAATGCTTTTTGCGTTACGAAACGTGTTTGTGGCATCGGGCCATCGACGGCGTCAACGAGTAGGCAAACACAGTCTACCATTGAAAGTACGCGTTCAACTTCACCACCAAAATCGGCGTGTCCCGGGGTGTCAACAATGTTTATATGGTAGCCGTTCCACTCTATGGCTGTGTTTTTCGCCAGAATGGTTATGCCGCGCTCTTTCTCCTGGTCATTGGAGTCCATAATGCGCTCTGTGCTTTCATCACGGCGGGCTAGTGTGCCTGATTGCAGCAGCAGTTTGTCGACCAATGTAGTTTTGCCATGGTCAACGTGGGCAATGATAGCGATATTTCTCAGCTTCTCGATCACGTGGAAGTACCTGTAGAGATTTTCATAAAATTAGGCAAACATTATACACTCAATTTGAGAGAGTTGATCCTGATTAATAGAGTTCTTATGTGCCTTTTTTCTACAAGAACTTTGCTTTATGTTGGGGTATGCTACTTGTGATCGTATAAAGCGGGTATGCAGTTAGCTTGGTGCATTGTTTTGGTGCGCTTGCTGGATGTGTGTTTTATATTGGTGCGCTTTATCGATTGTTAAAGTGGCTAGTGCCCTAAAATCAAGCATTTATGTGCTGGCACGCTAGTTGCTTATATGAGTGTTAAGCCGGCTTAGGCCGATATTTTCAGGACCGGATAGTAAACGCGTCTGGCAAATTATGATGTGGGGAGAGCCAAATGTCAGAGAAGACTCTGAAGTTAATCGAAGAAAATGATGTTAAGTGGGTTGATATGCGATTCACTGACACAAAAGGTAAAGAGCAGCACGTCACCATCCCTGTTCATCAGATGGGTGATGACTTCTTTGAAGAAGGCAAGATGTTTGATGGTTCTTCTATCGAAGGTTGGAAAGGAATAAATGAATCTGACATGATTCTTCAGCCAGATGATAGTGCGTCTGTATTGGATCCGTTTTCTGAAGAGTCTACCGTTATTGTGCGTTGTGACATCGTTGAGCCTGTAACGGGTCAGGGTTACGAGCGCGATCCACGTTCTGTTGCTCGTCGTGCTGAAGAATATCTGAAATCAACCGGTATTGCTGATACTGCAATGTTTGGTCCTGAGCCAGAATTTTTTGTATTTGATGAAGTGCATTTCCATAACGAAATGAGCGGTTGTGGTTACACTATCACTTCTGAAGAGGCTGCATGGTCTACCAATAACAAATATGAAGGCGGCAACTCTGGCCATCGTCCACGCGTAAAAGGCGGATACTTCCCGGTACCTCCTGTCGATTCTCTGCACGACTTGCGCGCTAATATGTGTAACGCAATGACGGCAATGGGTCTGGATGTTGAAGTTCATCACCATGAAGTAGCAACGGCTGGTCAGTGTGAAATCGGTGTGGGTGCTAACACACTGGTAAACAAAGCGGATGAAGTTCAGATTCTTAAATACTGTGTGCATAATGTTGCTCACGCATACGGTAAAACAGCGACTTTCATGCCAAAACCAATCGTTGGTGACAACGGTTCTGGTATGCATGTTCATCAGTCCTTGTCTAAAGATGGTGTGAACATCTTTGCTGGTGATGCTTATGCGGGTATGAGTGAAACAGCTTTGTTCTACATCGGTGGTATCATCAAGCACGCTAAAGCATTGAATGCGTTGACTAACCCAGGTACGAACTCGTACAAGCGCTTAGTGCCTCATTTTGAAGCGCCTGTTATGCTGGCATACTCTGCTCGTAACCGTTCTGCTTCTATTCGTATTCCATACGTTACCAGCGCTAAAGCGCGTCGTATTGAAACGCGTTTCCCTGATCCAATTGCTAACCCGTACCTGTGCTTTGCAGCACTGATGATGGCTGGTCTGGATGGTATTCAGAACAAAATTCATCCTGGTGATGCTGCAGATAAAGATCTGTATGACCTTCCTCCGGAAGAAGCTGCAGAGATTCCACAGGTTTGTGGTTCTTTGGGTGAAGCATTGGCCGAGCTGGATGCTGACCGTGAGTTCCTGACGCGCGGTAATGTATTTACTGATGATATGCTTGATGCATACATTGAAGTGAAACAGGCTGAAGTTGATAAAGTCAACCAGACGACTCATCCAATGGAGTATGACCTGTACTACTCTTGCTAATTGAACTTGCTTGAAAAGCCTCCTTCGGGAGGCTTTTTTGTGTCTGCTTTTTATTTCGACGACTTGGTGATGCACTTGTTTGGTTTGTGTGCGCTAAAGTGGTGCGTGCCGTTGGTGCATCAATAGTGTTTAGAGCGAAGAAAGCGGGAGAATATCTTAAGATGGCGTTTATCAGTGGAAAAAGCCGGCATTTATGAGTTGGCGCTTATTTTGCATTCTTTTATTAAAGTATTAAGTGGTTGCGCGGATGTTCAGAAAACAAACACACAAACAGACTCTGGAAAACTTATCGATTAGCGTGATTCTGCTGGATGAGAAGCTGCGTATTGATTATATGAACCCAGCAGCAGAAATGTTGCTTCAAGCAACAGCGAAAAGACTCAGTCAGTGTGGTGTTGAGCAATGGTTGACCAGCGATCCTGATGAATTAGCGGTATTAAAAGCCTCGATCACTTCTGGCCATCCTTACACACGAAGGGAGGCTAAGTTAATCACGATGAATGGGCATGAGTTGACGGTTGATTATAGTGTTAACCCTTTGCCATTAAATGATACACCGATGTTGCTTATTGAAATTCAGGCAAGAGACCGCTTATTGCGCATTGAGCGGGAGGAAGAGTTGCTATCGCATCACGCGGCAACGCGTAATCTTGTCAGAGGTATGGCGCATGAGATTAAAAACCCTTTGGGAGGCATTCGTGGTGCTGCGCAGCTTCTGGAGCGTGAGCTAGACGATGAGGCGCTGCATGAATATACGCATATCATTATTGAAGAGGTTGATCGCTTACGCAATCTGGTAGATAGGTTATTAGGATCGCATAAATTACCAAAGCGAGAACAGGTCAATATCCATGGGGTTTTGGAGCGGGTGTGTGCTCTGGTGAATGCAGAGTGTTCTGGTCAGATTGAGTTGAAAAAAGATTATGATCCGAGCATTCCTGAGTTTACAGGTGACTCAGAGCGGATAATTCAGGCGGTATTGAATATTGTCCGAAATGCGATGCAAGCGTTACAGGAGAGTGACGTTCAATCCCCAAAGATCATTCTACGTACGAGAGCTAAGCGTCAGGTAACAGTTGGTTCCGAACGATACCGCTTGGTGTGTCGTCTGGATATTATCGATAACGGGCCAGGCATACCGTCTGATATTTTAAGTACAGTTTTTTATCCGATGATCAGTGGTCGGGCAGACGGATCTGGTTTGGGCTTATCAATCGCTCAATCTATTATTAATCAACATCATGGGCTGATTGAATGCAACAGTGAGCCTGGGTGTACACGTTTTTCTCTCAATATCCCTTTGGAGTTTAAGTAATGAAAATGTCCGGTAATGTGTGGATAGTAGACGATGACCGGTCTATCCGTTGGGTGCTTGAGCGTGCCTTAAGCCAGGTCGGTATAGAGACCCAGGTTTTTGAAAAAGCGGATGATGTTTTAAAGCAGCTGGAGAAAACATCACCTGATGCAGTAATCAGTGATATCCGTATGCCGGGTATTGATGGTTTGCAGTTGCTGGAGCGTATCCATCTCACTCATCCAGATATCCCGATTATTATCATGACGGCGCATTCTGATTTGGATAGTGCTGTCGCTTCCTATCAGGGCGGTGCTTTTGAATACCTGCCTAAACCGTTTGATGTCGATGATGCCGTTGCTCTGGTTACCCGGGCAGTTGAGCATGCCTATGAGCAGCGACAGGGTAGTGCGGAACCCATTGCTGTTGATACCGCTGAAATTATTGGTGAAGCACCGGCAATGCAAGAAGTATTCAGAGCGATAGGGCGCTTATCGCAATCGAATATCACTGTCTTGATCAATGGTAAATCAGGGACGGGTAAAGAGCTGGTTGCGCACGCATTGCATAAACATAGTCCACGTGCTGCTGCTTCGTTTATTCCATTGAATATGGCGGCAATACCGAAAGATTTGATTGAATCAGAGCTGTTCGGCCACGAAAAAGGAGCATTTACAGGGGCGGCTTCAGTACGACATGGTCGGTTTGAACAGGCGGATGGCGGTACGCTGTTCCTGGATGAAATCGGAGATATGCCTGCAGAGACACAAACCCGTTTGTTACGCGTTTTAGCCGATGGGGAGTTTTATCGGGTAGGTGGGCATATACCCGTTAAGGTTGATGTGCGGATTATCGCCGCGACCCATCAGGATCTTGAGGGGTTGGTTAAGTCAGGTGGCTTCAGAGAAGATTTGTTTCACCGGCTTAATGTCATTCGTATTCATATTCCTCAGTTGTTTGAGCGTCGGGAAGATATCCCGCGCTTAGCGCGTCATTTTTTGTTACGTTCTGCCGAAGAGTTGAATGTAGAACCAAAAGTACTTAAGCCCGAAACAGAAGCCTTTATGTGTGATCTGGCCTGGCCTGGCAATGTAAGGCAATTAGAGAACACCTGTCGTTGGTTGACTGTAATGGCCTCCGGGCGAGAAGTGTTGGTCTCTGATATGCCGCCAGAGCTGATGGCAAAACAGGGCGCTGTCGAGGTGACAACCTCGAATTGGGAACATGCGCTGCGCAATTGGGCGGATCAGCAGTTAAGTGCTGGCCGTCGGGGGATTATCGATACTGCCGTCCCGGCATTTGAAAAAATCATGATTGAAACAGCCCTGAAGCATACAGCAGGTCGGCGCCGCGATGCGGCGGAGTTGCTGGGGTGGGGGCGCAATACATTAACGCGGAAAATCAAAGATCTGCATTTAAGTTTTGATGGTGCAGAAGATGAGTGATTTGAGTGCGCTAGGGCTATAATAGTGGCTGAAGTCATTTAACGGGAAGCGCTATGCTGCATGTTGTTTTATTTGAACCGGAAATACCGCCAAATACGGGTAACATCATCCGTTTGTGTGCGAATACTGGTTTTTATCTGCATTTGATTAAGCCATTAGGTTTCGATCTCGATGATACCAAGCTACGTCGCGCCGGGCTTGATTATCATGAGTTTTCTGCGTTACGTGTGCACGAGTCTTTACAAGACTGCTTGAATGAACTCGGCTCTCCTAAAGTGTGGGCGCTGACGACTAAAGGTACCCGCTTGCATAGTGATGTGCAGTTTTCAGAAGGTGATGTTCTGCTGTTTGGGCCAGAAACCCGCGGTTTGCCGCAAGCTGTCAGAGAGAGTTTGCCGGCAGAGCAGTGCATTAAATTACCTATGCAGGGAGACAGCAGAAGCCTAAATCTTTCCAATGCTTGCGCTATCGTTGTTTATGAAGCATGGCGGCAGCAAAATTATTTGGGCGCTACTAAGTAAACTAGACTAACCTATCCTCCGTAGAAAAGCCTCGAAGGGGCAGATATACCTGTAAAGGTAGACGCAATAGCAACTGCGTAAATTATGGACTTTTAATGTAAGGATTTAAGAATGATAAGGAAAGTGCTGCTTTTAAGCGCAATAACACTGACTGTGCCTGGCTGTTTTTATGCACACACATCGCAGGCACCGATCGCAAAAACATATCCAATCACAGAGCAGCATAAAATGCAGGCTGCACAGCATTGGCAGGTATTGGCGGATTATGAAGCCAAAGGTATTTTACACCAGTTAAAAGGCCAGTCTGTTTATGTGAATGGTGGCGATAAAAACTCTCCGTTTGATCAGACGTTTCACCAATTATTGATTAGTGAGTTAGTCAATGGCGGTGGCTCTGTAATGGTATCTTCTAATGCTTCTGCTGAAGTTAGCTATGATGTTAATTTAATTGAGCATAAAGACCGGGGCATGATTCGCCCACCAGAAGGAGCCTTGTCTGTATTGGCTGCCGGTATCACCGTAGCGACAGTGCCTTATAATCGTTGGACTGAGCCTGCGTTAGCACTTATTCCTATGGCGGTGGCAGGCGATTTGCTCATTGGTAATGTTGTCTCTGAATCGACACATGAAATTGCGATTACGACTCGAGTCACGCAGCAGGGTAAGTTATTACACTCTTCAACCAATATCTATTACATCAATCCAGGTGATAAAGATCACTACGTAGAGCCTGAACAACCGCGGGCAACAGCGCGGACGATTCGTGTAACAGATCGTTAAGGAGAAGAGAATGAAATGTTTATCTTGGGGTAAAGTCGCGGTTACTGCTCTGCTCGGTACGTTATTATTGACAGGTTGTGCATCAGATAAAGCAACGCGAGTCGTTGATACGAAAGTAGATTTGGTTGATGTGATTGATGATGTCAGTTCGGCATTGTTAAATTCTGCGGTTAAAGGGATGTCTAAAGAGCGTACAATTCTTGCGACCAGTTTCGTGAATATTGATGATCTTCAGCAATCTTCTACTTTTGGGCGGTTGGTCGGCGATACGGTTGCCTCAGATTTGGTCAACAGAGGCTATAATGTAATGGAAGTTCGGCTGCGAAATAGTCTTTTTATGCAGCCACGCCTTGGCGAATTCATGTTGTCACGTGAGTTGCGTAACGTGGGCGCCGAGCATGATGCCCAAGCCGTATTGGTAGGGACATATGCCATCGGAGGTGATTATGTGTATGTCAATGTGCGCTTGGTGAGTGTGATGAATAGCCAGGTACTCTCTTCTCATGACTTCCGTTTGCCTTTGAACCGGGATATTCGGAAAATGCTGACAAGTGGCCGCTGAATAGTCGCTAAATAACTGCCTAAGTAAAATAGCCGGCTTTGATAGCCGGTTTTTTTATGTGGTTTAGCGTAGTGGGTTATACTGTATTAGGTTAGGCTACACTTAATCTTTATCTATGAACTGATACCTTGCAAATGAAGCATTTTTTAACACTCTCAAGTGTATTGTGGTTGTTGCCCGTCGTGGCTTATTCTTCAACAGCGACACAGAGCGTCGATCAAAAGTACAAGACTGAAACGCAAAATGTGTGTGCTAAAATCGGCCGCAAGCTCTCCAGTGTGTCGGTGAAAGAATGTAATGCGCTGTCATTTGATGTGCCGCGGTTTTATTCCGTAGGTGGTTTGCCTATTTTAGAAAAGCATTTTCCGGCGACGCATGCTGATGCACCCAAAATTCTGTTTATCGGCGGCATACATGGAGACGAGTATTCCAGTGTCAGTGTTACCTTTAAGTGGTTGAGCACGCTGAATAAACACCATAGTGGTGCGTATGATTGGCACTTCTTGCCCTTAGCAAATCCCGATGGATTATTGCAGTCGCGGTCTTCGCGGGTAAATCAGAATAACGTAGATTTGAACCGTAATTTTATTTCTGCCCCTGATTTTCCGGAACCCCTGGTTCATTGGAAAAAGAAGGCGCGGGAGCGCTCGCGTTACTACCCGGGGCAGGCTCCTTTGAGCGAGCCTGAATCCAGAGTGATTCATCAGCTGATTGAAGAATATCGTCCTGATATCGTGGTTTCTGTACATGCGCCGCATGGCATTCTTGATTTTGACGGTAGTAATTTGCAGCCGCCTAAAAAACTAGGTCCTTTGCATCTTCGTCAATTAGGTACCTATCCAGGCTCCTTGGGTAACTATGCGTGGTTCGTTAAACGTATTCCGGTGATGACTATAGAGTTAGAACATGCGGGTATTATGCCGGCGAGCATTGATATTAGCAGGATGTGGACTGATCTTGTTAGCTGGGTTGGGGAGAAGACTGTCGAGAGAAATCAGGTTGTGCTTTCTGAGCCACAATAATCAGCCGCTATAAAAGGCACTGCAAACACTGAAAAGTGAGTCTGCAGTGCTTTATGTCAGTGCTGCTCTGCTGGCGTTGCTGAAGCTGCTTTCTGTTGAAGCTGCTGAGCGTACAGTGCATCAAAGTTGACAGGTGATAGCATTAGCGCCGGGAAGCTCGCTTTAGTCACCAGCGTATCAATCGTTTCGCGAGCATATGGGAATAGCAAGTTCGGGCAGAATGCGCCCAATGTATGCCCAATTTCCTGTTCGTTCATGCCGGCAACCTGGAAAATTCCGCCTTGCTGAACTTCTACGAGAAATGCAGTATCTTCTTCATTTTTAACCGTAACAGTTAATGTTAACACCACTTCGAAATGCTCAGGGCTAAGAGGCGTTGTACGTGTGTTCATCTCCAGATTAATCTCTGGCTGCCATTTCTTTGTGAAAATTTGTGGGCTGTTTGGCGTTTCCAGAGAAGCGTCTTTAACGTAAACGCGCTGAATTGAAAACTGTGGTCCTTTTGGCTGCGGCGCAGCCTGATCATTTTCTGCCATGTTGAATCCTTAATCTTGTTGTGAAAGAAGAGTGTCGAGCTGTCCTTGTCTTTCGAGTGCGTAAAGATCATCGCATCCGCCGACATGTGTATTGCCGATAAAGATCTGCGGCACACTAGTTCGTCCGCTGAGCTTGGTCATTTCAGCCCGCTTGCTGGGTTGGTTGTCTACTTTGATCTCTTGATAGGTCACGTCTTTTTGATCTAACAGCATTTTTGCTCTTGTACAAAAGGGGCACCAATCAGAACTATAAACGGTAATCATAATTGCTTAGGCCTTTTTAACAATCGGAAGATTCTGGCCTTTCCACTCTGTTATACCGCCCTGTAGACGTAAAACATTCTCAAAGCCTGCTGCTTTTAACTGTTTGCTGGCAGCGCCTGCTGTTTGGCCAAGATTGCATACCACAATGACAGGGCGCGTTTTGAACTTTTCAATCTCATTGAAACGACGACTAAAGTCGGCCAGAGGAATGTGTCGTGAACCGGTAATGTGGCCGGTGTCCCACTCCTTTTTGGTGCGGATATCAATCAACACTGCATCTTGCTTGTTCATAAGCTGAGTGGCCGTTGCTGGCGAAACAGACTTGCCGGCTTTTTGGCCTTCAGTCCACATAATCATCAAAAGTGTTAATAGCCAGGCCGCTATCAGCATAAAGTTGTTAGTGGCAAATTCGATCAATTGTTCCATTATGTTTCCTAAACCGTCATAACGCCGCGAAACCGGCACCTCATTTTGAGCGAACGATTATACAATGCCAGAGCGTCTCATATAAGAGGGGATTATGAATAGCAAGGCGTTGTTAGCCAATTGCGATGAATCGAAGTAAAATATGTGACCTTCTTTAGATAAAATTGGCCTGAATTCATATGAATAATAAGCGTATCCCTAAAGCACTGATTATCCTCGACGGTTTTGGTGTTGAGTCAACAGCCTCTTCTGCCATTGAAGTGGCGAATACACCTACATGGGATGCGTTGCTGGCTAATAATCCCAACTCGCGGATTGCGACCTCAGGTTTAGCCGTGGGTTTGCCCGATGGCCAGATGGGTAACTCAGAAGTGGGGCATATGAATATCGGAGCAGGACGAACGGTGTATCAGAACTTTACGCGTATTTCCAAAGCGATTGCCGATGGCGATTTTTTTGAAAACAGCGTCCTCACCGCTGCTATGGATAAAGCGATTGCGCAGAATAAAGCGGTGCACGTGATGGGCTTATTATCGCCGGGCGGAGTTCATAGTCACGAAGAACATATGTTCGCATTAATCAGAATGGCCGTGACGCGTGGTGCTCAGAAAGTCTATCTGCATGCCATTCTCGATGGACGGGATACCCCACCGCGTTCTGCGCAGGCTTCACTTGAAAAAGCCGACGCATTGTTTGCCGAATTAGGTAAAGGCGGAGTCGCTACGGTTGTGGGGCGCTACTATGCGATGGACCGGGATAATCGTTGGGATCGGGTGCAGCAGGCCTATGATGCTATGACAACAGGGGCGTCTGCGTATGTTGCTGACTCTGCAGTTTCTGCATTAACTGCTGCGTATCAGCGTGATGAGAACGATGAATTTGTCAAAGCCACCGTGCTGCAGAAAGATGGCCGCGCGGTGGGTGTTGTTGCTGATGGCGATGCGCTGATCTGCGCTAACTTTCGCCCCGATCGGTCGCGTGAGATAACCCGTGCATTTGTAGAGGGCGATAGCTTTACAGGCTTTGCTCGTGGTGTCCGGCCTGCATTGGTTGATTTTGTGATGATGACGGAGTATGCCGCTAATATTCCTGCTTCTTGTGCTTATGAGCCTGCGGTGATTGTGAATGACCTGGGCGAGTATATTTCGGCACAAGGTAAAACTCAGTTACGTATTTCCGAAACAGAAAAATATGCTCATGTGACCTTCTTTTTTAACGGTGGTCAGGAAGCGGTGTATGCCGGAGAAGAGCGTATTCTGGTATCTTCCCCTCAGGTGGCGACCTATGATCTTCAGCCTGAAATGAGTGCTCCGGAGTTGACCGATAAGCTGGTGGACGCTATAAAAAGTGGTAAATATGACCTGATTGTTTGTAACTACCCAAATGGTGACATGGTCGGTCATACCGGCGTGTTTGATGCCGCTGTACAGGCGGTTGAAACCGTTGATGCTTGTTTAAAAAGAGTATTGGGTGCCATGTCCGAAGTAGGCGGTGAGACGCTGATCACCGCTGACCATGGGAATGTTGAAATGATGCGCGACCCAACTTCTGGCCAGCCGCATACGGCACATACGAATTTCCCGGTAGCATTGATTTATGATGGTCCTAAAAAACACACGCTTTCGTTAGAAAATGGTGCATTGAGCGACCTTGCGCCGACCATCCTTGCCTTGATGGCGTTGCCGCAGCCGGCTGAAATGACGGGTCACAGTCTTGCGACATTCAAATAGATTGTTAAGGCCGCTGTTGCGGCCTTTTTTAAATGGGTTAGTGTGTTTCTGTCTTCTCTTTATAGGGTTGACTAGCAATCACCTTGTGGCGGCTGATCAGCAAGCCACTCAGTCCCAGCTTAACACTCTTAAGAAGAGTATTAATCAAGTACAAGCGAGTCTCAAAAGGGATCAGAAAAAGCAGAGTTCTGCCGAGCGTTCGCTGGCAGTAACAGAGCAAGAGATTAACGAGTTAGGCAAGCAGGTTTATCAACTGGATAAGAAACTGGCCTTGTTGGGTGATGACCTTTCAGGCTTTGAGATGGAAAAGAGCCGTCTCGAAAAAAACTTGCAAGAAAGCCGCGGCCGTTTAGAGGAAATTATTCGGCAACAGTATCGTTTGGGTGCACAGCCAAGACTATTTATGTTGTTGAATCAGAGAGATCCGGAACAGATATCACGCATGACGCACTATTATGATCGCTTCAGTGCTGCTCAGGTTGTAGAGATGACTCAGTTTCAGACGTTATTGCGCAATTTGAAATCGACACATCTGTCGATTGACTCGACACAACAGAATATCAGGAATAGTCGTGATAATTTGCAGGCTAAGTTAGTTGAGCTTGAGGCCTTACGAGAACAGCGGCAGCAATCACTGGCCGCTGTGAAAAAGCAAGTCAGTAGCGCACAAGCTAAGCTTAGGAAGCTGAATATTGATAAAAAGCGGTTGGAAAAATTGCTGGCTGAGATTGAAAAATCGGTCTCCTCGGCCAATCTCACGCAGAATAATAAAGCGTTTGTCAGTCTTAAGGGGAAACTACAATGGCCGGTCAGGGGTAAAATTCTACGTGCCTTTGGTAATGTTAAGGATAATCTCAGTTACGATGGTGTCTTACTGGCAGGGACAACAGGAAGCGCTGTTGCGGCGGTTCATCATGGCCGGGTAGTCTTTTCGGACTGGCTCAGAGGCTATGGGTTGCTGACCATTATTGATCATGGTGATGGATATATGAGTTTATATGGTCAGAATGATAGTTTGCTAAAGGAAACAGGCGATTGGGTTTCACAAGGTGAGTCTATCGCTACTATAGGCAGCAGCGGTGGTAATATTGACCCCGGCTTATATTTTGCGATCCGACACAAAGGTAAAGCGATCAACCCTAAACGTTGGTTTGTCGCTCAATAAGGATGGTACATGTTCTTTAAAACGGGGTGGCAGTAATGAAGTTTTCGTTAAAGCTGATCAATGTGATTTTTAGTGTGGGGCTACGTGTTACAGGACTAAGTG
This sequence comes from Neptunomonas qingdaonensis, assembly GCF_900113275.1. GTDB lineage: Bacteria > Pseudomonadota > Gammaproteobacteria > Pseudomonadales > Balneatricaceae > Neptunomonas > Neptunomonas qingdaonensis. Next base: position 17,957 of record NZ_FOOU01000024.1, read on the forward strand.
TTACAGGGTTAGCTGTTACAGGGATAAGTGTTACGGGGCTAGGTGCTATAGGGGAAGTGCAGGCCGCTCCTCTTCAGGAAGTGGTACATCAGGAGACAGCCAAAAAATTGCCCTTAGAAGAGCTGAGGCGCTTTAGTGAAGTATTTGACCGTATTAAGAACTCATATGTTGAGCCTGTAGATGATGCAAAAGTTCTGGAAGATGCTATCCGTGGCATGATTGCGGGGCTGGATCCACATTCCTCTTATCTTGAGCCAGAGGCTTTTGAAGAGTTGCAGGAGCATACCAGTGGCGAGTTTGGCGGTGTTGGTATTGAGATTAGCCTGGAAGATGGCTTCATTCGGGTTATTACGCCGATTGATGATACTCCGGCGGTTAAGGCAGGTATTAAAGCCGGTGATTTGATTACCCGTATTGATAATGAACCCGTCAAAAGCATGGGCCTGGATGATGCAATTAATCGTATGCGGGGGAAGCCAGGTACTGAAATCATTCTCACTATTTTGCGTGAAGGTGAGGAAAAACCAAGGAATATCAAAGTTATTCGCGATGTCATCAAGGTTACCAGTATTAAACATCGGATGTTAGGTGACCAGTATGCCTATATTCGTATTACCCAGTTTCAGGGGAATACCGGTTCGGATCTAAAGCAGGTTTTGCATAAAATCCAGTCACAAGGTGAGATAAAAGGCCTGGTGTTGGATATGCGCAACAATCCAGGTGGGGTGCTTCAGGCGGCCGTTGAAGTGGTAGATGCTTTTATTAATAAAGGCATGATTGTTTATACAAAAGGCCGCTTATCGAGCGCCGATACAGAGTTTTTAGCGACAGATGACATTGTATTGGCGGATGTGCCGATGGCGGTATTGATAAACGGGGGCTCTGCGTCTGCTTCAGAGATCGTGGCCGGTGCACTTCAGGATCATAAGCGTGCTGTTATTATGGGAACGGCAAGCTTTGGAAAAGGTTCAGTGCAAACCATTTTGCCTTTGACCGATCAGCGCGCTTTGAAGTTAACCACGGCACGTTACTTTACCCCCAGTGGCCGTTCAATTCAGGCACAAGGTATTCAGCCGGATGTGGTGGTAGAGGAGGCGGAATTAAAAAAATTACAAGTAAGGGCGTTTCCTAAAGAAAAGGACCTGTCAGGGCACCTGTTTAATGGTCAGGTTGATGAGTCTGAAGATGCACAGCTCGAGGATGCTGGCAAAGGTTTAGCAGAGCGTGACTATCAACTCTATGAAGCGCTTAATTTACTTAAAGCAGTAGCGATTGTTGGTAAAGTGACCTCCTCGTAATGATGCTGTTTGCGCGTTGGCTTGCTTGGGGTATTTATGCAATCAGCCTTAATAGTTTGGCTGGTGATCTGGATGCCGTAGCTCTGGATGCTATCGTTCAGCCGCGCATTGTTATTGTTATCGACGATATGGGTAATAATCTGGCTGAGGGTGAGGCGGCTTTAGCATTACCGGGGCCTGTCACATACGCCGTATTACCTCACTCGGCGTATGGTCGGCCATTGGCGCTTGAGGCTAACCGGTTGGGTAAAGATGTGATGTTACATGTGCCCATGGCTAATACGCAGAATCTGAAATTAGGCCCTGGAGCGCTGACACAGGGTCTGAGTGAGGCACGCTTTAAAGAGATCTTAAATGCTGGCCTGGATGCGGTTCCCTATGCGGCAGGTTTGAATAACCACATGGGAAGTTTGTTAACACGCCAGCGTACCCCGATGAGATGGGTGATGGAAGTCGCCAAGTCCAGAGGACTCTTCTTTCTTGATAGTCGAACAACAGGGGGGAGTGTTGCCTGGCAAACGGCGCGTAACGAAGGTGTGCCTGCACTAAGCCGGGATATATTTCTCGATCATGAGCAGACAGAGGTATTTTTAAACCGACAGTTTGTTCGTGCAGTGAAAATTGCCCGAAAATATGGTACTGCGATTGTAATAGGTCATCCTTATCCGATAACGACAAGGTTTCTGGAGAAGGCGATTCCGGCATTGGATGAGGCTGGAGTGCAATTAGTGTCGGCTCCCGCGCTGCTGATGCAGCAGCAACAAACAGCGCGTCTGCTAGAGTTGGCGAAAAAACCGCAACTCATTGATAATCATATGTTATCTGGTTGTGATCTACCTGAAAAGCATGAATGTTAAGCTTGTTAATTTGCTGCTCGAAATAATCCTATGGCGAGTCGCTGCCATTGATCGTTCCAGTTTTCAGTAGGTTTTCGTTGGAACTCGCTTCTTACAAATTGACGGATACGACCTTCAATGACTGATATCAGCAGGTTTGAAGTGATAGCGGCGGTGGTTTCTGTACGCAGTCCTTCTTTAAACTCTGCCTCACGCATAATCTGCTTTAATTGCGTTTCCAATCGTTCAAAAAATTGGTTTACACGATGACGCAGGCGGTCTGTTTCACCGGCGAGCGCATCTCCGGTCAGGATGCGCGCCATGCCCGGGTTACGTTCAACAAAAGCCAATACCAACGTCAGGATCTGTTCGCATTGGCGTATTGCTGGGCTGTTTGATGCGCTGATCAGATTAGCCCGGGAGAAAATAGTCTCTTCAATGAAGCCAATCAGGCCTTCAAACATGCGTGCTTTGCTTGGGAAGTGGCGATACAGAGCTGCCTCTGAAACGCCTACTTCCTTCGCCAAAGCTGCTGTAGTGATGCGTTGGCCGTGATTGGACTCTAGCATGCGGGCGAGCGCTTGGAGAATCTGCTCGCTTCTGGACACTTTAGTGCTCTCTTTCGAGTTTTCTTTTGTGCTCTCGCTCATGTAAAACCTGCTATAGGGTGCGGTTTGTAATTAACGTACCTACACCTTCGTCGGTAAATATTTCCAATAAGCATGAGTGCTCAACACGTCCATCAATAATATGAGCGCTGACTACGCCACTTTTGACAGCGCTGAGTGCGCAATCAATTTTTGGTAGCATGCCGCCATAGATAGTGCCGTCTGCGATGAGTTCGTCCACTTGCTTTGTGGATAAACCGGTCAGGACATTGCCCTCTTTATCCATCACGCCAGCAATATTGGTCAGCAGCATTAACTTTTCTGCTTTCAGTACCTCAGCCACTTTACCGGCGACTAAATCCGCATTGATATTGTAGGAAGCGCCGTCAGAACCCACGCCAATAGGGGCGATTACAGGGATAAAGTCAGAGTCTGCCAGCATGTCCAGAACGGCAGTATTGACATGTTCGACTTCACCCACGTGGCCTATATCGATGATTTCAGGTGCTTCCATCTCAGGTGTTTTGTGTTTTACCCGGAGTTTTCTTGCCCCGAGTAAATGACCATCTTTACCTGTAAGGCCGATCGCCTTGCCGCCATTGCTATTGATCAGGCCAACAATCTCTTTGTTAACCATGCCGCCAAGTACCATCTCTACGACATCCATGGTTTTGGAGTCAGTGACTCGCATACCGTTGATGAAGTGCGATTCAATGTTTAACTTTTGCAGTAGGTCACCGATCTGTGGCCCGCCACCATGAACAACGATAGGGTTCAGTCCAATCAGTTTCATCATGACGATATCACGAGCGAAGCTGTTTTTTAATTTGTCATCGGTCATGGCGTTGCCGCCATACTTGATCACAATGGTTTTACCCACAAAGCGCTGGATGTAAGGAACCGCTTCGCTGAGTACCTCTGCGGTCTGCATGGCTTGTTGGCGATTTAATGGCATGGCGTTTTCTACTCCTGAAAATAATGCTTATTCGTTGGGAATGGTGAGGCTTGGATCAACGGCAAATAAGCGCTCCTGAAACTGATCCCGAATACGCTTGAGGGCCGTTTCATTGGCTGCTTCAAAGCGTAAGACTAACACTGGCGTGGTATTCGATGCCCTGACCAGTCCCCAGCCATCAGGGTAATCGACACGTATACCGTCGATACGGCTGGCGATACCGTCTGGATACTCAAGTGCCTGGAGCTTAGCGACAATGCCGAACTTGTTATCATCACGTACATCAATATTCAGCTCCGGGGTGCTGATATCTTCAGGATAGTGGGCGAAAATTTCATCGAGTGTTTCTGTGCGGGTGGATAATATTTCCAGTAAACGAGCAGCACTGTATAAACCATCATCAAAACCGAACCAGCGCTCTTTGAAGAATATATGGCCGCTCATTTCACCCGCAAGCAGTGCCCCGGATGATTTCATTTTACGTTTGATGAGTGAATGGCCGGTCTTCCACATCGTTGCTTTGCCACCCGCTTTGCGGATCACGTCGCCTAATAAGCGAGAGCATTTGACATCATATATGATTTCCGAGCCAGGATTGCGTTGTAGTATGTCCTCAGCAAACAGCATCATGACACGATCCGGATAGATCATGGCGCCGCTGGATGTGATAACGCCAACGCGATCCCCGTCACCGTCAAATGCCAGGCCAAGGTCTGCTTTATGCTCTTTTACGGCGGCTATACAGTCAATGAGGTTGGCCGGTTTGCTTGGGTCCGGGTGGTGGTTCGGGAAGTTTCCGTCCACATCACAATACAGTGGAATAACGTCACAACCCAGCTGTTCAATCAACCGGGGTGCGATGTCGCCGGGAATACCGTTTCCGCAGTCAATCACAACTTTTAGCTTACGTTTAAGGCGGATATCTTCGCTGACACGCTTGCGGTACTGCGGGCGAATATCTATCTTGCCAAGTTCCCCTTTGCCTTGCGTGTAATCTCGTTGCAGTATGCGATGTTTCAGTGCCTGAATCTCGTCACCTGCCAGTGTATTACCACCGAGCATCATTTTGAAGCCATTATAGTTGCTGGGGTTGTGGCTTCCGGTAATCATGATACCGGTTTGGCTGTCGGTGTGATGGGCAGCGAAGTATAACAGCGGGGTAGGGATATATCCGGCATCTGTGACATCTGCACCACCTTCACGCAATCCCTGAATCAGCACATCTTTTAAGCGAGGGCAGGATAAACGTCCATCTGCACCAACAACGACAGTTTTAATCTGTTGCTGTTGTGCTTGCGCGGCAAATGCACGGCCCAGATGATAGACCACTGGATCGGTCAGTGCTTCATCTACAATGCCGCGAATGTCATAAGCGCGAAAAATTTCCTGATCAAGGTGCTCAAGTGTATATGTCATTTGGTCGTCCCTGTAAAAATCATGAGCGGCCAGACGAGCCAAACCCGCCGTCGCCACGTTCAGTATCGGTGAAAGTGTCTACAATCTCAAAGTCAGCCTGAACCACCGGCACCAGTACCAACTGAGCAATGCGTTCACCTGGCTCAACGGTAAAGGTTGTGTCGCCACGATTCCAGCAGGATACAAAGAGCTGTCCCTGGTAGTCAGAATCGATCAGCCCGACCAAATTTCCCAGTACGATTCCATGCTTATGTCCCAGGCCTGAGCGAGGAAGGATCATCGCGCAGAGTGATGGATCTTCTATATGAATAGCCATACCGGTTGGAATCAGCTCAGTCTGTCCCGGTGACAAGGACAATGCCTCATTAAGACAGGCGCGTAGATCCAGTCCTGCTGATCCTGGTGTTGCATAGTTGGGTAGAGGAAAGGCCTGACCAATGCGATCGTCTAGAATTTTAACCTGTATTTTTTTCATTTTTCTGTCTTGTATAATAATGATATTTGTTCAATAAGCTGTGTTGCCAGCTGGCGCTTGCTGGTTTGCGGAATATCAATTTGAGTGGTGTGAGTGACTAAGGTGACGGCGTTTTCGTCACTATTGAAACCAATGCCCGCCTGAGACACATCGTTGGCAATAATCATATCCAGGTTTTTACGGTCTAGTTTGCCGCGGGCATAGCTAATGACATCACGTGTTTCGGCTGCAAAGCCGATGGTAAAGGGCTTGTCTTCTCTGGCAGCAATAGTGGCCACGATATCCGGATTTTTCACCAGATGAAGCTCCATGATCTCTTCGTTGCCCTTTTTGATCTTATGCTCAGCAATAGAGGTCGGCCGATAGTCTGCCACGGCCGCGCAGGCGATAAAAATATCGCAATGATTAATCTCTTCGAGCGAAGCTTGTAACATTTCTTCGGCGGTGGTGACTGATATGCGTTCAACATGTGTAGGAACTGTCAGGTTAACAGGGCCGCTGATCAAGCGAACGCGAGCGCCTGCATCGGCAGCAGCAGCGGCCAGTGCATAGCCCATTTTGCCGGAGCTATGGTTTGAAATGTAGCGCACCGGGTCCAGCGGTTCCCGGGTCGGACCTGCGGTAATATGCACGTTTAATCCTGCCAGTGCGCCGCTGTTAAAACATTCAGCAACGTACTCCATAATCTCGCCAGGTTCAATCATGCGTCCCGGACCCGTATCCCCGCAGGCTTGCTCACCGACACCAGGCCCCCATAAACGGATCTTTTGTTGCTGCAGTGTGGCGACATTCTGCTGCGTCGCTGCTGAGCGCCACATCGCTTGATTCATGGCGGGAGCGAGGCAGATGGGGGCTGCAGTAGCAAGGCAAATGGTGCTTAATAGATCGTTGCCCAAGCCGTTGGCTAAACGAGCCATAAAGTCTGCACTGGCGGGTGCAATAACAATCAGGTCAGCCCACTTAGCGAGCTCAATATGACCCATGCCTGCTTCGGCTTCCGGGTCCAGGAGTTCAAGATGAACCGCGTGTCCTGAAAGTGCTTGTAAAGTGAGAGGCGTGATAAAAGCAGTGGCTGCCGGAGTCATTACAACTCGGACATCTGCACCGGCGCCTTTTAATAAGCGTGTTAACTCGGCACTCTTGTAGGCCGCGATGCCACCTGTTATGCCTAAAATTATCTGTTTGTTAGTAAGTCTATACATACCTTGAGCAACCCGAGATTACACAGTTTTCTAAAGAGGTGTAAGATACCACTTCAGGGATTTTTTGCGTAGACCTACATTAGATATTACGCAGTAAGCATAAGGAATATGTCGATGGCGATTACCGATTGGCCGGCGCTGGAGCGCCCGCGGGAGAAATTATTGGCACACGGAGCATCGGTTTTATCCGATGCAGAACTACTGGCCATTTTTTTAAGAACCGGGATTAAAGGCGTGAGTGCTGTTGATTTGGCACGTGATCTATTAAAGCGTTTTGGTGGGCTGCGCCCATTATTGGAAAGCTCGCAAGATGACTTTTGTGAAGCTCTGGGGTTAGGTCCGGCTAAATATGCACAGTTGCAGGCTGTATTGGAAATGAGTCGCCGGCATTTAATGGCATCGTTGCAACGGGGCGAATTGATGGAAAGTCCTGGCGCTGTCAGGCAGTATTTGCTGGCTCAGATGCGGCATCATCAGCAGGAGGTGTTTGCGTGTCTTTTTCTGGACAATAAACATCGAATCATCCGTTTTGAACCCCTTTTTTACGGCACTATCGACGCTGCTTCTGTCTACCCACGAGAAGTTGTTAAAAAATCACTTTCTGTGAATGCCGCCGCGGTTATTCTTGCCCACAATCACCCATCGGGTGTTGCAGAGCCTTCCTTGGCTGATAAACAGATAACCCGGCGTTTGATTGATGCGTTAATGCTGGTAGATATCAGAGTGCTGGATCACATGATAGTCGGTGACTCAGAGGTGGTCTCTTTTGCCGAGCTGGGGTTGCTCTGATGTTATATTCTGATCCTATTCCCCTGATCTTATATGCAGAATTTACATATAATTTAAAACGCCCAGTGGTGTGTGGCGCATATGAATAGACATACCCAGTGACGAGAGGCCTTTGTCGCCTAATATTTCGGCGGAGAGAGGGAGAAACTCTCTTTCTTCAAACTGGGCGTGCTCAAGGTAGTTCGTTGCTAATCGAAGCGCCATCGCTTGATCAAATATCACAGGCTTACCTTTTGCCAGTTGTTTGATATCAGGTTCAATGAGTTTCCATTGCATCTCAAGCATGCGGTGCTCGTTTGTTAGCTGCTTAATCATTTTTTTTGCTTTGCGGGTCTCTTCGCCCCGCTTAGCACAGTCAATCACCACATTAAATAGCTCTTCCTCTTCCTCTTCATGGTGTGTCAGAACTACTTCATGGAAAAAGCCGTATAGCTGTGCGGCCATTTGTTTAATATCTGGTGTAACAGGCTCGCTGATAGTCGTTGTGGCGAGGGTGCGAAGTTGTTCGAAGTTTTTGATAATGCCCACGTGGCAATTTGTAAAATCCATCAAGGGATTATCATTGTCGGCATTTTTGTGATTGTTTTTGTTATTATTCATTGGACTATCCTGTTTAGGTTGCGGTCCCCGTGAAGGGATGCGGTATTCTTCAATCTTAAATAAGTTTTTGTTGTTCTTATATGACGAATATCAACGTTATACGAAAATAACAATGGGTATCTGTTTTTTTGTATCGCTTTTGTAAGTTTCTTACACGTGCACTCAGTATGCTCGCTTAATTTCTACAATCTGCTCTTGATTTAGTAATTCTTAATGGTATTTGCAATCACTTGTCTATATAATGCCGCTCCTTCTATTCGTGCTTGGTACGGGATTCAGTTCGGTTTTGGAACGCTCCGCCTGAGGCTATTGATATTGTTTATCTGTTACGTAGCCAATAAAAATCCACACTAGAAGTAAATAATGTAATTTGAGGCTTTGATTATGGCTAAAGTTTGTATGGTTACTGGCAAGCGCCCAGTAACAGGGAATAACGTTTCCCACTCACAGCGCAAAACGCGCCGTCGTTTTCTTCCTAACCTGCACTGGCACCGTTTCTGGGTTGAAAGTGAAAATAAATTCGTTCGTTTGCGTGTAACTGCTAAAGGCATGCGTATTATCGATAAAAACGGCATCGATGCAGTACTTGCTGAAGTACGTGCGCGTGGCGAAAAGGTATAAGGAGCTAGACGATGGCAGCTAAAGGTAATCGTGAAAAGATCCGTCTGGTTTCTTCTGCAGGCACTGGTCATTTTTACACAACTGATAAGAACAAACGCAACATGCCTGAGAAATTCGAGATCAAAAAATTTGATCCTGTAGTTCGTCAGCACGTTATGTATAAAGAAGCTAAAATCAAATAATGATTTTTCTTTCGAAAAAGCCCGGTTTTCCGGGCTTAATGAGATGGTTCCCCTCGCTTTTAACCAGCTATGCTGGAAAGGTGACGAAACCAACAAGGAGAACCATCTCATGTATATCAAAGTCCTTGGAATCGATTTAGGCAAGTCTTCTTTTCATTTAATCGGTTGTGACTCCCACGATCAACAAGTCTGTAAAAAGAAACTTTCTCGTCAAAAACTCATAACTTTTATCGCTCAACTACCGCCGTGTCTGATTGCATTTGAAGCCTGTGGTGGTGCGCATTGGTTAGGCCGCCTCTGTATGGAGCACGGTCATGACGTTCGATTAATCCCACCTCAATATGTTAAACCTTTCGTTAAAGGCAATA
>NZ_FOOU01000004.1 GCF_900113275.1 Neptunomonas qingdaonensis
ACACTGTTGGCGCTGGCATCTGCTGCGATGTTTTCAAAGTTGCTGTCGGTGATCGTGCCCAGCGTGATGGTGAAGTCTTCGCTGCCTTCAGCCAGGACGTCATCCAGGGTATCAATGCTGAAGTCGACACTGTTACTGCCCGCCGGAATGATGACTTGCGCCACGCCGGTAAAGTCGGTGCCGTCTTCGGCGGTACCACTGTAGATCAGCTCCACGGTAATCGGGCGGGTCACATCCGCGGCCAACTGATCGACGCTGACGGTGTAATTACCCGAGGTCTCGCCTTCGATAATCGTTTGTGCGCCGGTGATGGAGATCAGCGCTGTGTCTTCTGGACCTGCTGTTGGCTCATCGACAATCGTTGTGGTCACAGCATTTTCGGCTGGAGAGATGCGGACATCTTCTAGCCCACCGGTGCCAACACTCCCAATGGAAACAGTGAAGCTTTCATCACCTTCCGCCAGGGCGTCATCCAGAGTATCGATCGTAAAGGTCGCAGTCGTCTCACCGGCCAAAATGGTCACTGAGTTCACGGCGGTGTAATCGCTGCCATCGGCATCGGTCGCGGTGTAGTTGAACGTCACCAATAAGTCTTCTGTCGGAGCCTGGCTAATGCTGACGGTGTAATCGGTCGTGGTCTCGCCTTCTACCACACTACCCGGCCCAGTCATGCTGACGACCGCGGTATCCACGGTGTCGGCGGCCGCCCTATTAAATAACCCCGTTTCTCTTATAATCTCAGGCTGAGTCTGAGCTAAACCAATGGTTTCGTATCCTGCTTCAGGATCACCCTCAGCAGCTGTCCTTTCTATTAATTCAAAGGTACTACCTTCATTTCCGCCAGGGCCTGCATCGCCTGTATTACCAGCCGCTGCTTCCTCAGCAATTAAGGTAGGATCCTGTCCTTCCAAAATAGCTTGTTGGATGGCTTCAACGGATGCGACATCATCACTTAAAACTGCTTCATCTACGGGGTAATCTTCAGCTGAGGTATAAGTTTCTGCCGAAACTAACCAACTTTGCCCGCCTTCAAGGGCGATGGACTCACCGTTCGTCATAGAAATTTCAACTTGCGAATCTGCCGCAGTGCGAATAACTTCATCCGCATACACTTCATCACCAAGCATCAGAATTCTCTGTGTACCATCCGCTTTTATTGCATATGCCTGTCCAACAATAAAGCTTACAGATCCGACAACAGTAGCCATGCTATTTACCCCATAGAATTTTTTACTTAATTACAGACTATTTAACTGATATCAAGTCTGTTTTTGAATTGTACCGTGGTACAGGATAGTCGACAGATGTGAACTTCGCAGAATCAAGGGGTTAGATAGATAGCAAAGCTACCAACCTTGGGGGAGCAGATAAGCGGGAAAATATCATGCAAAACAAGCAAGACACTTTTTCTATTGAGTCTTCTACTGACACATCTTGACCGGCAACTCTTGTTATGACCTACCTCTATTCAGCTTTGGTCGTTTAACTCAACGCATACCCATGCTGTGTCTATATAGAATGCAACGAGCCCCCTGCATAAGCACCTTCTGTTTTTGCTACTTATTCCACTATATGGAATATTGAAATATACGATTTAGTTAAAATGATTAAAAACAACGGCTTTATCGATAATATTTCCCAAAATTATCTTGACGACATCCAGCTCCATCACTAATATACGCGCCCACAGGTTGAGTCGTTCCTCGATAGCTCAGTTGGTAGAGCAGTAGACTGTTAATCTATTGGTCGCTGGTTCGAGTCCAGCTCGAGGAGCCAATCCTGTAATGTGTCGGAGCATAGCGCAGCCTGGTAGCGCATCTGGTTTGGGACCAGAGGGTCGCAGGTTCGAATCCTGCTGCTCCGACCATTTTCTTACCTCCAAGCTATTCAAATATCCTTTTGCAAATTACCTCACAGACTTTTACCAACATCAGCCTATTTCATTTGCATCATCAGCCCGCTTGCTCTTAAATAACATAAAGCTCTTTCTTCATAGGATGTGATTGGTGCGAGTATTACCCTTATTAAAATTCCTTTTACTCTTTAGCTTATCGCATCAGGCCATATCTGCTGAAACAGTTACTTTGCAATTACGCTGGCACCATCAAGCGCAATTTATTGGCTACTATACCGCCAAAACCAAAGGCTTTTATAATAAGGTGGGCCTTGATGTAATTATCAAAGCTGGCGGCCCCGGCATCGTCCCCTGGCAGGAAGTTGTCAACGGTCGCGCCGATTACGCTGTTGAGAACAGCAACGCTCTCACCGCTTTTATGTATGGCGAACCAATAACAGCCCTTGCTGCCATTTACCAATACTCCCCCAGCGTCTTTCTGACCAAACAGTCCTCTGGCATAGAAAAACCGCAAGATCTTGCGGGCAAGAGAGTGATGATCTTCCCCGGAGGACAAGACCCTGAATTAATGCTACTCCTGCGGCAACAGGGCCTGGCAAATTACGACCTCGATCTCATCGCCACCAGCACCGACCTGGACGATCTCATCAATGACGAAGTAGATGCATTTAATGCTTATATGTCAAACGAACCTTACACACTTGAGCAATTGGGTATCCCTTATTTTTTAATCAAGCCTTCAGATTATGGTATTGATTTCTATAGCGATATTTTGATCACCCACCAGCAAACAATTACTAATAAGCAGGCGCAAACTGATCAATTCATCTCAGCCAGCCTAAAGGGCTGGGAATATGCACTCAGTCACCCAGAAGAGGCGCTTACTCTCTTTAAAAAAGATTATCAGACCAACAAAAGCATGGGCCACTTACGCTTCGAAATGAACATGGCACATGAACTTATCAAGCCCGAACTCATAGAAATTGGCCACATGAACCCAAAGCGCTGGCAGCACATGGTCGACATACTTGCCGATGCAAACATTATACGGACTAAGCGTAGCCTTAAAGACTTTCTCTACAAACAGCAAGGCAGTATTGACTGGGATTTCTGGAAACCTATCACCTACATGACAGCAGGCTTAATGGTTATATTAGCCAGTATAAGCTTTTATCTTTTATCCCTTAATTGGAAACTTAAACGCGAGATATCCACGCGCCGCGCTGCAGAAAAGCAACTAACACACCTAGCCACACACGATTCACTGACAGGCCTAGCCAACCGCTCGGCACTCACTTCTCATTTAGATATGTTTGTTAAACTGGCCAAGAGGAATAACTTTACGCCGATTATTCTCTACATTGATCTTGATGGCTTTAAAGCGATAAACGATACGCTCGGCCATAGCGCGGGCGACCAAGCACTGATTCGTTTTGCCAAAAAAACTCAATCCCTGTTAAGAGAGAGCGACATATTCGGGCGCTTAGGTGGAGATGAATTTCTGATTCTTCTGGAAAACAGCACACGCGAAGGCTCACACCACCTGGCTCATAAGATTCTTAGAAATCTGGAAACGCCAATGAAATTCAAAAACACTGACAACAAGATGAGTGCCAGCATAGGCATTGCTATATATAAGAACCATCAGGAAACTTTCGATCAATTTTTAACCCGAGCCGATAATGCCATGTATTATGTAAAGAACAACGGCAAAGCAGGCATTGGAATAGCCGCTCCGTTCTCCCCAAACAACAAAAATAAAAACAAAACTTTCGTATAAGAAACTTTTGTATCCAGATCCACAAAAATCTGCAAAAATAGATCCACATAATCAGACGCCGAATAATAACTGACATCTCGTCAGCTCCATCCATATATTTAATACAAAATGGAGATACCCATGCCTGGTCCACTGCTTCCTCAGCAAAGCGAAAATCCTAGTTTCAAAGTATCCAGCAATACCTCCAGCGAAGCCATGGTAGAACCTTTACAACTGGGCAAGCGTGTGCGCGAAATCAGATTAAGCCAGAACCTGACGCTCGAAGAAGCGAGCAAATTAACCGGCTTGGCCCGCTCAACACTTTCAAAAATCGAGAACGAACAAATATCTCCCACCTTTAGCGCTGTTTCCAAACTCGTCAAAGGACTCGGAATCGACATTCCGCAACTGTTTTCCCAACCTGCCCGCTCGGCTGGAACAGGGGGACGAAGAGACATAACACGCTTGGGAGAAGGCAAACCGCATCCGACCCCGACCTATGAACACGAACTACTCGCCAACCAACTTACTAATAAAAAAATGCTGCCCTACCGCACCACCGTGCGCGCCAGATCATTCGACGAATTTGGTGACTGGATACGACATGAAGGTGAAGAATTACTTTATGTTATTAGCGGCAATATTATTTTTTATTCCGAATTTTATGAGCCAGTCAGCTTAAATGAAGGCGACAGTGCCTATTATGATTGCGAAATGGGACACGCCGTCATCTCAACCAGCGAGGACGACGCCATCATTCTCTGGGTAACCGCCTGACCAGTAAAAGCTAAGATTCTAATGCCCCACTCTTGCCGTTCATAATACTTAATGCTAAATTGCTGACAACATTAAGAGAAGGGCTGACGTCCTCGCCAACCTGCCAACCTGGGCAAGGTGGATACCGATTTCGGTGATGTGGTCTATCGACAACCAATCAGGAGACCCGCCAAATAAATCCGTCAGCTCTTGATTAGCCAGATCATCAGGAGATCTCATGTTTGAAGCACACCAACCCACAGCCGACCTATCACCTAACAGTGACTGTCATCAAAAAGCAGCCCTACCCCTCGATCAACAAATTATTGACCAGATCATCTATAACAAAACTCATCATTGCTTTGTACGCGCCTGGAGCAGTCACGGAAAACAAATAAGCCGTCATGGAAATGTAAGTGCGACTCTGTTTCTGTATATCGAATACAAAAATCATCACGACACTTCATGCTACCTTTGCAAAGAACTGACAGAACAATCCCTACTGGACAATCAATTTCTGGTTATGCTGGCAGAATCGGTTTTATTAAAAGATATCTCAGCCCCTAAAACCGATGCGTGGATCGCCCTCATGCAGAATTAAATCCTGACCTGCGCACTAACATGGCACGTTTTGCAGAAAACTCACATCACTTCCTGTCCATACGTTATTTTGCTGTTATCCAACGCATTAGCGCTGCGGTCTGTACTAAATGCAACAAATATCTTATAATCTCCTATTAACATTCCATTCCGGTCGATCTAATCGACCTAGATTTATAACAGGTTCAATTAGATGTCATTAGACGACCAGCCCGCCTTTTCAGAACTGGGCTTGGCCGCTCCTTTGTTGCAAGTGCTTCAAGAGATCGGTTACGAAACACCTTCGCCCATCCAAGCTAAATGTATCCCTCATCTTCTTGAAGGAAGAGATCTACTAGGCCAGGCACAAACAGGTACTGGTAAAACAGGTGCCTTTGCTCTGCCTATTATGTCGCGAATCGATATAAATACGAAGAATCCACAGCTATTGGTTTTGGCTCCAACACGAGAATTGGCTATCCAGGTAGCCGAAGCTTTTCAGACTTATGCTCGTCACATGCCTAACTTCCACGTCCTGCCTATTTACGGCGGCCAGGCATACGATGTTCAATTACGCCAATTACGTCGCGGTGTGCATGTTGTTGTAGGAACACCCGGACGCGTGATGGATCATATCCGTCGTGGCTCCCTCGTATTAGACAGCCTAAAAACACTTGTGCTGGACGAAGCAGATGAAATGCTCCGCATGGGCTTTATTGATGATGTTGACTGGATATTGAGTCATACACCACCGACGCGCCAAATTGCTTTATTTTCTGCCACCATGCCGCAAGCAATTCGCAAACTGGCACTACAGCATCTTAAAGATCCTATTGAAATTAAGATTGCCAGCAAAACGGCTACAGCCACAACAATCAAGCAGCATTACTGGCGCGTCAGTGGCGTGCATAAATTAGACGCTCTTACTCGCATTCTTGAAATGCAGCAGTTTGATGCGATGTTGGTTTTTGTTCGTACAAAATCAGCTACAACTGAATTGGCTGAAAAATTATCAGCTCGCGGATACGCCTGCGAAGCACTTAACGGTGATATATCTCAGCAGGTTCGCGAACGCACCGTAGAGCGCCTGAAAAATGGCAAGCTGGATATTCTTATTGCAACTGATGTTGTTGCACGCGGCCTTGATGTTGAACGCATTAGTCACGTTCTTAACTACGACATCCCTTACGATACAGAATCATACGTCCACCGTATTGGTCGTACGGGCCGTGCCGGCCGTTCTGGTGAAGCGATTTTGTTCGTAGCCCCACGCGAACAACGTATGTTACGCATGATCGAACAAGCTACCCGTCAAAAAATCGAGCCGATGGAACTACCGTCTGCTGCTGATATTAACGTCAAACGCCTGGATCGCTTCAAACAACAGATCAGCGATACAATGGATAGTGAAGATCTTTCACAATACATTGATCTGCTGACTGAATACCAACATGAGCACGACTCAGATCCGATCAATATCGCAGCCGCTCTGGCCTCACTGCTTCAGGGCCAAACTCCTCTTCTTATTAGCGAGAAAGAGCTACGCGGACCGAAAGCTTTTGATGACAGAGACAGAGGCGCTAGCCGTGATAGCCGAAGCGAACGGGGAGAACGTAAACCTCGCAAACCTCGCGGTGAAAACTCTGATGTAGATATGCAGCGCTACTGCTTATCTGTTGGACAGGAACATGGCGTTAAGCCAGGCAATATTGTTGGTGCCATTGCAAATGAAGCCGATATTGAAAGCCGTTACATCGGACAGATAGAAATCAAAGATAAGGCCACTTTTGTCGATCTGCCGTCAGGCTTGCCAAAAGAAACACTTGCAGTACTGCAAAAAATTGTTGTTTGCGGACAACGCCTTAATCTTAAGGCAGTCGATGGGGCAGGCACTACTTCCCGTGGTGCTCGTCCAGCCAACAGAGGGCCAAAGCCTTCTTCTGCGCCGCGTAAGCCACGCGCTAAAAAAGACTAAGTTTTACTTATAAAAAAAGGCGGACTATGCACAATAGTCCGCCTTTTTTATGTCAATCCAGCCGCTAATCACAACATAAATTCACACTGTAATATTCAGCTCTCAATGCTTACCAAATTAGTAAACAACGCGCGTCACTCCGCCTCTGTTTAATATGCGAACCTGCTCACCGGCTCTAAAGTAAGACTGATTTTCAACTTCCTGTACGATAGACAATATCTCATTATTTGATAAGCGCACGGTTATCTCCTGACCCTGCTTACGCGTAACATTACCTTCGATAGCCTGTCCGGCCACGCCTCCAGCGACAGCCCCCAATACTGTAGCAATACTAGCACCCTTACCGCCACCCAGAGTACTTCCTGCAATCCCACCAACGATAGCACCAGCACCGGTCCCAACTATACCGTCCTTACGCCCCTCGATAACCACCGGAGTCGCCGATAGAACAGTAGCATAGCGTACGGTTTGCACCTGACGCGCTTCATTCTGACTGTAAGTTTTACCTGTCAAACCGGGCGACGCGCAACCAGACAAAACCAGCGCCATTGCCACAGTGACAGTACCGAAAAGCACACCACGCATATTTTTTTTGAATAAAGTCATTTAATCGCCTCACTTATATTAAACTGAATTAATATTATTTCGTTTATCTTGCCACTATCCCTTCAGACAATGGTGAATCAAAAAAATTCGTCTTTGCTGACGCTTCTACGAGTGCTGCCCGTAAAGCCGGGCATACAGTCCATCTTGCTCAATCAATTGGCTATGCCCACCCTCCTCAGCAACCAGGCCATCCTCAAAAACATACACATGATCAGCCTGTTTAACAGCACTAAGTCGATGCGCAATAATTATCGTTGTTCTATGCATCAGAAAACTTTGCAACGCTTCATGTAGGTGACGCTCTGTCTCTGTATCTAATGCCGATGTCGCCTCATCCAGAATAACCACTTTGGGGTCGGCCAATACCATACGTGCTACCGCGAGCCTTTGCCTCTGCCCTCCTGATAAACGCACCCCCTGCCGCCCGACTACAGCATCCAAGCCATTTTCCAGCTCTTTAATAAACAGATCCAACTGGGCAATTTTTAAAGCGCCCCATATCACCTCATCGCTAAACTCTTTTCCCATACAGAGGTTACTGCGTATCGTACCGTTAAACAAAGCGGGATGCTGTAACACAGTTGCTACATTATCTCTGACTACATCCAGCCCAATCTGCTCAACCGGAATACCATTAAAGCTGACCCGACCTTTTTGAGGGATGTAGAGCCCCAGCAGCACTTGGACAAATGTAGATTTCCCACCGCCACTGGCACCCACCAGTGCAATTTTCTGCCCTTTCTGTATGTTCAGAGACAGGCCTTTTAATATCTCATTACCATTACGATAAGAAAAATGAACATCGTCTACTTCTATACTGATACTGTCTGACGATGCAAACGGATTGTGTACGCGGGGATACTGCGGCTCCTGTTCTAATTCCAATATCCTGTTTAATCGCGTAAGTGCCGCTTTCGCCCCATAATATGCATACTGAATACCTAACACTTCCTGAACAGGACCCATCATAAACCACAGATAGCCAAATACAGCCATCATTTGGCCAATAGATAAATCCGAAAAAACGACCATTAACATAGAGATAGCTCTGAACAGATCAAAACCTATCATAAATACAAGAAAACTAAATCGACCTGCTGCTTCACTTTTCCATTCATAAGTACTCGATTCATTACGCACATGTCTGGCCGTATCAACAAGCTGATTCAGGTAATGCTGCTCTCTGTTACTCGCTCGAATCTGCTGAATCGCATCCAATGTTTCAGTCAGCGCCCCCTGAAACACTTCATATGATCTGTTTTCTCGTGTTTTAAGCTCCTTAACGCGCTTTCCAATCACCGTCGTAAAATAGATCACAACAGGGTTAAGAAACATAATAAATAGCGCCAACAACCAATGCATCCATAGCAAAATAATGGCGGTACCAATGATAGAAAGCGATGCGATTAATAAGCGACTGACTGAACTACCGATAAAACGATCAACGGTATCCAGGTCGGTAACGAAATGAGAGCTCACAGCACCGCTACCCAAGGTTTCATACTCTGCCATTGAGATACAACCCAAACGATGCAACATCATTTTTCTCATCCTGAAAATGATGTCCTTTGAAATGATCGTAAATTGTCGACCCTGCCATACGTTAAGTACCAGCGATATGGCACGCAGTACAACCGTAATCAGAAGTATCAATAAAATATAGAGCACCGGCCCATGCCACTGCGGTGAGAACAGAGGGCTCAGTGTGTTAATGAGTAAGCCGGGTTTCTCAAGCAGAACCTCATCAACCAGCAAAGGCATTAATAACGGCAGGGGTACCGAAGCAATGGTCGCCAGAATAGCAACCAGATTCGCCAGGACAAGCTCACGCTTGTGTTCCAGAGTAACTTTTAATATATAGTCCCAGCTAAATCGAAAAGGCTGCATATGACTCCATATTACTAATATACAAAAAAGAGCAGTCTTTATACCATATAGGCCGACGCCTATCACCGCGACAGAAACAAAAACACCCGCTTTGGCGGGTGTTTTAAGCTCGGTGATTACGTCTTGCGAAATAAACCGCCAGACGACAGTCTGTTATGACTTTTTATGCAGTAGCACGCAACATAGCATACAACTGATCTTTTAAATGAAGACGCTTAAGTTTCAACTCTTCTTCTGTGTGTGTCGCCACTGGCTCAGCTTCTGTCTCCATACGCTCAACCTTTTTGGTTACATCATGATATTCATCGAACAATTTAGAGAAATGCGCATCATTCATTTTAAGTGTGTGAATCTGTTCGCGATACTCAGGTAGTTCGTGTACTAAATCGTGATGTTCAATGCTCATAGAGTGATTCCTTGGTGGGTTACATTATTGTTTTTTCTTCATACTCAGTATCACTTAAAAAAATCAAAGGTTCATTGATGCTCATCAACATAGCCACGCGAATAACCTAAATCTGTATATGCAGAGCAGAATATCACCGTACTTATGTGCAATTTTTTACTTTTTACTCTCGACCTTCCACGCAACACAAGGTAGGTTATACACACTGATAATAGTCCACTACAGAGCCCTGCATTTCATGGAAAGTCTGACACTTCAGCCCATCTCTTCTGTTGCCGGTGAGGTACAGATCCCAGGCTCAAAAAGCCTGTCAAACCGAATTCTACTGCTGGCAGCACTGGCAAAAGGTCAAACAACGATAACCAACCTTCTCGACAGTGATGATGTTCGCCATATGCTGACAGCATTAACCGCATTAGGTGTTCAATATCAGCTGTCTGACGATCGTCGCCAGTGCATTATCAAGGGTCGGGGAGATACACTGGACAACACAAGCTCAGCTCTTTTTCTTGGAAATGCCGGCACCGCCATGCGACCTCTATGCGCCGCTCTTTGCCTGAGTCATGGCACATTTGAGCTAACCGGCGAACCACGCATGTATGAGCGCCCTATTGGTGACCTGGTCAATGCTTTACGAACACTGGGAGCTGATATCGACTACCTGGGTACAGAGGGATATCCGCCTTTGCGTATCAAAGCCAATGGCCTAAGCGGCGGCGAAGTAAGTATTAAAGGGAATATTTCCAGCCAGTTCCTGACTGCACTGTTAATGGCCGCCCCTATGGCCGACGGCGACCTCACTATTCATGTTGATGGTGAACTCGTTTCTAAACCCTATATCGATATCACCTTACATACCATGTCACTATTTGGTGTTGAGGTTATTAACAATAATTATCAGTCTTTTGTTATTCGCTCCGGCCAACAATACCGCTCACCCGGTGAAATTATGGTCGAGGGAGATGCATCCTCTGCCTCCTACTTCCTGGCCGCCGCGGCGATTGCGGGTGGCACAGTGCGAGTTTATGGCGTGGGAGCAGATAGCGTACAGGGCGATAAACGCTTTGCCGAAGTACTCGAAGCGATGGGTGCTCATGTGACATATGGCCCGACTTACATTGAAGTCAGCAAAGGCCGCGAGTTAACAGCCGTTGATATGGACTTAAACCATATCCCTGATGCTGCCATGACGATTGCCACTACTGCACTGTTTGCTAAAGGCACCACGGCTATCCGCAACATATATAACTGGCGCGTTAAGGAAACAGACCGACTGACAGCGATGGCTACCGAATTACGTAAAGTAGGCGCAAGCGTTGTTGAAGGTGACGACTTCATTGAAGTCACCCCTCCGGTTCAGCTCCAGCATGCTGCGATTGATACTTACGATGATCACCGCATGGCTATGTGCTTTTCACTCGTAGCGTTAAGTGATACACCGGTGACGATTAATGATCCGGGATGCACACGTAAAACATTCCCCGAGTACTTCGACCTGTTTAAAAGTATCTGCCAATAAAAACTAAAAGGCGTGTCACTTATTATGACTGACACGCCTTTTAACAGATCCCTGAATACTCTTCCCGCACAACCTAAGATTCCACACGTTTAAACTCATCCTCAAATTTCGTTTTATAGAGTCTCTGGTAACGCTAATAATATCGCTAGGCGACTATCAACCACTGATTCAGGTAGAACCCACCAAAGATCAACATGACAAACAACATCAACGACAAGACCATTGGCTTAGCCCCCGCTTGCCTGATAATGCTCCATCGCGTTTGAACACCTAAAGCCGCCATTGCTATTGCTAACGAGAACTGGCTAGCCAGCTGTAGCGTGCTTAATAACGCCTCAGGCAACAGCAACACACTATTGATACCTGACGCCGCCATAAAACCAAAAACAAACCATGGAATGGCAATCCCTCCCCCTGAGGTACGAGCTGAGTTGCGGTCACTACTGCGCAGAAGAAACGCACTCAGGATAAAAATAAATGGCGCTAACATCATCACACGAATTAATTTAACAACTACAGCGTTTTGTAAGGCCTCTCCTCCTACAGCCTCCCCTGCGGCTACCGCTTGCGCTACTTCATGCACTGTACTGCCAATGTAAATCCCAAAGGCTTGCTCGCTCATGCCTGAAAACTGGTAAATAAACGGATAACTAAACATGGCCAGCGTGCCAAATAGCACCACGCTCGCAACGGCAACCGTGACATGCTGCTGACGCGGTTTTAATACAGATTCAGTTGCAAGAATAGCCGCCGCGCCACAAATAGCACTACCGACAGACGTCAGAATCGCCAACTCTTTATCTAATTTAAAGAAGCGTATACCGACATAAGTGCCTGCACAAAAGACACTGGTAATCACCAGCATATCTAACACTATTGCTTGCCAACCGACGGAAATAATTTGCTGAAAGCTCAAGCTGAATCCAAATAGAATAATCCCTGCACGCAACAGCTTTTGCTGACAAAAGCAGATAAATGTAATCTCTTTACCCACCGCCACACGTGTATTCACGTGTCCAACAACCATACCCAACATGATAGCCAGTGGCAGAGCACTTAAACCGAACTGCGCGATGGCTGGCACTTTTGCCAGCAAAATAGCCAGAATCGCAATCAAGGGTAACGCTATCAATTGGGACATAAGAAACAATTCCGAATAAAGATCTGTTGTGCTCATCATCTACCTATACAAAAATTAAGTAAAATGGGATTATTAGATCTGACACATTAGAAAAACCGAACTATTTAAGATGAACGCATCTGTTAAGCAATTAAGAGTCTTTGAAGCCACCGCCAGACTCGGCCGGTTAACTGCCGCTGCCGATGAACAATCAATGAGCCAGTCAGCCGCCAGCCAATCACTCAGAGAGCTTGAATCAACATTAAATTGCCCACTCTTCCAACGAGTAGGCCGCGAACTTATGATCACCGAAGCCGGCCGGGACATGCTGCCCAAGGTCAATCAGATCCTGCACCTATTAGACAGCCTTCAAACACCGGAAGACGGCCCAATAAGCGGTCCTTTACGCATTGCGGCCAGTGTTACCATAGCCAGTTACCTACTCCCTCGCCTGCTTGCAGCATTTATCCGGCAACACCCAGAAGTAGTACCCGACGTTAAAATAGAGAATACGCAGCAAGTGATTGCCACCTTAGAAAAGGGACAGGCACATATAGGCTTAATCGAAGGCCCTGCTCAACATCGCCAATTAAAGATAACTCCCTGGCACGAAGACAAACTAGAAGTGTTTTGCCACACAAGCCATCCCCAGGCACAAGCAGGGCAACTACTCCCATTGCAATTAGAACAACAACGCTGGATATTGCGTGAAGACGGCTCAGGAACCCGCCGAATCTTTGATAGCGCCATGCAAGCCCTTAATATTCAGGCACATGTCGCTTTTGCATTAAACCGGCAAGAAGCCATTAAACAATCAGTGAAAGCAGGGCTAGGCGTGGGCTGTTTGTCGCAACTAGCTATCATTGAAGAGGTAAAGTTAGGCAGCTTAGTCGTGCTCAACACCCCATTGGAATTAACCCGGCGCTTTTCCCTCGTGATTCAGCCTTCACATAACAACAGGCTAACCAAAACGTTTATTGAGTTTGTTAATTCACAAACTCAATAAATTGAAAGCAGATATAGCTGTGCTCAAATTTAGCAACAAGCTAATCCTCCCTTTTTAAACATACTAACAGTTGACGCTCTGGCATCATTAATAGCAGTTTTCCGCCATCGGCGGTCTGTGGCCGTTCATGATGTAAGCGCCACTGGAAGCGGATCAAAAAGCGGCTAAACTTTTTTCTGTTCGATACTTAGACTTGTTATAAACATTTTCAATGTCGATCATTAACATGATTCACAAATCGATCAAGCTGATTTTTCAAACGCTCGTTCTCTCTGAGCAAGACATCTTTTTGCTGCAGTAAATCGATGACTATCGCAATCGACACCCAGTCGATATCAAGATCATGGTACAGCCGAATCGCTTTCTTCATCCAATGAACGCTGTTTAATTCAAAAATCCAGTCATTGATATCATTACCGGCTAGTGGTTCAGCAATCCCATGCTCAACCACCTCAATGACCATGGTTTCGGTTATACCTTCTTGTACACACAGCTCTTGTAATGAAATCCCCAATACAATATCAGACATTCTATTTCTCCCATTCTGATCTGGGATCAAAAGCCGATATATCAGACAACGACTGCCACAACGCTTTTGATTCTTTGTTGGTATTTTTTGGTATTACAATTTTGAAGATAACATACAAATCGCCAGTGCCATTTTTCATTGGTAAACCTTTGCCTTTAATTCTCAGCTTTTGGCCCGACTGACTATTCGGCGGCACACTCAAACTAATCTTGCCTGTCAGGGTAGGCAAAGTCACTTTTGCTCCCAAAGCTGCTTCCCAAGGAGCAACAGGCAAAGTTATCAGTAAATTATGGCCCTCCACATCGAACATAGGGTGAGGTATAAGACGGATATGCAAATAAAGATCACCGTTAGGTGCGTCTCCTTGCCCGGGTGCGCCCTGCCCTTTTAATCGAATCCGTTCACCATCAGAAACACCCTTGGGTATTTTCACTTTCAGGGATTTTTTGACTTCCGTTACCCGGCCATTTTCAAAGACCGGCATCCGATATTCTATGGGCTTTGCTACATCAGACATAATTTCTTCAAGAAATACCGGCATTTCGATCTCTACATCCTGACCGCGTGCAGCATCTTGTTTGAAGTCACTATAACCCTGGAAGCCTCCACTTCTGTTACCAAAGGCAGATTTAAAAAAGTCGGCAAAGTCACCCTCAAATTGGGCGCTACCCGATGACTTGCCTCTGCCCCCTTGCCAACCTGGCGGCGGCTCAAAACCTTTATCGCGCTGCCCCCCGTAGCGACGTAATTCATCATACTCGGCACGGCGTTCGGCATTTTTTAATACTTCATAGGCTCCAGCCACTTCTTTAAATTTTTCTTCGGCGCCCTCTTCGGGATTGACGTCAGGGTGATATTTACGAGCAAGCTTACGATAGGCTGTTTTAATGGTTTTGGCATCCGCATCGGGCGCGACCCCGAGTAACTTGTAATAATCTTTAAATTCCATAACACCTTCCATATATGCCTTTGCGTCACATACAGCACTATTCTGACGCCATTATTTTCAACACTATAAACCTAACTTGATACGTATAGCATGTTTAAATATTCGGTTTATTTGTGCTTGATAAAAAAACAAAAATAAACAAACGAAAAAAGAAAGAGATTGGATATCGCATCAGCTATCTATGGACTTACCGCCACATCTTGGCGGGCAGTAACGAATAAGAATCAGCTTTTAGAGCCACCCTGGCAGGTTGGTGAAGGCATTACTTTGCCGTTTTTCCTGGCCCACTCTTCCTCGGTATACAGGTGCATTGCTAACGCATGAATCGGACTTTGTAACTCGGCTGCCAGAATCTTGTAGATCATCTGATGACGCTGCACTAATCGCTTACCGGCGAAGTCATCCGAAACAAGCACAAGCTTAAAGTGGCTGTCGGTTGCCGGGCCCGAGTGCATATGGCTTTCATTAGCGATTTGTAATTCACTTACGTTGATATCCGCACGTAATTTATCTTCAACAACGATCGCAATACTCATCTTATTTCTTCACCTTATTACGTATTTTTTCATCAGCAAGATCAGCATCTCGCTGCTCTTTTGCCAATGCCAGAAAATGCTTATGGATTTTGCGCGTCGCTAACCACACTCCGCTAATAACCAAGGGTACAGCAACACCTAACGCCAGATTTTTATTGAAACTTAAACCGCTATCATAGGCAGCATCCATCATTATTTTTATCAGCCCTACCGCATAATAACTAATGGCGGCAACCGATAAACCCTCAACAGTGTGCTGCATCATCAACTGGATCTTGGAGCGACGGTCCATCGAGGCCAACAACTGCTGGTTTTGTGCCTGAATCGACAGCTCAACACGCGTTCGCATCATATCAGACACCCTGTCGATACGCTTCGACATATCTTCAAGACGCTCCCCCACCGATTGGCATGTGCGTACCGCAGGCGTTAAGCGACGTGTCAAAAACTCGGTCACTGTTAAGTGCCCTGATACCTCATCTTCACGTAACTCAACCAACCGCTTTAGCACCAGCTCATGGTAAGCCTGCGTCGCGCTAAAGCGGAAGGTGGTTTTGGCTCGGTAATCTTCGACGCGGGCAGCCATATAGGTCAACTCTGACAGTACCTCTTGCTCGTTAATCTCAGCATTTTCAGACAAGCGATGGGTAAGGTTTGCCAGTTGCCTATCCATAGAAGCCAATTGCGGTGCACATTCACGCGCCAGCGGTAATGCAATCAGAGTCATTAACCGGTAAGTTTCTATCTCCATAATTCGCTGCGCCAGACGCCCTAGCTGACTATCACTCATGCGTTTGTTACAGATCAGAAAACGTCCGAATCCATCGCTGTGTAAGCGTAGTGTTGTCCATACTCTGGCATCACCTTGCTGCGGACTGCTGCCGACCAGACGCATTCCTTCGAAAAAGCTTTTGACCCGAGGCAGCATTGCCTCATCGTCTCCTGTCGACTCTTCAATCGCCAGATGAAAGGCAGTCACTACCTCTCCGGGTATCGCCTCCAGCCAGCCAGCGGGCAAAGGCGGCGCACCTGAGACATCAAATGGCCCTGCTCCTGCAGGAATATCAAAGTTAACGAAGGTGTAAGCGGTAAACTCAAGATGTTTTTCGCGACGTATCCTCAGCCCCCCCAAATCATATTGAATGCAGACTTCATCCTCCTCCGGGGGCGTTACATCAAATGCATTAAAGAGGATTTTAAGATGCTCAAACTGTTCCTCACGCTGCGCATCATTACAAAAAACGGCTAAATGCATTACCCGGGCAGGGCTGGGAATAACCTGAAACGGGCGCGAATGCATCTCTTCATACAAAGCTTCACGTTGCGGATGAAAAACCATACTCATAAAGCCATCACTCACTCTGCCAGTTTATCTAAGGGAGCCACTAACAACACCTCATCAGAAACATCAAAGGCCATGACCTGATTAGCACATTCAAACCATTGCAAAAACAACTCATAGGATAAGTTTTCAGGCCAATGATCAGCAAACTCATCCCATGCTGTCAGCTCATTTTTGAAGATCATCTCCCAGGAATGTTTAAGAAGTTCGTTAAAATCGGCTTCTTCATCGACCTCATCAATCAGATATACATTGCCTTCTTTGCGTAGCTCTTGTAATGAGAGTGGCTCGTCCATCCCGTCCGGATCGACTGGCAAAGCAGCTATCCATTGCGCAAAAGGCGCCCGAGCTAATAAGGTAATGGCGGACCTGTTTAATAGTTTCATGATGCGTTACTTACCTATTCTCTTTATACTCTGGGAAACAAAACTCGATCTATAATGATGCATATTCCTGTTCTAAATCAATTAGAAACCCGTACTGAATGGATCTCCTTCTTTAGAAGGGAGCGCTCATACGCTTATATTACTAATCCTTTGTGTCTGGTCGACCTGCAAACAACCTACCTGCAAATTACACTCTTAAAAGAAGATATGCTGGATGGTCGCCAGGCTACAAAATTTAGTCTCGGCTCCAAAAGCAGTATTGAGCCTGCCTGGAAAATGATAAAAGCCTGTAACTGGCAGCTATCCAGCATCATTGACGGCCTGGTATCACTTAATTTTAACAGTAACGCCAGGGATAACGCCTTTCCGGGCATACACAGAGACCTGACGGTACGCAAATTTTTTGCCAAAGATAAACAGTTGTTGGCTCCCACGCTTATCGGCCCGCTGACACCTCTGACTCAGGAACCTGAAAGCTGGAGCTTAAGGGATGTTTGCCGGTTACTCAGCCACCACCAGTACAGCCATAGTGAATTTTTACCCCAGCCGCTAAAGCCCGCACCGTTGCGCAGTATGCTACTGAAAATAATAGACTCGCCTTATGGCTGGGCCGTCACAAAAAATGGTACTGAAATATCCCTTAGCTACCTGAATAAAGCCCTGTTAAGCATTCAACCTGATATAAAAAAACCGGTTCCTCGCCTTCAAGCAACCGGTTAAAAAATCAGATTGTTTCCACTGCCTCTTCCGCTAAGCGGGCCTCTTCCATCAATTTACGCGGGTTATCGGAGCTTAATAGCTCTTTTCCCTTCGTAGTGGGAAACTCTACATCGATATCAACCACCCGCCCATCACGGCATACATTGATAATGGTTTCCATACAGGAAGATAACAGCGAATACTTCTCATCGGGTGCTGCAATAATGGTCTGCAGTCCCAGATCGGTCATAAAGCCCAGAGAGGTAATGGTATTTTCCGAATCCAGCTTGTTAAACGCCTCATCGAAGACAGACAGACTCATTCCGCCTACCGCTTGACCATCCGGCCCTTCTTTCAAACGATAAGCGGCACCCATAGCGGCTGCCATGGCGACATAGAAAGGTACCTGATGTTCACCGCCTGATCCGGTTTTAATACGCTGTGTCAGGGTCGTTTTGCGATTCCCGTTAAGATCTTTAACCACCAGCTCAAAGTTATAGAAATTACGGTAATCCTGAAGCAGACTGCTTTCACCTTCATCTTTTAAGACATCATGAATCTTAGACAAGGCATCCTGGTGGGGTTTATCTTCCTCAAATTTGAGATCAAACAACGAGCCCACATTAGCCTGATCCAGACGAGTGTACGCCTCTACCAGCTCCAGAATATCCTTCAGCTCAGGATTGGGCATCATCTCAAAACTATACATCTCTTTATGAAACGGACGGTTTTTAAGATGATTATTGAGTTCACGAATCAGGTCTTTGATGTTATTAATCTGATCATTCAAATGCGCTACAAAATCAGAACGGAACGAGGTTTCTGCTTCCAGTCGGGCACGTTCTGCTTTTTCCTTATAAAGCGCCAGCTCCGAATCTTGTAGTGACTGCACGGTTTCATCGACATATTGCTCCAGCTCTTCATGAGTCGAATCGGGGCCGATTTTATCCAGCCCCTGATGACTCATACCGCCGCCATGAAACTTCGCTTTATAGTTGGCTATTGCATCCCGTACCGAATATTTTTTCTTCTCATGTAACGTAAGCTCAGACTGTGCTTTTTTGGCGGCCTCGAAAATAACACGCTCGAGCTCTCCGCCACAGCTTTCATCCAGATAGTCACGCTTTTCCTGAGCAGACTGAGCATCGAAATCCGCTTTGGCTTCGCAACCATTTCGCGCTTCCGCATGCTCGGTTAGTTCCTGAGTCAGCACTTCTAACGCGGCGGAGTCTTTAATCATATGGGTACGGATACGCTGCAGCTTATCCATCAGCAACTTACTTTTCTCTTCAGCGACTTTCTGTGCTTCAGCCAAGTCAGCAATACGCTGCTGGATACCGCTATCATCATGATTACGCATATCGGTAATCTCCTGACGATAGCCCTGAACCTCAGTGCCAAGCTGATCGCGCTGATGAACCAGATCAAATACTTTTTCACTGGCACCCGCCAAGCTGGTTGTCAGGTTGATCAAGCTATCGCGGAGTTTTTCTAATGACTCGTGACGTTTGCCCAACGCGGTGAACTCCACCAGCATCTGATCAACTTGCTTGCCCTTAGTCGCCAGTTGATCGCCACGACGGCGGATCCCCATAATGGGAGACATCTCATTTATCGAGGTTGTTGAACCTTCCGTCTGCAACATACAGTCATAGGTGAGTGCCCGTTCCTGACGTAGCAACTCAGCTTCGGTTTCAACCGCAATCACGCCACCCAGCGCACGATTCATATACGCCTGCGCATGTTCATTATCGGTATCAACAAAATGTGCCAACGAGCGTGGCTTGTTACGGTTCAACCACTCATGTGTTTTGGTTGTGTTAATAATACGACAACCTTTTAAATGACGACCTTTGCGGCGATATAAGGTGATCGCTTCTCTGACATGATCCGGATCAACAACCAGCGCTTCACGGCGAGCCCCTAAAAATGACTCAATGGCAATACGCCATTTATCCTCATTGATGTCGACCAGCTCGCATATCGGCGTCGATTCAATACCATATTCTGACAGCAGTTCCATCAGCTCCCGGGTGTTATGCCGAACAGGCGCACGACCTTGTTTGAGCTGTTCGACAGCGCCTTTTTGACACTGAATACTCGTGCGTAACTCATTCATACGAATAACAGACTCTTCAAATTTTCGACCGATGTCGCGCCTGACTGAATCAACACTTTGTTTGAGTTGCTCAATGGTATTATCGACTTCCACCGGCTCCGGCGGCCAGGCATCCGCCATCATATCTTCGCCCGAGCGCCACAGCTCAACAGAGCGTTTTACCAGTGGCAAAAAGGTATCCGGCAATAACTGTTCGTAATTGGAGAAACCAACCGTGGTTCTGAACAGGCTATAGACATTTTGAATCTTATCTTTAACAACCCCTTCTTCGTGCAAACGCGCTGTGATCGAGTTTTCTAATGCCTTTATCTGATGTGCCGCATTAGAGTTATTCAGTTGGGCGCGCGCATCTGCCAGGCGCTGCATCACACTACTAACGTCTGCCGTATGATTTTCCAGCTCTTTCTGAACAGCCGCTTCTTTTTCCTGATTAGCGTCAAGCCGCTCCTGCGATTCCTCTTTTTTCAGGTCTGCATTTTCAAAGCGTGCCTCATGTACAACCCACTCATACTCCGCTGCATTTTTGATATTGCGCTGGATCCCCTTGCATTGTTCCTGAACCTTTTCCAGCTCAGCAATACGGTTAAATACCTCACGGGTCTTTTGCTCCATCGCGCGATATTCATCCAGCGATTTTCGAAACGCACCGACATGCACGATATTTTCATCCAGCACAAACTCGCGGACAAAACGTGTAGGACTGTCGATGGGTACAAATCGCAGAGCGTTTTTAAAGTTTTTGATGAATTTTTCATCATCATTCGGCATTTGAATATCATGGCTCAGCGCAGTGGTGACTTCACGAATAAACTTGCTGGCACGCTTTTCCAGAATCATATCAGGACACTGCCTGAGCAACTCATCCCGCACTTGTGTCCAGGGCTTAGGCAAGCGGCCATCACCTTCAACTACGGAGAAATCATCCAGCCCTACCGAAAAACCGGGCAGAATGAATCGCCCTAATATCTCCTCTTCAGGTGAGGCGGTAGAAGCACTGATAGCAATACCGATACAGGTTTCTTTAGCGGTGTCCGTATCAAAAAAACTCAACGCCATATAGGTAAGTGAGTCTTCCCGGGCCATCGCTTTTTTACTGCCATCATCCAGATAACCCAGGCAGTATGTACGCAAAGAACGTTCACTTTTCTGCCCTGCGGATGCGTTAAAACTGAGGTGGCGCTTATGCCCTCCCATCAGCACAGTCTGGATAGCATCCAGCAAAGCAGACTTACCTGAACCATTGGGCCCAACAATCGCCACATTACCTTTTATCGGTACTTCAACGGCCCCTAAAACATACCAGTTAACCAGTACGATACGATTAAGCTGTTTCATCAGCGGCGGCCTCCTCTGCTTCGGTCATGGCATCACGGGTATCGGTATCACACAGCGCTTCTAATTGACCGATGAAATCTTCAACAACCACCTGACGAATCGTTGGCTGAATACTAAACGGGACATTTTTCGGTTCCATTTCATTGGGCTTTCCGCGTTCAATAACGCCATGACGCGAAAACAACGACAAGATTTCTTTCATGCGTGTTTCATTCGGTATCTCTTTACCGGTGAGGTTTTCGTATAGCGACAGCAGCTGATTGATATTGGTATAAGCTTTGCCGCCTTCTACCTCAAACTTTTCAAGCTTTTCTTCATATTGCTGGCGCATGCAGAGTAGCAATAACGACTCATCCAGGCGTAATTTGAGATTACGCTCATCGTCCTTCGGCAAAATACCCAGGTAGGCTTCATCGGGCTGATAGATAAACGACCAACCAATTGCTTCAAACAGATTGGTAAAATAATCGATATGTGAAGAGATCAGGAAATAGCTATCCCGGTGCGACGAACGATCAGCGTGTAAAAACTGGCTGGTCAGTAACAGATTAGCGGCATGAGAAAAATCGGCAGCTTCGTACTGATCGCTTCGGCTGATTATTTTTTGTAGATCACCAAGCATTAACGTTTCCTATAGATAACAAAATCACGACACTCGACCATTCCGGCAACTTGAGTGTATTGATCATTAAACTGAATATTGAACTGATCTGCGGTTTTTTTGGCTTTTTTACCCAGCGAAGCCAAATGGCGGATATAACTGAAACAGATATAATCCTCGATACTTTCAATCTCAAACTGGTCAGCACGAATGGTGTCACTTTTGCTTAGGTGCCGGTCAAGATAAGCATCAATACGATCAATTTTAACCTCCCGGCGCTCTTTAAACTCTTTAAACAACTGCCGTAGCTGGAGGGCTTG
The DNA here is from genome assembly GCF_900113275.1 of Neptunomonas qingdaonensis. Lineage (GTDB taxonomy): Bacteria > Pseudomonadota > Gammaproteobacteria > Pseudomonadales > Balneatricaceae > Neptunomonas > Neptunomonas qingdaonensis. The sequence continues at coordinate 22,285 of NZ_FOOU01000004.1, forward strand.
GGGATCGATAACCTGTTGATGTATTACCCGTGGCTCTGCCTGAATACGCCTTCTAAACGGCGAACGCACGCTGGCAGGAGAGATAAAGCCGATCTCCTCCAGCGTGTCGACCACAGGTAGTGAGTCATCTTTCGCCACTTCTGTAATCAAGCGCGATAATCTTGATGCCATGCCCGGTGTGGTTTTATCCATATAGCGGACAGTATCAGCCACGCGTTTTTCCAGGCGGTAGCGGAAATCATCAATACTATCCAAGCGCTTATCAACCGATTCAAAAATACGGATAATACGGTTGATATGCAGATGTACCATCGCTTCAGCATCGTCATATTCTGACTCAAACTGCTCCTGATAGTGTCGCGTCAGCTTATCCAGCTTAATTGGATCAAACTGCAAATCACGCAAAAGCGATAAAATCTGGCGGCGAAACCTAAAAGGGTTATTCTTTGTTTTCAGCGTCTTATAGTCAGAAACAAGAATTCGTTCTACAAAGCGATCAAAGAAACCGCGCACCACTTCCTGAGGGCTTTCAGCATTCGACAAACTGATTTTAAGCTCTCGCAACCCCAGCATCATATCGGTCAGATGTGCACTGAACTCGGCCGCTGTTTGCGCTGCTTCTGACAAGGTAATACCCCGTCCCGCCGGGTCATTAACAGCCGATTCCAGAGAGCTGAGAACGTTAAGCACGGCTCCGCCATAGGAGCGCTTTTCCAAATTAGAAATTGACACCATAGAGCGCAGCAAAAAGCTGATCGACGGCGACATTAATACAAACGTGCGATAAATGCGCTGCTCTTCTTCCACCCATCCCGTTTGTACCAGACGGCGGTAGATGCGGTTAGTATATTCTGCTGTCGAGCGAGGCAATTCACCGTCATCAGAATCCTCTTCTTCAGGTTCCCAGCGACGGACGCCCAAGCGCACTACTGCCTCTTCGATGGTAGAACGCACCATATCTTTGGGAATAAAAGGATCAATCAGATCCTCATCAAAAAACAGATCGGCCAACTGCAGCAGCACAGCTTGATAAATATGCCGATTCTTACCGGATAAGGGTAAAAACAGATCATCAGGGAGCTTGTTAAAAAGCATTCAGCATCCAATATGAAGTGCGCCACTTAGTCAACCAGCAGCACTTATGTAATAATGTGAGGTCTTCGCACGATTGCCCTTTTGTCTACTAGCAGCGTTAAAAACGTACTCATTCGGTCATTTATAAACATAAACTCCCTTATTCCGTGCATTTTTGCCTTGCCAGTAAACAAAATTTCGGCTCGTGCAAAAGTCTCATTGTAAGTAAGCATTGGATTTTAGCCTAGCTAGACATGACAAATCCAGACATCTGAATTAAAGGTGTGACGAAAGGTATGGAAAAAGGTATGGCGATTCAGTGCCAGAAAAACAAAAACCCCGGTACTATAGATAAACACAGACCGGGGTTCTCATCGAAGCAATGTAACTCAGGTAATCTGATCAGTTGATCGGGTCAAGCATTGTCGCCATCGCTGATTTATTCATTACTGGCTTAGTCATTAGTAGTCGATTCAATTTTATGAATACTCAGATCGGCACCAATGAACTCATCCTCTTCAGTGAGACGCAGGCCAAGGGTCGCTTTAATAATGCCATAAACAATCACAGAACCAACAACAGCCACCAGAATACCGGCCACCGTACCAATCAGCTGCGACATCAGGCTGACACCGCCAAGACCACCCAATGCTTCGCTACCAAAAATACCCGCAGCAATACCGCCCCACACTCCGCACAAACCATGCAAAGGCCAGACACCGAGGACATCATCAATTTTCCATTTATTCTGCTGCAAGGTAAACATCCAGACAAAGACCGTGCCGGCAATGGCACCGACCACCAGCGCACCAATGGGATGCATCACATCAGAACCGGCACACACTGCAACCAACCCGGCTAATGGGCCGTTATGAATGAAGCCCGGGTCATTTTTACCAACGATCAATGCGGCAATAATACCGCCGACCATCGCCATTAAAGAGTTAACAGCCACCAGCCCCGACACACCATCCAGCGTTTGTGCTGACATGACGTTAAAACCGAACCAACCAATAGAGAGAATCCAGGCACCCAGTGCCAAAAATGGAATATTAGAGGGCGGAAAAGCCACCAATCGGCCGCTACGGTAACGCCCTTTACGAGTTCCCAGGAACAGCACAGCAACCAGAGCAATCCACCCACCGACACCATGTACAACAACCGAACCTGCAAAATCATGAAAGCCAGCACCAAAAGAAGACTCTAACCATGCTTGAAAACCATAATTACCATTCCAGATAATGCCTTCAAAAAACGGGTAAATAAAAGCGACCGTTAACGTTGAAGCAAGCAATACCGGCCAGAATTTAGCGCGCTCAGCAATACCACCTGACACAATGGCCGGAATAGCCGCAGCAAACGTCATCAAAAAGAAAAATTTAACTAACTCGTAGCCATTACCTTCCGCCAGTGTTTCTGCATCCTGGAAAAATGTAACGTCGTACGCAATCCAATAACCAATAAAAAAGTAAGCGACAGCCGAAAAACCAAAGTCCGTCATGATTTTCACCAAGGCATTTACCTGGTTTTTATGACGCACGGTACCTACTTCAAGAAAGGCAAAACCAGCATGCATGGCAAACACCATGATGGCCCCCATCAAAATAAACAGGGTATTTGAGCTTTGCACCAAAGTCTCAACGGCACTATTTACATTATCCACGAATATCTCCTAAGTTCATGCTTACGCATCTTTCTTCAATGCACAGTCTTGGTGCGCTTTCTTGTAGCTCAGTCCAAACCGGTGCATTCAACCTGTCACATATATTATCTATGCCTGTAGCAAAGCTCGTTAAAGCTTGGCAACACATTGATTCATAATAAAATATTAGAAAGTTAAGTCCGATTAGTGAAACAAGACCCGATGATCAAGTCTTGCTCCGCACTAAAACAAAGCATGAAATATGCCAAAAAAAGAAATGCACCGATTTGACGCGCTTTCTTAAGGCCAGCGTATCTCAAAACAGCTATGAATGCGTGTATTACGCTTAAAATCAGGATCGATAGTTTGTGATGTAATTTCACGGATATCAAAACCGGCAAGCAGTTCATAATCCAGTTTAAAGCGGCGGTAATTATTCGAAAAAATTAATACGCCACCTTTACGCAGCAGCCGCATGGCCAACTTGATCAAATCCACATGATCTCGCTGAACATCCAGCACATCCAGCATTTTCTTTGAATTAGAAAACGTGGGGGGATCCATGAAAATCAGGTCATATTCGGGTTTACGCTGCTTCTTTAACCAGGTCAGGCAGTCCGCTTCAATAAAGTGATGCTCTTTACTGTTAAAACCATTCAGAGCCATATTTTTCATAGCCCATTGCAGGTACGTCGCCGACATATCAACACTGGTTGTCGACCTAGCGCCTCCCACTCCTGCATGCACACTGGCTGATGCGGTGTAGCAGAAAAGGTTTAAAAAGTCTTTTCCAACAGCTTGCTGCTGAATCTGATGACGTACGGGGCGATGATCCAGAAACAACCCGGTATCCAGATAATCATGCAAATTCACACGTAAACGACAACCATGCTCCTGCACTTCAAAAAAGCGACCAACGCTCGCTTGTTTTCCATACTGATCACTACCGCTTTGGCGCTTTCGCTGCTTTAATACCACTTTACGCGGATTGACACCCAGTGCTTCCGGGATAGCCGCCAGCACATCTTTCAAGCGCTCAAATGCCTTCACTTTATCGATAGAAGCAGGCGCTGCATATTCCTGAACATGCACCCAATCGTTATACAGATCGACCGCCACCGCGTACTCTGGCATATCCGCATCATAGAGACGATAACAGTCGATATTCTGCTGTTTTTTCCATTTCTTGAGTGCTTTTAAGTTCTTCTTCAGGCGATTAGCAAACATCTGCGCCGTATCACTTAAGACATTCGCAGCAACCACCTCATGCTCATCTTTCTGCTCATCCTTTACCGTATCGGTGCGATCAGCATAGAGGGTATACAGAAATAAACGCCCATCAATCGGGCCATTATTTAAACTATATGTTTTATCGGCTTTTAGCCCGACGACCTGGCACAATTCTGGATTACCGGTAAAGATAGCGGCTTGCCAGCCAGCAAAATCCTGCTTCAAAGCATCGCCTATTTGCCGATATAAAAACATCAGTTCCGATCCATCACCCATACGTTCACCATACGGAGGATTGGTTACCATCAGCCCGGGCGCATTTTCCGGAACCACCATCTGTTCAACCGAACCCTTTTTAAAACTAATCAGTTGCGCAACACCCGCTCTTTCTGCGTTCTCTTTAGCAAGCGCTAATACAGATGAATCCTGATCAGATCCATAAAAACGGCTGCTAACCGCTGCCAGCCCTGCTGTTTTACGATCTGCCGCTTCATCCAGCAGTGATTGCCACAGCGAAGCCTGGTGTTGTTTCCATCGCTCAAAGCCAAATTGCTCCCGCAGGAGCCCCGGTGCAATATCGGCAGCCATCATGGCACCCTCAATAACCAAGGTGCCGGAGCCACACATGGGATCAAATAAGACCGGATGATCAACGGCAAGCTCAGGCCAGTGAGCTCTGCGCAAAATAACAGCCGCTAAGTTCTCTTTCAGCGGAGCGGCACCTGCACGGGTGCGATAGCCACGCCGGTGCAAACTGCCGCCGGATAAATCAAGCGACAAACTCAACTTGCCACGATAGATATGGGCATGTACACGCAGGTCGGGATTTTCACGATCAACGCCGGGGCGCATACCTGTCTTGTCTCTGATTTGGTCGACAATCGCATCTTTTACTTTCAGCGCGCCAAAATGGGTATGGTTAATCGCATCGGTTTTGCCGGTAAAAGCAACCAGCAAAGTCCCTTCTTCAGCCATATGCTGCAACCAATCAACGGATTGTACCGCTGCGTAAAGCTGATCTGCCGTTTCTACATTTTCTTCGACGAGAGGTAAAAGAATGCGGTTTGCCAGACGAGACCATAAGCAAGCGCGATACGCTTGCTCAAGCTCACCATAAAATTCAGCCCCCGTCGCTGTTTGTTTAACTTCCGTTGCACCCAAATCGGTCAACTCTGCTACCAGCAGTATTTCGAGCCCTTTAGGACACGTGGCAAAAAATTTCATCATTCTTCCAATATATAAGCACTGTCTGTAAAAACCACAAGATCAAACAGTTACAGTTTAATTCAATATTTATCACAATTAAGTGATTTCTTTTCATACGATTGTTTCACAGTAAGGAACCCTCCTAAACCGCTGATAGCACAACTGTTTTACATATACTTACTATCAAAAACAGAAATTTCATAGCTATTTACAATCGCACTTACCAATAAATTTCGTTATCTATAGGTACTGTGATAAGCCAATGACGGAACAAATCACACTCATGGAGAACATTTAACCTCAGATAATATCTATCTATAATTACGATACAGAGGCACTTTTACATGAAGACACAGAAACGAGATAAAACTTCAACTCTTTTCAATCGCGGCTTTCAAGCCGGCCTGAGTGGAAAATCGCGTGACGATTGTCCTGTCAAAGTCATTGAATTACGCACCCACTGGATGAGTGGCTGGCGTCAGGGTCGAGAAGCACACTGGAATGGTATGACCGGTGTTTCAGCTATTCAGGCTCATCCTGCACTACATTAATACTGCAATCTCTTTTAAAAAATTAAGCTCCTCTATGTGAGGAGCTTTTTTATTGTGCTGGCAACGCCTGAATGGCTCTGACCGAGTCACTGATTAATCCCGGGCCTTTATAAATAAAGCCTGAATAAACCTGAACCAGACTAGCACCTGCTTCGATTTTTTCAGCCGCGTCAAAACCTTCAGTAATCCCCCCTACACCAATAATCGGCAACGCTCCATCAAGCGCTTTCGACAATGAACGAATCACTTTGGTCGACTTATTGCGAACAGGTGCACCACTTAATCCACCCGCCTCGCGCTGCAATACAGAATCCTCAACACCTTCCCGTGACAGTGTGGTGTTCGTTGCAATCACACCATCCATTTCATAGGTTTTTAGGGATTCTGCCACCATTTCTATCTCTTCATCCGTCATATCCGGCGCAATTTTTACTGCAATCGGTACATATCTATCATGAAGATTGGCTTGCTTGGCCTGCTCATTTTTAAGAGATTCCAGTAAGGTATTCAATGAATCACCAAACTGCAGCGTTCTTAGCCCCGGGGTGTTAGGAGAAGAGATATTGATCGCCACGTAGGAAGCTCGTGAATACACTTTTCTCAGACAGTAAAGGTAATCGTCATTTGCATGCTCATTGGTTGTATCTTTATTCTTACCAATATTTATACCCAGCACACCCTTGTAGCGAGCCCGATCAACATTCGCCAGTAGGGCATCAACACCCAGATTATTAAAGCCCATACGGTTAATAATGGCGTTATGTTCAGGTATACGAAACAAACGTGGTTTGGGGTTTCCCAATTGAGGACGTGGAGTTACAGTGCCTACTTCAATAAAGCCAAAACCCATAGCAGCCAAGCCATCAATGGCTGACCCGTTTTTATCCAGCCCCGCCGCCAAGCCAACAGGATTGGGGAAACGAATGCCCATTACTTCAGTAGGAACTTCAAGCTTTTCGGCGCCCATCAATGCCGGCAATCCGAGGGCCGCAGACACATTCATAGCATTCAAAGCTATCTCATGTGAACGCTCCGCATCCATACTGAACATAAGAGATTTTGCCAAGGTATAAAGCATAACCAAACCGTTTTTTAAAAAAGAATGCGGCATTATAACGGCGCATCGCCTGTTTTACATCCCGCCTATCCAATTCGCTCAATTCTTTTGAACTTTCCAGCGACATCAAAAACTATTTTAAAGCTTCCGACGATGCCGTTATGTAGCAAAAATGACTGCAGGATATCCGCGGGGAAACGCACTGTCCGGCCATCTCTTGCACGTGTACTGACCATGCAGCCGGGGTTTCGATACTGTTTGATGTATTCATCGGGTGATATACGGATATCAACAATAATTTCATTCATGATTTTTTTTGATAAGAAGTACAGAGATAAAATATAGTGTACGTCGAAATTATTTCCAAATCTTCCTTCACTGATGTATCGATCAAGTCATTGATATAAAAAGCAGCTTAATGAATAATGAAAATTCGTTTATCGACTAGTCAGCCTGGATCACGATCACTGAATGCGAATTCTCTTAGTTTTTTTAATGCTTATTGCGTCCGCTGCACGCGCAGACGTAAATACATACCTCAACAAATACAGCATCTCCATCCACGATACGGTTCGCTTAACCATAGAGTCGACTCAACAAGGGCAACCACAAAGACCCGACCTTTCCATACTGACTCAAGATTTCGACTTACTCGGTAATAAGAAAATAACCATATCCAGTTTCCAGGGCAATACCCGACAGGCAACCACTCGCTGGCAAGTACTTTTGCGCCCGAAAAAAACCGGTCAATTGCAAATTCCGGCATTTTCTGTCAACGGTAAACTAAGTACCCCGATGGTCCTGCTGGTAACAGGGCAAGCCAGTACTGCGACGACACCTAGCCCACCTGCAACACCATTAATGCAACCACCGGTATTCATTGAAACAACGATTGATCATACTGAAGCCTATGCAGGCAGCCAGTTAATCTATACGGTTAAATTATTTCATAAAGAACCATTAAATAAAAATGCCGCATTGTCAGATCCATTTATAAATCAGGCACTTATTCTTCCCGCTGACGATGTAAAGCGCAGCGAAACTCTCGTCAAAGGACAAGCTTATTTTCTTCAAGAGAGACGCTATGTCATTTTCCCTGACGAGCCAGGTACACACCTAATCGAGCCTCCCCTCTTTTCCGGAACCTCTCTCAGCGATCAGTACTTTGAAACACGAGGCAGTGAAATTGAGATAGCTATTCTGCCAAAGGCCAACAGCAACTCACAAGGCTACTGGCTTCCATTGGAAACACTGCAACTTGAAGAATCTCTGGATAAAAGCACGCCTCTTGAGCCTGGCAGTTCATTAATCCGAACCTTAACACTGACAGCTCACGGCCTCCCAGCTGCTCGCTTGCCTTCATTATCTTTACTGAAAAATGAACTGGCTGATCTGGAGCTATTAAAGACGGAGCTTGATGAAAGCTTTGATGATCAGGGACTGGTAAGCCGACGCACTGAAACCATTAAAATAACGGTGACAGAAAGAGGTGAGGTCACATTACCCCCTATCGACATACACTGGTGGGACACCTACGAGGATCGCAGTAAAATAGCCTCCCTGCCACCCGTTATTCTTCAGGTGAACGCAGCGCCTACACGACTTGAGCCCCCTGCTATTGCCACCAGCGCCAAGTTGCAAGAAATTAACGCCCCATTAGTGCCAGACGAGACAACAGTCCCGGCTCTTCTATCAGCAGCAGCTCACAAAAAAGAGTCAGTCACACACATTCCTTTGATCGTCTTTTTGGCCTTGGTTAGCATTATTTCCTCTCTCGGTTGGCTGTACAGTTACCACCATCTGCGAAAGCTTAAATTAGCGTCTATAATGAAACGTCAAACGGTCACCGAACGCCTGAATGAAAAGAAAAAACAGTCACACTTTCTAGCAGAAAAAAATACTTTTCAGGCATTAGCCTTGGCATGCCAACAAAATAACGTCGATATTAGCCGTCTGCGTTTAATTGAGTGGGCTCAGCATTTCTGGCCAGAAACCTTTATTGAAAATGCGGAAGATATAAGCAGACTGGCGAATAACCAAACACTCGACTTTCTTATCATCGATTTAGAGCAACACCTGCACTCCCATGAGAAATCGTTATGGCAAGGCGACCTTTTACTGCAAGCAATCGAAACCATTCGTAAACGCCGGCTCAAAGGCAAGGCGTGACAGTAAGATAAGGAGCGAACAATGACATTTGAACGGCATCAGGCTTTTCTTGGTAAGTTAGGTTTCGGTGGTGTCAGTGAACAGGAGAACTTTAAAGCTCAAAGCTGGTCGCGACGCCTCGAAGGCCCCATGATATTTGTTGCTGTGTGGATCATCGTCGATTGGTATCTGCGTGAGAAAGGCTTAGCAGCCCCGTCAATCACTTTTTTTACTGACTGGTTTATCTGGCTCTGCTTTATTGCCGAAACCAGTATTCTGTTATCTTTGGTTGATGATAAAAAACAATACCTGCTTAACAATTGGATGAACATCCTGATTATTCTGGCAGGCCTGCCGATTATTTGGGGCATGGAGACCTTCTATGCCGGGGCATTGAGAAGCTTACGGCTCCTGATTATGTTCGGTATTTTCCTGCGCATATCCACCGATGTACGTTCAATACTGTCACGCCACAACCTGGGACTTACGCTCTTTATCAGCTTTTTTATCATGTTATTTTCTGGTTTCATCATCTCAGGAGTTGATCCCGCTTTTGATTCACCACTAGACGGCATCTGGTGGGCCTGGGTGACCATTACTACGGTAGGCTATGGTGACCTGGTACCCAGCACAACCACCGGCCGCCTGTTTGGTGCCTTTCTGATTCTAATGGGCATCGCTCTCTTCTCAATGCTTACCGCAAGCTTTTCCGTCTTCTTCATCGAGCAGGATGAAGAAGCGATGTTAGCGCGTGAAAATGACAATATTCGCCGCATCACCCGCATAGAAAATCAACTCGAACGCATCGAAGCACAACTGAAACAAACCTTATCTCATCTGGAGCAGTCAACAGATAAGTTATCTACTACAGCGGCCGCCACTAACGATACAAAAACCGCTGAAAACACTACGGCTGATCTTTTTGAAGAACCGACTTTAGCGCCCGATCAAGGTCCGGATAAGTAAACTCGAACCCTGCATCTAACAAACGTGCCGGATACACCCTTTGCCCTTCAAGTAATAATTCACTGGCCTCACCCAGCAGAAGTTTCATCATGAAACCTGGCATCCTTACTTTTGCAGGCTTGCTCAACACAGTGCCTAAAGCCTGACTAAATATTTCATTAGTAACCGCATTAGGTGAAGTCGCATTGAAAGCGCCAAATAAGGTTTTGTGCGCCATCAAAAAACGGATAATGGCCACCTCATCCGACAAATGCACCCACGACATCCACTGCTGCCCATCACCAATCGGCCCACCAAGCCCAAATTTAAAAGGCGGTAACATTTTACTAAGCGCGCCTCCGTCTCCCAGTACGACACCGGTTCTCACTAGGCAGACACGGCAACCCAGCTGTTTTTCTGCACCAAGGGCTGCCTCTTCCCAATCACGGCATAAACTATGTGTAAAACCTGGCACAGGAGGGCTTTTTTCAGGCAAAGGGGCACCGCCTTCATGTGATCCATAATAGCCAATGGCAGAGCCACTGATAAAAAATTCCGGTCGGGCAGAAGCCTGCTTCAATTGCTCTATCAGAGTACGGGTAAAATCAATTCGGCTGTTTCGTAGCAGCTGTTTACGCTCTTCACTCCAGCGCTTATCCACAATAGGGGCGCCCGCCAGATTTATAACCCCATCGATACCCTCAACTATCTGACCGACTTTCTCAAGACCAACAGTAAAGACTGTACCGCCAAAGCCCAGAATCGTTTGTTCTGGCGAACGTGTAATAACCGTGACCTTGTGACCATCGCCCAATAAAGACTTGACCAAAGCCGTGCCGATAAAACCTGTTCCACCGCTTATCAGATAATGCATGCGAACCTCCTAAGGTGCAGGTATTTTTAGTCTATATACGCTATCCTCTACCTTCCAGATTAATCGCAACACACAGGAAAGGTAAAGATGTTTACAGGTATTGTGCAGGGACTGGCAGAAGTCATCGCACTCAACAAACGTGACCAATTTATGCAAATACGAGTTAGTTTACCCGAGGGCCACACTAAAAACCTGCAAACTGGTGCAAGTATTGCTATTAACGGCACCTGCCTGACGATTACTGAGTTCTCTCAGAATGAAGTTCAATTTGACGTGATAGAAGAAACCCTTCAGGTCACCAACCTTGGGAAACTAGAAATTGGAGATCGTATTAACTTTGAACGCGCCGCTCGCTACGGTGATGAAATTGGCGGGCATCAATTATCGGGGCATATATCATCCACTGCAACCATCAGCCAAATAATCCGTACACCGGACAACTGTACTCTCTGGTTAACAGCGCCTGCAGAATTGATTCAATACATCATTCCTAAAGGTTTTGTCGCACTAAACGGCTGCAGCCTGACCACAGGGGAAGTTCAGGCGTCATCGTTCAGCATCCACCTGATACCGGAAACACTCGCGGTAACGACATTTGGCAATGCTAATATCGGTGATAAAATCAACCTCGAAGTAGACCCTCAAACTCAGGCTATCGTTGATACAGTCAACCGTTTCCTTCATAACCGCAATCTATAATCCATCGCAGATAAATACATTACTTATGAATACTTTTGAATACCTAAGGCAAAGTTTTTTCTTTTTTAAGCAAAACTTTACAATGATTGCAAAAATTCAATTACCGTTCCTGATTGTTCTCAACGGCTTGGCATTATCCATGGATATCAACGCCACAGAAACCGATGATTTCAGGCAGCAAACCGCTTACATCTCTATTTTGAGCCTGTCATTTCTCCCCATTTACTGGGGTGCTACCATCTTATATATGCAGTCAAAATTAAGTAACTCTGCACTCACTGCCTCTCAGGCCATCATTGCCAGTCTATCGTTCTGGCGCAGTCTGCTATTTACTTTTATTCTTACCTCATTTGCGGTGTTTGGTGGTTTACTGCTATTGATCATTCCGGGTGTATATATCGGCGTTCGTCTGGCTTTTGCTGATTATATCTGCGTCCTTGAGAAACAAACCCCACTCAATAGCCTAAAACAAAGCTGGAAAGAAAGTGCCGACTATTTCTGGACGCTGTTACCGGGCATGGCGATTCTTTTTACCGGCATACAATTAATTGAGATGCCTATCGCTCATACGTTATCGTCAATGGAAGACCGCAATCTGATTCTTGAGCTTCCCATTGTTGCCATTGTCGATTTATTAGGCGCCTTAATTACTGTCTTTGGTTTTCGTATCTATTGTGTCATGCGCGAAGAAAACAAACCCAAAACCACGGGAACAGACGACCTCACTGATAACACTGACAACACTGACAACACTGACAACAAGGAATAACAGTCGTTATTTGTGATAAAAGCGTCATTAAAATACATTGATTTAATGCAGAGACCCATGCGATGTCTATAGAACAAGCTCATACTGAAACTAACATCAGGATAATGCTACTGGACCCGCATGGTGAATACTTAAACTGGTCAAGCGCACTCAAGCAAACAGATCGTAATTGGCAAGTTTTTTGTTTTGATGATCCTGAGGCCCTGATGTCTCGTTTAGAAATCTCGCATTGCGACGCTATTTTGATCAGCAGCTCAACCAAAGACTATATTGAAATTAATCTACTGCGCAGAGTTCAGGAAAGGTACCCTGATATTTTACGCTTCCAACTAGGCAGCAAGCTGGAAACCCCAAAAGAATCAATTCAAAAATTAGAGCTAACACATCGCATTTTTCCAGATCCTGCCGATGTAAGCAGCATTACGCAAACGATCGAGTACTTGTTCAAAGTGACACGGCTTATCAGCCGACCCACGCTGATACACTTCATCAGCCAACAGAGTAAACTCCCTGCGGCGCCCTCTGTTTTTAATAAACTAACACAAGCCCTCGGTTCTGATACGACAGATGCCAGAAAAATTGCGGAGATTGTGGAACAGGACCCGGCGCTGAGTGCAAAGGTCATTCAATTGGTTAACTCGTCTTTCTTCGGCTTACCACGTCAAATCAGTCATATTTCTGAAGCCGTTTCTATCATTGGAACTCGTATGCTGCGCGGGCTGGCGCTATCCAGCCAAACATCCAGCACTTACCCTCCTCACAAAAACTGGAAATATTTTTCATTTGAAAAAGTTAATCACCGATCTTTGCTGGTAGCCAGGCTCGCACGTGAAATCTGTCAAGATGTCGGGGCTGACAAAGGAATAACCGAACAAGCTTTTTTAGGTGGTTTATTACATGACATTGGCATTCTGATAATGGCTTCTCAAGACCCTGCCGCGTACCTGAAGGTTCTACAGTACGCAGTTAAAGAAGAAAAACCGATTCATTCTGCAGAAAGAAAAATCACCGGTGTCTACCATGGCGAAGTCGGCGCGGCATTAATGGCACTCTGGAATATACCTTCGCTCACGGTTGAAGCCATATTATTCCACCCTATTCCTCATTTATCAGCAGATCAGACCTTTCAGCCATTAACCGCTGTACATGTTGCCGATGCGCTGATTCCTCCCGCCTGGCAGCAAAAAACAGCTAAAATGAATAGCCAGCTTTCACAAGTCTATCTTGAAAGAATAGGCCACCTGGGTGACCTGCATCGCTGGAAACTGATGGCATATGATTACAAACTACTGATGCAATCCAGCTAAACGCTTAATAAACATCCTGAAACATTAAGAATTATTATTTGTTAATAGTATTACGATTGGGATACGAAGCCGCTGGGTTATTTTCTTATACGCACCTATTTTCGACTCATCATTCTTCTTGCTTTTTAAATCAAGCAGATTGCTACCCTTACCACATTATGGTTTTTACTCTACCTATATTCGACTAAATTAGTTGTTTTTCGGGCGTTTATTTCCTGAACGCTACGACTAATTATTGTCGTCATATGTGACTATTGTTGCTTAGTTAGATGTGCAGCGTTGAGATAGGATATGCATGCTGCAAAGCAGCATCACTTTTTTAGCTAGTAAGCAAAGGAACTGTCATGGGCAATATTTCTAACCCCACACATGAGCAAAGTTCTGTGCCTCAACAAAATGAGGATGAACTTAATTACGAGCAAAAACATAAGCCGAGTTCAGATTTTAATACGAGAGAAGAATATTTAGAGCACGAATTGCAAATAATGGCGCCTAAACGCTGGCGGCCTAATTTGCCTTTCAGAGATTATCGATTTGAGCCAGAAGACAGTATACCGGCAATGGCGGGTACTATTGGTAAAGTGGTAATGGTGGGCGCAATAGCCGCAACCTTTGCCGCTCCTCTTGGGCTTGATGAAAGCTTTATTTTAGAAAACGTGCGCTATGAATTGCTCATCGCCTCTTTCTTCATTATTATTTTTTCGGGCTTTCTACTGCCCACTGCTAACCTGGCAGGTACTCATGGTCCGCTAATTCCTCTGATTCCTATTGTGGTCGCCGCAGGCGGTCACCCTATGGCATTTGGACTACTCATTGGTGCTTTTGGTTTGATGTTGGCCATCAGTAAAGGCGGAAGCATGCTGGCAAACCTTACCAGTAAGGGCGTTTGCGGTGGATTATTGCTGTACCTTGGGTTTGTCGGCACCATTTCGCAGGTTAAAAAGCTGTTCACCTGGGGTGAAGACATCGGTATGACACACGTTCCTTTTGTGGTCATTCTGTGTACGATTATATTGTATGCATTACTTGAACATTGGCGAAAACGTTGGTTAGCGGTACCGCTGAGTTGCTTACTAGGCGGAACCCTGGCCTTTGCTATGGGCGCGCCTTTTGAGTTTAAAACCGGTCCTGGCTTACCTAACCTGAACCCAATGTATTGGTGGGGCGAAAATTCAGGTTGGATGCTTGGTTTACCGACTGTAGAGAGTTTTGTTGTGGTACTGCCTTTCGCTATTTTAGCCGTGGCAATGTGGTCTCCTGATTTCTTAGGGCATCAAGTATTTCAAAAAATCAGTTACCCTGAACGCACTGAAAAGGTACAAATGAACATTGACGACACCATGACCAGTGCGTCTATTCGTCAAACCTTCGGTTCCCTGTTAGGTGGGGCTAACTTTGCGTCGTCTTGGGGGACATATATAGTTCCAGCGGCTATCGCTAAGCGCCCTATTCCTGCAGGAGCGTTACTAACAGCCCTGTTTTGTATAGTGGCTGGTCTATGGGGCTACCCCATGGACTTAGCGATATGGCAACCCGTGCTTTGCGTTGCATTAGTGGTGGGGGTATTTATTCCGTTGCTTGAAGCCGGAATGGAAATGACCCGTGAAGGTAAAACAACACAATCAGCAGCGATTGTTGTATTTGCTTCTGCACTGGTTAACCCTGCTTTTGGTTGGTCGCTTACGATGCTGCTTGATAACCTTGGCTTGGTTGGGTGTAAAGAACGCAGCGCGGAGCTAACCAAGATGACTCGCTGGATTATACCGGGAGTTATGTTTGCTCTGCTAACAACCGTCATGGCTTCGGTAGGCATGTTGCCGGGTATTCCTGCATTAATTTCTAGTTTCCGCCACTAAAAATTACTGGCTAAGCCCTATGGGCTTAGCCAGGTTTTATGCAACTTGACTGGAGCTGTCAGCCCGCGTTTAACGACATTTCTCTGGTAGTCGCGAACGATGGGGCTGTCATACCAGGCAGAAAGGAAGGAATAAAGATGCGGCTATTTGTATGCACTAACGCAGGAGTTACAAAACAAATCTCTTGCGCTAGTGCCGGATAGTTAATTTAGCTTACTGGTTTAGGTAGTCACCGGTTTAGCTTCTGAGTCACGACGGCTATACATAAACACCGCAACAAAAACAGCCAACGATATCAGGTTGATAACAATCATATGGTGCGGCCAGAGCAAACCAAGACCCGCCGCGCCAGAGATCAGTCGCATTATCAAGGATAAACGTCCCTCTAAATAACCTTCCATAAACCCGACTAAGGCGTACATACCAAACAGTGCAAAAACAAAAATTGTTAACACTTCAACAGCTGACCCACCAATGAAATTGGTATAAGCAAACAGCACAGGTACAACATACAGACCTTTTGCAATTTTCCATGCCATAACTCCTGTTGCCATCGGAGGAGTCCCGGCAATGGCAGCCGCCGCAAAAGCAGTTAAACAAACCGGCGGGGTGACATTGGAGTCTTGTGATAACCAGAAAATAATCATATGAGCTGACAATAACAACATCGATAAAGATACCGGATCTATCGCCTGTTGTAATATCTGGCCTTTTAAGTCAGCCGGGATCATATCAACTAACCCAAGCGCACTCGCTTCAGACATAGGTGCCGCAAGTAATGCCGCTTTATCCATATCCACCAGCATGAAGAATGATTTCGCCACCTCTGGCAAGGTTCCATCTACGATCAGCTGTACTAACTGCATTTCTGCCATCAGGTTATATAACGCAGGCGCAGACAAGGTAGCTAATACAATATAGGCAGCCGTTACCGGTAAACCCATACCAAGCACTAAGGATGCCAACGCTACCAGCACCAGTGTAATCAGCAGACTACCGCCCGCCCACTCTGTTACCATTAACGAAAAGGTATTACCAATACCCGTCATCGCAACCACATTGACTACCAGACCTACAGCGATCAGCAGTATGGCCGTTGTTGCCATATTTTTAGCGCCTTGTGCCAAGGCGTCCAAAATGTCTTTCACACCCATCGGATGCTTCGACAACCAAGAAGCCACAATCACGGACAGAATTGAAATACCCGCAGCGTAAGTGGGCGTAAAACCATAAATAAGCAGTCCTACCAGCACTCCCAGTGGCAACAGAAAATGCCAGCCCTCTTTTAATACCTCTTTAGCTGGACGGCTATCCAGCTCAACAGCATGTGCATGACTGCGCTTCGCTTCAACACGTACATAAAAACCAACTGACATGAAGTACAAAAGCGCCGGCAAGGCTGCAATCGCAATAATATCAACATAAGGAATCTGGGTATAAGAAGCCATAATGAAGGCACCCGCTCCCATTACTGGCGGCATCAACTGCCCCCCTGTAGACGCAGCTGCCTCAACACCTGCCGCAAATTTAGCGGGGAAGCCCGCTTTACGCATCAACGGGATAGTGATTACCCCGGTAGAAACAGTATTAGCAACAGAAGAACCTGATACAGACCCCATTAAACCCGATCCGAGCACAGCAACAAATCCTGGGCCGCCGATAAAACGGCCGGCAGCACAGCGCGATAACTCGATAATAAACTCACCGGCGCCTGATTTAACCAAAAAAGCACCAAACAAAATAAACATAAATACATACGTCCATGAGATACGAGCAATCTGCCCGAACATTCCCTCAGACGAAAAATAACTGCGGTACATAACGGTTTCAAGGCTAAGGCCGGCAAAACCAAACATGCCATCAATATAAGGCCCCCACCAAAACACATAGGTTAAGGCGAACAGGATCATTGTTGGAATAAACCAGCCTGTGGTGCGGCGCGTCAGTTCCAGCGCAATACCGATGGCCATAATGGAAAACACCCAATCCCAGGTCGAGAATTTAACCCCTCGCTCATACAACGCGTCCTCAAAACCAATCAGGTATATCGCACAGGAAATAGCAGCTAAGCCCAGCAGAATATCTAATAAAAGAATGGATCCTTTCGCACCCGCCTGTCCTTTCACCATCGGAAACATCAGAGAGCAAAGCAATGCAAACCCACCAAAATGGATCGCAGAAACCCACAATTCAGATAATGTCCCCAAGGTATTAAAGTAAATATGCGCAATAGCAAAGACGACGCCGGCCCAGTAGATAAAACGGCCAACAAGGCTAGTATCATCGCGTTGCGCCAACTCCAGACTTTTCAGTTTTTCAGCAGTACTCTGCTCATCAGCATTCGATGCTTGAGTCATAATCGCTCACCCGTGATGTTGGATCTGTTTGAAAATAATGACAAAGAAATAGCCGATGCAGCCCTGGCTGGGCCACATCGTGTTTTAACAGATTATTCCGCTATCAGATGATCAGGAATGGTCAATCCCATCTCTTTGTAATAACGTGCCGCACCTGGGTGCAATGGTAAAGGCAGACCTACAATCGCTTTTTCCAGCGACATCGCTTTAGTTGCTTTATGAATTCCATTCAGAAACGGAAGGTTTTCATAAAATGTTTTTGTCAGTAAATAAACATCATTTTCTGAGACGTCATCGCGCACTGCCAGGAAGTTAGGCTGTGCCATTGTGTTGATCTCTTTTGTTTGCCCAGGATAAGTGTTAGCCGGGATGTTAAAACGAGTCCACAGCTTATAATGACCGTTAGCTCTTTCGATCTGTTCATCGGTAAAGTCAAGAACGGTAATATCGCTGCCCGTAGAAGCATATGCGCGTGTAATGGCAGATGTTGGTACACCTGATGGGATATTCATGCCTTCAATTGTACCGTTTTGCAGAGCATCTGCTGATGATCCATACCCCATATACGCCATATTAAGCGACTCAGTATCAATTCCCAGATTATTCAGAATGGCCAGCCCAGAGCCTTCTGTACCCGAGTTTTTCTTACCGATAGAGAATTTCTCACCTTTCAAAGCACTCAGATCATCGATAGTACCCGTCTTGGCGAACTTGCTCTTGATCACAAATTGCTCAACATTTTGCCATAACATGGTAATAGAACGCAGATTTTTCTGTGGACCAGCATTAGCTAACTGGCCTTCTCCCTCCCATGCCCATGCACCATACAGTCCTTGCAAAATAGCGAATTGCGCTTCATTTTCACCCATTAACTTAAGGTTCTCGCCTGAACCTGCAGAGTTAATAGCTGACAAAGAGATTTTATTAGTGGGTTCGAGCTTAATTTTTGCCAATGTTGCTAATGCAACGCCCACTGGATAATAAGTACCACCGGTTGAGGCGGTAGCCAGAATATAGGAACGTTTCTCTTCAGCCTGAGCCAATCCGCTGACGCCAGCTACCGTACTCAACGCAACAGCCATTGAGAGTGTTTTAATCAATGAGCGTTTACTAATTTTCATTCTGCCACCTTATTTATCTATTTATTGTTGTTTAACAAATATAACACGAATATTTTAGTTAGAATTCAGATTACAGATAGCGAATATCGGGCCAACAAACGCAACCCACTGTTTTATATCAAATAAATAAATTTAAAATTATTAGTTACCAATAAATGAGCACTTTTTGGCTGATTACCCAAGAATGAATAAGCAAAAAATGGCTTATTCAGGAAATCACCTCAGTACCTGATGGTTAAAAGGCTGCAGCGATATCAGCAGGACAAGAAAGTGAGAAGAGAACTTCTGATGAGCTATTTATTGCCTATTCCTTAAAATCCGTTCTGCTGATCCCATAACGAATCATTTTTTGATTCAAGGTCCGACGCGGCAGATCAAGCTGCTCCATTGTATCCTTGATACTTCCCTGAAACCGACTTAACGATTCTTTAATGACTTGCGCTTCAAAATTGGCCACCTGAGTCGCCAATGACACATCGCGAAATGGACGAGACTCAGTCGCAGACATACCTTCCGCTGATAACAAAATATCTGCAACGGACAAGTCTGAATCTAAGGAATAGCGAATAGCGAAATTTTTTAACTCTCGTACATTGCCGGGCCAGTGATAGCTGGTTAATGTGGACAGGTCATTAGCAGAGAGCGTTCGCTGTCGCTTGTCATGATCCACGGCCATAATTTTCAAATAGTGATTAAATAGCAGCGGGACGTCTTCAAGCCGCTCTCTTAAGGGAGAAATATGCAGCTGTGAAATATTCAGGCGATAAAACAAATCCTCTCTGAAGTTATCATCTTCTCTCAAATCAACTTTTGCCGCCGCAATCACACGAAGATCGACACTGATAGGATTATTTGAGCCTAAACGCTCAATGATGCCCTCCTGAAATGCACGCAGCAATTTAATCTGCAAGTTCTGAGGCATGCTCTCTATTTCATCCAGAAACAAAGTGCCTTTATCAGAATATTCAAATTTTCCGATACGCTTCTTCGCAGCACTGGTAAAAGCGCCGGCTTCATGACCAAATAACTCGCTTTCTATTAACGACTCAGGAATAGCTCCGCAGTTGATTGGCACAAAGTTATTTGTTTTCCGGTGGCTGTATTCATGTAAACACTGCGCAACCAACTCCTTGCCAGTGCCGGTTTCTCCATAGACAATTACATTGGTATCCTGCTCTGCCAGCTTTAATAACTCCCGCTTCAGACGCTGAATAACAGGCGAAATGCCAATAATCTTGGTATCGATACCTGACTGAGATGCCAAGGTATGCTGAAGTTGCTGATTCTCCAATACAAGCCGACGCTTCTCACAGGCCCTGTGTACAGTCTCTACCAAACGATCAGGCACAAACGGTTTTTCAATGAAATCATAAGCACCATCACGCATCGAACTAATGGCCATATCAACATCGCCATGCGCAGTCAGCAATATCACAGGCAACCCGGGTACTTTTTGCAATATTGCTCGCATAAACTGCAATCCATCCATGCCAGGCATACGCACATCCGTGATAACAACCCCTGAAAATGAATCATCAATCATTGTTAATGCTTGCTCAGCAGACGCAAAGCTATCAACCATAAATCCGCAGATTTTCAACCATTGCTCGGTCGATTGACGCACTATTGCTTCATCATCAACCAACAGAACACGCTCACAATTATCCAATCAAAAAATCCTCTTTGCTGTTAACAGCTAACGGTAAAGAAACGGTAAAACACAAGCCTTGCGTGTGATTGCGGCTCACCTGAATGTTACCGCCGACGTCACGAATAATACTGTCCACTATCGACAACCCTAAACCTAAACCGTCGCCCATTTTTTTGGAGGTATAAAATGGCTCAAACATATGCAGTAACTGGTCATCAGTAGCTCCTTCACCACTATCCTGGACCTCAAGAACGGCTGTACCTTCAGCGCAACTAAGCCGTAGAGATACCTCCCCGGATGCTGATAACGGTATTGCATCAGAGGCGTTTTTAATCAGATTAGTCAGCACTTGCTCAAGACGCACCTCGTCTGCTTGCACCCAACAAACATCCAGATCGCATTCAAAAATACAGTTAATACGCTGTTCTGAAAAGAGAAATTCATAATGTTTTAATACGCGCTTGATCGCGGAAATTAATTCAGCGGTGCCACGTTTATCCGGATTTTTATAAGCAAATGACTTTAGCTGACCAGTGATCAGCGCCATACGGTCTACCAGACTGTTTAACAGATCAAGATTCTCGCTGAGTAGTTCAGGCTGTTCTTTTATACGCTTAACGATAGCAAGATAATTGCGCATCGCCGTTAATGGCTGATTTAATTCGTGAACAATCGCCGTTGACATTCGTCCTAATGCTGCCAGCTTCTCAGCTTGAACCAGATCGCTTTGCGCCGCTTGTAAGGCCTTAGTGCGCTCCGCAACTTTATGCTCAAGAGATTCATTGACCTCACGTAGCGTATGTTCCAAGCGTTTGCGGCGTGTAATATCAATCACCGTCACCAGGTAGCTGGGCTCAGGAACAGCGGTCATCATCCTGATTGAAAACAACAACGGAAACATCGATCCATCCGAGCGTTTACCGACAACCTCGTAGCCCGTAATGGGCGTAAACTCTCCCCGAGTCAAGCCATCTAACCAGCGTTTAAGCGGTGTAAACTGCTCAAGATCTGTAAATAATATATGTAGTGGCTGCCCGATAATCAGTGCCAGCGATACACCAAATTGTTGCATTACCATCGGATTGATAAAAACAATCGAGCCTCGCTTATCCACTGTAATCAACCCCACCTGCGCCGTATTAATAATGTAACGCTGTCGTTGTTCACTGTCTCTCTGGGCGCGGATAACGTCCAACTGCGAACGTCGTTTTAACCTGAATTCGCGCAAATAAAGTACAAGCAATGCCAGCGCCAAACAACCGCCCGCCACGGTAAAACCGACATACGAGGCGCGCTGTTCAGCCGCCTCAACCGGATTCAACGTTCCCACACTCCACCCCAAATCATCCAGCTCCACAGCCATATTTAATTTAACACCGCTTGCATGCTTCCATAGCTGTATATCCCGGCCATCATTCAGTGTCTCTGAGTGCAGCGGTGTCAGAGGCCAGAAATCATCGGCTCCCTGCGCTAAAAGCTGACTGGCAAACAACAACTGATCACCCTGACCCGACACATAAAATGAATAATCAGCAGAAAGTAGTTCGTTAATCTTGGAGATATCAAGCCGCATCACCGACACACCGATCAACATCTGACGATGATAAATAGGGGCTGAGAGGTAATAAGAGGGCCGCAACGGGGCTCCATCCAACATAAAATGCCGCCCCTGCTCACCAGAAATGGCCTGTGTAAAAAAAGGAGCATCCTGATAAATACGGGCAGCCTTCGGATCCTGGTCACGCCAATTACTATAAGCCACTACCCGTCCTGCTAAATCAAGCACTAGCAGAGCAGCAGAACCCGCCACCAGATTGGTTTGTTCCAGATAACGGCTGACGCGAATAATTTTGTCCGGATTAGGCTGAACCAACAGATCCTTGACATCACGGTTCTGTGAAAGCAGAAAAGGCAGGTATCGATACTGGTCAATGGCATTACGCAGTGCGCTGATAGTATCCAGTAAACGAACGGAACCTTGCTTGTGTACCTCAACCAATCCCCAATCGCGGGTATAAACATAGGATTGCCAGGATAAAATCAGACTACAAAGCAGCGCAACTATTGATAATGATATTGCTCGTTGTTTTCGCAAAGCCCCACCTTTTATTATGTTGTGTAGTCGCGCAGAATTCGTTCATATTATTGCTTAGAAAATTTCAACCTGTACGCATCCCTATGACATAATAACTGATTAATCGACTCACTACTGACTGATGGAAATCACTATATCATGAGCACTAACATCATTGCTTATCAAGGACACAAAGGCGCTTACTCTCACTTATCATGCCATCATGTTCATCCGGAGATGGAAGCCTTCGCCTGTGCAAGCTTTGTCGATGCAATGTTTATGGTTGAGCGCGGAGAAGCTCAACTTGCCATGATTCCACTGGAAAACTCTACCGCCGGACGTGTAGAAGAGATCTACCGTTTGATGCCTAAAACCCAGCTACACATCATCAGCGAACATTTTGAGCCGGTTAACCATTGTCTTCTGGCTAAAAAAGGCACCCGCATGGAAGACCTTCGTAAAGTGTCCTCGCATCCCCAGGCACTGGCTCAATGCGACAGCAACACCAAAAGCCTCGGGCTGATACCTATCGCCAGCCTCGATACAGCGGGCGCTGCAGAAGCACTACTGACAATGGACGAGCCAGGACATGCCGCTATCGCTTCCAGCCTCGCCGCTGAGCTCTATGGTCTTGAGATTCTCAGAGAAAACTTCCAGGATAAAACCGGTAACACAACGCGTTTTGTTATCTTAGCCAAAGATAGCCACATGCCAAAACTGGATACAAGCATCACCTTCATAACAACGATCATGTTCACCGTTCGCAATATTCCCGCCGCGTTGTATAAGGGTCTGGGGGGCTTTGCCACCAATGGTGTCAATATGGTTAAGCTGGAAAGTTATATGTCCTCCGATACGATGCAAGCGGCTAGCTTTCATCTGGATGTTGAAGGTCATCCGGACCAGAAAGCGATGCAATATGCACTTCAGGAACTCGATTTTTTTGCAAAAGAAGTGCGCATCATTGGCACTTATCCAGCGCATCCATTCCGTTTCAAATAACACAGAATTCTCAGAAAAAGCTCAACAAAAATGCAGCGCACAAAGATAAATTATATAAAACGCCTAATAAAATACTTATATATCAATAAGATAAGCAATTAATACTAAAGTATAATTGTGCACTGCACAATAAAAATCGATAGTGTTAATCGATAGAGGCATTCGTGTTGTTGTTTTCACGAAACCACGTATCTATCACATCCCTACTTTCAACTCTATCTATCCGAGTTGTCTTTTTTGCCCCTGTCTACAGGGGCTTTTTTTTCTGACAACCGACACTATTAATTAATTTCAGGTTTGAATCAATTAGGATTTTTTCATTTTTTAGCCAGCTAATATTCAGATTAATTATGGAATGATTACTCATTGATTATGCGACGCCTGATCAATTCAATTTAAAAGGAAAATATTATGGGCCTGTTTGATTTTGCTTCAAATCTCGGAAAGAAACTATTCGGTTCAAATGAAGACCCTGCTGAGGAAATTCAGAAACATATAGAATCAGATAACCCTGGCATCGAGGGACTGAGCGTCACCGTTGAGGACGGCGTAGCTAGCGTATCCGGCTCAGCAAAAGATCAAGCTGCTTTCGAAAAAGCGATCCTGATGGCTGGAAATGTCCAAGGCATCAAAGAAGTAAAAGCAGATAGTCTGCAACTGATGGATAATACAGCACTCAATGTCGAGTATTACACCATCCAGGCGGGTGATTCTCTTTGGGCCATTGCTCAGAAACATCTGGGTAATGGTAATGACTACACCAAGATCTTTGAAGCCAATAAGGAAGTTATTAAAGATCCGGATCTGATCTATCCCGGCCAGAAAATACGTATCCCAGTAGGCGAATAAGCCATTAAACACAGCGGATTGTACGCTTTTTATACAATCCGCTTCTCCTTGTTAATTATTTGAAATTAAATCGTTTTAGGGCTTGATCAAAACGATTCATGTCATTATTATACGCCCACTTCACACAGCGCCGGTATAGCTCAGCTGGTAGAGCAACTGACTTGTAATCAGTAGGTCCCGAGTTCGACTCTTGGTGCCGGCACCACTTATAGCAACATCCCTCTATTTCCCAAATACACCTAATACCTTAACTGCCTGGCCTCTCGCTTCGTTGAGATAGCGACCAACAGCGTTTACACTCACGTTAATTCAGTTGAGTGAGCAACCCATGCAACATCCATCAGATATTCTTTTAGAAAAAAACATCACCACCCTGTCATCGCTTTGCTTTAAACAAGCCCGCATCGCTAAGAAGAAAATCTATCAACGCAAGCTAAAAAAATGGCAACGCAGACTGTTAGATGTACAGCAGGCCTACTACCACCAAAATAGACGCGCCATCATTGTTTTTGAAGGCTGGGATGCCAGCGGCAAAGGCGGTGCCATCCGACGTGTAACAGAACGACTCGATCCTCGCGGTTTTCAGGTTCACCCGATTGGCGCACCCACCCAGGAGGAACAAGGAAAACATTACCTTTATCGCTTCCAGACCCGCCTGCCGTCTCCGGGTAAAATCGCAATATTTGATCGATCATGGTACGGACGCGTGCTGGTAGAACGCATTGAAGGGTTTGCCGGCAAACCTGAATGGCAAAGAGCCTATCAGGAGATTAATGAATACGAGCGCATGCTGACGGACGATAATGCAAGAATCATCAAAATATTCCTCCACATATCAGCAGAAGAGCAGCTAAAGCGTTTTTCGGAACGATTGGGCAACCCGATTAAGCGCTGGAAGCTGACAGAAGAAGATATCCGCAACCGTCAACGCTGGCCCGCATACGAGCAGGCCATTAATCAGATGTTTAAGCGCACCTCCACGCAAACATCTCCCTGGCATCCTATTGCCGCAGATCATAAATGGTATGCCCGACTAGAAGTATTAAAACATATTGTTAAAACCATGGAACAAGGGGTGGATTTGTCTCCACCGCCCGTCAATCCGGATGTTCTGATAGCAGCCAGACAACAGTTGGGGCTTGATGTATAACTTAAAAAAGCACTGCCAGGGAGACACATAAACAGCGCGCCTGCTGCTTAGTCATAGCACTTAAGCAGCAGATCCTGTAAGCTGCACGACCGCCAGAAAAGGCGAACCACCCTGTAATACACATCAACAAGAGATATTCTATGAGTTTTGCCTCCCTGGGCCTGTCCGCACCTATCCTCGACGCTGTTACTGAAAAAGGCTACACCATCCCTTCTCCTATTCAAGCTCAGGCTATTCCTGCTGTACTTGAAGGCAAGGACGTCATGGCAGCTGCACAAACAGGCACAGGAAAAACAGCGGGTTTTACACTGCCCTTGCTGGAACTGTTATCCAGAGGTAACCGCCCAAGGCCAAACCAGGTTCGCGCTCTGGTACTCACCCCGACACGCGAACTCGCAGCACAAGTCAGCGAAAGTGTTGAGACATATGGTAAAAATTTAACATTGCACTCCACTGTTGTTTTCGGTGGCGTAAAGATCAACCCGCAGATGATGAGATTGCGTAAAGGCGTGGATATTCTGGTTGCCACGCCTGGCCGCTTGCTTGATCTATACAACCAAAGAGCCATTAAGTTTGATCAACTGGAAGTTCTGATACTGGATGAAGCAGACCGCATGCTGGATATGGGTTTCATCAATGACATTAAAAAAATCCTCGCGCTGCTGCCTAAAAAACGCCAGAACCTGATGTTTTCTGCGACGTTTTCTGACGATATCCGAAAGCTTGCAAAAGGCTTGGTTAACAATCCTGTCGAAATATCTGTCACGCCACGCAACGCCGCAGCACCCACCGTGGAGCAATGGCTTTCACCTGTCGATAAAAACAGAAAACCTGCTCTGCTGATCCAATTAATCAAAGAACACCAATGGAGCCAGGTACTGGTTTTCACCAAAACCAAACACGGCGCCAACAAACTGACCAAAAACCTGGAAGCAGCCGGCATCAAAGCAGCCGCTATTCACGGCAATAAAAGCCAGGGAGCGCGAACCAAAGCGCTGGCTGACTTCAAAAGCTATT
The DNA here is from genome assembly GCF_900113275.1 of Neptunomonas qingdaonensis. GTDB lineage: Bacteria > Pseudomonadota > Gammaproteobacteria > Pseudomonadales > Balneatricaceae > Neptunomonas > Neptunomonas qingdaonensis. The sequence goes on from NZ_FOOU01000004.1 coordinate 48,864, forward strand.
CTGTACAGGTGTTAGTCGCCACTGATATCGCAGCACGCGGATTAGATATTGAGCAACTGCCTCAGGTAGTGAATTTTGACCTACCTAATGTAGCAGAAGACTACGTACACCGAATTGGTCGTACAGGACGGGCAGGTTCCACAGGCCAGGCCATCTCATTAGTCTGCGCTGACGAATTTAAACTTCTCGCTGCCATTGAACGCCTGACCGGAAAGCTGCTGGATCGTAAAGATATTGCCGGCTTTCAGCCAGTCAATGCCTTGCCGGAGTCACGCCTGCAGCGACCAGCACACCCTAAACGCCACAAGAAACCTAAACCAGGACACAGAGACGGAGTACGCTCGGGAGAAAATGCTCGCGGCCATAATCCGACAGCCAACAGAGCATAGGCTCATTAGGTAGATTCATAACAGCAAAATGCCGGCCTCATTGAGACCGGCGTTTTCAATTACCGCAAATAATGTAATACCTGCCCGGGAAAAGGCTTATCAAGATAGTCTGTAACCGGTTTGTTCTGACTGTGCGTATAGCCAAGCGCTGTCATTTGCTTACTAAAACGCGCATGATGCCCCCGCCCGGGATCGACCAGAATAACCTCACAATGCGGTTTAGCATGCTGATCGATAAAAGCAGATAACAGTGCAACATGTTCTTGTTCATAGAGAAGATCGCTGCCAACGATGACATCGAATACGCCTAATCCACTATCAGCATCACCCCAACCGGTTCGGGTAAAAGGTATCACCTCTCCCTGATTGAGCAGTACATTTTCTCTTAAAAAATTTCCAGCCTCAGGGTGATAATCGGTAGAAGTGATATTGGCATGGCGGTGGTTCAATAACAAACTGGTGAGGCCAATCCCGCAACCCACTTCTAAAATCCTTTTACCCTCAATCTCATAATCAAGCATAAAATGCGCAAGCACTTGGCCTGATTCCCAAACAATACCGAATAACGGCCAAGTCGCAGATGAAATGCCCAGCGCCTCGGCAGCACCCTCTTCATCCAAAAACTGCTGGTTATCACGCAAAGTGCGCAGATGTATATCGATCTCACCAAACTCAATGGTTTGATAACTCAGACGCAAGGCGGCCATATAATACCTAATCAATTAAAAAGCAAAACGTGCTTATCTAAAAGATTGATTCGCTACGCATTACAACCACTTTACTCCTGTTAGGTTTCAATACCTATTTATCAATACGTAGCACTTTCCCAATAAACCCTAATAAGCAACAACCCGCCCATAAATGAACATCTTACGTTAACGTCAACTAACTGTTGACCTTGATTAAAAGATAACCTATCTTTGCATCCATACTCCACAAGAGTAGTCATAACCTACCTGCCTAAAAGGCGGATAAAAAGACCGGAAAAAGCCCGGATAAAAATAACAAATCGTAAAACATTACTGAGATCCAGTATTTGTTTGAGGTATACCCAATGACAGCCCTACCGCATCAAACTTCCAGCTATTCTCGAATAAATTCAATCCATATACGGTTTTCTTAACGCCTGCTGTTTGCAGTTTTTGATCGTTTCTTTATTTAATTTTGCCTTTAACAAGGCTGAGAAACATCACCTGCCAATACAGACGTTAACCACTTAGGCGCGGCTTGCTGTTCATCAATCAAGCCTTCTGACAAGTGCTACCGATCAGCATTGACGTGATGTTTTCCGAGAATAGAACGGGAGTAGCTCCATGAAAGATGTATCTCTTAATGACAAGTGGGAATTAGACTCTGGACGCGTGTACCTGACAGGCAGCCAAGCCTTAGCAAGATTGCCTATGTTGCAGGCACAACGTGACAAACTTGACGGCTTAAATACCGCTGGTTTTATTTCAGGCTATCGTGGATCACCATTAGGCGGATTTGACAAAACCCTGTGGCAGGCAAAAAAATACCTGGCGACCCATAATATTTTCTTTCAGCCGGGTATTAATGAAGACCTGGGCGCTACATCGGTTTGGGGTTCTCAGCAGGTCAATGTATTTGAAGGCGCAAAATACGATGGCGTTTTCGGCCTCTGGTACGGCAAAGGCCCGGGGGTTGATCGCACCGGCGATGTATTAAAGCACGCCAATGCATTTGGTTCGTCTAAGTTTGGTGGTGTATTGGCGGTAGCCGGTGATGACCATGCATGTAAGTCATCTACCCTCCCCCATCAAAGCGATTATGCCTTCGTGGATGCCATGATACCGGTGCTATATCCCTCCGGTATTCAGGAAATGCTCGACTTCGGCATTTACGGCTGGGCAATGTCCCGCTATAGCGGTTGCTGGGTAGGCTTCAAAACACTGGCAGAACTACTCGACTCATCTATTTCAGCAGACCTGAATCTGGAACGGATTAAAATAGAGATCCCCGCTGATTTTGAATTACCCAGCGAAGGAATTAACGCTCGCTGGCCAGATAAGCCGATGCAGCAAGAAGCCCGCCTGCATACCTACAAATTAAAGGCAGCCGAAGCCTTCTGTCGTGCCAACAAGCTGGACAAAACCATTATTGACAGCCCCAAAGCACGTTTAGGCAAGGCACGTTTAGGCATAGTCACCACTGGCAAATCCTATATGGATGTGCTGCAAGCACTGGATGACTTAGGCATCACTCTCGACATGGCAAGCGAGCTGGGTATCAAGCTGTATAAAGTCGGCATGGTATGGCCACTGGAGCCGGTAGGCATTCGTGAATTTGCCAAAGACACACCTGAGCTATTATTAGTCGAAGAAAAACGCGGCATTATTGAAGACCAAATCAAAGATTATCTGTATAGCTGGCAGGACGATGCACGTCCACGCATCGTCGGCAAACGAGACGAGAATGGAAATGAGCTGCTAACCACACTAGGTGAACTAACACCGGCGATGATTGCCCGTGCCATCGCTTCCCGAATCGCACCTTTCTATCAGAGCGAGCAGGTCGCAGCCCGCTTAGCCTTCCTATGCGCTAAAGAAGCTGAGCTAGCACAACCTCGCTCTCTGGTTGAACGAACGCCTCACTTTTGCTCCGGTTGCCCGCATAACACCTCTACGGTTGTACCCGAAGGCAGCAAAGCGCTGGGCGGTATCGGTTGCCATTACATGGCCACCTGGATGGATCGCGGCACTGAAACCTTCACACAAATGGGCGGCGAAGGCGCCACCTGGATAGGCCAGGCTCCCTTCACTAATAATAAACATGTATTTCAGAACTTAGGTGACGGTACCTATTTTCATTCAGGCTTACTGGCGATCCGTGCAGCGATCGCTTCAGGCGTGAACATCACCTACAAAATCCTCTATAACGATGCGGTCGCCATGACCGGCGGACAACCTCTGGACGGCACACTGACCGTTCAACAGATCACCCATCAGCTGTTTGGTGAAGGCATACGTCGTCTGGCCATTGTCAGCGATGAGCCTTACAAATATCCAAGCCGCGCTGATTTCGCCGATGGTGTGACTTTCCACCATCGTGATGATCTCGACGCTGTACAACGCGAGCTACGCGACACTAAGGGCTGTACCGCACTCATCTATGACCAGACCTGCGCTGCTGAAAAACGCCGTCGTCGCAAACGCGGCCAGATGCCTGATCCGGATAAGCGCGTCGTGATTAACAGTGAAGTATGCGAAGGCTGTGGCGATTGCGGTGTGCAATCAAACTGTTTATCAGTTTTACCCAAAGCCACCGAGCGCGGTCGTAAGCGCCAGATTGACCAATCATCTTGTAATAAGGACTTCAGTTGCATCCGTGGTTTTTGTCCAAGCTTTGTCACCGTTAAAGGCGGCACTTTGCGCAAAGCCGCGGTGCTTGATGCGACACCGCCGTCAAACGGACTACCGGAACCTGTTGCCGCTAATATCAGCAAACCCTACAACATCTTACTCACCGGTGTAGGCGGAACAGGTGTGGTCACTGTTAGCGCATTACTCGGTATGGCAGGCCATCTGGAAGAAAAAGGCGTAGGCGTACTGGATCAGATCGGCCTTGCTCAAAAATTTGGTGCGGTGATGAGTCATATCCGTATCGCTCCAACCCAAGATCAATTACATACCGTACGAATTCCTGCGGGCGAAACAGACCTGTTAATCGGTTTTGACCTGATGGTCGGCGCCAGTGAAGAAGCGCTTGGCAAGCTCGATGGAAAACGCAGTTTTGCCATCATTAACAACCATGACACTATGCCAGCCGCCTTTACACGCAATCCTGACCTTCAGGTTCCAAACGAAGAGATGCAGGCGATTATTGAAGCGACAGCAAGAAAAGATGGCACCTTCTGTTTTGATGCGACCCAACTGGCAACCGACCTGATGGGTGATGGTATGGCAGTCAACCTATTTACGGTGGGTTATGCCTGCCAGAAAGGCTTGCTTCCTTTGCACAGAGAGTCAATCGAACAAGCGATCAAGCTGAACGGCGCATCCGTTGAAACCAACCTCAAAGCATTTTTATGGGGCCGTTGTGCGGCGCATAATATGGAACAGGTTGTCCAGACAGTGCATCCGGAACCGTCTGTACAAACAGTTCGCATGCTGCCTTCACTTGACGAACAAATTGCGATTGAAATGAAGCATCTCAGCGAATACCAAAGTGCAGCACTGGCACAGCGCTATCAGAAGCGGGTTGAGCAGTTCCGCAGGGTTGAAAAAGATAACACCAGGAAATCTCATATCAGTCGCGCCATCGCTGAAAATTACAGCAAAGTGCTGGCGTACAAGGATGAATATGAAGTGGCTCGCCAGCTCACCTCTGAAACATTCCGTCAACAACTGTCAGATCAGTTTGAAGGCGAGTTTGAACTAGAGTTCAATCTTGCTCCACCGCTGCTGGCCCGCAAAGATAAACACACAGGTCGGCCACGTAAACGCACCTTCAGCCAAAAAATACTCCCGGTATTCCGCTTGCTGGCAAAAATGAAGAGGCTGCGCGGCACACCATTCGACATCTTCAGCTGGAGTGAAGACCGTAAGCTGGAAAGACAGATCATCCGTGACTATGAAGCTGACATGGCTCTCATTGAAAAGGCATTGAGTGCAGATAATGGTAGCAACTTCGACCAGAGTCTCTACAGCACGGCACAGCAGCTGGCAGAAATACCTGCAACAATTCGCGGCTATGGCCCGGTAAAAGAAGCGAATTACCATAAAGCCCAGGAAAAACGCCTGATGCTACACAATCAATTACAGGCACCTACAGCGAGCATTTCTGAATTCGCGATGGGCCAAGCGTAATTGCTCAGATAAATTTTAAGGAAAACGAGGTTAATATGTCAGTTTTTAGTCACCCTGAATTTGATCTGCACGAACAGGTTAACTTTTTTCACGATGAAGCCACTGGCCTGAAAGCCATTGTGGCCATACATAACTCTAATCGCGGCCCGGCATTGGGCGGCTGCCGCATGTGGAATTATGCCAACGATGAAGATGCACTCACCGATGCGTTGCGCCTTTCCAAAGGCATGACCTATAAATCAGCTTTAGCCAACCTTGATCTGGGCGGCGGTAAATCCGTTATTATCGGCGACCCTCGTCAGCACAAAACCGAAGCTCTACTAGAGATGATGGGACGTTGCCTGGAAAGCCTGAGTGGCCGATACATTGCGGCGGAAGATTCCGGCACCAGTGTTGCAGACCTCAAAGTAATGGGGCGACATACACAGTATGTCGCCGGTATCACCGAGCATACAGGAATCGACGGCCAGCCATCCAATGGTGACCCGTCTCCTGCGACGGCCTACGGAACCTTCATCGGCCTTAAAGCCGCGGTAAAGCATCGGTTTGGGCGAGATGATCTGAACGGTTTATCGGTTGCTATCCAAGGGGTAGGCAATGTGGGTTACCGATTAGCAGAACACTTGAGGGCTGCGGGCGCAAAGCTTTATGTAACCGATATTCATCAGGACCAGGTCGATAAAGCCGTTAACTTATTAGGTGCGACAGCCGTTCATGCAGATGAAATCCTGTCACTGGATGTCGATGTACTCGCACCCTGTGCTCTGGGTGCAATTCTAAACGACAACAGCATAGCAGCCATCAAAGCCACGGTCATTGCCGGCGCGGCCAATAACCAGCTTGCCAGCGCTCGACACGACATGATGCTGAAACAACGCGGAATTTTGTACGCACCGGATTTTGCCATTAATGCAGGCGGCATTATCGATATTTTCTATGATCGTGTCGGCCACTCGCCGGAAAAAGTATCGCGCCATATCGAAACCATCGCAGAAACACTCGATGAGATCTTCCGTCGCAGCGACGCGACCGGCACTCCTTGCGGCATGATAGCCAATACACTGGCTGAAGAGCACTTCCTGAAGAAGATAACGGTATAAAAAAACAATCTACACAAAAGTAGAATAAGAATAAATGGAGATGTACTCGTGACTCAAACTAGTCAAACATACATGGAAGACGCTTCTGTTGCTGAAGCACGTAAAGATCATCCGATGTGGTCCTCCCGCTTTGCCTTTATTCTGGCAGCCAGCGGATCCGCTGTCGGATTAGGTAATATCTGGAAATTTCCTTACATCACAGGCGAAAATGGTGGCGGCGCCTTTGTGCTTGTTTATCTGTTGTGTATTGCCTTAATCGGTCTTCCGATCATGATTGCAGAAGTCACGATCGGCCGTCGGGGTGGCCGCAGCCCAATTAACTCGCTACGCATGTTAACCCACCGGGATGGATTATCATCACGCTGGACATGGATTGGCTGGATGGGTATCACTGCTTCTTTTTTAATCCTCTCCTTCTATTCTGTTATCGGTGGCTGGGCTTTAGCTTACGTTGGCCAATCCGCCAGCGGGGCTTTCTCCGGCGGCAATGCTGACAGTATTGGCGCTCTGTTTGGCGGACTGCTGGCTGATCCCTGGACATTGCTGGTATGGCACTCTGTTTTCATGGCGCTGGTCATCTTTATTGTTGCCCGCGGGATTCGCTCAGGTATGGAAAAAGCAATTAATATCCTGATGCCGCTGCTGTTTCTATTACTACTGGTAATGGTCGGTTATGCAATGAATAGCGGCGAGTTCTCTCAGGGGTTTGCTTTCCTGTTTCAGCCTGATTTCTCAAAGCTAACAACCGCAGGTATCTTAACGGCTTTGGGGCATGCATTTTTTACACTGAGCTTAGGCATGGGTGTGATGATGGCGTACGGTTCTTACCTGCCCAAAAATGTCTCTATTGTTAAAACGGCTGTCGCTGTTTCTGTTGTAGATACGGCTGTTGCTTTACTCGCTGGTCTTGCAATATTCCCGCTGGTTTTTGCCAACGGCCTTGAGCCAGGTTCAGGTCCGGGCCTTATCTTTCAAACACTACCCATGGCTTTCGGCCAGATGACGGGTGGAGTATTGTTCGGATCGCTGTTTTTTGGACTCTTAGTCATCGCCGCAGTTACGTCCGCTATCTCTTTGCTGGAGCCTGTTGTGGAATGGCTGGAAGAGCAAAAAGGGATCAGTCGCTTATCAGGCACATTAATGGGCGGCATCTCAATCTGGTTACTGGGTTTGCTGACCATCCTGTCTTTTAACGAATGGTCAAACGTTTACCCGCTCTCTTTTATTTCGGCTTTTGAGAGTAAAACCTTCTTTGATCTGCTTGATTATGTAACCGCCAATTTGATGATGCCATTAGGCGGCCTGTTCATCGCGATTTTTGTCGGTTGGTTTATGAACAAACAAGCGGTCGAAAACCAGTTGGATCTGAGCAACGATGTTGCCTTCAGCCTCTTTATGTTCGTGTTACGCTTTATCACACCTGCCGCTGTTTTGGTCGTGTTCATCAACAACCTGCTGTAGTCGATGTACCAGAGCCACTGACTAATAGAAGCACTCACAGATAAGGGGCCGTAAAGGCCCCTTGATTACTCTTTGTTATTTGTCTTTTGTTGATTAACCAATACGAAAATCAGGGACTAATATCATAGCTACGGCGTAAATCACCAAAAGTCCGGATCCAGTAACCGGCTTTCTGCACGGCGTCGGGTAACGTTTTAGCCACCTGTTTACTAGTCCGGTTATTAGGGTACTTACCGTAAAGCAGGATGTAACGAGACTCACCATCCTTCAGTGCATGAATATAGTAGGCATCATGATCAAGATTGTGGCTCTTTATATATTTAAAAATCCCGTCCAGGTGTGTTGATTGTACTAACTGTATGGTATATCGCATTTCCGGCTGCTTATTGATCCAGCCGGCATCACGTGCATAATTATGCGCCCCTGCGCTTTGACTGGTTGAAGCCAGTTTGGCCTTTTCAGATGCCCGCTGTGATGCTGCCGCCTGTTGTTGATTTGCCTGTTCATTCTGCAGTTGAGCCTCCTGTTCAGCCGCTACAACCAACTGATCTTCAAGCGCTTGCTGATCCACTCCAGGCAGTCGATTCGCAGATTCAATCACCGCAATGTCAGGCACAGAAACGGTAGACACTGAAACACTCGTGTCAGATTCTTTCATGTCAGAAACGACCGACTGAACATCCGCCGGATGACTCATAGCCTGGTGAGTAACAGCCGGGGATACGGATACAGGAGAAGATATCAGTTCTTCTGACTGATCATTGACATCCACCCCTTGCGATGTCGTCACTATCACCTCCGCAGGGGCGGATGGATTCCCCCCTCCTGTATTGGGCAGTGAGGGTAAGATTGATAAAAACCGCTCTAATAGACTACTGCTTTTTTGTAACTCTTTTTCTAACTCTTTTTCTGCCTCAATCTGTGCTTCTTTTTGTGCATCTTGGTACGCTTCTTCCTGTAAAGACGGTAGCGACTCAATGCTGATTACCGACCGTTCCGCAACGACAGGTTGGCTCGACTGATAGGCCGGTTGAGAAGTTGATTGAGAAGTTGATTGAGAAGCTGATTGAGAGATCGGTTCAAATACCCCCGGATCCTGTTTTACCTGTATACGAGTCAACAGTTCCTTGCTTTTCTCAAACCCGGCAGCAACACCTGATTCCGACAACTCCTGCGCTTTACGATAATTCTGCGGAACTCCCATTCCATAGTAATATAACTCTGCAAGACGATGATTTGCATAAAGATTTCCTCCGTCAGCGGCACGTTTAAACAGAACAGCACTGCGGGCGGCATCGGTATCCACCAGCAAAATACCCAAGGCTAACTCAGCATCATGACTGCCATTATTTGCGGCGCGATTTAACCATGCCAGGCCAGCTGATATATTTCTCTGATTACCTTTACCTTCTAATAAAAATAAAGCTATTTTAAGCTGCGCTTCAGGGCTATTTTGCATAGCTGCATTACAATACCACTCAAAAGCCTGGCCATTATCCTGGCTGACACCTTCACCAAACTCATAATTTTGACCTAAACGCATGCTAGCAACCGAACCAACAGACGCGATAATGCTCATGCTGTTATCAGCACGACAACTCAATGGTTTGGTTTGATCAGAAGCCGTTGATAAATTACTGGAGCACGCCATCAGCGCGCTGAACAAGAGAACACTCGTTTTGAATGATGACTGCACTGCGTTCTATTCCATTTCCACTCGAATACTCGGAGAAAAACTTATATGCGCCAATCCTACAGCGAGACGATTTACAAGGCTACAACCGTTAGAGCAAAAGCGCATAAGTAATTCCTTATATTAACAGTTAAGGACAGAATAGGCTGAAACACAATGTCACACAGCGCCTTAGCCTTAAAAAAACTCTCCGGCCATACTCAAAAACGGCTGAATAAATAACTGATTTTGCGTAGAATAGTGTCAGATTTTTTTACTATAGAGTACGAGCTGAGATTTATGGAAAAGCGCATTGCTATTATCGGAACTTCATTTAGGTTTCCTGGCTCGCCGGACAACACCTTATGGGAGAACCTTTTAGACAACAAGGATTTGGTCACCCATGTAGAAGATGGCCGCTGGTCTTTTGATGCGTATCAGCACCCTGACAAGAAACACCCAGGCACCAGTTACACATTTGCAGCAGGATCTATCGGTGATGTCTCCGGCTTTGATGCAGGTTTTTTTGGTATTTCTCCGCGTGAAGCAGCCCTTATCGACCCTCAACAAAGAATCCTGCTTGAACTTGCGTGGGAAGCAATCGAAAGCACAGGAAAGGCTCCCTCAAGCTTAAGAGGCAGTGACTGCGGCGTTTTTATCGGCATTTCCGGATCAGACTACGCCTATCGTTTCGCTGAAGATCTGACAATTGGCGATTCCTCTATCTCGACGGGTAACACTTCCAGTATTGCCGCCAACCGTATTTCATATCAATTTGACCTGCATGGCCCAAGTTTAGCTATAGATACCGCATGTTCTTCATCGATGGTTGCGTTTCATCAGGCATGCCAGGCTATTCGCACCGGTGAAATACAACAAGCACTGACCGGCGGCATATGTCTGCATCTTCACCCATATGGTTTCATCGCTTTTGCCAAGGCGACGATGTTGTCACCTACAGGCAGATGTCAGGTTTTTGATGAAGCCGGTGATGGTTATGTTCGATCAGAAGGCGGCGGCCTTTTCTTTATTAAAGATTATGACGCAGCTATCCGCGATGGTGACACAGTACTGGCGATCGTAGCCGCTTCAGCGGTTAACACGGATGGCTACAAATCAGGACTAACCCTACCAAATCCTGATGCTCAGGCAAGCCTACTGGAAGCTACTTATAGAAAAGCTGGCGTTTCCGCCGATCAGATTGATTATCTTGAAGCACACGGTACCGGCACGGCTGTTGGCGACCCAATCGAAACCCGCGCCATCAGCAACGCGCTAGGCAAACACCGCAGTACACCACTGCCTATTGGTTCTGTAAAAAGTAATGTGGGACACATGGAAACGGCCTCAGGGGTGGCGGGCCTGGCCAAAGCGCTATATTCATTACAGCATCGTATGGTTCCGGCGACTATCAGCATGAAAAACCCCAACCCTAATATCCATTTTGATGAATGGAATATCCGGGTTGTCACGCAGAACATGCCATTACCGCAAACCGGCACACTGACGATTGGTGTCAATTCATTTGGTTTTGGTGGTGCTAACGCACACGTTATTTTACAGACGCCGCCACCATTAGCGGTAAGCAAACCTGATGAGTCTTTACTTGAAAACGATCGTTCATTGCCATTAATTATAAGCGGCCGTGATATCCAGGCACTGCACAGTAGCGTTAAACAGACGATTTTACTGTTGGAATCAACAGACACCACATTTTATGATCTGGCCTATCACTACTTTTTCCGCAAAGAGCGCCACCCTATTGCACATGCCATCTGGGCAGATAGTAAAGAAACCGCACTGGCTAAGTTACAATCATTGCTAACAGAAGAAACGCCCGCTATCCATCTGGACAAACCGAAATCTGATATCTCATTTGTCTATTCAGGTAATGGCTGCCAATGGGAAACCATGGGACGTACATTACTGGACTCTTCAGCTGTTTTCCGCGATACCATTAAAACAATCGATGCCATTTTCGAACCACTGGCTGGTTTTTCACTACACGACGAACTGGCTGGAAAGAATGGAAGCAACCGTTTCTCGCAAACAGAAATTGCACAACCTGCCTTATTCGCTCTTCAGGTAGGCTTAACAGAGATATTCAAAGCCCAGCATATTTTACCCAAAGTAGTCACGGGCCATAGTGTCGGCGAAGTCGCTGCTGCCTGGGCGTGTGGCGCACTGACACTCACTGATGCCATTCATGTTATTTACTATCGCAGTAAATATCAGGGGCTGACAGCGGGACGCGGGCAAATGACCGCCGTTGGTTTAGATGCTGACACCACGTTAGCTTTGATAAATGAGCATCAACTTGACCGTATAGAACTGGCCGGCATCAATAGTTATCGGGGCGTCACGGTTGCTGGCGATCCCGAACAACTATCACTGTTAGAAGCAGCACTCAAAGCACAAGGTGCTTTTGTCCGTCGCTTGCCGCTCAACTATGCCTTTCATAGCTCTGCTATGGATAGCATTGAAAGCCAAGTAACGGACAGCCTCGCCTCTATTCAGGCGGGTAACAGCACCCTTCCCTTCTTTTCAACGGTAACCGGCGCTGAGCTTTCAGGCACAGAATTAAATGCACGCTACTGGTGGGACAACATCAGAAAACCCGTACAGTTCCAGCCCGCTATCGATGCACTTATCTCACAAGGCATCACAACTTTTATCGAAATCGCGGCGCACCCGGTCCTTAAAAGTTATCTGAATGATGAGTTGAAAAATACCGGACATGAAGGTTTAGTACTCGCAACCGTCACTAAAAATAACGACTCTCTTAAAAATATAGAGAGAACATCAGCCAACGTTATTCTGGCAGCATCGCCGAATCAGGCGACTGAAATAGCACAACTGTTTCCTGTCACCGGAACCCCGGTGAGTCTTCCTGCTTACCCCTGGCAGAGAGAACGCTTCTGGCATAAGACAACGGCTGAAGCCAGCGGCATGCTAACCCGCGATTTACAACACCCATTGCTCGGGTATCCCGTAAAACAGATCGACAACACCTGGGAAAACACACTCGATACCGGTGCTCATCCCTGGCTGACAGATCATGCGGTAGGCGATAACATTGTGTTTCCCGGTGCAGGATTCGCCGAAGTCATGTTTGCTGCTATTCATTTAACCACCAGCAAATCAAACACGCCAAAAACGGTTATCGAGCTTGAAGAGTTTGAGATTAAAACCCCGCTATTACTGGATGATAATAGCTGTAAAAAAATCCGAACCACGTTAAACCCTGAGACGGGACAAATAACCATAAAGAGCCGCGAATATGTGACAGGCGAAACCTGGACACCCAATGCAAGCGGCCGCTACCTTAAAGCCCCAACTGAATTACATCTGTCAGAACAGGCGCCGACTTTACCGGATAGCGATGCAGACTTCACTCTGGACACACATCTTGCGTTAAACAAGGCAGCAGGCCTGAATTACGGCCCGGCTTTTCAGAGCATAAGCCATGGTTGGGTCAGCCCCTCTGAAGTACTGGCCGTGTTCGTGCCACAGCAACACCCTGAATACACCCTGCACCCGGGACAACTCGACTGTGCGTTCCAGCTGATCATCCACTTCCTTAAAGATCAGTTGGCAACCCATCAGGGGATTGCCTATGTGCCAACCAAAATTGGCCGTATATTTGTACGCAGTGGCAAATATAAATTACATACCGCCAAAGCCTGTTTGCAAAAGCGTTCTCCGCATTCAATTACCGCTTCTTTTTCTTTGTTTGATGAAAATGGCTTACAGATTGCGGCTCTTGAGGAAGCACGCTTTCGAGCAGTGCGTGTTAACAAAAGCGCAGCTCAGCGTGTCGACTTTCTTGATTATCAGCTTACAGCAGTGCCTGATCGGGCATCCAATCCTGTTATACAGGCGGATATAACAACGCTGTTTAGCAAAACACTGAGTGAAGCGTCATCGGCCAAATCGCAACAATACATGCAGGAAATAGAGCCTCTGTTTGAAGCATTGATCAGCGCTTTTGTCTATGAGACGCTCAGCAAGCTTGAACAAGAAAACAACTTAACATCGGCCTATAAAGAACAGCTAAGCCTTTCACACCCTGAAGCCGCCCACCTGTTTGCTTATATCATCCATTACGCGCTTGAGCGCGACATGATCACAGCCACAGATAACGCCTGGCAAGTGATAACGCAAAACGATGACGACATCATACCCTCTGATGTTATCTGGCAAATGATGGCACGTGATTACCCTGATTATTTTTTCATCACCCAGACACTGGGTCGTTTTGGCTTGCACCTTGAGTCATTACTGAATGCGCAGCAGACAACAGAACAGTTAGGCTTTGGCATCGAAACCTATAGTCAGTTATTAGAAGCACGCCATAACTCATTGATTACAAATCATATTAGCGAACAGTTATCCTCACTGATTGAAGCACAAACCAATCAGCATCCAGGCCAACGCATTCGTATTCTTGAAGCGGCTATTGATGCGCCCGAGTTTGCGCGACAAATCTGCAGTAAACTGAACTTTACGCGCAATGACTATACCTTTTGCAGCCTGAACCAGGATGCTATTGAAAAAGCAGAACACCTGCAGGAAGATTATCCCCTGCTCAACACTCAACAGCTATTGGATTTAGAGGCCGACACCTGCCTGCAGCATCAAATCGTTATTATTAACCTGAATGGTGCCTGCCAAAATAATCTTGGAATCTTCATGCGACACCTCGACATGGTGATGGCCGATAACGCTTTAGTATTGCTGATCGCGCCGACGCCGGCAGACTGGATTAATGTGCTTATGTCGGGCACTGCACACTGGTGGCCTGAACAAAATCGTCCGCAACACAGCGCGACAGAATGGACTGAAATCTTTTCCGAATTCGGCTTACAAAACCTGCAGGTAATTGAAAGTTATAATGATACGCCCGTCAGTGTCATGGCGGGTCAGGCGCCAAGTAAAGCAAAAGCCACAACCACAGCAGCAGCGCAGTCATGGCTAATTATGCATGACGAAGCGACGCCAGAGTGGCTGAACAGCACAGAAGCACACTTTGCTGAAGAAAAAATATCAGCTCAGCGCTACAGCAGCTCAACAAGTTCACTGCTGACAACAGACGAGTCTGATCTACAGTCCTTATGGGATGAAAAGCAACATGACAACATTCTGTTTCTGTCAGGACTGCAGCCACAAAGCTGTTTCGAAGAACTGACGGCCAGATGCAAAGCATTAAATAAGCTATTCAATGCCGCCGAAAGAAGTAGCAACCCCGTAACACTATGGGTGGTGACTTACGGCGTAGCCAATACGTATCTTTGCGACGATCCCAATGCGCAATTTGATGAGCGCCTAACCGCTGACGATGCAGCCTTATGGGGCTTCGCCCGCACTCTGATGAATGAAGCAACACACGTTGAAATCCGCCTGATTGATATTGCTTCACTCGCCGGGTCAGAGGCTATTCTAAAAACGCTTCAGGCGGAGCTCCTTAGCCCTAGCGTCGAAGCAGAGCTGTTTATTGATCAACTGGGGCGTCGTTATGCACCACGACTGAGAAAAGGCAAACTGATTAGTGATGACGACAACCGCTTAGCGGACACGTCAAAACACGACTTTTATCTGGGATTTGAATTACCGGGTCAGTTAAAAAATCTGCACTGGTTCACAAAACCCACACCACAGTTATCCGCTGCGGACATTCGGGTTGATGTGAAAGCCACCGGACTTAACTTCCGCGATATTATGTATACGCTCGGGTTACTCTCCGATGAAGCTATCGAAAATGGCTTCGCAGGACCAACACTTGGCTTTGAGTTTGCTGGCAGAGTCACGGAAGTCGGCAATGACGTACAAGATTACGCCATAGGTGACTTAGTCGTTGGTTTCGGGCCGGCCAGTTTCAGTAATTCGGTTATTACCCAAAGCAGTGCTATTGCGCATATACCGCAAGGGATAAGCTTTGAAGCCGCGGCAACTATCCCGAGTACGTTCTTTACCGTTTACTATGCGATGCACCATCTGGCACGTGTGGAGCCAGGAGAAAAAGTTCTGATCCACGGTGCTGCCGGAGGTGTGGGGATCGCCGCTATTCAGATCGCCCAATGGCTGGGTGCCGAGATCTATGCAACCGTTGGCTCTGATAGCAAGCGCGACTTCCTACGGATGATGGGCGTCAAGCATATCTACGATTCACGTTCTCTGACCTTCGCCGAAGAGATCTTGCTGGTAACCGAAGAGCGCGGCGTTGATGTCGTGCTCAACTCACTGGCAGGCGAAGCGATCAATCAGAACTTTCGGGTACTGAAACCTTTTGGCCGCTTTCTGGAGCTGGGTAAACGTGATTTCTATGAAAATACACACATAGGTTTACGTCCTTTCCGTAACAACATTAGCTATTTCGGTATTGATGCCGATCAGCTGATGCAGGAAAAACCGGTTCTCACCCACCGCTTATTCCAGGAGATGATGCAGCTCTTTAAGGATGGAACACTGTTTCCGCTACCTTACACCCGCTTTGATGCTAACCAAATTGTTGATGCATTCCGTTTCATGCAACAAGCAAAACAAATTGGTAAAATCGTCGTCTCATACGAACAAGAAGTGGTAAGCAAAACACTGAATAAGTCGAAGCCGAATAAACAGCAGCTTTCTTTATCCGGGCAGAGCGCATCAAAACAGGGCTCATCAAAACTGGACTCATCTAACCAAGCCAGCTATCTGGTGACCGGCGGGTTAGGCGGTTTTGGCTTAAAAACAGCGCAATGGTTAGTATCCCGGGGTGCCACACACCTGATACTTATCAGCCGCAGCGGTCCTCACTCCGATGAAGCAAAACAAGCACTGGCCGCCTTTAAAGAGCAAGGTGTAACGGTAATGGCACAAGCCTGTGATGTCAGCAACCGTGATGCATTATCCAGCTTGCTCGCACTCGCCAGCGAACAGATGCCACCGATCAAAGGCGTGGTACATGCCGCTGCTGTGATAGAAGACAGCATCGCAAGCAACTTGAGCGCCGAACAGATTGATCGTGTTCTGACACCTAAAATAGCCGGTGCAAAATGGTTGGATGAACTGACAGATGATCTCGATCTGGAGTTTTTTGTGCTTTACTCCTCCGCCACAACCTTGCTGGGTAACCCTGGACAAAGTAGCTATGTTGCCGCCAACCATTGGCTTGAGGCATTAACAGCTAACCGCAGAAAACGAGGAAAAGTAGCCACCTGCCCTCGTTGGGGCGCGATAGACGATGTCGGTTTCCTTGCCCGTAATGAAAAAATCAAAGATGCGCTGCAAAGTCGTATCGGTGGACATGCCCTTGCATCTGATCTGGCACTGGAAGCACTGGAACAAATGATCATCAACGATGTAGGTAATATGGGTGTGCTTGAGTTTGACTGGGCACCCTTGAAGCGCTTCCTGCCAAGCTCTGACCAGGCAAAATTCCGCGAAATCGCTTTAAGCAGCCATGATAGCGATCACGAAGACGACAACCGCTTAGAGATAACCGAACTGCTGGCCATGAGTGATGCCGAGCTAACTGACACCATTTTAGATCTGCTAAGATCAAAACTAAGCCAGATCCTGATGATTTCAGAAGAAAAGCTGGATATTAACCGCTCGATGTACGACATGGGTCTGGATTCTTTAATGGGTGTCGAGCTGATGTCTGCCATTGAGTCACTCTTAGGTGTCACTATCTCCGTCATGGCGCTGAGTGAAACCCCGACACTGTCAAAATTAAGTGAGCGCCTGGTTGCACAGCTGCGCGGGGAACATCAAGAGAGTGATGATATGACCAAACACATCACCAGCCAACACACGGCTAAGGAAGACCTGCCCGCATGACATCTTTAAATTTGGCAAAAAGCCTTAAGCAAAAACTCATTCAGCAAACGCTGGAGAAAAAGCTAAAGAAAGCTGAGTCTGAAGGCTGGAAGCCTACACCACAACAAACCAGTAGCAGTGCTTTTAATAAGCACTGCCAATTTGATCAGCACCCTGGTTACAAGCAGCTGCAGATAATAAAAAATGGAGCAAAATCATTAGGTGTTCCCAGCCCTTTCTTTAAGATTCATCAAGGCGTTGCGGGAGCCACCAGCATCATTGATGACCAAGAGGTCATCAACTTTGCCAGTTATAACTACCTGAACCTGTCCGGACATCCTGAAGTTAATCAGGCCGCTATCGATGCTATTCATCAATACGGTACGTCGGTCTCCGCCAGCCGAATTGTTTCTGGAGAGCGCCCGATCCATCAGGAATTGGAAGCGGCAATTGCCGCCACCTATGAGGTCGAAGATGCCCTGGTCTACGTTAGCGGGCATGCTACCAACGTTTCAACCATCGGTTATCTTTTCGGCCCTAAAGACCTGATCATTCACGATGAATACATTCATAACAGTTCAGTTGTCGGCTCACAGTTATCAGGTGCGAAACGTATACCCTTTGCTCATAATGATCTGGATGCGCTGGAAAAAATACTGACAGAAAACAGGCATCAATTCGAACAAGTACTGATTGTTGTAGAAGGACTCTACAGTATGGATGGAGACTACCCCGACTTAGCCCGGTTAGTCGACATTAAGCAACAACATCATGCTTTCCTGATGGTCGATGAAGCACACTCATTTGGTGTTCTCGGGGCCAGCGGCAAAGGCCTGCGTGAAGAAGCTCATGTTGCAGGGCAAGATGTCGATATTTGGATGGGCACTTTAAGCAAAACATTATCAGGCTGCGGCGGATATATTGCCGGCAGTTCCGCTCTGATTGAAAATCTGCGCTACCTGTCACCGGGTTTTCTCTATAGCGTTGGTTTACCGGCGCCAACAGCCGCCGCCGCGCTGGCATCACTGCAGATCATTCAGAAAGAACCACAACGAATTCAAAAGCTTAAAAGCATCTCTCAAAGCTTTATCAGACAAGCGAAAGCGATGGGGTTTAACACCGGCGACAGCGTCGGCATGGCGGTTATTCCGATTATCCTGGGCAGCTCGGTAAAAGCAGCCAACGCCTCTGCCGCATTACTGGAAAAAGGCATTAATGTGCAGCCGATACTCTATCCGGCGGTTCCGGAAAGAAGTGCCAGGCTGCGCTTTTTCCTGTCCTCTGAACATACAGAAGAACAGATCAAATTGACGCTAAACACACTCAAAACGCTTCTTTAATACTTTTTGACCAGGCTGAATTCTGCATTGAAACAACGGACCTTCCTCTTTCTTCAAGGCCCGACGAGTCCTTTTTTCTCTCGTCTTGCTGATAAAATCATCTCACAGGATGGCAAGGTCCTGCGGATAAATTTCAATGCCGGAGATTATGTCTACTGGACAAACAAACCTGCCTGGAACTTTCGTGCAGATGCTGCGCAGTTTCCGGAATACCTGGAAGATAAACTCAGCACTCATGCCATTACCGATATCATTATGCTGGGCGATACCCGACCGGTAAACGCACCCGCCATTGCGCTGTCAAAACAATATGGTATCCGTCTGCATATCTTTGAAGAGGGATACTTTCGGCCAAACTGGCTGACAATGGAAGAATATGGCATCAATGGGCACTCGCGTCTGCCAAAAGACCCAGGCTGGTATAGCGAAGTAGGCAAAAACATTCCTGCTTATCAGGATGGCCAAAACGTCAACAATCCAACCTTTATGCTGGCGGCTCATGAGATAGGCTACCATCTGCCCAACCTACTCAATCCCATTTTCTATTCAGGCTATCGTACACACCGTCCGCACATTTCGGGTATTGAGCTGGCAGGCTGGGGATATCGATTTGCCAAGATGCCCTTTTACGAACACAAAGATAAAAAACATATCAACAGGCTGCTTTGCAGCGAGCAGCGCTTCTACATTCTGCCCTTGCAGCTAGACAGCGATAGTCAGATCCAACGCCATTCAGCTTACGGCAATATGGCAGCCGTTATAGAAGAGGTGATGCGCTCATTTGCGCACTTTGCACCGCAAGAGTCGATATTGCTGATAAAAAACCATCCATTGGATACCGGATTTACCGATTTCAGAAAAATCATCTCAGACTTAGAAAAGGAGCTGGGCATTCAGGGAAGGACGATATATCTGGAAAGTGGTCACCTGCCCACGCTGCTGAATCATTGTGAAGGGCTTATCACTGTCAACAGTACCGTCGGTAGCTCTGCATTAATCCACAGTTGCAGAACCCTGACTCTGTCAGATCCTATTTTCAATCTCCCCGGGCTAACGGCACAATGTCCACTGGACCAGTTTTGGCTGGATACAGAAAAACCAGATGGGAAACTGTTCCGGCTATTTCGTAATACCGTGATTCATACGACCCAGATCAATGGTGGATTTTACAGCGCTGCGGGTATAAAAATAGGCATTGATGAAGCCATGAAGCGGCTGAAAATGCCCGTCTGCCCACTGACACAACTATTACAGCAGCATACGCCGGATGCATTACAAAGAAGCCAAACGGCTTAACTGCTGCGTAACTAATGGCACCAGACCTGAAACCTTGATAGCGATGTTCTCTGCAAGTGGTTTCTGCTGATTCTCCGATGTCGTCGTCCAGACAAAGTAATCGGTCAGGCCACTCGGTTCACCTAAGCGGCGATAAACATCAGCCATAATAGGCACATGATCGCCATACCAACACAACACCCCTTCTCGTAAATCAGCTTGCAACTGCTGGCGCAACATCGACGCCATCTGATCAGCATTACTCAGATGTCGCGTATACACCGTCAGATCATCACAGCCCTCAGGTTGCTTTTTATCTTTATAGAATAACTGCTGATCAACAGAATCGGGCTTTTCTAAATGCAGTGGGCCGTGATTCTCCATCGTAATCACGAATATAAACAAGGGCTGTTGGCTTTCCCCAAGCAACTCGCCAACCTTTTCTGCCACCGCGATATCGCCGATATACTGGCCTTGCTTCTGTGAATCAGAAAACGCGTTAATATCAATAAAATGATCAAAACCTAACCGCGGATACAACATATCCCGCATATAAAAACTCGCCTGATACGGATGAATACACACAGTACGGTAGCCCTTCTCTTTTAGCAGATGCGCTAGGGTGTACTGTTCATTTTTCATAAAATAACGATACGGACTAAACTGATGAACACCAAAATGGCTGGCTTCAAGGCCGGTCAAAAAAGCACTTTCAGTTCTGATCGTATTGGCCCCCCATGCCGGCACCGATAAACGGCCGAATTGGGCAGACTCAGAGCAAATATCATCATACTGCGACAGCACATCTGCATTCAGCAGATCGTAGTCCTTACGGGCGTCAAAAAAAGATTCACTCTGCACAACCACCACATTGGCGAGGCGATGCGGCTCTGCTTCACTCTTAAAATTATCTTCCCAGTTAACCGAACGATGTATCGGTTGATGCCTGATGTGCTCGATCCCATAGAGCCACAAAAACGAAACAAGCCCGACCTTCACAAAATCATCTTCAGGCTGTAACGTCATCGGCGTTCGGTTAAGACGGACTCCTATCCACAGCAATGCAGACGCAATAATCATTAACCCTGTAACCATAGTGAGCCAATGGAAAGCGCCAGCTGAATTCAATAAGGAAGGCTCAATAATCATCGCCAACACGATCACAGCGACAAATCCGATAGCCGCCAGAATAGCTTTATAGATACCAAAAAACGGCAGATACAAACGCGGGTGCTTAATAGCATCCGTGAAGTACTCAAAATCATAAATAAGAAACGGCTCGCGCATTGAATGATATTTAGCATTGTTAACCAACACTAATAAAAGCTGAAATGACAACACAATCGATAACGCAAACCAGGGACGCCAGCACAACAACAGCGCTGCACAATAAAGCAGAAGAAAACTACCCAGATGCAAACAAAAGGTATTAAACGGGCGCCGCCAAAAGCAAACGACGGTAGGTTGCAACAGAAACTCCATCGCGAACGTAACGATCAGCCCTGTTAAAATAGGGAAAAGTAATAAAGGCCATAGCAATTCTGCCACCAGGTTCTCAACCGGCATTTACTTACCCACCATTAACTTATAAACCATTAACTTATAAACCATTAACTTATAAACCATGTATTTATCCGCCATGTCCTTATCCAGCATATTCTTAGCCGCCATGCCCTTATCCACCATAGTCTAACCATTTAACAATGCGCTGCGAGATCGCCGCCGGTAAAACCGCCAGCCACCAACAACCGAAATTAAGAGGAAAAGGGAAACTGATACGGGCGCGGTTTTTAGCCACCCCCTGTTTGATGATCCGCGCCGCCTTCTCGGGTGGCCACATAAACGGTTTAGGGCCAGGCATCTCATGGCACATCTGCGATGAGACATAACCCGGCATCACCACCGTCACACCAACGTTATGCGGCGCTAACCACCCCCGAATACCTTCTGCATAGGCTTTAAGTGCGGCCTTACTGGCACTGTAAGTGGGTGTGACCGGCAAGCCATAATAAGCAGCCAGTGAGCTCATTATCACCAGTTGCCCTGAACCTTGATTTTTCATGGCCAGAGCCATGTGATGTACCAGCAGCAAGGTCGATTTAACATTCAAATCCAGTAGCGCATCCATCTGTTGCCATTGCTCGCCCGATTGATCGGCACCGGTATTAATATTCATCCCCGCATTGGCAAATACCAGATCGGGAGCGCCATCAAGCAGCAGTTCATCACACCAGCGGCGTGTCTGTTCAAGATCAGCCAGATCAAAACTTGCCAGCGACACCGTACCACCCAGTGACGTGCACTCATTGCTTAACGCAGAGAGTTGATCGGCTTTACGCCCCTGTAAAATCAAAGAGTGCCCGTCTTTTGCATAAGCGCGCGCCAACGCCCCGCCGATAGAACCCGTTGCACCGGTGATCACAATTCTCATACGGTTCCTATTAATCCTATGCTAATTAATACAGTGCCTATCAATGCCGTTCTTATAAAACAGGTGATTGCGCAAACCCATTTCATAAAATGAGATAAAGATAACGTGTAAGACGCTTACAGCGTGACCACATGCTCACACCCGCGAAGTAAGGTAAGCACTGTTTACGTAACTGAGTCGCTGTTTCAACATCAATAATATTGCCACTTTCCGGATCGATATAAATAGAGTCGACATTTACCTGACCGGGCATCCTCTCATGGATCTCAATTGATAATGGATATAACAAACCACTCCCCAGCCCTTTCAATTGAAGCGAGCCTTGTTGTACCGTTAGCTCTGTTTTATTATCACTGGCGGCCAATACAACTTCATTAACTTTTAAATCGGTAGAAGCGATATTTTTAAGAATATAACCTCGCTCGACCTGGCTGTCTGGCGATGAATCATCTGATAGATTTTGAGCTCGCTTTCTGAATTCAAGCGTTGCGCCAAAACCCAACACGCGTTTCAACATTTTACGCTCAGAAGCGCCTATATTAAGGGCAACCCAATGCCCGCGATACTTTTCCAAATGACGTTTTTGCAGAGCCAACAGCTCAATCGTATCTTCCAACTGACAAGGCTGCCCTGTGTAAGGATTTAGATAGCGGCAATATTGAACATAAACAGCATAAAATACTTGTTCCAATGAACGCGGCTGGCTGCGCCTTTCACAGGTTTGATAGTCTTGTGTTAACCCCCACCCTGCATAATAGGGCATGCCAAAACAATGTACTTTTTTGCCCGCCACGAGTGCCTCAAACCCCATATGACTGGTCACGACATACACATCAGAAACCGCATCAAAAAAAGCCCAGGGATTAACATCCTCAGCAATAAGCGTGCAGTTCATCCGCTGCGCGCACTCTAAAAGATAACCTTTCTTCTTTCCTGCGAGCACATCCGGATGGACTTTAACTAATATCTCTGCATCCGGATGATTATCAACGGCCGTTTCCAGCATTTTTACAAAGGTTTCAGGTGAGCCCTGGCCAAGCTGAACAGAAATATCGCCGTAGGTTTGATCCACCACCAATACAGCAGCACCCGTCTGCAGGCGCGACACGGGATAATCTGGTGCGGCATTATATTTACTCAAACGATGCTGACCTAATCGCTGAATAGCCTGTCGTGATTGCTCTAAGGCAATAGCATCGAGTTGAGATGAAGCCAGGATTAATTCTTCTAAAGCTGAAGGCCGCGAAGCGTCATAATAAATCCCGACAGAGTCGGCAATAAAGCTGTGTTCAAGATGCCCATGTACGCCCAATCCCAGCGAACGTAAAAAACCATCTTCAAGCGCGATATAGGGCAAATCATGTTTTTTAGCAAACTGCCGGGCAGCCGCCGCCGAAGGCTTCATCCCCCAACCTGCGATCGCATCACACTTAACACGCTTACGCATTGCTGGCGGCAAATAGACCAGCTCAGCATCGAGAACTTTATCAAGATGTAAGATACTGGCAATACCGATAGAAAAAGCGCCCACACGTTTCATTCAGGCTAGCCTTGTTTCATACGCAAAGCTCGTTTAAAAAAACGACCTGACTGAGTTAACCAACTGGGGCCGACGGGCTGATCAATATTACTGGCGATCCACTCAAGCGCCTCCTCACAGCTGATCGGCTTTCTTGTCAGTGGGTCGATATAAACAGGATAAAGTAGCAGCGTGCCAGCAACTAAGGCCTCAATACTCAGTTGCCGTGTGCGCCGTTCACACAATAAGCGGTCCTTGGTTACCCCCCAGCCCGCATAAAAAGGTAGCCCATAGGTGACGACATCAACCCCTCGTAATAGCGCTTCAAAACCAGCCAAGGATGTCATGGTATGCAACTCATCTATCTGATCGAATAAATTAGCAATGGAAGAGTCGATCACTTCAAGATCATATAAAGGTTGCGACGTATACAAGCTAGAATCATCCCGACCACCCGCGACAATATCAGGATGAGGTTTATAAATAATAAAAGCGTCTGGATTACTCTGCCGCACAGCCGCTAACAAAGCCGCATTAGTTTGAATATCAGGAGAACCTTTTAAGATAGAGGCATCTGTCTCAATTTGCCCGGGTACCAGTAGGATGCGTTTATCTGTTGGCAGATCTAAAACAGAAGTATTGCCAACGTTATATTTTGAAATCTTTCCGGCAATTAACATCTGCATGACAGTTTCAGCCCTTTCAATGTAGGCTGAGTCAAATTCATGCGTATTCAATATCGTTTCTAAATCAGAGGGTTTAGACGCATCATAATAAATACCTGTAGCATCAAGAACCAAAGATATCGGACGAACCAAATCGACACCCAAACCAACCGAACGCACGAACCCATCCTCCATTTGCCACAATGGCAAATTAAGCTCTGCACAAAAACTTTCAAGCTCAGGAGTAAGACGACTGGACCAGACAATGACGTTTTCTGAAGACAAGCGTTTTCTAGCGGCGAACAATCGTTTGGCAGACAAAAATTTTATCTGAGCATCAGCACCTAAAAAATCCGGAATGAACTTCTTCTTCCAGGAGGAAAAGCCAATAGCGATCCAGTTATCACACTTATTCCCCAAGTCACGCTGACTTCCCAAACCGGACTTGTTTTTCAAAGCACGTTTATTTTCCAAACCAGATTTATTTTCCAAAAGAGTCTTTACCCTTCATTGAATCAAGAATCTCATCACGCCAGTGATGACTCAGCGCAGCACAAGCTACAAAATCAGGGTTGATCAATGTTTCCGGGCGGGTATTGTAGGTAAGTGCTTTTAAAGATGGCAACGCTAAAACTTCTCCTCCGGCAGCGACTAAAACAGCCTGTCCTGCAGCAATATCCCACTCACTGGTTGGCGAAAAGCGAGGATAAAGATCAGCAGCGCCTTCTGCAATTAAACATAACTTGAGCGAGCTACCCACGGGCATGATCTCGGCTTCGGGCAGACATTGCATAAACTGCGCAAAGCGTTCTGTCTGATGTGAGCGGCTACCGACAACACGCCAGCCCTTTTCTGTTACTGGCAGCGTAGCAACCTGAATAGAAACAGGCAGTGCAGAGCCAGTTTGCTTCATAGCACCTTCGCCCACTTCGCCCCAATATATCACATCGGTTACGGGCGCATACACCACACCAAAAACAGGAGCGCCATCACGAATCAATGCGATGTTGACCGTAAACTCACCATTTTTTTTGATGAACTCTTTCGTACCATCTAACGGATCAACCAGCCAGTACTCACTCCAATTCAAGCGTTGTGATTGAACGGCATAATCTGATTCTTCAGATAATACGGGAATATCAGGCGTCAATGAGCCAAGTCCATCAACAATAATATGATGGGCGGCCAAGTCGGCTTCGGTTATTGGGCTAGCATCCGATTTTGCATAAACAGCAAAATCCTTCTTATATATTGCCATTACTGCCTTGCCTGCTTGACGCGTCAATAGCAAAACTTCATCAATAATATGCTGCATAGATAGCCCATTAAAGAATTAAAAATACCTACCTGAACGATACAAAAAAAATATCTCACTCTGAATAAGTGAAGAAAACATACCTTGTTTTCAACGCCATTTGGAACCGTGACAGGCCAGTGTTAAAACTATTAATTTTAATTAATCAGGGAAATTCATTTTTGTATTTAAAAACCAAGAATTTATTTCCCCTAAATCAATGTGGCAATTATCGAAAATCACCTATTTTAACAGGAGTCGCGAATGTAATATCTGCTGTCGCTACCTTCCCAATTACGTTACATAGCTCTTTAGGCGGCAGCCCGAAGCCAGGACGTACACTTTTCACATGCTCAGGTGTGATGGTCTCACCTTTTTTGATATCTTTTACAAAATACAAAGAGCGTCTAAATTGAGCATTACCCACTTCACTCGATTTACGTCCATAGTTCACTTCACCCAACGCCTGCCATGCCGTTTTTGCACCTTTGCACAACTCTTCTAAACCATCGGCTTCAAGCGAAAAGCTATCGTCAGCCCCACCACCCTTGCGGTCTAACGTTACATGCTTTTCGATAATGGATGCGCCCAATACCACTGAGGCAATCGCCGTTGTGTTATCAAGCGTGTGGTCTGAAAGGCCTGTTACTAAACCAAAACGTTCCTGCATATCTATAATGGTTTTAAGATTGTAGTCTTTAGCGGGTGCGGGATAACCGCTCACACAATGCAATATAGCCAGTTCCTTACAACCACCATCCCGCGCGGCCTGTATCGCATCAGCGATCTCTTCAGCATCCGCCATACCGGTTGAGATAATCATGGGTTTGCCCGTAGCCGCCACATATTTAATCAGCGGCAAATCGATCGCTTCAAACGATGCAATCTTGTAGGCAGGCGCACCTAACTCTTCAAGCAGATCGACAGCGGTAAAATCAAAAGGCGAACTAAATATGGTAATACCTACTTCACGCGCGTACTCAAACAGCGGTTTGTGCCACTCCCATGGCATATAGGCACTTTCATACAGTTCATACAATGATTGGCCATCCCATAAACCACCCTTGATCATAAAGTCGGGATTGTTACTCTTCAGGGTTATGGTGTCAGGGCGATATGTTTGCAACTTAACCGCATCAGCACCGCGCTCTTTGGCCATTTTGATGATTTTATAGGCGTTTTCTATATCGCCATTATGGTTCGCGGACATTTCAGCAATGACATAAGGCGCATGGCCAAGGCCTATTTTCCTATTTGCAATTTCAAAAACCATTTCTAACCCTTTTTCCAATGCTGCTTCGTTAAGCCGTAGCAGTAGACATCATAATAATCATTGAGCAAAAAATGATGACGTTTTAATAAGCCTTCTTGCTCAAAACCTAATTTCTCATGAACATGCCGTGAGGCCAGATTATAGGACAGCACTTTACCAATGACCTTATTAGCATTGAGTTCGACAAATGCTTTCTGCAGTGCCAGTTTGAGTAATAATGTGCCACTACCCGCTGGAGAATCAGGTGCACGGTAAAAACCCCACTCTATGTTCGGATTTTCTGGGTCACCGCTTAGATCAAACTGAATGAAGCCACAAATGTCTTTTCCCGTATCTAAAACGTACAGTTTTTTGGCCGGATTATCCTGACACGATATAAACCAACGTTTATGATTTTCTAACGTAATGTTGTCTAGTGAAAACATCCATTTTTTAACATCGCTATGATTTCGCCACGACAACACTAATTCTAAGTCTTTTTCGGATAATGACCGCAGTTTCATGACAAGGCCTTTTCTATCTGACTGATAACGCGCGCCACACCAGATCCATCCGAAATCAGGGCGGCGTTACGACTTAAAGAGATCAGTTTCTCGGGCGTTAGCAATGCCATCAGCGCTTTTATACTAAACGATTCATCCGGCGGATTGGCTAAAATAACCGCTTTACTCTTCACTAACTGTTCAGCGATAAATAACTGGTTACTGGCTAAAACAAACATGAGGGTAGGTACACCTAAAGTACAACGCTCCCAGGTAGAAGCACCAGCAGCGCCCAACGCCACATCACAGTTAGTCAACAAATGTGCCATATTCGAGACATTCGCTAATACTTGTATATTCAAACGTGATTGTGCAACACAACGACTAATATCATCATGCCAGGGTGAAGAAGCGCCCAATACGACGGTGATAGCGAAGTGTTGACTCCCCTCCACATCAGACAACTGCTGGATAATCTCGCGCGTAAAATTATTTTTATCCACGCCGCCCATGCTGATTAAAATATTTTTAAGGGTGGGAGTTTGTCTGCGTAATAAACTGGTTGGGCGCATCGCAGCAAATTCAGGACGAAGTAACCCATAGTCTGTCCCCAACAGTAGCAGCGTTTCTGCAGGCACCTTATTAAGGTATGACTCGGGCTGTCGCATAAAGGACTGATCAAGCAACATATCGCAATCATGTTGTCGGTCAGCGAGGTCATCAATTACTAAGCTCTTTGCACAGAGCGTTTTAACTTTTTTTTCCCACTCCTGATCTAGCGCATAGTGATCAACCACCAGTAAATCAACTTTGTCTGCTTGCTTAACCGCTAACCAGTCTTCAATCACTTGCATAGATTGACGGGCATCGTCAGACTGTGAAACGCCCAACCAGGCAGCATGCGCCAGGCGCCCAACATTAGCGATACCGGTGGCGCTTCCACCTAAACCAGCCACTTCAAAGCCTTGTGACATGATATCGCTTATCAAATTACCGGGGTGATTACGGCATAAAAAAAGAATTTCATAATTTTGTGACTGCAAGGCTTTTGCTACTGTGATACAGCGCATCACGTGACCCGTACCTATCTCGAATGATGCATCCGCACGAAACACAGCTAGCATTTATTCTCAGCCTTTAACACTTTATGCATGAATTCAGCACGTATCCAGTCATCCGGAGTATCAATATCCTGGACCAAGTAATGAGGCAACACATAAGGCGTCGCATGTTCTGAAAAGAGAGGCACATTACTCAAGAAGGCCGATGCTTTACCCCAATAAAACTGACCTGCATCATGATAAGCAGGCTCAAGATCCTGTGACCGCATGGTAAACTTATCGGGCTCAAACATAGCCAAACGGTTTTGAGGCGTGATAGAAACAGCCCGCTGAATTGGAAAAACGTATTCGGTCACACTAAAGCAATACTCAGACCCTGCTGAACACAGTAATTCATAGGCATCCGCCAAACGTTTGCCCGTCACAAACGGTGCTGTTGCATACACACAACACACATCAGTGACACGGATACCTTGTTCTTCGCACCAGTTGATCGCGTGACAGATAACCGGAATGGTCCCGGCATGATCATTTGATAAATCCGCTGGGCGAATAAAAGGAACATCGGCACCGTATTGCCGTGCTACATCGGCTATTTCATGATCATCCGTCGATACCATTACTTTATCAAAGCAGCCCGATTGAAGCGCCGCTTCAATCGAGTAAGCAATAATGGGTTTACCATCAAAGTGCTTTATATTTTTACGGGGTATTCGTTTACTTCCTCCGCGCGCCGGGATGATACACACTTTCATTGCAGCACCAGCCTCAATGCCTCGACGACTTCATCCTGTTGCTCAAATGTCATATCAAAGTAAATCGGAATACTAATCGCTTCATCATAATAGGCTTCAGATAAAGGAAAATCGCCCGATGTAAAGCCAAGCTCTGCGTAATAAGGCTGCCGATGAACAGGAATATAATGCAAATTAACACCAATACCTTTATCTCTTAACGCTGAAAAAACACCTTCATGAGTTTTCCCCAACGCCGTAAAATCGATTTGTATCGGATAAAGGTGCAGCGCGGAATAACTATCAGGTGACTGATAAGGTACGGTTAACGGCAGCGACGCTAACAGCTCGTGATAGCGTTTGGCTAATACTTGGCGTTTAGCTACAAATTCATCCAAGCGGGTCATTTGACTCACACCGAGCGCTGCCTGCATTTCGGTCATGCGATAATTAAAACCGAGACAAATTTGCTCGTAATACCAACCACTGGCCGCCGCCTGTTTCATGAGCTCAGGATTACGGGTAATACCGTGCGACCGGTACAAATCCATTTTGCTGGCCAACTCTGCAGAGTTAGTGGTTGCTACGCCCCCTTCAGCCGTGGTAATAATTTTAACGGGATGAAAACTAAAAACGGTGATATCTGAGTACTGGCAGCCACCCACAGGCTGACCAAGATACTTAGCACCAATGGCATGTGACGCATCTTCAATGATAAAGAAGCCATATTCTACGCTAAGCGCATGAATACGCTGCATGTCACAACACTGGCCCGCTAAATGTACAGGAATAACAACTTTGGGAAGAGTGCCGTCTTTTTTAGCGTTGACTAATTTTGCTTCGAGCTTTACAGGACATAAATTATAGGTAGCAGTGTCGATATCTACAAAATCTACCTGCGCGCCGCAATAGAGCCCACAGTTAGCTGAAGCAACAAAAGTGATAGGAGATGTCCACAAGACATCGCCTTTACCTAACCCCAGTGCCAAACAGGCAATATGCAATGCAGACGTTGCACTATTGACTGCCAACGCGTGTTCAACCTGGCAATAGTCCATTAAGCTTTTTTCAAACAACGGAACCTTCGGCCCTTGTGTTAGAAAATCTGACTGAAGTACTTCAACAACAGCATCAATGTCTGCTTGCGATATATTCTGTTTACCATACGGAATCATTTTTTATACTCACACCGGATCTTGTTCAACAGTCATTTCAAGTAATTCGCTATGTGTTAACCAGTGCGTATTATTACCAGAGTGATACTCAAAGCCTTGAGGCACATCTTTACCTTTTTCGCCCAACCTATTCGTTGTGAAATCCGACTGATGTGCAAATTGGATCGTCGGACAAATCACGTAGTGATCATCAAACTCTAATGTTAAATGGCTATCATCTGCCGGGCACATGATTTCATGTAATTTTTCACCGGGACGAATCCCAACTATTTTCTGAGCAACACCGGGTGCAACAGCACTGGCTAATTCAGTCATATACATGGAAGGAATCTTAGGCACAAAGATTTCGCCACCGTGCATACGTTCAAAGTTTTTCAGGACGAAATTAACACCTTCGCGCAAGGTAATCATGAAGCGGGTCATATCTGCGTGCGTAATCGGTAATTCAGTTGCGCCGTCGGCTAGCAGCTTATTGAAAAAGGGAATAACAGAACCACGCGAACCGACAACATTACCGTAACGCACAACAGAAAAACGTGTGTCTCTTGTGCCAACCTGGTTATTTGCAGCAACAAATAATTTATCGCTTGCCAACTTTGTTGCGCCGTAAAGGTTAATAGGGTTGGCTGCTTTATCCGTCGAGAGCGCAATAACTTTTTTGACGTTGTTAGCGATAGCCGCTTTAATTACGTTCTCTGCACCATGGATGTTAGTCTTGATGCACTCCATAGGATTGTATTCAGCCGCAGGCACTTGCTTCATAGCCGCCGCGTGAATAACGTAATCTACGCCTTCCATCGCCTCGCGTAAGCGCGATTCGTCACGTACATCACCGATAAAGTAACGCATACACGGGTCATTCAGTTTCTGTTGCATATCAAATTGTTTGAGCTCGTCACGTGAAAAAATAATAATCTTTTTTGGTTTATATTTTTCAAGAATAATCTGCGTGTACTTTTTACCGAATGAGCCTGTGCCGCCAGTAATTAAAATTGTTTGATCATTAAACACTTTTTTCTCCATTAAAAAATAATTCTATTAAAATATTTATCGATGACATTCGAATTTTTCTACTATACGAGACGCAATCAATTCCATTTTAGGATCACCATTGACAAGAAAATCAGAAACCTTATCCTCCTGCCATTTAGGTATTCCTATTTTGTCGTTAGTTAATTGCCTTAAAGAGTATTGATTAAGGATTGATATTTCGTCTGTGCCCAAATAAGAAAGCATAAAGGCAGCTTTTTTACGTATTTCCTGATCTGGCAACGGATAATTTGTTGACAATATAAATTCTTTATACTCTGATCTACTTTTTGGGTATATCAAATTGATAGGATAGTCATACTGCCCAAAATAAGAAGTCATTATGACAGGGATACCTTGCGCAGTAAGTTCCAATGCACTTGATCCATTATATAAAATTGCAAGATCCAAATAAGGGGCTAGTGCATGCCCATTAATATCTTTATGCCCTAATAGCAGAACATTTTTCTCTGGTCTGCAATCGATAAGGTCATGAAAACTTTCAACCAGATCAAGGGCAATTTCGGGGCGTAATTCATGGGGGTGCGGCTTGACCAATAGTAAAATATTATCTTGTCCGTTACATATATCAACGGTATGGCTAATCCAATCAGCCATATTACTGTGTGCAGGCCCACCATCAAAAGGAACACAGAGATCTACAGGCACTTTACCAAAAGCACAAACAATTTTAACTCCCCTAGCCTTTTGATCCTTTAAGTATTCAACCAAAGCCAACTCTTTCTCGTTTGAAGAATGACCAACTCTATTTACCTGTATTAAGTCATCAGCTTTTTTTACAAAATCTGCATTATCAAGGTTTTTATCATACCAGGCATCAAATTGATCTTTTCTAGGAAGAAATGGTGCGCGTGTTAGTGGATACAACGTCATATCAGTTACGCACATGGTGTTTGCAAATTTACTGCCCACGTTTGAAAAATATGATTCATATGCAACATTGCAATTAATAAAACCAAGTAGTGGATGATTTTTTGATCTTGAAAAATCTCTGAATACTGAATAAGGAGTTACATGGCTATTGCCTGTAACAAATGTCACAGGCATTTTTTTAGAAATCACAATTTCAGAGAAAATATTCTTACAAACACTAAGACATGTATCAGCACGAAGGATACTATTATTGAATTTCTGAAAAACATCCTTTACTGTAATATCAACATGGTATCGACGAGTAGATGCAGACAACCCCTCATAGAAACCTTGATAATAATTAACCTCATCCACTATAAGCCTTTTATTTTGCCAGTCGACTTCCCATTGATTAGATAGATCTAAAATAGTCCCTTTATCAGTAAGGTTTAGTGGAATCACACCATGGAATTTATCGATAAACTCTAGGCCAGTTCCACTATACTCAGTCATGCCTTGCATTAAATTAACTACTGCATAACCTTTTTTCTTAAGCTCAACCAAGCTTGGTATCATCATAGCTAAAGTATTAAAGCATGATTGTGATGCCAAAAAAACAATACCTTTTGGCATCTTAGGTTGATCAATGGAATTTAGAATTTTGCTACTCGACAGACAAAAATCTAACTTATCCAACTCTAGCTTTAGACTATTTTTTCTTGCTAAAGTGATTGATTTATTATTTAGTCTTATATATTCATCTTTAGAAGCCCTCAGGAGGCCTTCTTCTCTAAGTACTCTCGCATGAAGGCCTGCTATTTTATCAGAACTTCTAATTTCAGGATCTAGACCCAGCAGTAGATCATAATATAACTTTTTATTGAGTGATTCCTTATAGTAAGATAATAAAGTAAATGTCATCATCTCAGACTCATCATCACTTTTGATCCAAGAAAGAATTAAATCTGCAGTTTTGAATCTTTTCTTCTTTATCATAGCATTACAAATTATCAACCAATCCTTTAGCCTACTCTTAAAACCATATAACTCTTTAGATTTATCAGTTGTTTCATCAATACTGATTTTTTCAAAAAACTTACTAACCTCCTTTTCAGCTTCTATAACTTCATCTTGAACTAAGTAATATAATATTTTATTGAACGATGTATCTAAAACATCGGGAAAACGGTTATTCATGCCCTCTAAAAACTTATTAGCAAAAGACAATCTAAGCTGTGTCCGCTCGGGCATATTTCGCTCAGCGCGTGACGGTTTACTTACCATAATTTGAGTAAACGACTTATACAGCCCAACACTAGGCTTCAATAGCGAAACTTTTTTTGCTATATCAGCAATTGACTGATGTACTTCGAAAGGTTCAATATAATCATTTGAAGGTAAGCTTTTTAGTAAATTATTAATTTGCTGATATTGCAAGTTCATGGCGCAGCATGCTACGTAATTATTCAATAACGGAACTATGTTTTTTTCAGTTGCATTAGTAGCTATTATAAAAGAGCTTATACAAGGTATGGGATTTATAACCCTTCCATTTGAGTTCCTTAAAGTTAAGGATAAGCTATAGAAAAATGAATTAAGGAGAGTTGTTTTTTCAGAAATATTTTTTATATTACTTTCAACAAACTTCAAACAATAATTTGTATATTCAATCAGTGCATCATAATTTGCTGTTTTCCCCAACAAAAAACTAATCTGTGGATAATCAACTAATTTAAAATCTATACTAATCAAATCCATTATATCAGACGTTATGGCCTCTGCCGGAAAGTTGGTATTACCAATATAGTGCATTACCTTCAATGGTGTTGATAATACATCTAGAAACTCGATACAAGGACTGAACAACTTATTATTAGTTACTTCCAATATGTTTGTATGCTTCAATACTTCAAAAATAAAATAACTTGCAGTCTCCTCAAATGTACTTTCTTCATCACTCAAAACATGCATATATTTTGGGTATAACAAATACGCACCGGCAAACATCTCTTCTAGAGACAATTGACGATTTCTTCTTTTGATAATCACCTTATCATCTGTGAGCCCCCAATTTGAATAAAAAGGTGCACCTAGAGTTGTCACTTTTTTACCTTTAAACAGTGACTCTAAACCAGCTAAAGATGTAATCGTATAAACATGATCCACTTTATTTATGAGTTCTCTCAGAGTCGTTTTTTCAGGAACGACAACACAGATCTTACTCAATTTGTCGACGTTAGATAAAGATTTCCTATTATTAGCAATGTAGTCAGGATGGGGCTTAAAGTAGATATCAGCTTCGGGAAAATCTTCTCGTGCCTTTTTTACAAGATCTGTATTAAGACGAATTGAAGTTTTTCCATGTTTAATTGAGGCATCCCCTTCTACCTGCCCTATTACCAAAATTGAATACTTATTTGTACGCGAAAACGTATCATTTATATTTTCTGAGTCCACATTATAGTATTTGGTCAGCTCTGCGGCCCGCATTAGAGATAGGCCATGACGTGCTCTTTTCATCAGAGTTTGGTCTGATCTAAAATCATATGTAAGGAGTATATTTTCAAGGTCTGAAGGCTGATTAGCATCGAAATATATCCCTTTTTTATCAATGCATATAGAAGCAGGCTTTGTATGAAGCAATCCTGCGCCTAAAGAACGTAAAAAACCATCTTCAACGGACAGGACCTTGATATTATTTTTTACGAACACGTTCTGTTTATATAACCAAATACGTAGTCCAACGGGTAACTTTCTTGCACCCCACTTAACAAATACCACTTCTTCATCTTTATCGAGCTTTAACAAGAACTCATTAACAACTCTTTCCCAAGAAGCATTACCTAATACATATGCAACTTTATAACCGTCAAAATATTTATGAAAAATATCTCTTTTCCAAGGATTAAAACCTATAAATATAGCAACGGGTTTTTTATCTTCGTTTATCCACTCGTCCCCTTTCAGCTCGACCGGAAAAGTATGCTTTTTCTCAACATTTAAATTTTTAAATATTTTTTTCAATTCTGTAAATTTAAAATTCATTATTTCGCCTTAAAAAACTCACAAACCTATTGATCGATACTTTAATCACGATGATCTTTTATTATTAACATTATCATTTGGACAATGAGTGATAAGAATATTGCAATCAGACCAAAAGTCACCGAGTTATAGATGCGCCTTGGTTCTACTGGATATTCTGGAAATGTAGGGCTTTGCAATACAGAGATCTGCTTTAACTTTCGTGCTGCTTCAATTCTTGTATTCTCTAACGCTGCCAAGGCGCCTGAGTAACTTTCTTTTGCAAACTGCATCTTCAGCTCTAATGATTGATAATCTGCCGATTTAACATTAAGTGCATCGCCCGATTGCTGCGCCATTCTAGCTCTTTCTATTGCAATTTGAGTTTTTATAGCTGCAATTTGGCTATCCATTTTAACTACATCAGGCGATTTACGGCTCTGATAACTCACTAGCGCAGTTCGGTTTGATTGCAGGTTTGATAATTGCCCCTCAAGCCCAGCAACCACAGCACTCAGACTTTCAACTGTGTCGGTCGGTGATATCAAACCATACTTATTTTGATAGTCCAGCAATGCTTGTCTTGCCTTCTCGAAATTTTCGCTTAAAGCCACCACTTGAGCCTCAAGAAAATTAACTTGCTCTGCTGCCAGGCGTTGTCCCATAGCGTTCATATGGCGCTCGCCTTCGCTGAGCAAAAAGTTAGCAATGCCATTCGCTACCATAGGGGTAAAAGCGTTCACTTTTATACGCAGAACATTTGCGTATTCATCTAGCTCAACACTAATTTGCTTCAAATAATATTGGTGCAATTCTTCTAAAGATACATTTTGATCAGCCAGTCTTGATAAAAAATCTATTTTTTTATTAGAAAAATGCTCCCTGAAATCATTGTTTACTTGCACTTTTTTTAACATGTCTACTGATAATAAATAATCACGCAACAACAGCATGTCACCATGACCACCACTTCCGGACAAAATATTACGTACATTCAGCGTTGGTGCACTTATCTGTGGGCTCTCTAAAACAATATTTGTTTGCGAAATATAGCGGTCACTCGCAAACAACATCCAATAACAAGTAACTACAAAAACTGTAATCGTGCAGATAAGCCATACTGGATTTTTTGACATTAACTTTTTCATATACGCCTTAGCTTCTATTTTGTTTTCGATGTACTGCTGTGATAAGCATGGATCGCATCATGAATATCATCAAACCAATAAGTTTTACCTTCATGCAGCCAAAGGCCTGATTGGCATAACTGCTTTAGAATACCTTCTGAGTGAGATACCATGATAAGGCTAGCTTTACCCACTTTATCCTCAAAGGCTTTTTTAGCTTTTTCCTTAAATGCTTTATCACCCACAGCCGTTGCTTCATCCGATAAATACACATCAAAATCAAAAGCGAGTGATAGCCCAAATGCTAAACGACTTCGCATGCCGCTTGAATAAGTTTTGATAGGCTCATCAAAGGCTTTGCCTATTTCCGCGAACTCTTCCACATATTGGGTAATACGAGGAATATCCTTTCCTGCCCCATGGATTCTTGAAACAAATTTGACGTTTTGCCGGCCAGTCATTGATGGCTGAAAACCACCCTTCAAGCCTATAGGCCATGACATAGAACAATTACGTTTTATAGTCCCTTTATCAGGCTCATCCATGCCTCCTAATAACTGTAGCAGTGTCGATTTACCTGCACCATTTCGTCCAACTAAACCTACACTAACACCATGAGGAATATGGAAATTCACATTTTTCAATACCCAGTCACTTCCGTGGTGGTTATGGTAACGCTTATACACATTCTTGACTTCTATCATTGAGCTTTCAACTTCTGGGCGTACCGTAAATGTAATAAAAGCCCTAAACTCATCGATCCTAGAATCCATAAACACAAATAAGCTATGCTAACGCCATGTATTGACTGATAAAGTGGAAAAAAACTTGTTCTTAACAGCTCGATTCCATGCACAATAGGATTCCAAAGCATATAACTTTGTGCTTTATACGATAAAAAATTCAGAGGTAAAATAACTCCTGATACTAACATCAAGGGCATTGATATCATTCGGACAATTCGTCCAACTTCTGGCACCAATGCGGATACAGCAGATAAAACAAGCCCTATGCCTAAACCAAGACACCATAACAAAACCCAATAAAAAATCGCCTTAAGAGCATCTCTAGGTAATAAATCAAGATCTACAAGTAAACCAGTAAAGATAAATAATGAAAAAATAAATGTTTTCAAAATACCTTCGAGATAACATCGAACTAAGACCGGATCTATCGGCTTTACTTGCCTATATGCAAACAGCCCTTTATTAGCATCTATTGCGCCAATAGATCGCATCATATTTTCGCGAAACAAGAAAAACCCAAATAAACCAACAATCATCCAAGGCACAAACTCTGCGCCGAAAATTGTTTTGGTTTTATTGAGTAATACAGTCCTTATTGAAATCATAATAATGATGTAACCAACGGGTTCTGCGATCATCCAAAACCATGCAAAACGGTCAGCTGTAGTACGCGCCAATGCTTCTCGCATGAATAATGCGTACCAAACACTTGTCGTGACTTGCCAAGGAGAGCGGTTTGATAACACTGTAAACGCCCCCTTTATATTAGTTGCGAAATAAACATATGCTAAAAGTCCATGTCATTAACAAACGGACATCTACAAATCTATCGCGACTTTTGCAGCAATAGCCAACTGGTAAATAATCTGCGTCAGGCTGGTAGCCAATTGTAGGTTTTTGGTTGGTACTATTGGCAACACTAGAATCTCATCACCAGGCTGCAGATCCACGTCTGTTGCTTTACGTACTTCGCCATTCAAGCGTACTACCAAGATGTTCTTTTGATCGGCATGCTGAGTAAAGCCACCCGAGCGCTCGATATAATCCATTACATCGTGGCGGCCTTGGAAGACGGTTGCTTGCGGTACTAACACTTCACCACTGATCAGCAGTGAGTCGGACGTTTCCGGAATGGTAATAATGTCGCCATCCTGCAAACGGATATCTGCAACCCTGCCATTGTTGGCAACCACCATCCTGCCGTTCGGCTGAATCAAGGCAGCGCGTTTTACGAAGTTGGATATCAGCTCTGCTTCTTTTACACGAATGGAGGCTTCATCGGGTGTCGATGAGGGAGCGCCCAGATAAGTGGTTTCGAGGCGACGCAGGCTTTCTTGCAGGGAAGCTTTTTGTCGATCAGCAACACTAACGCGCCTGAGAGACACACTGCCCGTGTCTGTTAATGCCTGAGGCACCTGAATGTTATTTAATAGCTCTGTGAGCGATGCATCGTTTGGCAGCGCGTATCGGGAAGGACCGTAGTAGCTACCTTCTACCTGAACAACGATGGTGTCATCTTGCTGGTCGGCGCTAAACAGGACTTCATCCCCATTTTTTAAACGGGCTTTTCCAAAGTCGGACAAGGAATAATATTTTGCCAATAGGCCTGATTCGCGCACACCACGCACCAGCACGTGAGTAATACCCGGTTTAATTCGTGCGTACTGCAGCAGGCTTTTTCCGCTATTCTCATTACTGGTTAGTTCATATTGCAGTTCACGCTCAACATCACCTGCCACGGTGACTGCTGACTGACGTCGCCCGACGACAACGGTATCACCATCGCGAAACTGCACATCAGGTAACTGCCCTTCTTTGAGGAAACGGTACAGGTCGGCGTTGTTCAGGGTTTTGTTATTACGAATGACACGGATGGATCGAAAGCTACCTAATTGGGGATCGATACCACCGGCTTGATCGAGAAAGTATAAAACTGAGTCGTTCGGTGTACCCGCATAACGGCCCGGATTTTTCACTTCTCCGGTAACAAACACAGCGACGGGCTGCACACCTTGCAAGTTGGTATATACATTCACGTTTTCAGGATAAATAGACTGTATCGCCGACTTTACGCGAGCATTCAGGTTTTGCTGAGAAGCCCCCTGTACTTTGACCGGCCCAACCGAAGGAATAAAAATATAGCCTTGAGCATCAACGGGTAAGACACGCTCGATTTCAACAGCCCCCCACAAACGCAGTGTTATCAGGTCGCCCGGTGCAATTTTGTAGTCCGGGTTTAAACCATCGGCACGTACACCACGAAAACCACCTGAGAAAAGATGGCCTCCATAAGGCAGTATTCCAAGCTCTTCTCTGGTTTTAATATGTGGGCCGTAAGTACCGGTTTTCCAGTTGGTGTTGGGCGTATCTACTGCTGTTTCAGGTAGCGGTGCTGCCTGTTCCTGCATGTCCAGCCCACCGGTTCCGGTGTTGATGGAGATAGCCTGCGCCGTTTTAACAGGCAGCGAGCAGAAAATTAATGCCCCTAAGAGACCGAGAACTGAACTCTTTTTTACACTCTGCTTTGTAAAAAAACGAGACGTAGAAATTTTTATTGACCGAGCCGTCGAGTACATAGATTTTCACTTTTCTGATGACATTGAAATCTGATCTAAACAGACCGGATTACTGTGTATTTCCCGCTACCAGCGCGCGCACTTTATACCAACGCTGTTTATCTTGTGTGCAGGCAAGCCCAGTGCGCTTATCAAGCGTACTTTCCACGATGAGCTGGCGGCATTGTGCACCACTGGCAGAATAATAAGGCGCTTTCGCAAACAGGATAATATTGTCACCCCAAGGGCTTTGTGCAAACGAGGAACTAGTATCTGTGACAGAATGATTGAGAAAATCGGCAATCTCTGCTGGGATTAGCTGATCAACTGAAAATGAGGCTGAAGAAGTTTGCGGCTGATTAAGCGAAGAACACGCTGAAACAACGATACTGGCAAATACAATAGCGGCGACTCTAACAGTAACCCTAACGACGCTACACACCTTATTTGATTTCATTAATCGTACTCTTTTTTGCACTCGTTATAGCACTGTATAATTGCACTGAGTGACACTCTAAAATTCATTACCCTAAGACGCGTGCGTATTCTATTACATCAAGTGTAAAAAAACATCCGTTGACTCGGTTCACGAACTAACGTTTGTATGACACAAGCCCACAAAACAGCCAATTTCAGCCATCCGGCTTAGCACCGCTAGATAAAGACAGCATAGACAAGTCACTATTAGGCAAGCGTAAGATAGCATTTTTGGCGCCTTTGAGTTAAACAATAGTTTGAAACGAACGAGTTCATCCCTATTCGTGACTATATGTCATGACTTTCTGAGTAATCTCACTTGACAGCTAACCACGTGAAAGGCAAATTCCCCCTCACGATTATGCGAGTAAGATCCTAATGCCAAAAGTTGGAATGCCTGAAATAAGAAAGCCACAGCTAATTAATGCCACAATGGAAGCTATCAACTCTGTCGGGTTGCATAAAGCCAGTGTCGCGATGATCAGCAGTTATGCGGGCGTGTCTCCGGCGATTATTAATCATTACTTCGGCGGCAAGAATGGTTTGCTGGAAGCGACGATGCGCTCGGTATTACAGCAGCTGTCTCACGGCGTTAAGATCCGCCTACAAGAGATCCCGCAAGATGATGTTGTTGGTCGTATTAAGGCCATTGTTGGCGGGAACTTTGACCCGCGGCAGCTAGAATCCAAAGTCGTTAAAACCTGGCTGGCGTTCTGGTCTTTAGCGATGCATGATCCCGCGCTCTACCGTTTACAGCGGGTCAATGAAAAAAGGCTCCTATCGCACCTGGTGCTCGAACTAAAACAGGTATTACCCCCAGACAGAGCCCTGTTTGTAGCGCAGAGTATCGCCGCGCTTATTGATGGCATCTGGCTTAGAGGTGCATTAACACCCACAGGCATTGATAGCAATTTGGCGCAACGCCTGATTATCGATTACCTGGAGCAACAACTTCCTGCCGACGTTGTTGCCAAGCACAAATCCAGCAAAAATAGATCTGTCAGCAAAAGCCCATAGAATAAGAACCAGGCTAACACCCAGCTCTACTCTGACCTTTTTAATTAAAAATTCGACTGATTCTCAAAAGAAACATCAATTTTTAGTTTACGCCGCATCAAGCGTAAAATGCTTGCCTAGTAACGCATGATAAAAATCTTTGTCTGACAGGATTCCAACCAAGCGCCCGTCTTCTTCAAGCAGTAATGGCAAGCCTGTTTTATATCGAATTTCGATCGCAGATCGCATTGGCACATCCGGCGAAGCGATCACCAGCAAGCCCTCTGCCATCCTTTCTATATCCTCGCCCTCACTCCAATGATGCAGTGGCAGCGCCTCCCCCTGACGACTGGCAGTGGTAATCACACCTTCTGCATTCACATTAACGACTGTGTTGTCATGTGGGTTTAGCACGCATTCGCCATTAACTATCGGCAAGTCACTTACAAGCGTCATCAGTGAACGTCCGCACAAAACATTCAAAGGATTAGTGTGTGCAACAAAATCAGCAACATAAGGGGTCTTTGGATTAAGAACAATATCTTCTGGTTTGCCGTGCTGAATGATTTTGGCGGATTCCATAATCGCTATATGGGTGCCAATTTTGAGCGCTTCGTCCAAGTCATGACTGACGAACAAAATGGTTTTATTCAGGCGCTGCTGAAGCTCAATTAACTCATCCTGCAACTGACTGCGAATCAACGGATCAAGCGCAGAAAAAGGCTCATCCATCAGCAATATATCACTGTCCATGGCGAACGCGCGCGCAAGACCGACACGCTGCTGCATACCTCCCGACAGTTCGTGCGGGAACTTATCCTTCCATTCAGACAAGCCAACCATCTCCAGCTTTTCCATCGCTTTGGCACGGCGCTTCTGCTTACTCATGCCCTTCATGTCCAGACCAAATGCCACGTTATCAACCACGCTCATCCACGGCATCAAGGCAAATTTCTGAAATACCATGGAGATCTTGCTGGTACGCATATGCAACAAAGTGCTGGCATCACAGGTAGCGATATCCACCATTTGGTCGCCATCCTGTACTAATAACTCTCCCCGGCTCACTGCGTTTAAGCCGTTAACCGCACGTAACAGGCTTGACTTGCCCGAGCCAGACAGTCCCATTAATACGCATATTTCACCTTCCTGCACTTCAATTGATGCATTAGCCACACCCACTACATCGCCGGTAGTTTCGATGATTTCCTGCCGACTACTACCCTGATCAAGTAGCGCCAGACTCTGCTCAATATTCTCACCAAACACGACATCTACATTACGAATACTAATTGCCGCCATGATTAACCTTCCTCTTTAGCGCCAGGCGCTTTGCAAATTCGATCCAGAATAATAGCCACCAGAACGATGGCCAGCCCCGCCTCAAAACCCTGAGAAATATTGACCGTATTCAATGCGCGAATAACCGGCTTACCTAAACCGTCTGCACCCACTAGCGCCGCTATGACGAC
The DNA here is from genome assembly GCF_900113275.1 of Neptunomonas qingdaonensis. Taxonomy (GTDB): domain Bacteria; phylum Pseudomonadota; class Gammaproteobacteria; order Pseudomonadales; family Balneatricaceae; genus Neptunomonas; species Neptunomonas qingdaonensis. The sequence goes on from NZ_FOOU01000004.1 coordinate 91,660, forward strand.
CATGGAAAGAGATAACATGATGCATTGAGTCACACCGGCCATAATATTTGGCATCGCAGCAGGCAACTCAACTTTATATAGCAGTTTGAACGGTGTAGCCCCAAATGCTCTGCCGGCCTCTATAAGATCCTCAGGTACACGGCTAATACCGAGATAGGTCAAACGGATGGGAGCCGCTACCGCAAATATGATCGTTGATATTAAGCCAGGAACGACGCCCAGGCCAAACAAGACAAGTGTCGGAATAAGGTAGACAAAGGTAGGAATTGTCTGCATCAGATCAAGAATCGGCCGCAAAATAGTGTATACCCAAGGCTTATGCGCCGCCAAAATTCCAATAGGAATACCCATAGCAACCGACAGTGTCGTGGCTGCTATAACCAGCACAAAAGTCTCCAGCATCTCCTGCCAATAGCCAAGATTAAGAATCAATAGCAACGCTGTAACCACAAAGATCACCAACGGAATACTGCGATGCAACCACCAGGCAATTGCAGCCGTCATAGCCATTGGTACAAAGGGGGGAAACCACTGGAAAATATCTACCATAGAGATAATCATCCATTCCAAAGAAATGGAAATGGCATCGAAAAAACCCGCTGCATTAAACGTCAGCCAGTCAACAAACGCCTCCATCCAGCTCCCTAGCGGAATTTTGTTTTCAGTAATCCAATTCATGAGTTTGCCTTTTTATAAATAAACGATGTCATCACCACTAAGTTGAGCGAAGCGGTACTTCATAAAACAGAGGAAGATCTGTTGTCGGGCGCTTAATGTGCTGCGCCGACAACAGAAAAACACGAGATCAGAAATCTAAACGTTTACGAACAGCGGCCAAGCCATCACCACCATCTTTGGTTGTCACGCCGTCTAACCAGACATTTAACGTTTCAGGGTTAGACTTCAGCCATGCTGTGGCAGCCGCCTGAGGACTTTTGCCATCATCAAGAATGGCACCCATCACTTCGTTTTCCATTTTGAGCGTAAAAGACAAGTTCTCTAACAAACGCCCTACATTCGGACATTCCTGAGTGTAGTTTTTACGTACATTGGTATAGACATTGGCACCACCGTAGTTAGGACCAAAGAAGTCATCACCTCCTTGTAGGTATTCCATCTCGATATTGGCATTCATCGGATGCGGTGCCCAACCCAGAAAGACAATCCATTGCTCACGTTTGGCAAACCGTGAAACCTGTGAAACCATACCAGCCTCACTCGATTCCACCAGCTTAAAACCCTTCAGGCCAAAAGCATCTTTGTCGATCATATCCTGCATCAGGCGGTTGCCATCATTGCCTGGCTCAATACCGTAAAGGCGACCTTTAAACTTATCTTTGAATTTAGCGATATCAGCAAAGCTTTTTACACCCGCATCATACACATATTTAGGAACTGCCAAGGTGTATTTGGCGCCTTCAAGGTTAGCGCGCACTGTTTCAACGCTGCCTTCTTCACGGTATTTAGCAATATCCGCTTCCATCGTAGGCATCCAGTTACCCAGAAATACGTCGATATCGGCATTGGCGAGAGAGGTGTAAGTCACCGGCACAGATAACAACTGAGTCGTTGCTTTATAGCCCAGCGCTTCCACTACTTCACTGGTTACTGCCGTGGTAGCCGTGATATCAGTCCAACCCACATCGGAGAAACGCACCGTGTCACATTGGCCAGCAAACGCCAGCGATGCGGACAAGCCCATCGCTACAGCTACGCCACGCATTAGATTATGTTTACGGCCAGTTCTGTTGTTTCGAGTTGTCATGAGTATTCACCTTATTTTAGTTTTAAATTCTTTTACGTTTACAGCTTTTACAATTTCTTATTTACTTAATTTCTTGACCTAGCACACGCTTAGCGGCACTTATTTAACCGAACGCTTAGGGCTATTTAACCACACGCTTAGGGCTATTTAATTAACATCACGCTTAGGGCTACCTAAACGCTGTCGCTGCTGCCAATCCGGATCAATCCAGACCTCAACGCCAGCATCGGGCAGGGGCTGTTTACCCAGAATCATATCCGCCGCTTTTTCTGCCACCATAATAGTGGGGGCATTCAAGTTGCCGTTTGGAATAGTCGGAAAAATGGAAGAGTCGACGACGCGTAACGCTTCGATTCCTCTTACCCGACACTGCGTATCTAATACGGCCATAGAGTCCTCATCCGCACCTATTTTGCAGGTACACGAAGGGTGGTATGCACTTTCAACATTTTCTCGCACCCAGCGATCAACCTCTTTATCGTTGACCACCTGCTCTCCTGGCTGAATTTCATCGCCGCGAAAAGGATCCAAAGCAGGCTGCTTCATAATTTCACGCGTTAATCGGATACAGTCACGCCAGTCTTGTTTATCCTGATCAGTGCTAATGTAGTTGAACAGAATACTGGGCTTAGCTTTGGGGTCGGCTGATGTAATCCACACCCGACCACGGCTCTGCGGTTTATTCGGCCCCACATGCACCTGAAATCCATGCCCGTCGATTGCCTTACCACCATCATAGCGCATCGCGGCCGGTAAAAAATGATACTGTATATTGGGCCACTTCAAGCCCTCACGGGATCTGATAAAACCGCAGGATTCAAAATGATTAGTTGCGCCCAAACCATCTTTCAACAACATCCAGCGGGCACCTATCAAGCCTTTGCTTACAAGATTTAACTTGCCATTCAAAGTGATAGGTTGCTTACAGTGATATTGAAAGTAAACCTCTAAATGGTCCTGCAGGTTCTCACCCACTCCCGGCAAATCATGTACAAGCTTAACACCCGCCTCTTCCAGGACTTTGGCAGGTCCCACGCCGGATAGCTGCAACAAATGCGGCGAACCGATAGAGCCTGCCGCTAAAATAACCTCTTTATTCGCGGTCGCATGAATGACACGTCCGCTTTTCTCAGAGCCCATTTTTTCATACTCGATACCCACCGCGCGTTTGCCATCCATGATGACTTTACGTGTAAGCACACCACTAATCAGTGTCAGGTTAGGCCGTTTCATCGCCTCCCGCAGATACGCATTTGACGTGGATGCACGCACCCCTGCTTTCACTGTCATATGCATTGCGCCAAAACCTTCCTGACGGTAACCATTGTAATCATCGGTGGTCGGATAACCCGCATCTTCACCCGCATCAATAAATGCCTGATAAAGCGGATTCAGCTTCATGTCGTTACCATTACAGGTAAACAATGGACCACTACCGCCTCGATAGTCATCACTGCCGTTAACCCATGTTTCTGCTTTCTTGAAGTAAGGCAAACACTGCTGATATCCCCATCCAACGGCACCCTTTTCGCTCCACTCATCAAAGTCGCACGCATGCCCACGAACATACACCATACCATTGATCGAAGAACTACCGCCCAGCACTTTTCCGCGTGGACAATGCATCGAGCGACCATCCAGGTAAGGCTCTCCTTCAGTATGAAATTGCCATGCATACCTGGCGGTATTCATCGGATAAGACAACGCCGTCGGCATCTGAATAAAGATACTTTTATCTGTGCCTCCGGCTTCCAACAATAGCACATTGTGCTGTCCATCTTCTGTCAGTCGGTTAGCCAATACGCAACCGGCGGAGCCTGCGCCAACAATGATGTAGTCATATCGTGTATCAGTGGTCATACTAAATTTCATCTCTCAGGTCGCTGGTTTTCTGGATAACTGATTTTGTGGATAACTGGTTTTGTGGATAAAAAGTGCCGTTCAAACAGGCTAGTTACCAGGGTTTTACTTATAGGGGCAATCGACATCACCCAACTCAACATAAACACTTTTAATCTGTGTATAGTGATTGAGTGTTTCAATACCGTTTTCACGGCCAATACCTGACTGTTTATAACCACCCACCGGCATTTCTGCAGGCGATGCGCCCCAGGTATTAATCCAGCAGATACCCGCTTGAAGCCGGGCAATAACACGATGCGCCCGGGCAAAGTTTGTTGAGAACACACCGGCAGCTAAACCATATTCGGTATCATTAGCGCGACGGATGACTTCCTCTTCATCACTGAAGCACAAGATGGACATCACAGGCCCGAATATTTCCTCTTTAACGTTAGGCATGTCATCCGTACAGTCTGCAAACACGGTAGGTTTAACGAAGTAGCCCTTACCTAAACCACCTTCTACCACTCGCTCACCGCCACATGCCAAACGCGCGCCAGCCGCTTTAGCTGCATCAATAAAACCGAGTACCTTATGCATATGCTCTTCAGAGATCAGTGCGCCAACTTGCGTGTTCAGGTCGGTCGGATCACCAATGATCATGCGCTCAGTGCGCTCAACAACTTTGCTGACAAACTCGTCATAGATGCTGTCATGTACAAACACCCGCGTGCCATTGGTACAGACTTCGCCCTGCGTATAAAAATTGGCTAATAATGCACCGGATACTGCGTTGTCTAATTCTGCATCACCAAACACCAGCAATGGTGATTTACCACCCAGCTCCATCGTGACTTCTTTCAGCGAGCCTGCCGCATCAGCCATTACTTTCTTACCCGTACCGCATTCACCGGTAAAGGAAACCTTGGCTATTTGAGGATGGCGAGAAAGCGCCTGTCCTACGCGATAATCACCTTGCACAACATTAAATACACCATCAGGCAGCCCTGCTTCGGTAAAGATCTCTGCCAGCTTTAAAACACTTAACGGGGTTTCTTCGGAAGGTTTAAAGATCATGCAATTACCCGCGGCCAGCGCAGGACCAGACTTCCACATGGCAATTTGAATCGGGTAGTTCCACGCGCCTATACCGGCACAAATACCCAATGGTTCACGACGGCTGTAGAAAAAATTATTACCGCCTAAGTCCTGCTGCTGGCCATGAAGTGTGGCTGCAAGGCCCGCATAATATTCGATAACGTCAGCGCCGGTGGCAATATCAACACAGTTCGCTTCCTGCAAAGGCTTACCCGTATCCAAAACTTCTAACATAGCGAGCTCATCATTACGCTCACGTAAAATCGCCACAGCACGCAGTAGAATACGCCCTCGCTCAACACCACTCATCGCCGACCAAACAAGAAAACCTGCCTGCGCCGCCTCTACTGCTTTATCAACATCTGCCAGCGACGCTTGCTGAACATCAGCCAACACTTCACCCGTCGCTGGGTTACGTGTAACAAAGCTTTCACCGGAGGTGGCATCCTGATATCGACCATTTATATAAAGAGTGTGCTGCATCTAACTGTACCTGCTGATTTCGTTTCATGACTACCCGGTTGCAACTGCCTGACCGAATATTTAACTGTTTATATCTGATGTGCTGTTCTATTCGCGTATTTCGATCCAGACAGAACACAGTATACGTTGTTATCAGATTTTTTATTGATTGAACGTTTAATTAAAAACAACTTTGACTAAATTTCATTCAGATGTCAAAAAATCACACCTGTCGCAAACAGGAAAATACAAGAAATAAAAACTATTGAAAATAGTGACAAATGAGGAAATTTAGTTAATTTTTGATGCTAAATGCAGATTTTAACAGATTATAAAAAACGATTCTTACTACGAAATGTCGCTTTAAGTTAATATTTATAATGTGAATGCAGGGTGTTTTGACGAGAATAAGAAAAAAATTGTCGTTTTCGGCTAATAAATAACCGCTTCGATATCACTGTCAGTAGACAAAACGCAGGCATATCGATCCTCTACTAGCCTAAAATCCGTTACATCTAGCGGATAACGCTAACAAGCACTCCGGTTTTTAACGCTGGTTATTTTCAAAATACTAACCGGAGCACTTGCTCATTACTACTTTTAAAAACCTCCTCCTGTGCTGAACCCGCCACCACCGCCACTGCGTTTGCTGCTTCGGCCACTGCCTGGAATACGGAAACCACCGCTACCACTGCGTGTACTTGGCCAGCGGAATGTACTGTTACTGTTGGATGTATTTCTTCCCGGCGATCGGCCGCTGATGCCACCACTGCCAAAATCAGGTTGCGCGCCGCCCGCGTCATAACGCTGATTGCGTTTGATCACCCGCCACACATCAGCACCAGCAACGGCACCCTGAACGAACTGAGCCAGGACTGATTTGATCAAGTCTTCATTTCCAAAGCCGGAACGGACATCATCAAAACGGTTATTTTTAAAGTTATGCCGGACGCTTTCCAACTCTTTGAGCTTGGCTATTTTGGCAGAATGTGCCCTGCGTAAATCAACAAGATCATCCTCATTATCTTCGTAATTATCCTGAAACTGCTTTAGCTCCCTGACCAGCTCATCATCGACTGGCGACAACGTGGCCCGCGCAAAGCGCTCAATCTGGTACACATCTTTATGCGCCATTGCGTCACTTAAGCACTGAATACTGCGTTTCATATACTCATCGGCACCGGCAGCAAACACCGCACGCTTTTCGATAGTCTCATTCAGGGCATATTCTATCGCTTCAATCTGGTCATCCTGCGCATCCAGCTTATGCCGCGCCTCATCTAATCGCTCTTCAATAGCAGGTACACCGGCATCGGCCAGCGCTTGTTTCTCCAGGGTTTGTAATTTAACAAATTCGTCTTCGGCTTCTGACTGCACTCTGGCTGCATGTGCCACTAACCTTTTAGGAATCTCCTGCAAATTCCAGTAATTGAGACGGTTGCGCTCATATTTAATCAAACCGGCCACCCACTTATCGAGTGCCCGCGTCAATATACCGCCTTCATAGTCGGGGGTTGCGTAATGCCGACCCCATAAATACATAAACAGCTTATCTTTTTGATAAGGCTCATCCTTGATATCCATATCCGTCTGAGCCCGCTGACTTTTCTGTAGCGCTTCTTCTGCAATGGATTCTGCTTTGCTGGCACGTTCAAATTGTGCCAGATAGGCAGTATCTTGACGCAGCTCAGCTTGAATGCTGGTTTCGTTGTCGGTTAACTCTTGAGAGATAGCATTGGCGATCCGCAATAATGCTGCGCGCTCTTTTTCACAAGACTCAAGCTGCTGCTTCAGGTCAGAGATCTCTACTTCAATCTGCTGAATGTACTGCGCCCTTTGCTGCAAAATATTTTTTGCATCATGATCCGCCGCCGTCAACGCATCCCGCAACTGCCCCGTATCGATCTCTTGCAAACGAACCCGGGCAATCTCATTAATCACTTTTCCCTGCTGACGCAGATTATCGGTCAGATTCTCGGTCAGCCGCGTCAAGTCCTGATCAAGACGATCAATATCATCGCGTACCGTTCTCAAGGCACCGTCGATACTGCTTAAGGCCGTTGAACCACTCCACATCCTACATCCCTCTTTTAATATTTGGCGAATAACAGCGATGCTGATCTTCCACTGGCCATGCTTACCATTGCGTAATGGTGCCGCCATCTTTGATAGCAATGTTATAGCGAGGCAACAGATAACCCGCGGGTTTTTCGCCCACTATATTGCCCTGAATAATGCCATCATCACGTTTATCAGCAGCTACCGCGTTAAAAGTTCGCATATCCACGCGTATACCCCACTTATCCACGTTGCTGCGTTTGCCAGACTCTTCGCTCATCACCGGCAAGGTCAACACCTTGTTACGGGCGTCTATCGCTTCGACAATCAGATAATAGTTACGGGCATTGGTGTTCACATCCGGAATACGCCAAACACCTGACTGTTCGCCCGGACGAGAGACGATACGGATTTTATAATTCACCCGCAGCTGAGCCAGCATGCCTTCCATCTGATCCAATAAGGATTGAGCAACCACAGGCTTATTATTCTGCAAAGCGGCCGCGGCAGAGCTTTGTAACTCCTGGGCTTGCTCCGCTATAACAGGCTGCTTGGCCAGTGCTTTAATTTCCGTATAGGTTTGTTGCAAAGACGTGGGTAACGCCGCAATAGCAAGCTGCTGCGGCCTCTCGTTCAGAAAGTAGTTACCACCATAAAGTACAGAAATCGCCAGCAGCACAACGGCCAGTGGAATTCCCCATTTTTTGCGGCTGACGTAGATGTGCGCCAGTAGCGTAGAAAAGTTTTTCTTGGTTGGATAATACTTAAAACGGTCTTCATCCAGTGCCTTGATGCCCTCTTCCAGAATATGATCCGGAACATCCAGGCCCTGCTCGGTATACATGTCGCGTAAGCGTTGCAAAAGACGTTCGCGTCTACTGTCAGCATCCAGCTCTCGTTCAACCATGCCTTCACGGTGACGCAGTGTATCCACCACATCCATTGCCGCCATGATATCTTCAAGCTTAGCTCTGGGGGCTTTGGTCTCTGGCTGGCTAGCTGTCGTGTCAGCCGAATAAGTATTTTCCATTTTATAACTCACTACTTTTTTTCAACTATTCTTACGAAATAGTCTTAGACGCTGCTTTTATTCACTACTGGCTACACCTATCTCAGTGCAGCTTTAATAGATCTGCTGCTCTTACTTAGCGCGTGTTAACCCTTAGCACGTGATAAATCAGGTAATGGTAAAGATCCACCGCGCTGAATAATCCGGGCTAAACGCTGTTTTCCATCTTCTACTGAGTCACGAATTTCTTCGGCGTTTTTAGTAGAAAGGACACGCATCTCTTCGATAATTTCACGTGAGCGCTCCTGAAAATTCACGACAGAATCAACCAGCTTTTTGACAGACTCGGCACGAATTGTCGGACCATAACCGGCCTTGATAGCGGCCTCCTGCACTTTTCCGCCGATAGAAGCCAGGTCTTCCAGACTTTTGGAGACGCCGTCTTTCATGGCATTGAGTGTTTCAGTACTTTCGTGCAAACCAAACATGCCCGTATAAGAAGCGGTTAAGGCGGTAAATACAGACTCATTGGTGCCAAAAAAGGTGATGGATTGCTTATAAACACGATCTTTAGCGCTATTGGTTTGCATTAAACGCATCATAATAACTTCAGAGGTGTTGTAGCTAACCGTCAGGTTATCCGACAAGTCTTTCGCCACCTGATAACGGTCTTCAGCAAACTGCAGGTTGCGCATACTCTCATCTCGCGCCAACTCAAGTACAGCACGCGCTGAGAGATCATCACCGCTAAATTGTTCAACCGCTTTACCCGCCTGTTCCAGCGCCTGTTTGGCTGTATTCCACAGCGCTTCTGTTTGCTTCAATAGATCAAGCGCATAAATTTCGGACTCTTTGATCGCGCCACGAAAATCCTGGTAGGCATTCAAAATCACTTGTTCGCGTTCAATCTGGTCTTTTGAATCACGCGCGACTTCCAGATAGGTATCTTTAATCTTGTCAAAACGGCTGGCGATATCACCACGCGTTACTTTCATCCACATATTGCTGGCACGCTCAAAGGTATCGACCTTGCCATCTTCAACCTGCTCAACCATTTTTTTCGCATCATCACGAATGCTGTTAAAGGCTTCGGTGATCTCGGCATAGCGTTCGCCAATTTTCATCTGAGACACTTGTTCACGCACAATCTCATTAAAAACAGACGCTTGCGTCAACGTCCTGGCAATCGCCAATGTTTTGGATTCATCAATATCAGAGAGGCGCTCAATCAAAGCGACCACGGGAGCCTCATCAACTTTTTCAGGCATCAGGCCCAAGTCACGAACCTGAGATAATGCTTTATCAAGGTACTTAAAGGTATTATTTGACATGACGACTCCCTATGAAGTTTAAACGAGCTCTTAATTTTAGATGACACTATAGATAAGAAAGATGTAGCGGAGATTAACACGACAGGATTATGTGCATTTAATTTGATGCTGTACGCAGCAAAAACATTAATAGCGAGTGAAAATTCAAACCACCGGGCCTGCTCTACAACATACAGCCCGGTGGTGGCTATTCACTCTCTTTTTCAGGTCTCTTTTTCGTAGTAGGTATAGCCTTGCAGGCTGGTATTGAAGGTATTGATCATTTGCTGACGCTCACGGGCAGTAATCCGCCCTTCACGCACAGCACGCTCGGCGTTGTTACGGTAGCGTAGCTGAATATCCTTAGGATTGAATTCAACGTAGCTCAACACATCGGCGATGGTATCACCGTGAATCTCTTTGACGAACTCAAACCCACCGTCATTATCCAGCCTGACACTGACAACGTTGGTATCACCAAACAGGTTATGCAGGTCGCCCAGCGTTTCCTGATAAGCCCCCACCAAAAACACGCCCAGATAATACTCCTCGCCTTCATTCAGCTTGTGCAAAGGCAAAGTGCTGGTTGGCTCGGGGTCACCAATGAAGCGGTCGATCTTACCATCGCAATCACAGGTAATATCAGCAATAACCGCCTGACGAGTCGGACGTTCATCAAGCCGGTGAATCGGCATAATAGGGAACATCTGGTTGATCGCCCAAACGTCTGGTAACGACTGGAATAAACTAAAGTTTCCGTAATAGATATCTGCTAATGATTCTTTCAGGTTAGCCAGCTCAGCAGGAACACGCTCCATGTCTTCCACCAGCGCAAGAATGCGATGCAGGATATCCAGAAACAGGTTTTCTGCTACCGAACGTGTACGTAAATCAACCGCGCCGCGCTTAAACAACTCGCGTATCTCATGACGGTAAAAGTGCGCATCGTTATAGCATTCCTGAACACGGGCAGGCTTTAAGTAGTCAATAATGCCACGCAATTGGGTTAACTGATTTGGCTCATTGGCGCCCACCGTGCCTAGATTAACCGGCTCAAAATGCGTCGTATCAAGAATATTGAAAAGCAGAATGGAAGAATAAGCGACAGTGGCTCGTCCTGATTCAGTCACGATCGTCGGGTGTGCTATGTTTTGTTCATCTAAGGTTTGCTTCAGTGTTTCAACGACATCTTCACAGTACTCATCCAGCGTATAGTTGCGGCTTTGCTCTCCGGCACAACGCGAACCGGTATAATCCACCGCCAAACCCCCACCCAAGTCGATATGCGTCAGGGCCGCGCCTTCTTTCAATAGATCCGTATAGTAACGGCACGCTTCAATCACGCCGCTACGGATCTCCTGAATACTTGGAATCTGCGAGCCCAAATGGCAATGTAATAACTGTAAGCAATCCAGCATTTTCTCTTGCTTGAGGAGATCAACGACTTCAATTAATTGCGTCGCCGTCAGGCCAAAGACGCTGCGATCACCACTGGTGGAGTTCCAATGACCACTCACCTGAGTATTCATTTTAGCGCGCACACCGATGAGCGGCTTGATGCCCAGCGCACGACTGCGTTCTATAATGATAGGCAGTTCAGTTGTAGTTTCTATAACAAAGTAACACTCAAAGCCCATTTTGACGGCTTGCAAACCAAGATCGACAAACTCCTGATCTTTATAACCATTACATATAATCAGACTGCCCGGCTCTTCCAGCATCGCCAACGCGGCAATAATTTCTGGCTTACTACCCACTTCAAGGCCATGCTGAAAGCGCGCACCAAAACTGGCTATCTCTTCTACAACCTGTGCTTGCTGATTAACCTTGATAGGGTATACACCGCGATACCTACCCTGATAACCCACCTTTTCAATCGCTTCGGAAAAGGCGGTGTTGAGACGGTGAATCTGTGCATCCAGAATATTTTCAATACGAACCAGCGCTGGCATTTTGAGATCGCGCTCATTCATGCCCTCAACGATATCCATCAGTGCTACAGAGCTCTGCTGCGTTTTAGCTGTCACCATGCCTTCAGCAGACAGGCCAAAATAACCATTACCCCAACGCTCAAGGCCGTATAGCTCGACCGATTGTTCCAGATCCCAATCAGCTTGATGAGTCTGATTCAAAGCAATTCTCCAAGATTATCGATAGCCTGTTAAGGCAAAAAATGAGTCAAAATCAAAAAACGCGTCTTAATACCGACTAACGATACATTGACGCGCTGTTGAATCGAAGAATAAACACAATCTCTGTAGAAATCCACTGAGTCAATCTTACTGTCAGATAATAAGTAGCTAAATTAACCAGCCATCAGGATAACAACTCATCAAACTGTGATTTTAATGCCGCCAATTGATTTTCTAATTCAGATACACGCTGCTCCAGCACTTCAATTCGTGAATCACTGTGAACCTCTCGGTCTTGAGGTAATGTGTCCTGAGATGGGATGTTATGTGCCGAATACTCGGCCATATCAATCTCACCACTAAACAGATGCGCATAACGAGATTCGCGTTTACCGGGCTCGCGAGGCAAGCGCACTACATAAGGGCCATTATCAGGTTCACTTAATTGCTGCAGCTGGTTTTCGACCTCATGGACATCGCTAAACGTACACAATCGATTCGTACGGCTACGTAGTTCACCCGGCGTTTGCGGCCCTCGCAACAATAAAGTACAGATAATACCTAACGCCTGCTCACTGAGTTGAAGCTCACTAAATTCAGTATTGCAAAAGCGATGTTTATACTTGACCACCCGGCTGCCAAAGCCGACTTCCTCTTTTATCAAACGTTTTTTAGCTAACTCGTCTAATACGTCCTGCACCTGTGTTTCACTCAGAGCCAGCACCGGGTCCCGGTTGCTTTTTTGATTACAGGCATTGGTAAGAGAGTTGAGAGACAGCGGGTATTGGTCAGGCGTCGTAATCTCTTTTTCGATCAAACAACCAATGACACGGGTTTGGTTCAGGCTTAAGTCCATATCCACAATATTTATCCTCTGCGCACTTAACAATGATGATGTCACGACTAAAGCTTGCGGCAAGCGGGGTGACAAAAGTTTGATATCAAGCACTTGTAATCAATAAACAGTTAATGACTGTCGTCTGAAAATTATCATTTACTTCAGCCCCCTAACAACATTTATATCGGCGTTATTAGCACAAGGCTGTTTCGCACCGCTATGCAGCATTGGGTGGCTCACGCACTATTCAGGGGCTTCATAATTTTGTTCTGATTTTTAAACAGTCATTATTAAATGAATTAAAACATTATTTTTCAGCAACTTAATAATTTAATTTCATTATTGGAATATTTTATGCAGCCCTATGAATACGTTAGAAGAATGCCCGCGCAGGGCAATCTTCCCTGTGGCGATGTGCAGTTGCGTACTATCTATAGAGAGAGGAAGTATTATGGCTTACCTAGTTCCGTCTGAATTTGTAACAAAAATGGTGGATGCCGGCGAATCCAAAGTCCACATGTCGACCCAGGACACGTTGATCAGATCCTATATGGCCGGCGCAATTCTGGCACTTGCCGCCGTCTTTGCAATCACGATTGCCGTTCAAACAGGTGTCTTTTTAATTGGTGCAATGCTCTTCCCTGTAGGTTTTTGTATGTTGTACCTGATGGGATTCGACCTGCTTACCGGCGTATTCGTACTCACCCCTCTGGCTTGGATTGATAAGCGCCCGGGGGTCACCATCAAAGGGATCCTAAGAAACTGGGGGTTAGTGTTTGTCGGCAACTTTGCCGGTGCGTTAACCGTTGCCGTCATGATGGCATTCGTTTTCACCTACGGCTTTAACATTGAACCCGGTGCTGTCGGACAAAAAATTGCCAGCGTCGGTGAAGCGCGTACATTAGGTTATGCGGAGTACGGCATAGCGGGCTGGTTCACTATTTTCATACGCGGCATGCTGTGTAACTGGATGGTGTCGATGGGCGTCGTCGGTGCAATGATTTCTACGTCAGTAAGCGGAAAAGTCATCGCCATGTGGATGCCGATCATGCTCTTCTTCTTTATGGGTTTTGAGCACTCTGTCGTCAATATGTTCCTCTTTCCATCCGGTATCATTATGGGGGGTGACTTCTCAGTAATGGACTACTTCATCTGGAATGAGATCCCAACGGCACTCGGCAACCTGGTAGGTGGTTTGGCATTTACTGGCCTGACGCTATACACAACGCATATTAAAACAGTAAAAAAACGTGTCAGCGCACACGAACTTAATTCACGTCTTGCTTAATTTTCCCTATTAAAGCTTCAGCCAGGTAAATTGGCTGAAGCTTTAGGCAGAAGATATGACACAGCAATTAAAAGTATCCGTTGGCCAGTACTCTGATAAAGGTCGCAAAGAGATCAATCAGGATTTTTACGGATTTTATAAGCCGCCTGAACCACAGCTCAGCACAAAAGGTATCGCTTTTGCGATGGCAGACGGTATTAGTAGTAGCGACGTCAGCCAGATTGCCAGTGAAACCGCCGTTAAATGCTTCCTGGACGATTACTTCTGCACTTCAGATGCCTGGTCTGTCAGACATTCAGCGCACCGCGTCTTAGCAGCGACCAACTCCTGGTTACACACTCAGTCAAACAACAGTCAATTCCGCTTTGATAAAGACAAAGGCTATGTATGCACGCTAAGTGCCATGGTTTTTAAATCGACAACCGCGCATATCTTTCATGTCGGTGATACCCGCATTTACCGCTTACAGAATAACGCATTAGAGCAGCTGACCAAAGATCACCGCTTATGGGTTTCACAGGACAAAAGCTATCTAAGCCGCGCCTTGGGTACAGGTACGGAGCTTGAACTCGACTATCAGTTGATGCCACTCAACTGTGGTGATATTTTTATTCTGGCAACTGATGGTGTTTATGAACATACCGATGCGCGCTGCATTATCAGCGCCATTAAACAAAACTCTAATAACCTTAATGACGCTGCTAAAATCATCGTCAAAACAGCGTTCGATCAAGGCAGTCCGGACAATCTGACCCTGCAAATTATTCGTGTTGATAGCTTACCTCAACTCAATACTAATGAATTACATCAGCAGATTGATGAACTACCGTTTCCGCACATTTTAGAAGCCAGAGAGCAGTTTGACGGCTATACGATTCTACGCGAAGTGCACGCCACCAGCCGCAGTCATGTGTATTTGGCACAAGACTCAGAAACAAACGCCCAGGTCATCATTAAAACGCCCTCTATCGACCTACGCAATGACCCCAAATATTTAGAACGCTTCCTGATGGAAGAATGGATTGCCCGGCGCATCAACAACGCACATGTTTTAAAAGCAGGGTTACAAACGCGCAAGCGTAACTTCATTTACACCGTCACTGAGTTCATTGAAGGACAAACCCTGACTCAATGGCTGATTGATAACCCGCAACCCGACCTTGAGACTATACGCGGGATTGTAGAACAGATCGCAAGAGGTCTGCGTGCCCTGCACCGTATGGAAATACTCCATCAGGACCTGAAGCCGGATAACATCATGATCGACAGCAGCGGCACGGTAAAGATCATAGATTTTGGATCAGCCAGAGTCGCTGGCATAGTTGAAGCCAGCGTAGACGGCGAATACAACGATATACTCGGTACCGCATTATACACAGCACCTGAGTATTTTCTGGGAGAAGGCGGATCACAACGCTCAGATCTTTACTCATTGGCCGTCATCACCTACCACATGATCTCACGAGAATTCCCTTACGGAACCCAGGTAGCAAAAGCAAGAACCGCTGCTTCACAGCGTCGCTTAAGCTATCACTCAGTACTGGATGACGAGCGTGAAACACCGGCCTGGGTAGATGAAACACTCAGGAAAGCCCTTCACCCAAACCCTTACAAACGCTATGAGGAACTATCAGAGTTTTTGTATGATCTGCGCCAGCCCAACAAAGCATTTTTATCAAAAACCCGTCCACCATTGATAGAACGAAGTCCGGTTGCGTTTTGGCAAAGTACCTCACTGATCCTGAGCATCATCATTGTAATTTTACTGATCAAATAAAACAGAATTTTAACACTGCGTAGCTATTGCGTAACGCTACGCCAAGCAAAAAGGTAATTGATATGATAAGCAGTCGTGAAGAAGTAACCCGCATGATTTTATCTGCCAAGGTACTCAAAGATATCAAATGGAGTGACGCGGCAAAAGCGATCAACCTATCGAAAGAGTGGACAACCGCTGCCTGTCTGGGACAGATGACATTTAATAAACCACAAGCCGAAACAGTAGGAGAACTATTTGGATTATCAGATGAAGCGATCGCCTGGTTGCAGGTAGCGCCCTATAAAGGTTCATTACCCACAGCAGTGCCTACGGACCCTTTGATTTATCGCTGGTATGAAGTTGTCAATGTGTATGGCAGCTCGATTAAAGAGTTGATTCATGAAGAATTTGGCGACGGGATTATGAGCGCTATTGATTTTTCGATGGATATACAACGTGAAGAAGATCCAAACGGCGACCGTGTTAACGTGGTTTTATCGGGGAAATTCCTGCCGTATAAAAGCTATTAGTTTTTATGTCAGTGTTAAAAAGTGATCTTAAATCACTTCGTTTGCGTACTTGTTCATTTGTATCCATATAAATTTTTTAAAGCGGATTCCAATGAGTAGCAACAAACACATAGCAATTATTGGCGCCGGACTAGCCGGCGCAACACTGGCGAACAAACTCATGAGCGCTGGCTGCGCCGTAACACTTTATGAAAAAAGCCGAGGCACCGGCGGGCGCATCGCCAGTTGCCGGCTGCAAGATACTTGTACAGATAAGGGGGCAAACAAGGGTGCAAACAAGAGTGCAGATTTAGGTGCGCCGTTTCTCTCCCCTGCTTCTGATGAGTTCCGCCATTGGTTAGCCCAGCAGCCTTGCGTTCGCCAATGGTCTCCCTGCATCTATGATTTTAATGGCGTTGCCTGCGAATCAAATGAAGCAAACAGGCAAAACCACTCACACTTTATTGCCACGCCCCGGCAAAGCGCCCTCACTCGCGAACTGACACAAGGCGCAGATCTTCGTACCTCGGTCCGGGTAGGTCAGCTTTTGCCGGCACGTGATCAAGAGTCAGAAAGTAAACGCCATGAAGCGCAGCAGCAAAACAAACACAGCCAAGTATTACTGTACGATGAACACGGCAAACGCCTGGGTTGTTATGACGCAGCTATAGTCGCAGCACCCGCAAAACAAGCGGCCCCGCTACTGGAAACCGTCCCGCGTTTTATGCGCCAGGCAGAAACCGCAACACCCTCCATCAGCTGGGTGCTGGTATTACATATCAACAGCACACTACCTATAACGGCAGAGCTAATCGAAGGCCAGCATCCAGTATTGTTTCGCTGTATCAAAGACAGCGCTAAACCTGCTAGAGCCAGTACTTCTGGTAACGGTAATAACAGCAATGCAAGCTGCGAAGTATGGGTCCTGGAAGCAACTCCTGAATGGAGTGCGCTTCATCGCGACAGCCAACCCGAGTACGTTGCAGAACAACTCAAACTCGCCTTTTTATCCTTATTGAGCCGCGAATTTAACGCTAACCCCACCATCATGGCTGAACGCGTACATCGATGGCTATATTCGCGCCATACGAATCAAGATTCTGATCAGCAGGTAAGCCCGGGATACCTCTGGGATGCAGATACTCACATAGGCGCGTGTGGTGATTGGCTTGAATCTGGCGATATCGAAGGCGCCTGGTTAAGTGCGAATAAACTAGCCGATCAGGTGATTTCTCAGCTAAATCTCAAATAAATGATAACTACATATCAAGTAGGCCTCATCTATACATCAAAGAGAAATCAGAGCCTCGCTAATCTAAAAGTGCGTTTATTACGTACCAGAGAAATGAGCAAACGATAGCAGCGCAACATTTTACCGGCCTAGAAGGATAAAATTATGATATCTCCTGAAGCAACCGCAGTACGCGACCAACTCATCGAGAAAGGCCTGGAGACACCCACGATTGACACTAATATGTCTCAGCAACAACGCTACGAGCGGATTAAAGGGCTAATGACCGAAGTCCTCAGCACTCTGGGACTTAACTTAGAAGACGATAGCCTGCAAGAAACACCGCACCGGATTGCGAAGATGTACGTTTATGAAGTGTTTTCTGGCCTGGATTACGAAAACTTCCCTGATATTGCCATGATCGACAATAAAATGGGGGTAGAAGAGATGATCAAAGTGCGCGACATCAGCGTGCTCAGCTCGTGCGAACACCACTTTGTCACCATCGACGGTTCTGCAAAAGTGGCTTATATTCCCAATAAAAAGATCATCGGGCTATCAAAGATCAATCGACTAGTACGCTTCTTTAGCCAGCGCCCCCAGGTACAAGAAAGACTCACTCAACAAATTCTAATCGCTCTTCAAATACTTCTGGAGACTGACAATGTCGCTATCTCGATTAATGCGACGCACTACTGTGTGAAGTCCCGTGGTGTGATGGATGTTAATTCACAAACAGAAACAACGGCACTGGGCGGTATTTTTAAAAGTAATGAGCGTACCCGTGCCGAATTCCTCAACTAAGAAAGCAGAGAATTACTCATGACTTTACTGCAGCCAGCAAAACCGATTGTTTTTTATGATGGTAGCTGCCCACTCTGTCGAAAGGAGATTAACCACTACCGACGTATCGACGCCAGGCAAAAAATAGAGTGGCTGGATATCAGCAAAAACGCTGAGCGCTTAAAGGCATATGATATCCAGTATAAATCCGCTATGGCACGCCTGCACAGCATCGATGCAAGCGGTAAGAAGGTAACGGGAGTAGCTGCTTTTCTATTAATCTGGGATAACCTTGACTACTACCGCTATCTTGCCAAAACAGTCCGCATACTGAAGCTACAAAAACCACTCGATTTTGCTTATCAGCGGTTTGCCAAATGGCGAGTTAAGCGCCAATGTGCAGGTCATTGTAAGGGACAAGGCAAAGAAAGCTGCCAAATTCCTCCATCCCGATAAACGTTTTTTTAATCTTAACGCCAACCAACCAACTAACCTTTCACAGCCTTATTATCAATTTTTTTTTGAAAGTAATTAAATAACTACCCTGTTTTCACTTACCTGGGATTGCCGCATAATCACTGCATAACATTCCTGGAGATACACAATGAAAGCAATTGGCTACCTAAAATCATTAGAGATCACTCAAGCAGACTCACTGGTAGATTTTGAACAACCAACCCCCACGCCAACTGGCCGTGATTTGTTGGTAAAGATTGAAGCCATCTCTGTTAATCCGGTGGATACAAAAATCAGAATGAGAGTAGCGCCTGAAAATGGCGAGCACAAAATTCTTGGTTGGGATGCGGTAGGCGAAGTTGTTGACGTAGGCGATGCCGTTTCAATCTATAAAAAAGGCGACAAAGTCTGGTATGCCGGTGACCTAACCCGCCCGGGCACTAACGCTGAATATCATATAGTCGATGAACGCATTGTTGGTCATAAACCAACATCAGTCACTAATGCACAAGCCGCTGCGTTCCCACTTACGGCAATTACTGCATGGGAGCTGTTGTTTGATCGTTTGCAGATTCCACAAAACACAGCAGAAGATACACGTCATCAGCAGCAAATTCTGGTTATTGGTGCAGCCGGTGGCGTCGGTTCTATTTTAGTTCAGCTTGCATCCAAGCTCACTAACGCACTTGTTATTGGTACCGCATCTCGCCCACAAAGCCAACAATGGGTCACAGAGCTAGGCGCTGACCATGTGATCGATCATCGCCAGCCTTTGAGCGAAGAATTAGCGCGCATTGGTGTGTCAAACGTTTCTCATGTCATTGGCCTGAATGCCACTGAGCAACACTTCCCGGAGATTGCCAAAGTCATTGCACCTCAAGGTAAGTTTGCCTTGATTGACGACCCAAGCACGCCACTGGATATCTCTTTATTAAAAATGAAATCCGTGTCGCTACATTGGGAATTTATGTATACCCGCTCTATGTTCGGTACTGATGATATGGGTAAACAAGGTGAACTACTCAACAAGGTCGCTGACTTAATTGATGCGGGTGAAATCAAAACGACCATGGGCCAGCATTATGGCGTCATCAGTGCAGACAACCTGAAACGTGCTCACGCTGATCTGGAAAGCGGCAAAACTATCGGCAAAATTGTCTTAGAAGGCTTTTAAGACTGGCACTGACACTCATACTGACAATGGCCTTGTCCCTCTGATAATTATTGATGGTGAACTTTTTGATGAACACAACTCTGACTATAATCGCTAAAATTGAAGCCAACCCTGATCAGGTTGAACGTGTTAAAGCTGAGCTGGTCAAGCTGATAGAACCTACACGCAAAGAAGCAGGCTGTATCCAGTACGATCTGCATCAGGATAACGAGAACCCTGCTGTTTTCTTGTTTTATGAAAATTGGGAAACTCGTGATCTTTGGTTAGCGCATATGGAAAATGAACACTTAAAAGCATATATGGCAGCCACAGAAGGTGCGGTAGCAAGTTTCGTTTTAAATGAAATGAGCCGTATATAAGCTGACGTTAATCATCAGTTATCTTATTTTATAACTGCGATTATTGGTCGTAATGATGAATAGAAAAGGCCTTCTTTAGAAGGAGGCCTTTATTTCCACCCTTGTGTCCAGCGGTCCGCGTCTTTTAGCTCTTTCCAATCAATCTGAAAAGCCTGCTTATTGATAACGGCTTCTAACACACAACCAATCACTTTTTCCTCTAACTCATCTTCGGTTAGTTCAGTAACTAACTCAGTCACAATAAAGTGCTTCTGCTTATCAATTGGCGCTGTTGCCGTCCATTTAGAAAGCAATAATTTGTTCGCATTAAACCTGTTGATATGACCAGACTGATTCAACTCGCACCCCTTAATAACTTTTTAACCGCTGCTATTTTTGTATTCATCAATACTGCGATTGCGCTCTAATGAATAATCGATGACAGGGGCAGGACGACCACTGTTCTGAGCAAATAAGGGGCCGTCCTGTGATTGCGGCAGCCACCGGGAAATATACTCAGCTTTAGGATCAAACCGATCAGTTTGGCGCATTGGACTAAAAATCCGAAAATATGGCGCAGCATCCGCACCAACAGAAGCACTCCACTGCCAACCTCCCAGATTAGAGGCGAAATCGCCATCAATCAGGTGTTGCATAAAAAAGCGTGCGCCTAAGCGCCAATCCTGACGCAGTAATTTTGTCAGAAAAGAGGCGCTGATCATTCTCACCCGATTATGCATCCAGCCGGTTTCGTGCAGTTGTTTCATGCCGGCATCCACAATATCGAAACCTGTTTCACCGTCACACCAGGCACGAAAACGTTTTTCATCATACTGCCAGCTGATTTTCGCTTCTATCTCCGGTTTAAACGGCTGCCAACGATTCATCCCGGGAAAAGCGACTAACAAATGACGATAGAAATCCCGCCAGATGAGTTCAGTGACCCATTGGCTGTAAAACCAGTCGGGATCTTCTGAGTAGGCCTGCATAGCAGCGATACACTGGCGCGTACTTAGCACACCAACGCTCAGATAAGGTGACAGTGACGACGTTCCGGGTTTTGCTGGAAAGTCGCGTAATTGCTTATAATTATGTGATCGTTCATGCACAAACTGTTGCAAAAGCCGATGCGCATCGTCAGCCCCTGCAGGCCAGAATGCACTGTTCCAGTTGGCACCCATCTGATTTTTATAACCAATATCAACAGGGACTTTGTCACAGTAATTCTCACTGCCATTCTCGGTATAGCTGGCACTCTTAATCACTACATCATCCTGGCGCTTAGGCAGTGCAGCAGGAGAAGGCAACGGCGTAGAGGGTTGCTGAAGATATAACTGACGCCAGGCTTTGCCGAAAGGGGTAAATACTTTATATGCAAAGCCCTGCTGATTGAGCACTGAGCCTGGAGGCAACACCACGTCGCTGTCATAAGTATGACAGCGAATTCCCTGCTGCCTGAACAGATGTTCTACTTGCTGATCACGTTTTTGTTCGTACTCGGGATATTCGCAATTAAAATAAAGGCTACGAACATTAAATTGCTGTGCAAGATTCAACAGCTGCTCTGGCAACTCTTGATTAGTTTCAGCATGAATTATTCTAAGCGGAATATTAAGCGCTGCCAGATCCTGCTTTAACTTTTCCAGATTGGCAAGCCAAAACTGAACTCTGCATTTTGCCTCATCCTGCATTTGCCATTGCGTAGGTGTAATGGCAGCAACGGCAATAACGCCGTGCTCAGCACTATTCTGACAGGCGTGATATAGGGCATGATTGTCTCCGGTACGTAGGTCATTACGAAACCAGACAAGCTTATGAGGCTGCATTGTAAAATATGCTCCGTTTGAGGTTTAAGCTTTTAATCTTAAACCCTGAGTTTAAACGAGACCTTTGCCCGAGCCGAAATTTTGTTTTCTGGCAAGGCAAAAACGCACGGAATAAGGGAGTTTATGTTTATAAATGACCGAATGAGTACGTTTTTAACACCGCCAAAAGACAAAGGAGCAATCGTGCAAAGGTATCTATATGTAGTTTCTTAAACCAAGCTGATGCGGATAAGGATCAAGATACACCTGTGATTGAATATACTCAGAGCCATGGCGTTTCAGGTAGTGCTTAAGTAAGGTCAGTGGGGTAACCAGATTCACTTTATCGGTCCGATAATCTTCAATCGCTTCGACTAAATCCTGTTTGGTTTGTGCGTCAATATCCTGTTTCAGATAGCCCATAATATGCATCAGCACGTTGGTATGGCTTTTACGAGTGGCACGCTTGGTTAAATGCGTCATCAAATCCAGAATATACTTTTCCAGCACGTCTTCCAGCGGCTGCTTTGACGCTTCACCCGCCAGATACTTACCTAACTGCTTGTAACCTTCATAACTGTGCGCCATCAACTGATATTTGTGGCGGCTATGAAACTGAATAACTTTGTGCAGCGTAGGCGCTGGCATCACTTCCTGACGCCAGTTGTAATAGGTAAATACACGGATGATAAAGTTCTCACGCAATACCGCGTCATTCAGGCGAGCTTCCTCTTCTACTGGTAACGCCGGATTATTTTTCATAAACCGAGCGGCATATACGCCGCTGCCAGCGACATTTGGCATCCCATTCTTATGGTAAATTTTAACCCTTTCCATGCCACAGCTAGGTGAGCCTTTCATCAGGATATAACCGCAAAGATCAGTATGCGTGCGGCTAACTTCATCGGCATATTCTTTTAGCTTATCGGTTACATCCAATGTTGGATCTTTCACACCCACCACACGCGGGTCTTCAGCACTACCCACCAAGCGGATAGGCTCGCGCGGTATACTTAAACCAACAGACACTTCAGGACACAGAGGCGTAAACTGAAAACATTCACTCAACACATCCAAACAATATTTTGAGCGCTTATGTCCACCGTCGTAACGAACTTTTTCTCCTAACAAACAAGCACTGATGCCTACAGGGATAGACGGTTTAGTTACAGTATTTTCCATGTAAACTTTCTCCATAAAAGTGCAATTGGCATGATTAAAAACCGGTCATTGGCTGGACAATTTTACCCAGCAAGGTGGAGAACTTAAGTGGTGCATCGGTAGCAATAAGGCAGATACAATCTTCAGAACTGTCCACCAGCGGCTGATGCTGTATTTCGTTATCCAGATCGGCAATATCACCTGCTGTAAAACGCCCTATTTCATCAGTATACGAGCCACGTAAAATTAAAGTAAGTTCATTACCATCATGCGAATGCGGCAACATCGCTTTTCCTGGTGCGATACGTAATAAACGTGATGCACCTCTGCGTTCAGTTTTACATGGCAGGTCATGGTAGTAGACGCCAGGCACTATCCTTTTCCACTCAACGTTTTCCAATGAGTCACCGATATAGTCATCCAGAGGTCGGGGAATATCGCTGTGTGTTGCTAGCCATTGTTTGTTTTTCGCAATTGAAGTTTCTACACGCTTCGCTTCCAGCTGCGTATTCAGGTCGGGCTCCTCATCTAAACAGGCCAGTATTTGCGCTAATGAATCATCACTTACCGGTGCTGGATTGAGACTTTCTAATAGCATGCCACCAATCGCTTCTGAGTCATGAACTCTATCACGACAGACAGGACACATAGAGATATGACAGGCAACAACTAACGCCATTGCCTGAGACATCGAACCAGCGGTGTAGCTCACTAACGTTGCTTCATCCAGGTGATGTTTAATATTCATACATCATCCCTCCACATCATTTTAATTTTTTCCGATGCCAATCGAATTCTTGATTTAACGCTGCCCAACGGTACCCCCAGTCGTTCTGATATGTCGGAATGAGAGCGCCCTTCGTAAAAAGACATATATATCACCTGTGCCTGGTCTTCGGGTAATTGTGAAATCACTTTGGCCATTCGATCAGATGTCACGGCTTGCTCACACACGTCTTGCTCTTCTCCAGGTCCCTCATGTTGCTCTTCATGCCCCCCTTCTTGCCACGCCTCCAATGAATATTCCGGATATTTCTGTTTACGCATCCGGTCAATACTTTGATTTCGGGCCAGGGTGAAAATCCAGGTGCTGGCTGCCGCCTTAGAAGCATTGTACAGATGGGCTTTACGCCAAACAGACAACATAGTTTCTTGCATCAACTCTTCTGCGGTCGTTTCAACCAGTCCCAGGCGAATAATGTAAGCTTTAACTTTCGGTGCAAAATGCCGAAACAGCTTAACGTACAATGCCTTATCTTTTGTTTCAGCCAGGTCTGAAAGCATGCTATTCCAAACCTGTGGACCCTCTGGCTGCTGCATCACCGCTACATTATCCATATCGTCACCTGGTGGTTTGTTTTCCATAATACCCCTTACGATGCATCGCCCTGATTGGATCACTAAAGACACTATTAATTCTGAGATCAAAAATACTATTACCACTAATATAAAGGTAAAAATAAAAATACCCTGCTAAAAAAGTGATCTTTTTTCTATATAGCTACGTAACAATATGTAAATACTTCTCTTATATTATGGATAAACTGATGAACATAGCTGCTATCCGTCCGAAAAAAATTGCTGTCGTCGGTTCTGGAATTTCCGGTCTGAGCTGTGCATGGTTACTCAACAAGACCCACCAGGTGACCTTGTATGAAAAGGATGACCGTTTGGGCGGGCACTCAAATACAGTGTCTTTTGATCTGGAAAAAAATAATGTTGATGTTGATACGGGTTTTATTGTTTTTAACCCAGTGAACTATCCCAATTTGGTTAAATTCTTTGAAACTCTGGACGTGAATACCTGTGAAACTGATATGTCGTTCGCGATCTCGATTAACCAGGGCCAGCTTGAATATTCAGGTACCGGGCTACCCGGCTTATTGGCGCAAAAGCGTAACCTTGTCCGCCCTTCGTTCTGGCGTATGGTTCAGGAGCTGATGCGCTTCTACCGCGAGTCTGAACAGATGATGCAGCAACAGGATCTTGATCAGATAACACTCGGCGACCTTTTACAGCAAAAGGGTTACGGCAAAGAGTTTATTTATAACCATCTGTTACCGATGGGCGCTGCTATCTGGTCAACACCGGTAGACAAGATGCTGAATTACCCTGCCAGCAGTTTTCTGCGCTTTTGTCGCAACCATGGCCTGGTGCAACTAAATGACCGCCCGCAATGGAGTACTGTGATTGGCGGTAGCAAGCAATACGTTAATAAAATTGCGGCACAGCTGGAAGGAAAGATACGCCTTAATAGCCGTATTCATAAAATTATCCGCGACAATAATCAGGTAATCATTGAAGACCTTCACGGTAATCGTGAATACTATGATGATGTGGTACTGGCTTGTCATTCGGATCAGGCGATTGCGTTATTGGATCAACCAAGCGAAGAAGAACAGCGCCTGCTGGGCAATTTTCCTTATCAACGCAACAAAGCCTATCTTCATCTGGACGCCTCTTTAATGCCGAAACGCAAAGCGGTGTGGTCAAGCTGGAACTACATGTCCGAAGGAAAACGCGATCAGTCACAAGAAGTCTCGGTAACCTATTGGATGAACCAACTACAACCCCTGAATACTGACACGCCCGTTTTCGTTTCATTGAACCCGCTTCGCGAACCCAAAGATGGCAGCATTATTCGTAGTTTCTTTTACGATCATCCTGAATTTGGCCGCAAAGCGTTAGACTCCCAAAAGCAACTCTGGGCACTCCAGGGCAAACAAAATACCTGGTTTTGTGGTGCTTACTTCGGTTACGGATTTCATGAAGATGGCCTGCAGTCCGGCCTTGCGGTTGCAGAACAGCTGGGCGGTGTACCCCGTCCCTGGCAGCTTGAGGATAAAAACAGCCGCATTTTTGTAAAAGAGCTTCCTTCACGATCCAGGCCTGGCGGCTCTGTTAAAAGCTCTGACAAGAACAAGGATAAAGCACATGCCTGAGCTCAATTCCTGCCTGTACAAAGGGGTGGTAATGCATCATCGCTTTCGTCCCAGCAAAAACCGCTTCATCTATCGGGTGTTTTGTGTATGTCTTGATCTGGATGAGCTCGCCCAATTAAATAAACAACGTTTCTTTTCGATCAATAGTTTTAATCTGTTTTCATTTCACGAAAAGGATCACGGCTCAGGTAAAAATGACCTGGCTGCCAATATTCGTGCCTTACTCACTGACCGCGGTTTCGCCAGCGCCACGCATAATATACGTCTGCTCTGCTATCCCCGCATTTTGGGTTATACCTTCAACCCGTTAAGTACCTACTTCTGTTACAACAGTGACGCAGAGTTAGAAGTCATACTCTACGAGGTCAGTAATACCTTTGGCTCCCGTCATACTTACCTGCTTGAAGCGAAGCCTGATACTGATCAGGTGCGCCAGCGTTGCGACAAACTGATGTATGTGAGCCCTTTTATGCCGATGCAGACCTCCTATAGTTTTCGTATCCAGCCTCCCAATAAACGAGTAGCCGTGTGTATTCGCCAAACAGAACGGGTGGATAGCGAAGCAGAAACACAACCGATTCTGCATGCCACCTTTACCGGAGAATACTCTGTCCTGAATGATCAATCATTACTCAGCGTGTTCTTTCAATACCCCTTAATGACCTTAAAAGTCATGGCTGGAATCCATTGGGAAGCGCTTAAATTATGGCGTAAAAAATTAACATTACAGCCCCGTGATAGCGGTAAGAGTCATAGCATTAGCTGGCAGGATAAGAGTGGAGTATCCCATTATGAAAGTTTATGAGCCGTCAACAACCTATCTGAATGCAAGCAGTTCTGAGCCTACCTGGTTGGAAAAAAAGTTACTGACAAAACTCCGGATGATGTTGAATCTGGACTGCGGAACATTACACCTGACACTCCCCAGCGGCTTTACCTGCAAGCTCGGTAGCAACCACCCGGAAGCGCATATACGCCTGAACAACTTTCGCCCGCTGCTGCGTCTCTATTTTGGCGGCACCAACGGCTGGTCCGAAAGCTATCTGGCCGGCGAGTGGGACAGTATTGACTTAACAACACTGGTGAAATGGGCTTTAGCCTATGAAGAGGCGCTTACTGATTTATCTAAAGCGAGCTTCTTTACTCAAATACTGCACAATATTTATCACTGGCAAAGAGATAACAGTCGCAAAGGCAGCCGCAAAAATATTGCCGCTCACTATGACCTGGGCAATGACTTCTACAAACACTGGCTGGATCAAAGCATGACGTATTCCGCCGCCTTGTATAATCATCCCGATGAATCATTAGAGCAGGCACAACACAACAAGTATGCCCGTATTCTGGAATTACTCGATGCCAAAGCAGGACAACATGTTGTTGAAATCGGCTGCGGCTGGGGCGGCTTTGCACTGCAAGCCGGACGTGATCACGACCTCAGAGTACATGGCATTACCCTGTCACAAGAACAACTGAAATGGGCGAAAGAGTGTATTGAAAATGAATCGCTTAGTGAGCAGGTTAACCTTAGCCTGACTGACTATCGGGACCTTAATCAGCAATACGATGCGGTCGTCTCTATCGAGATGTTTGAGGCGGTAGGCGAAGCACATTGGGATACCTATTTTCAAACGCTTAAACGTGTACTCAAACCAGGTGGAAACGCCGTTTTACAAGTCATCACCATTGAAGATGAGCGTTTTGATCTGTACCGTAAGCAAGCTGATTTTATACAACGACATGTATTTCCAGGCGGTATGCTGCCTAGCGTTTCCATACTCAAAGATAAAATCAGTGAACACGGCTTTGTTCTGAAAAAACACCAGTTGTTCGGTAAGGATTACGCTCGTACGCTGCGCGAATGGTACAGAGACTTTGAACACAACTGGGAAGATATTCGTCATCAAGGTTTTGATGAAAACTTCTACCGCTTATGGCGCTATTACCTCGCCTACTGTGAGGGGGGGTTTGAACACGGCTCCATTGATGTTGGTTTATATGTACTCTGTCACGCTGATGAAACGCAGCAAAGGTAAGACGCTCTGGGCTTTGCACAGAAGTAGTAGCAAAAAATAGGAGCGGTTTTCACCGCCCCTCTGCTGTTTCTTTCTAGTAGCTCAGGCTTAATCAGGCACTTAGGTATATTAGTGCTAGGTTAAACTTGGCAGCTGTCGACCCAGGCCGTGTGAAAACAGGTATCGCTTTGCATTTCGGCTAATTTTCCGCTGTCACAGCGATCAGGATGACCTTTTAATGACCTATCACGCTCGTCTTTATTTTCTTTCCTAGAATGACTGAATATTTATATCGTTCTATTGAACGCCTAATAAGCGATGGTAAAAAGATTTTTCGGAAGAAAAGAGCACATCACGCTCTCATTGTGTTTATGAATGGAACAATCCCCATGATTTTAATCATGCGTTTCAAGTTACAGGCCAAGACATGCAGACTCATCTCCGTGCTGACATGCTTGAGCGTTTTCATTTGAAAGTGTGTCGATCCCATCCAGGATTTAATGGTGCCAAACGGATGTTCTACTGTAGATCGACGGACGACCATTCGTTCGGGTTCGCGGTCTATTCTGGCTTCGACTTCATCCAATACATCCTCATGTTCCCAGCGCGTGACTCGTCGATACGTGCCCGTTGTGCATTGTTTTTTCATTGAGCAGTTTGGGCAACGTGAAGACGCGTATCTATTAATCGTCTTTCCATGTTCCTGCGTGGTAAAACGCCAGATTAAACGTTCACCTGCCGGACATTCATATTCACCCGCGCTGGCTATCTGTCCCAGATAACGAGCGATGCTTTCATCGATTTGTTCGAGTCGACGCTTTATCTTCGCTTTAGTGAAATTCTTATCCCGCGTATTAACCCCTTTAAACTTACTTCCATCAATAGCCACATACGCGTCGGTAAAGAGATTGAGCTTACGACAGATCTGCACAAACTCACCGCAGACTTTACGAATGCCTTTGCCATTATTTTTTCTGAAGTCGGCGATGGTTTTAAAGTCTGGCGCTAAACGACCCAGCAACCACATTAATTCAACGTTACGGCCCGCTTCTCGCTCAAGACGCCGCGATGATTGGATGCGGTTGAGATAGCCGTAGATAAATAGCTTAAGCATGGTTGAAGGGTGGTAGGAAGGTCTGCCGGTAGCCGCGGGGATGGTTTTAAAACCAAGAACAGGAAGGTCAATTGAATCAACAAATACATCAACGACCCGGACAGGGTTTTCTTCATCAATGTAATCGTCGATACGCTCAGGAAATAAAGTCGCTTGAGAGCGTGCTTCGCCTGTAATGAATCTATTCATGCTGTTACTCTCAGCAAAAATGCCGAATGTCTTATTACTAGTTTAATCGGTCTAATCGAGTTTTCACACAATCTGGACCCCAAGAAGACATACAGGAAAAATGACTGCTACACTCCAAGAAGGGACGAATAGAAGGCTGAAAAGGTTAATTCTGTGTAAGGGGTAGAATTATAAATAATTTTAACCACCTTTCTTTTTTAGGGTGCAATATTAAGATTAATCACAAACTAAACTAAGTGGTAAGTTTTACATGCTGATACCTCAGAATTTTTCAACGCTGATTAAAAGACCAGCACCATTTTTTGCAACAGAATCTTCTATCCGATTCATTGATTAGGAAGACCTTAGCTTGCGTCTGAGGGCGAAAGCCAGGCCGATCATGATATGTGTATCGCGGCAAGGTACGATAGCACCCGCTCCACTTCAACCTTTATCAAAACGGTTAGTGGCTACGTTACAAATATCTTGAGGAAATTGTAGTTTTGACCGTCAACTATCGGCACGCCGGCTCGCCCACCCAGCAATCCACTGGAAGACGTAACCCCGCGGCGCCTCCTCGCCCGCTATCAGATAGTGCAACGTGTAGGGATTGTTCAGTGATGCACGCAGCAATCTTTCGCTGTGTTCGGTGCCACAAAAGAGGATTCCGTCCCCAGGCAGAACGGCCTCTGTGTCTTCCGGCAACATGAGAAGCTCACCGCCACGCCGTATGACCAGTGGAACGCAGGACAAGGTGCCGTCAAGGTCGTTGGGATCGCGTATCAGATCACCGAGCACCAGATCCTGTCCTGCATCGAGAAGTTCCATAGCTGCCGACGCCTCTTCGTGCGCTATGCCGAGCCTCCAGAGATGAGGAGTCCGCTCACCCACCTTGGCTCGCAGTCGACTGACAAGCGCTTCGGTGCGTTGATCCTTGTCGTGCAGAAATTCGATCATCACCTGAATCAGCGGCGAGATCAGGGATTTCAGAATTCGTCTTGCCGTCGTGAGGCTGGACTGGAGAATCAGATCGGCTCGCGCGGCATCGAAGGCAATCTGGTTTTCATGCTGATTTTGACGAGCAACCGTGAATGCGCTCGGGTTCAGATGATTCACACACACGAGGATGCCAAGGTTGTCGGAATCGTTGTCCGTGCCCGCGACGATACCGGCCGCCTGCTCGACACCCGCCTCTCTGAGAGTGTCGTAATCGGCATACCCGCGAATGATACGTCCGGGCGCTACAGATTCCTCGACATCCGGATCAATGATGACCACCTGAATGCCATGACGCACTAGCTGGTGGTGTACTTCCTGTCCCATCCGGCCATAGCCGCACAGTACCCAGACCCCGCAGGGTACCTTCAGTGGATGACCCAAGCGAATGCGGGGTACGCCTACCAGCCAGCTGTTCAGGTTATGCAGCTGTGGAGCCACGATCGCCATGTTGAGCAATTCGGCGAACACGACGAACGGATTCACCACGAGCACGTCGTGCAGGGAATTCAGGTGTTTGCAGTGCCGCTCCGACGTCGAGCGAGAAATGACTTTCACTGCAGGGTTCAAGAGCTTCGCTACAATGGCGATCTGCCGGTTGGTGTCCTCCTCGTTGGTGAGCGCCACCACCGCTTTGCAATCTGGCTGTGTTACCCCGGCGTCGATCAGGTGTCTGGGCACATCCGGGTGGGCGCACAAGCCGAGCATCCTGACCCGGTAGTCGCGCACGGCAAACGCCTTGATGCGTTCGGGGTCGCGATCCAGCAAGGTCGCGCGCAGATGGTGATCGCTGAGCCCACGGGCCAGCAGGCTACCGGTATCGCCGAATCCGCAGATGATGACAAAGGGGTCTGTCAGGTGGCGCACACTTCGGGCGAAGCCTTGCTCGTTCACCGCGCGGGTGAAATGCGGATTCTGCACCAGACGGATGATCGAGCCGATGGCGTACAACCAGGCGATAGCACCTATGTACAGACAGAAGATCGCCCACAACCGTTGCACGTCGTTGAAAGCGTGGGGGATCTCGCCGAAACCGGTCGTGGTCGCCGTATAGGTGAAGAAATAGAACGCGTGGAACAGACTCATGTACTCGGGTTCGCCATCGGCTCCTGTTCCCGGGATCAGTGCCATACCAAGGACGCCGATGGCATAGACGACGATCAGGGCAAACACCGGTTTGCGCATATGGCGCAGGACCACCATGGTGACCCGATCCAGATCCGAGGTTGATGGCACGAGAGTTCGCCTAACGCCGCGACATCAGCGCATCACCGATCAGGATGACTGCCGACACGACGTTCGCCGCCAGCGCGCCGGCGGCCAGCGACACGACGGTCACTGTCGAATCCGCACCCGGTCCGGTTGCCGAGTCGCTATCGGCCACAATCCAGAAGATGCGTGCCGTGATCAGCAACAGGTCGGCCACCAGGCTGGCAGCCAGCAGCAGTGCCCCGATCTGCGAGCGATCGCCAAGTTTCAGTCCCGTCGCAATCAGATTGACGAGTATCGCGATGGTGAGGATCCAGACGTCGTGGTGACTCGGATTGTCGATTTGGCCCACGACAAAGACCAGATTTAAGGTCAGTGCCAGGATGGTGAAAAAACCGAAAACTACCCGTTCGAGATTCATGCCTGGTCCTCGCGGATTGGGTCAAGTCATATTCGCCGTGTGCGAATGTCGGGACTTACAGATCGTATTGTACACTCGGAGTATAAGATGAACAAACGCCCTTTTCCTCACAACTTTACCCTAAATAATCGAAGTACGGCAAGCTGGGTGGCGATGGAGTGAGGAGAGTTGTGCGACTTATTATGCAAGCATTTGTGCGATGAAGTCACAGCTTGCGCAGGCAGTACGGTCGCCATAAACAGTATTGCAATGGCACCGGGTATGTTCACAGATCGATTGTGTAGTTTCATGCTATGTCCTGGCTTTGAGTGGGGCGTGGGTTTCGGTGTCCCGTGCGCTGCAAATCTTACCCAGGCAGAAGCGGTGCTATCCCTGGCTCCTACCTGCTATTCCTTGGTATTTGTTTATCCACATCATCCACATCACCCACATCACCCACATCACCCACATCACCCACATCGTGAGTTGCTATGACTTCATAGTCGGCATCCAGAATGTCGCCCTTACGGTTGCCGGCACCAATCCCGGCCTGGCGCTGCAACCACCAAATTTTAGCACCTATAACGGCTACGAAGGCGACCGCTACCGCCAAGACCACCGCACCGAAAACAAGTATGGCGACGAGCAACACCGCGCTTAGTAACACCGAAACGATGCGGCCGAACCAGCCGATGCGAAATACCTCTGACGAAAATTTATTGCGTGTGTTGTTCATAAAATTGAGTGTCTCCTGTGGCCACTTAACTGACAGCCAAGTCTAACTAAATTCTTCTAGCCGAGACTGTCGGTTTGCCTTGGTAAAAACACCAGTGCAGTTTATTAATTATGTGATAATTTTCTACGTACTTTACGGATAACGGCACCTAACAAAGGCACTTTTTCCATCAATTCTGAACCATCCCAAAAATCATGATGCAAGATTACCTTGCCGCTATCGCTTGCTTCAATCCTACTGACACCCTCAAAGCTAAACGCACCAGTAAAACGGCTGTGTCCATAAAAAGTCCAGTAAATAAAAGCGTCATGATTGTGTTGAACACTACGGTGCACCTGAAAGCGCACAGTAGAAAGCCGCTGGAACATGTCCTGCATAATAGCGACGAAGTCTGCCTGGGTATGAGTGTGATTGAACGGGTCCCTGAAACTAAAAGCTTGTGAGGTAATACTGCGAAGGCTGTCCAGGTTATCACTGCTGAGGTTTTCCAGTACCTCAACATAGTCGGCTAACCAATTATCCATATTCATGCACCTTGTTTAAGGTCCTGTTTAATCGACCTTGTTTAATACGCGCTATTATCGTTCGTTATGTTTTGACGGTTTTCCCTATCAACTTGAAGTACCAACTATAAGGAAGAATACGCAGTAATTTCAAAAAACAGACAAAGCGGCCAGGAAACGCTATTTCAAAACGCTTGCTCAACAGGCCCTTAATAATACTCTCGGCCGCCTCTTCAGGCTCCTGTAGTGCAGGCATTTTAAAATCATTTTTATCGGTCAGCGGAGTACGAACAAAGCCCGGGTTGATGACTTGCAATGTAATATTACTGTCTTTCAGATCCAGCCGAAGTGCTTCACAAAGGTGAATCAACGCCGCCTTACTGGCACCATAAGCCGCTGCTGTCGGCAAACCACGATATCCCGCGACTGAAGCCATCACGGCAACCTGTCCTGAATCATTTTTCAGCATGCGCTTTAGCACCGGATCAAGGCAATTAATGGTTCCCTGAAGGTTGATATCAAACACCCGTTGGCAGCGCTGTGCACTGAATGCCTGAGCTGGAAAAGGATCATGCGTGCCAGCATTCAAAATCACCAGCTCGGGTAAGCCAGCCCCCTTATCCCAGCTTTGCATCACTTCCTCAATTTGTCGTGGATCTGTTATATCCAAAGGCGTTGGCACTATGCTTCCTGGGTAACGCTGGCAGCTATCTTTTAAACGCTCAAGCTCTGAGGTGGTTCGTGACGAGGCATAAACAGTTAATCCATGCTGTACACATAAAATGGCCAGCGCTTCACCAATACCCCGGCCGGCACCCGTAATCCAGACGCTACGCCAGGGTAAATTCCTATTCATACTCATCCGTACCCTCCCACTCAACTCTTTGAGTCTTAACTCTTAGTTTAAACTCTCTCTAAACTCTCTCTAAACTCTCTCTAAACTCTCACTTCAAACTCTCTCTTTAATCTAACTCTAATCTCTTAATCTAAGTTCGGCAGCCCTGAGTTAACGGACGATGAGCTTGCGAAGAAACTTTACGGATATACAGTGTTATTTGCCCTACTTCCAAGCCGAACTTACTCATTTTCGCCCGATTGATCAGATTATTTTCATCCACTAAATACATCCAATCATTCAGGTTAATATTCCAGTACTTACCCTCGACAGGAACCGATAAAACGTAAGACCAATTCAAAGCGTTACCTGCCACTTTCCCTTTCGCTTCACCTACCACATCACCTGCCGTACCTGTGTACTCTTGTCCTGATTTGTTAAGATGCCAGCAGCGGTGTTGCTCTTCACCATCGGCGAAAACAAATTGCTCATCGAGTACCCCTTTATCGCCCTCCCACTGACCAAGAATATCAGCCGTAAAGCGCCGACTGACCTTTCCTTTGAAATCCTGAACAATACCGTAAGCCTCAAGGTGACCATTAAAGAACTCGCTAAGATCCAGCTCGGGCTTAACCTCACTGTACTCATCAATATTGACGGCACAAGCCGATATAAAAGGAATAGAAACCATAAGAGCCACCTTTGCCAGATTTTTAAAATTCAGATCTTTTAATGCTAATAGCTTCATTACTTAACACTCCCTCTGAGTTTCTTTGCCAAATCGGGATAGTTGCTGTTGTCCGAAAGCCAGATCTGAATAAAGGCGTTACTGAATGCCGGGTCTTGAAATGAACCCACCCAGTCCTCGTTATAAAAGAAATGTCCGGTATTTTCATGATCAATCCAAAAGGCAAGCTGGTCTCCTTTGTAAATGTCTGGCCAGACCTGTGACAGCCTGGCCACCCAACGATCCGCTTGATCTGTACGAGCAAATTTTTTAATCTGCTTTTGCGTTTCCTCCAACAAATCACGCTGGCTTATATTACGACGGTAATTAAGCTTAAGGACCAGAGGGCTATTAACACCCGAATAACGACCATCAGGAGAGAGAAGCTCGGCGTCATAAACATCAAACCAAAGAATACTTAGCTCAGCTTCGCCTATACGCTTCCAGTTTTCTGGCAATGTTTGCCCTAAAACCTCAACAGAACAGAGTAATAAAACGAAGAAGATTGATTTTATAAACATAAGCGCTTACTCATTACTTTACTTAACTCAAAAGATATCCAAAGCAACGCCGGGAATAAAAAAGCCCAGACGCTTGCCAGAACAGCAACACTAACAACGGGGGAAAGTGGCAACTCAACCGCACCAAAATGTGCGGCTGACAAGTATGTGATGCTTCCTGCAATGGCCCCGGCTACCGAAGCCACAAGATATTTTTCAGAAAAGAAGCTCAGGCTATGTCTGAGAGTGGAGCAAAAGCCGATCCACAAAAGGATCAACCAGACAGGTGTAATACCCTGGACCTGCTCAAACCTGAACACCCCCGAGAGCGTTAATAAGCAATCGACGCTATACCCTATCAAAGCGGTCGCCAACACGACTGACAGCTCGACAAAAGGTTTGCTAATAACCAGAAAATGCAGCAGTAGAAGCAACAATACCCAAAGTACCGACTCATTACCGCTGAAAATACTCAAAACCCAAATCAGATTGAAACCGATAAAATTGATCCAGATTTTCCACGATAAGCCAAACAACATATTCACCTCAATCTATTACATTGCATACGGATTAACGGTTAAATCAGATCAGTTGAGGTAGATCAGATAAGTCGGATCCATTAATTTGAGTCAGTGAAAATGAATCTATTAGATTAGAACCGCTTAATCAGTTGGGCGCAGAAAGGAAATACATAGACGGGTATGACAGACCAACCGGTATTGGCCTGCCATTTCAGTTAGCTGAATTAATGCTCTGGAGCAGTTTTGTCCTGAGGCTGTTTTACTTTCTTCTGGCTGGCAGAAGAATGTATCAGGTAGTGTATATAGCGCAGCTTTTTCTCAATCACCTCGTTGAAAACAAACGGGTAAGCATCAGGCAGCCCCATACTACGATTAAGTGAATTGAGAATGACTGAGAAACGTACCCACGTCTCAATCATATCCAGCAGTGATGATTTTTTATCAAAGTAGTTGATAGCTTGCGGCAAGCTCAACTCTGTCATATCGGTGCTGTCATCCGAATGGTTATTCGTAGTGATTTGCAAACCAAATGTTTGAGCCGTTTCCAGTGTATCAATCATGTGCATATAGTGTGACCAGGTTTCAGCAAAATCCTCCCAGGGGTGCATACTCGCATATTGAGAAATGAAGTTATCCTGCCAGTTTTCAGGAGCTCCATGCTCATAATGGTGATCCAGCGCGTCCTGATAACTTTCACGCTCATCTCCGAAAAGGGCTCTGAAGCGTTTACATTCTGCAGACTGTCGCGAGACT
Source organism: Neptunomonas qingdaonensis (assembly GCF_900113275.1). Taxonomy (GTDB): domain Bacteria; phylum Pseudomonadota; class Gammaproteobacteria; order Pseudomonadales; family Balneatricaceae; genus Neptunomonas; species Neptunomonas qingdaonensis. Next base: position 128,097 of record NZ_FOOU01000004.1, read on the forward strand.
AGCAACTCCCAATAATAATGGCCTATTTCATGGCGAAAATGCCCAAGGAGAGTGCGGTACCGCTCTCCCATTGCAAGACGCGTCGATGCTCGCGCTACGTCATCGGCCTCTGCAATATTTATAGTGATGTGACCATTATTATGCCCTGTAAAGACCGGCTCATGCCCATCCAAGGGGGTAGCGAAGTGATCATTAACCTGCTTATCGGCCAAAAAATCAAAACTAAGCCCCATTTCCGGATCTTCTTGCTTATCCAGTAACGGCAGATTTAAAGCATCTAATGTCAGGAGTGTGCGCCGCTTAGCCATTTCCAGTTTACGCCAGAGGTTTATATGCCCCGGCACGGATAAGTTCGGTATGTTGTCATTGAAATGACAACTAAAACATAACATTTGATTGGGGAGAACATCTGCCTCAATGCTATCAGTCGGCACCATACCATTACATGCTTGATGAAGACTGTAATTATCACACTGGCGATAGCTTTTGCCGTTAACAGTGGATGTATATATGCCATCAAGCTCTGTCTTATCAAAGCCGATGACTGCTTTTATATCCTGGCAGTATCCCGTCAAACGCCCGCACGTTGTACATTGAGTACTTTCAAAAAATAAAGAACTGGTTACGCCACAAATGCAGCTGAAAAGCTTCATAATTCTTAGATACCCTTTACATTAGCTAATATAGGTTGAGACCTTTGCACGCTTGCTCGGTTGACTTCTGGCGGTGCTAAAAGCGTACTCATTCGATCATTTAAAAACAGTCTTTTATAAATACAAAGCCCCTTATTCCGTGCGTTTTTGCCTTAGCCGAAAACAGAATATCGGCTCGTGCAAAGCTCTCAGGTTAGTTGTTCGTAGATAGTCATATTGGAAATGCCCAACGCTACAAAGCCGCATGCTAAGCACATGAGTGAGGACATCTTAATAAATTACGAGAAGACCACAGTATAAAGAGAAAAGCTGACAATAAGCCAATGCTATTCACTTACGCATTCAGGTTAAAACCTGCTGATCAAAATGTAAGCTCGTCAGTGCATCATTCATGATCTCTTCTCTAAAGAAGGTGCTATTCATTTTCTCTTTTAATCATAGGTTAACTTTTATTTGTACTGTCACTCTGATGGATTTCACACTAAGCTAGCTACGATTTTAATTTTCTAATAGTGGAAGCGTTATGTGGTTCAAAAATTTCATCTTTTATCGGTTTACTGAGCAACGAGACTACACCCAGGAACAACTGGAAACAGCCTTCTCTGAACATCTGTTTGAACCGTGCCGCAGTCAGGAACTGAGCCGCTACGGCTGGGTTGCTCCTCACCCAGCATTGGATCAGCAAACAGTGTTCTCCTCTTCTGGTGCTTTTTTAATCACCGCACAAAAAGAAGAAAAGATAATACCCGCCAACGTTATTAAGAAAAACCTGAATGATAAGGTCGCTCAGATTGAGCACGAACAGGGGCGCAAGGTCTATCGCAAAGAACAACTGCAAATGAAGGATGAGATTATTCTTGATCTGCTTCCTCGCGCTTTCAGTCGCTTTCAACAAACCAGTGCACTGATTTTACCGCGTGCGGGTTTTATTGTTATCGACAGCTCCAGTCATAAAAGTGCAGAAGAGCTACTCAACCTGCTCCGTAACAGCCTGACTACACTACCCGTCGCGCTACCTGAAACGGTGCAATCCCCCGGTGTCGTTATGTCTGAATGGTTACAGCAGACCAGCGCTTTTCCAGCCTTTACCTGCCTGGATGAGTGTGAATTAAAAGATCAGACAGAAGAAGCCGGCGTTATCCGCATTAAAGGGCATGATCTGCATAGCAGCGAAGTGATAGCTCACCTGGAAACCGGTAAGAAAGTCACAAAACTGGCTTTGCAGTGGGATGAAACACTTAGCTTCATCCTACAGGATGATTTGTCGGTTAAGCGTGTAAAACCAACGGATGAGCTGACACAAACGCTAAATGAAGAATCTTCAGAAGACCCATTGGTAAGATTGGACAGTGATATGGCCCGTCTGGCTCTGGAATGCCAGCGCCTTTATCCGCAACTACTGGAAGCTTTTGGCGGTCAGATACAGCGCTGATTCCAAGCGTTAATTTTTAACTGGCATAGATAAAAAAAGAGGGCTTTTTCAATAAAATGCCCTCTTTTTCGTTACTTTAATTAGATAGCTTTGTTAAATAGGTTCGTTAACTAACTACTCTACGGTAGCCGCGTCGCCTACTACGGTTAGCCCTAAACTCGTCCAGGCTTGCATACCGCCACGGTAATATTTGATCTTATCTTCAGGATACCCCACTTCCAGCATTGCTCTGACCATTGCCGGTGTCTGACCACACCAGTATCCATTACAGAACATAGCCAATGTCTTTGCACCACTGAAATCATAAACGCCATCAGACTGCTTGATCACGCCGAAATCATCCAGTGCCCAGTCTCTGTCCTCCGGAACATCCATCATAGTGTAGGGGTAACTTACAGCGCCGGGGATAGTCAGTCGCTCATGCCAACCAATCGTACGAGTATCAACAATCATAATATTTTTATCGTTCTGTGCTTGCATCATATACAGCACAAATTCACGTTCACCAATCGTCTCTACATCGTATGGCTCAAACGGGTGCATCGGTTGTGGCATACCACGATATGTTGTAGCGTATAGTTCCGTAATACGATTTTCCGGATCCTGATTGCGCTTAACTTCCATAGGCTCGCCGTCATGCATCACTTCGAAAGAGAACAGATCCGGCGCAATCATTACTCTGGGCTTCTCATCTGCCGTGACGATAGCAGAAGTCATCAATAATCCTGCAAACACTACCGATGAAATTGTTTTAATAAACATAGTTAACCTGCTTTTTTATTATAAGAATTTATTAATTTAGAATTAGTTAATTTATACACCAGTCAAGTTTGATCTTCCAGAAACAATTGATACGACTTAGGGCGAACAAAATCGCATATAATTGCTTGATAAGATTTCTGGCGTCTGTAGACTCTGGCCATTGCAAAATATTGCTCTTCGTTATGTAAAGTGTATCAATATAAATAGTGTGAAAATATGTACAGTGTAAAAGAGATGTTCTACACATTGCAGGGGGAAGGCGCCCATGCGGGACGGCCAGCTGTCTTTTGTCGTTTTACCGGCTGCAATTTATGGTCTGGACGCGAGCAAGACAGAGCCAGTGCCATCTGTAATTTTTGCGACACTGATTTTATAGGTACAGACGGTCAAAATGGCGGGAAGTTTGCTACGGCTGAATCTCTTGCCAACAAAATCAAAAGTTTCTGGGCAACGCCTGAAGGCACTCCTTATGTTGTCTTTACCGGCGGCGAACCTGCCCTGCAACTCGACAAGGCTTTAGTCATGGCAATGCATGCCGTAGGTTTTGAAATAGCAATAGAAACCAACGGAACCAAACCTCTACCGCGCAATATAGACTGGATTTGTGTTAGCCCAAAATCCACAACAGAGGTCATCATACAAAAAGGCAACGAGCTAAAGCTGGTGTATCCACAAACAGATGCCATGCCTGAAAAATTCAATGCTCTGCAGTTTGACCACTTTTACTTACAACCCATGGATGATCTCATAGATAAACCCGGGCAAACAAACAACACCCAAGATACCATCGCCTACTGCTTGCGCCACCCACAATGGAAACTGAGCCTACAGACGCATAAAATTATCGGCATTGATTAGCTTTCTAATACGACTGCAGCCTGCCTCCAGGACCAATGCCGGTAGGCAATTAATACTAATGCCGGAATCTGCATAAGAACGCCGTACAATAACACCACACCCGACATCTCAGGGTTATGCAATACAGCGCCGGTAATAACCAACGCCAGCCCGGCATTTTGTATACCTGTTTCAATCGCTACCGTCATACACTGCTGTGATGAGAAACTGCAACGCTTAGCAACCCAAGCTCCAGCCAGCATGGCGGTTATCGACAGTAACATGACAGCGGGCCCAACCTGCATCAGCATAGGCGATAACTTATCTTTATTGGCAACAACAATCCCTGTAACAACCACTAGCATAAACAGCAATGAGCTCCATTTAATCAACGGCTGCAACTTGCTGGCAATGCGAGGCATCTTTTTATGCATCCACATACCGAGCAAAACAGGCACGAGTGCGATCGCCAACAATTTCAGCATGGTTTGCACAACAGGAAACGGCATAGGTGACACAGCAGAAAGCCAGTGAGTAAGCGCCCAATAAGAAAGCAGAGGTAATGTAAAAGGAGTCAGAACACTGGCGACCACCGTTAAACTGACCGATAAAGCCGTGTCTGCTTTACACAGGTAGCTAATCATATTGGAGGTTGCCCCACCTGGCGCAAACGTCAGAATCATCAAACCGACGGCATACACGGGTGGTAAGTTCATTAAAGTCACTACCGCATATCCCACTATGGGCAAGCCAACTAATTGCATCAAACTTCCCACAACGACTGCACGAGGTTGTGCCTTTAATACTAAGAAGTCATTCACAGATAATGACAGGCCAATTCCCAACATAATCAGAAACAGTGCAAGCGGTAAAATAATCTGTATATACCCCGTACTTTCCATTAGGAAATCCCTTTTATCGCACACAGAAAAAGCAGTCTAGATTTTTCTGTTACGTCAAACAACCATTTAAAATCTATACCCAATCCTACGCCATATATGGGCTAGAGCAAGGTACACACACATCTTGTGGATAACCCTGTGGATTCCGTAAGAAAAACGTCTTACAGAGCCCATTTAACAAGACTCTACTCATATTGGTTACTTTTTAACCAGCTGTATTTCTGTATATTTTTCAATTAGTTATATAATCATTTCGGGAAAAAATCATTGTTGATCAATATTCACTCTAAAGAAAAAGCAGAAGTTGATATTTTTTTATGTCAAGCCAAGATTGATGAAAAAAATAACTTTTTTCAGGCCTTTTAACTGGCTCGATTCCTTACATCAGGTTACTATGCCGCTGGTTTAAATGATCGGCTTATAACATGTCTATTTCCCCAAACAGAAACAAAGAAGCCCAAAAGGTCACTATCATCGGGGCTATCCTCGATACGCTACTGGGTTTTGCTAAAATCATTATTGGTACAGCAGCAAACTCTAATGCGCTGATTGCTGACGGAATACACTCTTTTTCCGACCTTCTTACCGACTTTATGGTTGTTATCATCTTTCACTTCTCGCACGATGAGCCTGATGATGAACACCCATGGGGACATGCTCGCTTTGAAACCATCGGGACCGTATTTTTAGGTTGTGTACTTATCGCCGTGGCGGGCGCGATGGCGTTTGAAAGCATTCGTGAATTCTGGACCTCTTCTACTATCCCAACGCCGGGATGGCCAGCCTTACTGGTTGCCCTGCTTTCCATACTCAGCAAAGAGTGGATCTTCCGTTACACTCTTGCTGCAGGAAAAAGACTTAAGTCTGACCTGTTGATCGCCAATGCCTGGCACAGCAGAACTGACGCTTTTTCTTCGATTGTTGTGCTGTTCGGTATTCTTGGCGCGATGGCTGGCTATCCGTGGTTAGACATATTAGCCGCGGTTATAGTCGCCGCCTTCGTAGGAAAAATAGGCTGGGATCTGACATGGAACAGCATAAAAGAGTTAGTCGATACTGCATTACCGGAAGAACGTGTTAAAGAACTACAGGAAGTAGTAGAAGAAGTTAACGGTATTATTAATGTGCATCACTTTAAAAGCCGGAATATGGGCAGCAAAAGTCTACTTGAGATGCATATTCAGGTAGCGCCATACTGCAGCGCATCAGAAGGACACTGGATAGGTGATGCCGCTGTCATTAAATTACTGCAGCGCTTCGATGACATTGGCCATGTTATTTTCCACATTGATACATATGATGATGCTGAAGAAAGCTATTGTCGGGTGCTGCCTTTAAGAGAAGAGATAGAAGAAGCGATCGCAGAACACTTGCATCGGTATGCGCCTGATATCAAAGATTACCATGTCACCTTGCATTACCTGCATGACCTGATTGAGATCGAGCTTAAATTTGATCCCAAGAATATAGAGTCTCTGGGAGAGTATTCGGCATCTGCATTAAGTGAGCAGATGAATGAATCAATGCAGTCTCTGCCCTGGTTTTCAAAGCTCACTATCTGGTGTCGATAACAGTTTAGCGGCTGCATCAAGTGCAGCCGTCCTATCTGGGAAATGATAGTTATCAGGTATTAACGTCGCGACCCGCATTCGCTGTAAGATTCTCTCCACCTCAGGCTTGGCACCTACAATCATTACATTCTGTGCGGCCAAATGTGAATCAATAATAACCTCCTCCAATGCCATCGCCGTAGACACATCGATATGCGGCACATTACTAAAGTCCAGCAGTAAGGTCTCATGGCTGGTACAGGCCATCAACTTGTTAGAAATCCCTTTCGCCGCTGCGTAGCTGAGAGGACCATTCAACTGATAGAGTAGAATTCGGCCTGCTGCCGACATGAGTATTTCGCTTTCATGCTCACTTAAAAAGTAATGATCTTTTTTGTCATCCTGTACGATGCGTACAGAATCGAGCTGTGTTTCTGTCAAACGCCGAACTGTGTATATATTAGCGAGAAAAACCCCCACGGCCACCGCCGTAATCAAATCAACGAACACCGTTAACAGCCATACAGAAACCATCAGGAACATGACAAACAATGGCGCATTATGAACCCGTTTTAAAAAACGCCAATCGATAATATCGATACCCACTTTCATCAGAATCCCGGCAAGCACTGCCAGAGGGATATGTGCCGCGAACGAGCCCGCTCCCAATACAATAATCAGTAAAATAATAGCATGCACCATACCTGAGATAGGCGTTTGACCACCCGCCCGTATATTCACTACCGTTCGCATAGTAGCCCCCGCCCCTGGAAGCCCACCAAAAAAACCAGCGACCATATTACCGATCCCCTGACCGATCAGCTCGCGATCCGACTTGTGCTGCTTTTTTGTCATATTATCAGCAACGATAGAGGTCAATAACGAATCAATTGAGCCCAGTGTGGCGAGCATCAGGGATGAAATGACCATTTCTTTCATCAGCCCGATATCGAACTCAGGCCAATGCACGGACGGGAAACCGCTAGGTATCTCGCCAATCACATCCACACCGGCCAATGTAAAAGAAAGAAAAGTACCCAGCAGCATCGCTAAAAGCGCAGGAGGAAAGTATCTGGCAACCGATTTCGGGCAGAAAAAAACAATGACCAAGGTAATGACACCTAACATCAATGCCTTTGGATTAGTTGATTGAATCATATCAGGCAAGTGCTCAATCACAGCTAATACAGTAGGGACACTGGCCGCGCCCAGTAACGGGGCCAATTGCAGCAAGATAATGATGGTTCCTATTCCCGTCATAAAGCCGGATATAACAGGAAAAGGCATCAGGGTGATGAACTGCCCCAAACGGAAAACACCAAATAGAATCTGGAATGCGCCACCGAGCATAACGACCGTAAAAGCCATCGCCGGCCCACTGACGGGATCCAATGCGACAAAATGGGTGAAAATTCCCGCCATTACGACGGTCATAGGCCCGGTTGGCCCTGATACCTGCGAGGGAGTACCACCAAACAAAGCGGCAAATAAACCGACGAAAATAGCGCCATACATGCCCGCAACCGGCCCCGCACCTGAAGAGACACCAAAGGCTAAGGCGAGAGGCAAAGCAACAATAGCCGCTGTTATACCACCGAAAAGATCTCCTTTCAGATTGTTGAAATGTAATCCGTGTGCCCATTGCATATGTGCAATTCCATACAAGAATGGAAACAAAAATTTGTACGGATTATGTCCCATCGTCAAGTATCTTTTAGTAGAGATTCAAGCTCTTACACTGTTCGAACAAAATAACCACGACTCTACTTTCAAACACTTAAAATGAACTATACTCATATCAATATAAAGTTTACTGACTTTTTGCCGAAAAATTTATTCGGTAATAACAACAAAGGCAGCTTAACCAATCGTTTTTATTTCGGCCAAAGCCCGCTATATTAGCGAGCTTTTTAAAATGAATTGCCCGAGAGCATGCTGACGGGCTGGTGCCAGAAAAATTATGTTGAGCAAAGGGAAAGTATGAAATTTTCTGACAATACTACACAATCGGCCGAGTATTTACGCCAAGCTATACCGCTGATGGTTAAGTATAATATTCCACCCAATCCGCTTAATTATGCACTCTGGTATACCTATGTATCTAAAAAAGTACCCAGCCTGAACTATAAAATTGATCAGACATTAGATACTTACGGTACTTGCCCCTCACTGCTGGGTGAACAGTTATTTCGCGAACATGTTATCAGTGATGACCTCACAGACTCTGAAGATACAAAAAAGCAATTATTAGCCTTAACCAATACACTCACCGAGCAAGTTGACCACGCAGCTGAGCACACTTCATATTATGGTTCCGTACTTGAGGACAGCCTTGTCGAATTAAATAATTCCGAAGGTAGCCCTCAACTCTCCAACATCATTAGCCGATTAGCTGAAAATACCGCCTCTATCACTGAATCCACCCACCTTTTTCAACAACAGATCATGGAAGCCCAGGCTGAAATAATCGCACTGAAAGAAGAACTAAAAAGAACCCGGTTAGATGCACGCATGGATCCTTTAACAGGCCTTTTCAATCGACGTGTATTTGATACTGAACTGGAACAGGTGACCGGCTCCAACAATCATGCGAAAGCAACTCTCATCATGATCGATATTGATCATTTCAAAGATTTTAATGATGAATATGGTCATTTAATGGGTGATAAAGTGCTGCAGTATTTCGGTAAACTTCTTAAAGCTGAATGTCAGGAACCCATTCTTCCGGTACGCTTTGGGGGAGAAGAGTTTGCCATCTTATTGATCGGAAAAGAGAAAGAAGAAGCCGCCGTGCTGGCCGAAAACTTACGTAAAAAAATACAAGCGATTCGCATTAAACAGAAAAAATCCGGCAAAGTAATCAGTTCAATTACTGCCTCTTTTGGTATTAGTCAGTGGGTTCAGGCTGAAACGGCGGAACAGATGATTGAGAGAGCGGATCAAGCGCTTTACTTAGCAAAAGAAAGTGGCCGAAATCAGGTTCAAACGGCGGCCTGACAGCCTGACAGGAAAGCAACATCAGAACAGGCCCCGCCGTCAGCCAAGCGTGTTCTGATGAAGAAAATCACGTCTTAATTAAATTTCTGCTATCCGGTACAACACTGAATCATGATATCCGGTAATGACGGCTATCACTCCCGCTAACGACTTATCTACCTCTGGATCGCCTGAATCGACAATCAACGGACGTCCTTGCAAGGCTTCTAATTTTGTTTTTGTCGCAATGACGATGATATTTTCTTTGCCGATCTGCTTAATCAGCTCAGGACTTAATTGCTGATTTCCGCGCCCCAGAATGTGCCCCTGCCCGCCAATAATGGTAATCACCAGTTTGGTCTTGCGCCCTAATGTTTCTTCCAACAGCTGTTGCGCTGTGCAATCACTGCTGATAAGCATGTGATCTTCAATCAAGTCGACACCTAAAAGCGTGTTTTGCAGCCCGAGCTCATCCATAACGGCGTTAACCGTGGATCCCGACCCCATAATATAGCGCGTTAGCGGCTCCATTCGTTCAATCAGATCAGCGGCAATATCAGCTAACACCAGCTCTTCTACCTCTTTACCTCCACTCTTCACATTCTGCAGATAGCGATGCTCTTGCGGAACCAGTAACTCACCATAATACTTAGCACGCACACGCCCTTGCCGAAATGCCTCCTCATCGATATCACGCACTTCTTGCTCACCGAGCGTCACCAGCTCGCCGCGAATCAGCATGGCGACTATTTCGCCGGCCGCCTTAGGCGTGACCGCATAAACACCTGAATGAATTTTAACGCCGGCGGGAATACCTAAAACGGGAAACTGTTCCGGCAGCGCATGGCAAATATTGCGCGCGGTACCATCGCCTCCGGCAAACAAGATCAGATCGACACCTGCGCTATAAAGCGCCTGAGCCGCGCGTTCGGTGTCTTCGGCGGTGGTTTTTCCGCTGGCTATCTCACCCAGCACGGTTGGTTTAAAACCCGCAAAACACGCTGCATCTTCGCCCATTTCAGCCGGGTAGGTGACAATATCGACGGCCAAATCCTTAAGAACTGATAAGGCGGCCAGTGTGCGTAATTGAGCTTTTGGTTCTGCGCCTAAGGCCAGAGCTTTAGACGCTGTGTCGGCACCATCACTTCCCTTTAATGCCACACTGCCGCCCAAACCCGCCAACGGATTGATAAGTAATCCCAGCTTAAAATTACGTGGTTTATTCATCTTCAAGATAGCCCAGTTCTGACAAATACTGCTGATAAACAAAAGCGGTGATTAATAATTGAGTCTCCTCTTCCAACGACTCAAACTCCAAGCCATGCAGCATAACACCGGGCTCAACATTCTCAATAGTACGCAATACCGCCGGCAACAAAATCACCTGATCCATCGCGTTAACCTGAAAGCGTAACGTCAGAAAATATTTATCGCCCACCTGGCCGAGTGCGGATGAGGCATCCACAGAAATACCGCTTAAGCTAATATCCTGAGTATGCAGGATCCTCGGCATCCCCAACTTGGCGGCTTGTACTTCATCCTGATGATCGATTGACACCGCAAGGTTGACAGGGATACGCGGATGCGTCCTGACGCGGTGGTATTCTACCGTCTCAGGATAAGCTAAATGCCAATGAGGGTAAGGGGATGGATTCGCCTTAAGCAGCCGGCTGACAAATGCACAACGCCGATTTCCAGCCATTAACGTTGCCGTTAACCGCGCACCTTCAAGATTCAGCGTATTCACGCTACCTTTGGGTGCAGACAGAATGACACTGCCATTTTCTTTAAAGCCTAATAATTTAAGTGTGAAACGTTTTCTGGGTACCTGAAACTGAACAGACACCGTCTCACCTACCGCCGGCATCAGCGCCTTGAGTGACTTCTCATTTTGCCGGGCACTTAACTTTTTAATCATTAAAACCTCATTACATTTGCACGTCAGCTTACGCTAATTCGACTGTAAATCCGAGATTTTTCAACATATTAGCCTTATCAGTATCACTAATTCCTGACACCGTCATCGATGCAAATTCACGCCTGACCGGGTAGTTTTTTCTTAGCAAATCAAATTGTTGAGGCTGGTCATGACAACTCAGTGTTTTTCGTAGCGCCCTGTCATCCCGAAAAGGGTCATAAACCAGATTCATCAGATCATGAATGGCGACATCATTCGTCACCGCGACGCGATGAATCAATGCTTGCGGAAGGTAATCAGCCAACGGCTTCGGCTGAGCCAGACCGAAAACCTCTGCAAAGCGGCAACGCAACATATGTGTTCCGCGTAATTTACCGTCATAACTATAACCCGCAATATGTGGCGTAGCGATCAGGGTTCTTTCGACTAAGGCCGGCTCTAATCGCGGTTCATTCTCCCATACATCAAGCACCACAGTCAGATCATCGCGCTGCTGAAGACACGCCAGCAGTGCCTGGTTATCTATCACCGGACCACGCCCTGCATTGATCAGCACAGCCCCCGGTTTCAGAGCCATCAACTCTTCTTCTCTAACAAGATGTTGTGTTGGCCATAAACCCTCTTTAACCAACGGCGTGTGCATACAAATAATGTCTGACTGCTGCAATACCGTCTGAAGATCAACGAAACTTTTTTTACCAGACTGCTCTTTAGACTGCTCTTTAGGCTCCCCTGCGCATGGTGCTTCTGAGTGTTGACGCGGAGGATCGTTAATTAACAACTTCACACCCAGCAAACGAAGACGTTCGTAAAGACGCCCGCCGACATTGCCTACACCAATAATGCCGACGGTTAGATCCTTCAATACAGCTTTTCTGTCATGCAGGATGTTATGGATCACCGTCAGTACATACTCAACCACTGCATCAGCATTGCAGCCAGGCGCGTTGAAGAAAGGTATGCCTCTGTCGAGCAGATAGGCCTGATCAACATGATCCGTACCAATCGTCGCAGTCCCGACCATTTTTATTCGTCGTGCATTGTTTAACAGCGCCTGATTCACTTGGGTAATCGAACGCACCAACAGCACATCGGCATCTTCCAGCTGAGCAGCGCTCATCTCCCGACCGGCTACCCGCTGTATCTGGATATGGCTGGCTGATCCCGCCCCAAACATAGACTCCAGTGCAGGAATATTCTCATCTGCGACTATTTTTAGAGGGTTCTTTAACAAGTTATGCTCCCACGCTTTACAAATGCCGAATATTAAGGCTCAATTCGCGCGTTTATAATACATTGAATGGTACTCCATCGTTGATCGTACACTGGCGTAAACATAAAAAATATACGGTGATACGACTCTACCAGGACCTGGTAGGCGACTGGGTCGTTTCACAATGTCGCGGCTGCCTGCAAACCACCCATCGACAAGAATATAGCCAAACCATCCTGGCCTCCTATGCTGAAGCCCGCAGCTTAGTCCTTCTGCTGAACAAACAGCATCGCCAGCAAGGCTATAAAACCTCTGGGGTTACCGAAACCCAGTTAGACTTTCAATTCGATTAAAATTCGACATTCACCTCCCTTTTTACAGGGATTATTGACGCATGACGTAGATTCGCGGCCCACTCTCTTTTATAGTCTTCGCATATGATACAAAAATCCGGAATTTTTTAAGAGAGATGTAATATGAGCAGTTTTGATTTTGGCCCGATGCCTGATAAAGAAGGCTTTTTTGGACAATATGGCGGCCAGATAATTCCTCCTGAACTAAAAGTCATTATGGACGAGATCAACACGGCGTATGAAGAGATTCGTCAGAAGCCTGATTTCCAACAAGAACTACAGATGCTACTGACCGATTTTGTTGGCCGTCCCAGCCCTGTGTATTTTGCACGCCGCCTTTCAGACAAGATTGGCGGCGCCCGAATTTTTCTTAAAAGAGAAGACCTCAACCATACCGGTGCACATAAAATAAATCACTGCTTAGGTGAAGCGCTGCTGGCTAAATTTATGGGTAAAACCAAAGTCATCGCGGAAACCGGTGCAGGTCAGCACGGTGTAGCGTTAGCAACCGCCTGCGCGCTGGTAGGCATACCTTGTGAAATTCATATGGGTCAGGTTGATATCGAGAAAGAACACCCCAATGTCACCAAGATGAAAATTCTGGGATGTACGCTGATACCTGTGACACGCGGAACCGCCACATTAAAAGATGCGGTTGACAGCGCTTTCGAAGAATATCTCAAAGATCCGGTTAACTATATCTATGCTATCGGTTCAGTTGTAGGTCCACACCCCTTCCCTAAAATGGTACGTGACTTTCAAAGCGTAATTGGCCGTGAAGCACGCCAGCAGTTTATGGATAAAGAAGGAAAACTACCCGATTACATCACCGCCTGTGTCGGCGGAGGTTCAAATGCCATGGGGCTGTTTACCGAGTTCCTCAATGATGAAAGCGTCACTATCGTCGGAGTAGAACCTTCCGGAAAAGGCCTGGATACACCCGACCATTCGGCAACGATGGCCAAAGGCACACCGGGTGCGATTCACGGTTTCAAATGCTACGTGCTGCAAGACAGTAACGGAGAACCCTTGCCCGTTCATTCCATCGCATCCGGCCTTGATTACCCTGGTGTTGGCCCACAACACTGCCACCTGAAAGACCTGAACCGTGTTCAATATGAGGTCGCCAGCGATGAAGAATGCCTCGACGCCTTTATGACGTTATCGCGTGTTGAAGGGATTATTCCCGCGCTGGAAAGCGCTCATGCTGTCGCCTGGGCTATGCGCAAAGCGGCGACGCTAACGCCTGATAAAACCATTCTGGTTAATCTATCAGGACGCGGTGATAAGGATGCTGATTACGTTGCGAATAAGTTAGGCTTGTAATCTCAGAACAGAAAATCGCCTCTATCCATATCTGATACCTGTCTGTGAATGTTCCTGTAAATGTTCCTGTGAATGGTCACTGAAAACACAAAAGGCAGTCGAAACTGCCTTTTGTAAACCCAGACCTGATTACCTGTAATCGATATAGGTTTCGTTTTCATGAATAATAGTGGCTATCACTGCACCAACGGTAACAACAACAGACAGCCCCAGGATAATTGCCATCGCTGTTGGGTTATCCGCAAATGTAAAATAAGCTTCTGCCCCTTCCCACGATGTAATTGGACTTGCGTTCATATTATTCTCCTTATGCGGTTACTGTAGAAGTTCTAATGGGAGTTTCAGTAGCAGGAACTGATTCCGGATATGCCTCCAGCGGCACTTCAACAAGATCAAGACCGGCAATTTCAGCTTTAGGAGGAACCCGTAGGAAACCCACTTTAGCCATCACATAAGACAAACCAAATCCAGGCACAAAACCTAACAGAGCCATAACACCAGCGCTCATTAATTGGCCGCTGAATGAAATATCGGGAGCACCCGCAACCACATTCGGGAAGCCACTGAAGATACCCAGAGCGATAAGGCCGATCATGCCACTCACACCATGGACAGCGAATGCGCCCACAGCATCATCAATTTTGAATTTATCCGTGATAATTTTATCAGCCAGAGGCGCGACAACACCGCCGGTAATACCCAGCAAGAAAGCCAATGGTGGATAATATATGTCAAGGCCCGGCGCTGCAGAAACGATTCCCGCCAATCCACCAGACATCATCCAGAAAGGCTGACGAGTGATAAAGTAAGCACCGATAATGCCACCAGAAAAGGCCATCAAGGTGTTAAAGCTCACGGCAGATAAAGTCACCGGTGTACCAAAAATAGTCGTCCACTGAGCACCGCCAGCATAAATGATACAGCCCCCGAGGAAGCCAAAGAAACCTACAATAATAAGCATCAGACCGATAATGGTCATCGGCATACTATGGCCTTTGATCAGAATAGGTGTGCCATCAGGCGCGAATCGACCAATACGTGCACCCAGATTAATGGTGACCCCCAGAGCAAAGAACCCGGCAATCATATGTACACAACCCGCCGCACCGAAGTCATGGAAGCCCCATTCCTTCGTCAGCCAACCATCTGGATGCCAGCCCCACGATGCGCCGAGAATCCAGACACCTGATCCGAGCACAATCGCAAGAATCAGAAATGAACTCATACGGATACGCTCAATAACGGCACCCGAGAAAATAGAGGCGGTGGTGGCAGCAAACAGGACAAATGCCCCCCAGAAGATGCCGGTCGCATTATCAGTTAAATTCGGCCCCATGGAGGTAGACCAGGGCAAACCCGCCACCGCTGCTTCAAAATCAGGCGTGAACCCATTGTACATTGCCAAATAGATCCACCAGCCAAAAAAGAAAAAGGTGGGCACGATAAAGGCAAACGCCAGAATATTTTTAACGCCGGATGCCAGTGCATTTTTTAAACGAGATGCTCCCATCTCATACGCAAGGAAGCCTGCATGAATAATGACCATCAGGCCGGTACACCACCAATAAAACACCTCCATATTGATGGTACCCGTCATCTCAATCAGAGTTTGTAACTCTGCAAGTGTTGGGGCAGTTTGTTCCATAATAGAACCCTCTCAGTTATTAAATTAAAATTTTAAGAAAATACAAAAAACCACTTAATATTTACCTTTAGTAATTTTTATTTCCTATAAGGAAAGCACATCTTGTACCAAAAAAAATAATCTCTTTAATATCAATTGATTACGTTTTGCTAAAAATAACCAGATAAAAAATATGCACTACAGTTGCTCATTGTTCAGAGCGCAGTGTTCATTTACCCCGCACATTAGCCACGTACTCTTATGCGTTCAGGGTCATAAAAAGGAAGCGAGGTGACTGCTGCACCCAATCGTTTTTTATAACCATCCAGTTGGCCTACTTCTAAACGGGTGCCCGGTGCTGCAAAGTCCGGCGCAACCCGACACATCGCAATCGTTTTTTTCATAACAGGGGATACTGTCGCACTGGTAACGACACCCACCGGAAAACGCCCGTTAAACACCTGATCTCCGTGTGCTACAGGTTCATCGCTATCCATAAAAAGCCCGACTAGCTTATGGCGACTTTCCATTGACTGCCTTGCCATTGCCGCACGCCCCATGAAATCTTCTTCTTTGCTTTTCATCGGCACTGTAAAACCGATACCCGCTTCATACGGATTGGTCTCAGGACAAAACTCATGTTCGGCAAAAATAAGTCCTGCTTCGATACGTAACATATCCAACGCGTCAAACCCCAGTGGGGCGATCTCGTAGGGTTGTCCGGCTTCCCATATCGCATCCCATACCATTTCTGCTGTATCAGGATGACACCAGACCTCAAAACCCAGCTCTCCGGTATAGCCTGTGCGCGAGATCATTACAGGGACTCCATCCGGGCCGCCGATACGCCCAATGGTGAAATGAAACCAACGTAATTTTTCCACCTCAGGATGCCATTCAGGTGTCCATATAATGGAAGCGAGTAGTGCCCGGCTGTCTGGCCCCTGCACAGCAAGGTTATGTAACTGATCGCTGGAGTCCCTGACGCTTACCCGATAGTTATGTTTCACGGCCAGGTCACGTAACCATATGCCCGTGTAAGGATCACCGCAGACCCAGCGAAATGCCTGTTCACTCATACGAAACAGAGTGCCGTCGTCAATCATGCCGCCGGTTTCATGGCAAATGGCCGAATAAACAATCTCTCCGACAGACACGCGGCGAACATTTCGTGTAATGGCGAATTGCATGAAAGCTTCAGCATCCGGACCCACCACTTCAAACTTTCGCAAAGGCGTCAGATCCAACATCGCAACACGCTCCCGGCATGCCAGATATTCTGCTCGCGGCCCCCAACCTTCGTATTGAGTGGCTACCCAATAGCCGCGATACTCGGAAAAACGCTGAGTTAATGCAGAAGTACGGCTATGAAATCCTGTTTGTTTTGTCATACGGGAAACCTCCTCAGGTGTGGTGCGATAAGCAATTGAGCGTGGGAACATCTCTTCAGAGGAATAAATGCGAATATGGATATCTGTTGGATTCCATCCATTAGCTGAATCAATATCATCCGGGCAAGCAGACGATACGCAAATCAGATCCCGAGAGGCCCGCAACAGGACATAATCACCCGCCTGAGACCAGGGTTCATCTGCCGCAATAGCGCCACATTCTTCACTGGATGTATTAAAAAAGAAGTTAATCGCAGGCCAACTCCGGCGGGGTGAAACATTATATTTCTGCAATGCCAGATTAAAATTTTCTGTGCAGCTGATATGACCGAAATAGCCATTATCTTCATAATACTTAACATTGCAGGCCAGCAGAAAGCTGTCGTGACAACCTACCGTATCCTGATACACCTCGAGCATAGTTCTCAGGTTTTGATCACTAAAGCGTGAATGTAATCCCGGTTGCGGTAAGCTGTGACCCATTATTGTCCGCGTTGCCGCTGCATCCAGAGTCACCTCCTGCCCGTTGTCCAGTCCGGCTTTATCAAAGGCAATAAAGTCTGAGCACTGCTTACCCTGTACATCAATAATCTGAATCCACTCACCGGCTTTTACTTCATACGTTGTTGCCGTGCTATGCGCAATACGAATATCTTTAACAGGAACAGCAAGGGCTTCAGGTACATCCTCCCAGGCTTTTTTTACACAGAAATGCTCGACACTTAACTCACTGGCCAGTGAGTGCTGTTCAACCCCCATATTCTCACCAGCCGCCACCAAAATGAGCACCATTGGTTGCTTCACCGTCATCGCGGGCAAATCCAATGGAGTGAAATAAACCACTTCCTGTAAGGCATGATCGGGTACTTTCCAATGCTCCAATAACGTTTCTAATCGCTTCCCTGCGACACTGCATTCAGCTATCTGCGCTTTAATAGACACAGATGCTACGGGTACTCCCTCCTCTAATAGTTCAGGAGCACTATTACCCGCCTCATTCAGAACAATAACTTCACACCCCTGTTCACCATCAACAGATTTCACGACCAACTGCTCGCCTGGCTGAAGCTCAAGACGCAACGCACCTTGTCCTGCTATACGATATTGTCTGAGGATAAGATCGTCTTCACCTGCCTTGTTCGCATATCTAACTGTCTTCATGCTCTGTTACCCGATTACTGTTTCTGATTTAAGTACTGCTCAATCAACAGCCATTTTTCGATACAAAAAATAAAACAGCCCGTTTAATTAACATCAATAAGCTTCGAATATTTGGCCTTTTCAAAGTGCACCTCACACATAAAAGCCCATCTTTGGTGCATCAATAGCCGCTGCAATCAGAAAAATAATGCAACCACCAAATATTCCTGATGGTTAATAATATTTACTCGTAGTACTTTTTCAGACAATACACCGATATAGGTATTCCAAAGGAGGTAAAGGTATAAAAACAATATAAGTGGCATACAAAATGCTTTGTTAAGGAGATAAGGGTTGAGAAGCATAAGTGCTAATCAAGCCAGTGAATCAGTCGTAAAAGAAGGAGAGTCCAGTGATAGACAAGTTGAGGTTATGGGGAGGGTTTCTTCCACTACTTTTTTCAAGTAGGCGTAATCATCACGTCTCTTATAAGCCGCCCTCTTCAGATTACTCAGAGATGGCGCTCGACATCGCCATGAGCCCTGATCTTGGCCAAACGCTGCCGGTATTGATCAATTCAATACAAAATGACTTTAAGCGCGCACTTGGTTGTGACCTTTTTTTGCTTTTGCCTGGCACCAGCAATAATGAATTAACGGTTTACCATGCCACATCCGTATCCCCCTTACCGGGCCAGACTAACCAGCTCCGTTATCATTGCAAAGCAAATACTGGTTTTGGGAACAACCCATCAGGTTTGAAGATAACGGCATTTGAAGGCACTATTCATGCTGAACAAATTGCCTTAAGTACGGGCAATCAGCCGGGCTGGCTGATGCTGACATTTCCAAACTCACTGCCCGGCGCTGAGTTTATTCAGCGAAATACCTCTCCCTTAAATAAGTCCCTTAGCCGTGGGCTCATTGCCTGGCAGCAGCAACAGACCCGCATCGAAAAAGCGATTAGCTCAGAGAGACAGGCGCATGCGGCAGAGCTTCACGACTCGATGGCGCAAGTACTTGGGTATATGCGTATGAGAACGGCTAAATTAGCAACCCTTTGCGAAGAGCGCCGTTATGAACCACTCAAGGGATTAGCAGATGATCTCTCTACTCAAGCACATAGCGCCTACCGCCAAACCCGTGAGTTAATCGTTAATTCGCGTCTGTCGATGCAGGGCTGCACCCTTAAAGAAGCTATTTATAAATCCGTACAAGAGTTCGAAGAGCGCTCAGGGATTGTCTTTGAAGTGGATAACCGCACGCTGAACGCGACCCATATCACGTCACCTGATGACTTACAGATTCTATATATCGTTCGGGAAGCACTGAGTAACATCGTTCGCCATTCTCGTGCCAGCCATGCCAGAGTTATTCTGTTACCAGATAAAAATCGATGCTTACTGATTAAAATCCAGGATAACGGAACCGGAATCGCAATCAAACAAGGCCGTCATGATAGTTTTGGCCTGAAAATAATGCAGGAAAGAGCGGATCGTATTAAAGCCCGATTAGCAATATTACCCAGACTGGGAAACGGCACATCAGTCGAGCTTACAGTCCCCTGGAGAGAGTTGAAATGAGCAAGAGCGGTTTACCACGTGTAGTCATTGTCGATGATCACCCACTATTCAGACGGGGGGTTGTAGAGCTATTAAATGAGAGCGATTGTTTTGACGTACTGGCTGACTTTGATACTGCGCAAGCACTGATAGATAACATGCCCGGGTTGCAACCATCACTCGCGCTGATTGATCTTCACATGCCTGACATATCCGGACTTGAACTGCTAAAGACGCTAAAATCAATCGACCAACACTTACCCGTAGTGATTCTTACTGCCTCAGATGACAGCGAAGATCTGCTGGAAGCATTATCCGCTGGTGCTGATGGCTACCTTCGAAAAGATACCCATCCCGATGAAATCATCGACCGACTCCATCAGGTGCAATCGGGACAAGTCGCGATTAATGACTCAGGCGTTACCTTATTAGCCCAACACCTTCGCAACCCCATCGCCAGGCCAGAAAAAGATGAAGCCGATCACAATGACACATTTAATGAGCTCACCGAACGCGAACAACAAACGCTGGAACTGATATCCAAAGGTATGAGCAACAAACTGATCGCCCGGGAACTGGGCATCAGTGATGGCACCGTCAAAGTCTATGTGAAAAATGTTCTGAGAAAACTCAACCTGCACTCTCGTCTTGAACTGGCCGCATGGGCGCACACACAGCATAAGGACAACACTTCGCTGGAGAATGAATAGACATGTTCTTCAAATACTTAAAGATGCTGCGTAACCCAGTAACCAAACCATTTAATTATCTTGAGTTTTTAGATACCCTCAATGATGTAGTGCTACTCATCAATAAAACACAGCAGATAGAATACGTAAATCAATGCTGGAAACAGATCAGCGGCTGCTCAAAACAGCAGACTCAAGGCCGCTATCTGGCGGATTTCATCCACCCTGAAGACAAAACGCTGTGGCAACAGACCATCAGAAAAATAGACCAGCAAAACACCAGCCAGCATATATGGATACGTTTCATTGGCAAAGATAACGAAATACGCTGGTGTGAAATGCGCATTCAATCCATGCACCCTAACCAGTTATTCCCCTTATCAGCCACCCTGTGTGACATTACTCCGCTGGTTCGCAAAGACCAGTTAAAAAATGCCAGCTACAGAAGCCTGTCAGGGTTGGTAAACCGCATACCTGCGATGATTTACCGCTCACGAAACGATAAAAACTGGACGATGGAATATGTCAGTGATGGCTGCCTGGAGCTGAGTGGCTACAGCGCAGAACAACTACTGAACCAGTCACAACTCTCCTTCGGATCGCTGATTCACCCTGAAGATGCGAGTGATGTATGGGCTGAAGTTCAAATAGCCTTAGAAAACATGACTGACTTCGAGCTGACCTATCGCCTCTTCCATGAATCCGGAGATTGTCAGTACGTGCTCGACAAAGGCAAAGGTATTTATTCGGATACCGGCTCAATATTAGGCGTAGAAGGCGTCATTATCGCCGTTCAACCTTTCACCGAGCGTCCACAACTACCCCACTAACCCTTTTGGCTTACCCTTTCCTGGGAATTTATCGAAGCAGCATTGCCCCTTACTGTAGATCAACAGCATTTAATTTTTTCACTGTTTACATCTTCAGTTTAAGGAGAGTCTTATGACACAACGAGTAGCTATCATTGGTGCAGGTCCTAGCGGCCTGGCACAATTACGCGCTTTTCAGTCTGCACAATCTAAAGGCGATGATATACCTGAACTTGTCTGTTTTGAAAAGCAGGATGACTGGGGAGGACTCTGGAACTACACTTGGCGTACCGGGTTAGATGAGCACGGTGAACCCGTGCACGGCAGCATGTACCGCTACTTATGGTCAAACGGCCCCAAAGAATGTCTGGAGTTTGCTGACTACAGTTTTGATGAACACTTTGGAAAACCCATTGCATCTTACCCACCCCGTGAAGTGCTATGGGATTACATCAAAGGACGTGTAGAAAAAGCAGGCGTACGAGATTACATTCGTTTCAGCACACCCGTACGTAATGTCAGTTACGATGACACGACTAAAAAGTTTACCGTAACAGTACACGATCACATTAACGACAGGATTTACAGCGAAGAGTTTGATTACGTCATTACCGCCTCCGGCCACTTCTCCACACCCAGAGTGCCTACGTTTGAAGGCTTCAGCACCTTTGGAGGGCGTATATTACATGCCCATGATTTTCGTGATGCACTGGAATTCAAAGACAAAGATATATTACTGGTGGGCAGCAGTTACTCAGCAGAAGATATCGGGTCACAGTGTTATAAATACGGCGCTCGTAGCCTGACCAGTTGCTACCGGACCGCCCCAATGGGCTTTAAATGGCCAGAGAACTGGGAAGAGAAACCACTACTGCAAAGAGTTGATAGCAACACCGCCTATTTCGCCGACGGCAGCAGCAAAAAAATCGACGCTATTATTCTCTGTACCGGTTATCTTCACCATTTCCCGTTCCTGCCTGAATCACTTTGTCTGAAAACCGATAACCGCTTATGGCCGCTGGACCTTTATAAAGGCGTTGTATGGGAAGACAACCCACAAATGTTTTATCTGGGTATGCAGGATCAGTGGTACACCTTTAACATGTTTGATGCACAGGCATGGTATGTCCGTGACATCATAATGGGTAAAATCAAACTGCCGGCCAGTAAAGAAACGATGACCCAAAATACGCTTGAGTGGCGCGAAAAAGAACTCAAACTTAAAACAGCGGAAGAGATGTTTACCTTCCAGGGTGATTACATTCTGGAACTGATAGAAGCCACCGATTACCCTACGTTTGATATCGAAGGCGTACGAAAGACATTCCTCGAATGGAAACATCATAAAAAAGAAAACATCATGACCTTCCGTGATTACTCTTATCGCTCCTTAATGACTGGCACCATGTCCCCTCCTCACCATACACCGTGGATTGACGCTTTAGACGACTCCCTTGACGCATATCTTGCCGATGAACCCATTCAAAAAGCAGGTTAAAAACAACTAAGGCATCAGCCCCAACACAGAGTTGGGGCCTTTACATGCAGAACCGACAAGCCACTAACCCACAGAAAGTCTTTAAACACTTCGTCATCCGGCTGTAACAGCGATCATATAATTTTTATGTTGAAAATAATAATTCAGACTAAAAAGCAGCCAGCCATTTTGAATTGCACAAAGAAAACTGATCACTACGAATAATATTAAACCTGTTATTTTTTTAAATACTATTATTTTATTAAATAAAACAATGGCTTAAATTCTATCTTATTAGTGGTCGAAGCAATGCCTGAAAAAAATCTGATTTATTTTAAATAAAAATCAAAATGAAAACTAAAGTACATGTTAATTAAATTAACATTGACTGATACCTATATTATAACTGTATAATCTTTTATGTTAATTTAAAATCATGTTTTAAATGTGCTAAATCTCTTTGGAATAATGATAAAGGGGAAGTATGAAAACTATCGACTTAGAACTTTATGGGATCATGAATACAAGTGAAGTTATTCATAACCCCTCCTATGATTTTCTATATGAAGAAGAAACAAAGGCTGATTTAAGCGGCTTTGAAAAGGGATATATTACGCAATTAGGTGCCGTCTCCGTCGACACCGGTACTTTTACGGGAAGGTCTCCAAAAGACAAATACATCGTTAAAGATAAATTAACGACTGATACCGTCTGGTGGTCAGATCAAGGCAAAAATGATAATAAACCTATTTCTAAAAAGGTGTGGAAAGAACTCAAAGAAGTCGCCGCTAAGCAATTATCAGAAAAGCGCCTATTTGTTGTTGACTGCTTTTGTGGAGCAAACATAAACAGCCGGTTGAAAGTTCGTTTTATTACAGAAGTTGCGTGGCAAGCTCATTTCGTAAAAAATATGTTTATTCGACCCAGTGAGGCCGAGCTCATAGGCTTTAATCCTGATTTTGTCGTTTTAAATGCCTCAAAAGGGGTAAATGAGCACTGGAAAGAGCAAGGCCTGAATTCTGAGAACGTCGTTGCATTTAATGTATCCGAAGGTATGCAGATTATTGCTGGTACCTGGTACGGCGGGGAGATGAAAAAAGGCCTGTTCTCTGCCATGAATTACTTATTACCCATCAAGGGAATAGCGTCTATGCACTGCTCGGCTAATGCGGGGGCAGAAGGCGATGTCGCTATATTCTTCGGTTTATCCGGCACCGGAAAAACCACATTATCGACAGACCCCAAAAGATCCCTAATTGGAGATGATGAACATGGATGGGATGACGAGGGCATTTTTAATTTAGAAGGGGGTTGTTACGCTAAAGTAATTGGTTTGGATAAAGACAAAGAACCTGATATTTATGCCGCCATACGAAAAGATGCGTTGCTAGAAAATGTCGTCATCAATGAAGAAGGCGTCATTGATTTCAGTAGTCGCGAGAAAACAGAAAATACACGCGTTTCATATCCTATTTATCATATTGATAACATAGTAAAACCTATATCAAAAGCAGGACATGCGACGAAGGTTATTTTCCTCACAGCGGATGCTTATGGCGTCTTGCCTCCAGTATCGAAGTTAACCCTTGAGCAAGCGATGTATTACTTTTTATCTGGCTACACATCAAAAGTAGCCGGAACAGAGCTGGGTATCCTCGAGCCTGAGCCTACCTTTTCAGCGTGTTTTGGTGCGGCGTTTCTACCATTACACCCTACAAAATATTCTCACGTTCTTGCAGAAAGAATGAAAGCATCAGGTGCAACCGCCTACTTAGTTAATACCGGATGGAATTTAAAAGGAGAGCGTATATCATTAAAAAATACGCGCGCCATTATTGATTCCATTCTAAATAATGAAATAGATACCGCTCCTTGCGAGACTATTCGCCATTTTAACCTATCGGTTCCAACAGAAATAACGGGGGTTCCTGGTCATATTTTGCTCCCACAAAACTCAGCACCCTGTTTTGATAAGTGGGACTCCAGAGCCCGTATTTTAGCTAATCAGTTTATTGATAACTTCAGTCGGTTCTCGGGTACCCGGGAAGGCAGTCTGTTAGCTCAGGCAGGTCCTGTCATATAAGACGTTTGCAGTTGGCTTTTGTCGTGCTTGCCCAGGTTTCCCTGGGCTTTTTTTTACTTGAAGACAACCTCTGCTGAAGAAAAGCCAATTTTTTTCAATGTATCGAAAATACTTTCAAGGTCTGTACTAGTAATGATGGAGTCATCACCGTCGGCAATAATAAATGATAAGTTGTCGTTATCTATAAGCATGATGAACCACTCATTAAGGTTATTCGGACTTCTCCTTACTGTTGCAGAACTAAAAATGCCTTCCTTATATCGCTGAGTTGCCAGATCGATCTTCAATGATTACCCTCCCCCTTTTTTAAGTTTTCCAACGCTGCCGCCAGGGTTGGAAAAGTTATCACACTATTTTTTGCAGGTAAGCCAGCCCTGCTTAGTGTCTTTAATGGCTGCCTTTGCAAGTCGGCCAAGTATATTTGTGTATTATTATTCTCGGATACTTCTATAAATTTACTCAACGCAGCAACGCCGCCAGAATCAAGAATAGAGACGCCGTCAAGATATAGAACCATGCCTTTCTTGCTTTCACACAATAAGGATAATTCACCAAAAACCTTATCAGCAGCAGCGAAAAAAAGAGGCCCTGTTATTTTAAATACACTCCATCCAGCAGGTATGTCGATATCTATCAGTTTACTGCTGTGTGTTATATCACGCACCGTGGTCATTTCGGCTATCTCTTTCATGAAGAGCAAAGACGCTAATATGATTCCTGCTGTTATAGCGAGTACCATGTCAAACAATACTGTCAGAGAAAAGCAGACCAGGAAGACCATTACATCACTTCTTGGGGCTGTTTTAATCAGATGAAAAGCTTTGGGTGCTTCGCTCATATTCCACGCAACAATGATTAATAAAGCAGCCATACTCGCCATGGGTAAAAATGAAAGAACTTTTGAGAGAAATAGGAGAGCAACTAGAACAACCAAGGCATGAATAATAGATGCTATAGGGGTTTTTGCCCCCGATTTCAAATTGGCAGCAGATCTTGCGATAGCCGCGGTAGCTGTAATGCCCCCGAAGAAAGGCGTAATTACATTGCCAATGCCTTGCCCCAACAGTTCGCTATTTGCACTATGCTTTTTCCCTGTCATTCCATCTAATATAACTGCACATAATAACGACTCAATGGCACCCAGCATTGCAATTGCAAACGCGGCGGGCAGCAAGTCTTGCAATAGCTGCCAACTAAAAACTAAAGCAGACTCCCCGGGTTGAACTCTATCCCAAGGCCATTGCAGATCCGGTAGCATCGACGGTATTCCAAAACCTTGCACTCCATTGGGTAAAGTGAAGCTAAATGTAGAGCCTATGGTGGCTACTTCTATACTTGATTGATTGGCCACTAAAGCCATGACACTCCCTATCACTACTGCCGGGAGGTGTGGAGGCACGGGTGTTTTTAAATAGGGCCAGGTTAGCATGACAAGTAACGTGACCGCGCCAACGGATAAGCTCCAAAGGTTATAGTCGGGCAACAGATGAAAAAGCAGATTAACTTTTTCAGTAAAATGTTCCGGCATATCGGCGATATGTAAGCCTAAGAAATCTTTTATTTGCAATGTTGCTATAACAACAGCAATTCCACCCGTAAAGCCCAGAGTCACGGACTCGGGGATATATTCTATGTATCGTCCTAATCTTAGAAAAGCCATTAAGATTAGGATAAATCCAGCAAGAATACTGGCTAGTAGTAATCCGGATAATCCATATTGCTGCACTATTGGGTAGAGTATCACTACAAAAGCAGCCGTAGGCCCTGAAACGCTATATCTGGATCCTCCTGTCAGCGGGATAATAATGCCAGCAATAATGGCGGTATATAAACCATATTCCGGCGCAACTCCGCTCGCAATCGCCAAAGCCATCGCTAAAGGGATTGCAATAATCCCAACAGTAATCCCGGCGAGTAAATCCTGTGAAAATATCTTTAGGCCGTAGGGAGTTTCCGTTAAGGACTCACGCAGAGCATGAAATATGCGTAATGTGAAGAGATGGGATCTATGCGCCATAGTGCTTTCACTCGCTATCTAACATTGTATAATATGTGTATTATCCTCTCATTATAAGTTAATTCAATGTTAATGTGATTAACATAAAATCATTTAGGAGCATCGCTATGGAAAATCGTACCGCAAGGTTGACTCTGCTGATTGATCCCCAAAAAAAGAAGGCTTTTGAAAAGCTGTGTAGTCGTGAAGATGTGACCCCATCACAGAAAGTGAGACAGTTCATTCGTGAGTATATAGAAGAGAACCTTGGGCCTGACTGGAAGGATGATGTTTTCAAAAAAGGTGAGTGAATTCTATGATTTCGACTCACCCCGACGGCAAGTTAGATAATAGAGGGGCCGACAATGGATATTGACTTCTCTACACCATTAAGCAAACAGCTTCAGCCCCGCTACGCCGAAAACAATTAAGGCTATACACGCGATTCTTAGCATGCTGCCCGATTCATCCAGGAACAAAATACCATATGAAGCGAGAACTGCAGTGCCAATGCCGGTCCAGATGGCATAAGCCGTTCCCATCGGTATGGTACGCATAGCCAGGGATAACAAGCCCAGGCTGATGATAATTAAAAGCACACTGATTATTGACGGCCACAACCGAGTGAAGCCATCACTGTATTTAAGCCCTACAGCCCAACAGCATTCAAGTACACCGGCAATACATAGATAAACCCACCCCATGTTCTACTCCCCTTGCATCACCGCAATAACCAAATGAAAACTATCAACCCCATAACAAAAGAAAAGCGATTTGACGACTCAACCGCCAAATCGCATGAAACAGCATCCGTACAAAATCTATAACTTAGCTTTGCAAAAACACCTCTATTGTTAATTCACCGGATCAAATTGTGATAAGTATTCAACAACCATTGGATGAAAACGTGTTAACCCTTTGTATTCCACCAGCGGTGCCGGAAGGGTTTTCATGGCGCGGTGCATTCGCTTTGCCCATTGCGGATTTGTCACCAGATCCTCCAGGCTTATCAGATAAGTGCGAATACTGAACATCAGTGCATTGCTGCGGGGCATACGGTCAAGTACCTGCACCTCCACCCGCAGGTGTACTTTTTCTGCCACATTTTCAGGGGTCACGCTGGTACGCTCATTCCCCCAGGATGGGTAGGTTTCCGGGGAGGTGTCCATTCTTGCATTAATCGTCAGTGTCCAATTTAAACGACGAACCGGACGGCCTACCTGAATCGCGGTTAAATACTTTAATGCCCGCTCAAATATCCCTTCTTCACGCGCCATCGGTACAGGCCCATGCCATTCAGAAAAACTCATACCGGCATCAAATGCTAACGACCAGTCAGCCGGACAAGTGACAATTCCTGCATCCATAAACAGATCAGCGTTTCGTTGATCGAGGATAGCAAAGTCGCCCTGTACCTGACGTCCTATGTATTCCAATGGTGACATCGGTAAAGTACTGCTATCACCAAAAACAAAGTCCTCCTGTATATCGAGTAGCTTGTTGTGCCAATGCCAGTTATCCCCTTGTTTAGTCAGGCTGAAATGCTCTGGATAATCCGCAGATAAAGCGCTCATAACACGCTCTATCATGTCCCAGCAGGCCAGATCCATATGCTTCATACTTAAGCATCGGGCAGGATTTTCTTTAAGAACAATGGCGCGCTCCGCCATTTCTGATAAATAGTGCTCATCGATATCCAGAAACTTCTCAAATACTGAGCCATCTGGCCCTGACATAGCATGCGGTTCTATATTGACCGAATAGCGATATTCGTCTTCGACAAACGGAAACGGAAAACGTGAAATGGCTTCTCTGCTATTGGTATAGGTAAAATCGTCCCGGAAACTTTGTACCGGCTTTGGTGAGATACGCATAAATCATTACTCCTAAATATCTAAGACCAGTCGGTCACTGTGAGCGCGGGAGACACAAGGCATAACACAATCCTGACGGGCTTTTTCATCTACCGATAAGTAGTTATCGCGGTGTTCGATTTCACCCTCGGCTACCGGCGTGGCACATTGCCCACAAACACCACCGCGACATAAATTAGGGACGGCGACTTCAGCCTCTTCCAATGCTTCCAGCAGGCTTTCAGACTCGCCGACCTGCACGGTTTTACCTGTGGACTTCAGCTCTACCGTAAAAGGTTTACCCGGCTTAGGCGCGGCAAATTCTTCAAAATGAATAACGCTGTCCGGCCATCCCAGTTGTTCTGCAACCGATTGAACATCCTTTATCAGGCCTTCTGGGCCACAAATATAAATATGTGTACCTAATGGCCGATCAGCTAAGAGTTCAGAGATATTGCAACGTTGTGCCTGATCAGAATCGTAACTAAAAAATCGCTGCCCCAGTTGCTCGGCCAGCTCCAATTGGTACGCACCCGTTTGTTTACTTCTGAATAGGTAATGTAATTCGAAGTCTGCCTGACGGCGCTGCATCTCTGGCAGGTATGACATAAAAGGGGTAATCCCTACACCCGCCGCTAACAGAATATGTTTTTGGGCATTCCACTGAGGTATAAATAAATTAGCCGGCGGCGAAATCAATAACTCATCGCCCTCTTTTACCTGCTGGTGCATAAAGACAGAACCGCCACGGGAATTATCCTGCAAGCGAACGGCGATACGATAGGCAGACGCATCATGAGAATCACTTAACAGTGAATACGCATTACGATAGATTTTCTGTTCGCCGGGCATCTCAACAACCACATGCGAGCCTGGCGAGAATGGATAGAGGCTGCCTGTCACAGCCGTTAAGGTAAATTCGCGGATCATAGGAGCAACCTGAGCCACCGCTGCCACCCTGACTTTGATTTGATCAGTACTCATTAGATTAGCTCCTGTGGTAATGGCAGATCGTCAGGATCTTCGGCATCTATCTGCACACCCACATAAGCGGCATGCAACCGGGAAAAGTGATCACGCACAAGCAGATTACGCTGACAACCACTACACACAGCGGGAGAATGCGTCACGTCTTCCGTGATGTGGTAACAATGTGTACAAAATAACCGACGCTGACCGGAGACAGGCGCAAACATTTTGATCTGTTCGGCGACCATGCCCGCCTGAGTTGCCACAGAATGCACGTCCCAGATAAACGCTTCAGAACCTAAAACGTATATCGTAGTACTCAGAGGCATCTCTCCCAGCAACTGCGTTAATTTTGCCGTTAACTCTGAATGCGTTACCAGAATGCTGTCGTGATCAATCGTGGAATCGCTTTCTGATACAAGCAGCAGAGTTTTTTTCGAATCATCGACAGATGAATAAAAAATCTGAAACTCTCTTGACGGGTAGCCTTCGCAGATAAACAGATGATGAGCAGATTTATTATTGACAATAACAGGCGAATAAATCGGCCGGTTAGTGGGTGCTTCCAGAGACTCGGGTTGCATAAAAAACGCCTCCTGAAATAAAATTACGCTATGTTAAATAACAGCGATCAGAGCCTTTTATCAGCCCCAAATAAGGATCAAAAAAGAACTAAAAAGGAGCCATAAATATTCCTATTTGTTAATAAATTTTACTACTGATAAATCTCATCACAATACTCTGGAAGACATACACAAAAGTGGGTAACCCACCGGAACAAAGCACAAAAAAAAAACCAATCATCACATCTGATTGGTTTTTAGCTTGTTACCCGGACGGATGTGACCCGATAAACAGACTATTCGATTAACTTATTTAATCCGTAAACCTGCCCTTCATATTCTGCCATTGCATCTAGCAATGCGCCCCACAGATAGGTAGCTGAAGCGCTATCACTCATAATCGAGAAGACTTGTTCACTACCGATGACATGATGAATAATAATCGCATTGACTCGTGCTACGGATGTTTGAGCAATAGCGCCTGGCGGGAAGCACGCTGCACGCAGATCGACACCACACACTTTGGCAAGAATATCCGGGCAATGCTTACCGGTCATCGCAAACCAGGTATGGCTATCCTGACAATAAAGTGGATAACAGCCGTTCTCGGGCAATGCATACCCCTCTACCCGATCACAGACATTCTGTTGAGGATGACTTAACAACCAAAACTCTTTCTGACTCAGGCGTAACACGCATTCACCTTGCGACGTCATAGCAGCCTGATTAGGTGAAGCCGGCACAGGAAAACCCATGCTGTTCACATACTGCTCTGCATTAACGCCTCTGAAACCCGCGCGGGGGACTAGCGAGAGATCAATCAGACCCGGAGCATCCGAATCCTTACCGGTAGATAATGCCAGGACACCACCAGCCACTTGCATAAAGGTGTTATCAACGGATTTTTCACCGCTAAACTGCCGATAAATAAAACTGCGTTGTGAGTAAGACTCAGGTTGAATCGTATGCATCGTTTACATCTCCTGACGACTGTTATCGGGGTCATAAAAAGGTAATGCCACCACTTCAGCCATGACCATTTCACCGTTGTTGACACGAATGGGAAGCTGAAATCCGATATCGGATTGGTTAATACCCGCATATGCCATGCCGATAATGGCATTCGTGGCGGGTGAAAACTCACACGATGTTACGTTGCCACTGATATTTTCACCTTCCAACACAAGATGACCTTCTTCAGGCTTTGTACTGGTCACGGGTAATTTAAAACCCACTAATTTACGCGTTTGTTTCTGAGCCATCACGATATCGACTGAGCGACAACCAATAAAAAATGACTTTTTACGGTTAACCGCCCAGTTAAGCGAAAGTTCTCCGGGATGACTCATCCCATCCGTATCCTGACTGACGATAATATGGCCTTTTTCCAACCTCAACAGGCGCTGGG
This sequence comes from Neptunomonas qingdaonensis, assembly GCF_900113275.1. Lineage (GTDB taxonomy): Bacteria > Pseudomonadota > Gammaproteobacteria > Pseudomonadales > Balneatricaceae > Neptunomonas > Neptunomonas qingdaonensis. The sequence continues at coordinate 159,582 of NZ_FOOU01000004.1, forward strand.
TCTCAACACCGAAGGGCTTGATATCCAGCGATTTTCCAGCCTCCATCAGAGCGTCCCACAGCGCTTCACCGAAACGCGCTGGCACATGGATTTCGTAACCCAGTTCGCCGACAAATCCAACCCGTAATAGACGCGAAGGGATACCTGCCACAGTGCCTTCCCGATAAGCCAGATAGGGAAATCCTTCGCAGCTTAAATCGATATCGCTGGTCAGTTTTTCAAGCACTTTGCGGGCATCGGGCCCGGCCAGGTTGACAGCGGAAAACGCAGACGTGACATTGGCTATATCAATATCTAAACGCCATTGCGCGTTCCATTTCATCATGTCACGATAAACACGATCGACACCGCCGGTGGTGGCTGTCACATAAAAGTGTTCTTCGTTAATACGACATGCCACACCATCATCTATGACCACACCTTGTTCACTGGTCAATACGGCGTAACGTGTTTTGCCGACCGGCTGCTTAAGAAAGGCAAATGTATAGATACGATTCATAAATTCTGCTGCGTCTGGCCCGCGTATATCGATTCCGCCCAGGGTACTGACATCAATCAATCCCACTTTATTACGCACATGGGTGGCTTCAGCGTGAATGCATTGATCTCTCTCGTCCGGCTTTCCATAAAATGCCGGACGTTGCCAGTTGCCTGCCGGTATCATTTTTGCGCCCAGTTCTAGGTGACGATAATGCATGGCAGTCTGGCGTGAAGGATCAAAAATTCGTCCGGCCACATGTGCCAGTTTCTCAGGGCAATAAGGTGGCCTGGCGGTGGTCACTCCGGTTTCAGTCACAGTTCTGTGTGTCGCTTTAGCCACCAAACGTGCCGTTGGTAAAGCCGAGTGCCGTCCTTGAGAAGGCCCCATTCCTACGGTAGAAAAACGCTTAACCAGCTGCACATCGCGATAGCCTAAACGGGTTGCATTGATAATATCTTTCGCCTGAAGATCTTCATCAAAATCAACAAAGTCTTTGCCTTTTGGATGGCTGAAGATAGGCCATTGATAATTCAGTGTACGCGTGCACTTTACCGGCAGTGCTGTTTCTTCAGTTAAGCCCAGCTGCTGCAGTGCCTTTAATGCCGCAAACCGGCCATCAGCCACAACGGCATCCAGTGAGTTAATGCCATTCACTGAGCCGGCAATATAGAGATGATCCGGTAAGTTGGACAAACTGAATAGCGCTGCGTCATCATCATATTTTAGCTGTCCACCTGCCTGGCAAAGCAACTGATAAGAAGGCATGTATCCGGCCGACATACACAGCAGATCACATTCAATAAGAGTAGATGCCTTATCTACTTCACCCCGTGCAATGATTTTACGAATATCGACTGCACGTATGTGTTTATTTCCCTTGGTAGGCAGGGCCTCATAAACGGTAAAACCAGACTTAACCTGAATGCCCTTTTTTTGCACCGCACTGACCAGTTCCGGGTTATCTGCCCGCTCGCGCATATCAATCACCGCAGCGACCAATACACCCTGCTGATGCAGTTCTATGGCGGTCAGATATCCATCATCATTACCCGTTAATACAACCGCTTGTTCAGCGGGTTTAATAGCATAGAGCTTCATCAGGCGCATTGCTGCACTGCTCATCATGACACCGGGCAAATCGTTATTACGAAATACCACATGCTGCTCAAAAGCGCCGGAGGCCACAATGCACTCTTTTGCGCGCACTTTAAACATCCGCTTGCCTTGTATTATCGGCAAGTAGTTATCCGTAAACCAGGCATTACAGGTTGCATTGAGTAACACGTCAATCCTGCTGTGAGCCTCTACCCTGGCGACCAGGTCAGTGCGCAGTTTATCGGCGACAACACCCTCTTCATCAAAACGGCTATAAGTGAGCGCACCGCCAAGAATAGGTTGCTCCTCCACCAATAAAACACTGGCTCCCGCATCAGCCGCTTCCAGTGCAGCCGCTAAACCGGCGGGACCAGCGCCGACCACCAGCACGTCATGAAACAGATATTTTTTATCGTAATATTCTGGTTGAAAGGTTAAATCCAACTTACCCAAACCCGCTTTTTTGCGGATAAAACCTTCCCATTTATCCCACACGCCCATCGGTTTAAAAAACGACCGGTAATAAAAACCAACCGGCATGAAACGTCCGAAATTACCAAGAATCGCATCACGGTCGTTTTCTAACGTACCGTTATAATTCTGCCCTTCAACCATCATCGCTGAGGTGATTGTTTGTCTGTCGGCAAGAACGTTAGGCTCCCCACCCAACTGAACCAGGGTATTTGCATCCTGGCCTGCCATTGTTAAAGGGCCGCGAGGGCGATGATATTTAAAGGAGCGTGACATCAGCCAATGTTTGTTGGCCAATAAAGCACTGGCTATCGAATCGCCTTCAAAACCTGTAAAGGTTTTCCCTTCAAAGGTAAAACTCACCGGTTTTTCACGGTTGATCAGCAGTCCCATTGGGGCATCTAAGCGCATAAGATAATTCACTTTAACAGCTTCGTTCATACCACAGCCTCCTCTGCTTTTATCGGAAACTCATAGCGTTGATTGAAAATTTCCGATGCATCAAAAGTACGAATGATTTCATCACTGGCGGTATGCCGCTCTGCGATAAACCAATATCCGGAGGGCGCATGCAACCACCACTCCGTGACAATACCGATAGCGTTGTCCGAATAGAAAACATAGTCGGCCCATTCCATATCGCTGCAGGAATTAGGGTCTGGCATCTGACTTACTTCACCACCGTGGACAAACTCACTGATGTTACGTGGCCCGTTTAGCGGGCAATTCATGATTTTCATAACGTTTACCTCGCTTAATGGCTGGCTGCCGTTGCACCCATTTCATTTACCTGACGAAACACATTGAAACGATCCATCGCAAATGGCTTGATCAGCTCAGGAACCTTTCCGCCACTGGCAACTAACTCAGCCATTGTCTTGCCGCAGATAGGTGTCGCTTTAAAGCCCCATGTGCCCCACCCCGCATCCAGGTAGTAATTGTCCACCGGACTCAGCCCCATGATCGGACTGTAATCCGATGTCATATCGGTAATACCTGTCCATTGCCGCATCAGGCGCAGATTGGCCATAAACGGGAACATCTCAATAGCATGGGCTAATAAGCCTTCTTTCAGATCAAGCGTAGAGCGGGTGTTGTACAGTGGATAAGGGTCGGAACCGCCACCAAATACAATTTCTCCACGTCCGGTTTGTTGCACGTAGCAATGCAAGGCTGATGAACTCACCATCTGGTCTAAGAAGGGTTTAACCGGTTGAGTGACCATGGCCTGCAGAGGATAAGTGGTAATCGGCATGCGAAAACCCGCTTTGGCAGCCACTAACGAACTATGCCCGGCTACCGCTTGCACAGCGCATCCACATTGAATGGTACCGCGATTGGTTTTCACGCCCGTGACTTTGCCATTTTCGACAATCACATCGGTCACTTCGGTTAACTGGTGCAATTCAACACCGCGTTGAGTCGCTCCTTTTGCATACCCCCACGCGACTGCATCATGACGTGCCGTTGCGCCATCCATGTGCCACAGCCCTGCTAATACAGGCATGTGCGCAGGGTTCATATTGAGTGTAGGCACCAGTTCTTTTATTTCCGCAGGCCCTATTAATTCGGTGCGACCACCAAAGTGTTTATTCACTTCTGTACGCTGACGAAAGGATCTGACCGTGGCGTCAGTATGGGCAAGCGTAAGCTGACCGCGCTCTGAATACATAATATTGAAATCGAACTCATTTGAGAGCTCTTTAAACAGCTTTACTGATTCACTGTAAAACTTAACCCCTTCAGAAGTAAGATAATTGGACCGGATAACCGCTGTATTTCGTGCGGTATTGCCGCCACCCAGATAGCCTTTTTCTAAAATAGCGACATTGGTAATACCGTGGTATTTGGCCAGGTAATATGCCGTAGCAACGCCATGTCCACCTCCCCCGATAATGACGACGTCATAGCTGGATTTCAGCTCAGATGGCACAGGCAGATCTGCATTTTTTTCAAATGGGTAGTCTTTATTCAGACCATATTTCAATAATGAGAAAGGCATTAACATTTTCTCCTTAACACAGACACCAGCAACCATCTGATGCCGAATTCGCTATTAAAAGTCAGCTTAACCGGCTTCACGTTCCAACTCTCTGGCCAGAACTTGTGAACGCGCTGCTGTCAGGGTATTTTTCATAAGACAGGCAATAGTCATGGGGCCTACACCACCAGGTACGGGTGTAATGGCAGCGGCAATTGGCTCAACCGACGTAAAGTCCACATCGCCTACCAGCCTGCGACGGCCATCGCGCTCAATCGCATTGATACCCACATCAATGACGGTTGCGCCAGGTTTGATCCAACCAGCAGACACAAACTCGGGGCGCCCGATCGCCGCCACCACAATATCGGCTTGTGAACACACGGCTTCGATATTTTTAGTGCGCGAATGCACCATGGTGACGGTACAATTTTCCTGCAGTAGTAGTGCGGCCATGGGTTTACCCACAATGTTTGAACGACCGATCACCACTGCATTTTTGCCACTGAGATCTTCATATACGGTTTTCAGCATGATGATGCAGCCCAGAGGTGTACAAGGCACCAGAGACGCTTCTCCGCAGGCGAGCGCACCCACATTGAGAGGATGAAAACCATCAACATCTTTCTCCGGGCTGATAGCCGAAATAATTTCAGCCTCATTTAAATGAGCCGGCAAAGGAAGCTGCACCAAAATACCGTGAACCATGGGATCTGTGTTCAGCTCATCCACCAGCTTATTTAAGGCTTGCTGACTGCACGTCGCCGCTAAGCGATGCTCAATTGAATTCAGCCCAACTTCTTCAGCACGTTTCACCTTATTTCGCACATAAACCTGACTGGCAGGATCTTCACCTACCAGCACAACGGCCAGACCCGGTTTAATGCCATATGTGATTTGAAATTCAGCAACCTCAGCAGCAGTGTCTTCAATAACCTGCTGAGATATCTGTTTGCCATCAATTAAAAAAGCCATTCTTGTTGTCTCCTATTTGAAAACAACGGTCTTGTTACCATCGAGAAAAACCCGATGATCAACATGCAATTTAACGGCTTTGGCAAGCGCTACAGTTTCCGTGTCACGGCCTACAGCGACTAAAGCATCGGCGTTATAGGTATGATCCACAGGCTGTACTGACTGTTCAATAATCGGACCTTCATCCAGATCAGAGGTGACATAATGCGCGGTTGCACCAATTAGCTTCACACCACGGGTATGTGCCTGATGGTAAGGTTTGGCACCTTTGAAACCCGGAAGGAAAGAGTGATGGATATTAATCGCACGACCACTGAGGGCCTTACACAGTCCATCTGACAAAATTTGCATATAACGCGCCAGCACAATCAGCTCTGTGCCGGTTTCTTTAATAATATCCAGGAGCTCTTTTTCCTGTTCCAGCTTATTCTCTTTGGTCACTGGCAGATAAATAAAGCGAATACCTTCACGCTCAGCCATTGGACGTAAATCTTTGTGGTTTGAAACAATGGCGGTTATTTCCATGTTGAGTTCGCCTTTGTGCAGGCGATACATCAAATTATCCAGGCAGTGATCAAACTTACTCACCATGATCAGCGTTTTGGTGGGCGCTGTGGCCGACACCATTCTCCACTCCATATCAAATAATTCAGAGATGCTGGAAAACTCGCCGCGAAGATCAGAAAGACCATGGCCTCCGGATTCAACATGAAAACGCGCACGCATGAAAAATCGACCGCTTTCGTTATCATCAAATTGCGATAGCTCGCTGATATAACAGCCGCGCTCAGAAAGGAAAGTAGTAACCGCTGCGATAATTCCGCTACCTGCTTCACAACTGGCTTTGAGTATAAATTCTTGTTTATCTGCCGGTATATTCATAGTCGTAGCCCTTAAGGCCTCCTTACAATGGTTTAAAAACACTTACATTTTCGATTTTTAAGTGCAGGAATCCACACGGAGCAAAAACTGCTCCGTGATACGTCTGTTACACTCAGATAGAATTAAATCGTTAGAACTTTTGTCCTGGAACCCAGTTAGTACCGGCCAGAGGAACACGTGCCATCGCCGCTGATTCCACCGTCAGTGCCACAAGATCTTCCGGCTCTAAATTGCGTAAATCATTTTTACCGCAGGCACGCGCCAATGTCTGAGCTTCGAGTGTCAGTACATTCAGGTAGTTAGCTAATTTTCGACCCGCCACTACCGGATCAAGGCGTTTAGACAACTCAGGATCCTGAGTGGATATACCCGCGGGGTCTTTGCCTTCATGATAATCGTCATAGAAACCGGCAGCAGAGCCTATTTTCTTAAACTCTTCATCATACTTAGGGTGATTACAGCCCAGTGCCACCAGTGCGGCGGTACCAATAGCGACCGCATCAGCCCCTAGCGCCATACATTTAGCAACGTCTGCCCCGTTACGGATACCACCAGAAACAATCAGTTGTACCTTACGGTGCATACCCATTTCCTGAAGCGCCTGTACTGCCTGAGGAATAGCCGCTAAGGTTGGAATACCAACGTGTTCAATAAAAACATCCTGTGTCGCCGCTGTACCGCCTTGCATACCATCAACCACAATGACGTCTGCCCCCGCTTTTACAGCAAGTTTCACATCATAATAGGTACGTGTTGCGCCCACTTTAATGTAGATAGGTACCTGCCAATCGGTAATTTCACGTAACTCCTGAATCTTAATCGCCAGATCATCCGGGCCGGTCCAGTCCGGGTGACGACACGCCGAACGCTGATCAACCCCCATGGGCAAGGTACGCATTTTAGCAACACGATCCGTGATTTTCTGGCCGAGTAACATACCCCCTCCGCCAGGTTTAGCGCCCTGCCCCAATACCACTTCAATGGCATCCGCTTTGCGCAAATCATCCGGATTCATTCCGTAACGCGACGGTAAATACTGGTACACAAGCTTAGTAGACTGTCCGCGCTCTTCCGGTGTCATACCTCCGTCGCCCGTTGTCGTGGATGTCCCCATGATCGAGGCACCACGCCCAAGGGCTTCTTTTGCATTGGCTGACAGTGCACCAAAACTCATTCCGGCAATGGTGACCGGGATATCCAGTACAATCGGTTTTTTTGCGTAGCGAGTACCCAGAGTAACCGAGGTATTGCATTTCTCACGGTAACCTTCCAGCGGATAACGCGACATACTCGCGCCTAAAAACAGAAGGTCATCAAAATGTGGTAATTTCCGTTTAGCACCGAAACCGCGAATATCATAAATACCGGTATCAGCAGCGCGACGGATTTCATTCATAGTGGTTCGGTCAAACGTGGCTGACTCGCGCAGGCCGTCTGTTACTTTAATATCTTCACTCATCGTTCGTTCCTCTGTAGATTCGGCCTAGTAAGCAGATGCGTTATCAACTTTAAAGTTATATAACTGGCGTGCAGAACCGTAACGTGTAAAGGCGCTAGGATCTTCATCCACCCCTGCGCGGTTTAACAACGCTGTCAGCTCATCAATATGCTCATCACGCATCTCTTTGGCGATACAATCTGCGCCTAACGATTTCACCGTGCCTTTGACATAAATATGTGTTTCATACAGGGAGTCACCTAATGCATCACCGGCATTACCACAGACCACCAAAGCACCTGCCTGACCCATAAAACAACTCATGTGACCAATATCACCTTTAACGACGATATCTGCACCTTTCATGGAAATACCGCAACGCGCACCGGCATTTCCTTCAATCACTAATAAACCACCATGTGCTGTTGCACCCGCTGCCTGAGAAGCATCACCTTTAACTCTGACCATGCCTGACATCATGTTTTCAGCCACACCCTGGCCAACATTGCCGTGTACAGTGATATGCGCTTTTTTGTTCATTCCTGCGCAGTAATAACCAGCATGACCTTTAATATCTACCGAGATGTTCTGGTCCAGGCCACACGCAATATTGTGCTGCCCTTTAGGGTCTAGAACTTCCCACTCTCGTTCAGTACATTCAATAGCCTGATCATGCAGCGCCTGGTTCAATTCACGTACTGTCTGTCTTTCTAAGTTAATTGTTTTCATAATCCACTCCATTAACCGCGCTTATCGTCGCTACTGCGTTCCCAGATATAAATCGTAGAAGGTTCAGGCTCCCAGACCCTGGCATTCTCAATGCCGGGCAAGGTAGTTAATGCCTGATATTCAGACGCCATGGCAACATAATCATCTGTTTCTGCCATCACCGCCGGTTTACAGGCAATCGGATCACGTACGACTGCAAATCCGTCGCGTGTTCCGATCGTAAACGTGAAGAACCCATCCAGATCTTTTAACGCATATTCCAAAGCTTCGGTTAACGTGTCTCCTTGCTGCAAACGATAGGTCAGATAACCTGCAGCCACTTCGGAATCATTGTCAGTTTCAAATTTTACCCCTTCGCGTTTTAGCTCTTCTCGCAAGCGGTTGTGATTAGACAAGGAGCCGTTATGCACCAAACATAAATCCATTCCCGTTGAGAAAGGATGGCTCCCTTCCATCGTTACGGCCGATTCAGTTGCCATACGCGTATGGCCGATGATGTGACTACCTTTCATACCACGCAGGTTAAATGTCTCGGCGATTTGCGCAGGCAAACCCACTTCCTTTAGAATTTCAATCGACTGGCCAGCACTCAGAATAAGCACATCGCAGGCATTTTCAGCCAGATACGCTTCTGCTATTGCATCTGTCGTGTGCAATTTAAAGACGGCTACTTTAGCGTTCTGAAACCATTCAACACCGATATCCAATTCATCCTGGATTTTCTCGGCCAATGCCTTCCAGTCATAATTTTTTTCAGGATGACGTAATGTCAATTTAATCCAGTCGTCAGCGACTTCGTCACCATAAATTGCAAATCCAGCGCTATCCGGGCCACGGTCAGTCATTGCAATCAGCATGGGCGTAAATAATTCTCCGATCTGACTTTCCAATGCTGGGTTTTTCAAATACAAACCAACAATTCCACACATAAATAACGTCCTCTATACTCTTTTAACGTAAGCCAACGGGCATCAGAAAAATTCTGCGTATTGTTTTAATTCCCAGTCAGATACGTGACGGCTGTAATCGACCCACTCATTGCGTTTAACTTTTATAAACTCACTCACAATCTCTTCGCCTAATAACTCAACAAAAATCTTGTCAGCCTCAAGCGCATCCAATGCTTCATTTAGGTTCTGAGGCAAAATATCGATACCCTGCTCGCTAAGCTCGTCGTCCGTAAGAGCATAAAGATTGACGTTTTTCGGCTCACCGGGATCAAGTTCACGTTCGATTCCATCCAGCCCTGCAGCAATCAATGCGGCATGCACCAGATAGGGGTTACAGCTGGAGTCCGGTAAACGGAATTCAAGCCGTCCATAAGGAATTCGTACCATCGCAGAACGATTATTATCACCATAAGCAATGAAAGCAGGTGCCCAGGTGGCACCGGAAGCAGAACCTCCCACAACAAGGCGTTTATAGGAGTTCACGGTAGGCGCAGCAAAAGCACAGAGAGCTTTGGCGTGATGCAGCAACCCTGCCGTAAAGTGATAAGCCATTTTTGACAGCCCCATGCCATTCACATCGCTGTCATCATTGAAAAGATTTTTTCCAGCTGAATCGGTAATGGAAAGATGAAAATGCATGCCGTTACCCGCAGCCTTGGCCGATGGCTTTGGCATAAAGGAGCACACCATATCCATATCGTTGGCAATTTCACCCGCCGCCATACGAACAAATGTAAAACGGTCTGCCGACTCTAATGCTTCACCGTAGGTATAGTTAATTTCAAACTGACCGTTGGCATCTTCGTGGTCTATCTGATAAACATCGAAGTCAACTTTTTGAAGCGATTCAACTAATGTTTCCAGAAACTCACGTGAACGAGACAAGCCTTTATAGTCATAGCAAGGTTTGGCCAGCACATCACTATCATCCACTGGCGTTAACTCACCTTCGGAAGTACGTTTAAACAAAGAAAATTCAGGTTCCAATCCCGTGTTTAATGTCCAGCCTTTATCAGCCAACAATTTGAGCTGGCGCTTAAGAACTACACGGCTATCGTAAGGATGCGGTGCTCCGTTGACATAACCATCACACACAACACGCGCATATCCGGGCTGCCACGGAACAATAGAAAGTGTTTCCAGATCCCCACGCGCTAAAAAGTCGGGGCCATGAGGTTCCATACCCAATCCACAGACAGCAAACCCGGCAAAGCCTGCTCCTTTTTCTACGACATCCATCAGACAATTCACAGGGACAGACTTGGTTTTTGCAACGCCATGAATATCTACGAATTGCGCGAGAATGTACTTGATATTGTTATCACTGAGAAATGCGGCTATTTCTGGTGGCATTTGTTGCTCTCCTTAAAGTTCATCGAATCAGTGCCAAATTCAAAAAGCACTCATCAATATTTCTTTTCAGTAAAATTATTTACTTTAGGAGAAAGCAAACCGTGTGCCACTTTATTTCCTAGCAGGAATATAATTTTCTTTGAAGTGTAAGTTATTGATATTTATACGACTGGTAAATAATATTTCTTTGTGGGAATATTTAATCATTAGAATATATAAATCAGATCCGACGATCCTTTGCATATAATTGGTGCATACGCCCAAGAAGGGAGCAAAAAAATGACAGATGGAAAGAATGAGAAGTTCAATCTCGATCAATACATAGGTATGAAAGTTAAGAAAGCACGCACACAGGAAGGACTTAAAATTACAGATGTTGCCCGGATTTCAGGGATTAGTCAGGGCATGGTCAGCAAAATTGAAAACGCACAGGTCTCCACCAGTCTTGATACTCTCAGTCGCTTGTGTGTCGCCATTGGCTTACCCATATCACGACTCTTCAGCGATTACGATGTGCCTGATGGTGGCGCTCAATTCACAAAGTCCGGTGAAGGCTTAGAAGTCGTGCGTCGAGGAACAGAAAAGGGGCATACCTATCAACTGCTGACGTATCAACGTGGTGGAAAAAAGAGCTTCGAACCCTTTTTAGTGACAATGGATGATGTCTCAGAAGTATTCCCTACCTTTTCCCATCCGGGTGAAGAGTTTATTCATTTACTCTCTGGAAAATTAACCTACCGGCATGGAAATCATACCTACCAGATGGAAGCGGGAGACAGTTTGACTTTCGATGCTCAGATACCCCATGGGCCAGAAACACTGGAAGAGGTACCCATAAAATTGCTTTCTATTATTAACTACAGTGATGGCGAATAACCCAGATCACCTTAACGCAGACAAAGTTACGCTATCTCTTGCTTGGTAATCTCTGGCTTACAAGAGATAGCGATATATCAACTTTTATATCAACCTTTTGCGGTGCGCTTTTTCTTTTCAGGATCATCGAACGGTAATGAATGCGCAATAGCCGCTACCTGGATACTCCCTTTAACTTCAAGCCGCGCCCCCTGTTCAGCATAGCCAGTATCAAAACGAGCAATTGCCATCGATTTCTGCGTTAGCCTTGAGAACATACCACAGGTAATGACGCCAACCTGTTTTCCATCCGCCCATAAGGTGTCGCCTTCAGCGGCAGCCTCTGCGCCTTCAAGTAATACACCGAAAATTTTGAATCGTTCCTGTCCCTGCATTCGAAAATGCTCATTGGCGCCGCGAAACTCTGTTTTATCTTTAGAGACGGTAAAATCCAATCCGAGCTCCCACAATGTATCACCGGCGGCTTCATTTTCGAACGGGTACATTTCAGAGTTATCGTAGGGGTAGAACAATAGATAACTTTCTACCCTCAACATATCCAATGCTGTAAAGGCACAGGGAATAATACCCATTGATTTGCCTTTTTCCAGAATACTATCCCAGATAAACACCACATCAGCGGCCTTACAGAAAATCTCATATCCCCGCTCGCCGGTATAACCGGTTCGTGAAATCATCACAGGTCGATCAAACAGACGCGTTTGCATATGGTGAAAATAAGGTAGGTCACGAATACCCGGCACATGCTCAGCAAGAAAATCAACCGCAACAGGCCCCTGTAAAGAAATGTCATGCAGGTCATCATCAAACTGAATAACGACTTGGCGTCCTTGTATCGAACGAGTCAGCATTTCATAGCCATTGCCTGCACCAAGCACAACCATAAACGCATTAGGCCCGGTACGGTAAATGACACAGTCATCCACGAATTTACCCATTTCGTTCAAAATTGTTGCGTACACTGACTTTCCCGGATACAACTTCGAGATGTCGCGCGTGGTCGCATATTCCAATAGGCTTTCCGCATGAGGGCCAACGAAATGCACTTTCTTTAAACCCGATACATCCATTAAGCCTGCTTTTGTCCGGATTGCTTCGTGAGCCAGCGACAGATCACTGTCATAGCTCCATGCTGTCCCCATCCCATTCCAGTCTTCTAACTTTGAACCTAATGCCCGATGCCTCTCTGCTAATGCAGAATAACGCCATAAAGTTGCCATATTCAGCTCCTGTATCCTACTTAAAAAAATTACCGATAAGAAATTAATTTTCCTTAAGGGAAAGCAAGTAGTATGCCACTGATACCTGTCATACTTGAGTATGGCGCTTTACTATCTCGTTTGGACCCGATCAAACGCTCCGTTATGGCATAGAGAAGGATGGAAAATGCCCTGCAATCAGGGCTCTGCTGAAAACAAAGTCATTTTCTAATAAACCCATTATTGTCAGAAATAATGGGGACGTCCCAACAGTGTTAATATCTAAGGATTCCCCTCAGCATCATATTGACGCACTTAAATGTACTAACAGCGGCAACAACACTTGAAGCTTGCACCAAATAGACGCACAGCCCCTTTTCTCCCTGACAGTATCAGGCAACCGCTTTCCAATGGCTGGTGACTAGTATTAATCAGCAAAAATAATGTGAGGATTTCTGATATTATTTCTTTCTTTTAATTTCATAGGATTGCGACGCAATGACGACCTCGCCTATAAAAATAATTGCAGGCTATGCGCAGATTGATCAGGACGAAAGTGCTTTACTGCATCGACACCGCGCACAATATCAAACTCGTTTAGACGCTATCCAGCAACTAAAAATAACGCCAACGTTATTAACCATCGATCCTTTATCTACCGATTGGCATAGCGATCAACAACCGAATCACTTTCGCAGTGGCTGCGCGCCTATCATGGCGCTGAAGCAGGCTCAGCTATTAATTGAACAAGGCCATGAAGCGGTTATTATTAGTGGCGACGACCCGGTAAAGAGCGGCTATGGCCGTGAAGAACGCCACCAACTGATGTCTGTTTACGCTGATGATTATTCGATCGCACAGTTATATAACGATCTGGCTAACGAGTTTATTAAGGAGAACCATAGTAACGAACAACAGTTTTTAGCACTTGCAGATGCCCTCTTTACTAACCACAGCCGTAGTCACAAGATCGCTGAGCAAGAGGGGCGTGCGCATTTTCCCGCGCCTGGATCAAAATGGTTTTCTCATGTGACGCCACTCTTTCGTGGCGTTGATTGCGCTAATCCTTTGGTAGATTTTTCAGGTCGCTTGTTATTATGCAGCGAAGCATTAGCGCAAAAAATCAATTGCCATGATGATAACATCGTCAATGTTACGGGCATTGGCTTAGGGCTACTCGATATTGATGAAGTTAAGCAATTATCACTGATTGCCCGATACGAACATTTAACACAGGCTTACCAAACGGCGTGCAAACAAGCCAATCTAGACTTAACGCCCTTGATCACTGACGACAAAGTTTTAATGGAAATTTACACTTGTTACCCTGTGGTACCGCTCGCCTTCCTGATCAGTAGCGGTATAGTCACCTCACTCGATGAAGTGCCCGCATTTTTAGACAAGCACTTACTGACCATTACCGGTGGTATGAATCTGGCGCGCGCGCCGTGGAACAACCCTGCGCTGAATGGCTTAATTGAGATGTACCAGCAACTCATCTCTAGTTCACATCAATACGGGCTAGTACATGGGAACGGCGGCATCGGTTATCGACAGGGTATTGCCATCCTGGAAGCGAACCACCGCTAAGCTTACATATCAGCCAAATATCAACTATTGGCGCTCCTATAACTCCCGTATCACTCCCCTATTGCGGCTCTTATTTTCCGTCTGACTTATCAAGCAGACGGATTACAGACGGATAGCCCCTGTAGAGATTGTAATCATTGTCCTACTGCAGACGATCTTCTGCAGAATAACCTACGGAATCGCTCTTTGATAACGCTTAAGTAAAATGCTCACCCTTTCTACATAGGCTTTGGTTTCAGCAAACGGGGGGATGCCATTATATTTTCTTACCGCACCCGGGCCGGCATTATAGGCAGCGGTTGCTCGTGTTATATCTCCCCGATACATTCCCAGTAGCTCAGCAAGATATTTGGCCCCGCCTTTTATGTTTTCAGCCGCATCTAAGGCATCATTAACCCCCAGCTCTTTGGCGGTTGCAGGCATCAATTGCATCAAACCCTGCGCCCCCTGGCTCGACACTGCTGCCGCATTAAAAGCAGATTCGGCATGCATTACGGCACGAATCAAAGCGGGATCCACAGCATGTTGCTTCGCGCTCTGGCTGACATAAGTTTCAAATGAGGTTAAATTTAAAGGCGTGTTGTGCCAGTTAACCGTCGATCCAGGATTACAGGCAAAGCAGGCAAACTTAAGCGTCGAAAACTGAATACCTTTGCGCGGCTTTTGGTCGGAAAAAGTAAGTACACCGTTCGCTTCCCGGTATTTATAAATGGATTCTGTACTATTCTTTTTACCTGAATAGCGGACTGTCTTGCCTTGTGAGCCAGCACTTACATTGGTGTACTCAACTACGCCATCAGCACGCACGATTTTACGAATACCTTCCGCTGCCCATACACTATCCGACAAACATAAAAGTCCGATGATGAAAGCGACACAATGAGCTTTCTGAGGCACTTTCTTAGCGATACGTTTCAAGAGCCAACCCTTTTCAAACCCAACCAAAGCAAAATAGGAATCACAATTAATTAAACTTAATAAGTGCACCTGATATGGACACCTGATACGTTCACTTAATACCTGATACCTTCTCTTAAGTAGAGTTTAGCCGATAATTTACAATTACCCAGAAATCACTTACACCTTAAGTGCTGTTTCACATTTAATCTCGCGTAAGGCGAAATTTGAATGCACCTGGGAAATACCTTCCAATGGAAATACCTTGTCATTCAGAAAACGGTCATAGGCTTTAATATCGGACACCATCACGCGTAGCACAAAATCAGCATTGCCGGTCACGGCATAACACTGTAATACCTCTTCGCAGACCTTCATTGCCGCTTCAAATGCTTTGGTTTCATCCACTGAATGCCGCAACAATGACACCATCACCAGAACACACAACCCTTGCTCCACCGCATCAGAATCGACAAGCGCCGCATATTTACGGATCACTTTTTTATTCTCTAATGCATTCACCCGCCGCCAGCAGGCTGCCGCTGACAAACCCACCTCATCGGCCAACTGCTGATTACTCATTCGTCCATCCTGCTGGAGGATACGCAAAATATGCCGATCAAAAGCATCCATTAATATAATCCACTATTTGTAATTTATTTTTAATAAGTTAACTATTTACGAAAGAATATTCCATTTTGTTGCATTTTTACACATTAAATAGAAAGCACCTTTCTCCAAAAAACACCTAAACTGATTAAATAACAAACAATAAAAGTAGCCTCCTTATGACTAAGCCAGAACTCCCATCAGAGAAGCCGACCAATAACGCGCCTGCACTAGATAACTACGCACTTAACGACCGCTACACGCGTACGCAGGGACGTGTATTTTTAACCGGTACCCAAGCACTGGTGCGCATTCCACTCGTACAAGCCCAGTTGGACAAAGAGAATGGCCTGAATACCGGTGGTTTTATTAGTGGTTATCGCGGCTCTCCTTTGGGAGGCTATGACCAGGCACTGTGGAGTGCTAAAGCATTATTAGCACAGCATCATATCGAATTTATTCCAGCGATAAATGAAGACCTCGCCGCCACACTGGTACTGGGTTCTCAACAAGTAGAAACCGACCCCGATAAAACCGTCGACGGTGTATTCTCAATCTGGTACGGAAAAGGCCCTGGTGTTGACAGAGCCGGCGATGCGCTAAAGCATGGTAATACCTATGGTAGTTCTCCTCACGGTGGCGTGTTAGTCGTTGCAGGCGATGATCACGGTTGTGTTTCTTCCTCTATGCCACATCAGTCCGACGTTGCTTTTATGGCCTGGTTTATGCCGACCATTAACCCGGCAAGCATTGCAGAGTATGAAGAGTTTGGCTTATGGGGATATGCGTTATCTCGCTTTTCAGGGATGTGGGTAGGCTTTAAAGCGATCTCTGAAACGGTCGAAAGCGCCTCTAGTGTTGAACTCAAACCCTTACCCACATTCAAAATACCGGACGACTTCACAGCTCCCGCCGAAGGTCTGCATTATCGCTGGCCTGACCTCCCTGGCCCACAGCTTGAAACACGAATTGAGCATAAACTCGCTGCCGTACAGGCGTTCGCCAGAGCCAACCCTATTGATAAGAAAATCGTCACGGCTGCTGGTGCTAAACTGGGTATTGTCAGCACCGGCAAGGCACACCTGGACTTAATGGAAGCACTTGAGCTGCTCGGCCTACCTGAACAAAGATTACAAGCGCTGGACATAGAAATTTATAAAATAGGTCTGGTCTGGCCGCTTGAGCGCAAAGGGATTCTCGACTTTGTGCATGGCAAGCAAGAGATTCTGGTTATCGAAGAAAAGCGCGGCATTATCGAGAGTCAGATAAAGGAGGCGATGTCAGAGCCCGACCGCCCTGGCGAGGTACTGATCACCGGCAAGCAAGATGAAAACGGCCAGCCACTCATCCCATATGTAGGGGAGCTGAGCCCTTCTTTACTCGCCTCTTTTCTGGCGGCGCGTTTACAGCGTCTCTTCGATCTCAGTTTTACCAATGAGTTACAGCAGATCAAGGAGTCCGGAGTTACGGTTAAAGATCCTGGTGGCGTGCGTCGTATGCCCTATTTTTGTTCCGGTTGCCCACACAACCGCTCAACCAAAGTGCCTGAAGGCAGTAAAGCACTCGCCGGCATCGGCTGTCACTTTATGGCCTCATGGATGGGACGCAACACCGAGTCGCTGATTCAGATGGGTGGTGAAGGCGTAAACTGGGCGAGTAAATCTCGCTTTACCGGCAACGGGCATATCTTCCAGAATCTGGGCGAAGGCACCTACTTCCACTCCGGCTCGATGGCCATTCGCCAATCGATTGCCGCAGGCTCTAACATCACCTACAAAATTCTCTTTAACGATGCGGTCGCCATGACCGGAGGCCAGCCTGTAGACGGACAAATATCGGTTCCGGCTATCGCACAACAAGTACACTCAGAAGGCGCGAATCGCATTGCCGTGCTTAGCGATCAACCCGAGAAATATAAGGGTCATGAGGGTGAATTCCCCAAAGGTACAAGCTTCTATCACCGCGATGAACTTGATAGCGTGCAGCGTGAGTTACGTGAAATAAAAGGCGTGACGGTTCTCATCTATGATCAAACCTGCGCGGCAGAAAAACGCCGCCTGCGTAAACGAGGCCAATTTCCTGATCCGGCCAAACGCGTCATGATCAATCATCATGTGTGTGAAAGCTGTGGCGACTGTTCCGCACAGTCCAACTGCTTATCCATTGTACCTCGCGTGACTGAAATGGGTGTTAAACGTCAGATCGACCAGTCTTCCTGTAACAAGGACTTCAGTTGTGTTAACGGTTTCTGTCCTAGTTTTGTGACCATCGAAGGCGGCCAACTGCGCAAACCCAAAGGCCTCAGCCCGGATGCTGTCACCGAGCAGCTTGCCAAGATACCCAGCCCGTTAATTCCACCACTGAGCGGGACCTATGACCTGCTGGTCAGTGGTGTCGGGGGCACAGGTGTTGTCACTGTCGGCGCGTTAATCACCATGGCCGCGCATCTTGAAGGCAAGGGCTCCAGCGTGCTCGACTTTATGGGGTTCGCGCAAAAAGGGGGGGCGGTACTCAGCTATGTGCGCGTAGCACCGTCACCGCAGGATATTCATCAGGTACGTACCGATCACGGTCGTGCGGATGCATTAATCGCCTGTGACATGGTGGTCGCCACCTCCGCTAAAGCGCTGGATGTACTCCGTCACAATCACACCAAAGCTGTGGTTAACCTTGCCGAAATGGCGACCGCTGACCACGTCCTTTATCGGGATGCCGATATCGAAAGTAATAAACGTGTAAACCTACTGGCTGATGCTGTAGGTGACAGCCAGTTCTCGACACTGGACGCCAACACGCTTGCGCTTCATTTGTTGGGCGATACGGTTTTCTCAAACGTGATGATGCTGGGTTACGCCTGGCAGAAAGGCCTGATTCCCATCTCTGAAACGGCACTGACTCGCGCTATCGAACTTAACGCGGTAGCGGTCGATAAAAATAAAACCGCCTTCAGTTGGGGACGCTTAGCGGCCAGCATGCCAGACTATGTTACGCAAGCGGCACATCCACAACCCAGTAAAGCCACTGAGACACTTGAGCAGAAAATTCAGCGCTTCGCAGACACACTAAAGGGTTACCAAAGCCAAAAACTCGCGGATCAGTACTTACAGCACATCAATAGTATTCGTCAGTTGGACAAACAACTGAGCGAGCAACGCGGCAACTCGACAAAGAACCTTAACGGTAACAACCACGAACAACTGACCGAGGTTGTCGCAACTCAGCTGTATCGATTGATGGCGACCAAAGATGAGTATGAAGTGGCACGTTTGTACACGGATACTGATTTCCTGCAAGAGGTAGAAAATACCTTTGAAGGTGACTATAAAGTCCACTTTAACTTCGCTCCCCCCATTTTAGGCGGCAAAGTTGTCAATGGGCGACCTGTTAAACGACAATTTGGCCCGTGGATGTTGAAATCCTTGCGAATGCTCGCCAAAATGCGCGGTATACGTCATACAATGCTGGATCCTTTCCGTTTTTCTGCCGATCGAAAACTGGATAGACAACTGCTAGCCAGTTACAAACACCTCATAGCCATGTTGCAAAGCCAGACAACACAACACAACTATGATCTGGCGCTGCAGCTTGCCAACCTTCCAAAAGAGATTCGTGGCTACGGTCCTGTTCGGGAAACAGCAGCAGAGAAAGCGGCACAGCAACACTCTGCATTATTGGCACAGTACCAACAAGCCACTCAAGGCGCAGGAGAATAGTCATGTTCGAACATCTGCACGCATTACCCGCAGACCCCATCCTAAACCTGATGGTTCAGTACCGTAAGGATAACAACCCGCTAAAAGTTGATTTAGGCGTAGGTGTCTATAAAGACGAGCAAGGCCATACTGCTATCATGCAGGCTGTCACCGCAGCGGAAACACACCTGTTGGCAACAGAAACAACCAAAACCTACATCGGCCCTGCCGGTGCAGAAGGTTTTAATTACCATATCAGCCGTTTGCTGCTGGGTAATGATCATAGCGCAATCAAAGATCAGCGCATCACCGTTGCACAAACGCCTGGCGGCTGCGGTGCACTGCGCATGGCCGCAGAGTTCACGGCTAAATGCTCGCCGGAGACAACCGTCTGGGTGAGTGATCCAACATGGGCAAACCATATCCCACTGCTAAAAGGTGCCCGATTAAATATTACGGAATATCCTTATTACGATGGTGAGACAAAAGGTATCCGGTTCGATGACATGTGCAGCGCGTTGGAATCGGCCAAGGCTGGCGATGTCGTATTGTTACACGGCTGCTGCCACAACCCGAGTGGTGCTGACCTTTCAACAGCACAATGGGATGTTATAGCCGAGTTGCTGATGCGTAAAAACCTGATTCCGTTTGTCGATATCGCTTATCAGGGCTTAGGAGATGGCTTGGCTGAAGACGCTTATGGGGTTCGCTTGTTGGCAGACAAAGCCCCCGAAATGCTGATCGCCAGCTCCTGCTCTAAAAACTTTGGCCTGTATCGTGAAAGAACCGGTTCAGTGATTATCATTTCACCTAACCAGCAGCAGGCTGCCGTATCTGCGAGCAATCTTTTCAGTCTCATCCGTGGCCACTACTCGATGCCGCCCGCACATGGGGCTGCCATTGTTGAAACTATTCTGGGTAATGCAGAGCTGACTAAAAGCTGGGATAACGAACTCACAGTGATGCGTAACCGTATCCTGCAATTACGTCATCAACTGGCTCAGGAGATTGCGGCAACAGGCTGCTCGCAAGACTTTAGCTTCATACCCCGGCAAAAAGGGATGTTCTCTTTCTTAGGGATAAACAAAGATCAGGTGGCTCGGCTGCGTGATGAGCATGCCATCTATATGGTGGACTCCAGCCGGATCAATATTGCCGGCTTATCCTCTACGAATCTAGGTTATGTAGCACAATCGTTAAGTAAGGTCCTGAAAGGCTAAGTCCCACAATACTGCCATAGCACAAGCATTGATCAGCCAATAGAAAGGTGAGCAATGCTTGTGCTTGCGACACAATTATTGAATTGCGATTGACCCATAACTAGGTTCGGTTTGCGCTTGAAATAACGCCGTTGCCGAGCGGACAGCGGGGATGACAACCTCTTGATCGATAAGGGGCTGACGAAGCCGATTATTGCGTGTGGTATCCGTCCAGGTACCTTTACGCTCATCCCGTGGCGAAATACCAATATGTTTACGATAGCAACGGCTAAAATGCGGCGTAGAGACAAAGCCACATGCCGTTGATATTTCAACAATCGACAAGTTCGACTGTTTCAGCAACTGCCTGGCACGGTCTAAACGTAACTTTAAATAATAACGCGATGGCGAGCAGTCCAGATGTTTTAAAAACATCCTTTCAAGCTGTCGACGGGAAACCGCCACAAAATTTGCCAACTCATCTAATTCAAATGGTTCTTCAAGATTGGCTTCCATTAATTCAATAATATCGACCAACTTCTGCATCGGCTGACCATTCGTATGCAACTGGCGCAACGAAACACGCTGCTGGTCAAACTCCCCCCGTACCCGGTCACAAATAAACATATCAGACACCGCACCGGATAACTTGCCACCATACTTTAATGCAATGTAGTTGAGAAACATGTCCATGGCGGTTGTCCCGCCAGAAGATGTCATGCGGTTCTTATCGATACTATATAAACGATTATTACAACGTACTTTAGGGTAACGCTCCTGCATAGACGCCAAACATTCCCAATGGATACTGCTTTCATAATTATCGAGTAAACCTGCATGCGCTAAAACATAAGCGCCCGTACAGATCCCCCCCAGCGTATAATTTTTTCGCCCCAACGCGCGTAACCAGCTAACCTGTCGCTGGCTGAAGCTGCGTGTAATATCAACACCGCCAACCACAATGATCATGTCCAAAACCGGAGCGTTAAGAATGGAAAAGTCAGGGGTAAATGAGAGTCCGTCGCTGGCCTTCACCAAGCAACCATCTTCTGAAATCAGCTGCCAACTAAATAGTTCCTCGCCGGATAACTGATTGGCCATTCGTAGCGTCTCAATGGCCGATGCCAACGCAATCATCGTGAAGTTATCGAGTAACAAGAAACCAACACGTGTTAGCGTTTTGCTTTTGATCGCTGGGTTAGATGTCATACCTGAAGCCATTGTAGTGCCCTCATCGAGCTCTTCTGATGCACAGAAAGAGGTCAGTTCTAAATTATAATTATTACCGAAATAACTGTCAGTCCAGTTTTTAAAAGCACCAGAAATAGCCAATTTTCTGAGCACATCCCGCA
The DNA here is from genome assembly GCF_900113275.1 of Neptunomonas qingdaonensis. Classification (GTDB taxonomy): domain Bacteria; phylum Pseudomonadota; class Gammaproteobacteria; order Pseudomonadales; family Balneatricaceae; genus Neptunomonas; species Neptunomonas qingdaonensis. The sequence goes on from NZ_FOOU01000004.1 coordinate 181,351, forward strand.
CGGGAGTTACTGCCAATAATATCTCTCAAATGAAATTTAATGCGTCCAAAAACGACGCATATCAGGCATAGATTATCTAAAAGCGACGAATTATTTTTTATTTCATGATGTATATCAAGTTTCCCAGACAAATGATCTGTTTTCTCATCAATCAAAGCCTGAAAAAAAAGGATTCACATCGACTGAATGTCTTAAATAGACACGTATCGGGTTATTAGAGTCATGTAGTAAAACCCCGGGCAGCATAGAGTGAGCAACTGAGGCATTACTCAGCCATAAAAATAACAGGAGTGTATACATGACAAGCCACTTTGATAACCGTGGGGTAGTTTATAAAGGCCCCGGTGAAGTTGCCGTAGAATCCATCGCATTTCCAGAGCTCGCCATTGGCAAAAGAAAGTGTAATCACGGCGTTATTTTACGAGTATTAACAACTAACATCTGTGGTTCTGATCAGCATATGGTACGCGGCAGGACCACTGCTGAAGCCGGCTTAGTCCTGGGCCATGAAATAACCGGACAAATTATTGAGTGCGGCTCAGATGTCGAGTTTCTTCATCCGGGCGATGTCGTTTCTGTTCCTTTCAATATCGCCTGTGGCCGCTGCCGTAACTGCAAAGAAGGCAACACGGGTATCTGCCTTAATGTTAACCCTGCCCGCCCGGGTGCTGCCTATGGTTATGTCGATATGGGTGGCTGGGTCGGAGGCCAGGCAGAATATGTCATGGTCCCCTATGCCGATTTCAATCTACTGAAGTTTCCTGATCCTGAACAAGCCATGGAAAAGATCAAAGACTTAACATTACTCTCTGACATCTTTCCAACAGGCTTCCACGGTTGTGTTACCGCAGGCGTTGGCCCGGGTTCAACCGTTTACATCGCGGGTGCCGGCCCTGTCGGTCTCGCTGCGGCAGCTGCCGCACACTTACTGGGTGCCGCCTGCGTTATTGTTGGCGACATGGTAACAGACCGTCTGAAGCAAGCAGAAAGCTTTGGCTGCGAAACTATCGACCTACGTGAAGAAGGCGATATGGCTGATAAGCTGGAAGTTATTCTGGGTGAACGCGAAGTCGATGCCTTTGTCGACTGCGTTGGTTTTGAAGCACACGCATGTGGATGTAACCACGGCCAGGAAGCCCCCGCAACCGTACTCAACTCCGCTATGCAGATTACCCGTGCAGGCGGGCAAATCGGTATTCCAGGGCTTTATGTGACAGAAGATCCGGGTGCGATGGATGATGCCGCTAAAATTGGCGCACTGAGCATGCGCTTTGGTTTGGGCTGGGCTAAATCTCATTCTTTTCATACCGGCCAATGCCCGGTTATGAAGTATCATCGCCCGTTAATGCAGGCCATTCTTTTTGACAAAGTTAAAATTGCTGATGCCGTTAACGTCCAGATGATTACACTGGATCAGGCACCCGAAGGCTATGCTGACTTTGATGGTGGCGCGGCGAAGAAGTATGTTATTGATCCACATAATAGCGTTAAATCCTAACAGGGCTGCAAAGAGAGAGAGAGAGCAAAACCCCGACAAGATTAGCGGCTGTAGAATCTAAAGCTAGCTAGATTAAACGCATCTTCAAGGGATGCGTTTTTTGTTTGATAAAAAGAAAAAAACTCACGTTAACCAACAAGCTTTACGCAGCAAACTTATCTCAGCTATATCTCAGTTATATCTCAGTTATCGCCACAACTCAGCAATCCGTGTATCCGGGGAATAGTGGTAGGCGACCTGCGCTTGTAGCAATTCCGCTGTGGCAACCGCATCCGTTAGTGCTTCATGCTGTTTGTAAAAGGGTAAATTGTATCGGGCACGGCTGTCGGAAAGGCGGATGGATAGCGGCTTACGCCCGAAGAAACGACAGACAAATGCTTTAACCCCCTTACGATGTAAACGGGCTTCCAGGTCCATCGTATCCACCACCGGAAAACAGATCCCCTCTCCCAGCCTGACTTTGAGCGCGGCATGAAGAAACTCCCGCTCGATGTAACGATAATGGGCAACCACGACACGTCCTGCAAGCGCTGCCAATAACGGCTCCAATACGCGCATCAAATCCGGTGCATTGTTAATAGCCGAGTGAGTAATACCATGAATAACGACTGACTCTGTTGCCAGATGCTGGCGAGGATTCAAAATCCATTGCTTAGCGTCTTTACAGTAAATTCGCTGCAGCGTAAAAGGTACCAAACCGATACTCACAATATCGTCTTCATTTGCATTCAGACCCGTAGTTTCAAAGTCCAACGCGACAAAAGTCACCTCTTTTAATGGCGTATCCGCAGCCACCGCGCCCTGCTCATAAAATGCCCGTATTCGAGTATCTTTGGCCGTTAGCGCTTGCTCCTTAACCCTCTGTGACCAGTCGATAGTGTGCTTTTCTCTGCTTTTGAGACGCGTCATTCTCAACCGCCTCAATAGGGGTAACGAAATTTAAGAAAGCGCTGGCTATTACTCAGCACCTGAAAAGCATCTTTGAGGTTTCGCCGTTCAAATTCAGACAAGTGCTCTGGTTCAATATTATTATCCGCCGTGCGCCCTGCTTCGATATCAATAGCCTGATGGCGGATTCTGACCATCGATATAAACTCCAGCGCATCTTTCAAATCGGAAATACGCCCTTCAGGAAGAATTTTGCTTTTAATAATATCGTCCAGCCTTTCAAAAGAGTTCCTGGCTCTGGAGCCTACTGCCAGTGCATGTACCCGGATAAGGTCGGCTAAGGGTGCTGTGCCACGGCGTTTCAAATTAATGGATTTACGGTGCTGACCATCCTGCTCCATCACAAAGTTTTTAAAGAAACCCAACGGAGGTGTCCGGCTCAATGCATTGCGTGCCAGACTGGCTAAGAAACGTGGCTCATGAGACGCTTTTTGAGCAACAAAAATGTTCAGCTGCTCAGCCCAGTGAGTTTGTCCCCAGACGCCCTCTAAATCAAAAAAGATCGAGCAGTTCAACAAGGCTTCAGGAAGCGGATTATCAATCCAGTCAGCAAAACACGCTTCCCATTCATGTCGGGTTTTTCGCCAACGAGGATTTGTCGCCATAATCCCACCGCTACAGTAACTGAAACCACAGGCCGCCAATCCATCACAGACGAAATGTGCCAACGCTTCAAAATACTCAGCATGCAGCTGCGGATCATACTGATTATCCAAAATCAGTGCGTTATCCTGATCAGTGATGATCAACTGTTCATCCCGCGCCATTGAGCCTAACGCCAGAAAGCAGTAAGGCAAAGGCGGCGGACCGAGATGCTCTTCAGCCAATTCCAATAATCGCTGCTTAACACTACGCCCTATCACTGACATCGCACTACCAATCATATGCGAGTTAGCATCTTCATTAACCAGGCGCACAAAGCAGGAGGAGATCTCTTCAGAGATAAGCTTAAGCTCTTCGACACTGTTCTGACGAAATACCGTACCCACCATATACAAACTGCTTTGCGATTCATAACGGACAATGTCAGAGATAGCAATAACACCCACCGGACGACCCTTATCCAGTATCGGCAGATGGTGCAAATTATAGCGAAGCATACTCAGCATCGCCTCAAACGCATAAGCATCTACATCGAGCGTTACCAGATCGGTCGACATCACCTGATCGATAGTCGCGTCTAAGGGGTATCCTGTTGATACCACCCGCGTTCGTAAATCCCTATCCGTAATAATACCAACCATCTGCTGCTCCTCTCCCTCCTGACTTTCAGCAGTCATGGAAGAGAGGGGTGAAGAGAGCGGTGAAGAAAGGGTTGTAGAAAGTGCTGGCGAAGCGGCATTAACGATCAACAAAGAAGATACACCCTCTTCTGTCATCTTCTCTGCGGCTTGACGAATCGTTGCAGTATTCAAAATACTAACCGGCTCACGAGAGATCAACATAGTCGCCTTCGAGACCATTAAGCTATTCGCGTTTTTATCCGAAGCGGCATGCTGCAAGTTTGAGTGATCATCCATTTCGACAAAATAAGCAAAGGCTTCAAACTCGTCACATAACCTAATAAATACTGATTCAGGAATGAAGTAGATCAGTGAGTCTTCCAGCGCTTTAACCGGCAAACGGATAAGGTTATTCATCAGCAAGCCCATCTGTCCGAACAACCCACCCGCACTGAGTCGATTATACAGATCACCGTTACGCCGATAGATTTCAACCGAACCACTACGAATCATGCACAAATCGTGAACTTCATCACCAAAATTAAAGATATTGCTGTCAGCCCGGTAGTAAGCTATTTCAACCTGCTGAGCAATACTATTAAGCGTCTCTTGCGGTAACCCGCTAAAGGGCTGAAACTGGTTCAGAAATCCAGCAACTTCTATATGCTCTGCTTCCATTATGTTCTCTATAAACGCAGCCGGTTGGGTAGAGTCTTTTTATAATCACCTGGCCAGAACCACATAACTATGAACGACTAAAAAGCATCATTAAAAATCCACTACTACATCACCTTTTGGCACACTACAGCATGACAAGACATACCCAGCGATAACATCCTCATCCGTAATGCCGCCGTTATGCTCCATGGTCACCTCACCGGTTTTCACTAACACTTTACACGTCCCGCAAATCCCCATACCGCACGCTTTAGGAATATGCAGATCCAGCTTAGCCGCTGCTGCATGTACCGTTTCTCCTGGCGCAATTTGTATACTTTTACCCGTAGATGCGAATTCAACACGCACCATATCCGCCTGCACCAGTGCGTCTGTCTCTTCCTGCGCAATCTCGGCCTGCTCTATGGCATCCTCTTTAACATCAACGGGAGTCGCCCCGAACGACTCTTCATGATAACGGCTCATATCGAAGCCATTGCTCTCCAGCAATGCCTTTATCGCTTTCATGTAGGGTGTTGGGCCACAACAAAAAATTTCTCGCTGCATAAAATCCGGAGCGATCATGTTTAATTTTGCCTGATCCAGATAACCCCGATAACCACTCCACGCCTGGCCACGTTCGACCTTTTCACAAATGACATGCAGCGTGAAATTTACAATTCTGGAAGCCATGTGCTCTAGCTCACGCTGAAACACAATATCTTTAGCCGTGCGGGCGCTGTGCACAAATGCCATATCCACATCAGCGTTGGTATCGAAATACCAGCGTGCCATCGACATAACCGGTGTAATACCTACGCCGCCCGAAAGAAACAGCACTTTATTTGCCGGAAAGTCGATGCAGTTAAACTGCCCAACCGGCCCATGCACCGCTAATTCATGCCCTTCCTCCAGATTGTCATGTAACCAATTCGATACCAGTCCACCCGGCGCACGTTTAACGCTGATAGAAAAACTGTAAGGGACAGACGGTGCACTGGAAATCGTATAGGAACGCATCACCTGGCGACCTTCGACTTCCAGTTCAAGCGTGACAAACTGCCCGGGCTTAAAAAAGAACATGACCGGCCGTTCTGCCATAAAACAGAATGTTCTTACATCCCAGGTTTCATCGATCACCTTGACACAACGCACATTGTGACGACCATTCACCCATGTTTGTGTATTAACCGGTATGAATGCATCGGTATTCACCGCTACCGCTGCTGGATTTACCATCGCTTTTCTCACTATTATTCTTCGCATGAATGGAACTCGATCTGTGCATTCTCATGCTTCCTTCCAATACTCATTTAGCCAATAGCGACAAAAACTTGCTTATAGCGACATATATCGTATTTCACTGCTGCCTGAGGTCGATTTATAGATGCTTTCATGTCGTAAATGGTCAAACTACGCGTCCGCCAATATAAGACGATTAACACATCACCAATGCCGCTACGAATGGCAGGGATACTGTGCCAACCGGGCTAACAATTTACGCACACTCTGGTGCTATCGAGGATAAGAACAAATGAACCAGAACGATCTGCTTAATATCACCAGCGCCACTTACGCTGATGCACGGCAGGAAATGGAACAACTGCTGGAAGCGCGCGCGCCTAACTACTCACTTCCACAGCCGTTGTACAATGACCCACAGATGTTCCGCGTAGATATGGAGGAGGTTTTTCAAAAAGAGTGGCTGTTTGTAGGCATGAGCAGTGAAGTGCCTTCAAAAGGCGACTACATAACGCTAGAAATCGGCCAGAATCCGGTACTGATCGTGCGTGACGCAGAAGGTAACATCAACGCATTCCACAATACCTGCCGCCACCGCGGTTCACGAATTTGTACCAAGGAGCGTGGCAAAGCCGCTAATCTGGTGTGCCCCTACCATACATGGACCTACGATCTGAAAGGCAACCTGCTCTTCGCCGGCTCAGATATGGGTGAAAGCTTTGACATGAAGCAGAACGGCTTGAAAAAAGCCCTGTGTAAAACGGCAGGCGGCTTCATTTTTATCAGCCTTGCCGCACAAGCGCCTCAAGGCGATTTTGACGAGTTCCTCGCCACGCTGGATGAGTACATGGAACCGTACGATGTTGAAAACACCAAGTTAGCGGTGGAGTCCAACATGTATGAAAAAGCCAACTGGAAGCTCGTGATAGAAAACAACCGCGAATGCTACCATTGCGCCGCTAACCATCCGGAACTGCTCAACAGCTTACTGGAATGGGATGACACCAACGATCCACGTGCACCGCAAGACTTCGTAGATCACTACAACACGCAAGCGGCAGAGTGGGATGCCGAAGGGATTCCGCATGAGCACCGCAGCTTCGGCCCCGGCAAACGTAACCGTATCGTCCGCATGCCGCTAAAAAAAGGCACCCAGGCCATGACAATGGATGGCTCTGAAGGCTCTAAAAAACTGCTTGGCCGCATCAAAAATCCTCAGCTCGGTTCCATGCGTATTCTGCACCTGCCAAACTCCTGGAATCACATGCAAAGCGACCACTTTGTTGTGTTTCGTGTGCTGCCCATCTCTGCCCAGGAGTCACTGGTAACGACAAAATGGTTTGTCCACAAAGATGCGGTCGAGGGGGTAGACTACGATGTTAAAAAACTACGCCATGTGTGGGATGCAACCAATGATCAGGACCGTGTACTTGGCGAAGAAAATCAACGCGGCATAAACTCCATCGGTTATCAGCCAGGCCCGTACTCAGAAACGTATGAGTTTGCTGTGATCAACTTTCTGGAATGGTACAGCGACACCGTAAGAAAAAATTTGCAGCATAGATAAACTGTTCTGATCTATTAAAGTTGAAAACTAATCAGACAGTTTTCAACTATAAGTGCGAAGCATAAAGTCTGTCAGGACCTTTAATTCCGTCGACGGTAGTTAAAGGTTCTGTTAAAGAGATAATCATTTCATTTAATAAGACAGTCCAAAAAAGGCGATTTGAGCTGCGTGCTCATTGAACCTAAGCAAGCCTTGATCAGGACCTTTATCGCTCAATGACCCTTTTCGGATATTTGCCGCGTACGATTTCTTCTTTCCTAGCGGACATTAAATAGAAATTGGTGAGGCATTTCGATTGAAGATTTGTCGCAATCATAGATTAAGTGTCAAATATCAGTGCTAGATTCAACCTGACAGCTGTCGACCCGAAGCGGTCTTTTTTGCCTAAGCTAGAAGGCAGATAAGGGGTAGATCACAGCCCCTTTATGGTGCTGTGATTTGCAGGTTGAGGATAGTAAGTCGGTTACTGTGGAACGGCCGCATAAACAACAACTTCACATAGCATCTCTTCACGAGCAAGCCCCGCTACAATCATGGCAGCACGATTTGGGTACGGTGCTGTGAAGTATTCGGCATACACTTTATTAAAAATAGGTAGCTGTTCACGAGCCGTGACATAAATTAATACCTGTGTGACATCATCCATCGTCAGTTTAGCGGCTTCAATGGTGTGTTTCAGGTTATCCATGGTTTGGCGAGCCTGAGCCTCGATTCCACCGTCAACTACCTTGCCTTCTGTATTGATGGGGATCTGTGCAGTATAAAACTGATTGTTAGCAATAATGGCCCACTCTAGTGGTGCGGTTGAAGCAAATAGGTCGGTTTTTACGGCTGTTTTCATATTGAGTCACCATGTTTGAATAGTGTGAAAGAGAAGTTATCAAGATCAAAAAAATGCAAAAGAGCCGCCGCTGGGCGGCTCTTGGATTTGGAGTTCTTACAATCCCTGCTCGTCAGCCATTTTTATAGCGATCTGCGGTGCAGTCCACAATGAAGGTAGCAATATCAGGGATACCGGTACGGCCGTAACTACAATGAATGACTGTAGTGCTGAAATACCACCTGATCCTATGGATATGAGTAGCGCAGCAACGACACCCATCATGATGCCCCAGAAGACGCGAACAGAACCTTGCGGATGATCCGTTCCTGTCATTACCATGGAAACGGCATATGTCATGGAGTCTCCTGTTGTGGCAACGAAGATCGTTGTCAGAATCAGGAACAGCACAGATATAAAGAAACCCATTGGCAGTTGTTCAGTAATTGCCAGCAAGGCTGCTGGTAAATTGAAACCGGTGAAGGGTTCAGAAATAACACCAGGGTTTGCTAGTTCAAATGCTAAACCGCTACCACCCACAATGGTGAACCAGAAGCACGTGATAACCGGTGCCACGATAGAGATCAGCAGAATCATTTGACGGATAGTACGGCCACGGGAAATGCGTGCAACGAACATTGCCATCAGCGGGCCATAACCCAGGAACCAGCCCCAAAAGAACACGGTCCACCAATCTAACCAGCCTGGGCTTGCTCGAAAGGTTGCCATTGGGATGAATTTATCTAGATAGATGCCAAAAGAGTGCAGATAGCTATCAATGATGAAGGCCGTTGGGCCAAAAAACAGGATAAATGCCATCAGAGCAACAGCGAGAATCACATTAGCTTTACTGAGTATTTGAATACCACGGGTTACACCACTGACGGCAGACAGTGTGTAGATGGCGATAAGCCCAAGTAGAATGATGATCTGAGTCGTATAGGTATCTGGTATGCCGAAAAGCTTTTCCAGTCCAAAGCTGACTTGCAGTCCAAGAAAACCGATGGGGCCGACGGTACCGGCTACGACGGCGATTACACAGCAAGAGTCGACGATTGCACCAAAAGCTCCTTTCATAACGCGATCACCAAATACCGGGTACAGCAAGGTGCGGGGCTTTAGTGGCAGGCCTTTTTCATAATGCAGGTACATATAAACAATACCTGTCAAGCTGCCGAGAATAGCCCAGGCAAGAAAGCCCCAGTGCATAAAGCTTTGAGCCAGTGCATTGTAGGCGGCTTCTGTCGTGCCTGTTTCACCACCAAATAACGGTGGAGGGGAGGTGAAATGAGCCATTGGCTCAGCGGCTGCCCAGAATACCCCACCACCGGCGAGTAGTGTGCACATGATGATGGAGATCCACTGGAATGTCGACATTTCAGGGGCTTTTAAGCCGCCAAGAACAACCGCACCGGTACGTCCAATAGTCAGGAAAATACCAATGATAAAGGTCAGTAGTAGTAATATCTGCCAAAAGGCACCGAAGTATTTTGTGGATGTGGCAAATGCACTGTTGACCCAGTTCGACATCATATCGATGTCATAGAGTGCTAATACTACAAACAGTACGAGTACACCGCCGCTGATAAGGAATACAGGCATATCAACGCCCGATAGCCATGAGTTTTGGCTGGTTTTTGGCGAATTATTTGCCAAAGAAGCCTGAGTTGTATTACTCATATGAGTCTCCTGATGGATCTCTTATATTTATTGGTTTATCAGGTTATTGATTGATAAAAGGAGTTTGTGCTCTCTTTATTATCAAAGGCCTACATTAATTGGCTTAAGTGCATCATCCAGAAAATTCAGCCAGTTTCGCCCCATAACTTTGGCCACGTCTTCATGGCTAAAACCACGTGCTAACAGTCCATTGGTAATATTTGGGAAGTCTCTGCTGTCTTTGAACCAGGATAATGGTCGAGGCCAGTTGGCATTAGCCTTAGAGCCTTCGCCATAATCCATATCTTTTGACCAGCGGCCGTTTCGCATCCATTCCAAAATCGATAACGGTTGCTCCTGACAAAGATCAGTCCCAATACCGATATGGTCAATCCCCATGAGTTCTGCCGTGCTGGTTACCATGTCGCAAAACTCATTGAGCGTGCAGTCTGGGCCATTTTTCAGGTGAAACGGGTACAAGCTGAAGCCCAATAAGCCACCCGATTCGCCAAGTGCTTTAAGTACCGTATCGGACTTATTGCGTTTGGCTTCATGGAAACTGGTTGGGTTTGCATGTGAGATCACAATCGGACGTTGTGAGATCTCAATAGCTTCCAATGTGCTACGTTCGGCGCTGTGACTCATATCGATAACCATACCGACACGATTCATCTCTTTGATCGCTTGGCGGCCAAAGCGCGTTACGCCGCTATCTTCGGCTTCATAGCAACCGCAGGCCAATAAGCTTTGGTTGTTATAAGTGAGCTGCATAATCATCAGGTTCAGCTCGCGCATTACCTCAATCATGCCAATATCATCTTCGATCGGAGAGCAGTTCTGCGCACCGAACATGATGCCTACTTTGCCCAGTTTTTTAGCGAGGAGGATATCTGCCGCGCTTTTGACCGGCATAATCAGGTCACTGTTCTGTTCGAAGTGGCGATTCCATTCAGCAATACGCAGCAGTGTTTCGCGAATTTGCTCATGGTAAACGATGGTGGCGTGCACCATCGTGACACCACCCTGGTGCAACTGTTCGAAGATTTTACGGCTCCAGTTTGAATACTGAAGACCGTCGATCACAATCAGATCGTTATGCAGTGCATTATTCATGGATCTGCTCCTGGTTAGGCGCGGATGTAAGTTGTTTTTACAACGGTGTAAAATTCTTTCGCATAAGTACCCTGCTCACGCGGGCCAAAGCTTGAGTCTTTACGTCCACCGAATGGCACGTGGTAATCAGTACCTGCGGTTGGCAGGTTGACCATGACACAGCCCGTTTTTGCATTACGTTTGAAGTCAGTTGCGTATTTCAGAGATTCTGTACAGATCCCACCGGTCAAGCCAAAGTTGGTATCGTTCAGCGTGGCTAATGCTTCGGCGTAATCTTTTACTTTGATGACACAAGCGATCGGTGCGAAAGCTTCTTCACGGTTGATCGTCATGGCATTAGTGGTGTTGGTGAACAGCGCCGGCTGCATGTAGTAGCCTTCAGTTTCTTCTGTCAGTACTTCACCGCCATAAACCAAGGTGCCGCCTTCGTTTTTAGCGATCTCTAGATAGCGCAAGTTCTGTTCCATCTGGCGAACATCGGCGACAGCACCAATATTGACACCGGCTTTAAGTGGGTGACCTACCACCAGTTTTTTCATGCGTTCAATCACGGCTGCCACAAAACGATCATGGATACCTTCCGTCACGATTAAGCGTGAAGACGCTGTACACTTCTGACCTGTACCACCGTAAGCACCACCGACAGCGCATTCAACGGCATTATCAAGATCGGCATCATCTAAAACGACCAGTGCGTTTTTGCTGCCCATCTCAAGTTGGCATTTCACTAGGTTTGCCGCTGTCGCTGCTGCCACTTTACGGCCTGTTTCAAGAGAACCAGTGAAAGTGAGGGCGTTGATACCACGAGAGTTGATCATTACATCGCCGACTTCTGCACCAGGGCCCATGACTAGGTTAAATGTACCTGCTGGCAATCCTTGGCGAGCGATGATTTCAGTTAACGCCCATGCGCTTGCCGGAACCTGGTTAGCGGGTTTGAAAACAACCGCATTACCAAACGCTAAGGCTGGAGCAATTTTCCAGGCGCCGGTTGCTGTTGGGAAGTTCCATGGTGTGATAATGCCGACCACACCGACTGGCTCACGACGCGTTTCGATTTCAACACCCGGGCGTACCGAGTCAGCGGTCTCACCCATTTGACGGAGCACTTCGGCGGCATAGTAATGGAAAAACTGACCTGAACGGTACGTTTCGCCCACACCTTCTGCCAGCGTTTTTCCTTCTTCACGTGCGAGCAATTCGCCGAGTTCATCTTTACGTGCAATCAGTTCGTCGCCAATCGCCATCAGAACAGAATAACGTTGTTCTAAACCGCTCTTGGCCCATTCGGCCTGGCCAACAGCAGCGGCTGCAATAGCTGCTTCAGTCTGGGCTTTATCTGCTTGAGCATAGTGACCGATCAGATCGCTAATATCGGCAGGGCTGATGTTTGCCACGTTACCTTTATTACCTTCTACCCATTCACCTGCGATGTAATTTTTAAATACTGAATCAGACATGTTGACCTCCGTTATGTAGTTGGAATGATCATAAAACTTGTGCTGTAATAATAAAAATTAATAAATAATATCTAACAATAAGGTTTTCTTATCATGCTTCCAGAATTAAAAGTGGCGCAGTTACGACACTTCGTTTGGGTAGCCGAGCTAAAAGGGTTTCATGCCGCCGCAGAGAAAGCTCATCGGACTCAACCCGCTATTTCGCTATCTATCCGTGATCTTGAAAACAAGCTGGGTGAAGGGCTGTTTGAAAAGCGTAATGCCAAAACGGCTAAGACTGAATTAACCCCCTTTGGAAAATATTTCCTGCCTAAAGCAAAAGAGTTGATCGCCCATCATGACCGTGTTGCTGAGGATATGATGCTTTTGTCAGAGCATAAAGCAGGACACTTGCGGCTCGCTTCCGTGCCCTCGATTGCCAGTCGGGTGCTGCCCGATATCTTGTTGAAGTTTGTTGCAGATTTGCCCTCTCTACATGTCAGTTTCTTTGATGATAATTCTGATGCAGTATTGAAGATGGTAGAGAATCAACAAGTAGATTTTGGTATTTGTCATCTTTTTCATGAAGAAGATCATAGTGACAAGGTGTTTACGCCTATCTGGGAAGACCGGATTGGTATGGTGTGCCCGAAAGATCACCCGTTGGCTGGAAAGGAAGGTGTCCACTGGAAAGAGCTGAGAAAGCACCGCCTGATTAGTAATGGCACCTCACGGTTATTGGGCGATACCGAGGCACGTCCATTGTTAGGACATTCTCAGTTTTATGTCTCTAATATGATTTCATTAATCGCGATGCTGGAGGCAGGGTTTGGTATAACAACGCTGCCTTGGTACGCGTTTCCTCAGGAAAGTACCACATTACAATTTATACCTTTGATAACGCCTGAAGTAACGCGGCGCATTGGCATTGTTAAATTGAGTAATAAATCTTTGACTCCTCCGGCCCAGGCGCTCGTTGATTTTATCCTTGAGCAGAGTAAAAGTTGATTGTAGTCAGTATTGGTGAATTATTTGATCGATAAGAGTGAGTGAAAAAACAGCCTCTACTACAGGAAAAATAATGCTTTATGCTTGTTTGATAAGTATTGCTTATCAGGTGATATATCCTTTTGATTTGAGTGGTCATGCCTGTTTGGCAGAAGATAAGCTTCTCTTGTGGTAAATCACACACAGATTTATTCCTCAAGGGAGGCTTCCTCTGTCAATAATGATGAAAGACAAAGCCAGCAGAGGGTGACAAGTGTCATGGTTTTGAACACATCTATATTGTCGTTGATTGATACCGGCCTTATGGATAACAGGTGTGAGCACATAAACGAGGATAACAATAATGACAACGCCAGCCGCCATCAACGCTGCCCTTAAGGGTGATAACGCACTGCCCTTACGGCCTATCAATCAGGTGATGAACCTTGAACGATTGGGAGCAATGCATCAGAGCCGATTGAGTTTTATGCGCACATTAGTGCGACGCATTATGCGTGAACGCTGGCAAATTGAACCTGCCCGCTTTGAGCTTGATGCACAGGGTTACGGTACTGTGATATACGAAATTAAAGCACCACATGGTTTATTCAGTTTCGTTTTATTTTCCAGTTATCTGGCCTCGGAAGATCGTAATGATCGTGTTATTGCGACTCAGTGGGACCTTACCATGGCCTTGGTTGATGGCCAGGTCGACGAGATTTATCTTGAAAAACTACGTCAGAATGTGCCTAAACAGGAAGCAGGACGTGTTGACTCTCGAGTGTTCGTTTTGTCGCGTGCCAACCGCAGTGCGCGAAACTTTGATTACGTGGTGAATCAGTTAGCTAAAGGTGAGCAGCCGGATGTCGCCAAAATCGCACAAGTAGGTTATCTGTATCGCACTACCGCTGTTTATGGCAGTGGAAAACTGGGGATGGCGGATTGGGAAAAGGTTTCTACTCGTTACCCCGACTTTGCACGCCCTTTTGCTGCGGAGATGTTTGTTTGCTTAATGTTGCGTAACTTTAGCCTGTTACAGGTAGAGCATATTGCAAAACACAAGTCGCCCGATTCTTTTTTACCGATGCAGCCAAAGGTTAAACGTTTTTTTGGTATCGGTAATTCAACCGGCTTGGGCATGGCACCCTATTTGATCAACCATCCGATCTTGATTAATCAATGGGTTGAGATGCGCGAACTGGCACTGGCGCGTATTCGGGTATTGGGCGGTATCGATCAACATATCTGCGAGCAATTTAAAGAGTTAATGGGTCGCTGCTACGTGCATACAGCAGAAACAGTAACGGAAGATGAGTGGCAGACAGGCAATAACCAGCAAGTTCTTCTAGATATGGATGCCCTTAAAGCGCGCGTCGCTGTTCCCTTCAATAGTTGGGATGAGCTATTGCGCTGGAGTGAGGAGCACTGCTCGTTACAGGGACAGGAGATGATCATCTCTATGATGCTAGAGCTTTATCCTGAACTAGTAGATGACTTAGAGGATTATCATACGGCGGAAGAGTTTTTGGATCTTGATCCACTGATGCCGGTACAGCAGTTAAAAGAGATTATAGAACAGCGTTATAACTGGGCGCTCGCTATCGATTTTAATGCTGATGGCGCCCGCGAAACATTCTGGTATCGCTCAGAAGAGAAAATGGAACCGCGTTTAGGAGGGACTGAACTGGAAGAAGGTAGGAAGAAGCAGATGGCGCTGGGCGTTGGTTATGCTGTGCGTAAATGTTATGACCAGCTATGTGAATATATAGCCGCTTATCCAGAGCATACGACTGCTCGCTTTATGGTAGCTAGACCCAAACTTCGCGGCATAGTACGCAGGATTCAAACTATGAATAAATGTGTATATGGCGATATTCAGGCCAACCTTCTGGATAGAAATGTACTTCCTATGCACTTGTTACGTGCCAAATTAGCCTTTTTCGGGGTGGGCAAGTTTGATCCGAGATCTCGTTTATGGGTACGTAATACGATGTTTCAGGGTGCGCCCTTATTGGAAGATATCGGTAAACCATTTAATGACGACTGGTTTATGCCGTTAGCCCCGACATTAGATGAGCCATCATTAAACGCTTCAAAATCAGAAGCCCCAGCACAGTAGGAGAACGCAATGCATGTATCAATGATAGAGCTAAAAGCGGCTCTGCGACGCTGTTTCGAAGCCAGTGGTTATTTTGTCGGTAATTATGAAGATGCGGCGAATATGATTTTGTGGTTGGAAAAGCACGGACTTAATGGCTTGGGTGAGTTAGAGCGCGCTATTTCGTTCATTCAGCAAGATGCAGATAAGTCGTTAAGTACGGTCATCTATGAAGATAATACATCGGCGATTATCGACAGTCATGGTCGCAGTGCCCTGAACTGTATCGCCGCCTCAGTTGATTTGGCTCACGCAAAAGCCTTGGAATGCGGCATAGCAACGGTGACTGTGCATAACTGTCATAATCGAATGTTTGTACTCAAAGCACTCACAGATTGCGGACGACGCGGTATTAGTGCGGCGGCTTATTGGCAAAATGGTAGCAAGGTGGTCAGTGAGCATACGGTTGCTATCAAAGCGGGTGATCGCTACCCGAGTTATAGCGAGGCAATCACTAACTTAGCGGCTACGGCAGGTGAAAAGCAAGCGCTGACGATTATCTGTAGCTCCCGTGTTGATCTGACAACCTCTTTGCAGCAATCTAAGGGCAACTTTAATAGCCGTTATATAAGCGCATTGCAGGTTGCGATAAATAAAGAGTATAGCGTTGACCATGGTATCGACATCGATGAAACGCTGTGGGCACAGATTAACAAAATTGGTGAAGGTATCTTAGTGGAAAATACTGAGCGCTCCCGTATGGGTGCCGGTGGCAGTTGAGGTTGGCTTTAACAAATTTTTGGCCGGTCAGGTTTATTAATCTGTTATGAGCTACTCCGCATTTGAACTGTTGGCATTGCTGATAGTCATGAGCGGGATCATTCTACAAACGTGGGTAGGTATTGGTTTTGGCTTATTGGCTGCACCGTTACTCTACCTGATTGATCCTGCTTATGTTCCCGTCCCTGCATTAATTTTAGGTTTTAGTCTCTCGCTGTTGTTGGTAGTAAATCAGCGTAAGCTATTATGTTGGCGGCGGGTGCTTCCCGCAATTATTGCGCGCTTTCCCGGTTGTTGGTGTGGTGCGCTTTTGTTAGTGGCTGCGCCAGCATACCTACTCAGTATATTGTTCGGCTGTGTGCTGTTGATGGCCGTAATTCTCTCGTTATATACCTGTAAGATTTCATTAAATCCGGTGAATTTAAGTATAGGTGGTTTTTTTTCGGGGCTTATCGGAACAGTAACCTCAGTGGGTGGGCCTCCTATCGCCTTGGTTTATCAAAGCGTAGATAGAGTCACTGCACGTAATGAACTGGCCGCTTTTTTTCTTATCGGTACGCCGGTCTCAATCCTGTTTTTAGTGTTACAAGGCCGGGTTGATATGAGCAGCTTATTATTGAGTGTAAAAATGTTACCTGGGGTGCTGCTAGGCTTCGGCATTGCGCGTTTTTGTGATGACCGTATCAACCTCTCATCGACTAAGCCGCTACTACTTTTCATCTCAAGTGCGTCAGCTATCATTATTTTATATAAAGGTATCAGTGGTTGGTGGGAAGGTTAGGATGGTTAGGATGGTTAGGAAGGTGACAGTCAACTATAAATGCCGATGGCTAGCAATTTGTCAGCTTGATAGCTGTAGGAGGTAATAATGATTGTTCGTAATAAACCGAATGCATTTCAGCTTTTTTTCATCCTGCGTGGCTCTGTTGTGCCGCTTATTTTCCCACAAATTCTTTTTGTCACTTTGCTGGGCGCAGGGGTTGCGGCCACACAATATTTTTATCCCTCTATATTCCCAAGCTTTACTCTGGCGCCATTCGCACTTCTGGGGGTGGCATTATCTCTCTTTCTTGGATTTCGAAATAACGCCTGCTATGACCGTTGGTGGGAAGCGCGTAAACAATGGGGACAACTTATTGTCGATTCTCGCAGCTTATCACGGCAGGTAGTTTCATATTTTGATGTGCAGTCTGAAGGCGGGGCTGAAGCACAAAAACGCATGATATATCTTACAATTGCGTTTAATCATGCGCTACGCCACCAACTACGACGGTCAGATCCCTGGACAGATATCGAAAAATACCTTGAGCCGGATGATATCGATAAATTGCGCCAATCCAAAAACTTGCCTGATGCCTTATTGCGCTTGATGGGACAAAAGTTAGGAACCTGTCGCCATAAAATTCTTCTTTCCGATTATTTGATACAAAGTATCGATAACCATATAACCTCAATGGCAGGGGTTCAGGCTGCATGTGAGCGTATCCAGAACACTCCTCTGCCGTTTGCCTATATGTTGCTTGTTCAGCGTACAGTCTACCTCTACTGCTTTATTTTACCCTTCGGCATTGTCGCGTCGCTGGGATTATTGACGCCGTTATTTTGCGCTATTGTTGCTTATACATTTTTTGGCCTAGATGCATTGAGTGAAGGACTGGAGGAGCCGTTTGGCCTTTCGGCTAACGATTTAGCATTAACTGCCATGGCGCGTTCTGTTGAGATAAATTTGCTAGAGATCCTCGGCGAATTAGAGTTGCCCGAACCTATCAAACCGACAAACCACCGTCTTGAATAATCCTTTATAAAGATAATGAAAATGGAAAAAAATTAATATTTTCGACCCTTAGTTGGATAGCGATTATGTTCACTGTTGGATCGATATGGGCCTCTTTTCAGGATGACCATATATGACTCCTTTTGGCACAATTAGGTCACTTTCGACCCGAAGTAGGCTGAGTTAAGTAAACTGTCCCCGGAACCCCTGAGTTAAGTAAACTGTCCCCGGAATCCCTGAATTACAGGCATTTTTTCGTGTAGTTAATTAACGCATTGAGAACAACACCTCCTGGAACATTCGGCAAAATACTTAGATAAATAGCCAGAAAAACATCCAGGGTTCAGCTAGAAAAATCTGCAGCTATTCAACCTCAAACAAGCTCATTGAGATAACAGTGGCGGAGCGGCAACGGCTAATGAACCAATGAAGGCACCGAGCTCCTGTTGGTACTGCGGTTGACTCAGCAGAAAGCCACCATTATGGTCACCACGGATTTCAACAAATTGCTTCGGTTCCCTGGCGGCCCTGAATACTTTTTGTCCAAGCCGAAACGGAATGATCTCGTCGTCGGCACTGTGAATGACCAGCACCGGGATCTGAACTTGCCGCAGCCGGGTTGCAGTATCAAACGTGTATCTGGGATAAATGACCCAGTGTAAAATCGGGTACAGCACAGCCGCCATGTCGGCTGCTGAACTAAAGGTCGATTCCAGAATGAGGCCGGCAGGTTTAACCTCGGCGGCGAGTGACGTTGCTACGGCACCACCCAGTGAGCGTCCAAACAGGATAATATCCTGCTGTTCGATTTTCCTCTCCACCGTCAAATAGCGCCAGGCAGAACGAGCATCATTGTAGAGCCCCTTTTCATCAGGTTTACCCTCGCTGGCACCATAGCCCCGATAACTGAGAATAAAAACATTCAGATTGAGTCGATGAAAAATTTCTATGGACTCACGCCGGTGGGAAATATTCCCGGCATTACCGTGGAAAAAGAGTACGGTTTGGCGGGCACCCTGGCGCGGAATATACCAGCCATGCAGGCGCAGACCATCCTCGCTGTTAATCCATACGTCTTCATAATCGAGCTTCCAGTCGGTCGGGGTCTGTTGTAGTTCACGTAGTGGGAAAAAGATCATCGACGCTTGCAGGAAAAACAGGAAAACATTTAACAGGATCACACCGAACAACAGCGGCCATATCAGGCTCAACAGGCGCTGTATCATGCGTTAGAGTCGTCATCTGCGGTAATAAGAGATCGTGACATGGTTTACCCTCCGTTTTGTTACTGTGCACTCCACATGATGGCCTGCAAGTCTCGGCCTTTACGATGGTTTTAATACGTGTGGGGCCTCTCGCTCCAGATCGGGTTCACCCAGATACTGCAATATATTAGTACGAGCGGCATTACGTAACTTCACTGCTGCGTCCCAGTCTGTTCCTGTCGGCATAATTGGCAAGCTGACAGTAATACTCACCGCACCGCGGCGCGGAAACCAGGAACCAGAACGCAGGATGGAACGTGTTCCTCGGATTGTCACTGGCACCACCGGCATAGCGGTTTCGGCAGCGGCGACAAAGGCTCCCATATGAAACGGTAACAAGCCCGGCATACGATCAAGGGTTCCCTCAGGAAAAAACATCAGGGACCTGCCAGAGCGGATTGTATTCACGGTACGCTGGGCATCAGCAACCCCTTGCTGTTTGTCAAACCGCTCCACAAACACGGCACCTATGCGCCGTAGAAACCGGCGCGGAAAAAACTGTTTATCCAGTTCTGCTTTAGCTACAAAGGCAAACTCGGTGGGTAAGGCAGCCGCCAGCACCACCCCGTCCAGATAGCTGGAATGATTGGCGACAATCACACAGGCCTGACCATCTGGCCATTTCTCCAGACCCTCCACTCGTAATGGCACACGCGTCAAGCGAAACAGCAATCGCGCACTTCGGCGCATCACTGTCCAACGAAAGCTAGCACTCGGTAATAGCACGACTAGCAACCATGTGATTGGTGTAAGCAGCCAGAAAATTATTTTCGCGTAGCCCGCATACGCCATATCTCCCAGCCATCGCCTCGCGCTGCGCATGCGCGGCTTCCATGAGCTCAGCGCAAGACGAATAACCTGCCACCATACAGCACGTGGCCGCTCTCCGATCCTACCCTGTTCATAAAGCTCGCGCACTGCGGCACGGCGGATTTTCCCGCTGGACGTTTTCAACACGGTATGCGGTGGTGCCAGCATAGCCTCATCAGGAGGCATATTCAGCAGGTCGGTAGTAACGCTATATACCTGTGCCTGTAAGGATTCCAGCGTATCGGGTTCTTCCTCGCGGGTCTCGGCGATGACGATCAACCGTTCAGTGCCAGAATTGGGATCGGGGGTGCCAAATATAGCCACAGAGCCTTTACGGATGCCGGGAATATCTCCCACTGCCTCTTCCACCTCATAGGGATAGATATTGCGCCCGCCACGGATAATGAGATCCTTAATGCGGCTGGTTAGATAAACATCACCCTCCGCAATATAAGCCAGATCACCGGAGTCCAGCCATTCCCCATCGAAAAGACTCTGGGTTGCATCAGCATTACGTAGATAACCACTGGTAGCGGATGGCCCCCGGAACTCCAGCCGCCCTTCCTGGCGATCCGGAAGCTCACGACCAGCCATATCGACAATACGTATTTGATAACCTGGCAGGGGCTGGCCACAGGCAACAAACTCTAGCGGGTTCGAATCCGATGCAAGCGCCGGGATCGCCTTACCCGAGGAAACAAATGGCTCACGTTGAATACAGTCAATTAACGGCCCGCGATCAAGGGGCGGAAAGGCAAGCCCCACCGCGGCTTCGGCCAGGCCGTACACTGGCGCGAGAGCCCGGGCCCGGAAACCGTAAGGAGCAAAATGTTCAGTAAAACGCCGCAAGGTGTTAGGACTGACCGGCTCGGCACCATTGAAGGCTCGCCGCAGACTGCTTAAATCCAGCCCTTTAAGGTCACTCTCTTCAATCTTGTGCAGACACAATTCATAGGCGAAATTAGGGGCGGCAGTCAAAGTGCCACGGTGCTTGTGGATCGTCCATAACCAGCGCGGCGGATGAATCAGAAATGCTAACGGTGACATCAGCACCAGCGGCATACCGTAATACAGACTTCCTAGCCAACCGCCAATCAGTCCCATATCGTGATAAAGAGGCAGCCAGCTGACGAAGACATCGGTGGAATCTACTTGTACTTCTTCACCCATGGCGCGGATGTTCGCAAGCAGGTTTGCATGGGTCAGTATTACCCCCTTGGGCTGGCCAGTGCTGCCTGAAGTGTATTGCAGAAAAGCAATGTCTTGTGATTGAGGTGTTAGCTCACTATATATGCCGGAGGATGACATCAACTCCTCTGGGGTAACCACCGCGCGCATGGTATCGACCTGTGCCTTGAGCAAACGCGCTACCTTCCTGGCCTCCGCCACAGTGATCAGCAACACCGCCTCTGCATTGGCAAGAATACCCGCATGTCGGCGCAGATGATCCTCAATTTGAGAAGGCCGCAACGGCGGATAGATCGGGACAGGAATACCGCCTGCTAGCAGAATACCGAAAAAGCTAAACAGATAGTCGCGACTCGTTGGTAGCATGATGGCCACGGTTTGCCCGGGCATCAGCCCCCGCGACTGCAAACCAGTGGCCAAAGTGCGCGCACCATCTGCCAGCATCGCGTATGTAATCACCTCCGGCTCATCTTCGTCGCCGTACAGGTAAACATGTGGTCGCTGTGGATGACTAAGAACGTGCCAATCAAGCATCTCCAACAAGGTTTCTGCCGCATGAGGCGTGCCCTCCATCTCCTCCAGTTCAACTGTCGGCTTGGCCGGGCTCGATACTCCCCGTCGTCCTGTTGCTCCTGCAGAAACTAGTGATCGCCACAAGTCGCGAGGAGTCTCGGCGCTCGCCAGCATCTGCTCCGGCAACCTGACGCCAAAGGCACGCTCAAGGCGTTGGAATAATTCGACCCTGGACAAGCTATCAAAGCCCAAGTCACGATCCAGTGCGCTATCCAACGTTATATGCTGGAAATTCTTACGCCGGGAATGTAGCTCAGAAGCCAGTTGGCGTACCTGCTCCAATACGGCTTCGGTGCTCAGTTCAATAGTACAATCCAAGGGTTGTTTAGTCTTTTCTGCCACGTTTACTCCTCTGACACAAATCCTGATGATAGCAACGCCTACCCTATAAGCTTGCCACGCCGTGAATTTGATCCGGAAATACACACGATCAGATTGGATCGTAATAGTGTACTGGTCAAGTCCAACCGTACACTTTTAAAAGAGAGTTTTCATAACGGTATTGCAAACAAAGACGTCCCCGTTACAGAATTTACCGGAAACTTCTCTTCAATTCCTTTTATTGCGCCGCCACCATTTGGTAGAGAAATAGCAGGAATTAGATTATTACTTGGTAATCCTCCCGCAGGAAAACTGATCAGGCGAATATCAGTTTTCAACTTTTATAGATAAGATCAGCACTGTCCAGCGAGCACTACCTAGCTAAATACACGCGCTTATACTTTCTTAGCTAAACACCCCTGCAAAAATAAGTATGCATGCTTTACAGTACTGCGCGCGATGCACCGGCGTAACCTCTTTATCTTTAAAAAAGGTCAATCTCACGGTTTTTCAGCAGGTTTATGGTCTACCGCGTTAATCCATTCTCCTTCTGTGGATTCATCACCCTGACTAATCGCATTAACAACCTCAGAGGCTGATTCCGGGAGTGCTTCTACTACCGCAACGGCCACATTCATAGCATTTTCTGGTGACACCTCTGATAAACGCTGTACCAGCTCTACCGCATCTTCATATTCCAGCGTTTTACCATCGTGCTCTTCATCAAGCTCAATGTCAGCTGTATGTGTATCGTCAGATTTATGCTCATAAATGCTGCTAACTACCTCAGAAGCCACTTCAGCGGCACTACCCGGCACAGCTTCTACCACCGCCACCGCCATATCCAGGGCTTGCTCTGGGGCCGCTTCTGCTAGCCTTGCCACCAATTCAACTGTGTGGTTGTAATCATCTGCTGACTCTTGTGCCCACTCTTGACTGCGCACCTCTTTGCGGGCTTGATACTCTACTCCTGTCAGGCTCCGTTCTGGTGTATCCGATTTTTCTGCAGCGCTGGCTTCTTCATCAGTTTCACCTATATTACTGGCCAGATATTCTTCGGCCACCAGCACAGCAGATTCTGGTATCGCGTCAACCATCGTCACAGCAACATCCAATGCCTGCTCCGGTGCGGCCTGCCACAACTCAGCAGCAATACTGGCAGCGTCTTCTTCACTCGTGTCATTTTCCCGGTCTGCCGGACGAACGGCTTCATGCTCTTCTGCCAATACCTGCGCATAATATTCTGCAACTTCCGCTACCGATTCAGGCGCATATTTAACAGCCACTCGCGCCATCTCTATACGATGATCGGGTAAAGCGCGACCAATTTCTGCCGCGACAGAAACCACTTGCTCTGGATACCACTCAGCTAATTTAGAGACTAATTCATAGGCCAGTTCAGGATGCACGGTAACCACGGCACGGGTAACAGCGAGTATTTGATCGGGTACCGCTTCTTTCATCACTTCGTATAAACGCAGCACGTTTATACCAGGAACTGTCGCCACAGCAGCAGCCACCTCAACGCCGAGCATCGGATTTGCCATCGCTATGGCACGCGCCATTTTAACAGCAGTGGCGGGATCGGTTTCTGCAATGGTTGCTGCTGTTTCTGCTTCTGAACTCAATGCATGCTGATGTTCGACATATTCAGTACGCGGATCAAGTTCAACGGACGCTGTAATAGAAGCACCTTGCATGACAAAGTGCTCCTGTTCATCTACCGGTAGTGCATCACGCACAGCCATGCGATACATAACAAAGCCGCCGAGCAGCAGTTGGATAAATGCCACAAAATAAAAGAGCGACGCATTGCCAAATTTATCCATAGCGATGGAAGCCGTATAGGGGCCAAGGATACCGCCAATCGAGAAGGCCAGAATCATGCTTCCCATAGCCGCAACCATCTGGTTTTGGCGTAACTTGTCAAACGCTTCAGAGATACTCAAAGGATAGGTACAAGCGATAATGCCGCTGGTGATCGCAGTGCCTAAGAATACCGCCCAGAATATCTCCTGAGAGGCGAGTACCGGCACGGCAAAGTCAGCCACTGCCGAGATAAACAGTAGAACCGCTAATACTGAACGACGGTCAAATTTATCCGAGAGATAACCAACAGGAAACTGCAGTAAAAAAGCCCCTAAAATCGCCGTCCCCATATAGAGCGATAACTGAAAAGTAACGATGCCGTAATCTTTCGCGAACACCGGCAACAAGTTAAAAATGGCGGAATAGATCACACCGGAAGCTAAACAGCTAACGACCCCAAGCGGAGAAATTTTATACAATGCAAACAGTGACATTGAGCCAACTTCTGAAATCACTGGACCATTATTGCGACTTAACACCATTGGAATCACCGCAGCACAGAGGAGTATGCCACCAAAAACGAACAGCGCTGAGCCTTCCGGGCTCGCAAAATTCATAAAAAACTGACCAAAAAACAAACCACTTAAAACAACTGCGTTATAAGTCGCTAACACTTTACCGCGTGTTTCTTTTGTCGAACTGTCACTCAACCAGCTTTCCATGGCAGTAAACGCGCAGGCATTACAAAAGCCCAATACAATTCGCATTGCCCCCCACAAAAGCGGGTCTGAATAAAGACTACAAATCAGAATACTCACTGCTCCTAATGCAACACATCCGGCAAACACACGAATATGCGCCGCCCGTCTAATCAGGTTTTTACTATAGATAGCACCCAGTAGCATGCCCACAAAATAGAGCGACAATACCGTACCAATAGTGTTCGTATTGACACCATCTAAGCCCATTCTTACGGGCAATAGGACATTGATCAGGCCATTTCCTAAAAATAGAATAAAGCAACTGATAAAGAGGGAAATAAGTGGTACTAAGGTTGTTCGCACGCGTAAATGCTCTCTAATACACTAAAAAAAGCTATCTGCTATTGTGTAATAAAAGCATATTCAACGCTGCTTTCACTTCGGGTAACAATAGAGATTCTTTCTGTTTAAGTTCATTGATAATCTGATTCAGTTTAGCGGCCGCATCAGGATTAGCGTTAATACAGCGCCAGTCTATAGCCGCCTGCGCACATTGCTCTGATGTCCAATCGCTTTCAACACAAATTCCAATCGATTCTAGTAATCTACAAAAATCTTCCTGATCTACCAGGTCAGCGATCATCATAAAATTGTCTCCTCTGGCAGACCTATCTGGCTTATCACTGATCTGCTGTATGACTAAAAAAACACCTCGTAATACATAAAAAGCCGGCAAAAATGCCGGCTTTATTATCAGGTGTGTGACCTTACCAATTACGGGCTAATTAGTACACTTCACTTTTCAAACCTTTATACAAACTCACACACATAAACAGCAGTATCAGCGTAAACGGTAAGCCCACTGTAATGGCGCCAGCCTGCAATGCAGTGAGTGCTTCAGCACCACCGCCGTATAGCAACACCGCCGCAATCAAGCCCTGTAGTACTGCCCAAAAGACACGCTGTGGCACAGGAGAATCAACCTTACCACCGGCGGTAATAGTATCTATTACCAGCGAACCGGAGTCCGATGAAGTGATAAAGAAGACCAGCACGAGAACAATTGCCAAGAGTGAAGATATTTCAGACAATGGCAGATTTTCCAACATCTGGAACATCGCCAGCGAAACATCACCGACACCTTTTGTTAACTCCCCTACATTGTTCTGAATCTGATCTAACGCACTGCCACCAAAAGCAGCCATCCATACAGCAGATACCAATGTCGGGATAAGCAGTACTGCCGTCAGGAATTCACGCACCGTCCGGCCTTTTGAGATACGCGCAATAAACATTCCTACAAATGGCGACCAGGAGATCCACCAAGCCCAGTAAAACACTGTCCAGCCGTGGTACCAGGTTTCATCTTCGCGCCCTACCCAATTACTCAGTGGAATAATGTTTTCTGCATAGCTGCTTAAAATACCGAAGAAATTACCCAGAAATCCGCTAACAGATCCCGCAACAATGACGAAAAACAACAGACATGCTGCAACCATCATATTGATATTACTGAGAATTTTAACGCCTCCGTCAAGGCCACGCATAACCGAAAATATCGCTATTGCAGATACCAGCACAATGATAATTATCTGCGTAGTAATATTATTCTCTACACCAAACAGAAAGCTTAAGCCCCCAGCTGCCTGGGACGCACCTAAGCCAAGGGATGTAGCCAGACCAAAGATAGTAGCCAGTACCGCTACAATATCAATCACATGACCAATCGGTCCCCATACTCGTTCGCCTAAAAGCGGATAGAATGCAGAACGAATCGTCAAAGGCAAACCTTTGTTATATGCAAAGAACGCTAATGCCAGCGCCACTACACCGTAGATTGCCCATGGATGAAGCCCCCAATGGAACATGGTTGCTCCCATCGCTACGGACGCACCTTCTGGCGTATTCGGTGCTGCATTCAATGGAGTACCGTACCAGTTGGTATAATAAGCGACCGGTTCTGCAACACTCCAGAACATCAGTCCTATCCCCATCCCCGCTGCAAACAGCATGGAGAACCAGGACATCCGGTTAAAATCAGGTGTTGCCGTTTTTCCACCCAGCCTGATTTTGCCGACCGGCAATACAATCAAGGCCAGACAAAATAATACAAAGACATTTCCGCCAATCATAAACAGCCAGTCAAAAGTTTCAATTGACCAGGTACGCGCCCCAACCAACATCTCCTTTGCATTAGCCGGGAAGGCTAAGGCGAGAACAATGAATAACAAAATGATAAATGCACTGGTACCAAATACCGGATTATGGATATCCATACCCATAACTTTTACATTATCTTGTCCCGCCTTGTAATCAGAGGTGTATGCCGCACCTGTCTCCACGTAGGCCGTCGCACTTCGTGCAATTTCGTTCATAGTACTACTCCGCTTTTTTTATTATGTATCATTCAGTGATGACTTTTATTTGAGTTGAGTTGAGCTGAGTTGAGTTGAGTTGAGTTGAGTCCACCGATATCTTACGAAGAGTTATGCTGCGCAGTGTTGCCATTTGCGACAGATCTCATCATTGAGTTGACGTTTTCGATAAAAAAATAAAGGCGTGATACAGACGCTAAAATTTGCATCAGATAAAGGCATTAACAACAGATAAAGGGAATAGGAACAGAAAAAGAGATTAGCGACCTGTAAATGGTCGCTAATAGAAAAGAAGGCATTATAAACGCCTCTTTAACGCAACACGCCCTCTTCCAGTAACAGATCAAAGATAGCCTGTGCCTGTTCAGCAGCAGATTGTTCTTTCATCACTTTGCCTCCCGCTCCCTGGGGCTTAGCCGTGGCGGCTTTCAAGCGAGCGGCGCCTGTTTTTGCTTTAACGACTTTCAAGCGTTTTGGCCGCTTTCGCGCCGGCAACTCACTCCACGCATTACGCACCCCATCCACATCACTCTGCGATACCTTCTGATCCATGAGCGCTCTGCTAGCAGGGCCAAACGCGCTCTGACGTGGTGCTGGTGCAGCATTATCCACACTGGCAATAAACGGCAGGCGTACCGCCAAAGCCCGCCGCTGGCCTCGCGGTAATGCTTGCAGTATTTCGGCAACGCCATTCTTAATCGATACGATATTGGCAATACGCGGCACTACCGGCCACCCCAGTGCTTCACCCAATAGATAAGGCACCATGCCAGAAGACTCACCACTTTCTGCATGTACACCCGTCAAAATAATGTCCGGTGCATGTTTATAAAGGTATTCGCTCAACGGGTTTATCGCATCAGCACTGTCACGCATTTGCAGCACCCGCACCGCCCCCAAACCCATGCCTGCATAGCTACGCAGTGCCGCTTGCTGGGCCTCTAGCTGGGAGTCTCCGGCATGTATAACGGTTAAGTTTTGCTTATCGCCGGTGGCTTCCGCCAGCACCATACCCAACTCAACAGCCCGGCCATCCTGCTCGGCCCGGCGGGCACGCCCGGAAGTCGGGTGTTTACCGATCGAAATCAACGAGACTATTTTCAGGTCCAGTTCCGTTAAGTCCAGGCCTTTGTCATCCAATGCTGTACTCGAATCAGGCTGCATTTTCAGCTTCCTCATTTGTGTCTTTTTTTACGCCGGTTTTTTCACTAATTTTGACGTTATTCTGACCTTGATGTGATTGCTGGCGAAACACCTTGACCAGCTTCAGTAACTCCTGCAGCACCGCCTCACTGTCACCGATCAGACTCAGATCAGCACGTTTCACCATATCGCAGCCAGCGTCCGTATTGATCGTGATGACTTTCTCGCATTGACCTATACCCTGCATATGCTGAATCGCACCGGAGATACCTACCGCCAGATAGACACGTGCCGTCACCCAGGTACCGGAAGCGCCGACTTGACGAAAACGTGGCATATATCCATCATCAACCACCACTCGGCTTGCTCCTTCAGTGGCACCCAATGCTTGCGCCGCCGTATGGAACTGGTCCCAATTTTTAATACCGTTGCCTGCCGATAAGATAAACTCTGCTTCTGCCAGTGGGATCGCATTCGGATCGACCGACACCTGCCCCTTATCTTCTAACAGCAACGAGATAATTGGGGTTGATTTCAACACCACAGGAAGTACTTCATGGCGACTCTCATCAATAGGATTGGCGCACTCTTGCGATAACATCAGCAAGCGTGGGGTTGCCCGTGTTATATCGGTTGAACCACCCGCACCACGGCAAATCGTGGTATCCGTATTTACTTGCCAGACATGCACGGCAGGGCGTATACCCAGACGCGCCGCCAGGCGTGAGCCCAGATCAGAACCGCCATGTACACTGTCAGGAAACAACCAGTATTGCGGTGCAAAACGTGCTTCAACCTGCAGCAGTGCAGCCATCTGTTGCTCGGGGCAGTAGCCCTGATATTCGACACTATCGAGCAACAACAAACGGTCTACCCCTGCCTTATCAAAGTTCTCTTCTTTACATACACCAAAGGCGACCAGCATTACTGCACCTTTTGCACCGATATCGGCCTCAATGGCTCGCGCGAGTTGATGCGCCTGCCCCAACACATCTTTATCATGCGCCGTTAATCGACCACCCACCATATCCGGCACAACAACCAGAGTGAAAGCAGCTTCCGCCACCTGATGCAAAGGTAACAGCGTCACCTGAGTGTTGGTTGTACCGCGACGGCTATTAGTCGCGATCGCATTACCCTTAAGCCGGTCAATTCGCTTGATACCGTTAGGGCCGATAAAACCAAGCGTGTGCGGATTCTTACGTAACAGCCCCGAAGGCCCACGTATCTCTGCCACCTGCCCACCGCTACTAGCAGTCGTATGCAACGGATGTAAGCGGTTACGCGCAATCCTTTCTGCACGCGGATCACGACGAAGCACGTCTGAATAATGAGTATCTGACATTAGTGTCGCTCCTGAACTAATGGCTCAACAAGAGACTCAACCAGAATTTCAGCGATATCTTTCACCTGCGGACGAGGTTCAACGACCCCTTCAAGCATCGCTGTGCATTGCTGACACCCTACCGCTATCAGCTCAGCTCCCGTTGTTTGTACATCGTCCATGCGCATATCGGCAATACGACGTTCTCCCGGAATATCCGTAATCGGCGCACCGCCACCGCCACCACAACATCGTGAACGAAAACCAGAGCGTTCCATCTCAGCAATTTTAATGCCCAGTGAACGCAGTAATTCGCGTGGCGCTTCGTATTCGCCGTTATAACGTCCCAGATAACAAGGGTCGTGGTAGGTTACCGTGCCGCCCTTATAGCTATTCAATTTAAGCTTGCCTGCCTGCACCAACTCATTCAGATAAGTGGTGTGATGCAAGACCTCAATCGTATCGAATAAGCCGTCAGCAAAATCTGCATACTCATTTCGCAGACAGTGATAAGCGTGAGGGTCGGTCGTGACGATACGTTTGAATTTATACTGCCTCAGCGTTGCAATATTTCGCTTTGCCAAACTTTGGAAGGTCGCATCATCACCTAAACGGCGGGCGACATCACCACTGTCCAGCTCTTCATCACCTAATACGGCAAAATCTACATTAGCCGCTTTTAGCAACTTAACAAAGGCGCGCAAAATGCGCTGGCTACGCATATCAAAGGCGCCATCGGATACCCAGAAAACCACATCGGTTTCTTTTACATCACTTAGTAAAGGTAAATTCTGGTCAGCCGCCCAGTTCATGCGGCTGGTTGGTGCATGACCATTAGGATTATCGGTGGCAATCAGGTTATCCAGAACTTCAGCACCTTTATTCGGAGTGCTGCCCTTTTCCATTGTCAGAAAACGACGCATATCGACAATCGCATCAACATGTTCGATCATCATCGGACACTCTTCCACGCACGCACGACACGTAGTGCAAGACCACAGTGTTTCTGGATCAATCAACCCTTCTGTCATCGTCAGCAGTGGGCCACCATTCGCCTGGCCCACATCTTTACCCGGATAAGGACTACCCGCGTATTGAGCATCACTGCCACCGGCCATGCCCACCACCATATCCTGAATTAACTTTTTAGGATTTAACGGCTGCCCGGCAGCAAAAGCAGGACACACGGCCTCACACTTGCCACACTGTACACAGGCATCAAAGCCTAATAACTGATTCCATTTAAAATCTTCAGGCTTTTGTACACCCAGTACTCGCTGATCCAGAGCCACGGGCTTCAGTCCGGTGGAGCGCCCGCCACCAAAACGCTCAGGGCGACGATGAAATGCCAGATGCAGAGCGCCGGCAAAGGCGTGCTTCATCGGCCCACCCCACGTCATACCCAGCAGCATTTCAGACAATCCCATCGCAATAAAAATGCTCAGAACAATCGTCAGAAGCGCCCCCCCGGCACCCTCAGGTAAAACACCCGCAACGGGCAGCGTAAGAATAAAAAAAGCGCCTGAAAATGCCAGTAAGCTTTTTGGCAAACGCATCCACGGGCCTTTCGATAGGCGACTCGGCGGATTCAGTCGACGCTTAAAAACAAACACAGCACCGACAAACATCAACGCCAGCGAAGCCAGCAATGCCCAGCCAAGTACCTGATTATTAATACCCAGCAGGTGTACCAGAATAATCATCAGCAGCGACAACACAAAACCACCACCGGTAGCCGCATGTGTTTTCGACATATATTTGTCACGTTCGACAATATCGTGCAGATCATGCAGATAACGACCCGGCATCGCTATTAAGCCAGCGACAAAATCCACTGATTCAGGCTGACCAGCCCGCCACAGGTTAACTCGGCGTACTGCACCCACGACGGCGAGCAGCAACGCTGTCGCGATAAGTAAGGGGTTTAACCACTCAAAAGCCATAATTCACCCTCATCAGGCAGGTGGATGGGCAGTGAAATCTGCCCTGTTATTATTAGCTTCAACCAGGAGGCTGACCAAGAACAGACTGATCTACTGCGAAATCCGCATTTCGGCCAGGTTTCCCACTCATTTTTGGCAAATAGAACCACTATTATTCGCAAATGACCGGAAAATATGACTCAAAATGAGCATCTCTCGCTACGATCGCTATTCTCGGTCAACCTCCTGGGAAACTATCCATTTCATTAGTGCAATATCAAGTGCAATAGCTCTGATCAGAGGTCCTTGCAGAGACGTAACGCATCATAAATCGCCGCATGTACATTACGTTGTGAAACACAGTCGCCCAGTCGCCACAAGATCATATTGCCCTGTCTCTCTTCAGCTGAGAGGGCTAACACAGGCTGAGACGTGGCAGCAAACAACGCCTCGTTATCTAACTGTCCCTTATTGCAAGATTCCTGCTTGAGTGCGTAATACAGCTCTTCGTTAGGACGGGTGCCGTTTTCAACGACAACCTGATCAACCACCCGCTCCTCTTTCTGGCCGGTATATTCGTTCTCTAGTACAACAACCAGGTTGTCACCTTCGCGATAAACGTTCATCAGCAGCATGTCGGAGGTCATGATCACCTCTTTTTCATACAAATTACGGTAGTAAGTCGGGAAGGTTGTACCACCGATGCCAACACCCGGCTTGATATCATCAGTCACCAGCTCGACTAACGAGCCTTTTGATGCCAGATAGTCTGCTGCCGACATACCGGAGAATTCACAAATGGTGTCGTAGATCAGTACATTTTTACCAGGCTCCACTTTTCCCATAAGAATATCCCAGCTGGAAACACACAGGCCTTCAGCTGCGCCCCATGCCGCTTCCTGATCAATAAACGGACGACCTCCTGTCGCCAGAATACAGACATCGGGTTTAAGCTCATGAATCAGATCCGTATCGGCACTTGTGCCTAACCGAACATCAACACCCAGACGTTCCACTTCCATTGCCAGCCAGCGGGTGATACCTGCCATCTGGTCACGCTGCGGCGCTTTAGCCGCAATCACAATCTGGCCACCCAGCTCTTCTTCTTTTTCAATAAGCGTCACATCATGCCCACGCTCTGCGGCTACACGTGCGGCTTCCAGACCGCCCGGGCCACCCCCGACCACCACGACTTTGCGCTTAATACCAGTTGTTTTTTCAATAACGTGCGGCATTCCCATATGTTCACGAGAGGTTGCAGCGTTCTGAATACAGAGTACATCTAACCCCATATATTGACGGTCAATACAATAGTTAGCGCCGACACACTGACGAATCTGATCAACCTGATCATTCTTTATTTTGGCAATGATATGCGGATCGGCAATGTGCGCCCGTGTCATACCCACAAAATCAACATAACCGGCTTCCAGGATACGTTTCGCCTGATTGGGATCTTTGATGTTCTGCGCATGAATAACCGGTACATTCACTACTTCTTTGATACCGGCCGCCAGATGCAGGAATGGCTCGGGGGGATAGCTCATATTCGGAATAACGTTTGCCAGCGTATTGTGCGTATCGCAACCCGAACCCACCACGCCGAAGAAATCCAGTAAACCGGTATCGTTATAGTACTTAGCGATTTGTTTAAGGTCTTCGTGGCTGAGGCCGTCCGGATGAAATTCATCGCCACACATACGCATACCGACGACAAAGTCACGACCAACTTCTGCACGTACCGCTTTAAGTACTTCGATACCAAAGCGCATACGGTTTTCCAGACTACCGCCCCATTGGTCAGTACGCTTATTGACCCGCGGCGACCAAAACTGATCGATCATATGCTGATGTACTGCAGACAGTTCTACGCCGTCTAAGCCGCCCTCTTTGGCACGACGCGCGGCCTGGGCAAAATCACCAATAATACGCCAGATGTCCTCCTCTTCTATCGTCTTACAGGTAGCACGGTGAACGGGCTCACGAATACCAGAAGGAGACATCAAATTAGGCCAGTCACCACCATCCCAACGCGAACGACGTCCCATATGGGTAATCTGAATCATGATTTTTCCGCCGTGCTTGTGCACCGCGTCAGCCAAGTTCTGAAAATGAGGAATAATACGATCTGTCGATAAGTTAACTGAGCTCCACCAACTCTGCGGGCTGTCGATAGATACCACACTGGAACCACCACAGATTGACAGGCCGCAACCACCCTTGGCTTTTTCTTCGTAGTACTTTACATAGCGTTCAGTCGTCATACCGCCGTCGGTTGCATAAACCTCAGCGTGAGCGGTACTGACGATACGATTACGGATAGTCAGCTTATTAATTTTAAGCGGTTCAAACAGGATATCAAACTGGGACATGATCGGACCCCACCTTTAGATTATTAACCAGTTATCCAATGCTGTTATATCAGCCCGATAAGCGGTTTCGATTTTATGGTTGGTTATAATGGAGTGACTTCAAAGTAGCCGACATCACAGCCATCTTCTGCGGCGCACTGAGTCTGTACCGCTTTAGTGCGTACGGCATAGCCGAGGCTTTCGGCGATCTGATCCATCGCCCCGGCAAACCAGCCCGTGAACATGTAATCAACCTTGCGATTAACTTTGCCGTACTGATAAACGAAGGCAGAGTTTTCCAGGCGAACTGTGGCAGTACCCTTTTCAAGATCCAGTTCTTCAGTAATAAAGAAACCCCAACCGCGTTGAGATAGGCGTTTCATGTAATGCTCGAATACATCCGCACCTGATATACCGTGTTCAGCCGCTTCTTTCTCACACCAGTAATGTGCCGACTTATACCCTGCTTTATAAAGAATATCTGCGTACTTTCCGGCACCAATCTCTTCTTCAATCCCCATGTGATTGTTAACGAAGAAGTGGCGCGGCACATACAACATTGGCAGCGCATCGGTGGTCCATACTCCGGTTTCATCATCGACTAGGATCGGCATTTCTGGTGCATGTACACTCATTCTTTCTAACCTCAAAAATTCTTTTGTTTTAATTATTTTTTATCAAGACACATCGCCAATTTCGGCAACGCCACTCTCATAAACATCACTTTCATAAACAATACTTTCATCAACGTCACTCGGTATTTGAAATCAGGCGCCCCAGACATCTTTAAGCAGCGTCACCCAGTTTTCGCCCATAATCTTGCGCACTTGTGTTTCAGAAAAACCACGACGCAGCAATGCTTCAGTCAGGTTAGGGAACTCGCCAACCGTGCGAATGCCTTCAGGGTTGATAATCTTGCCAAAGCGCGTCAAACGGCGCGCATAGCCTTTATCGTGAGTCAGGTATTCGAAGAAGTTCTGATCCTGACCCTGGGTAAAGTCGGTACCGATACCGATGCTATCTTCACCCACGATGTTGTAGATATACTCAATCGCTTCAACATAATCTTCGATGGTCGAATCAATACCGTTTTTCAGGAAAGGCGCGAACATAGTGACACCGACAAATCCACCGTGATCTGCTATAAACTTCAGCTCGGCGTCCGACTTGTTACGCGGATGATCTTTTAAACCACTGGGCAGACAGTGTGAATACGCCACCCGCTGTTTAGATTCGAGGATAACTTCTTCAGACGTTTTAGCACCCACGTGAGACAAGTCACACAACACGCCCACGCGATTCATTTCAGCAACAATTTCACGACCGAAGCCGGATAAACCGCCATCGCGCTCGTAACAGCCCGTGCCAACTAAATTCTGGGTGTTGTAACACATCTGCACAATTCCAACGCCCAGGTCCTTGAATATCTGCACATAGCCAATTTGGTCTTCAAACGCATTAGCGTTCTGAAATCCCATCATGACGCCGGTTTTACCTTCCTGCTTAGCACGCTTAATATCTGCAGTGGTATGTACTTTGATGAGCAGATCACTGCTGGCTTCAATAAGCTGATTCATCTCGACTACATTGTTTACCGTATTCTGAAAATTTTCCCAGAAAGAGACCGTACAGTTGGCGGCAGTCAGCCCACCTTTTGACATGTCTTCAAAAAGCTCCCGATTCCATTTCGCGCAGATCAGGCCATCAATAATGATGGCATCCCGGTGCAGTTCAGCGGCGTTCATTGTTATTATCCTTTCTATCACGGGTTGGTCGCGTATTTCGCAACCCCCTGATTAATAATCACTCCAACGAAAAATGGGTCAGAGCGAGAGGAGGTTAAAGAACTTACTCTCCCCAACGTTCAGGCCAGTGTAAAATTTAGTGAGGATCGTCAAGACGCTGGAAGCGACTCTCTTGATACCAAAAGCGTCACATCCGCTATGTCGGGGATAGATAAAAGGCAATTGCTGCTGCACCAGGGCCGAATACGCGACTCTGCTACATCAAAGAGTGGAAGGATATAATTTGAAGCGAAATGGAGCCGTTATTTCTTAATTCGCACACTGCCAAAAGTAGACTCTGAACGGGCTTCCAGCAACGCATCATTAGCGATTGAGTCGCGCTTTTTGGCCTTCGATGCTTGCTTGAGGGGTTCTTTCTGTATTCCCTGATCAGGCTGAGCCGACACGTTTTGTATCATCGACTGCTTTTCATTGAGCTTATCGCCAGCCTCCCCGGATATGACAGGCAGGGATATTCCACTTTGCACCTTTTGCTGCGCGCTTTTACGCTTATTACCAGAGCGCTCTTCACTGGGAGGTACACCCATCTGTTCCCGATAACACTTGCTGAAATGCGGCGTAGAGACAAAGCCACACGCCGTCGATATTTCAATAATAGGTAGGTCACTTTGCTTTAGTAACTGGCGTGCACGCAGCAAACGTAATTTCAAATAATACTTAGAGGGTGGACATTGCAGGTATTTTATAAATAAGCGCTCTAACTGGCGTCGTGAAAGACCTGCATAATGTGCCAGTTCATCCATATCAATCAGCTCTTCTATGTTAGCCGCCATCAAACCGACAACTTCGGCCAATTTAGGCTGCATAGCCGCCGAAACATACTGCAGTGGCACTTTTTGCTGGTCTGTTTCACTGCGAATACGATCACAGATAAACATTTCTGAAATTGCAGTAGACAGTAACGCACTATGCTCCTGCTTGATCAGATGCAACATCATATCAAGCGGTGCGTTGCCTCCCGTGGACGTCATACGATCCCGATCAAAGCTAAAAAGACGGTTAGAGCAACAGACTCTGGGAAAAGCTTCCTGTAGTCCTGCTATATATTCCCAGTGCGTACTGCAATCATAACCGTCGAGCAAGCCCGCCTCAGCCAGCACATAAGCGCCGGTGCAAATTGCACCTAAGGTGCAGCCTTTGCGGGCCTGGGACTTGAGCCAGGTAAGCTGAGTTTTGCTGTAAGCACGCGTAACATTAAGCCCCCCGGCGACAATAACGATATCCAGCAAGGCTGCATTTTGCATACTGGAATCAGGGGTTATCTTAATGCCGTCGCTGGCGCTCACCGCCCCGCCATCTTCCGTGAGGGTAACCCACTCATAAAGGGGTTCCCCGCTCAGTTGGTTCGCCATGCGCAAAGGCTCAACAGCCGACGCTAACGATATCATCGTAAAATTATTGAGTAGTAAAAACCCAATTTTTTTAGTTATGAATTCGCTATCACCCTGATTATCACTACTCGAATTATTCATCAACAAATCCAAGCTACAGCGTTAATATGACATTTATCATATCTCGCCAGATTTTTAACAAATCAGCACTCAATCGCATTGACGGCTAACCCACCGCGTGAAGTTTCCTTGTACTTATCCTGCATATCACGGCCGGTATCGCGCATCGTTCGAATCACTTTATCCAATGAGATAAAGTGTTCTCCATCACCGCGTAAGGCCATTTGTGTGGCATTAATTGCTTTCATGGCACCAATCGCATTTCGCTCGATACACGGGACTTGTACCAAGCCTCCCACAGGATCGCAGGTCAATCCCAGATTGTGCTCCAAACCTATTTCAGCGGCATTCTCTACTTGTTCAGGAGTCCCCCCTAATATTTCACACAGGCCTGCTGCGGCCATAGCACAGGCCGAACCAACTTCTCCCTGGCAACCCACTTCGGCGCCGGAAATAGAGGCATTTTTCTTACACAAGGCGCCGATAGCGGCAGCCGCCAGCATAAAATCAACCACCGCATCTTCGCTGGGGTCTTCTGTGAACTCCATGTAATACATCAATACTGCCGGAATAATGCCCGCGGCACCATTGGTTGGAGCGGTCACCATACGGCCACCCGCTGCATTCTCCTCATTCACTGCCAGCGCATAGAGGTTTATCCAATCCATAGCGCTTAAAGTGCTACTTATTACGTTAGGCTGTGTCCCGCGCTGTAACGATTTATGCCAGCTCGCCGCACGACGTCTGACATTTAAACCGCCAGGCAAAACACCCTCGTTGACTAAACCACTGTGGACACAATCCTGCATGGCCTGCCAGATGACTTTTAACCCGGCACGTGTTTCAGCTTCAGTTCGCCAAACTTTTTCATTTTCCATCATCAACTGGCTGATGCTCAGCTTGTTCTGTTTACATAGCGCCAGTAGTTGTACTGCATTATTGAACTCATAGGGCAGCGCAACTTGCGGGACTAAATGCGCATCGGCGGTTGCATCGCTTTCATCAATAACAAAACCACCCCCGACCGAATAGTAAGTGTTTGCATAGAGCAGCGTGCCATCCACCGCTGTCGCAAGCAGTCGCATAGCATTAGGATGATAAGGAAGATTCTCTTCAAGCAGTCTCATATCTCTGGACCAGATAAATTCCACATCATACTGACCCAGCAGGCTTAATCTGTTGGTCTGCTGAAGCGTCGCGACAACAGGGTCGATAATCTTAGGGTCAATAGTAGCGGGACGCTCTCCCATCAATCCAACAATGACCGACTTATCGGTGCCATGACCTATACCCGTTGCGCTGAGTGAGCCGAACAGATCGACACGGATATTATGCACCTTCTCAGCCATACCATGCTGTTGAAGATGATGTGCAAATTCAGCAGCGGCTAGCATCGGGCCAACGGTATGAGAGCTGGAAGGACCTATTCCAATTTTAAAAAGATCAAAAACACTGATAGACATGATGCCTCCGCACAATGTGCGTAATTATTATTCTGATAGACAAGAGATTATATTCTCACTAAAAAATGCCATATGCCAATTTACGACCTGTAGTTTTCTTTGAGCGTTAAAAGAATCATGAAATCAGGTTTTTTATATAGATGGCACTTCGGCTTTACTCAGGCGGGTTATCGTCGCCTGAGTAAAATCATTGTAAACTCGCCATGATATTTTCGTTGGCGAACATTATGCGTGTGAATAAGATGTTAAGTGCTTAGGATAATTGTATCTAATGATGAATATACACAACCGCACAGGCGCAAGCCCCGCTGAAAACCTAAAGAAATAGAAGCTGACAGGGATCAGAATTACCGCCCGGTAACATTATCATCGAGTGGTTAACTTAATCGTATGTTCCTTAGTAACCATGAGTAAAAGAAAAAGCATAACGAATAGGTATGATTTATGACCGGCCATAAAGAGAAACGCAACTTTAGCGCAAAAATGCGAGATGCTAACAGTGCTTTTTTACCTGCGGGCAGCACTCAATCTGAACCCACGCATGTCGGTTTCATTCTGCAAAAGCATTTCTCTATGATGGCTTTCACGGCGGCAGTTGACGCTTTAGTCACAGCCAACCTGGTCAATACCAGCCCACTCTTTAGCTATGAAACACTTGCTGTAGATAGCTCGCCTGTTATCAGTGATCTGGGTATAGAAATTTCTGCCGACTCCATCATTAATGATGCAAGCTCACACAAAAACCTCCCTAAAATACTTATCATTTGTGGCGGCTTTCGTTGTTCAACTGACGCACACCCGGCCCTTAGCATGCTGCTTAAAGAGGCGGCCAAACAAGGCGTTATCATGGGTGGGATATGGAATGGTGCGATCCCGTTAGCTCACGCAGGTCTGCTAGACAATCTAAGCTGTGCCGTCCATCCAGATAACCACGCATTTATGCGCGAGCGGTTTCCTCACGTAACCACCTCCAATCAAGTGTTTGTTCGCGACAACAACCGTCTCAGTTGTGCAGGCCCGGTTAGCGCTTTAGAGATGATGCTTTACCTGATTGGGCAAATACACGGAAAAGCTATCATCAGAGCCATTCGGGAGATTCTAAGCTGCGATCAGATATCAGAAAGCAGTGACATACGTCTCAACCAAGTGATTGACGACCCCTGCCTACCCGAAAAACTGCGTGATCTGATGTCACTCATGGCCGCAAATATTGAAGAACCTATCAGTGCCGATGAATTAAGTGGGCTTGTTGGTATTTCAAGACGTCAAACCGAGCGCTTATTTCAGCATCATCTGGAAACATCACCTAGCCGCTATTATTTGGAGCTTAGAATTACGCATGCTCGCCGTTTGCTGTTACAAACGAATGACTCAATTACCAACATTGCTCTGGCGAGTGGTTTTGTCAGTACCAGCCACTTCAGTAATTGTTACAAAGACTATTTTGGCGTCTCCCCCACGCTTGCCCGCGAAAACCGGTGAGCATTGAAGGCCGCGCAAAATAAAAAGACCAGAAGCCTATACCTCTCGACGAGGTGCTCTGAGCATCGCATCTCAGATCAACAATAGCGCAGGCTTCTGGTATAAAGTGAACAACTCCGGATAAACAACCACTACACCAACAGTGCTTTATAAATAATTCTTTATAAACAGTACCTTATAAGCAGTTCTTTACATTAGTTACTAAGCCCTTAATTACTAAGCCCTTAGTTACTAAAAACGACAGTCCGGCTACCATTGATAAACACACGCTTTTCAATATGATGACGAACCGCATTAAACAGGGTGACACGTTCTATATCCTGCCCCTTGGAGATCAAATCTTCGGGATATTGGGCATGTCCCACCGGTTGAATGCCTTGAGCAATGATAGGGCCTTCATCCAGATCGTTATTTACATAATGCGCCGTGGCACCCACCATTTTCACGCCTTTTTCCCACGCTTGGTGATAAGGACGTGCACCTTTAAACCCCGGTAACAAAGAGTGATGAATATTGATGGCCCAACCATCAAGATGTTCACACAACTTAGGAGATAGCACTTGCATATAGCGAGCCAGCACGACGAGTTCGATATCGTACTCTGACAATAATTTAACTATTTCAGCTTCCTGCTCAGGCTTGGTTTCATTACTGATCGGTAAATGGTGATAGGGAATTCCATGCCATTCAGCCAGTGGTTTAAGGTCTGGATGATTGGAAATAATCAGCGGAATCTCAATATTCAACTGTCCGGTACGGTAGCGATACAACAGATCGTTTAAACAATGATCATATTTTGATACTAAAATGGCGACACGCTGACGATGCTCCGGGCGGGTCAGTTGCCACTGCATATCAAACTCGGCTGCACTGGCGGTAAAATCTGCTTCGAACATCGCCTCAGTGAAGTCACTATTACCCGGCTGAAACTCTACCCGGATAAAAAAACGCTGCGATACTTTGTCATCAAACGAATGTATTTCATCGATATAGTTTTTAGCATTTGCCATATAGCGGGTAACCGCATCAACAGTGCCGACAATACTTGGACAGCTGGCGGTAAATATCCACGGTTTTTGTTTGTTGTTCATAACAATACCTTACTTATATAACCGGCAGTACTTAAATAAAGAACGTAAATAACCGGCATAAAAAAAGTGAAACTGAAGAACTATCCGGGCCTTTCAGCCCGGTCTATTTCAGATCTCAGGCTTTTACTACCAGACCAAATTCACGGCTGACTTCCTGAAGCCAAAGCCAGATGTAGTCAGAAAAGCTGCGTCGAATCACCAGTTCAAAACGCTGCTCTCCCGTGCGGCGGATGATGGCTGAGCTCTTAGCAAACACCGTTGAAACGACTTTACCCACCGGAAACACCGTCGGGTGCAGATCAATCGGTGTGCATCTTTTCAACAGCTCCACCACATCAGCACCGGACAACTCCAACACAGTCGAACCACCACTGCTGTTAACCAGTGAATAGTGACCGCCCATCTCATCGCGGAATCTGGATTCCACATCAAATGCTTCAAGGCCCGGCACTAAGATCAACCATTCATCGGGTGACATCCAGCGCACCGAATAGCTCCCTTTCTCGACGGAGGTGAGTGGCTGCAGTGGCAAAGCCACGCCCAACACGCGTTCTGCCGCGGCTAGCTGATCGGTATTTTCCGGATTAAGACGCAGCGTCAGGTGCCCCAGAAGCTTATGTTCACGCAGTTGAATACCCCCGGCGGCCGCGCCTAACACAGTACCGGCCTTGGCCAAAGATGCCAGGTCCGCATGGTGCAACGGCGATTGCCCCTGTACTTCAGGACCAGGCACCTGATCCATTACGGCCGCTTTCGTCGCTGCCATTTCTGCTGGTGTCATCACATTCATATCAGACATTTTGACGCTCCCCTTTCGGATCCAGGAAGATTGGGCTACAGATTTCAGCTTCAATCACCGTACCGTCAGCTAGCGGGTAATACACCGTCTCACCCATTTTAGTTAAACCGCCTTTGATAAAGCCCATTGCGATAGAGTGACCTAAATGAGCACTCCAATAGCTGGACGTAACATGACCGACCATCGGCATAGGAATCGGGGCTTTAGGATCCAGTACCGCTTGTGCGCCTTCAGGAATCACCACTTTAGGATCTTTGGTCTTGATGCCCACTAACTGCTTACGATTTTCACGGATACAGTCCTGGCGGTTCATACCGCGCTTACCCACATAACTGAACGGCTTTTGATTCGACACACACCAGCCCATTCCCAAATCAAACGGGTGAACCGAACCATCGGTATCCTGACCGGCAATAATGAAGCCTTTTTCAGCGCGCAAAATATGCATGGTTTCCGTGCCGTAGGGTGTCAAATTGTACTGCGCACCCGCTTTGAATAACTGCTTCCATACATGCATTCCGTAGTTAGCCTGTACGTTGATTTCAAACGTCAGCTCACCGGTGAACGAGATCCGAAAGACACGCGCAGGCACCCCTGCTACTGTTATCTGTTTCCAGTCCATGAAGGAGAAGTTTTCGTTCGTCACATCCGCGTCGGTCAGTTCTGATAGCAGCTTACGGCTGTTAGGGCCAGAAATAGTCAGGGTCGACCAGTGATCGGTCACGGTATTGAAATACACTTCCAACTCAGGCCATTCGGTCTGGTGATACAACTCAAGCCATTCCAGCACCCGTGCGGCGCCGCCCGTGGTGGTAGTCATCAAGAAGTGGTTTTCGCCTAAACAAGCCGACACCCCATCATCGAACACCATGCCGTCTTCACCGCACATCAAGCCGTAACGACACTTACCGACGGCTAATTTAGCCCAAGCATTGCTGTAGATACGACCAAGGAATTCACGTGCATCTTTGCCCTGAATATCGATCTTACCCAACGTAGAGGCATCCAGGATACCGACACTCTGACGCACGGCCAGGCATTCACGATCCAGAGACTGCTGCATGTTTTCGCCCGCTTGAGGGAAATACCATGGACGTTTCCATTGGCCGACATCCTCAAACTTAGCGCCGCGCTCTACGTGCCACATGTGCATCGCCGAATAGCGTTTAGGATCAAATAACGCACCGCAATTACGGCCCGCGATGGCACCAAACGAGATCGGCGTATAGTTCGGACGAAAGATCGTCGTGCCGGTTTCCGGAATGGTTTTATTCAGCGCCTTCGCCGCCACCGCCATGCCATTGATATTACCCAGCTTCCCCTGGTCGGTACCAAAGCCCATCGCCGTATAACGCTTCACATGTTCGATCGACTCGAAGCCTTCACGACAGGCCAGCTCAATGCCGGCCGCGGTGACATCGGTCTGATAATCGACAAATTGCTTCGGCGCCTGCGACGTGGGTTTCAAATGCGGGATATGAAACAAGGTCATCGGGGCCCCCTCTTTCACGTCCTCGGCGGTGGGTAATACCACTTCAGCCGCATTCAGGCCGACGTTAGCCACCGCTTCCAGACCGGCGTTCAGACCTTCAAGCAACACCGCACCGGTGTGGTAGCAGCCGTTAATCCCCCCCGCCGTCAGCTGTTTCTGCACCGTCTTTCCGGGTACGAAGCCAACAATCTCATCATTCCAGATGGGACGACTGCCGGTATGGCTGGACAAGTGGATAACCGGACTCCAGCCACCCGATGTTGCCACTGTATCGGCGCCCAGCTTCGTCACAGAACCGGTGACTTTATTGCCATCGGCGCTGATGGTTGCCACCGACACACCGGAGACACGTTTTGAGCCTTGTACCTCAATCACGGCAGAGCCTGTGATAATCTTGATACCGCGTTGACGCGCCGCCTCAATACGCTCACCCACAGGATTCGCACGGGTGTCGACGACGGCCACCACTTTACGCCCGGCATCATGCCAGTCTAACGCGGACTGATAGCCATAATCGTTCGTCGTCGTGACCACCAACGCATTACCCGGCACGACGCCATAACGATTGATGTAGGTAGACACAGCACCGCTGACCATACAACCCGGTACATCGTTGTTTGAGTACACTAATGGACGTTCATGCGCCCCGGTCGCCAGGACAACCCATTTAGCGCGTACGCGGTGCAAACGCTGACGGGCCTGATTAAC
The DNA here is from genome assembly GCF_900113275.1 of Neptunomonas qingdaonensis. Classification (GTDB taxonomy): domain Bacteria; phylum Pseudomonadota; class Gammaproteobacteria; order Pseudomonadales; family Balneatricaceae; genus Neptunomonas; species Neptunomonas qingdaonensis. The sequence goes on from NZ_FOOU01000004.1 coordinate 225,229, forward strand.
CGGCGCTATATCGCTGAGGTGATCCGTGCAACGTTCATGGATCGTCACGAAGTTATGGTCGTGGTAACCGTTGACGGTAGAACGCGGTAATAACATGACGTCGTCATAACTACGCAACTCTTTTGTCACCGCATTAACCCAGGCAGACGCCGGCTGACCATCCAGCGTTTCTTTCGTGCTGAGCAGGTTGCCACCAAACTCGTTTTGCTCGTCCGCTAAAATGACACGTGCGCCACTGCGGGCCACCGTCAGTGCCGCGGCTAAACCGGCAGGACCCGCACCGACAATTAAGACGTCACAGTGCTGATTAACGTTGTCATAAAAATCCGGGTCATTTTCCAGAGGCGAACGCCCCATACCCGCCGCTTTACGAATCAAAGACTCATAGGTGTTCCACAGAGACTCGGGGAACATAAACGTCTTGTAGTAAAACCCCGGCGGCATCATTTTGCCACCGACCTTACCGATGATGGACATCACATCCGTATCAACGTTCGGCCAGCCGTTCGTCGCCTGGCTGACGAGTCCATTGAACAGCTCTTGCTGCGTCGCACGTACGTTAGGCACCTGCGTGGCTTCGCTAGCGCCCAGCTGCAAGATGGCATTGGGCTCTTCAGCACCGGCGGCGACAATACCGCGGGGACGGCTGTATTTAAAACTACGGCTAACGACATCGATGCCGTTGGCCAATATAGCAGAGGCCAGAGTATCGCCCTGATAACCTTTATATTGTTTACCGTTGTAGGTAAAGGTTAATGGCTTGGAGCGGTCGATGCGACCCCCACTCTGGAGGCGGTTTGGCTGTGTCATAATTCCGCTCCTGTTACTCAGCGACTACAGATGGCTTTTCGCCAATCTTGTAGACTTCTTTAATGTCGTAGTTCTGGGTATCGCGCGTTATATTGAAAAACTTGCGACAACCGGCGGCATGAACCCACAACTCATGATGAATACCACGTGGGTTTTTACGGAAAAACATATACTCGCCCCACTCTTTATCAGAGCACGCGTCTGGATCTGCGGGTCTGGCGATATGCGCCTGACCGACGGCGTGAAACTCTTCTTCTTCACGATATTCCGCACAATGCGGGCAATAAATATGAAACATGTTAATCAGCCCCTGTTAGTGTGCTACGCCTGCCGCACCGTGCTCATCGATCAGCGCGCCGTCATGGAAGCGGAACATAGAGAATGGTTCAGCCATGGGATGCATCTCGCCGCTGGCCAGGGATGCGGCAAACACGTTGCCTGAACCCGGCGTGGCTTTAAAGCCACCGGTACCCCAACCGCAGTTGAAGAACAGATTCTTGACCGGTGTTTTACTGATAATCGGACAGGCGTCCGGGCATGTATCAACAATACCGCCCCACTGACGGTTCATACGCACGCGGCTAAAAATCGGGAACAACTCCACAATGGCCTGCACGGTATGTTCGATGGTCGGATAAGAACCCCGCTGGCCATAGCCTGTATAGCTATCAATACCGGCACCGATGACTAAGTCACCTTTGTCTGACTGGCTGACATAACCGTGTACGTGGTTAGACATCACCACCGTATCCAGAATCGGCTTGATCGGTTCAGAGACTAACGCCTGCAAAGGGTGCGATTCGAGCGGCAAGTCAAAACCCGCCATCTTCGCGACAACACTGGAGTTACCCGCGACCACAGAACCGACACGGCCGGCTTTAATATCACCGTAACGGTTGGTTTTAACCCCAACAATCGTGCCATCTTCAATAATCAGACCCGTTACTTCGGTTTCCTGAATCAAATCCACACCGTAGGAATCTGCACCACGTGCGAAGCCCCAGGCCACCGCATCATGACGCGCCACACCACCACGCGGCTGCCAGGAGGCGCCCATAATCGGGTAGCGGGTATTATCGGAGCAATCCATGTGCGGCACGATCTCTTTGATCTGCTGTGGATCCAGTACTTCACCGTCAATACCGTTCAGACGGTTAGCATTAACGCGTCGCTCGATATCACGCATGTCTTGTAACGTATGGCCCAGGTTTAACACACCGCGTTGAGAGAACATCACGTTGTAGTTCAGATCCTGAGAGAGACCTTCCCACAATTTCATGGCGTGCTCATATAAGTGAGCCGACTCATCCCACAAGTAATTAGAACGCACAATCGTGGTATTACGCGCCGTATTACCGCCGCCCAAATACCCTTTTTCGATCACGGCCACATTTGTAATGCCGTGCTCTTTGGCGAGATAGTAGGCCGTCGCTAAACCGTGACCACCGCCACCAATAATCACCACATCATATTCTTTCTTTGGCGTAGGGTTACGCCACGTACGCTGCCAGTTCTCATGGTGCGTGAGACTGTGCTTGAGCAGTCCAAAACCTGAATAACGCTGCATATGATCAGCTCCTGTTATTAATCGACAGCCGGTCTATGTTCAACAGCCGGCTGCCTGTATATTCAGTAAAAATTAGCGATATAAACTGGCTTATTTATAAACCGGGTAGTCAGCACACAGCGCTTTCACTTGCTCTTTCACTTCTGCAATCTTGGCGTCCAGGGCTTCAGGCTCGTTCAATACATCCAACAGGTCAGCAATCCAACCGGCCAGCGTACGACACTGCACTTCTTTAAAGCCGCGCGTTGTCACGACAGGGGAGCCGATACGCAGACCCGATGTGACGAACGGAGATTGTGGATCGCCGGGCACGGCGTTTTTGTTGACGGTAATGTTAGCGCGACCCAGCGCGGCATCCGCCGCTTTGCCGGTCAGACCCTGCTTAATCAGGCTGAGTAGAAACAGGTGGTTTTTAGTACCCCCAGAAACGATATCAAAACCACGTTCGATCAGCACTTCAGCCATCGCATTGGCATTTTTAATCACCTGCGCCTGATACGCTTTGAAATCAGGCTCCAAAGCTTCCTTAAACGCGACCGCTTTAGCCGCAATAACATGCATCAGCGGGCCCCCCTGGCCACCCGGGAATACCGCAGAATTCAGTTTTTTCTCCAGTTCGTTATCACGCGAGATAATCAAACCACCGCGAGGGCCACGTAACGTCTTGTGTGTCGTCGTTGTCACGACATCGGCAAAAGGTACCGGGTTTGGATAGAGGCCTGCAGCCACCAGACCGGCCACGTGCGCCATATCAACAAACAGGTAAGCGCCTACTTTGTCAGCGATCTGGCGAAAACGCGCCCAATCCACAATCTGCGAATAAGCCGAGAAACCGGCAACGATCATCTTCGGTTTATGCTCTATCGCCAGACGCTCGACTTCGTCGTAATCGATCTCGCCCGTCGCTTCATGTAAACCGTACTGAACGGCGTTATACATTTTGCCGGAGAAATTGACATGAGAACCATGCGTCAGGTGACCACCGTGAGCCAAGCTCATGCCAAGAATAGTATCGCCCGGCGCGCACAGTGCCATGTAAACGGCAGCGTTTGCCTGTGAACCGGAGTGTGGCTGAACGTTAGCATACGTTGCACCGAACAGCTCTTTAGCACGATCCAGCGCCAGTTGCTCTACCAGGTCAACGTATTCACAGCCGCCGTAGTAACGCTTTTCAGGGTAACCTTCTGCATATTTGTTCGTCAGTACAGAACCTTGCATCTGCATGACACGCGGGCTCGTATAGTTCTCAGAGGCTATCAGTTCGATATGCTCTTCCTGACGTACTTCTTCTTTAACGACCGCCGCCCACAGGACATCGTCGTATCCCTGAACCTGGTCACCTTTACTAAACATCAATACCTCCTACTAAGCCAAACAGCCAAGTCACAAATTGGGTTTTATAATTATTGTTTCCTGCCCGTTATCCGGTTTCAGCAAACGCGGGAGAACATATGACGCTTCGATAACCTGCCGCACAATTCCCAGTACAGCGATAATAGCTGGCGCACAGACGCACACCATGCCCCACTACGCCTTGGGGATGTCTATTTACGACACATAGAATTGAGACTGAACCGAGAACAAATTGACATGAAAGATAAAAAGCAAACGTAAGCTCAGTTGCGTATAATCGACACCAGCCTTTTTAATAAAACAGTTTGATAAAGCAATCTGCTTCAGGACATCGATTTTTAATGAGCGATCAGCCAAAAGATAACCAACAAAAAAACAACCCGCTGCACGGGCTTTCTCTTGAGCAAATAGTCACAGCACTGGAAGAGCACTATGGATGGGAACAACTCGGACAACTGATCAACATTCGCTGCTTTCAGAGTGACCCGAGCATTAAATCAAGCCTGAAGTTTCTGCGTAAAACCCCTTGGGCACGCACCAAGGTTGAAGAGTTATATCTCAAAACACGCTTTCAGACCCTGTAAATAACCGTGCTGTAACAACTCAGTCACTTTCACGGAAGCGGTCATGGCAGTTTTTACACTGTCGGGCAGCACTGCCATAAACAGATCTCAGATCATCTTTATCTTTCGCACCTGCCTGCGCAGCCAATTCGGCTGTAGCCGTAATCAAATCTTGCATATAGGTATCAAAGCGCTCTTTCTGGTACCACATTTCAGGCTTCAGACGTGTCGCTAATTGAGTGTCTTGTGTTTCTGGCAAAAAACCTTCTGCAGGCAATTGCGATAAAGCTGAAACCGCTTCAGCACGCCGCTTAAACTCCAGCGCATCGTATGGGGCCCGCCCCTGAATCATGGCTCCCATTTTTTTAAAGTGCCAACCCATCGCTGTAAAAGCAGCTTGTCGGTATTCGACATAGTCATCAGAGCGGCGATCCTGCGCAGCAGCAAACAGAGGCAAGAGTGTTAAAGCTATACAGGCGATTGATCTTTTCATGTGCACCGTCAATATCATCCGTTATTTTCAATGTAGCTATTAAAAAGTTAGCTAGACAATTAATTACGTCAGTAAGGCCAACGATTGAAACACATCTACCCATTATAAAAAAGCCGCTCAATTGAGCGGCTTGTATTAAAGCACTGATCTTGCTTAATAAGTCGGTATAATTACTGACTTAGCTCAAGCAGCAACTTGTTCAGACGCGTAACATACGCCGCTGGATCTGCCAGATGTCCACCCGCAGCCAGATCGGCCTGATCAAAAATAATCAAAGCAAGTTCGCCAAAGCGATCTTCGTCCGGTTCCTGATCCAGTTTCTGAATCAATGGGTGCTCTGCATTAATTTCAAAGACTGGTTTAGAATCAGGTACAGCCTGACCCGCAGCTTCCATGATCTGACGCATCTGAGCGCCCATATCATAAGCATTCAGTACCAGGCATGCCGGAGATTCCGTCAGACGGTGTGTAACACGCACATCAGAGACCTTCTCTTTTAAACGTTCTTTCAAACGCTCAACCAGACCTTCTGCTTCTTTAGCAGCCTCTTCTTGTGCTTTTTTATCTTCTTCCGTTTCCGTCTCACCCAGTTCCAGCTCACCTTTGGTGACGTTCTGAAGTGACTTACCGTCGTAGTCGAACAGATGGCTCATCATCCACTCATCAACACGCTCGGTCATCAGCAATACTTCGATACCTTTCTTACGGAAGATCTCCAAATGAGGGCTGTTTTTAGCAGTATTGTAATTTTCAGCGACCACATAATAGATCTTCGTCTGACCTTCTTTCATGCGACCGATGTAGTCATCCAGAGAAGTGGTTGGCTCGCTGCTATCCGTGTGAGTGGACGCGAAACGCAACAGCTTCATGATCTTCTCACGGTTGGTGTAATCTTCAGCCGGACCTTCTTTCATCACACTACCAAATGATTTCCAGAAAGTGACATATTTTTCTGGCTCATTTTTCGCCAGCTTAGTCAGCATATCCAGAACACGCTTGGTCAGCGCGGTACGCAGTTTGTCTACGTTCGGGTCTTTCTGCAGAATTTCACGAGAGACGTTCAGTGAGAGGTTATTTGAATCAACCACACCTTTAATAAAACGTAAATATAATGGCAGGAACTGATCAGCCTGATCCATAACAAAGACACGCTGGATGTATAGTTTCAAGCCACGAGGTGCATCACGGTTCCATAAATCGTACGGAGCGGTTTCCGGAACATACAACAAGCTGGTGTATTCCAGATTACCTTCGACACGGTTATGACCAACTGTTAGTGGGTTTCCGAAATCATGTGAAATATGCTTATAGAATTCGCTATATTCCTCTTCAGAAATATCACTTTTATTCAACGTCCACAAAGCTGTAGCGCTGTTCACCGTTTCCAATTCAGGTGCGGCGACCTCTTTGGGTTCTTTTGCAGCTTTAGCTTCTTCACCTTCAACAGGCTCTTCGCTTTCTTCTTCCATGCCCAATGGTGCTTCTTTCAGCATCATGACTGGCATCGCGATATGGTCAGAGTATTTACGAACCAAAGTGCGTAAACGTGAACCGTCGGCAAACTCTTCTTCACCTTCTTTCAGATGCAGAACGATTTGCGTACCACGCGTTTCTTTGTCAATTGTCGCGATGCTGAATTCACCTTCACCGGCAGAACTCCAATGAACACCTTCTGATACCGGTGCACCGGCTGCGCGGGAGAATACATCAACTTTCTCTGCAACAATAAATGCAGAGTAGAAACCTACACCAAACTGACCAATCAACTGATTATCTTGTGCCTGATCACCGGTCAGCTGTCCTAAGAAGCTCGCTGTACCCGATTTAGCAATAGTACCCAGATGCTCTACAACGTCATCGCGGCTCATACCTACGCCGTTATCTTCGATAGTGACGGTTTTTGCTTCCGGATCGAAGCTAACAGTGACTTTCAGATCACCGTCATTTTCATAAAGAGCACCATTTGACAGTGCTTTAAAGCGTAGTTTTTCAGCCGCGTCTGATGCATTGGAGATCAGCTCGCGCAGGAAGATCTCTTTATTAGAGTACAAAGAATGGATCATCAGATTCAGGAGTTGCTTTACTTCCGTCTGAAAACCAAGCGTTTCTTTCTGCGTTTCTGTGCTCATAGATACAGTACCTTATTCTCTTAGAAAAATGATTTTTTCACTTCCTGAGAGATGGGGGCACTGTTTGGCTTTTCAAGGGTATTTTTTAAATGAGACCATTGCAAGATTGCTCCTTTGCCTTCTGGCGGAGTTAAAACGTACTCAGATTATGTCAGCGACGCGAAAGAATCGAGCAGGAAGTGCCCACGCGCAGATGCGATCGGCTGGCTTTTTCTTTCCTGCCAGGCAATGATCGAACAATTGGCAACGCGGCGACCTTGTCGCTCAATAGTACACATGGCAAACGTGTCCCGATCTAATCCTGCCTGCATATAGTCCACCGAGAAATCGATATTTTTTGCTAGTGCAGGCTGCTTAAGTTGTAGTGTCAGCTCAAAAGCTGCCGTCAACTCCATGAAGGACGCGATTACACCACCATGAATCGCCGGAATGGTCGGATTGCCGATATTATTAGGGTTACGGGGTAACCGAAAAATCATCTCTTCGCCAAAACGCTCACATTGCACGCCGATCACACCCGCATAGGGAATCAAGTCGATTACCGGTTGATAATTACCCGAGGCATGCGCTTGATTGACGCGTTGCTGCAACAAACTCATTACACTCTCCCCGCTTCGATTTGCTCTAGACTCAGCTGCGATGCGCTCTCTCTATCGACACCATCAATCATCGCTTTAAAAGCGGCATTCGTATTACCTGCACCGGGACGCATAAAGGTCGAGATAGCATAAGCAACCGGTTTACCCGGGCTTTCCTGATAAACCGTGGCGCGCGTAAACAATACATTCCTGGTTACCCGATAGCACTCCGCATGCGCGTACAAAGGCTGGCTGATTACGGGCGTCGACATATGATCGATACGTAGATCCAGTGTCGGGCATAACTCATATTCTTTCAGCGCCGGTATGGTTGATAAGCTGGACGCGGTATCCACCAGCGTCGTCAGCACACCACCATGCATATAGGTATCGAACGCCGTACTCACGAGTTGATCCTGCACAGGCAAAACAACAGTAACGCTTTTTTCGTCTGCTTTGATTACCTGCAGCTGCAACTTGCGCATATGTGCTAAAGCGCCGATAAAGCGCCGACATCTCTCCAGTATCTGTTCGCTCATCGCTTTTTCTCGGGGTCAGACGACATCTTTAATATATGCAAAGTAGAAGACTTAAATTCACGACGATAGAGTATATATACGATAAAAGTTGCTAAGCCCATAAACAGTATCGGGTTGATAAACCAGCCTAAAACGGCCTGACTAAAATAATAAGTCCGCAAGCCGGTATTAAAATTATTGGCGGCCTTAGATGCCATCTTTGCGATTCTGTCTGCCGTGACTTGCCTCACTTGCTGAGATACCTGCTCTTCAGGTAATGGCGCACCACCGATCATGACAGAAACAAAACCGTATTGGCGTAAACTCCAGGTAAACTTAAAGAAGGCGTAGATGAACAGCACAATTAACAGCAAGATTTTCAGCTCCCACTCTTGTCTGGTAGCCATCACTACAAAAGGAATATCCGCCACCAGATCTATGGCTTTGTCCGTTGAGCCAAGCACTGTCATTAAACCGGCTAAAATCAGCATGGTAGTTGAAGCAAAAAAGGATACACTACGTTCCAGATTAGCGATGGCTGATGTATCAGCAATACGGTTTTCGCGCTCCATAACGCGCCGCATCCATTCTTGACGATACATATGCATTACGCTGACCAGACACGGCGTTGTTAAGCTCTTTCGCTTCACATAAAAAATATATCCACGAAAACAGACCAGAAACCAAGCCAGAGCGGCCAGGTTTAACCAGTTGTGGGTTAAAAATGTCGAAATATCATCCATTAACGTCGTCCAGCGGTTATTTAAGCATTCATTGTAAATGAAGTAACAGGATTCTCAATTGATCTCGACTCCGACTGAAAATATCGGCCTCGGTGCCTTCTACGCAGTATCAACGGCGCTGGTAATGAGCATAGCCGCCGCACTGATCAAATATACTTCAACGCTGGTCAGCATTGAGATCATTGTGGCAGCACAATATATTATCTGCGTCACTTTTATGCTGCCCTGGCTGATGAGCAAAGGTGTTCGCGGCATAAAAACAGATCACCTCAATTTACATATAGTGCGAGCCTTGTGCGGCTGGGCCTGCTTTTATACTTATTATCTGGCCATTGCCCATATCCCGTTGGTAGATGCTGCGTTATTACGCAATGCTGCACCGTTATGCGTACCCTTTTTGATTTTGTGGATACATAAAGTCCATATCGCCTGGGTTCGCTGGATTCCGATAGCCGTCGGTTTTATTGGCATAGGATTCATTTTAAAACCTGACGGAAGCACCTTAAGCATCTGGCACCTGATCGGTTTTGCATCAGCCATTACACTGGCTGGCTCGATTATCAGCACACGGATGCTAACCCGCTCTGAGCCGACCAATCGTGTATTGTTTTATTATTTTGGATTATCTGCCGCCGCCAGCATTCCATTGGCGATCCTTAACTGGCAACCGATCCCTGTTGAGGCATTATTACCCATGCTGTTTATCGGCTTATCGATCTGGCTAACCATGTGGCTGTATACCCAGGCATACCTGTATGCAAAAGCCTCAGTTATCTCACCACTGAGCTATTGTGGTGTAGTGTTTACCGGATTCTGGGGTTGGTTCTTCTGGGATCAGCTACCCGACTGGCTCTCTTTTGCTGGTGTCATTCTGGTGGTAAGCGGAGGAATTGGGTCTGTGATACTCGGTGCAAATACTGAAAAACGTGCAGCCCTTACTAATAAAAGAGAATAAAAAGCCCGCCCTGTTTACAGACGGGCGCTTCGACAGACTCTGTAATCAGGAGTGACTTTTCAGAAACTCTGCATCTAATTTCAGTTCATCATTACTGTTAACGGTAATACCACGTGCCTTCACATTGGCTGCGATCAGTTTCGCTTCATCCAGTGAGTGCATCTGTTCAGTGCCACACTGATATTCATTCAGCTCTGGAATATCACTCTGCGCCTGTACTTTTTCAACATCATTCATCGCCGCTAACCAGGCATCACCCACTGCTTGCTCGGTTGGCTGGCCGATCAAACTCATGTAAAAACCAGTACGACATCCCATCGGAGAGATATCAATAATTTCTACATTCTTGCCGTTCAGATGATCACGCATGAAACCGGCAAACAGATGCTCCAGTGTATGGATTCCACGCTCACTCAAAATTTCTTTATTAGGCAGACAAAAGCGCAAATCAAACACGGTGATCGTATCGCCACTGGGCGTTTGCATCGTCTTTGCGACACGCACAGCCGGAGCATGCATACGTGTATGGTCAACGGTAAAGCTATCTAGCAATGGCATGGACTTTCCTCTTAAACGCAATTAGTCACTCTTAATGAGTCAATTATCCCAATGGAGTGAACCTTTAATCAACCAATAATTAATCAACCAATAATCAACCGCTCATCGATCAAATCAATTTTAAGCAGCTGAAACGAGCTATTTGTTTATCGCTATTAGTCTCCTCAGGATGAACAGCTCAGACTGATACCGCCGGCCCACTCAGGAGGCTCGCCCGCATATCGGGCATATTCTGCTTTATCTTCAAAGGGCTGACGAACCACACTCAACAGTGTATTTACCAGCCGGTAATCGCCGTTATTCGCTTCAAGGATAGCTTCTTCAAGCATATAACTGCGTAACAGATAACAGGGATTCACACAGCGCATCTGCTGTTGTCGAATCGGAAAACTGGATGCTTCCAGTTCTGTTCGGCGCGTGTAAGCCACTAGCCAGTCAGTCACCGCAACCGGGTCCGTAAAATGTCCCAGACACTGATGCAAGCTGGCATCGTTCTCGGCCTGCAGATCACACAGGTCGCGCAAAAAACGGTTCAAATCGATACGTTGCCTGGTTGCCAGCTGGATTAACTGATCTATCAACAGATCATCGCCTTCATGATCTGTCAGCCAACCTAAGCGCGTTTTCATTTGCTGATAATACGCCTGCTGATAAAGAACCTTATACTCATCCAGTGCGGCTACCAACGCCTCACGATCAATCAGGGGTAATAACGCCTGCGCTAAACAGGATAAGTTCCACAACATAATATCGGGCTGACGCTTAAATGCGTAGCGGCCCTCGTGATCCGTATGATTACTGATAAAGTCCGGTTGATACCTATCCATGAACACATAGGGCCCATAATCAAAGGTCTCACCTAAAATAGACATATTATCGCTGTTCATCACGCCATGAACAAAACCGTACGCTTGCCATTTAGCGACCATCTCAATAGAAAGATCACGAATCTGTTTGAACATAGCAAGATAGGCCTGCTCTGCCGATTCTTTATGCGCTGTTTTGCAGGCGGGGAAATAACGATCCAGACAGTAATCGGCCAGTGTTTTAAGCGCTTCGTGTTGTCGGGTGTAATACAGATGTTCAAAGTGACCGAAGCGAATGTGACATTGAGTGACCCGCAGTACCTTGGCACACAGCTCCATCCCTTCGCGCATGGTGTACTCTTCACTACCGACCAAACATAACGCTTGCGTGGTGGGAATATCTAAACCTTGCATCGCGGCACTGATCAGATATTCACGGATGCTGGAACGTAACACTGCCCGGCCATCGCCAAAACGCGAGTAAGCTGTTTTACCTGCGCCTTTCAGGTGCAGATCCCAGCGCTCACCTTTGCTATTGACGACCTCGCCCAGCAACAACCCACGCCCATCGCCAAGATCCGGATTGTATTGGCCAAACTGATGGCCCCCATACTTCATCGCCAGCGGTTCGCTGCCGGGTAAAATATCACCACCACCAAAAAAGCGTGCTAAATCAGAAGGCAGCACCGAGCAGGGATCAAGATCCAATACGCTAGCGACATCCGGGTTAAAACTGATCAAGTGTGCATTTTTTAATCCACGCGGGTTAACCCGATGATAGAAATTAGCCGGAAAATCCAGATAGCCATTTTCCAACGTCAGCTGATTGAATGCTTTTAACATACTTACCTTTTACCCCAGACTATTACTCAGACATACCATAGCATTTTACTCAACTATTCGCATTAGAGAACTCATATCAGGCAACTCACATCAGAGAAGCTAGCTGAAGATATTTGCATCCGAAAACTCGCATCAGCACTGCCTGTGATTACCCATAAAAAAAAGGTAATACGTGTGAGTCTTTATTTTCAAAGGTTTTTACCGCAAACTGATAGAAAATCTATCAAAGTGCCTTATCGATGTTTATTGAATTCTCAGATCTACTCTGGTTCACCCTGATCTGCCTTTGCCTGTGGTATTGGTGGGCGGCACAAAAAGTAAAAGAAGTTGCTCTGACTGCCGCTCGCAAAAGCTGCAAAGAGATGTCGCTGCAATTGCTGGATGAGAGTGTCGGACTCAGAGCACTATGGTTAAAACGTGATGACAACGGCCAACTCAGACTGTGGCGACGCTTTGTGTTTGAGTTCTCATCGACCGGAGAAGACCGTTACCTGGGAAAAGTGATCATGCTGGGGCTGCGAATCACTCAGATAGAATTAGAACCGCATCGACTCAACGAGTAGATGCGGAGCACGCTCAAGGTGCAATATTAGCTATTTGCTTACATCATCCGGATCGGCTGAATCAACGTCAGCCTCTTCAAGCTGAGGATCTTCAACGTCATAAACATTCTCAGCGCCATCGTCATAATCAAATGCGCCTAAAAAAGTCATATACTGATCCTTGCCGACACCGGAAATCTTAAGGCTGTACTCGACTTCAAACAGCAAAATGATCCAACTGACCTCTTCCAGTTTTTTCTTTTTAGCTTTACTCAACAAGGTTTGGATATACGAGGTTGAAAAAGAACACTCACCGGCTGCCACTTCAATATTGACCAGCCCCTCCTCAGTGCCATTGGTTTCTAAGTTTTCTGGCCTGAAATAGTTAAGATTAAAATTTCGCGACCAGGTATTAACCGCACGGCTGTTATTTTTACTGAATGTCTCGTCAAAATAATCATCAGGCACATCAGCATAAGGATGTTGCGACGCCCACACCGACACCTTGTACTTCTTCGTAAAATCGTAACCCTTGTCGGTTTTGCTCTGACTCTTTCTCGCCTGCTTGTCTGTCACACTACCTTCCTACTACTGATTAACTAACAAAACCACTCACTCAAGCAGTCATTAACGCACTGTCGTTTCTTGTGTATCTGTTGGTAAATTATCCGTCAAGCTTACCACTCGCGCCGTTATATACATGGTTAACACCACCGCTGCCGTAAAAGCATACAGTCCAACGCGCATCTCCACACTCGCTATCGCCCCCAGCTTCACCGCTACCACGAGCACCGCCACCACAAACACATCCAACATCGACCACTTACCAAACAGGTGCATCCAGTGTAAATATCTGTCCAGATGTGCTGAAGCCTGCTGCTTAGCACTGAGTAACTGATACAACACCGCCATTTTGAGCAGTGGCAACAGCACACTAAAGCCAGTGATCACCACAAACAGGAAAAACTGCCCCTCTTTTAACAGTCCAAGTGCACCACTCAGGACTGAGAACGTATTTTCCAACAAGACAAATTTCGTCATGGTAATGATCGGCGTGATTAATCCCACGATAAAAATGCCAAAAGTGATCGCCAACAGCATCTGTAAGCGGCGAGTCTGCGTCCGAAAATGATCTGCAATATTGATGTTTACGATCCTTATTTAAAAAGGCTGTTTTTAAAAGCCTGTATTTTCAGCCTCTATCTTTTTGCCTCTACCAGTCTAACGATTGAACAACAGCTCACTGAATGTGGTTAAAACGGTTTTATTTTAACGCTTCACCTCCATGCTAACCAGCGCTGGCAGACAGCAAGCCTTGAGAATTGTTCGCATAACCGTTCTGTTTAATATAAAACAGAAGACTCATGACACATGACAGCGGAGGGAAGATCAAGCATGAGTCATCAACAGCCAATAGTTGACCTACTGGTGATCGGTGGAGGCATCAATGGTGCAGGCATTGCAGCGGATGCGGCTGGCAGGGGCTTGAGTGTAATGCTCTGCGAGATGAACGACCTGGCTTCTGCTACCTCTTCCAGCAGCAGTAAGCTGATTCATGGCGGCCTGCGCTATCTTGAACATTATGAATTTCGCTTAGTGAAGGAGGCGCTGGCCGAACGGGAAGTGTTATTAAAAAAAGCGCCGCATATTATCTGGCCGTTGCGTTTTTTACTGCCTCACCAACCGCACCTTCGTCCCGCCTGGATGATCCGGGCAGGCTTGTTTCTGTATGATCACCTGGCAACACGTACCACACTGGGCGCGTCCACGAGTGTCGATTTTGGAGCAAACAGCCCACTGTTACCTGCGATGACGCAAGGCTTTGAATATTCAGATGGATGGGTCGACGATGCCCGCTTAGTCATATTAAATGCAATGGCTGCTCAGCATGCAGGAGCCAGCATCAAAACCCGTACTCGTTGTGTACATACCTCACGCTCTGACAACCTCTGGGAAGTGACCCTGCAGGATACGTCAAAGGGTAAAAGCGAAATCATACAGGCACGCATGCTGGTCAATGCAACAGGCCCCTGGGTTAGCCGCCTTTTCTCTGATGTCATGCAATTGCCAGCCCCTAAACGGCTGCGTTTAGTCAAGGGAAGTCATATCATTGTGCCGCGACTTCATACAGGGCCGGAAGCTTTTATTCTGCAAAACAAAGATGAGCGAATCGTTTTTGTTATCCCTTTTGAAGAGAAATATTCTTTGATAGGCACGACTGATGTTGAGTATGAGGGTGATCCGGCTACCGTTACCATTAGCCAGGATGAAATTGACTACTTAATCGCAGTAACCAATGATCACTTCAAAAAGCCGTTAACTGCAGCAGATATCATTTGGAGTTATTCGGGGGTTCGCCCACTGCTGGATGACGACACCTCAGACTCTGCTCAGGCAGTAAGCCGCGATTACACATTTGAAATCGATGCACCGGTTAACGGCGCACCCTTATTGTCTGTTTTTGGCGGAAAAATAACGACTTACCGTAAATTAGCGGAAGCCGCTGTCAACCAACTGTGTGCTATCCGCATACGCAGAGACGACGGCGCAAGCTCAGGAGCCGCCTGGACCGCTGATGCAACGCTACCCGGTGGTGACTTCAAAGACCATCCAACACTGTCAAATGAACTTAGATTGCGCTATCCATGGCTACCCGACGGGCTGCGAACCCGTTATGTACGCACCTACGGCACCCTCACCTATACGCTATTAAATAAGGCATCGGCATTAGAAGATCTGGGTACTCGTTTTAGCCCTGATTTATATGCTGTCGAAGTTGATTACTTAATTAAATATGAGTGGGCCGTCACTGTTGACGATATTATCTGGCGTAGAACAAAACTGGGCTTGCGCCTGAGTCAGGCTGCTATCAAACAATTGTCTGAATATCTATCGGAAACAGTGAGCTGTTAATTCCCTATTGTTCAAAAGTTAACAGCCCAAAAGACCATTAACGAACGTTAGCGGGCGTTAACTGGGACAAATGAGACAACGCCGTAAACAACTCAGGGGTCGCCAGCACCAACGCTTGCTCCCGCTGATTCAGATAACTGACCGCCTCACTGACACTGGTCGCTTCACGTATCTTCATAGCCGCTGTCGCCTCAACAGCATCCACTTGTCCGCGAGGACGTGAGGGCATACGGTCAATCAGCGCCAAATGCACGGCATACCAACGCGGATTACTCGCCATCTCGACTAGATCAGGTGAAAAGCTGATCGCCTCTTCATATGCCACTCGGGTGTCGTCCATTGCCTGGCGGATCGCCGGCCTTTGCGCTTCATCAGGTGTGCGGAGTAAACCCCATTTTTTCACCCGGGCGCCAACGGTCCAGGAACTGGTCAACATTGACAAGGGTACTGCTAACAACATCCCGGCAATAGCCGGTGATAACCACGCCAACAGCACCAACGAGTTAAAATAAGCCGCGACGGTTAAAAAGATACCGACAGTCATGTGCCAACGATGTCTATAAATCAATGACTTGAGCGGCAAACTACCATCATCGCGTCGCTGTGGATTCCAGCCAGAGTCATGACCCAGCAGAATCGACATAACAGCACCACTGTGAATCAGCATCATAATCGGAGCAATCAGCGCCGACAGAATCACCTCGAGAATAAAGCTGAGAATCAACCGAAAAAAACCACCCGACTGTCGTCTTAGCGTGCCATTCATAAGATAGGAGATAAATCCCAGCACTTTGGGGGTAAACAAGATAATCATGGTAAAAAAGAACAAGGTTAATGCGCGGGCCGCATCCATCCGAGGCCAGGAAGGGAAGAGGGAAAACTCATCTGTAAAATATTCAGGTCGGATAAATTGTGCTTGCAAGGCCAGCACCAAACCCACCATGATCAGCATTAACCATAACGGTGAAGACAGATACGACATAATACCCGTCAGCAGATGAGTGCGGCTCACCCAGTGTAATCCTTTAGCAGTGACAACGCGGCTGTGCTGTAAATTCCCCTGACACCAGCGACGGTCACGAATAGCCAGATCAATCATCGACGGTGGGCACTCTTCATACGAACCACCCAGATCAGCCGCAATAATCACACTCCAGCCTGCACGACGAATCAATGCGGCTTCTACGAAATCATGACTGAGGATGTGACCACCAAACGGAGGAGCACCTTTAAGATCCGGTAATCCGGCTGCCGACATAAACGCAGTCGTGCGGATAATAGCGTTATGTCCCCAGAAATTACCTTCTTTATCTGTCCACCAGGCAAGACCGGTGCCGACGACCGGGCCATACACCCGGGTGGCAAACTGCTGCAGACGCGCCATTAATGTTGTGCCATTAATGAGTTGCGGAATCGTTTGAATCAAGCCCGCATCAGGATCTGCCTCCATACGACGGGCTAACTCCAGCATCGTACCGGCTTCCATCAGGCTATCGGCATCAAGTACCAGCAGGTGATCATAATGTGCGCCCCATCGCCGGCAAAAGTCAGCAACGTTACCTGCTTTTCTTGCCGTATTCTGTCTGCGACGGCGATAGTAAACATTAACCGTTTTGCCGATACGTTCACGCAGAGCATGAAAGCCCGCTTCTTCGGTTAATGCGATATCAGGATCAGTGGTATCACTAATAACAAACCAGTCAAAAGCCTTGCCCTCTCCGGTTTCGCCAACAGCGCATGCCATTGCTTCAATCGATGCGAATATTCGCTCAGGGGCTTCATTGTAGGTAGGCATCAGTACAGCGGTACGACCATTTAGCGGTATTTTTGAACGCGCCGGCGGAGAGCGACGCTGACCTAGTACATAAAAAAAACCAATGATCGATCCACTAAAGGCAACCGTAATCCAGCTAAAGGTCAAACTGAAAAGCAATAGAACCAGATACTCGACAAAGGTCATCTCACCGACAGCAAGTACCGCCCGCATCTCATTAATGCCCCACACGGACAGCAATAACGCGGACCCTAATACCAGCCAGCGCCGCCATGCATGGGAGTGACAACCATTCGGCTTTACCGGCGAGCGTCGATTCTCCGCACTAAAACTTTGCAAAGATTGGGCGGGCATCTCTCCGGGACGCTCTACTGGCATCCCGGATTCAATCGGCGGCATTGCCGCTGCATGCTGGTGAACCGTTTGGAAGCTTACTTTGTCCACTGATACATCCAGCTTTCCGCCTTCCGTCCATCCGTGAACTCAAGATCCATACGTAATTCAATCAGCTTTTCATCCATGGGATCTAGTTCAAAAGTGACACGATAGCCACCATTAAGCGTATTTTCATTCACCACAATATTTTTTATATCACCGGTAGAGTTTTTAACTTTTGCTGTAGGCTTTTGTATTTCAATGTCTTGCAATGGATTCGGAAAGCGATAATCAATCACAAATAATCGTTTTGGCGTCGGCCCGGTAATGCCTGCCCGCCCGCTACGTGTAGCATCAACTACCGCCTCACCTTGGCCTGCCACAGGTGCAGTCCCCCACACCAAACGGTATGCATAGTGATATTCGGAACCGGCAGGAATAGTATCCTTAGGAGACCAGTAAGCCACAATGTTATCGTGAATTTCTGACTCGGTTGGAATTTCAACCAAAACAACAGCACCTCTCCCCCAGTTGCCCACCGGTTCAACCCATAAGCTTGGGCGGCGCTCATATCGAGCTTCCAGATCCTGAAAGTTATTGAAGTCCCGATTTCGCTGCAACAGACCAAAGCCTAACGGTCCGTTATCCATAAAAGCACTGATCTGCAGTTTTGCCGGATTACCCAGCGGACGCCACAAACGTTCACCACGCCCATTCAGCATTAATAAGCCATCCGAATCATGAACTCGTGGACGGAAATCATCAACCTTGGCTCTTTCATAAGAGGAGAACATGAACATACTGGTGCCCGTGCCCAGCCCTACTTTGTTTAAGTCTTCACGCGGAAAAAGCGTTGCCTCGATGTCCATCACTGTATTTTTGCCCGGGCGCAGAGTAAAACGATAAGCACCTGTTGTACTTGGGCTGTCCAGTAAGGCATAGACCACGATTGAGCTACTGTCTTTAGCGGGTTTTTCAATCCAGAATGCACGAAAAGTCGGGAATTGCTCCCCTTCTGGATCCGCTGTTTTTAATGCTAAGCCGCGTGAAGAAAGGCCGTACGCCTGATTTTTTCCTAATGATCGAAAATAACTAGCGCCCTGAAAGACAGCCATTTCATCAAAATAGTCAGGACGGTTTAACGCGTTATGCAAACGAAACCCAGCAAAACCCACATCTTCAGTCGGTAACGGTTGCTGCATCACTTCACCCGTTGTAAACAGGTCAGGGCTATACTTCAGATGGCGGGATTCGCCCTCCTCAACGATAGCGATCTCAACGGTTTCTTTAAAATAGAAACCACGATGAAACAGCTGCATTTGAAACGGTAATGCCTCATCAGCCCAGATAGAGGAAGCCGGATTAAAACGAATATCCCGATATTCATCATAACTCAGTCCTTGCAGACTGGCAGGCAAAGTCACATCCGGGTCTTTATAGGGTTTTTTAGACAGTTTACGCGCCAGGTCAGCGACCGTATTACGGTTGAATTTACCACTGACAGCGTATTGCACCTCTGGGGTGGCCACAGCTTTCGCTGCAGCAGCGTTGGCTGTCAGAGGCATCATTGATACAACCGCCAGCCCCGGCAATAAAAGGCTTATTGAGGTCAGTTTTTTCCACTGCAAGGAGCTTTTAGCTTTTGATAATAAGGACATATTTAAATTCTTTAGTTATGGCTTAGAGCAAGCAAAAATGATCAATCTAATCAGAAGACAGACCAACTCTGATGAGCAGCACTGACTTTTAACTGTCATCAAATGGCGTCAATTTACACTTATGTTACGTGGATGTAATCATAAATCCACAGATATTAGTCGTATTTCATCCTACGCGAGCCTGACTCAGTAACGATTAAGCGCCGATTAGCCAGCGACTTTTTGTTGGTAATAGTGACCTGAACAAACGAGCCGTATAAAAACTACCGAAAAAGTTAATACTAAATACCAGCAATGTCATCGCCACACTAAACAAAGCACCGCCTGACACACCTCTCCAACCCAGTAGTGGAAAAATATTTGCCATCGCCATCGTAAATAGCGGATGCAGAAAAAAGATCGCAAAACTCAAATCACCGACCTCTTTTAACCAGGCATTTGTTTTTTCACGGCGGGCCAACATCTGACAAATAGCCAGCAAAATAAAGCATAAACCGATCTTTTGGATAAACTGCAGGTCAACACCACGAAATCCAAAAAATGATTTGTGATAATTACCGACCCAAACCCATACATAAGTTTGCAGATACATTGCCCCTGCCACCAGCACAACAGCGATAGTCAGAATCTGCTGATGCTTTTCTTCAAACCAGGGTCTGTGCTGCGAATACAATATCCCCATCAAATAAAAAGGTGTGTAATACAGTAACGACTGTAACACGAAGGCGTTACCATGAGGACGATGCAAAATCACCGCCAACAAGCAGAACAAGAAAAACATAAGTAATTGCCGCCAAACCGGCAGTCGTGAAAAACCAAGATAGAACGGCGATAAGATAAACACCACCATAATAAAAGGGATATACCAGTGAGGAAAAAGCACATAAAAGTTTTTTACTGTATGAAAAATGTTCAGCCCGATTTTATTCAACGGTAAGTCGTCAATCACTCCCCAGCCAAACACGCGAAATGCCAAACCAACAACAGACACAAAGAGAAAAGGCACATAGACATTTTTCAGCTTTTTCACTAGAAACGATTGCAGTTCGAAGTTTTTAGAAAACACCGCATGCAAAAAGAACCCGGAAATAAACACAAAAACAGCGGTGCCACCCCGTACCAGGTTTTCCAATAGAACAGGAAACCCTTTTTCTGAGTTATACACAGAGTGTCCAAGCACGATCAGGATAATGGCCAGCGCACGCAGATAATCAAATTCCAGCAAACGTATTTTCAACTAGATGTCCCGAACAGTATGTATATAAAAGGCAAACAGGAATTCGTGCTTTCAGTATGTGCCAAGATGAGCACCAGTCAGAGGATGACAAACTGTGTACACGATTGAAGTGTTTGTGCGCATATTATGAAACGATTTATATTTCTACGCCACTAGTTGAATAAAAAACATTAGATGCTACTCGCAAGGAACTGTTCGGTCCTCGGCCCAACGACGCAACGCATCAATATTTTCAGACATCACAATAGAGAGCGGTCTGGTTTTGCATAACTCATCCATTAACAGTGATTGTGACAATGCCAACCCTTGAGCGTGTGCGCAATAGTAAGCTGAGATGACTGCCTGCTCAATTTCTGCACCGGAGAACCCTTCACTTGCCTCTACCAAGCGGTAGAAATCATATGATTCTGGCAACTGCTTTTGCCTTTTCAGGTGAATATCAAAAATACTAAAGCGTACTTCCTCATTCGGCAGATCTACAAAAAATATCTCATCGAAACGCCCTTTACGTACTAACTCAGGCGGTAACGCGGTAATATCATTGGCTGTCGCAACAAGAAAAACAGGCGCTTTCTTCTCTGCCATCCAGGTTAACAGCGTCGCCAAAATACGTTTAGCCGGACCACTATCCGCATTGCTACTGTCGATGCCCTTTTCTATTTCATCCAACCATAAAACACAAGGCGACATTACCTCGGCTGTTTTCAACGCATCCCGGAGATTCTTCTCCGTTTCTCCATAATACTTGTTATAAAGCGAACCAAAATCTAATCGCAATAATGGAACCTGCCATGCACCAGCCACTGCTTTAGCTGCCAGACTTTTACCACAGCCTTGAACCCCAAGAAGCAGCACACCTTTGGGCGCAGGCAGATGCGCGACCCGGGCCTCCCCGGTAAAAAAATCCTGACGTTCGTTCAACCATTGCTTGAGCCGCCCAAAACCGGCAATGTCCGAAAACTTTGCAGTGTCATACTCAAAACTCAGATTACCCTGATTGCTCAGCAACTCATATTTGGCCTGAGCAACGTGAGGCATATCACTTAATGAAATAGCACCGTCATCAAAAATAGCGTTACGCGCCAATCGCCGCGCATCCATCCGGGACAACCCCGCAAGGTTGTTGACTAACATACTCAGTGTGGTGTTATCAGTTTGAACTCGTTGGCCACTCTGCTGCGTCCAGTCGCGCGCCTCTTCCCTGATAATCCGCTCCAGCTCTGCGCGCAGCGGTAAAGATATTTCAAGCTTAGCGCTAAGTTTTTTAAGCTCTATCGGGATATCAAATGCATGGCTGAGCAGAATCAAGGTGTGGCCTAAATGATTGAAACTTAGGGCGATATCTTTAAGTAAGCGTACATGCATAGGGTCATCAATAAATGGATGAAAGTCAGCAAGGATATAAACACCGGGAACCTGAACCGATTTTATATGCCCAAGAGCATCGGTGGGTTTGGAAAAAAGTTTCTGAGCTGGCATCGATTGGTCGAGCCGTTCGAACCCTTCCGTCAGACTCCATTTAAAAATCGGGCGCTGCAATACCGCACGCATACCTGCAATCATATCAAGCGTCTGATTTTCTTCATGCGTTTCAATAACGATGATCGGTATCTGTGATTTAATCAGTAGTTCAATCTGATGCTGACTCATTTAACGCTCTCTGCAACTCGCTTAATTATCGGATTTTGCCTCTTTGTTATCTTTTCCACTCTCAGCAAGTGCTGCATCCGGAGTCTGCTCCAGAATCGGTTCCTGATGCTCATTCTGACTATCCAGCGGAGCGCCCCAACACACAATATTATGATAATTGAAGCCTTTTTCAAGCATAGGCTTAATCACTTTGAAATAGGGAGAAACATCAAAATCACGTGGTGTGAATAGGCTTGAGTGGCGGATAAATAACATACGTTCTCTTTGACCAATCTCTTCACCGTATACGACTGAAGGCAATATCGGATAATGAATCGACTGAAAGGCTTCCGCAATTAACGATGAGCAAATAGCACGCGTGGGATCACCGCTGCCAAGTTGCAATAATTTACGTCGCCAGCTTGTCGGCACCGGAGGGGTGGGAAACAGATAACGCGCCAGGTCAAAAATATTTTTACGATCGTACTGATCACCTAAACGAGAAATGAGATAACCAATGACACGCTGTATTTCATTTTCAGACAAACCGACAGGTCTGCAAATACGCGTATGCTGATCATAATAGGTACTCAACGGTACCGCCCTGACCCCTTCAACAATATCCGCCTCTATTAACGTACGAGCCTCCTGGGGCTGATCCATAGAGTCGATGCTCTCGCCAATGTAAACAGCGGCATGAGACCAGGTAGACTGAGTCAGATACTTAATCGCAGTACTCACCCGACTGGTTCCCTCTACCAGCAACACATCGCCTTTTTGGATACAGGAAGCGAGCCTTTCAGGCGAACTGGTCGCAACGAAAGAATCATCATCTCTGGGAGCCGATAAGTAATCCGCAAGAAAAGACCCGATATTCTCTAACATTGGCCGCATTGATAGCTCCACTCACTTCTTCGTCGTATTTAACTTACTCATCTATAACTTGTCGTCTATAACTTGTCCTCTTAATAAAGAGTATAGACACTAGATTTATGTTCAATGACCTTTAGGTTGAACTTTCCGCTGAACTTTACGATAGGATAGATTTCTAATGGATGGAACAGTAAGAGGAATAGATTTATTAATACGATAGATAAAGTGTCTGGCATTATGCGGCATTTAACGTGGTTGATTGCGCTCCTGCTTTTAACCATGTTATTTAATAACTGGCTGGACAAACAACACAACCCCAACTCACTTCTGGTTTCTGCTGCAGGCTTGGACGCAGGCAGCCCTGTTGTGCTCCAACGAAACAGACAAGGACATTATGTTGCATCAGGACTGATAAACGATAACCCGGTGGTTTTTTTACTGGATACCGGCGCAACTGTGATCAGTGTTCCGGAGAATGTTGCGAATGAACTGGGATTAGTTAAAGGGAAAGCGGTCAGAGTTAATACCGCGAACGGGGCTATCTCTGTTTACTCAACACAAATTAACAGTGTCCAGCTTGGAAACATCAAATTGAGAAATGTTGAAGGACACATCAACCCTTACATGACCGGTGGTACCGCCTTGTTAGGCATGAGTTTTCTCAAACATCTTGAATTAAAACAAAGTGGCAATACCTTACAGCTGAAAGCGCCGGGTTAATCACGCCAATTGCAGATAAATATAAGCTCAATGCTTAACGTGTGGGGTCACTCTGTAATAACTCTTTCATGACCCACAAGCCAACCAGAGGCCCCGCCAACATTAGCCAGGCGACGTAATCGCCGATATACGCATATAAGACCGTGGTGAGTGTGATAGAGAAAACTGTCATCAGGAAGCCGATACTGTTCATCAAAGCTAAAGCACTGCCCAAATACTCTTTTGGACAAGAGGCAGCAGCCAGCGCCGAATACTGCGCTGAATCCGCAATAACCGTCATCCCCCATAGTAATAATACAATCAACACTAAGATTATCGGTCCTTGTGCGACAAAAGGCCAAATCAAACAGATAACACCTGATGACAACAACATCAGATAGGCGGTAATCGCACTCCCCCACTCTCGACTCGCCAGCCCGGCGATCAAACACGCAGGCATGCCCACAGCAACAATAATAAACGACAACCAAGGCACCAACGAAAATGACCAGGCCGCCTCTTCAAGTATAGAAAATACAATCACAGGCACGAGTGTCCAAAAAGCATAAAGCTCCCAACAGTGCCCAAAATACGCAATAGCGGCCGCACGAAACGCGGGTATTTTAAACGCCTGTAGCGCTTTACCTCGCATCATGGTTGGCGCGCGCGCGGGTAAATGCTCCCCATCTCCCAACCAATAAATCATCACCGCTGAGATTAATGCAAATACTGATGCACCCAACACAACCCACTGCCAATGAGCGCCATCACTGATACCTCTCATAGCGTGCGGCAAACTGCTGCCCAGTGTTAACATGCCGACTAACCAGCCTAACGCATGACCGGTTTTATTCGGCACCCAACTAACGACGAGCTTCATTCCCAACGGATAAATTCCGGCAAGACTCACGCCGGTCAAAAAACGCCAACACAGAGCAGAAGAAAAGCTGCTTTCTGACCAGAGAAACAATGCATTACATAACGCGCCTAACACAGCACTCGTGGCAAAAACATGACTGGCACGGTATCTGTCAGCAAATCCGCTGAAAGCGATAACAAGCGTTCCGCTGATAAACCCTAACTGAACTGCACTCGTTAAATACCCGAGTTGATCTAACGACAACCCCCAGTCAGACATTAACGCACCCGCAACACCGTTTGGCGTAAACCAAAGTGATGTACCGAGCAACTGAGCGATAACGATTATGCCTAACGGAGCAATCATGTGATAAACCTACAGCAACGAAAACAAACCTGACTAAACGCAAAAAGGCAGCCGAAGCTGCCTTTTATAACCTGAAGACTAACTTACCAGCCAGTTATTTCAGACAGTGCTTTGCCGATATCAGCCAAAGAACGTACTGTTTTAACGCCTGCGTCTTCCAGTGCAGCAAACTTCTCATCAGCAGTACCTTTACCGCCAGAGATGATTGCGCCCGCATGACCCATACGCTTACCTACAGGTGCAGTAACACCCGCAATGTAAGAAACAACAGGCTTAGTCACATTAGCTTTGATGTAAGCAGCCGCTTCTTCTTCAGCAGAACCACCGATCTCACCGATCATTACAATCGCTTCAGTCTGAGGATCGTTCTGGAACATTTCCAGAATATCGATGAAGTTAGCGCCTGGAATCGGGTCACCACCAATACCTACACAAGTAGACTGGCCGAAACCTGCATCCGTAGTCTGCTTAACAGCTTCATACGTCAATGTACCAGAGCGAGAAACGATACCCACTTTGCCTGGCAAATGGATATGACCTGGCATGATGCCGATCTTACATTCACCCGGAGTGATAACACCTGGGCAGTTAGGACCGATAAGGCGAACACCCAGCTCATCACACTTCACTTTACACTGCAGCATATCCATAACAGGAATATGTTCAGTGATACAAACGATCAGTTTGATGCCTGAATTAGCAGCTTCCAGAATAGAGTCTTTACAGAAGGGAGCAGGTACATAGATGACAGACGCGTCTGCACCTGTCACTTCTACTGCTTCTTTAACTGTATTAAATACAGGAAGACCTAAATGCTCAGTACCGCCTTTACCCGGTGTAACACCACCGACCATTTTAGTACCGTAAGCGATCGCTTGCTCAGAGTGGAAAGTACCCTGACCACCGGTGAAACCCTGACAGATAACTTTGGTATCTTTATTAATCAGAATGGACATTATTACTTACCCCCCGCAGCTTTAACTGCTTGCTGAGCAGCATCTGTCAGACTGGTAGCAGCAATGATATCCAAACCAGACTCAGCCAGGCGCTGTGCACCTAACTCAGCATTATTACCTTCTAAACGTACAACAACAGGTACGGTTACACCTACTTCCTTCACGGCACCAATGATACCTTCAGCAATCAGGTCACAACGTACGATACCACCGAAGATATTAACCAAAACGGCTTTAACTTTGTCGTCAGCCAAGATGATTTTAAATGCTTCAGTAACACGTTCTTTAGTTGCACCGCCGCCAACGTCAAGGAAGTTAGCCGGGAAGCCACCGTGTGTAGCAACGATGTCCATTGTTCCCATTGCCAAGCCAGCACCGTTAACCATGCAACCAATAGTACCATCCAGTGCAACATAGTTAAGATCCCAGGTAGCAGCGTGAGCTTCACGAGCATCTTCCTGCGAAGGATCGTGCATTTCCTGAATATCTTTGTGACGATAAACAGCGTTACCATCGATCACAATTTTAGCATCCAGGCAATGCAGGTTACCGGCATCAGTAATAACCAGAGGGTTGATCTCAAGCAAAGCAAGATCTTTCTCTTCAAACATTTTAGCAAGACCCAGGAAGATCTTAGTGAATTGTTTGATCTGATCACCGTTCAAACCTAGCTGAAAAGCCAACTCACGTGCCTGATAAGGCTGCGCACCCGTCAACGGATCAATGGTGGCTTTCAGAATTTTTTCTGGAGTCTCGTGTGCAACTTTCTCAATTTCAACGCCGCCTTCAGTTGAAGCCATGAAAACGATACGACGAGAAGAGCGATCTACAACAGCACCCAGATATAGCTCTTGAGCGATATCAGTACATGTTTCAACAAGAATTTTTGTTACAGGCTGGCCATTAGCATCCGTCTGATAAGTCACCAGATTTTTGCCTAACCAGTGAGCTGCAAATTCTTTTGCCGCTTCTGCTGTTTCAACCAGCTTAACGCCGCCCGCTTTACCGCGACCACCGGCGTGAACCTGAGCTTTAACAACCCATTTATCACCGCCAATTTTATTCACTGCTTCTACTGCAGCTTCCGGAGTGTCTACCGCGTAACCTTTGGATACTGGCAGACCATATTGAGCAAACAGTTGTTTGCCTTGGTACTCGTGAAGATTCATGCTCTAGTCCGTTTGTTGTCTCTGATAAATCTGGATAAGTAGATACCTACCCAGCCCACAGGGCTTACGACAAGCTCTCGCTAATTTGGCCGGGCGTGCACCCGGCCAAAATCATAAAACGTCTGATATGATGAACTAAATTAGCGTTTTTTGCGATTAGCCATATGTATTGCATGGTTGTCTACTGCTAATGCTGCTTCATGCACAGCTTCACTCACAGTTGGGTGAGCAAAGCACATTAACTGCAGATCTTCTGCACTTGAGCAGAATTCCATCGCGATACCACCCTGAGCGATAAGCTCAGATGCGATCGCGCCCACTATATGAACACCCAAAATGCGGTCTGTTTCTTCATCAGCAATGATTTTTACAAAACCATCAGTTGCATTAGAAGCCATTGCACGACCTGAAGCCGCAAATGGGAATTTACCGACCTTGATTTTAACGCCTTCTGCTTTGAGCTCCTGCTCAGTTTTACCCACCCATGCTAATTCAGGGAATGTGTAAATAATGTTAGGGATTACATCATAATTCATAGCCGCTTTATGACCGGCAATGATATCTGCAACCATAACACCTTCTTCTGAAGCTTTATGTGCCAACATGGGTCCACGTACTGAATCACCAATAGCGTATACACCTGGTACACCCGTACGGCAAGATTCATCAACAAAAATAAAGCCACGCTCATCCAGCTTAACGCCGCTATCACCTGCCAACAAACCCTGAGTCTGAGGACGACGACCGACAGCCACAATCAACTTATCAACGACAAGCTCTTGTTCACCAGCGGCATCAGTATATTTAACTTTAACTTCTTTGCCGTCAATGATCTCTGTACCCGTGCAACGTGCGCTCAGCTTGATATCAAGACCTTGCTTACCCAGAAGTTTTTGTGCTTCTTTTGCTACATCTTTATCGCAGAGCGTTAAAAAGCCGTCCATCGCTTCAAGCACTGTCACCTGAGAACCCAGACGCGCCCAGATAGAGCCCATTTCCAAGCCAATTACACCGGCACCGATGACACCTAAACGCTTAGGCGTTTCATCGATATTCAATGCGCCGGCATTATCAAGGATCAAACCTTCAGTCAGTGGCGCTGGTGGAATCTCAACAGGAACCGAACCAGATGCCAAAATAACATTGTCGGCATCATAAATTGTCGCAGTACCGTCAGCAGCCGTAACCTCAACCTGCTTATTAGCCAACAGTTTACCCATACCTGACAAGGTAGTTACGCCGTTCGCTTTAAACAGGCCAGTGATGCCGCCAGTTAGGTTTTTAACAATGGTATCTTTACGCGATACCATTTTTTTAACATCCATCTGTACATCAGATGTCTGAATTCCGTGCACGTCAAAATCATGTGCAGCTTCATGGAATTTATGAGTAGATTCCAATAAGGCTTTGGAAGGTATACAACCTACATTCAAGCATGTACCACCTAAGACAGTAGCACCCTTATTATCAACCCATTTCTCAACACATGCAGTTTTCAGCCCGAGCTGAGCAGCGCGTATTGCAGCAACATATCCACCAGGACCGGCACCGATTACGATTACATCAAATTTTTGTGACATGTGTCTTTCCTATTCTAAAGTTGGTTACAGGGTTGAAATTACACATCAAGTAGAATGCGGGCTGGATCTTCCAGCAAGCTCTTAACAGTAACGAGGAATTGTACCGCCTCTTTACCATCAATCATACGATGGTCGTAAGACAATGCCAGATACATCATTGGCAGAATAACAACTTCACCGTTCACCGCCATTGGACGATCCTGGATTTTATGCATTCCAAGAATAGCTGTCTGAGGCGGGTTAAGAATTGGAGTTGACATCAGGGAGCCGAAAGTACCACCGTTTGTAATAGTGAAGGTACCACCCTGCATATCAGCCATACCCAACTTACCATCACGGCCACGTTTACCGAAATCAGCAATAGTTGCTTCAATATCAGCCAGCCCCATGGCATCAGTATCACGCAATACAGGTACCATCAGACCACGGTCTGTAGATACAGCAACGCCGATATCCTGGTAACCATGATAAACCATGTCATTACCATCGATTGAAGCATTCACTGCAGGGAAACGCTTCAGCGCTTCAGTTACGGCCTTGACGAAGAAAGACATAAAGCCAAGACGCGTACCATTATGGGTTTTCTCGAACAGGTCTTTGTACTGTTTACGCAATTCCATAACGGGTTTCATATTAACTTCGTTATACGTTGTTAACATGGCAGCTGTCTGCTGCGCTTCAACCAGACGTTTAGCAATAGTGGCACGCAGACGCGTCATTGGCACACGCTTCTCAACGCGATCACCTTCAACAACATTAACAGCTACCGCAGCCGGGGCTGCTTTAGCTGGTGCAGGAGCTGAAGTACTAGCTGCTGCAGGAGCACCTGTCTTCATAAAGCCAAGGACGTCTTCCTTAGTGATGCCGCCATTCTTACCCGTACCTGGAATCTGATTTACATCAAGATTATTTTCATCAATCAGCTTACGTGCAGCAGGGCCTACTTTATCAGCGTCACCCGCTTCAGCAGATGCCGTTTCAGCGGCAGGAGCTGCGGCAGAACCAGCCGCGCCAGCTTCAAAAATCGCTATGATTTCGTCGCTAAGGACCGTATCGCCTTCACCTTTAATAATTTCTTTCAGCACACCATCTTGCGGCGCTACAACTTCAAGTACAACTTTATCTGTTTCAATATCTACAATCAGGTCATCAGCAGAACAAGCTTCGCCTGGTTGTTTATGCCAAGTTGCAACGGTACCGTCGGCAACCGATTCAGGAAATGTAGGGGCTTTAATTTCAATGGACATTTCTATTCCTTATATGCTCAAAAAGCTGCCCTTTTATTTGGGGCAGCTTTGTCATTAACCGTTGATTGCTTCGTTTACCAGAGATTCTTGCTGTTCAACATGCACAGAGATATAGCCAACTGCTGGCGCAGCAGATGCAGCACGACCTACACCCTCCAGCGCAAGAGAAGAATCATGCTTATGTAACACATGACGCATATGATGCTGTGTGCAATACCATGCGCCCTGGTTCATAGGCTCTTCCTGGCACCAAACGACAGAATCAAGATTGGTATATTCTTTAATTGTTTCAGCCAGATCTTTTTCAGGGAACGGATACAGCTGTTCTATACGCACGATCGCAACATCGGCTTTTTCAAGCTCTGCACGACGATTGTAAAGATCGTAATAAACCTTGCCGCCACACAGAACCAAACGTTTTACTTTTTTCGGTTCCAGTGTATCTACTTCGCCAATGACGGGCATGAAGGTACCTTCAGCCAGTTCTTCCAAAGTAGATGTAGCCTGTTTATGACGAAGTAAGCTTTTAGGTGACATAACCACCAATGGCTTACGCAGCGGACGTACCACCTGACGACGCAACAGATGGAAAATCTGTGCAGGCGTAGTCGGCGTACATACCTGAATATTATGCTCGGCTGATAATTGCAGGAAACGCTCAAGACGTGCTGAGGAATGCTCAGGGCCCTGACCTTCAAAACCATGCGGCAGCAACAGTGTCAAACCACACAGACGCTGCCACTTATGTTCTCCACTGGTGATGAATTGGTCGATGACAACCTGCGCTCCATTGGCAAAGTCACCAAACTGAGCTTCCCAGATAACCAGCGCATTCGGCATGGTTGTAGCGTAACCATACTCAAACGCCAACACCGCTTCTTCAGACAAATAAGAGTCATGCAAAGTAAGACGTGGCTGATCAACTGACAAATTTTCTAATGGCAGATAAGTTTCCTGCGTTTTCTGATCATGTAATACCGCATGACGATGCGAGAACGTACCGCGCCCAACATCCTGACCTGTTAGTCGAACAGGGTGCCCTTCAGCTAGAATAGTGGCATAAGCCAGTGATTCAGCCATCCCCCAATTCAACTCCATTGCGCCCGCAGCCATACGCTTACGGTCATCATAAATTTTCTGAACCTGACGCTGCACAACAAACCCTTTAGGGGTTTCACAAATCTGCGCGCCAATCTCCTGAAGCAATTTAAGATCAACCCGGGTATCGCATTCAAAAGTCCACTCATGGCCTAAATACGGACGCCAGTCTACAAACAATTCAGAATTTGGCTGATGTACTAACGACTTAACAACGTGCTCACCGTTTTCAAGTAATCGACGATATTCAACTTCTTTTTTCTTACTCTCTTCAGCAGTAATAACGCCTTCATCAATTAACTTCTGAGCATACAACTCACGCGTTGTTTTCTGTTTTTTGATCTGCGCATACATAAGAGGCTGCGTGCCAGATGGCTCATCAGCTTCGTTATGACCACGACGGCGATAGCAGAACAGATCAATAACAACGTCTTTTTTGAATTCATTACGATAATCCAAAGCAACCTGAGTAACAAAACGCACGGCTTCCGGATCATCGCCATTGACATGAAAGATAGGCGCCTGAATCATTTTAGCAACATCAGTTGCATATTCAGTTGAGCGAGAATCTTCTTTTTTGTTGGTGGTAAAACCAACCTGGTTGTTGATCACTATATGGATCGTACCACCAGTTTTGTAGGCGCGAGTCTGAGACATCTGGAATGTCTCCATCACTACACCCTGGCCTGCAAATGCCTGATCACCGTGCAAGTTCACAGGAACAACTGTCGTTCCAACCGGATCATTACGGCGGTCCTGACGAGCACGAACCGAGCCCTCAACAACAGGGGCAGAGATTTCAAGGTGAGATGGGTTAAATGCCATCGCAATATGTACTTCACCACCGCCAGTCATGATATTGGATGAAAAGCCCTGGTGGTATTTCACATCACCCGATGTTTCAAGGGTCTTCTTACCTTCAAACTCACTAAACAGCTCTGCTGGGTTTTTACCGAAAATATTGACCAGGGTATTCAAACGCCCACGGTGAGCCATACCAATAACTACTTCTTTGGCACCTTGCTTACCTGCACGTTGAATCAGCGTATTGAGTGCAACAATCAGTGACTCACCACCCTCTACACCAAAGCGTTTAGCGCCGGCATAACGTGAACCTAAATACTTTTCAAGGCCTTCTGCAGCCGTTAAACGCTCCAGAATCATCCTTTTCTTAGCAACATCAACCTGCGGATGAGAACGCACAGGCTCGATGCGTGACTGAATCCAACGCTTTTCCTGCGTATCAACGATATGCATGTACTCAGCACCTACTGTGGCACAGTAAGTCTTTTTAAGGTCCGCAATAATATCTTTCAGCGGCGCTTCTTCAGGCCCAAAGAACAATGAACCTAGCTGGAATTTAGTATCAAAGTCAGCTTCAGAAAGTTCATGATAACGCAGCTCTAAATCAGGTACGTCTTCACGCTCCATTAACCCTAACGGATCAATTTTCGCTACCTGATGACCACGAACGCGGTAAGCATTGATCATTCGCAATACGCGAATCTGCTTCTGTTCATGCTCCGAAGAAACACTGCCAACAGACGCTGGCTGACTATTACGTTTCTGGTTTTTAGCTAAATAAAGGAAGTGCTCACGCACTGGTGAATGGGGGACATCCAGAGAAATGCTTTCTCCCACTTTTGGCAAGCGGTCGAACTCTTCCCGCCATTCTTGTGGAATGGCATTGGGGTCCATAAGGTAAGTTTCATATAGTTGTTCGATGTAGGAGAGGTTACCACCATATAGGTGAGCATTCTTCCACAGCAACTCCATTACGCCTTCTTGCATTAGTTGTTCACCCTAGCTCGAGAGACTGTCCGCGCTGCCAGATCACACCATTCATCTGACAATTAAATACGCAAATGCCCCTTCTTGTGTTTCCGTTGTCTTAACCCTGCATAACCACCAATATCCTTGGAAATGCGGGCAATATTGTACGCCTTTTAAAACAGGCTTTATATATCAAACAAAGTCCGATTCTACAGAAAATTAAAGCTTTGAAGCATAAGCCTTTCGGCTAAACGGACAAAAAAACGGCACCTGAGGTGCCGTTTATTCTTCTTAGGTCGCTTGCTGGATCAGCATGTTACGAATTTTCCCGATTGCCTTAGTAGGATTCAATCCTTTCGGACAAACATTGACGCAGTTCATGATGCCATGACAGCGGAAAACACTAAACGGATCATCCAACTCCGCCAGACGCTCTCGTGTTGCTGTATCACGACTATCCGCAAGGAATCGATACGCCTGCAACAAACCAGACGGCCCGACGAACTTATCAGGATTCCACCAGAACGAAGGACAAGCCGTTGTACAACATGCACACAAGATGCACTCATACAAACCATCCAACTCTGCGCGCTCTTCAGGCGACTGAAGACGCTCCATCGTCGGCGCTGGCGTGTCGTTAATTAAGAATGGTTTTATTTTCTCGTACTGCTTATAGAACTGAGACATATCCACAACTAAGTCGCGAATAACAGGCAGCCCCGGCAGAGGACGAATAACCAGCTTATCATCTACTACCACCTGAGAAAGCGCAGTAATACAAGCCAGACCATTCTTACCGTTCATATTCATACCGTCAGAACCACACACACCTTCACGGCATGAACGACGGTAACCCAAAGATGTATCCTTCTCTTTCAAAAGATGAAGAACATCCAGCACCATGATGTCTTTACCGCCCGGGATATCAATATGGATATCCTGCATGTAAGGAGCATCATCAGTCTCAGGATTGTAACGATATACGCTTACTAACACTGTAATCTCTCCTTAATAAGTACGGACTTTAGGCGGGAACGCTGGAACAGTCTTGGGCGCAAAGTTAACGGCACGCTTACCAACAGTCTTGTCCTGCGGATAGTAAACTGAATGACACAACCAGTTTTCATCATCGCGTTCTGTAAAATCATTACGAGCATGTGCACCACGAGATTCAGTACGAACCTCTGCAGCTATCGCTGTAGCCTCAGCAACTTCCATCAGATTCTGAAGTTCAAGTGCTTCGATACGCGCCGTATTAAAAGCATTACTCTTATCATCAAGATACAGATTATCAGCTTTTTTACGAATATCAGCCAGCAACGCAAGTCCTTTCTGCATGCTTTCACCGTCACGGAAAACACCGAAGTATAGCTGCATTGTCGCCTGCAGTTCTTTGCGAACCGCAGCCACATCTGCACCCTCAGTTGATCCATTAAGACGATTCAAACGAGCCATTGCACGTTCAAGATCAGCTGCAGACGCATCCTTAACTTCATAGCCTTCACGCATCTGCTTCTCGATCTGAATACCCGCCGCACGACCGAAAACGACCAAATCAAGCAGCGAATTACCACCCAGACGGTTTGCGCCATGAACTGACACACATGCCACTTCACCACAAGCAAACAGACCTTCGATAACGGTATGGCCACCATCCTTATCGGGAGCCAAAGCCTGACCACCGATATTAGTAGCCACACCGCCCATCTGATAATGACAAGTCGGCACAACCGGAATAGGCTCTTTAACAGGATCAGCGTGAGCAAACGTTTTAGACAGCTCACAGATACCAGGCAGACGTGAATGAAGAACCTCTTCACCCAAATGATCAAGCTTCAGATATACGTGATCGCCATCAGGACCACAGCCCCGGCCATCCAGAATTTCAAGAATCATTGAACGCGCGACCACATCACGACCCGCAAGGTCTTTTGCGTTTGGCGCATAACGCTCCATGAAGCGCTCACCGTCTTTATTAATCAGGTAACCGCCTTCACCACGACAACCTTCAGTCACAAGCGTACCTGCGCCTGCGATACCCGTCGGGTGAAACTGCCACATTTCCATGTCCTGCGCAGGTACACCTGCACGCAAGGACATTCCCATACCGTCACCGGTATTGATCAATGCGTTAGTAGTAGAAGCAAAAATACGCCCCGCACCACCGGTTGCAAGAACAGTCGCTTTCGCTTTGATATAAACTGTCTCACCTGTTTCTATGCAGATAGCGATACAACCGACAACAGCACCATCTTCATTTTTAACCAGATCAACAGCATACCACTCGTTAAGAAAAGTCGTACCTGCTTTCAGGTTAGCCTGATAAAGAGTATGCAATAAAGCATGCCCTGTACGGTCAGCCGCAGCACAAGTACGTGCAGCCTGAGTCGGATTATCAGGACCCTTAGACTGGCCACCGAACGGACGCTGGTAGATACGACCCGTTTCAGTACGAGAGAAAGGCAAACCCATATGATCTAATTCAAACACAGCCTGAGGACCAACAGAGCACATATACTCAATTGCGTCCTGGTCACCGATATAATCAGATCCCTTAACTGTGTCATACATATGCCAGCGCCAATCGTCATTCGGATCAGCACTTGCGATTGCACAGGTAATACCACCCTGAGCAGATACTGTGTGTGAGCGTGTTGGAAACACTTTAGTCACACAAGCAGTATCTAACCCAGACTGTGCCAGCTGCAGCGCGGCACGCATGCCCGCACCACCACCGCCTACTACAATCGCGTCAAAAGTTAACGTGCGCAGTTCATTCATCTCTTAGACACCCCACAGAATCTGAATACCCCAAACGACGTAAATAAACGTCAACAAACCACATCCAGCCTGAACAACAAAACGAAGCCCAGTAGGTTTAATGTAATCTGTAGTTACCGACCATAAACCGATCCAGGCATGTGCAGCCATGGATAGTAAAGCCAGCAGGGTGAAGATGCGCATCGAAGTGCACTCAAATAATGATTTCCACTGCATATAATCCATATCTGAATTAAACAGCAGATAACCCATCATGAAGATCGTATAGGCCAGCAATACTACAGCTGTGACTCGCTGGACCATCCAGTCGTATAAGCCACTCCGACCAAAGCTAGTGATACTTGTTACCATACCCAGACTCCTGCCAGTAGAATTGCGACTGCACCAGCGATCAATGTAGCTTTAGCTGCCATTGTTCCACTCTCCAACTCTTCAAGATGTCCGGCATCCATTATCAGATGCTTAACTCCCGCAAGAAGGTGATACAGTAATGCGGATACTAATCCCCATGTAATTAGCCTCGCGAAGAAGCCCTCTTCTAACATGGTAGTTGCTTCGTTAAAGCCAGCTTCAGATTCGAGAGACATTCCTAATGCATATGTCATAAAGAGTGTGCCAAAAAACAACACAACACCAGTAGCACGATGCAATATGGATGTAATCGCAGGAAGTGGCTGCTTGATAGTTCTTAGGTCTAAATTTACAGGTCTTTTTTTGTTCACGGCTCTTATTCACACTTTGCTGCCCATCAAGGGGCAAGGTTGCTAGGTAGTGTTCAGAGAGTAATTCCTCAGACTAAAGTACGCTCAAACACTTAGCTTACACGTACTTCGGAAGGGGATTATAGACAGTTAAAAATCAGAATACAACGCGCCAGGCAAGGCCTTAAGCCTAACGTCTAGTGAGCGTAAATGGTTGTCGTAATTACCTTATACAACTAAAAGGGTATTCTGTCCTTGATCTATTATTGGTAAAAATTACCCTCGATTGCTGCAATGCAGAAAAAGCATTTAGTGTCCAGATTGACAATCTTGAATCAATCTTTATATTGGGCATATCCCAAGCGGACTAAGACTCTGGATATAACCTTGGATACAATCTATATATCACAGAAGTCTAATATAACGAATAAAATGATAGGAGCCTATAATGGCTGATAAAAAAGCACGTTTGACAATCGATGGCGTTGATGAAGTAATTGAACTATCTGTTTATTCCGGCACTCTAGGGCCTGATGTTATTGACGTACGCCCACTGACAGGCCGAGGTCTGTTCACATATGACCCCGGTTTTGTTTCTACTGCAGCTTGTGAGTCCAGCATTACTTATATCGACGGTGATCAAGGCATCTTGTTACATCGTGGTTATCCGATAGAACAACTTGCCAAACACTCCGATTACCTGGAAACGTGTTATTTGCTCTTAAATGGCGAGTTACCCACTGCAGAACAGAAAGAACAATTTGTAAATACCATTAAAAATCACACCATGGTTCATCAACAAATGACCCATTTTTTCAATGGTTTCCGACGTGATGCTCATCCAATGGCCATCATGGTGGCGGTTGTCGGCGCGCTATCTGCCTTTTATCATGACTCACTTGATATTGATGATCCGCACCACCGTGAGGTATGCGCATATCGTCTGATTGCAAAAATGCCTACGATTGCTGCTATGTGTTACAAGTACAGCATTGGCCAGCCATTTCAGTACCCACAAAACGATCTGAACTATGCAGACAACTTCCTGCATATGATGTTTGGCACACCTTGCGCTACTTACGTACCTAATCCAATTCTTTCCAAAGCTATGGATCGCATCTTCCTGTTGCACGCCGATCATGAGCAAAACGCATCAACCTCTACTGTACGTCTTGCTGGTTCATCAGGTGCCAACCCATTTGCCTGTATTGCATCCGGTGTTGCTGCACTTTGGGGGCCTGCTCACGGTGGTGCTAACGAAGCTGTATTACAGATGCTGGAAGAGATCGGCGATGAAGCAAACATCCCTGAGTTCATCCAGCGCGCTAAAGATCCAGATGATGACTTCCGTCTGATGGGCTTCGGACATCGTGTTTATCGCAACTTTGACCCTCGCGCCAAAGTGATG
Organism: Neptunomonas qingdaonensis; assembly: GCF_900113275.1. GTDB lineage: Bacteria > Pseudomonadota > Gammaproteobacteria > Pseudomonadales > Balneatricaceae > Neptunomonas > Neptunomonas qingdaonensis. The sequence goes on from NZ_FOOU01000004.1 coordinate 262,783, forward strand.
AAACAGGCTTGTGATGAAGTTCTTGCGGAACTAGGCATTGAAAACGATCCTCTACTGAAAATTGCTAAACGCCTTGAGCAGATTGCCTTGGAAGATGAGTATTTCGTACAGCGTAAACTGTATCCGAACGTCGATTTCTACTCAGGTATTATTCTCAAAGCTATTGGCATTCCAACCAACATGTTTACTGTAATCTTCGCCTTGTCTCGTACAATCGGCTGGATTTCTCATTGGAGCGAATTCCACAGCAGCCCGAATAAAATTGGTCGCCCTCGCCAGCTTTACACGGGTCAAAAACAACGCGATTATCCAGAATAATAGCCACACCTATAAAGAAACCCGCTTAAAGGCGGGTTTTTTTTACTTACTTTTTATACTTAGTTAAAGATAATTTAACTAATAATATCTAATCAGCATCTCGCCAATTTATCTCTATTGCTGTCGCCGATCCTACCACCACATACTCCAAACTTGGTGGAATAATGGCAATTGAGGGTGATATTTGCACCCGACCTCCCATAATTTCAGCTTGCAGCTGCGGCATGAGTGGTACTTTAGTCGGATCAGCGTACCCATCAGGCCACAATGGCCAACTGGTTTCAGGGTCATATTTATCATTGGCGCCCAAGGTATGCAGCAACTCATGTGCAGCAATCAAATTGTTCTGACCTTGATATTCTGCATCCGCATAACCGTTCACCAAGCCGATCAAACCTTTTTGCAACCCCAGAGAATGTCGTAACAACTGCTGGTTATTGGGAGAAAAAAATCGCATGTATATTTTGATATCCGGATCAGGCCCACCCCAGTTATCCTGGCGCCATGACCAATAGCGCATCTGCAAACTCCAGACAATATTATCAAACAAACTCGGATTATCTGGTGGTTCTGGAGGATGATTATTCAGTTGAGGAGCCAGCATCACTTCAACAGGTCTTTCAATTGCGACCTGATAACGGCGCGCCTCTTTGATAAAAAAAGACTCAATATCATCAAAATCTGTCTCTTTTAACGTATCGATATAGCCTTGCGTATCCTCCCGCCCATCGGCATTAAGCGGATAAACGACTACCCACAGCGACTTATCCCAATCCGTTGTACGGATTTTTGATAACAATGTATTGAGACTTACCACCAGCAGCAAAATAACCAACAACACCAAGCGGATTGTTTTGTACATTTCTTATACCTTTTCACGTGCCTGGTACGCTGCTGCTATTTTCTGCTACACAAACAAACCTGCGACCAGCATGTAGCGAATGGCCTTACCAAGAGCAATAAACACAATACCTGTAACGACATTTAATTTAAGCCAGCCGGCGACAAAACAAAGCGGATCACCGACGACGGGTAACCAAGACAACAACAGCACACTAGTGCCTGCCTTTTCAACCCAGCGCCTGGCTCGCTGGTGCTTTTCTTTATTCAACAAGCGCAGCGGGTAACGCATCGCCACCAGCCAGCCCAAACCGAACGTAATAACACCGCCCAGCGTATTACCCAGGGTTGCCACACCAATCAATAACCACACTGAAATTTCAGCATCAGTCACCAACCAGGCAAGATATGCCTCCGAGCCCCCTGGTAATAATGTAGAAGAGATCAGACTACTGAAAAACAAGCTGAAGAGCTCGGCCTCCACTAGCGCTCCAACCCCTGACGAACACAACTCAGCACACCAATTTCATACACACCTGCAAGCGCCTCATAGACGGGCTTCAAAGCTTGTCCAAAACGTTGCTGGCAATCAAGAATCACCTGTTGAATATGCTGTAACTCTGCGGCAGGTAACTCCACGACCTCCTCGACGCTTAATTCACCGGCACCAATACCGGCAGCCAAATGGATATAGATGACTTTTACTGAGAGCTTTTGCATTTTAGCTACCTGTTCAATAGTCATACCCGCTTTAAATAAGGCGACCGATTCCTGTCCCTGAAGGTTTTTACTCTGATCAACAGAGGGTTGCTGACAAATAACCTCTAAAAATGCTTCACCATAAAGCTCCAGCTTGCGCTCACCCACTCCGCTGATTTTATGCAGCTGATGACTGGTTGCCGGGCGGTACATCACCATTTCCATCAGTGTTGCATCATGAAAGATCACATAAGGAGGGACATCCTGCTCATCCGCCAAACGTTTACGCAACTGCTTTAATTGCTCCCAGAGCTGACGATCAACCGCATCCAACTGATTCTGAGGGGTTTTGTTCTTCTGATAACCACTACTACGCTCACGCTTATCTTCCCGGAGCAATAAGGTCTCTTCACCTTTGAGTAAAGACCGGCAGCGGTCACTCAGATGCAGCACTCCATAGCCATCAGGATCAACACTCAGATACCCCCTCGCTACCAACTGTCGAAACACAGAGCGCCATTGATTACGGTTTAGCCCAACGCCAATACCCCAGGTCGAAACCTTTTCATGATTCTCCGCTTTAACCTTATCGGTCAGATTACCCAGCAAAACATCGATGACATGATTCACGCCATAGCGTTGTCCTGTGCGGTACACAGAGGACAACGCCTTTCGTGCAGCGTCGGTACCATCCCACTGAGGCACCGGTTCAAGACAGGTATCACAGTTGCCACACGGAGGATGATCATGCTCACCAAAATACCCCAGCAACACCTGTCGACGGCAACTGGTAATTTCACAAAAGCCTAACATCGCTTCAAGCTTCTGACGCTCTATTTGCTTAAATTGCTCTGCCGCCTGCGAGCCTTCGAGCATTTGCCGTAAAAAAATCACATCCTGCAAACCATAAACCATCCAGGCATCAGCGGGCAGACCATCACGCCCTCCTCTACCGGTTTCCTGATAATAGGCTTCAATGCTTTTTGGCAGATCAAGATGTGCGACAAATCGCACATTGGGTTTATCAATCCCCATGCCAAATGCAATGGTTGCTACCACAATAATCGATTCTTCAGTCAGGAAGCGGTGTTGATTGTGGCGTCGTAAATCAGTCGACAACCCGGCATGATAAGGCAATGCGTTAAAACCACGTTCCGCCAACCACCCGGCCGTTTCCTCTACACTTTTACGTGATAGGCAATAAACAATACCAGCATCATTGGGGTGCTCTTGCTTTAAAAAAGACAATAGTTGTTCACGGGCGCGGTTTTTTTGGCTAATCCGGTAGCGGATATTAGGACGGTCAAAGCCCTGAATAAATCTACACGCATCACGTAGCCCTAACCGGTCAACAATTTCTTGCTGAGTGCGGGCATCAGCAGTGGCGGTGAGCGCGATACGCGGCACATCTGGAAAATAATCCGTCAGCGACGCTAACTTTAAATATTCAGGTCTGAAATCATGCCCCCACTGGGAGACACAGTGAGCTTCATCGATCGCAAAAAGTGAAATATTACATTGCTGCAGTAACGCCAGCGTTTTAGGTTGCACTAAGCGCTCTGGCGCAATATAAAGCAGATCCAGTTGCCCATTTAAAAGCGCCTGCTCTACTTCTGTTTGAATAACATAATCTAAGGATGAGTTAAGACAGGCGACCCTGACACCGAGCTGTGATAGCGCGGTGACCTGATCGTACATTAAAGCAATTAAGGGAGAAACAACCAGCGCAGTGCCCTGGCGCAGCAAAGCGGGTAGCTGATAACAAAGCGATTTACCGCCGCCTGTCGGCATAATAACCAGTACATCACGGTTATCCAGCACGCTCTGAATCACCTCTTCCTGAGGCTCGCGGAACTGGTCATAACCAAAGACTTCTTTTAATACATGCAGAGTTTGATTCGTCATCCTGCAATTATCCGGAAAGGCTATACCACTGTCACCCCAAATTATCACTGACTACGCTTTCTTCTCGGAGTAGAATAGCGCAAACCGCCTTTTTTCAGGAAAACCAAACATGCAAAGTAGAACCAATAGTGCTCCGTTATCCGATGATGAACTTGATCGTCTGGAAACTTTTATTTTTTCAGATGTCGTGTCAGAAGATTCTCTTGATCTTATCGGAATACATGGCTTCCTGTGTGCGCTTAATATCAGCCCTGTTCCTGCCGATGAAGAAGAGTGGATGGACGTATTGTTCGACGGTAAGCCCAATTGGATCTCCCCTGAGCAGGAAGCAGAAATAACCTCAATGCTGAATCGCTGGAAAGGTTCAATCTACAGTGACCTGAGCAATGACCGTGAACTTGGCATGCCTTGTGAGCTAACCCTTGAAACCAAAAATGAAGAATCAGAACTGGAAATTTGGGCTCAGGCATTTATGGAAGGCGTCTTCCTCAACGAAGATGAGTGGTTCTCTGAAGGCACAGACAAAGAGGAAGCCGTTGCAGAGTTGATGCTACCGATTATGGTTATTTCCAACCTGTTTGACGAAAAAGAGTTCAAAGAGATTCGTAGAAATAAGATAGCAACTGAGCAGATGGCCAATGAAATACCGGATATTCTGGTTGACCTGTTCCTGCTGTATCACGCACCCGAAAAATAAGTTAGAAAACAGCAGACTATCGGACCTAACACTGATCGAATGCTAGCGACAAAAAAAGCACCCGCGACTCAAAGCCGGGGGTGCTGATTAAAATCGAGGCCCGCTCAAATAATCTTCTCAGATAATCCGCTCAAATATAGTGTCTAGGCACCCTTTTTGTTACACCAGTAAACAAAGTATAAGGAATCGTGCCACAATGACGTGCCACTTCATTGATACTCAGCTGACGCCCCCATAATTCAACTTTTGAACCGATCCCGACTTCAGATAGCCCCGTCAGATCTACTGCACACATATCCATCGAGACACGTCCGATAATCCGTGTTCGCTGACCATTGACGATCACTGGCGTACCCGTTCCTGCAGAACGCGAATAACCATCCCCATAACCGATAGCAACCGTACCCACGCGAGTAGGCTTATCACATACATAAGACGCCGCATAACCCACTGCCTCACCTGCCTGCAGATCGTGAATAGCGATAACCTCGCTTTCCAGCGTCATAGCGGCCACCAACTGATCAGCATTAGCCTGCGCTTCTTCAAAAGGTGACGCGCCATACAGCATCAATCCGGGGCGAATCCAGTCCCGATGCAAAGCAGGCCAGGCCAGCGTTGCAGGTGAGTTAGCAATGCTATGAGGTGCAGTGATACCGTCCGCTGCCTGGTCAAAATAGGCTGCCTGCTGCATGGTATGCGGCTTATCCAGCTCATCAGCACAGGCAAGGTGACTCATCAACACCACATCAGCAACATTATCAGATGCCTGTAAACGCTCATATGCCTGACGATAATCTTTAGCATCAAAACCCAAGCGGTGCATACCGGAATCCAGCTTAAGCCACACATTAACCGGCGTGGCTATTGGCGCCTCTTCCAGCATAGCGATCTGTTCTAAGCGATGAATAGCGGTCCAGAAATTATGCTCTGCAATCAGCAACAGCTCATCTGCTGTGAAAAACCCTTCCAATAATAGAATAGGTTTTTTTACACCACCTGCGCGTAATTCCAGCGCTTCTTCAATACAGGCGACACCAAACGCCGGAACCTCGTGCTCCATGGCTAATGCAACACGTACAGCACCATGCCCATAAGCATCTGCCTTAATCACCGCCACCGCATTTGCATGGGGTGCTAATTTTTTTGCCAAACGATAATTCTGACTGATCGCTGATACATCAATGATCGCCCGTGTTGCCCGCCCCATAGAGAACCCCTTGTGCTTTTATAACGTCAAATTTATTCTGCAATAACCATGATTGATTCAACTTCAATATCGGCATCTTTTGGCAATGCTTTCACGGCAAAAGCGGCACGCGCCGGATATGGCTCATTAAAATAACGCGCCATGACTTCATTAACCTGAGGAAAATATTTCATATCAGACAGGAGAATGGTCAGTTTTACCACATCAGTAAACGAACCACCGGACGCTTCCGTGATCGCTTTCATGTTTTCAAAAACACGTACAGCCTGTGCTTCAAACGACTCTGTCACCATTTCCATGGTTTCAGGATCCAGCGGGATTTGGCCAGAGATGTAGACAGTATTACCTGCTTTAACAGCCTGCGAGTATGTACCGATAGCGGCTGGCGCTTTGTCTGTAGAAATGATGCTGCGATTCATAATAAATTCTCTTCAAAAAAATGATAAAAGGTCGTTTCACTAAATTCGTTCATGACAAGTGACATAACAATAATGGCTCAGGCACTTTTTTTAAACATATCTTTCCATGCCAAGTCCTGACGGATCAATATCCGGCTTACGTCCCGAAATAATATCGCTGACATAACGCGCTGACCCTACCGCCATTGTCCAACCTAATGTTCCGTGCCCGGTATTCAGAAACAGGTTCGGATACTTAGTAGCACCCAACACAGGCGTACCGTCTGGTGTCATAGGTCGTAGCCCTGTCCAGAATTCCGCTTTTTCCAGGTCGCCGCCGCCCGCGAAAAGGTCACCGACGACGAAATCAACATTGTTTCTGCGCTTTGCCTTAAGGCTCATGTCATAACCGGTTAGCTCAGCAGTGCCTCCCACGCGGATACGATCGTTAAAACGAGTGACCGCAATCTTGTAGGTTTCATCCATCACCGTTGAAACCGGCGCACGAGTTTCATCAATAATAGGTAAGGTCAGAGAGTACCCTTTAACAGGATAAACCGGTAATTTAATGCCGACTTTTCCCAGCATAATAGGACTATAACTACCCAGAGCCATCACATAACTATCGGCTTTAAGTACTTCTGAAGCCAACTGTACACCTTGAATTTTACCCGCCTCAAGAATCAAGCCTTTAATATCGGTGTTATACATAAAGGTAACACCTAATTTTTCACACTCTGCTACTAATCCCTGAGTAAATTTAAAACAATCACCGGTTCCGTCACCTGGCAAGCGTAAGCCACCAATAATTTTCTCTTTCACATGCGCCAATGCAGGTTCTGCATCGATGCAACCCTGACGGTCCAGTACTTCATGACGGACACCACATTCTTTAAGTATGGCAACATCGGCTTTTGAAGAAATAACCTGCTTCTCTGTCCGGAAAACCTGCAAGGTTCCACCAAAACGCTGATCATAGTCGATGGATACTTCGTCGTTGAGTTCATTCATACTGTCACGGCTATATTCAGCAATACGTAACATGCGTGATTTGTTGACGCGATAAGCAGATTCCGTGCAGTTGCTCAGCATTTTAGTCATCCATTTAAACAACACTGGGTCCAGCGCTGGCTGAATACGCAAAGGTGCAAGATCCTGCATCATCCATTTTACCGCTTTCAACGGAACACCGGGGGCCGACCAGGGAGAGGAATACCCGGGAGAGATCTGCCCGGCATTTGCGTAGCTGGTTTCTAATGCAGCTGCTGGCTGACGATCAACAACCGTTACTTCATGGCCTGCTTTTGCTAAAAAGTAGGCATTTGTAACACCGATAACACCACTACCTAACACCACTATTTTCATTTTTATTCTCAAAGTTGATACAAGACATAAGACTAGAATAAATGAAATCAACAATAAATTTTTATTGTTTTATTCTTATAAAATAGTTATTTTTACTGATAAAAAACAAATTAACAGAATTTTATAAAATGAAAAAATTAGATAGGATCGATAAAAACATTCTAAGCAGGCTGCAAAAAGACGGCCGTATCTCCTACACCGATCTTGCAGACAAAGTGGGTTTATCCACCACGCCCTGTATCGAGCGGGTAAAGCGCTTAGAAAAGGATGGGTTTATCCAAGGATATCACGCCAGGCTCAATCCGGAAGCACTAGGTTATAACATGCTGGTGTTCGTTGAAATTTCTCTTTCCTACCAATCTCCGGATGCGTTTGAACATTTTAATTTAGCCGTCAACCAGTTGCCCTATATTATGGAATGTCATCTGGTGTCAGGCGATTCAGACTACCTGTTAAAAGCTCGCATCAAAGATATGTCAGAATATCGCGCGTTACTGGGCGATATGCTACTGACGTTACCGGGTGTTAAAAACTCAAAGAGCTATATCGTTATGGAAGAGGTAAAAGAAAAGTTCAGCATTCCAGTTCCCGCATAACGTGCGGCTTAACATCATGGCTCTAACCCTTAAATAGCGTTACGCCTGTAAAAACGTTACGCCTGACATTGCTTTTGAAATTATCATCACGATACAGAATACGGATTTAACCATGAAGCTTGAGCTGTCGCACACTGTTACAGAAATCTCTGCAAATGCCTCAACCATACTAACCACGCTCAGCGGACTCCCCAGGCAACGCATTAAAGATGCCATGGCCAAAGGCGCCGTCTCGCTTAAACGCGGTAAACACACAAAACGAATTCGCCGTATAAATACCGTGGTTAAACCGGGTGACATTTTACAACTTAACTATGATGACAGTGTGCTAGCACTGAAGCCCCCTGTTATCGAGTGCCTTGAAGACCGCCGTAGCTATAGTGTTTGGTTTAAACCGGCAGGCATCATGTCTCAGGGAAACCAGTTTGGCGATCACATGTCGATTTTGCGTATTATAGAAAAGCAGAACGATAACAAACGTGAAGTATTTCCTGTACATCGCCTCGACCGGGAAACCAGCGGACTGATTATCGTGGCTCACAGCAAAAAAATGGCAGCAACCTTATCCTCTTTGTTCCAGACACAACAAATCGAAAAAAGCTATCAGGCCATTGTTTTAGGAAAAACAGAGGAAACCGGCACTATTGACCGCCTCCTGGATAAAAAGAACGCCATCACTCATTTTAAACGACTCAACTTTAACGAAGAAACGAACAATAGCCTGATCGACATTCGCCTTGAAACCGGCAGAACTCACCAAATCCGGCGTCATTGTGACAGTATAGGCCACCCAATTATGGGAGACCCCAGATACGGGACGGGTAATAAAAACCAGCAGGGACTACAACTTGTCGCTTACAAGCTAACCTTTCGCTGTCCGATCAAGCATCAGCAGGTCACCTTCGAGCTACCGGAACCCTTTGCCCAAAACACATAAAGTTACACTTTAAAACCACGTACCAACTCTTTTAACTGATGAGCCATACTCGATAGACTTTGCGCAGAGTTCGCAATCTGACCTGCCGCTGTCGCCACCTCATCGGAGCTATCATCAATCACAGTCAAGTTCTGGCTCACATCCTGAATAACAGCAGCCTGCTCTTCAGACGCTGTCGCTATCTGGCTGGACATATCCATAATGCCATTAACAGCATTGACTATCGATTCCAGAGAGTTCTCGACATTATGTGTACTCTCTACCGTTTCTCGCATCTTGCTATGATTATTTTCAACCAGCGCATAGGCTTCCTCTACCTCACCCTGAAGATCTTGAATAATCGCAGCAATCTCTGCGGTCGACTTCTGCGTGCGATGTGCCAATGTCCTTACTTCATCCGCCACCACCGCAAATCCTCTCCCCTGCTCTCCTGCACGCGCGGCCTCAATTGCCGCATTTAATGCGAGCAAACCGGTTTGATCAGATACATGGTGAATGACTTCTACAACATTGGAGATATTGGTACTACTGTCATGCAGTTTATTGATCAGCTTACTTAACAGACTGACATCATCAGCCAACTGATTTACTGACAGTACTGAAGCGCGCACCACCTCATTGCCTTCATGCGCAATCAGATTGGCTGTATTCGCCTGATCTGCCGTTCTTGCGGTATTCCCGGCAACTTCCTGAACAGCGCTAGACAGCTCTTCAACAGCAGCAGCCACTTGCGTGGTTCGTTCTCGCTGAACGTGTAGTTTCTCAACACTGTGCTCAACAACACCCGTTGTTTCATCGGCGATAGTCACCAGCGTATTGCAACTATCTGACAACTGATGAATGGCACGGGAAAAGTTCTCCAGCGTAGCATTCAAGCCTTCCGCTACTTGTCCCAATTCATCCTGGCTATAGACCTCCACCCGCAAGCGTAAATCATGTTCCTTTTGCACTTTATGCATCACTGTGGATAAAGAGGACACCTGCCGATTCAAGCCTCTGATAATATTAAGCGCGATTAAAGTCACGATCAGCAGTGATGCCACTAGTAACCCTGAGTAGAGCCACAGGGAAAACTGTGCTTGGCCCTGCACATCATTAGCTTCTGAAATAAGATCGTCAGCCAATCTATCTTCCAGCTTTTTAAGTGAATCTATTCGTTTTGTCGCCTCGGCAAACCAATACTTAGATTCGATATTAAAGCCACCACTATCAGCCTTTTCTGACGCAACACCTCTGAGCTTCTCAACCTCTTGCACAACCGCAGAGTTTGAAAAGTCAGTAAATAATGCCAAATGTTTTTCCTGAGCCAGATTCATAAAAATACGGCTATAAGTATTTTGTTCAGTCACCAGAGTAATAAATTTTTCATACATGCCCGGAGCAAACTGATCAGCCGCAAAAGTATTACTTAAAACGGCTCGCTCAATACCGGCTCTCTCTTTCGCCTGTAACAAATGGTAATACGCTAATGATGCCCGTGTCAGATGAACATTTTCGCTAAGATTAGCGGTCAGCGCACCCGCCGATAGTAATTTTACATTTAAGCCTGTGTAGTATTTTAATGCTTCTGATAACGGCATCTGTAAAGAATCAACACGTCCCCTCACATCGTTAATACCTTTTAACTGCCGTGTTACCTCTTGCATCAAGCTGTTAATCGCCGTGTTTTCTACCGCATTCCGGCTGATAAATTCAGCCCATTTCTCTTCTAGCTTTTTAGTCATTACTCTTTGCTGACGTAGCACATCAGAAAACTGCTGACCGCCTGAACCAAGAAAACCAGCAGTGGCACCTCTTTCTTTCTGCAACTCATGCACCAGCGCACTATTGACTGTTACTAATTCCGTATAAACGGATATCTCACCCGTTTGCTGATTTACCGTATAACTATTGATGACTTCTCTTACCAACAAAAGCGTACTGACAAGCACAGGAAATACTATTAATAACAATAGCTTGTATTTAAAACTCAGGTTTTTCATTCAGTTAATTCCTTGATTACTCGATCCCAAGTTCCGCCAATAGTCATCACGAAGATCTATGACCTAGGGTAGAAAAAACAAAGTTATATTATAGTTATATCGTGCTTCTCTATTGCAAAATGCCGGGAGCAACCTTCACAGATAGCAGAAGATAAATAGAAAAAGTGTAGTACATTTACAAAAAATGAATAGAAGATTACGCATATTATTCGTGATCTGAGATCCGCGATTGTGCGTACAAAGCCGTAATACTGCGGTAATAGCTATGCTAGACTTAAAAAACCTCGAACGGACAAATTTGACGTACTAAAATTAACCAAGCACGGTCAATTTAAATAGACTTGATTACGGACAACACTATGAATATCAGCGACGCCATTATTCGTATTACCAATTTAAGGCTGCGTACTTATATCGGGTTCAATCAGGATGAAATGGAAAAACAACAAGATGTGGTCATTAATATAAAAATCCACTATCCCGCCGAAAAAGCTTATCAAACCGACAATGTAAAGGACGCTCTTAACTATAAAGTGATCACTAAAAAGGTCATCAATCATGTAGAAGAGGGGCGTTTTTTGTTACTGGAAAAGCTGGTAGCAGACGTTCTCGACATTTGCACGCAACATGCATGGGTAAAATACGCATCCGTGACTGTCGATAAACCACATGCCCTGCGTTTTGCAGATTCCGTTTCTCTTACACTGGAAAAATACTGTGATTAAGGTAGCACTATGAACGCACCGATTTTGATTACAGGTGTTGGCAAACGTATCGGTTATGCATTAGCAAGGCAGTTATTGCGTTCAGATCAGCCCATAATAGGCACGTACCGTAGCGAATACGAATCTATCACCGAGTTACGCCAGTTGGGCGCAGAACTCTACCCTTGTGATTTTTACGATGATAGCCAAATCCGCTCACTGATCGATACCATTAAAGAGCGACATGCCAGCTTACGCGCTATTGTCCATAATGCCTCTGACTGGTTACCTGATGACAACGCGCTTTCGCCTGCGTCCACGTTACAAAGAATGATGCAGATCCATGTGAGCACACCCTACCAGATCAATCTTGAACTGGCTGACTTACTCAAAGCCGGTTCAGCCGAGTGTAGCGATATCATTCATCTGACCGATTACGTCGTCGAAAAAGGCAGTAAAAAGCATATCGCTTATGCTGCCAGCAAAGCGGCACTCAGCAATATGACGCTGTCTTTTTCAGCCCTGTTCGCCCCTGAAATCAAGGTCAACGCAATCGCGCCCGCGATGATACTTTTCAATCCCGACGATGATGCCGAATACCGCAGCAAAACCCTAAAAAAATCGCTCATGGGGATAGAGCCCGGTGTTCAGGAGATAGTAGACACTGTTAATTACCTGCTCAAAAGCCGCTATGTAACCGGCAGAACATTGCATGTCGATGGCGGCCGACACCTTAAATAGCCTCACCCCTGGGGGCAGCAAGGCATCTAAGAAATCGAGCTTAAACCGGCATTGAGCTTAAAGACGGTAATCCGCGTTAAGGTAAAGAAGCGGAAAGTTCTGCCAATACACAGTCGCCTTCTCTGAAGACAGGCCAGCCATCCCCCACCAATACCGCCTTTATTCCATTTATAGAGGCCAGCATTTTCACGGAAGCAAGCGCTTTAGTTTTATCCTGTAGCTTAGGATCGGGGAGCATACACAGCTTGCCACCCGCATGTGCGCGCACAAGATCGCCGGTTATCAGCGTATCGCCTTCCAGCACAAACGCTAACTCCCCATCAGTTTTTGAACCATCAAGGCTATAAACATCCAACCCTGGTAATAGGTTTTTACCTGCGCTTAACCAGTGCGAGCATTCAATTGGAAAACTATCTTTCTCGGCTTCGGGTCCCCAGATCAGGGCACCCGTTTCATCTGCCAGAGCTTGAGCATTACGCACATGGTCTGAATTAGAAATCAGAATATGGCTCACCTTTCCCAGCGACAAAAGATGTTGCTTATCATGCTCAGTCAGCGGTAACGGATCAAACACAATGCTGCCCTGCTCTGTTACCCAAACATAACTATGAAAATCGATATTTCTATCTTTATCAAAGGCACTCCAGCAATAAAAGTTACTTTTATGAAGTGTTTTCATTATCTATCTCCAGAAACGCGGTCGAATACCAGCGATGGTTGATGACGTTACTTTACTCTTGTCTAACATTTTCTGGCAATTTTCTTTCAACGCACGAAAATTGGTTGAAAAAAAGTAGGTACCATCTCAAAAAGAAAAACCTGATCAAAGCATTCGCCTTATTTACAGTTCCCTATACAATTACTTCTCTGTAATATTTGTTCTTTTTTAACACTTTAATGAGACAGCGTAATGGGCAGAGCCTACCAAAACCGTAAAGAATCCATGGCGAAAACATCGGATAACAAAGCCAAGGTCTACAGTAAATATGGTCGAGAGATTTATGTATGCGCCAAAGCGGGCGGTCTTGATCCGGACGGAAACCTCGCATTACGCGGCTTAATTGAACGCGCTAAAAAAGATCAGGTGCCCAGCCACGTTATTGACAAAGCGATCGACAAAGCGAAAGGCGGCGGCGGTGAAGACTTCTCGCCTGCCCGTTACGAAGGTTTTGGTCCTGGCAACTGCATGGTGATTATCGACTGTCTGACCGACAATCCAAACCGTACTTTTGGTGATGTACGTAATTGCTTCACCAAAACAAAATGCAAAATTGGTACCTCTGGCAGCGTCGCTCACATGTTTGACCACAGCGCTATTCTGGTTTTTAAAGGCGATGACGAAGAAGCCGCATTGGAAGCCCTGATGATGGCCGATGTAGATGTTACCGACATCGAATCAGAAGAGGGAACAATCTCGGTATTTGCACCCCATACCGATTACTTCAAAGCCAAGACCGCCTTAACCGATGCCTTTGGTGAGATCGATTTTGACGTCGCTGAAATTCAGTTCATCCCACAGAACACCGCGCCTGTTAGTGAAGAAGATCTTCCGATGTTTGAGAAGTTCATCAACATGCTGAATGATCTGGATGATGTGCAAAACATCTACCATAGCGCTGAACTGTAATCCTTCTGCCTATACGCAGTTTTGCCCACACTCAGCAAAACTGCGTTTGGGCAAAGCTGATTATGGACAAGCATCTTCAGCTTACTTTATGCCGCTTCCCGATTGACTGCTTATGACTTCTTTCCAGCAGCTTATTATGAGCCACTGAAGCATTAGTCACTGATTATTAACCAGCTACTCTTGTCACACACCCTGCCGATTTATCAGCCCTCATAATTTATTGATTAAAATTTAAGCAGCTTTAACGGCTATCGATGATGTGTATCAAAAGCCACTTACTGCATCCATGCTTATACTGGAAATAGATTTTAAGGGAGCAGACTATGTCTAATCGCATGCCTCACCATCTGCCGCACAAGGTTTCGGATCTTGATGCGCCCTCCCCATCAGCCCATAACAGTGTGTTTCATGTGAAGGGGGTGACGAAGGTGTATCAAATGGGAGAGGTTCAGGTACATGCACTACGTGGCATTGATCTTGATCTTTACGAAGGCGAATTTGCAGTATTGCTGGGAGCATCGGGTAGCGGAAAATCAACGCTGCTAAATATTCTTGGTGGGTTAGACACCCCCACTACGGGGGATGTTTTTTACGGCCAACGCAATCTAACCCGCGCGACTGAAAGCGAGCTAACCGATTACCGGCGCTACCATGTTGGTTTTGTTTTCCAATTTTATAATTTAATACCCAGTCTGACAGCGCGTGAAAATGTCGCTGTTGTGACAGAAATCGCACGCGCACCGATACAACCGGAAGAGGCATTAAAGCTGGTGGGTCTGGGGGATCGGTTAGACCACTTCCCCGCACAACTCTCAGGAGGGGAACAACAGCGCGTTGCTATTGCGCGCGCCATCGCAAAACAACCGGATGTATTGTTATGCGATGAACCGACCGGCGCACTCGACTCTCAAACCGGTATTGTGGTTCTGCAGGCACTGCAACGCGTCAATCAGGAACTGGGAACCACCACCGCTGTAATTACACATAATGCCGGTATTGCGCAGATGGCCAACCGTGTCATCAGTTTAGCCGACGGACTCATCAGCCAGGTACAGGTTAATCAGCACCGTTTAGCGCCGCATGAGCTGACATGGTAAACCACCACACGCTGGCCATATTTAAACAGATAAAAACGGAGAATCTAAACAGCCAGCAACACAGCATCTAAAGAGTTAACAGGTGAGGTTATGCAAAGATGAAAGCACTCGACAAAAAACTATGGCGCGAACTGTGGGGCATGCGTATGCAAGCACTCGCCATTGCCATGGTCATAGTCGGCGGTGTCAGCATTTTCATCATGTCACTCAGCACACTGGACTCATTGTTTGAAACTCGTGAATCCTATTATCGCAACAACCACTTTGCTCACCTGTTTGCATCACTAAAGCGCGCCCCGCTCTCACTAATAAAGAGGATAGAGGAAATACCGGGCGTTGAAAGAGTGGAGCACCGTGTCATCGCTTACGTCAATATTGATGTAGCCGGCTTTGATGATCCAGTTAGTGCTCACCTAATGTCTTTGCCAGAGAACAGCCCTGGGTTATTAAATCAGATCTATTTACGCTCGGGTCGCTTACTGGGGTCGGGTAGCGACAACGAAATACTCCTCAGCGAAGAGTTTGCCCGTGCCCATAAACTGCAATCTGGCGCAAAACTGAGCGCCACCATTAATGGTCGGCGCAAATCACTGACCGTCGTCGGGCACGCACTCTCACCTGAGTATATGTATCAGATTGCTCCCGGCGCCATGTTTCCTGACGCTATGCGCTACGGTATTGTCTGGATGGCCCGCAAACCGCTCGCCAGTGCATACGATATGGAAGGCGCTTTTAATAACGTCGCACTGACCCTGAGCAAAGACAGTAACGAACAAGATGTTATCGACCAGCTTGATGAGCTGTTAAAGCCCTACGGTGGCACCGGTGCCTTTGGCCGCAAAGACCAACTGTCACATCGATTTTTGTCCGAAGAGCTCAAACAACAAAAAACTATCGCCACGGTATTTCCTATCATCTTTTTTGGTGTTGCCGCTTTTCTTTTGAATGTTGTTACCAGTCGTTTAATAAGCCTTGAACGTGAGCAGATCGCCGTTCTCAAGGCTTTTGGCTACAGCAATTTTGCCATAGGCTGGCATTACAGCAAGCTAGTGCTGATGATCGTCAGCATCGGAATTATCGCAGGCATCGGCACAGGCATCTGGATGGGTAAAGGCATGAGCAACATCTATATGCAGCTCTACAGCCTGCCATATTTGATTTATGTGCTCAAACCACAGGTGGTTATTGCCGCCGCGCTCATCAGCATCAGCGTCGCCATTCTCGGCACATTATATGCGCTGCGCACAGCGGCCGCTTTACCGCCAGCCCAAGGTATGCGACCTGAACCACCAGCTATCTATCGCCCTCTTATGATCGAACGCTGGGGGCTGCAACACTGGTTCTCACAACCAACCCGCATGATTATCCGCCATATTGAACGCCGACCGCTTAAGTCATTTTTAACCACATTAGGCATCAGTATGGCGTGTGGCACCATGATGGTTGGCGGTTTTCAGGAAGGTGCTATCAATCACATGGTGGAGGTGCAGTTTGGCATGAGCCAACGTAGCGACCTGACGGCTATTTATACTGAGCCTACCTCTGCAAAATCACTGCATTCGTTACGCAGCTTACCCGGTGTAGAACAGGTAGAGGGCTTTAGAGCCGTACCCGCTAAGCTAACGTTTGAGCACCGCTTTTACCGGACCGGCGTGCAGGGGATTCAGCCAAACGGCGATCTGTTACGCCTGCTCGATAGCCGTTTAGAGCCCATAGATCTACCTGATCAGGGGGTTATTCTGACCGATTATCTGGCAGAACTACTGCATATCAAACCTGGCGACATGCTCAGCATGCAGGTGTTAGAAGGTAACCGCCCAACAGTACAGGCACTCGTGGTTGGCACCGCCAAAGAATATATGGGGGTTAATGTTTATATGCAACAAGACGCCCTCAACCGCCTGTTGAAAGAGGGTAATGCAATATCGGGAGCATGGTTAAAGGTCGATGCCTATTACCAAAAAGAGGTCTATATCGCACTCAAGAACATGCCCCGCATTGCAGGCGTTATCGAACAACGATCAGCTATTGAATCTTTTTATGACACCATGGCCGAGACCATCTTATTTTTTACCTTTATCTCAACGTTACTCGGTTCAAGCATCGCGTTTGGCGTGATCTACAACAGCATGCGTATTGCTTTATCTGAGCGTAACCGTGAGCTCGCCAGCTTACGGGTACTGGGTTTTCGGCGTAGTGAAGTGGCCTACATTCTTCTCGGCGAACTGGGACTATTAACCCTGCTCGCCATCCCACTCGGGTTGCTCATAGGTTATGGCTTGTGTGCTTTTCTGGCCTTTCAGTTCGACAGCGATCTGTACCGCATCCCATTAGTACTTGATCGCGATGTATTTGCCTTCGCCGCACTGGTGGTGATTGTCTCCGCGTTGATTTCTGCCGCCATGATATGGCGTAACTTAGCGCATCTGGATATGGTAGCTGTATTGAAGAGTAAGGAGTAAGCTGATGCGTCCTCTGTTACGAGAGCACCCTGTAGTTGCACTGATCGCTATTCTGGTAACCGGCTTGATCATTTGGGGATTCTGGCCAAAACCAATACTGGTTGACGTCCTCCCGGCCAGATACGCCCCCCTGACCATCACCATTGAAGAAGAAGGGCGTACCCGGGTTATTGACCGCTATGTTATTGCAGCGCCGGTTAATGGCGTAACCTGCCGGCAGCAGCTTAACGTTGGCGATAGCGTTACACAGGGACAAGTCCTCTTAGGCATTACGCCCCTGGAATCGCAAGGCTTGGATCCTCGTAGCCGCGCACAGGCAGAAGCGCGCTTAGCCTCTGCTGAGTCGGCCTTACGCGCCGCTCAGGAACAGGCTCGGGCGTCTGCAGCCACGGCACAGCTAGCCATTCTTGAACGCAACCGCTTACAACCGCTGGCCGATAAAGGCCTGATCTCCCGCGAGATAATAGACAAAGCCTACACGGCGGTACAAACCACGTCTGCGGCAAAACGCTCAGCCGACTTCACAGTAGAAGTTGCAGAATACGATCGTGAAGCAGCCCGCACCATGCTGCAATACTCGGCATCCGGCCAGGATGAATCGCTCAACACAGCAGAGAATACTAACCAAGAAAGAGTACTGGTACGCTCCCCTATCAATGGAAAAATTCTTAAAATCGCACGCCAGTGTGAAGGGCCCGTTGTGACCGGTGAGCCTCTATTGGAAATAGGTGATCCCACTGCCCTGGAAATCGAAGTCGATGTACTGTCAGCCGACGCCGTACGCATAGCACCGGGTATGAAGGTTACATTTGATCGCTGGGGAGGCGAACAGCCGCTCACTGGGGTTGTGCGTATCATTGAACCGACCGGCTCAACTAAAATCTCAGCACTGGGTGTGGAAGAACAGCGCGTATTGATCATTTCTGATTTCACTTCACCTAATGCGCTATGGCAACGCCTCGGCGACGGTTATCGTGTAGAAGCCAGTTTTATCATCTGGCAACAGCAAGAGGTGTTACAAATTCCAACAAGCAGCCTATTTCGTTATCACAACGGTTGGGCCGCGTTTGTTATGCAAGATGGTTATGCCAGACGGCGTGAAATAATCATAGGACAACGGAACGGATTAATGGCTCAGGTACTCAAAGGTATAGAGGCAGGTGAAAAAGTCATCAACCATCCGAGTGATGAGGTGGACGACGGCGTACGAGTAACACCTAGATAAAAAAATAGGTGAAACGCATAGAAACTCGGATTAAACCACCGCCTGTTACCTGTAAAGAGAGCTGTAAAGAGGCTTGTTAAGTATCCATCTCACCGAATCAGGTCTATCCTGAATAGAGTGTAATTGGCATGGGAGGCCATCTGTAACCTGATGCCCCCACAGCCGGTGGGAATAGTGATGTCACATAACAAACTGATAGTATTGATACTATCATTATCATGTCTAGTCTGGCCTTACAGCGTTAAGGCAAAATCATTTGCGGACATCAGCGCTGCAATGGATTTTTATCACACTCTGGAGAGCGCTGGCGAATGGCCTCAGATCCCCCCGGGCCCCTCGCTTCGCGTAAATGATATCCATCCACACATACCTCTGATACGTCAGCAACTCAAATTACTTGGAGACATAGAAGCCAATAGCTTACTGATAGAAAACCCAGAACTGTTAGGAAATCCAGAGCTATTTGATCATGCGCTTTTTCAGGCGCTCTCAGATTTTCAATCCCGCCATGGGGCTGAAGCCGATGGTATTCTTGGTCGTCACTCGCGTCGCTTACTCAACATATCGCCTGCGGAAAGAGCGCAACAAATTATAGTCAATATGGCGCGCCAGCAACGCTTTGGTACCCCTGCTGCGCCACACTATATCCGGGTAAACATTCCAGAGTTCAAACTCAGGTTATATCAGCAGGGCCTCGTCACGCTTGATATGAAAACCATCATAGGCCGTAAAAAACGCCAAACACCCGTGTTTGATACCCTTATCAATACGCTGGTTGTAAATCCCTCCTGGAATGTCCCTAAAAGCATCGCTTTCAAAGATATATTGCCCAAGTGGGCGCTAGACACTAGCTACCTGAGTAAGCACAACTTACAGATTCGCGCTGGCTGGGGGCCAAACAGTCGTGTTATTCCTGCCGATCAAGTGGATCCTGCCAGCCTGTATCAAGGCGCAAATTATCTGCGCTTATATGAACCCCCCAGCGAAAGAAACACACTGGGACAATTCAAATTTTTATCACAAAGCCAATATGCTATCTACCTGCATGACACACCCGCCAAGCAGCTATTCAGCCATACACGACGCGATTTTAGTTCAGGCTGCATCCGTTTAGAAAAGGCACAAGATCTGGCTGATGCGTTATTAACGCTGGCTAACCGACCCGAGCAGGGGCAATTAGACAGGCTAATTCAAACCGATGACACCCTTAATATTCCACTCCGTGAGCCCATTCCGCTGTATGTTGTCTATTGGACAGCCTGGTTAGATGATAACGGCAAGATAAACTTTCGGGATGACATCTATCAGCGTGACATGAGCGATCTGGCAAAGTTTAAAAGTGAAGAAAATCAATTAAGTGCAGTCGATTAAGGCAAAGCAAAGCAAAACATATGGTTAATTAATATACAGACCGGCCGATATTAGGCATAATTGCAGGCTTTAATCCAACATCCATTATTGAGCAGCTGAAGCGAAAAATGCCGAACAAACACAACCGTTCCCATCACCTGTCACGCCGATCTTTCTTACGCCATATCGGTTTATTCACCGCCGGCCTGGCCGTTTCTTCAACGGCGCGAGCGAATATCCAAACACCATCATTTGATAAAACATTGATGTTCCAGAACCTGCATACCGGCGAAGCGCTCAAAACCACCTTCTATTCTGGCGGGGACTATGTAAGCGAAAGCCTGGATAATATTAACTATCTGTTACGTGATCACCGTAATAACCAGATAGGCCAGATGGATCCTCAGCTATTAACACTGCTGCATGACCTGAAAAACGTACTGGATACCACCAATCCTTTCCACGTTATCTCCGGCTATCGCTCACCAGAAACAAACGCCATGCTCAGCCAACGTAGTAATAAAGTGGCTAAAAAAAGCCTGCATATGCAAGGTAAAGCGATTGACATTCGCCTGCCCGGTGTCGATATAAAACACCTACATCAAGCTGCTTTAGAGTTACAAGGGGGTGGCGTTGGCCTCTATACCCGTAGCGACTTTGTACACCTTGATGTAGGACGCGTCAGACAATGGGGAAAGTGATTATAACAATCGTCCACTAACACCCAGTAGCTGCGTCAATACATACCGACACTTCACTCCCCCGGTTTGGGGACGTCCGCCCGGCTAACATTCTTTGATTTAACAATAGCGTTAGCCCAGCAAGAGTCACTGTTGTCAGCTTCTAAACCTTGTTGATCTTCGCCCTGCTGTGGCGTGAAAGATAGCTCAGTCAGCAGTGCAAAGTGATCCGAGCCGATCGGAGGTAAACGCTGAATGGATCGCAAGGTAAAATGTTCACTATGAAAAAGATGGTCTAGCGGCCAACGAACGAACGGCAGGCCGGCATGGAATGTATTGAACATTCCACGCCCCACGCGCGGATCCAACAAACCACTGAGTTTACGAAAAAGCCGCGTGGTCGCAGACCAGGCAACATCATTCAGATCACCCGTGACAATAATCGGTTGGTTGCTGTTTTCAATACTGTGAGCAACCATCACCAACTCAGCATCGCGTTCAGCAGATTCCGGGTTTTCTGTAGGGCTTGGTGGCGCCGGATGCAAAAAATGAACTCGTACGCCATCTCCGCTTTTTAATCGCAATAATGCATGTATTGAGGGGACGTCATCCTCAACTAAAAACTGAATCTCTGCCTCCTCAAGCGGCAATCGGGAATACACATGCATTCCGTAAAGGTTATCCAACGGGCACTTTATACTGTAAGGCATTTCAGACTGCAGCGTATCGAGCTGGTCCTGCCACCATTGATCAGATTCCAGGGTCACCAACACATCGGGAGTGTGCTTTCTGACCAGCGCAATCAGCGCCTTCGCGTTACGATTAGGCGTCAGTACGTTAGATGTAATTATACTAAGATGGCAATCGGCTTTACATTCGTTTGCCGTCAACACCTCCACAGTCCATAACGAGGTGTAAGGCAGAATCCACCATAACTGCCAGGCAAGACAAGACATTGTCAGAGCCAAAAGCACCCATGTTGTTTGATGTCCAGAATCCAGAAATATTAATTCAGCCAGTAACAGTATGATTGCCAGCACCGCGAATTGCATACGCGGAAAGTCCATACCACGAACGAGCCAATGTGGGTGCCGCCATACAGGCAACAAGGTAACCAGAACGAGCAGAAACGTAGCAAAACCTAACGATAACAGCATCTATATCCCTTTCGATTTATGTCACTCAGCCTTAGCATCTGCACCGTGTTCAGATAGTTGCGCACCAAACCAGCGATGTATAGCGGTTAACAAGCGCAGACTGGTTGTTTCAAATGTAATCTGTCCGCCAAGCGGCACATCTGCATATGAAATATTAATATCTGCCCCTGCCGTCTGAAGCTCCTTCAATCCGGGCATCGCCTGCCCATGCAATGCTGCCGGGTCAGAATAATCACCACGTTTAAATTTCTCAGCTTCACGTTTCAGATGCTGCTGAATGAGCGTAATCTGATGAACCGCATCATCATTTCTGCTAATCACTCGCTGTATACCACCCGCTTCGGTCATGTTAAAAATATGAATAGTCTCTGACATATCAAAGGGCATAACAGAATGCGACATGTGATGAACATGCTCTTGCTGAGTTTGTGCAAAACTCAGTGGAATATCCAGAAGAAACATAACCACGACTATTTTTATAAAGTAATTCATAAATCGACCCTGCTCAGATACACCTTAATCAAACTCATGTCGCCAATAACAGCATGAAATCTGGCGCGATAACTGGTGTTAATTGATGTACCGGGAAATAAAAAAAGAGATCAAGATGCCACCGACATGATCTCTCAATCTAAATTCATCAATCTGAATATATTCAGCCATGTTATAGCCCAACATTCAATATGGATCATTTGCACTCATAACGATAGTAAGAACTATCCGTTAAGAAGCGTGCTAGCGACGTGCTTTGAATTATTATCTAGCCAATTAATGATCAGGATCAAACTGTATCGCTTAGCAAAGCCCCCTATCTGCTATAGATAGCCCGCCCAACGGCTGTCATAATTTTTTGCTGAATACTCCCCAGAATTATGCTATTGCTTAACACACTAAAACGTACGTCCCAACCCATGAAACTTCATTAAAAAGGAAACTAAAATGGAATTATTGGAAACGTTGTTTGGTTATATTGGTGATGTGACCTGGGGATGGTCACTGATTCCCTTTCTCGTCATATTAGGCATCTTCTTCACGCTTATTTCCGGACTGGTTCAATTCCAGTTCTTCGGTCGCATGTTTCGTGTGCTGTCATCAGGAGGGCAACCCGAATCAGCTGGTCACATCAGCTCCCGTGAAGCGCTTCTCGTCAGTGTCGGTGGTCGAGTCGGCGGCGGCAACATTGCGGGTGTAGCAGTGGCCATCACATTGGGAGGGCCCGGTGCTGTTTTCTGGATGTGGGCAATCGCTCTGGTGGGCATGGCAACCAGTCTATTTGAGTGCTCACTGGCACAGCTTTTTAAAGAATCACAGAAGGACGGAACGTATCGAGGAGGACCTGCCCGATATATCACTCACGGCTTGGGTCAACAGTTTCGCTGGCTGGCTGTCCTGTACTCTGTCTGTCTGATTGCATCTTTTGCCCTTGGCTTTAACGCCTTTCAGGGCAACACGGTAGCTGCTGCAGCTCAGGATAGCCTGGGTATTGATAGAATGTGGACAGGTATCGGCTTAGCTATCCTGACAGGCTTTATTGTTTTCGGCGGTATCAAACGAATTGCCAAGGTCGCTGATGTAGTCATTCCGGTTATGGCGATCGGCTACATTGGTATGGCATTGATCGTCATCGCCATCAATATTACTGAAATACCAGAAATCATTGCCATGATTGTTAAAAACGCTTTTGGTATTGAGGAAGCGGTGGGTGGTGG
This sequence comes from Neptunomonas qingdaonensis, assembly GCF_900113275.1. Taxonomy (GTDB): domain Bacteria; phylum Pseudomonadota; class Gammaproteobacteria; order Pseudomonadales; family Balneatricaceae; genus Neptunomonas; species Neptunomonas qingdaonensis. The sequence continues at coordinate 286,479 of NZ_FOOU01000004.1, forward strand.
AATGGGAGCCGCGGTTGCGCAAGGTCTGAGGCGCGGACTGTTTTCCAATGAGGCAGGACTCGGGTCTGCACCTAACGTCGCGGCGGTAGCCTATGTAAGACATCCTATCAGCCAAGGGATCGTGCAATCATTGTCGGTATTCATTGATACCATCATTATCTGCTCCTGTACGGCGTTTATCATCTTACTGGGAGATGTCTATGTGCCAGGCGCAGAAGACGTTAACGGTGTTGTCCTGACCCAACAGTCCCTCGTATCGCATGTAGGTGAGTGGGCCCAGTATTTTCTCACTTTCGCGATTCTGTTGTTCTCCTTCAGCTCGATAATTTACAATTATTATCTGGGTGAAAATGCCCTCTCCTTCCTGACTAGCAAACCTGTCGCAATTAACGTTCTGCGGGTATGCGTGATGGGACTTGTACTCATCGGAGCAACGGCACCGGCGGCAACTTCCGTGTTCTTTTTCTCCGATCCCATGATGGGGATTCTCGCAATAGTCAACCTGATTGCGCTAACTATGTTGTTCCCCATAGGAATGAGATTACTCAATGATTACAGGAAACAGCTCAAGTCCGGCGTAGAACATCCGGTATTAGATGTAGAGCAATACAGCGACCTTAATATTGATCGGGAATCCTGGAAAGACGTCAAGTAGCATTTAACAGAAACCTTCGGGGGGAGTAACGCAGAGCGAGACCATCCCCCGAAGTTTTCCCGGCAGGGATTACACCCCGGCCTCAGAGCTTCCATTCAGTTAATAACACGCCATAACACGCAGATATCATGACCTGCGCTTACCCAAAAGTAGCAATCTACTTAAATATACCGATACAAGCAGAAACAGATCGTTGCTTTACGCCCGGCTTACAACAATAATCTATATCTGACTACTGTCATAAAGAGAAGTAAGGCATGTCTCCTGAACAACTGCAAAGTCTAATTACCAGTTACGGCCAGCAAATACTAAACGTGCTGGATAAACAAGAAACCTATATCCAGCTCGGTATGATTTTAGCGGTTTACGCTGTCGCCTATATTATCAATAACCAGCTGCGTCGGTATTTCTCTTTTTTAGGTAAAGCCCCGGATCCAGCAAGCACCCCTCCCCACCGTACCCTCTTATTCAAATTAGGGCACTTGCTGTTTCCTCTGTTAGCTATTTTATTACTCCGTATGTCTGTAGATCTGGGGCAAACGGCTTTGCGTGAAGGCTGGCTTCTGGAAACAGCCCTGACGATAGCCCTGCTATTACTCTTTAACTCAGTCATCACGAACTTTGTAAAAAACAGAATTGCAGCACGATTACTCAGGTTCGTCGGTTTTCCTATACTTTTTCTACATCTCACGGGGTTATTAGATCATGTCATTTTGGTGCTTGAGTCCATCTCAATTACCGTAGGCAATATTAACGTTACGGCCTACGGTGTGCTCAGAGTCACATTATTCGGAACGCTACTCTTTTGGATGGGCCGTGCCTCCAACAGCACAGGTAAAGACCTCATTCGCCGACAGGAACAATTAGATTTTCGTACCCGTGAGCTTGCAGCAAAAATATTCGAAGTTGCCGTCTATGTAGTAGTTTTCCTGCTCTTATTACAAGTAATGGGTATTAACCTGACAGCCTTAGCTGTATTGGGCGGCGCAATAGGTGTCGGCTTAGGGTTCGGCTTACAGTCTATTGCCTCTAATTTCATTTCAGGCGTAATCATTCTACTAGACAACTCGCTATCACTCGGCGACTACATTGAAATGGAAGATGGTAAAACCGGTACCGTTCGCGAGCTCAACTTGCGTTCAACCACATTGGAGACCTACGATGGCAAAGACATCATGGTGCCTAATGAAAAATTCATCTCCTCGACGTTTATTAACTGGACACACAAGAATAAACAGCAACGTTATCGCGTTGATTTCTCGGTTGCCTACCACTCCGATATCCGTAAACTCGTTGAAATCATTAAGGAAACAGTCGCTGCACACCCTCAAGTGATGAGCGGTGACAAACTACCGATAGAAGAGCGTCCTGATTGTGAAATTGATAGCTTTGGAGACTCGGGCGTTAACATGTTTGTAGAGTTCTGGATGGAAGGCATTGATGATGGTAAAAACCGAGTCGGTGGAGACCTTTTATTATCGATCTTTGAAGCGATGCGCGAAAATGGATTCGAAATTCCATTCCCACAACGCGAAGTACGTATTATTCAAGAGACTCAGCCCCATAACCCCGGGCCTTTTAAGTAATCGGGCAGCTTTGAACTGTAATAAGCTGCCCCTGCGCATCTCCTTATAGCCTGAAATATTGGCCGAAAGATGTCTAATACTACTTAATAACGTCATTAACCACGAATTCACGCTTAAGTTTTTTTGCTTGAGTAGTCTACTATCGACGACTTAACTAAAGACATCTTTTTGGAAGTCGAATGGGGCGATTAATAACTAATGTATTACGGTAAATGATATTTTGCCCCCAATAAACTTCTAAATAGTAAGGTATATTACTCATCGGAATACCACTAAACCAAAAGTTCCCTGCCCGATCGGTATAAACGGGTGTACTTCTTCCAAATTTTGGGTGTACCAATGAAACGGTGAGTCCCGGTGCCGGAGCGCCTTGCTGTGCTTTGCTGCATAGAGATCCTTGGACGACTGTGGTTTGTTGTTGGGCATGTGACATGTTAGTCACTAGAACTATCAAAAAAAACAGATAAGAACGTATGTGCGTTTTCATTGCTAGGTACCAAACGAAGGGACTGAGGTTAAAGGCGGCAAATTTTTAGGAATAGGTATAATGTTAGCGTTAGATGGCTTTATTTCATCTATAGCCTTGATGAGCTGGATAGGTTTTGTAAGCGTTATTTTATGACTGGAATCGCTAAATTTGTGAGGATGAACTTCTTCATTATATCCTGGTGCTGTAAACCTAAGAGCAAGTATTTCAATGTCTGGAGAAAATTTCCCTTCGATTTTTCCGTTTGTGCCTGACTTCACAACCCAGTTAAGTGGCATGGCAGTAACAGTGACCTGTTCTGAAATGTTCTCAATTTTGCCAGAGATATAAATAGGATCAGTTTGTTCAGGTTTAGAAAAATATATTGCTACAGAAGTGAAAATTAATCCAACTAAAAAAAAAGCAATACCAGGTGCTTGCGTACTAAGTTTGAGATCCTGTTTCCATTCAATACTTAACGCTTTTGTTGAATCGGTACCCGCGAGTGTGATAGCGCCTTTCCATATAAGCAGCATTCCTCCGATCACCATACAGAACCCAGAGAATGCTGCAGTTAAAATAGCAATTTCATTTACAGGCATTCTTATCTCTCCTTTATTTCGTTTAGTGTAATATACATCTTTCAGTATTATTTTTTTTCTAATGCAGCTAACTTGTTAGTACTGCGCAGAAGATATACCATCAAGCACGTCACCTCAAAAGGAACCTATAAGGAGATAATGCCCGAATACATCTCCTTGTATTTAAATTAATAAAAATCCACAAATAAACAGTTTATAAATAACTTTTAATAAGTAATATACAAAAAACGGGCCAAAGATAACTCATTGATAAGTATTTATTAAAAACCAAAATATGGGTCAATTAAAACCCACTAAAAAATATAGAATCGATAAAATCTTTAACAAATATTGGATATTTTTCAATTAATACAGACATTTAAATTGAGTTGAACTGAGATGCTTATTAATGGGTTATTTATAACCCGACATATAGTTGGCTGGGGATTTAGAACAAGTTATTTTTTTGGTTGTTCTCAGTTTGAGGAAAGTGAGGAAGACATAAAAGCATTATTAATGACTACCTCTACCTTCTCCTCGCTCCATAAGCCAATGTCCAAGCGAAGATAATAGAAACCGGCATGAGGGATACGGGCAGCCATAATCAACCTTATTGCTAAAGGTTAGTGACACACTTCAAAATTTCAATTTTAAATTTTACGCTGGAAGCGAAGCAAACCGTGAAAATGTATTTATATTGGTGGGCCTAGCTCTATCTAATAGCATCGCTAACCAATTGAATGTATATAAATATAATTAATAATATTTTTAAATTTTCTTCCAATCACTTTTCTTACCTACCTTCTCACTACTTCTTAAAGCGCCGAAAGATCACTGTATCACCAATCAAATTTAGCATCTCTGTATCTTTAGATGATCGCTAATCAGGTTATCACTCACTAAAATACTCGGCTGAGCTCTCATCTTCAGCTCCGTTACGCAAAGCGCTCTGCTCCAGGTGTATATTGCTTAGCCCAATGGAGGCACTCATATGCCGGAGACTTGATCGAAAGGCTGCTTTTTTATTTCCATTCCACTATTCTGAGAAACAATTATGCTCTAAATGAGAAATGACAATACCTTATTGATAAAAGTAAAATTATTGAGTGTATATTAATTTAATCGAGTTAATTTCATCACATTATTTTTAATGATATTCAGTACATTGTTAATGCTAATATGCAAGAACATCAAAATAACTGTACTATAAAGGGAGATATTTATGTTACCAAGGATTGCTTCGATATTATCGTTAATGATGATTTTTGGTATACCAATAGCTTATTCCAAGGACTTTAAAATAGGCCTAAAGGTTGCGCAAGTTGGGGGTTATGACAGCGCTTTATTAGCCTGGAAACCTCTTGCTGAGCAAGGATATGCAGCTCAATATAATTCTGGAGTCAACTCTGCCAATGTCCAAGGCGACAAAGTGACTGCTAATGATGAAGATGCCTCGAATAAGGCGAAAGTATCGATCAGAGTAAATGAGGTTATTCAAGCTAACTCTCAATCCGTGGTTCACGAAACACTGCTATCCGGTATCACGTCGTATTCTGGTTCGTTTCAGGATAAAAATACGTATTTAGGGAAGGTTACACCGCCCACTGAGATCCCCTATGGAGATCTCGCAGCGCTTAAATTAATGAAGCTGTTGCCAGAGTTTGACATATCCACATACACACGAAACGTTAATACAAGTATTGACTGGTCGGGTAATACGGGGGAGCGTCCCGAAATCGGTTTATTTCCAGATGACCATGCAGCGTTTATTGCAGGAGTCGATGTAAATATTGAGCTAATCAACGCTACTGCTGATCAAGCAATGCCCTCCACTTTTAGTTTTGGGCACTTTCCAAATCTATACTGGCTACCGTATTTAATGACAGGGGATGCTAAGTACATCGCGCATATGGAGGATCAATATATTCGTGTAACCTCTAAGATGGGCGTTCCTGTTAATGAGTTTGCAAACTGGTACGAGTCAGGCCGGTATTTCGCATGGTCTTTGCGTAATTTGGCACAGCTTGCGTATCTACAGCAAAAAGGTCTGACAACCCAGACGTACTACATAGATGCATTAAATTTCACTAAAACATATTTAACTAACAAGGCGTTAAACAATAGTGATCCCGCATATGATACATGGCGGGTACTTAAATTTAATTCGACGACATACAAATCTGTTGGTTTTACCGGATGGCAGGAGTCGATGATGGGTATCGTGATCAACTATGTTGCCCAGCTTGGTTTTACTGATTGGCTACCTATTTGTAAATGGCATTTTGTCCAGTTGCAACGAAGAATAGATTATTGGGGCTGGAAAGCTGTTGATGCTGATCATTTATGGTTTTATGAACGCGCTTCTGAACTAGGCCAAAGCGCAGAAATAACCAACTATGGTACTGCACGCGCTTGGGCAGCTAAAGCTGGTGAGACTGTTAAAGATTCGTGGGAGCGAGTCACTCCGTATCCATTAAGCAAAATGAATGTACAGGCCTACATAGACTGGCCTGAAGGCAAATTGCTGACAGTAAATGGGACAGTCGGTGGGCAAACATTCACCTATGCAAACAGAGCGCAGTATGCGGCTCATTGGGCGGCAATGGCGGCAAGGAACGGAATTGATGGAGCAGATATTATTGCCGATGCTTTACACGAAAAAATTAATGACCGTGGTGATGTATGGGATTACAAAAACAATCCTTCTGGATATCCATACACTGTTGAGCTAACACCAATATCTAACTTTAATTGGACTCCGGGGCGAAATGCAGATGGGATTGTGGTTGATGCAAGTTGGCAGCAATTGCCTATCGCTACTAAAGAGAATCCGATAGTTCATCGCATCACGGGTAGTGATCCTGTGGGGGAACTAACCTCTGATCTTATTTCAAAAGGCTTTAACCCTGCCTCTGATGACTACGGTAACGGAAAAGTGGCTGGTACGTTCTATGCTTGGGTAGGTCAAGCACTCGATCCGGTACAGAAAAAAGCATGGATTCCCTGGGGAGGAGGGCATGCAGACAGTTCTATGAACGGGGTATGGGAGTTAGATATCAACAAGCTGAAATGGTCTGTTGAGTCAATGCCATCAGATCCAGACGCTCTTGGATATGAGTGGTCAGATTCTTACAAAAACTCCGGGAGTTTTACTAAGTATCATGGCGGTTACACGCTCCCTGATGGAAGACCGCCATCGCAGCATACTTATGGAGGAGTATTCAAGTCTGGCGACTGGCTGGTGACTACTCGAAATAGGCGTTTCGCGTATAATATTGTAACTAAGGAATACAAAATTGAAGAGTGGAGTCGAAATGGCGCGCACATAACGCCGGATATACACAACTATGCGTTCGCATATGGTGACGTGGTGTATGGAGCGCTTAAACAAGCCAACGAGTGGGGTGGCTGGCATAAAATTCCCGACCCATCTAAGCCTGAAGTGGTTAATATTTCTGCCCCATCTTACGACGATATTAACTGGAATGGAGGTCATGCATTAACGCAAATCGGCTTTGACAAAATTATCGCTATCGGCTACAAAAACAGATATCAGATCTTTGATATGGCAGCGGAATCGTGGGGGCCTGTCACCTATATCACAGGTGACACTCCATCGGCCGGATACGGATATGAAAATGAATTACAAGGTCTTGTGTATATACCGAATTGGGGCGCTTCGGGATCTATTCTGAGGCAATACATGTACGGCAGCAGCAAGGGCAAATGGTTCGTATTGGATTTAGAAACCAACATACAAACTGCTATCGCCCTAGAAGGATCGCCCATCCAGTACACGCCTTGGGTAGGCCAAAAGGTTTTCACTATTGAGATAGGCGGCATAACGGCTATGATTTATACATCAGTCAGAAGCGGTGTCTCCCAAACTAGCATCATGAGGATTGAATAACTTTAACTAACACAGGGGTAATGCACGACAGATTGGCGGCGCTATTCGGAGCCGCTAATAGCGTTGACTATAACTCTAGGATATTGATGAACTATCAGATAGAGTCGAACTGAATGTAGGTATCTTAAGCCGTGACTTTCCCAATGGTATAACTGTAAATGCCGCGTCGGGTGAAGAGCTCAGCCAACCTTTGCTTTAGCTAGGCCAGTTTAGACGAACCTCAAAAACATCAGATACATATTCAAGAAACGCCAGCCCTACCATAATGCTTGTATTGGCTCGCATCCAGTGATGGTAATAGCCTATCAGGCCGGACAAAAACCAAAGGTACAAATTTTAGCGCTGCACGCACAGTTGACGTCCCTTCATAACTATCGAGCATCTGGAGCAATTTGCCTACTTTAGCAGGATCGGTAATGGCAGGGAAATGTTGTGTTTTATGTGTAGCCAGTGCCCCTTTCAAGTCAGGAGTAATATCTCGTTTCGCCCTCCCTGTCGCAACTGCATAACGAAACACCTGACCTGTGACCTGCTTTATCCTGTGTGCACTTTCTATAGCACCACGAGCTTCAACTCGGCGCAATACTGCTAATAGCTGTGGCGGGGTAATATCTGAATCGCCACTAGTTCTCTAGACACTTACAAGCCGTCTTTCAAATTGGTTTTCATACTCTATAGGCGGCAACATATTATTGGAACCATGTCGGCGCTTGCTGTTATAAAACATTTCAATGTAATCAAAAATATCTTGTCTGGCTTCGTTACGCGTATTGTAGATTCTACGCTTTATTCGTTCCCGTTTTAGTAACTGAAAAAAGCTTTCAGCGACGGCATTATCGTGACAATTTCCACGACGACTCATGCTTCCTTCTAGTCCGTTATCCTTAATAAATTCATGCCAGTCATGGCTTGTATATTGACTGCCTTGATCAGAATGAACCAATACTTTTGAACGGGGCTTACGCCGCCAGACTGCCATTAACAGAGCGTTTAATGCTAACTCCTTGGTCATGCGTGGTTGCATTGACCAACCCACCACACGACGGGAATACAGGTCGATGATAACGGCCAGGTATAACCAACCCTCCCGCGTGGGGAGTAGAGTAAGAGGCAGGGCGTAGTCGAACTATCTCCCTGCTTCTCCTCTCCGAACCGTACGTGCACCTTTCAGCGCATACGGCTCTCCACTTAATCGCGGCCAACGGCCATTGCAACATCAGCGTAGCGAGATGTGACGGTATTTCTGATCTCAACTCTACGATATGGATTTGATTCTGGTAGCCGCCAGCGAAAGGGTGACTTGGGGCTGCTAACCAAGTGGTATAACGCAGCTCCAAATAAGTAACCCAAGCCGGTTTTGCCGAATAAAACCCAAGTCTTAGCTTTTCCTGGCTCTGGCCGTTTACACCACTTCCTCAGTAATGATTTGACGCTGCAACGGTATTTTCGAGCCAGCCAATGCGCCAGTTTCCAGAAGATAATCCGATCAATCTTACTGTAAACCTTGGCGGTGAAATCAGTGTGTCGATAGAATTGCGCCCAGCCTTTGAGTTTCTGGTTGAGCTTTTCCACCTTATCGATCTTACTGACACTATAGTCAGCCGACAGCGCTTTACTCAATGAGTGAGTGAAAGCCTTGGCCTTATCCTTCGGAATTCCAGAGACCACTCGCATGTTACCCTTGGGACCGCGCTTTCGAATAATCCTGTGACCCAGAAACACAAAACCATCGTTCACGTGTGTCACATGGGTTTTCTCCATGTTCAGGGTGAGCTTTAGTTTACCTTCCAGAAAATCACGGCATTGATCACGAATAGCGTCGGCTTCCTGCTTGCTACCTTTGACAATAACTACAAAGTCATCGGCGTAGCGGCAGTAGGCAACGGCAGGCTTCCACTGCCTGTTTTCATCAATGGCAGGTTTCCGCCCGATCTTGATACTGTGATTCCAATACCAGCGATCTTTACGGGCCTTCTTACTGAGATAGCATTTTTCCAAGTACTGATCGAATTCATTGAGCATGATATTCGACAGCAGAGGAGAAATAACCCCGCCCTGTGGCACGCCCTCACTGGTTGCGCAGAATAGGTTACGCTCAATATGCCCTGCTCTGATAAAGTTCCAGAGTAGTGTATTGAAGCGATCACAGCTGATTCGCTTGCGCACGCACTTCATCAGTAAGCGATGGTGAACGGTGCCGAAATAACTCGACAGATCTCCTTCGATTACCCAGCGCCCTTTGCTCTGATTCGAGTCAGTCAGTTGTAACTTGACCGTTCGAATAGCATGGTGGACGCTGCGCTCAGGTCTGAAACCATAGGATAACGAGTGAAAATCGTTTTCCCATATAGGCTCCATCGCCATGAGCATGGCGCGTTGCACAATTCTGTCTCGCAGAGTGGGTATGCCCAGTGGGCGCTGCTTGCCATTTGCTTTCGGGATATACACTCGCCTTGCGGGTAGCGGCTGATAGTTACCCGATAGTAGATCTGTTCTGATCGTTTTCAGGTAATCATTCAGCCCCAACTGTAAGCGATCTTTGGTAATTCCATCGACACCAGCAGTGAGCGCTCCACGTGATGACAGAGTGATCTTGGCAGCATGTTCCAGCCACCGAGGATGACTAATTAGACGCAAGAGACGATCAACCCTGCGGTTTTTGTCCGTTGCTGTCCATGTTGCTAATTTGCGCTGCATTTCGCTGATTATCAAAGGTCTTCACCTCGTTAGGCCAGGTAATCTGCCTACGCAAATCAATTAAGCTGCGCCCCTTCGCCATGCGCTGGGCTTTCCCCAGCTCGGACTACTACGAGCGCTCCGCCAATCTGCTTGTCATCGGGGTCGTGCTCTCTTAACAGCCAAACAGACCTTCCCCAGTTTATCTATCTGAACTCAAGCATATTGGAGTGGATGCCGATCGCAGTCTTTAGCCCTATCTTTCTGTAGGGTGATGACGCCTAAACGTAGAGCTGTGTTATTACGTTTATCCAATGCTGAGCACATACATTTTACTCTGCATATCGGTCTCTCAGGGAAAATTATCACTGAGAAACAGCAGTCATATTGCCTGTTAATTCGTGTAGGCAATGGCGACATTTCAGCCCATAGATGCGTGTTAATCGGTTCATGTTCTTCATCCGTCCAGTACTCAGCCTTGAGGAGCATGTTGGCTTAACGAACTCGCCTCACTCCACGTTGTTAGCGGGTTACATCACCTTACCAGCATACGGTAAGTCACTGCCGCTCAGATTCAGTGGCTGCACAATCAGCCATTGAGATGAATCCGCTAGCTCCTGTCAGCGGGTTCACCTATTTTAAATAGACTCGTGGTTCATTTGAGCATCCATGCTCGCCCTGAACTATGGGCACACTGTACGTAATATCGGTTACCCACGCGTGGTTTGGCATCTGAACTGTAAACTGACGATCCAGCGTGTTGGCGGTGGTGATATGTGATGATTCCGTTCGGTATCGGGGTTTACGGTAGCCGACCTGAGCCTTCAACCCTGATAGTTTCATCAGCCGATGTACGCGGTTAATACCGACCTTCTCACCCATACTTCGCATATCGCTGTGGATCTTTCTATAGCCATAGACGCACCCTGATTCCAGCCAACACTGCTTGATGATGCCAGACTGCCTGTCATCTTGTTGTTGGCGCGATGACTTGGGAACAGCCAGCCAAGCATAGAAGCCGCTGGGGTGCACATCGAGCCGCCGAACAGGCCAGAAGTCCTTGTGATGCTTAATAAAGGTATACCTCAGTCGGACTGCTTCGCGAACCTACAGCAGCTTTTTTTAATATATCCCGCTCTTCAGTCACGCGTTTTAACTCTTTACGTAACCGCTGTAGCTCAGCGTGTTCGTCCGACTGTTTTTTAAACGTATTGGATTCAGGGCCGTATGTTTTTATCCATGCATACAAGCTGTGTGTGGTGGTACCGAGACGACTGCGACCTCAGCAACGCTATGGCCGCGTTCAGTGACTTGTCGTACGGCTTCAATTTTGAATTCTTCAGGGTATCGTTTACTGCTCATAAGCACCTCTCTAGTTAGCCATTTTATCTAACTAATAGGTGTCTACCAAACTAGTGGCGATTCAAACTTTCCCGAAGCACTAACCTAGAATAGGTTGGACCACGCAATTTAAGGCGCTTTCGACCCTATACAGCATACGGAAGATCTTGTTTGATGTTGCGACAAAGCGTGTATTACGTAAAGAAAACCTGATCCTAAATAGGCTGAATTAAGTAAACTGTCCCCGGATTCCTACTGGCTATACAGGATAAACCGAATAAAGCGCTCAGTACAAAAAGCTTCTGCCAAACTGGCAAAAAACAGACCAAAACCACACAGATAATAATTTTGATCAACAGCACCTCCCTGAAATCGGCATTGGCGAGTTTATGATGTATGATCGAACGCCAGATTATTGTAAGCAGCTTTGTGATATGAACAGTTTTTTACTGCCATTGCTGTAGGCTCCGACATGATTATGCCATTCAGAATAGTTTCCTTATATTACAGGAACACAAGACCCGGAATTTGAAACAGAGCACTAAGCGCAGGCTTTTTTCGGTACTACGATGGAGTGGTTAACGGAAGACTAAGAACGATAAGCGAGAACAGGACGTAATGACCGCAACCAAAAAAATCGAACTAGCCCTTCAGGGCGGTGGTTCCCACGGCGCCTTCACTTGGGGCGTCCTGGATCGGATTCTGCAGGATGATCGGATCGGGATCACAGCAATCAGTGGTACCAGCGCCGGTGCGATGAATGCCGTAGTGCTGGCCGATGGCCTGACCCGTGGCGGGCGCGACGCAGCGCGTGAAGCACTGGACGGGTTTTGGCGCGCGGTCAGCGACGCGGCCCAGTTCAGCCCGATCAAACCCGGACCGTTGGATCAGATGTTTGGCCGCTGGAGCCTTGATGCCTCCCCCGGCTACATAGGGATGCTCACGCTGGCGCGGCTGGCTTCGCCGTATCAATTGAATCCGTTCGACATCAACCCGCTGCGCGATGTGCTTGAAAAGCAGGTTGATTTTGATCAGGTAAACGCGTGCTCGGCCACCAATATATTCGTGGCAGCCACCAATGTCCGCACCGGCTTGCCGAGGGTATTCCGTCAGGGTGAAATCACCTTGGATGTGGTCATGGCTTCGGCCTGTCTGCCCGATATGTTCAAAGCAGTCGAGATTGATGGCGAGGCCTATTGGGACGGTGGCTTTACCAGCAATCCGGCGCTGTCTCCTCTGGTCGACGAAAACGATTGCCGCGACATGGTGATTGTCCAAATCAACCCCATCCGGCGCGACAAAGTGCCAACCACCGCCGCAGAGATCCGCGACCGGATGAACGAAATCTCTTTCAATTCCAGCCTGATCAAGGAATTGCGCTCGATCGCGTTGTTGCATCGTATCATTAACGCTGAGGGGCTAGAGGACGAACGCTATCGCGACATGCGCCTGCATCGCATCGGCGGCGAAGGGCTCGAGCATTTGTCGGCTTCTTCCAAGATGAACTCCGGGTTAGATTTCCTGCTGCATTTGCGTGACCTGGGACGCAAATCTGCCGATAGCTGGATCAAGACCAACTTCGCTGCACTGGGAGAACGGTCGACTTTCGATCCTGAAACGCTCTTCGAAGAATCTATCCGCCTTCCCGGTGCCCTAAAACGCAAAAATAAAGGCACCAAATGATGGGACTTGCCGGCATTCTTCTGGCGCTGGGATTGCTAATTTTCCTGGCCTACCGCGGTGTGTCTATATTACTCCTGGCGCCTCTGATGGCGATGTTGGCGGCCAGCTTCGCCACATCAGCTCTACTAGGGCTTTACACGCAAGTATTCATGACCTCGGCGGGTGGATTTGTTATATCGTTTTTTCCGCTGTTCTTGCTGGGCGCAATCTTTGGCCGATTGATGGACGACAGCGGCGCAGCAAAATCCATCGCTGCCGGTTTGGTGGCCCGGCTTGGGAGCGGACAGTCGATCCTAGCCGTGGTGCTGGCCTGCGCGATCCTGACCTATGGAGGTGTATCGCTGTTTGTCGTGGCTTTTGCGATCTATCCGATCGCCGCCTCGTTGTTTCGCGAGGCCGACATCCCCAAACGGTTGATCCCGGCCACGATTGCACTGGGGGCGTTCACATTTACCATGACGGCACTGCCGGGCACGCCGGCGATCCAGAATGCGATCCCGATGCCCTATTTCGGCACAACTCCCTTTGCCGCCCCCGGCATCGGCATTCTGGCCGCTCTGGTCATGTTCGGGGCTGGCCAGTGTTGGCTGATGCACCGCGCGGCGCGAGCGCGGGTTCGGGGCGAAGGCTATGGGATACATGACGACGCGACCGCCACACCGAACGACGCAATGCGGCAACGCTCAGCTGGCGAAGGCTATGACCTTGCGGAAATCAGTACGACTGATACGGTGGTGGCACCAGTCACTGCCGTGCCGGGATTTTCGCTCGCGGTGCTGCCCGTCGTCGTCGTGGTCGCCGCCAACTATGTGTTCTCGGGCATCGTGATCCCGTCCTGGAACATCGACTATCTATCAGAGCCGCTTTACGGTGCCGTCGGCCTGTCGAACGTGCTGGGGCTATGGTCGATCATTCTGGCGCTTTGTACGGCCATTCTGGTGCTGATTGCCCTGAACTGGAAGCGTCTCGCGTCCTTGCGAACATCACTGGATGCCGGGGCCAACGCCTCGGTTCTGCCGATCTTCAATACCGCGTCGCTGGTGGGCTTCGGGGCGGTCGTGGCCGCATTACCCGCCTTTGCTATGCTGCGCGAGGTGGTGTTGAATCTGGGCGGCGACAATCCTTTGATCTCGTTGGCGATCGCGGTCAATATTCTTGCAGGGATCACCGGGTCGGCCTCTGGCGGGATGAGCATCGCGCTGTCCACCCTAGGCGATACCTACCTTGAGATGGGGCATGCGGCAGGAATAGTACCGGACGCCCTGCACCGAATCACAGCGATTGCCACGGGTGGGCTGGATGCCTTGCCGCATAATGGCGCTGTGGTGACGCTACTGGCAATCTGCGGGCTGACACACCGCGACTCTTACGGCGATCTTGCGATGGTCGCAGTCATATTCCCGCTGGTCTCATTGGTGGTCGCAATCGTCGCAGCGACTATGTTCGGAGCGTTCTGAAAAACAGGCGGGGGCGAAGCATCTGTGCCTGACAACAGCCACAATGCTAAACCTGCGCCTGCCCGGATGTGCGATATAAAGGTATGACCAACACTACCCTGTATCGTTGATCCAATATCAACGCAGTGTTCCTGTCCCTTGTAGACAGAGATTTACGAATCAGTTTGGGTACTCTTGAGTCACACAAAAGCTTACGGAGAACCCGGTATTGGAATTGATAAATACCCAGTCGATTGGTAGTAAAATAAGAGGGGTTTTGGAACGTTTAAACTGCCATGTGCAACACACTCTGTATCACATTTTTGACTTCAAAAACGAAATAAACCAATAAAAACAAAGATTTGAGTGTAGATGGTGGAGCCTAGCTCTATCGAATAGAATCATTAACTATTTGAATATAAAAAAATATATTTAAAATTATTTATAGAATGCCCCCTAAAATGCCCCCTAAAATATTTTTGCTTTTTTTATCAGGATGTAGAGTATATCGGATTAATCAGACACTCTTATCTCTCAGCAATCCAAAACAGCACCTCAGTAAGTAATAAGATGTGAAAGAAAATCAAGAACCACCGAGGCTCTTGATATCAACTTATCAGAACGACAGGGGCAATAGCTGTTTACTGTATAGCTCTACAGCCTGTGGTGCCCGGAGCCGGAATTGAATACCATTATAATGCAATACCTGTAGAGCATGTGACGTAATTTTTCAACCATCAGTTAACATAATAAAAGTCGATATAAGCATAACTTGAAAAATCAAGTCAGATCCAAGCCGACGCATGAACACACACAGTAGGACAAGATAACAAGCCATATTTGTTTTTCTGCTTGCTTTTTCATTCTTTTTTTTGGATCTGCTAATTGATTTTTTAAGGCGCATATTAATAAATACTAGCCAAAACGCTACCCCCAAAGAAGCATGGTACCCATTATCTTCAGATATATGATTTTATGCTTGAGAGAATAAGTAGAGTTTTAAAATTTTATCAAGTTGAGCAGCATTTTGACTTTTACCCTTTAATTCCATAGCGTGCTTTTCAGTAAGTAATAGGCCTACGCAGTTAAGCTCATATGAGGCACCAATTGAGTCAATATAGAAGGTGCTTATGTCATACACGGAATCACTGCCAAAAGAAGATACTTTACAAAGTACGGGAAAGCGCTGTTGAAATAAAACTGGATAGATCTTTGTTCGTAGGTTTTCAAGCATCCATAGATACCTGTTTTTTTCTATTCCAGTGGAACCAGGAAGAACTTTCACTTTGATGAAAGGCGCGCATTTACCCTTGTGTCCCTTTAATACAGTCAGAGGACGATATTTATTTTTAACCCAATTGAACTCTGCATACATTGGTACAGACGTCCGTCCAGATCCACTACATTCATGTTTTGGCCAAGGAGGCCCTAAATCATCAAAAAAGACCTTTGATCCTGAATCATTTTGATAATAGAAGACATATCTTCCACATCCTTTACACCTAGTAGGACGGGTGTAAGTTTCGTTTTCAGACAGGTTTAACTGGGCATACTTAACTGGATAAACGCTGCCATCCTTACGAGTTCTGAAACCTGCCATCGTGTTATTAGCCTTTTTTCGTTATTCTTACTTATCTAAATAAAGCCACCAGCGGTGTTTTTCTGAATCACCACTAGCTGGTCTGGAATAGCTAGAAAAAGTGATAGTAAGTTAATTTAATCACGGTTCTGGCCTTAAAGTCGACGCATCCATACCATCACTTTGTAATGGTTCACTTTAAGTAGTTTCGTATTTTCTTTGTAAGTGATTGTCATAACTGGCATGCAATTCATTTTGGGTATAGCCAAAATGAATCAGGCGGAAATTATCTATGGGATTACAATTCCGGTCGCCTAGCTCTACCAAATAAAGAAAATAACCATTTTAATATATTAAAATATAATAACGATAAATTATAAAATGCCCCCCATATTTATTTCTTCTCTTTTTTTTATCTGACTGTAGGCTCAAATAATCTAACGCAAAAAACAGCACTAAACGTAAATTAGTCACGACACATATGAAATCTCTTCCACTTATTCCTTGGTTTCGATCATAGAGGGCTACGACCAACCCAGCACCATTTCACGAGACTAACATATAGATTTATGTAGAATACTCAGACCAAAAAATGCAAAGAAACTCTAAGCACTCTGAAGCTAAGGTTCGAGGAACGACGCGCAGATTAGGCTAGCTATTCAGCGCGAAAGATGAAATAGCCCCGTATTGTTTCATTCACCCCAGGACAGATCAAAACTCCCTCTAAGTGGTTCTAGCGATGTAGGCAAAGAATCATAACAAACTAATGCTAAATAAGTTGCTGCTCGTGTTGCACCTACGTAAAGATAGCGGTCAAACAAATCTGGCTTCTCAATAGCTAGCTTGTCTATTCCAGCGAAAAATACTGCTTCAAATTCAAGACCTTTGATGTGCTGAATATCAAATACACGGATATCAGTTCCCTCACCAAGGGCCTTTCCTTCCTCGCAAGCTACTACACTAAGATTAACGTGCTCTAGATAGTTAGCCAGCCTTTCTGCCATTGGTTTCACTTCTTCTTCAGAATTAACCAATACTGCAATGGTAGGTAATTGCTGAACGGCACGTTCAACCTCCATAATGCGTTCAGCGATCCAAGTTATAGATTTATCATCGCCTGCTTTTTCGCATAGCACCGGTTTGACACCAATATGATTGCTCTCCTCGGGGATCATACCTAAGGCACTTAGGTCGCCATTCTGTATGCGTAAGAGTTCGCCTGCAAATTCATTTAATATGCGGCTTTGTCGGTAAACGAGCTGAATCGGTTTTACCGAAATACGAGGTAAAATCCAAGTCAATTGTTGCTGACTGCGAATACCGGAAGACGTGATGCGCTGATTAAAGTCTCCACATGCAAAAAATGATTTACTCTTCAGAGACGTTAAACTCTCCATACAAGCTAGCTGTAACATCGAAAAATCAGTCGCTTCGTCTACCATAACTTGATTTTTAAACAGATCTGAAATAACCACCAAATAAGAATACTTAGTCTCATCGAGGGCTTTGCCCACAAAACCTTGTGTCATCAATTGTCGAGATTTTTTTAGCATTAACAAAATGATGACATCCAATTCAATGCTAGAAAGTTGAGTTGTATTGGTTACTTCGGTGTCATAGAAATTTTCTATAACTGTTTTTGTTTTGCGAAAATCTCGATAGCTCGTAGATACATCAGACACATAACGTTTATGACTATTCACAAAACGGCGCAAACCATTTTGAAAGCTTATGTGCTTGCCGATCTCAACCAGAATATTGTCACTGGGTATGGACGTTTCAAGAAATCGAATAATTGATAACGATCTCGATTTCGTTGGCATGCTACGTTTTAGATACTTAGTTCTTGCTAAAGCTCGGATTGCCGACAAGTAGGCTTTCACCGCGACTTGTATCGCATTGCTGCTCAGTACAGATGCGTCTTCTTGCTCATCATCATCGAACAGCTCTTCGTCATCCGGTTCATTTTCCTGCTGAAGAGTTTCTAGGTACTTAGCTAATCTATGAAAAATCTCTTTGTCTTTGTTATACAGGCGATTCCGTTCTTTCTTTAATAAATCTTCGGCTATAGTTTTTGAATCACTTAATGCCGACTTATAGGCGTCTTCAAATGTTTCTAGGTCACGGTAAATATCTATCAATTTACGCGATTCAATTTCGCCACCTAATTTTTGTAGATTTTTTGATATGGTAGCAGCAGTATCTGGGGCTGCTGTGGTGGCGATGACTATTCCGTCTTTAAGTTGGTCTTTTAATCGTTGTTCATGAAAGCCCTCAAAGGATTCATACCAACGGCTAGCATCCTCAATCACCGCAGGGGCTAGGTTGGATAAATCGTTCTTTAATGTGAACTTTCCGCCGTTAGCTGTGCGTAATATCCCCAAAGTATTTCGCGCAATATCGTTGCGAAAGCTTATCCATGTCCTAATATGAGAATCGGTTGCTGGCACTTGTTCCCGACTAAACGCCTCTTTCAAGTAATGTTTAAGCAACTCTGAAGGGGTAAACATTATCCAACTAGACTGATGTTGTTCTTGATCTTTAGATGTTTCGGCAAACCGCTTTTCTTCTGCCTCAAGAGACTCTACATCCAGCTTTTGCCCCAAACGCTTAATTAACGTGGTGGTTTTACCTGTTCCGGGAGGCCCAAGAATGATAAGTTGGCTATTCAAGGGTAGTCGAAAAATTTCGCCTTGGAACTGATCCAATATGGGCTGATCCCGCAAGCCCATCGCAGTGCGAACTTGGTGACTAATGCCAGCTGAAACACCACTTTGAGCCTCTGCCTGCTCCAATAATTGATCAAGTTCATCGGCACTTTCAAAATCGTTTGCTTGTAAAAGAGCGCGCAATGATTCGATAGAATAAGTGCCACTATAGTAATGGCGATACTGAGTATGGTTTGAATCCCATCCATCGGCTTCCTTTTTTGGTCGAAAGCTGGTTTTCTCGATCACATAAAAAAGTTGAGCTTTTCCCTCGATAGTAATTTTAGCTTCGTCACCTAATGCTACTTCGGCTAATCGACCAATTGGCGAGCGATAACTTGCAAACGCTCTTCCAGAAGGGAGCGGTAAATTAGCATTACGTGCAATATAAATTACTTTTTGATTCTCGTTGTCGTCCCCAATAACTAGTCTAGCAATCGCTGGCTCATGACAAAGTTTGATTAATTGCTCACGGTTAGCTTGTTTAATGCTAGCAAGATTTTGAAAGGCTTGATTTCCGGTAAGCGTATTGCCACTAGCAAAGCTATCCGTCCCCATATTGTTTTCAAAGCTCAGTTTATTCGTTGCGTTGTCCTCAATTTCTGAGAAAGTAGACAGCGCGTCCTCTGCAAGTGTAGAAAAATCAATATCCGCCATTTCTAACATCCTTATCTATGAATGACCAAACTTACCAAGGCATTCATGAGTCGAAATAAGGGCCGGTGGTAGGCAATAGTTTCATTCACGTTCATTTTGTTTCACTCCACCCACACATCATCAGCTCATTAAAATCACGGCGGGATAAAACATCAGAACAGTCCCGCCAGTCTTTTTCGGAAGGCTCCATCGTAGAGGTGTAACGAAGATCAAAACCATTGGCTTGTTTTTGTGCATTTATGTACTCGTCCATCTTCTCACCCATGGTTTCGATATCTTCAATCCATTCATCCTTGATGGTGTCGGGTAGTGAACCAAACAAGTTATAACGATCTTGCATGCGTTCTGAAAGCTTGTCATAGACTTTCTCATCAACGGTTTGCTCGTTAACTAGGTTCAGCATATCGACTTTATCGCGTACCTGACCAAAACGTTTAATTCGACCAATTCTTTGTTCCAGTTTAGTTGGGTTCCAAGGCAGGTCAATATTCATCAGCGTGCCCAGTGTTTGTAGGTTCAAACCTTCACAAGCAGCGTCAGTGGCTACCATAATTTCCAGTTGATGCTCTGCAACCATCCGCTTTAAGGTTTCGCGTTCAATATTGACGCTATCACCTTTTTGATACAGCCGACTTCTGCCTGCACCTGCGTATAAACCAACAGGCTGATCTGGGTAACGAGTCGCTAATGAATCTGCCACCCATTTGGCGGTGTCGTAGTATTGGCTAAAAATAATAACGCCATGCTTGAGCCATTGTTCTTTTTCAAGGTAATGGATAATAGCCTGAAGTTTGGGATCCTCTTCAATTCTTTCTAAACGAACAATCATGCGTTCAAGTACGGCAATATCATCTGGGCTTTCTGCCTTAAGCTCAATGGTTTGGTCGTCTTTTTCTTCTTGGATGGTTCTGCCTTCCAATAGTTTTTTAGCGGTATTAAGGCCTGCTGAAATACTGGAGCAAATTCTTTGCTCCATGAGGTTTTTCATGAAGCCACTGCCTTTACCACTTTGCGCAAGTGCTTTTCCAAAATTGCGAGCCTCCGCATAAGCTTGTCGAAAATCTTCGCTGGTCCTCAGCGCTTTACCTTCAAACAAACTATTAAACTTGTGTTCCTCTTTTGCTAGATTTCGATCGGGGTGAACATCAACACCAATACGCGGTAATAGGTTGGCGTCTTCAAGTGTTACTCGTTTTCGTAACACGATATGACGAATAAAGGGATTCTCCCGCTGAAAAAAGTTAGCGCCCGAAATATCCCGATCCAGCTCATCTTCCAAGTAATCTCTAGAGTCGTCAGACAAATCTGTCAGAGGATTTTTAATGTCCCATTTTTTGCCATTGATAAGCTCAAGATCTTCTCGGATGGAACGAAACAATTTTCTTGAATGCTGTTCGTTTGAAGAGTCCACCACCGGTAATGGCGAGCGCAATAGCTCCCAGGCAAAACTAGGCTCAATTACGCGCTGTTCACCGGAAAGGATAGGTAATACTTCTTTCGGCCTGTGCCATTTTGTAAAGTCATTGCCTAATACCAAATTGTCGCTGCCTTGGTGCAAAATCCCCATGAGATCCCATAGGTCCTCTGGGCGTGTTTGTATCGGTGTGGCAGTGCCTAACAGAACATGATCAGACCGAGCTGCAATATCCCGCATAAAGGCAAGCAAATTATTATGTGAACCTGCATCTTTACCAAAGCCTTGTCGGCTTCTGGCTTTGTGTGCTTCATCTAAAATAGAAAGGCCAAAACGCAAGCCAAGCAAATAATCCTTTTCTAAGGATTCTTGCATCATTAAACCAGTTGAAACGATGCCGATACGTAATGGACATTTGGCGATAAACGCTTGGCCGGAAGGCGAAATAAGTCTGCCTTCTGGATCTAGCCAGGCTTTCTTTTGTGTATGCCAACGAGCGCAGGGAATACCCAGCTTGTCGATCATTTCTGTTTGCCATTGCTCACATAAGGTAGCCGGGCAAAAAATAATAACAGGCTTTCTTTTTTTGTTTTCTTTGTCGCTTAGTAAGCATAAGCTCAAAGCCGCGGTGCCCATAGAGAGGGTTTTACCTAAACCAACTTCATCGGCTATCAACAATCGTACAATGCCGTGGTTATGGTAATGTCGAACACACTCACTCACAAAACCCTGTTGCCACGGTTGTAATGAAAAGCCTTGACGATAAAGCGGTGACTCAATAAGAGCTGCTGGCGCCAGATCATCATCGTCTTCAATCTCATCAAAGACGACTTCACGACGATAGCCCCTGCGTTTTACTTCTCGAATAACCGCATCCGGTAGTTGCCGAGCAGCATTCCAAAGAAACTCGAACTCTTCTTCTATCCACGCGACACCCTCCGGCGAATCATCTTCCCACAGGATTTCATAGTGCCTTTGCCACCCGCTACTGGTTTCATTCATAGAGCCCATAAAGCCCAGCTTGCGACCATCTGCGCATTCAATGACACCGGCTTTACCGTGTAAAAAACCGCAAATACTATCAGGGGCAACGCGAATAACCTGACCATGCTTGGCTAAAAAACTGTCAAGTCTTCGGTAGCGATCTCGGTTTAACAGTGCTTCGGTTTCTATATCATGCTCGTTCCAGCGTCCAATCATTTTTGACTCACGCAGCTGAGCAATCTTTAGGTCGTCTGGATGAATATCGACATTACAAACAATTTTAACTTCAGGAATGGCTTCAATCAGTTCGTTCGCAACCTCAAATAAGGAGCTCGTAAAGTAGCCCGCTATGCGTTTATAGCTGCGGGCGCCTTTTAGATGCTCCAGTAAAAAGCTACTGTCGAGCCGATGGGTGCGTGAAGAAAACCGTCTGATTGCCATATTATTATTTGCTCTTAGTCCATAGACTTTTCATTGCTCTGTTTTTAGTTGCCTATTTTTAAATTTCGCACACTAATTACCTAGAGCCCGCATATTGCGTAACCGCGCTCCCAGTACTTCTGCCACATCACGCGTGGCTTTTTCGGGCGCTTTGTTTTCAATAAAGGTCAGTACATCAATCAATAATGCACGTATCTCCATAAAATCGGGGAGGTCCGCCTGTAGTTGGCTGATCACCGCTTGTGGGTCGGCTTCTGCTAACAGTTGTTGCAAACCAATAATCAAGTGCCCAAGCCAAGTTGAACCAATCTCGTTACTTTCGGTGAGGTCGCGCGAGGTAAATTCAGGGATGCGTTTTAGCTGAGCTTTGTTAGCCGCCATACTTCCCATCACTCTTGCGTAGTCTTCCACACGGAAGGCTTTAGCGAAGTTTTGATAATTATCTAATTTAGCAGCTCCGGTGGTCTCAATATCCATCATGCGCAGATAAAAACGCTGAATACCGCTGAGTTTCTGCCAAGTGTCGGTCGTTAAACCCTCAGGGACTAACAAACTATTGGCGGCTTCAGCAGCCTGCTGCACAATTTCGTCAACAACTGTCACTTCACCTTTAGTGCGAGGCCTCAACGCAAAAGCGGTGACATCTTCGCCACCAATATGGGTGTAAGACGTCAGTACTTTTAGGGCAGCGGCGTAACCCGCCATTTGTAAGTCGGAGTCGTTAAACACAGGCTCGCCCATCTTGTCTTTCACCTCGTCGTTCAGGTGCATCATGGTTTCGATCTGATGTTTAACTTCGGCACGCACGGCAGGCAATAGCCGCTGTTTAAAGCCCGCGTTTTCTCCCGATGGGCGTTTGCGCAGCATCAAAATAACGGTGCCCTGTACGTATCCACCTTTTTTCAACTCAGTGCTGGTTTCTGTAGCGATATACCATGCACCGACTACTTGTAGGCCAGCCGCCCAGAATATGCCAATCATGTCAGACCAAACACCCGTATCTTGGTGGGTGAACATAACGCACTGCATTCCGTTGTCAGGCATTTTTTTTGTCATTGCGGAATAAGACTCCGCCATACCCTTTCTAAAGTCATTACCGGAGCCTTTTACTGCAAGTGCCCGTCGAGAATCCCAAGTCCATTCATCAAAAGGTTTTGGGGGGTATTTTCGAAACCAAGCGATAAAAAACTCAGTAATTTCGTGGTACATCACTGCATCAGCATATGGTGGATCGGTAATGAAAATATCTGCAGGTATTGGGTTTTTTGCTTCCCTTGTAACTACTTGAAAATTGGTTTTTGACAGGTCAGAGTACCTAGCATTTCCTAACCCCCACTGGGAAAGAAGGAAATATGAGCTTCTGGAACCGTAATTTATAAAAGGGTCTAATGCCTGGTTATAGAAAAGATTTTCAGGTTTGTCCCAGCCAGTATGCCAATGACAACACTTGTTATTCCAATCTGCAACTTTCGCTGCATAGACAGTCATGCAAGCAGGCTCGCTACTTGAAAGAGAATATTCGTTGATCAGTTTTTGAATTAAAAGCTGTCTTGAATTGAACAAGTGATGCCAATATGTCCAACCTCTTGTTCTCGTAGGCTCATCGGTTTTGTCACCTGGCTCTATTTCCATATCGGGCACGAGCCCTTGCTCCTGCCAATTAGCGAGATTTTCGTGAACTATTCTATCTACCTTCTCTTCACGGGCTAAATCGGCCTCCGTCACTTTTTTAAAGAACGTTATTGGGCGTGTTGAATCTATAGTATCCTTGTCAACCCAGTGGATGGCATATAACCTATCACGATAGATGTCCGTATCTAAATATCGAAAATCTGCCTTGTCCCACCTTCTAAGGCTGTTTAGCCACTTCCCGTCGGGGCCCTTACGGTCGCCACGAATAGTTTTCAGCGGATTTTTGTATTCCTTTCCATTTAGCGTATATATTAAAAATCCGTTCTGAACGGTGCCATTTTCTGCAGCTTTTAACTCAGATTTAGAGCAATCAGAAATAACATCTATTTGAAATGACTTGGTTTCAATATTGGGTATAACTTTAGCTATAACACCTTTATTTTTTGAGATAACCCAGCTTGGAGACATTGGTATTCTCCAGCCAGTTTCAGGACACGTCGTCTCTAAGCAATATAAGAAGGACTTTGCGCGATTTCCTTCACTATCATGCTCGATTTGTAATTCAGTTATAGCTTCATCAACTTTTATGTAAACGTATTCTTGAGCTTGGGAAAACTCTTTCCTTTTATCTTCTGAAGCACCAATGATATTGAGAGCCCCCCAAGTTAACATACAAGCGACAGGATTAAGATCAGATGCTATTGCGTCACAGCCAATTCTTGCTGCTTCAAATGGTATTGAGCCACCACCACTAAATGTGTCTGCAACTTTAGGCCTGCGTCCATATTTCAAAATACCCAGTTGTTCAATGAGTTCTTGGTGAGATGATGCATTAACACCGTAACTTACATAGTGTTTATTTATCGTTGGCCAAATGTGCTCATATAACCATCCTTGATCTACCTCTTCAGGTCGCTTACATAGTAATGATTTCTCTTCGTAGCCTTTAATTTGACCAAGAAATAGAGTTAACAAATGAAGTTTGTCTTTTTCCTCAATGTCACGGCGCCAACGGAGTTTTAACCCTGAGGAATCAGGGTTTAACGGGAAGGCTAATGCGTTAATTTCGGGAAACCGATCGTCGTCAACTTTAATATTATGGGAGAAAGAGTCCCATGGGTTGTGTAGGTTTATTTTCTCGGCTATATCTTTCGGCTTTATTAAATTCTGAATCAGGGCACGCTTGGCAAGACTCTGGTCATCAAATGCCATCAGTAGTTCAAAAATTTCTAAATCTTTTTCAGTGTTATCTGTTTGAGGTAAAAGACTACCAAGCACTACCGCTCTGACTAAAATCAGAGGCTTACGACCTTTCCAATAGGACCCTAAACCTGTGAGCGTTTGCCCTAAGTTTGCTTTTCTTTCTTTTTGTGCCTCGAAAGATACTTTTTGTGCTGGAAATACTGCCTCAATCAGTGCAGGCGCATCTTTCAGCGCAAAAGGTGTTAGCTGTGTCATTTAATCTTCATCTCCAAACAGATCGAGCATGGACAAATTGCCTTGATCGAAACCATCGCTCTGTAATGTATTGCGTACTATTTTGCGGCCGCGTGGTTTTAGTTGGTCGCTCTGTGCAACATCGCCTAGCGCATGTCGTAGTGCAACACGCCAACCTTTTTCACCGTCTTTTATGCCGCCGGTACTCATGGCTGTCATGCCAAAAAGCCACCAGCGCTCTTCGGGCCTGAGTGCAAGCCAATTCCGAACCGCGACGGGAATATTCTCCATCGCCATACTTTCAATAGCCCAGGCTAATACGCATAACTCTTTCCCCAACAATCGATCGACAACATTCTCTCCGACTGACCATGCTGAGGTTTTAACGTTGTGACTTTTTAGCCGGGCATTAAAGGTTCGCTGTACTTCTGAGCGTATGGCTGTCCACCTTGGTCTATCAATAATGACACGGTCAATTACTGCAAATTCATCGCTCTGCGCTTGTAGGCCGAGGTATTCACTGATTTGGACTTTGCCGCTATTGGCTTTGGGAATAATGACTTTAAAGTGATGGGGATCACTGGATGCAGGCACACCAAAGCCCAGCATTGGATGTGTAGCCGCTGTCTTTTCTGTGGTGAGTGTTGCCTTTGCCATTATTGTTTCCTCATTGCTTTTATACGTAGAGGGCTAAAAGCCCTATGCATTTATTCATATTGCGCGATGTCTCCTGGTCGAAGTTCGATGCCGACTAGTTTTGCGAACTCTTTTGCTTCAAAGCCGTTCTCAAAGTCGATGCCATCTTTGACTGCTATGGCAACGGGCGCATCTGCTTCATTGAGTACATCACGCAAGCTATTCACTATTTTTTCGATCATAGCTGCAGTGATCTGGCGTTCACCAAAACGAATGCCCACGGTGTTTTCTCCCTCTCCAATTTCGATACGCACCCCTTTGAAGTGCGTGGAAGTCTGATCTCGAAAACGGTTGATTACGCCAAATACTTTATCAGTGCTATCGAGTGGAACACGTTTGGTACTGCTCAAACGAGCTGGTTTTGTGTCGTCGATCTGTACCGTTTTATCGCCACTGTGGGGTATTGAAAAATCAGCTGTTTTGGTAGCTTCGCCGGATTTCGCATAAACCAGTAGGCGAGCTACATCGGAGCCTATTTCAAACGGCGCGTAATATGCTTTACCGTCTTTTGGATTGGAGCCATCAAGAGTATAAAGCATCTGCGCGTTTGGCGTGCATTGCAGGGTGATTTTCCGCTTGTCGGCCAAGGGTTCTACTTGGTGACGAATTTTTAAATCCGCTACCCAACGTGTAGCGGTACCGCTTTCATATTTGCCGCTAGGGTCTTTTACCCAGAAGTAAAGCGTGCCTTCACTGGAACTGAAGTTTTCTAAATCATCTATTTGCGGGTCAGTTTCCAAAACTTCTGGCTTTGTTGAATAGTGAATCACTGGGCTTTCACCTGCATTACGCGGTGTTAAGCTAATGCGCGATTCGCCAGTATCCGGATTGGTACTGAGCAGCGATACATTGACACTGGTTTTTTCTTTCGGGTAGGGCCCTTTTTCAATATAACCATCTTCTCCTAAACGCCAGCGCCCTTGTTTAAGCGCTTCTGTTTTAAGGGTATCCATGCCGCCGCTGCCAGGCATCCAGGGCCAACCTGAGTTGCACTTGGCTCTATTAACAACGTCTTTCCATGGCGTGCGACGGTTGTTTGCTCCTGATGGCCATAATTCGGATTCAGCCATAGCAAAATATTGATTGAAATCGTCTTTGAGATCCGCTGCTAGTTTGTAATTTGCGCGTGGGTCGGCCATTAGTTTTTCTATTTGAGTTTCGGCAGACTGATCGCCTTCACCTACTTTTAAGCCATTGTCGATGGTAACTTTGAGAAGTCGCTCAGATCCGTCCATCTCATCAACACCAGGAAAAAGGATCGTGTTGTAGGCTGCCGAAAGTGCTTTGGTAAAGCGGCCTTCGGCTTCTTCAAGCCGGTCTCGCGCTTCTTCATACAGAGTGTCGCCAGCTTTTAAGCGTTTACCAATTTGCTCTATGGCATAAAGCTCGCGCAAACGATCTTCTACGGCATCTGCCATTAGGCTGTCCTGCCCCGTTAGAACCAATAAGTTGTTCTTTTCTTGCTGGAACTCGAAGAAGTTGGTGAGTTCGCTTGGTGGCACTTTGCCATCGGGCTTAATGACGATTAATACACGAGGACCGCTTAGTTTTAATTCGTCCATGCGTGGCAAAATTTGTACTTCTTGATAGGCATTACGTTTGTTGGGTTGCAAAATGCCTTTCAATCGATTGATTAACGCGCCATCTATTTTTGGTTGAGGAATTTCTTTCGCGTTACGTTCGATTTGACGCGATAAGTTTTCCGTTTCTTTTATAAAAAAGCGTTGATCTTCACGATGCAGATACCAAGCCTGCTCACGAAGTTTTTGCATGACATCTAAAAACTCGTCGGCTTTACGATTGGGAGCTGTTAAAAATTCAATAATCTCGCTTTCAGATAGGCCAATTCGGCCGCCAACGGCACGGGATAATGATGATGATAGCAAAAGCGTCATGACTTGCTGTGCTGCATCACTATCAATTTCATCGTCTAACGTTTCAGAAATTGAATTGCCATTGTCTGCAATGTCTCTTGTTACTGCTGGGACTAGTTTTGGAGATATCCGTTCTATTTCGTCTTTAACTTGTTCATCGTTTAAATCGAGATGCTGAGTACCAATAAGAAATACGTCATCGGTTTTACGTTGATCAACGCTTTTCAGTAAGCGTGCGGTAAATTGCATTAATCCGCGTGTTTGACGAAAGCCTTCGTTTTCTTTAAAGAGAGCGACAAGGTGTTTAAATGAAGGGTGGAAGGGATAGGTTTCTCTAACTTGCTCCGCAATCTGCTCAATGCTCGATGCTATGATGTACCCGCCATCTTCAGCCTTTTTGATTTGTTGTGCATACTCTTCCGCGATTTCACTGATGACATGTTCATCTGGCATTTCATCAATCAGGCGCTTTTTTAGTATTTCATAAATTTCATTACCCGACAGTTGAACCGGGGTAATGGTCATTGATTGACGACGGGTTTCTTGCTGAAGGTTAGAGATTGAATCCGTCAGTGCTTTTGTTTGCGCTTTATAGCTGCCTGATAAGTTTGCAATGACAATACAACAATTTGGCAATTCCAGTGCGGCGCTCATTAATGCGCTTAAGCTGTATACCACCATGTTTGCCAGTGTGCCTGAACCATAGACCTGTGTACTTGCATTATCTAAGTACGGAGGTAACTCATCGATCATAATTAGTGTCGGGGTATCACCAATAATGTCTTTCCACTTTTGTTGGTCAACGGATTTAGGGCCGTTGATCCAGTACTCTTTAATTTCTTCAGCAGCACCGAGTTGTGTTGCAATTTCGCCCCAAATATAATTATCAGGGTTATTTCGACCATTGAATGCAGCAATACGAGCATTGCCAAAATCTATGCGGTTATTCAGGTCTTCGGGCAGAACGCCTGGTCGCAGGTGAGCGTGTTTGGCCAACAAACCTAAGGCGATCATCATGTGTGTTTTACCGCCCCCCATGGCTTGGGTGAGTTCAAACACGGCTTGGTCGGACTTACCTGACAACCTCAACATTCCTTCACGAAAAAGCTGGTCCATCCCGTGAGTTATGAAGTTACGTAAGAAGAATTCGCTACCATCGCCAGCATCCGTAATAAGATCCGCCAGGTTCTCGATTCCTTGGCTCATTCTGTAATCCTTAACAACAGGATTAAAACTACATGCCTGTTTAACCGTCTTGATCATTATGAACATTCTCCGTGTTGTTCTGATTTTTGGAAGTATTTATAGCTATACCGTTTTTCTCGCAATGTTCTAAAATCATCACTTCTACCATGTTTGCGATAGACCGATGATCTGCTTGAGCAGCTGCGCGCAACGCTTCCTTCAATTTTGGATCAACTCTTATGGTCAGCGTCGCAGTTTTGGTGGTAGCCATCATACTCTCCGAAAAGACTGCAAATGTACTGCAACATACATCATTAAAATAGGTACATCAACGACTACAACTTTAAGTATCTATTTGATATAAGCAACACCGATAAAAATCACCTCCTCCGATACGATTCAAACATTTTTCAGATACATATTACCTCTATGCAATGGCTATCAAAGCCACTGTTGAGTGTAGTCGACAAGCTTAAAACGGCATCGACAGCTCACCATTATTTAGTCAATAAAGGAGGCTTTATGCCGTTCGCATTTTTCGCCGGTTTTATAACGGGTGCGGGAATCTATTTCGCCATTAAGGAGAGCACTAATGTTCGCACTGTTAGCCGCTAAACCGGTAACTGAACTTTTCGTACTGGGGGTTATTGCTGGCTACAACTGGGCTAAAAGCCTGGATTAGCGCTTAGTTAACTAACCCGCTACAAAACCATTCTTAACCATCGCGATAGAAGTGGACTCCAACAGTCCACTTCCCTTTCAACGCTGTATTCAATTTTTACCGATAGCGGCGTTAAGTCCGCCCTACCCGCTATCCAATAAAAGGATTCTGACTATGCAAAACAGATCACAACCGGTCTATGTGACAGAGGGACCGTTAACTACCCATCAAGTCCTGGAGAAAGCCTCTTCTATCTTGGCTGAGCAATTTACTGAATCGGATGTTTATTCCGAACCAACGAAAACCAAGGAGTTTCTGGAATTTAAACTCGCTCACTACGAGCGAGAAGTTTTCGGCATCATGTTGCTGGATAACCGTCATCGACTGATCGATTACAAAGAGTTGTTCTTCGGTACGATTGACGCTGCGAGCATCTATCCCAGAGAGGTCGTGAAGGCCGTACTAGCTGATAATGCAGCTGCTGTCATCTTTGCGCACAATCATCCCTCAGGCGTAGCTGAGCCCTCTACCGCAGATAAATTGATAACCAAAAGGCTGGTGGATGCATTACAACTAATTGATGTTCGTGTGCTCGATCACATCATCGTGGGTCAGACATCGTTTTCATTTGCAGAACGAGGGTTACTGTAAGTACAAACCACCAGCCGGCATAAAACCAAGTTCCCAATTTAGT
This sequence comes from Neptunomonas qingdaonensis, assembly GCF_900113275.1. Classification (GTDB taxonomy): domain Bacteria; phylum Pseudomonadota; class Gammaproteobacteria; order Pseudomonadales; family Balneatricaceae; genus Neptunomonas; species Neptunomonas qingdaonensis. The sequence goes on from NZ_FOOU01000004.1 coordinate 316,775, forward strand.
CTTTTGGGAACTTTACAAGCCCCGTCACATAAGGCTTTGCGGGATTTACTGCCTCCGAAGTACTCATAACTACCCTCTCAACAGAAAAAAGGAACTTAGACATGGCTGAAGTTCTTGCGGTTAAAAATGTTGATACGATCAAACTGATTAGCCACCTATTAGAGATACGACATAGCAAACAGATGTCGGATATCTGGAATATAGGTATAAACCTGGCATTACGTATATCTGACTTACTGTCTATTAAGTTTAATGACATATCAGAGGATCGATTAATTATTCAAGAATCCAAAACAGGCAAAATAGCCAGCATACAGCTCAACCCGAAAGCACTCGAGATCATCCATCGAATACGTCAGGAGCACCCATCCCATATTTATCTCTTTCAGTCATATCGTAATAAACAAGCAATTAATCGTATCCCAAGACCTCTAACACGACGCGCCGTCGGTAAAGCATTTGCGTCGATTGGAGAAGAAGTAAAGTTAGACCTTGGAACGCATTCAATGAGAAAGACCCGAGGTTATCACCTCTATCAAAGCACAAAGGATATAGCTCGGGTGATGCAGATGCTCCGACACAGCTCTGAAAGAGTGACTTTGAGGTATATCGGTGTAACACAGGATGATATTGATAAAGACTTTAAAGAATTGGTCTTGTAAGTAACAGCCGGCATTATGTCGGCTGTTACTTCATGCCAGGCTAGATACTAGTGAACGAGTGCTCTCGCGTTCATATTCCATTTTTTTTTTGAAATGTAGCCCATGAAGCAAATACATTAGATAATTTGTAGTAGCCATCAGACTTGATTTGGCACTTGGGTGTATCAGTGATAGATTAAATCTGACAGCTGTCGACCCAAGTGTTCTTTCTAGCCGGGGGCACTCAATTACAAAACGGATGAAAGATCATGGAAGATGTTGCGACAAAGCGCATCATCTTACGTAAAAGAAAATCTGGGCCTAGAAGTAGGCTGGATTAATTAAGTAAACTGTCCCCGGATCCTCTGTCCCCGGATCCTCACAAAAATCCAGGGGATTAATTAAGTATTATCCAATGCTTATTTAAAGTCTCAAGGGCTTTATGCACTACGTGATGGTTGGATCAAGCTTCACCATTCTCAGTGAAACGCCCTGTGCGGATCTGATGCAGGGTGTTGTGGGGGCTGAGGGTTAGATACCTTCGGCTACCCGATTAGATGTTGCTTCCGCCATAATTTTTTCCGGTTGTAAAAATTACGAAGTGGTTTTCATAAATTGGTACGTTCTGCCTTCGGCCTTCAGAGCCTCAATCGATTTGCCTTGACATCCCTTGCTAGATTGAGAGTGCCCTCCGTAATCTAAATAAGTTGTATCCGGGTTAAATCTAACGTATCTGAATTCAGTCGAGTACACCTGCGAGTACCATGCTGGACCTGAAGTGTCTCGCGGTGCGCCATGGAGAACATACAATGCATTCCACGCGTTTCCGCAATTAATTGCGTGAGGCCATTTTATATTTGGTTCGTACCTAGAACTTAGAGCATTGATTTTTTCTTCAACCGTAACCAAGCGCTTTACCGCTTCTGGGTCAGATGCGGTATTAATTAGTTGTTGAATAAGCTTTATCTTCTTTTCTGCCTCGGTTCCTCCAAGATTATTTACGTTCTCGAAAAGTTTGTCTAATTCCGCAGAGATCTCCAAAAATTTTTTTATTATGCTCCTCGAGGTTTTTTAAGCTTTCAGCATTACCTGTTTTCAGCTTCTCTAATTCTTTACGCTCTTGTTCTAGTTCGGCTCTTGTTTTTCCGATGTCTTCGGCCGCAGACATAAATCTGTGATTCAGTTCATTTACCCCAATTACCGACAAGAGGACGCCCACCAAGATACCGGCGGCTCCAGTAAGGACACTTTTTTGATTTTCATCCAACGTTCTGTCTCCTGATAGCTTAATCTTGAATACATTTAGAATTTCACTCAGAGCAAATTAGCTGGCATTACATCTAACGCTTGCAGCAGGGGACGCGAAGTGAGGAACGAGCGAAGCGTTCCCGCTGACTGCACTTGTTATGCATAGCCATGATCTACACCTCCTTAATAATTATGCTAAGGCCTGTGCTATCTGACTCGTATGTTCTGTCAGATCCACATCCGACAATAAAGCGGACTTTATCACCAGCTTCAACATCTCGTTCAATATCAAAGGGGGCTTCTGATCCTGCACCAAACCCAGCAACATTACCTTCCCACAGCGGGGTGTTTTCGTTTAGCACTATGCGTGCACTGGTAGTAGTGCCAGTTTTTTCATTATTAAGGCCTTCGAATGCCCCTTTTATACTGACCCTAATATCACTTGGTGACACCCATTGAAGGGTGCTGTGAGAGCACGTCTTACCAGGGTGCAGGACAAGTTTTGTCGTGGGAAAATAAAAGGCACCACCTTTAAAAGAACGTTTTTCACCAGAGTTGTTTTTGACGATGCTTAGCCCTGGCTCTGCTTCGCCTGGCAGCCACATTTGTAACCCATTTTCAATTTTGTGGAGTTCAAACATGCGAAACTGATTTTCATCACTACGTATGTATCCATAGCTCCAGTCCTTAGATGGATTGCTAGATATTGAAAAATCAGTTATAGCGTTGGACTCGTATGATTGTGAAACGGGGAAAGGACCAATAAGTTCAAGAAGCCGCTCTTTTAAAATCAGTAGAGAAGATACTATTGCAATTAACCCCAATATTAATGCATGCACTTTGGTAAAGGGGCGCTTTTCATGTGATTTTTCGGGTGAATTATTGGCCATGGTTTACCTCCTTAAGTAATGCATAACAGTCTGTTTATGAGGAACGGTCCTAATAATAATTATTATCAGGAATCCTTATAATTCCGCGAATAATTCCTCACAAACTCTAGTTTCCTGATATTTATAAAAAATAATACACACGGAACTCCCCCAAAAAATTAATAGGGAAAGAATAACGAAGTTCTTATTGAGTTCCTGCACAACAGGCTAAGCGCTAAGCCTCACTGGCACTCTTTACTTCTTATAACTAGACCTACAAGTTACGTGCCAATAGTCTTTATTACCTAAAAGTTTGAAATAAATGAAAATATTTAATAGGACCTCATCCTATATTTACCTAAGTGGGTCAAAATACCCCCAACATTTTCAATAGATAACTACAACAGCTTGATCTTTTGAAGATCAATCAAAGGGTTACTGATGAGCGGAGCAGGGGCATAAACAACCCAGCTATTGTAGGTAACAAAGCAAGTTATATTTATTACGTAAATGACACATAAAAAGGTGTCGATGGAATTTTAGGGACGTATTAGATGTGCTTTTAACGCCTTCTAAGCGACGCGATATAGCTGCCTAAATAGCGAGGAATGGGCACTGCCAGCTGATATATGACGGCTCCTGGCACCCACCTGCCTAAACGCTTGACCTTGCTCCATTCAGAACCATTTTAGGCGCTTTCGACCCCAAGGAGACATTAACGCCGCGTTAAGTAGTGAGCAAGGCTACCACCTAACCTAGACCATTACTCCGTAAACACAAAATCCAACGATGGAATGAAAAATGCCATGCGTTGGGAATCTGTCTTAAACGCTTTGTGTACGCCCAGCATGGGCATGAACTAATGAGGTGAAAGTCCTCTGTAGGAAGGTCACCATCCATAGCGATTTATATCGCCATTAGATGTTAACTACTAGCGAATGGCAAGGGCTTAACCGTGAGGTTTGGTCTGGAGGAAGCCGGACGCAAAACTGCGAGCTGATGAACAAAAACATCATATGAGGCGTAGGCTGGAGGCGAGTTGGCACAAGACGACGAAGCCATGTGATCTAACGGCCACCGTAAATGATGCAGTTGCGCAGGGACAGTTCATGCTCTTATCTGGGGAGATCTGCTTAACAAGCGATCGGTAAATTACCAGTTCTCAGCCACTGGTTTCAACAGGCTCGGCAAGCAGGCCTCATCCTCCTACTTGAGCAAACACGATGAAAACCGGTAGCGCTTTGTGGGGCAACCCGCTGAGTGATTAAGCAGAAGTCAGCAGACGGCATAGTAACCAAACGCTCACCGTAATGGGTGAGACAGGGTGAAGGCCTGAACCTGAAAATCAGTGAGGAGCCTGCGTAGCTCAACTGTTTCATGCCCGACCGGGTTGAGAAACATTGGCGCAAAAGCAGAAACCAGCATTGGAGTTAGTTGGAGCTAATCGGCCAGCTTACTTTAAATATTTTCAAGAAACGCCCTGTGCGGATCCGGTGTGCTTGCATACCCGAAGGGTACAGGGTGTTGTAGGGGCCGAGGGTTAGAGACCCTCGGCTACCTGATTATGACGATATACCGAATAAGCCTAAGTTGTAATCTCCATTTCCACTTTGATAATCATCGCCTAGTTTCTCAAAATTTGTTCTGGTAAATATTTTGTGCATTCCTAAATTATCAGATCTAGTTGTCGCATAACACCCGTGACTACTTATTTCTTCTATTAATGCATTTACTATTTGAGTAGAAAAACCTTTTCTTCTGTGTGACTTAGACACAAAAATCCAACCTGCTTCATATTTATACTTACTTAGTAATTCTGAAACTCCCGCCTTTTCAAAAACACCTTTTTGGTAAGTGTCTCGAGGAACTTTAATTGCTCCAGTTGCAGCTAACTCACCATCAACTTTCAAAAAAATCAAACGATGAGCCCCTAGCATTAAATTTCGAAATCCAGCAGCTTGAACTTCACCTGCTTCAACTACAATTTTTTCGAAATAATTTAATTCTGCTAACTCACAGTCATTTGGTAATTTAACTTCAATCTGCATACTCATCCTTTCGTCATAACGCTTCAAACACCGGCACCGTTCACGGTGTCCGAGTGCTTTGACTTGATACTTATTTAGACTGCTCACAATAAGCTCTTTTACTTTTTCAATCTTTCTAAGTGATTGATTGGTATAACCCTTCAAGTTGAGGTAAACCTAGAAAATAAGATGGCCTTGAATTTCCGTAGTTTCCTTGCGCGTTTCTGCGTAACGACGTACGAATTAAAATGCAGCATAACTCAGCTCTCGTAACCCCAACATAATGCAGGTTAGTATCTTCGGCTAGGCTTGGGTAGTTAATGTCATCCCAGTTATCACCTGGAATTCTATGTGGAAAAGACCACTCTTCCATATCTAAATGCAATATTATTTTGAATTCTAGGCCTTTAGATTTATGAAGTGTCATTAACTGAACTTCATCTTTAGCTATTGGCTTGAACAGCTTAACCCATGTATCTTTGCTCCAGATAAGCCTCACAGCATCATTTTCTTCTTCAAATTCATCAAACCCGATTAGTTCAAGTAAGCCGTTACTCTTCTCAATGAAAGCCTCTAGTATAGCTTCTGCTCGGATACCCTTTAACTGTCTTCGTATGTCTGCCATATTTCTCGCTGGCAGTTGAAAGAAATACTTTTCTATTACGTCCTGAGCGGTTGGAATAGCTCCGTACTTATATAATAGCAAATCTGAATAAACGTCAGCACATTCAGTTCCTATGTCATTGAGGGGGCTGTCAGTATATAGTCGGTGATTATGGGTTAAACCAGTTGAAAATTCTCTTAACGATATCTCCTTCTTAGCTAGGATAGCTACATCAGATGCATTGTTAATTGTGTTTTTTTCTAACCAATCGTCTATCCATGGTGAAACATGTTCTGCAGCATTTTTTAAGCTTCCATTAATAAGACGCCGAAACACATAAATATCATCTTCATGAGCTATCAATTTGTATCCCGGATCAAGAACACGGGAAGCATAATTAACAATTGATGGGTGGCATCTATGGTTTAAGTCGAGTTCAAAGTGCTGAAAGTTAGCATTGTCTTCGGTTAAGGCTAGCAAGAATTCTGGCTGACTTCCCCTGAATTGATATATCGACTGGTCAATGTCTCCAACTGCCGTTGCGATTAATCCAAGCTCTTTTATTTTTATGAATAGTTCATGCTGAGCTTGAGACGAGTCTTGGTATTCATCGATAAAAACATGCGAGTAACGTGCTCTTATATAGCGCCGTGCGGAAACCGAGTTGTTAAGAATGAATAATGACAATGCAGCAAAACTACTCATCCACAATATACCTGCATCGTATAATGCTTTAAAACCAGCATCAGAACTAAGTTCATCACAAGTGGGTGAATTGTATTTTCCTGATAAGTAAAGTTGCTGATGAGAGTCTAGTTCCTTAACTATCTTACAATCAGACGGTTTGCCATACCATATTCGACCTAAAAATGGCAATATCAATTCTTTCAAGCAAAAGCTATCTATTGTGCCGAAAAAGCTCAGCTTTGTGTCGTGAGCATTCTCTTTACAGCGCTTCTTAAGCTCCTCACTCGCTTTTTTCGTAAAAGTAATAGCAATTACACCTTTATGGCTAGATAGATTCGGTGTAATCCCTCGGATTTTTTCCTTCATCACGGTGGTTTTTCCGCTACCAGGGCAAGCTGTAATGACAATACTATCTTCACAGTCAATCGCCGCCTGCTGCTGCAGTGTTGGATTAAAAGTGCTCATTAATAAGACCTTCTCATCTCTACTAGCTTGTGCAATGGTTTTGCTAATTCACCTCTATTCAGCTTATGAAGATCTCTTGAAATAGATTTAAGCAACTTTCTCATCCTTAGCGCTTTTTTTCCTTGAAGGTACTTGATTGCGGAATCATCGTCAGATTTTCCAACCGCTGTTTGTACTTCATCAGATAGTTCTTCAACTAAATCAGTTTCTAAATCAACTTTAGATAAAAATATTCCTTTGTCATTCAGCAGATCAGAAGCGGTTTGCCACTCTCCATTGTCCACAGTATCTTGAGGAGAAAACTCGGTATAGCCTCTATCGAATGGGTCTTCTCCTATAAGACTTAAACAACGATTAATGCCTGCATGCTGCCATTCATTTTTACCTGATATCTTTGAAACATCGTTATCAGTTCTCATCATCCATGGAATTTGAAGCGCATCGAGTATAGATATGAATACTTTAAAAGAAATACCGTCGACGGAAAGGATTGACAAGTTCTCAAAATCAAGATCAATACTCAAGGCTTTAGATAGTGACTGATAAAAGAGCATTTCAGATGGCCCCTCGACTAAGAATATACCGTCAGAGAAAAATGCTTCAGCTGGCAAAATACTCATTCTGTAACTCATATCTTCCCAACCTGACTCAATACAATCTGAACATCCCTCACTAGCAGCTAGCGTTGATGAATTTTGGTGAAGTAACCGTATGATAGAGTCAGGCGAAAAATTAACAGTTATCTGTGGTGAGTGGGAAGAAATAATCGTTTGACCGGGCAACTCATCAATTAAATAAGTTGCCAACTTTCTCTGTTGATGAGGGTGCAAATGTGCTTCTGGTTCTTCGATAACATAGAAGATAACTTCGTTTTCTAAATCATGTTCTTGTGCACTTTTTGCTTTCCATAAAGCTAACAGTATTTGATTATTTCGCCCATCTCCACCGAGCATCACGTTAGAGCCATTGGTATTAGCACCAAGCTGTAGCTTTTCTATAAAGTCATTTACCTGAATTGCACCCGTATCAAGTTGCACCTCATAATTAGCATAATGATGAGCTAACTTCTTTAGTTCGTCATTAACGTCATTCATTGCTTTATCTACATAAACCAATTGAGACACTTTATCATTGAGATTTTCTAAGTCACTACTGATCTCAGCAAGTAAATCATCATCTTCTTGCTTCTCATCGTCAGAAAGTGACTCTTGAGCAATTTTTAACAGCTGCCGCTTTTCTTTACGGATGAACCTTTCTAAATCACGTTGAGACTCAATATATTTTAAGTGCATGTGTTTTAGATAAAAACGACTGTTTATTTCTTGTAGATCATCAACTGAAGGACCAACAAATAGTTTATAACTTAGGCTGCTACGTACTGCGGTATATCGTAAAAAGGTTTCATTATTTTCACTAACGCTTCCCTTAAGAACCGAAATAACAGCGTCTTCGGTGATATCTGAAAACTTAACGGTAATTGATATTTCGTCGCTAACACCGGTCGGATTAATATGAAAATCAAGCTCACTCGGCTCGATATCCACTTCAGATAAGCTTTTGTCTAATAGTATTCTTAATGCATGGAGTAAATTGCTTTTCCCCACATCGTTAGCGCCAATAATTAAAGTGTTCTTGTTAAAGTTAATATTCGAATTGGAAAAATTTCTAAATCCTTCTAAATGCACCTTACTTATTTTCAATTCTCTTTCCTTAATAGACAATGGCAGAGCTAATCTAATTACTATCTTGAAACTCATTGCTGTGTATCTGCAAATGACGTGTAACAATTAAGCAGTTATGCGGATGACATCGCCATCGACATAACTGTCTGTTGAACTGAACCTTGATCACTAGGGAATTTGCTTTTTAACGGTTTGTTTTCCCTGTGAACCCTGTGGAGTGTCACGTACTGTTATCAGCTTCCCAGCGGCCACAGATACATGTCTCAGTTCACTTTTTTATCGCTCTTGATGCTTGTTTTACCCTTTCGCTTGCCAATAGACAAGCCTTGATCCTCGGGCGTCCCTGATAAAGGTCCGATTACCCCACAATGCTGATTCAGGGCGTTCAGAGGGTTCACTTCTCATCTGCGTATGAATCGTCACCTGTTCTCTAGACTCTTATCCAACCGTTTTTCGAATTGGTTTTCATACTCTATAGGCGCTGAATAGCGCCATATTTGTTGAACCTAACTTGGCTAGAAACAGAAGAGCCAAAAAAAACATCGTCTATTTATATATAGGTTACTTTATTACCGCTAATTACAATTATGTCTTCTCCCACAAGCCTTTCAATTAAAGCTTCAATATCCTTATCTTCTATCCCACCTTGAAATTGAAACATCGCACCTATGAAATTCATAAGTGATTGTTTTTTTGATGGTTTAGACTTAAGAAGTCTTTCCTTCACATAAGCAACAGCATCCATATTTTTGGAATCAACTGATTCTTGATTTTTCTTTTCTTGTGGTTGCTCAACAATGTAAGCGATTCGCTTATCAGGATTAAGGCTTTCTTCCTCCTTAATCGCTGCTTGAATTAAGTACTGTGCCAGCTTCATTTTTTCACGGTATGTAAGCTTGTCTGATGCAAGCCGGATTATTTCATAACTCATTCCAAAAAACCTTATAGGGGTCTAAAGTCCAAATGGACAGAAACATACGCTAAGCTATAAGCTTCTGATATATCCCAACATTATAGATATCAAAATATAGTCTTAAATTGAGTTTTTTATATCACTTTCTGATTATTTACAGAAAAAATCTAAGATTCGTGTTTCGGAACCGAAACTGGCACTGAGGTTAAGCGGATGTGATCCGCTATATTAGAATCCTCTAAAATTCCGTTTTTGGCACGAACCTGCCAGTAACCCCTTGAGAATCCATTAGCGCCAAACCCAACATTATGCAGGTTTATTAGGATAAGCTATTATTTATGGAGTTTAAGGATTTTCACAAAACAAGGATGTTAGAAAATGCAGATATTTACACAAGAAAGTGGCAGTTCTTTGATGATTGGTGATGATGTCACTGTCACAGTTTTAGCGTTAAAGGGTAAGGCTGTACTTCTTGGCACTGAAGCTCCAAAAGACATACCTGTACATCGTAACGAGCTTTATCAACGCATACATGGCTTAGACAGCAATAGATCTGGTGATGTTTGGATATACACCGCGCCAAAAGCCGTATTAAGATTGTTATCCAACAAATTACGTCAAGAATCAGTCATAAACACTTCTGTTCACTTTCGAAAGTGAACAGAAGTGTTTATGACTGTCATTCGTCTCTTGTAACACTCCAGAGACTGCATTCTTATAGATTTTAAGGGTCTAGATCAGTGGGGAAAAAATTGTCTTATAAGCCTTATTGGTTAGGAAAATAGTTCGGTAATCAATTTCAAGAGGTAGGCCTAGATGATTCAGGACTTGTACTGGTCAGCACTAACAAACAGCCAACAATACTCGCTTGGCATCATGCCAGCAGTAAAGTCCGCCATACACCCGGCATTATGTTCTACAAGGTGGTATTTGAATCAGCTGGAAATACAATCTCCGTTGGGAGGTTACAGAAAAGCAACGCGTTAACGTTGTCGTCGGTATTTATAGAAAATATTACACCTATCATTCCTTAACTACCGCAAAGGTACTCAGCAAAAATGATTCTTGGGCTCGCTTTAGTCATCGCTATAACAGACGGTGACACTATCAAAGTACTCGACGCTTCCAACGTCCAACATAAAGTCCGTCTAGCTTCTATCGACGCACCTGAGCGTAAGCAACCGTATGGTACAAAGTCGAAACAGGAACTAGCTTCGCTGGTGGGTAAACGACGTGTAACCCTAGACTGCCCAAGCGTCGACAGATACAAACGTCTCATCTGCACAGTGTGGTCTGGTGGTGAGGACGTGAACCGCCTTATGGTCGACCGTGGGGCTGCGTGGGTCTACCGCCAATACTACAAGGGTACTGATTATTACGAAGCTGAGAAGGCCGCACAAAGTCAACAGCGAGGACTTTGGAAGACGTCTGAGTACCAAGCAATGCCACCTTGGGAATGGCGTAAAGCTAAACGGCAGAAATGACTGAACTTCGAGGTATACGGAGGTAAATTAACTATTAATACCATACGAATGCACTTAAAAATTCTTTCAAGGATAGGACCCAATACGCCCCTATGATTAAGCTTATCAAAAGTGGCCATATTGCAGACTTAGCATCCTGCGCAAAAGACCTTACGCAAGAAGACATACGTCAGGCATTTCCCCCCTCAATCACAGACAAAATTTTGTTTGCCACCGTATTGTATATCACAAACCAAAAACAGGGTGCCAGTGCATTAGGGTTAAGTTAGGTTAGGTTAGGTTAGGTAGCTATAAAAACCCGAATTGACTGAACGTGAACACTTAGGGCAAAAAGACTGGGGCCCCAATGCGGCCCCCCCCCCCTGGTGTTAACATTCGATCAGAACCGTTCAACTTCAGCGGTATGCGCTACGCGCTATTAACCGTTGCGTAATTCCCATATGAAATGAATATGCTTCGTCAGCTGACAAATAATATGCGGCTTGCGGATACAAATTCATTGGTCCTAAGTCGCCATGTACGACCCACCAAGAACTGTCTTCAGTTTTTACATTCCAAACGTGTATTTCAACACCAAGATCGTTAAAAGTTTGTTCAACCTGCATAAACTTAATATTATCTAAACCATTACCTTTTAAATATTTCGTGATTTTTTCTTTAATTTCTTTTCTATATTTGGGAGTCATAATTAATTCCTAAAACTGATTAATGCACGAGAAAAATATAACAGCTTATTCAAGAACTTTTAGCTAAGTCCAAATTACCCATGCACACTACCGTAGTGAAAAGTCATTATTTAGAAGGAGGAATAACCTCATCCTAACTAAGTGGTGTTACTTGAGCAGTTAGGCCTGCCGATCCCTTTCAGCAATTCTCTCTTCTATCCATTGGCGAATCTCACCGTCAACCCAACCAACTGCCTTATGTCCGAGTGAAACAGGGGATGGGAAAAGATGCTCATTTATCTTCCGGTAAATGCTCGACCGCGAAAGCCCTGTGCGAACAATGACCTCGCCTAGTTTGATTATTGTTACTCTGTTATCCATTGATCCATCTCCCTGCCTTTAATAAGCCCCCTTGCAACTTTTTCCTGTTAAGCTGTCTTGAAATGACTCGCCAGTCCCAGTAGATCGTTAGTAATAGAGGTGTTAATCCATGACTTTTGTGCAGCTTTCCCTGGCTGGCGTTAAGTCTGTTATACCGCTTTTCTTCTGTTTTACGGCCAAGCCCTACAGCCTCTTTGACCGAAAAAACGACTTTTTTACACGTTATCTTTCTCATCTGCTTTTTCTCTCTTGCTTCATATTAAGTATGCCTATAGTGCATTGTGGCGTCGGTAAGGGCTTTAGTGCTGCTGACAAGAATAAATACTTAAGCAGGTGTGTTGATTTAAATGCTATTTTGTGATTTTTAAATTTAATGCAAGCGTAACGAAATGTTTACTTCTACCGTGAGCAAGGTGGGGGGTACTAGATAAAAAAGGTGGATGCACCTGGAATGGATTTTAAACTGGGCATATACCGCAGGGGTGGGAGGCTTTAATCCACCTAGCTGCTTACAAATACGGCTACCATATCAATTAAGTTATCTAGGAGTTTGTTCGGTAGGGACACAGGGATTAGCCTGCTTCGGATAGATGTGGGGTTATGGTTTTACCCTGATTTTTCGACCGCCTCGTAGAAGTGGATAATCTACGTCTGCAAAGCACATACAGGTCCAATTTACGAAAAAATATTCAGCAGAGTACAAGCCTGAGGCAATTTCTCTAGCCCTCCTACCTGATATATCTGTCGCTGAAGTTGTTAGACACTTGTGAGATAACTCGGGCACTTTATACCGCTTAATAAAATAAAGCACAAAACCAGAACCGAATCTAAGGAAGATGTACTAGACTAAATTTGGAGTTTGTATAACGCAAGCTAACTCATGTTGCTCTTAATTAACTGACGTGCCGTAAAACCAGATTGAAACCAGCACTTGCTTTCTGTCGTTGAGGAAACCAATACTCAGTTCGAAATGGCACCTTAAGGCATCCGATACTTTGAAATAATGAGGGTGAAGATGGAAAAACAACTTGGACAAGATTCATCAGACCGACAGGAGAATGAGAACGTATCCCGAGGATATAGAAATCTCAGCCTCGCTATAGAACGACCACGTATTCTACTGCATTCTGAGATACAACAAAGAGAGATTTATGATTTACTTTTTTTGGAGATAGACGATGACAAGTGGGGCTATGACTCCGAAATAAAGAAGTTACAAGAGTGTCCTGATACGCTGTTGAATAAATGCATAGATAAACCAGATCAAAGTGGGTTCGTGCTTAATTTTCCGGAAAAAAGTTATGACGACTATATTGAAAGGCAAAAATTAGCCTGCCTCAAGCATATTGCGTTCCAAGACATTGTCATTGGAGATTTGATCAAGATTTACGAGCATTCTTTAAAACCGGTGCTAACCGCCCCCCCCCCAGCACTAACTTTACTCTCTGAATGGGATGAAGGTCTTTTTTACCTGATGCGTTCGTTCGCGAGCGTTTCTGAGCACTTAACCGCCCTTCGTATGATCAAAAAGAGGGAGCAATCTAGCCAAGATAGAGCTAAGGGCGGTAAAGCAAAAAATCTAGGATTGCATAGAAATGAGAAGTATTTACTAATCAAAACTTTGGTTAAGATTCTTTTACATAACGAGCATTTTCGTACCCACCTTGGCACTCGCAATGAGCTCATTGATCTCTATGTTAAGCACATTATGATGTTCTGGGATCAATGGCCTTTTTTTCATTTTGATAAGGCCGAGTTACAGGGGATTGTGACAGACATACTGTCTGATCAGGGAGTGATCAAGATTCTGAAGAGGAGTTTATTTGAGAGAGGGCGAAGAGTGCCTATGCTCAGGCCACCAAACGTCTGTCGGTCACATAATGATTTGATGGAAGATCGACAAAAGTGGCAGGAGGGATTGATTTCAGCTCTTAAGCTTATTTTGGAAACGAAGTTTGATGAGGTGTCAGACCAACACCTAACAAGAATTAATTCTGCATCTCCAGAAGAGATTCGTATTTGGTTATGTCGTACTCTTAAAGCCAAGACTGTAGATGAGTCCCTTATTCAAATATTTAATCGTCCCCCAAACCCATCATAAGTACACTCTCTGGCGAAACCTTAGCGAAGCCCTGCTATTCAAGCAAAATATAACAAAAGGAGGCTAACTGCCTCCTTTTAAATACCTTTTTACTGAATCGATACAGGTGGTGCAGGCGGTGCAGGTAATGGGCCCAGTTGGGGCATCAAATCAACCATCCTTGTCTTGCCAACTTGAAATAGTACTATTTCATGATGAGCGAGCATTACGTCAATAGCGCCACGAAGACGATTCTTGTTTCTGAGGGCTGATGGACCACACTGCCTAATATGGTTATATGGAACTACTCTGTTATTAAATGAGCGAAGTTCATCAAGCCATACTCCAAGTAAGCAAGCATCTTGCACTTCTTGAGGAGGTGGCATTAGGACTTGTTGAAAATGCTCTGAAAAGGCAACACATAACTCGATTGCAATTCGGAGAGTATTCTCTGAGATATCTCCCTCATACTGCTCAAAAATATGTACTAAGGCAGCGACCCGAGCGACAATGTCATTAAGTTTTGTTGCGTGATCAGGACATTCCTGAAAACGCCCCCCATACTGCATCTGTTGCTCTATCTCATTAGTTAATTGATACCATAATGCTTCAGCTTCAGGGGCGAAATTCAATACTGTTCGAGGGTGATTGGGCTCACTCAATAGAATCAGGTTTTCTTCTGCTAAATCTTTGAGCCGCTCTTCCGCTAATTCCCAGCTTTTATTCTGCGCTACTGCATCTGGATGGAAGTATCTTGAGCCCCTTAGTTGAGGAGGATTTGCAACAATGAATCGAGCCAGCCACCCAGAATCACGGTCTTGTGGTTTCAAGTGCTGAGCCAGAACACCAGGCTGAACCATTAACAATGCGGAAACACGTACACCGTGAAGCAGAATATCAGGTTTTGATACTCGGTTTACGATTGTATCATCACCTGAAAAGAAATTATTAAGGTGACCTTTAGCTTGGTTCATTGTACTTCTAAAAAATATATCAGCCTCATCAGTTACAAAAGCAGCAGTTGGAATTTCTTCGTTCAGCCCCTGAAAAAGTGCTTCAGGTGTTGAATTTTGATATAGAATTCGGAAAGCCCTTGGCTTCTTAGGCTTAATTGTGAAATGTTCTTGAACATCTTCTTTCTGCTTGGTTGCAGTACCACCATTTTTAGAAATAGTAGCGCGAACTTTCTGTTTTAAAATATCATGATCTAGCTGCCAAGCTTCTAAATCAATCGCATACTGTTCCATGCTTATAAGATATTTGTGGTGTTCCCTTGTTTGTAATTTCTTCAACGGTCCCATCACCAAGTTTTCTACAGCCGTTTTCCCTTCACCTGAAGGGCTCACTACAAACATGTATAGAGAGATAGGGCGAATAGCCCCATAAGGTAGCCGAACGTCATAACGACCTTGTGAGGATATAGCAATACCACTCAGTAGAGTGGCTAATGACATTTCTTGACTGACCTGTCGTTGTAAGCTGAGATCGCAACAGGCTTGCCATAATAGTGTTGGCTCCATACAAAAAGAGTTGAATTGCCCCGGTGATGGCAAGACGCGCGGGTTTGGAAAAATCAGCATGTTTATATCTCCTAATCAATAACAAAATTTTATTGCAGTAACTAGAGGTCACCGCAACGAGCGCTATATTGACTCAGAGACGAGCAGGCTACGTGCTACCTGCTTAATACTAATTATAATTAAGCACGACTATTGATTTATTTTTTTAAATAATATAGGGATGAGTATTTTCATAGGCTTTGTTCTTCCATAGCTGCTATTTCTGCTGTTTGTAGCAAAAATAGCAGCGTTCAACGAGAAAAAGCCCCTGGATTTGCGATACTAGCAGCCCACTGGTCAGAAGTTACATACCTGAAGATGGGGTCTTTTTTCTATTTATATTTTCTTTAGTTATATATGTGAGCCTTTTTCGCTGATCAACTACATGAAGAGCACTAATAAACTAGCCCCCTTCCTTCGGTCAGTTCTATGGTGTTTTTCACTAGCTCAGATCACTCAGCCACCAATATCAATCGGGTTCGCTACCTTCGTCCTTACTCTCAGCCCTCAGTGTCCACGCACTGATGTAAAGGCGACGAATGAAAATCACTGCGTGAGCTTAGCCTTTCGGCCTGCGTGGTAGATGAGATGGTCGGAGCAAGCCCCCCCCCCTGCACACTTCTATGCCTTTAAATAACAGGAGCTGCACTTCTAGCTTGATGAAGAGGCAGCCGAGTTACATCTAAATATCCCTTCTAACTAAGACGCAACCATAGGCCTGTAATTGAAAAGTATTCGTCTGACATGCTTTAGCCCACCAGATAAATTTTTTATCCGCCATAGCCACAGATTAACACCCTACAAATTCAGTGCCGTTAGCACTTTTCAGTAAGTGACTCTCAAACCGAGATACTCTTTTACGAAGTCGAAAAATCATGTCAGAAAATCTATTAATTAAAACTCATTATTTTCTACGATATTTTTGAAAATACTGCTTTTTTAAAATCATCGATGATAGTCATTTTCCTAACTCACGTGGACGCCCTCCCAAATTACTAACCGACTCTTGTAGCTGCCCTTTTCCCATTGTTCGATAATTAATTTTTTTCCGACCTTTAAACCGTTTAGGTAACTCTAAACGCATAAAGTAATCAGCCTTTGAGAAATAGCTGGCTATATGCCTCAAACCATTCCTAGCATTACCATCGGTACAATGAACCTGACCCCTAGCATCATTTTGGTAGTGACTGCTGCTCCCATTCACATTGAAGTAGGCTCCTCGCCCCTCTGTGATCTCATTAGACCAATACTCCCCAATATTTTCACCTATAGTGGCATCACGACACCTTGTTGAACTATTAAAAAAAAACAAAACGTGAAAGTGATATCGCCTGAGTACTCCATACTCGAGCTTCCAAATGTAGCCTAATAACCCATTAAAGATTGTGTTATTCCTTCTGTTACGCAGTAGCCTTTCCATATCAGACTTAACTTTTTCAAACTCATCAGCTTCTAGACCAACATCCTTATTATTTAAAATAGACTTCTTCATTGCATCGTTGTACTTTCTTTTATAGCTTAGATCTACCCTGACCACTAACAATCTAGATCTTTTTTCAAAAAGCTTATCTATATACGAAAGCATACTTCTGTAATTTTTATCACATGTTTTTTTAACTTTTAATTTAAGTTTTTTAAACGAAGGACTATTAATTTTATCCGAAAGCCTCATAAAACATTTGTATATTCTATTTTCAAGATCAGTATAATCCCTATCACTAGACTCACCACAATTAACACTATTCAACTTATTGACTTTATCATAGGCCTCTATTGACCGATCTACGTCATCCATCCATTGCATATACGCTGTAATATTTGGAGAGAAAGCCCTCACTGTAAGCAATCCTCGACGTTTGTAATCTCTAACAGACATGAAATACCTAAAGAACTGATCAACGACTTTACTTGTCAATGAAAGCTTATCAGGATAACCAATATTTAATTTCCTATAGATTTTTTTACCCTCTCCACACTTACGACCAGAAAGACCCACAAAATAAACATCGCCAATATCAAACTTATTAATCATCTTATCTATTTTAACAAGTACCCTTCCTATATCCCTGTCGTCTGTAACTTCTAATTTATCTTCGTTAATTTCATAATTCCATTTATCATCCAACATACAATCTAATTCTTCATAGCCACACATATCTTTCAATTCCTATACATTTTGTATAAGCAATATACTGTCTATATTGCTTATAATAATATTATGTAGGTTATGACTAATTACTTTAATAATATAAGATCCAAAACCACAAACATTATTAAAAAAACAATAAGTCACTACAACTCCAGATCCTATTAACAATAATTTCAATACACTCCTTCATAGAATATGTACATAGTTAGTAGAAAATTACATATCAAATAAATAAATCTTAGATATATATCACCTACTTGAGAACAGCACACAGTTGTCCTTCCGGGTTATTTAACCTGGTTCTTATGCTCATTCTTAGGAGAATCTATATGTCACATTCATGTCCCGCCTGCTCTTCAATGCAGGTAATTACACGAAACGTCGGGCGTAAAGTTGGCGGTATCACTGGCGGCGTTGCAGGTACCGCCAGTGGTGTGGCGGGGGCAACGTCCGGTGCGCAAGCCGGTTTCATCGCTGGAGCTGCAGGGGGTCCTGTTGGCATGGCTTTGGGCGGTATTGCCGGCGCGTTGTTTGGCGGTTTAATCGGCGGTACTACCGGCAGCATAGCCGGAGCAAACATCGGTAAAGTTATCGATGACCGTGTACTAGACAATTTCGAGTGTCAGAACTGTGGTCACTCCTTCCATGTCGACCAGTAACACCAACACTGATCATCCCCTCATTTAACTACTTTATTTATATCACTGATTCCACGACACCCGGCATTGAGTCGGGCCTTATTCCGTTCTGAAACAGGAGTTCGTTATGACGACACATCACACACACGCAAAGACTCAAGCTGAAAACCTACACCTTCTCAACACAACCAAACGCCGCCATGGACAGGCCCATCGTTTGGTGAATACCCGTCAGATAGATCGGAATACCTGGTTAACCATTCGTAAAATCGGTATCGGCAGTTCGGACGCTGCCTCAGCGGTGGGGCTCAATCCATATAAATCCCAACTTGAACTCTGGATGGAAAAAACAGGACGACTTAATTCAACACTAGACAATGATGCCAACCATCCCGATAACGATGACAACACCCCGCTATTCTGGGGCACGGTGTTAGAGCCAATTGTGGCGGAACATTACGCTAAGCGTACCGGCCATAAGGTGCGCCGGGTCAATGCGATATTGCAGCACAAGGATTACCCCTGGATGCTAGCCAATTTAGATCGCGAGGTAGCTGGTTCCAGTGAGGTCCAGATACTGGAATGTAAAACAGCGGGGATCAATGGAGCCAAACTCTGGCGTGACGGTGTGCCGGAATATGTGCAGTTGCAAGTAATGCATCAGCTAGCGATCACCGGACAGGACGCAGCTGATGTGGCTGTGCTTGTCGGAGGCAATGAACTGCGTATCTTCCGTCTAATACGGGACGAAGCCTTAATTGATCGACTGGTTGCATTGGAGTCGGAGTTCTGGCGGCATGTCACTGAAGATACGCCTCCTCCGGCGGATGCCAGCGATTCCGCTCAACGAGCCTTACGTAGCCTATACCCCGATGATGACCATGAAGTATTGGATCTAACGGAGCAGCCGGCGTTGGCTCAAGCCTTTGAGCAATTAAAGGAGGTTCGATCGATGATTGAGGGTGCAAAGAAAGAGGAGGCTCAATTCAAGCATCAACTACAACAAGCCATGGGTACCGCCAGCGAAGCGCTGTTCCCCGCAGGTCGCATCACTTGGAAGAAAAGTACCGACACTCGAGCTGTAGACCTGGCCCGACTCAAACAAGAACAACCTGAGGTAGTAAAGCAATACTCGAATCTAAAGCCAGGCAGTCGTCGCTTTGTAGTACACCAACGCTGAACCATACCCCCCCAAAAAAACCCACACAGCATTAAGGTTGTCGTGGGTTTTTTTATTATGTTAGGAGATAAATCATGTTGAAAGGTCTCGCAATAACCCCACCGATACTCGGGCGTATCTCGATTGGTAAAATCATTGAAAAGGACGGTAAACGCCTACCGAAAAAAGACGACCAGTTTACCCTGACGTCCCAGATACAGACACGAGAAGGCTGGCTGGCACACCCACTCGATGAGCTGTTAAGGACAACCCAGGATGGTAAGTTACGCCGCATCCCGATCCGGCTTTTGTTTAATGAGCCCGATCTGAATCTCAGGGCAGATTACTCCATGTTTGATCGAAATATGGCTCGCCCCCTGTGTGTAGGCGATGGTGAGCAATGTCGACGAAGAACAAAAGACGGTATGCAAACACTCCCATGTCCCAGTCCTGATGGCTGCGAGCTGGCTCAGGGTGGACGATGTAAACCTTATGCTCGATTTAATGTTGTAGTGGGTGATGAAGATCCTCTGGGTACCTTTATCTTTCGCACAACAGGCTTTAACTCGATCCGTACTCTAGCAGCACGACTACAGTATTTTAAAGCCGTCTCGAATAATAAGCTGGCGTGTCTACCGTTGGAACTTCGGTTACGAGGAAAGTCGACTCGGCAGAGTCACGGAGCCCCGATCTACTATGTCGATATCACGCTGCGTGAAAATATGGGACTGGAAGAGGCATTAGCTAAAGCACAGCAAATGGCAATAGATCGCCATGAGGTTGGTTTTGACCAACTCGCACTGGATCAAACTGCCCGACAGGGTTTTGCCAATGGCATTTTTGAAGAACAAGAAGAAGATGCGGCCGCAATCGTGGAGGAGTTTTATCCACAAACCGGTGATGACTCCGTCCCCAACAACGCTCAGGACAAAACGGACTCACTCAGACCTGGACTGGACTCGGCAAGCCTGACCCAGAAGCTAGTCGCTAAATCACGCCGCATACAAACATCACAGTAGGCACGCCCTTTCATCAGACATTTCAACTTCTAATGACAAGACATCCCATAACGTCATGACATGATCGTCCAGATCCTCTCTGACTCACTTACAACGTTTTAACAACATAATACCCTGCCGGGATCTTGCACCCCGAGAGGGTGCGTTCCGTGCTGGCCTGGAGGCTTAACATGAATACTTTATCCCGTGACCAACTTTATCGTAATGCACCGGCTATCTTTGCTGATGCGCCGGATCTGTCCGTTTCTAACCGCTATGGTTTTGTACCGACTATCAACGTGGTAGATGCCTTAAAAGGTGAAGGCTGGCATCCTGTCCGGGCACAACAGACCCGAGTTCGCAATCCCGAGCATAAAAACACCACCCGTCATATGGTGCGCTTTAGACAGGATCCAGACCGTCAGATCTTGGTGGGTGACAGCATTGCCGAATTAGTACTGACCAACAGTCATGACCGCACCGCCGCATATCAACTGGATCTGGGACTTTTTCGACTGATCTGTAGTAACGGCATGGTTACTCCAGTAGGAGACATGGGTGGTATTCGCGTCCGCCATGGTAAACAAGTTGTAGACCAGATACTGGATGGTTCTATTGCACTGATTGACGAAATACCCAACATCGCCGGTACCGTTGAGAAATTCCAATCCATGCGGTTAACACCAGAGGAGTCGCACATCTTCGCTCAATCTGCTCTCACTATGCGTTACGGCGAAGATTGGAAAGAGGTCAGTCCTATTCAACCTGATGCACTGTTAAAAGCTCGCCGATCTGAAGACCGAGATCACAATCTCTGGCGCATCTACAACCGCACTCAGGAAAATCTGCTTAAAGGCGGTTTACCCGGTCGATCCAACAGTGGACGTCACACTCGCACTCGAGCCATCCGTTCAGTGACCGAAGATGTGCGTCTTAACCGTGCACTCTGGCAGCTGACAGAACACTTTGCACACCTGAAAGATCAGCCAAGAGCGACTTAAAAAGGTGATCATCACAACCCACCCATTCATTGCAGGATAGCTACCCTGCAATGAATAAAACCTGATGACGTTTGCTTAAATGTTAGTTCGTTACTGGATAAGTGGGAGGAGACTACTAAATACACCAGAAGCAGTATTAAAATACCATTTGATGATATAAATATAAATAAATCTGAGGTTATCCAAGTTTTCAGCTTGATCCGCATGAAACATGCAGAAAAGGTGCTCTCAAGCAAAAAAGCTCGCAATTACACGCTTCTTATTCAATTTTTAATCACGTCTCTGATTGGGCTTTTTTTTTAACGATATCTGCTCGTCTCGTTCAGCTATGCATTCGGGAATCCAGTCCATAATTTCTGATTTTAGCCAACCAACCCCTCTTTCTCCTGCCGGCAAAGAATGAGGGAAGGTACCTTCTGCCATTTTCCTATAAATACTTGAGCGGGAAAGTCCTGTAATATTAATAACTTATGAAAGATTGATGATCTGTATGATCGTGACTCCATAGTTCTGTTCATGCAATAGTTCTTCTTTGTAGAAATTTACCGTTCAGGCTTCATAATGAGAGATCATCATCTAGTTTAGATTCCAGAAATACCTCTAAAAGTAGTCACTTAGGGGAGCTACGTTTGCACTAGAAGCGGTCATTGTACTTGAGCTCTTAACTGATCTAAGTAATCAGCCCACCGTTGCATCATTTTAGTGCGTTGCGCCAGGTGTGAAGTGCGGTTATAAGCACGGCCAAGAGAATCTTTCACCGCATGGGCTAACTGATGCTCTATTAACTCCACCCGTTCCTCCAATACCTCATCAAGCAAGGTACGAGCCATTGCCCTGAAGCCGTGACCAGTCATTTCCTCTTTACTGATGCCCATGTTACGGAAAGCCGAAAGGATGGCGTTATCACTCATAGGGCGGCGCGGACTTCTGGCTGAAGGGAAAACATACCCACCCCAATGGCCTGTCAAAAGCTTTTGCTCCTCTAATACTTCAATTGCCTGACGACTGAGGGGAACAATATGATCTACCCCCATTTTCATTTTCTCTGCGGGTATACGCCACTCTGCTTTTTCAAAGTCTATTTCTGGCCATTCTGCATGTCGTAATTCTTTGGGCCGAACAAAGACCAAAGGAGCTAATTTTAGCGCTGCACGCACAGTTGACGTCCCTTCATAACTATCTAGCATCTGTAGCAATTTACCGACTTTGGCAGGATCGGTAATGGCAGGGAAATGTTGTGTTTTATGTGTAGCCAGTGCCCCTTTCAAGTCAGGAGTAATATCTCGTTTCGCTCGCCCTGTCGCAACGGCATAACGAAACACCTGACCTGTGACCTGCTTTATCCTGTGTGCACTTTCTATAGCACCACGGGCTTCAACACGGCGCAATACTGCTAATAGTTGGGGCGGGGTAATATCATCCAGCGACAGAGTGCCCATATAGGGTAATAGATCACGCTGGATAGCACGCAAAACTTTGTCGGTATAACTTTCAGACCAATTCGCAGATTGTTGCTTATGCCACTCTAAAGCTATCGTTTCAAAATTATTCAGTTGTGCTTCTGTCTGATTAGCCTTCTTGGCCTTTTTTGCCTGCGAAGGGTCTATACCTTGTTCTAACTGATCTTTTGCCAAATCAGTAGCTTTACGAGCATCTTTAAGCGTAATCCTAGGATACATCCCTATTGCTAGGCGCTTCTCTTTACCGGAAAAGCGGTATTTAAGTCTCCAGCATTTTGAACCAGCTGGTGTTACCTCTAGATACAATCCTTTAGCGTCACTTAGCCGGTAGGCTTTCTCTCTAGACTTTGCTTGTCTAATTTGAGTATCAGTCAATGCCATACTGCCTCCATTGTCAATAGTGGGGGCATTTTGTAGAAAATTTTTAATCTTAAAGAAAATGCCCCCAGAAATGCCCCCTGCTTACCCCGGATCTGGGGGCACCTTATGGGACTACTTAGGACACAGTATAAACGAAAAAGCCCGCAATGAGCGGGCTTCTAGGACAATTTGGGACGCTATGATACAAGATATTGGTGGAGCCTAGCGGGATCGAACCGCTGACCTGTTCGCTGCCAGCGAACCGCTCTCCCAGCTGAGCTAAGGCCCCATCTTTAAGCACACTTGGAGGGAAAAATAAGTGTGCCTTGAAACGACGCGTATCATCCCATATTTCAGATTAATGTCAAACACATTTTTAAGCTTTATTTAAGAGATTCAACCCATTGGCACACTTAACATCAAGAGGTAATATCAAAACGTAACACCAACAAGTAACCCAACGCTTTCTGATCCCCATACAGCAGCTTTAGCTGTCGACTTTTTTCTGATTCAGTGCCTATATCACCTGTTTATGATGTAAGGCAGTGACCTATGCGTTGTATTTAGGCAAGATGGAATAATAAACCGATACAAACAACAGACAAAAGGACTCTGCAATGATTGCTGTTAAAAGAGTAGTTCTGGATGTTTTAAAGCCTCACCACCCTAACGCGCTTGAGTTTTGCCAGGCATTAAGCGCTGCTGTTGAAGGTAGCACGGTTAGAGTGGCCGTTATTGCTGTAGACGAAAAAACTGAATCACTGGAAGTATCCGTTGAAGCAGCGTTAATTGATTTTGATCTTCTGCAAAAAGTGATTAATAAAATGGGTGGTGCGTTGCATAGCATTGATGAGGTCGAAGTTAAAAACGAGCCAAGTACCTGACGCTTATGAATATTCTCAGGAAAGCTGAGTTTCTGTTCAAGATTACCCGCTCTCAAGGGATTGCACGGCGATATTTTGTTGTTAATGGTTTTGATGGCGCGTTAACCATGCTCGGGTTGATTCTCGGCTTCCAGTTCAGCTCTTCTGCCCCACTCAGCGTTACCATTAACGCCTGCATGGGTGCGGCAATCGCCTTAGGTGTGAGTGGTGTCAGCAGCGCCTATATTAGTGAAGTCGCTGAAAAGCGGCGCGCTCTTCTCAAACTGGAAGAGGCTATGTTAAAAGATCTGCAGGAATCGGCTCATTCAGAAGCAGCCCGCTGGGTACCGATGATGATTGCGCTGGTCAACGGTTCTGCTCCGCTATTAATATCGTTAGTGATCCTCAGCCCTTTGTTATTAACCCAAGCGGGGATTGCGTTACCGGTTTCCCCTCTGTTTTTAGCCATTGTTTTAGCCTTGATTATTGTTTTCCTGCTGGGTGTTTTTTTGGGTCGGATCTCTGGCATATCCTGGCTGCGCAGTGGATTACAAACCCTGTTTATCGCTATGACGACGGCCCTTCTTATTTTCCTATTTACAGGTGACTAGCCGTGCGCACCTTAGAGTACTGCCATAAAACATCGGCTGAAACACTCCAACTACTCGAAGCTAAAACCCGCGGATTAAGCAGCGAGCAGGCAGCAACTAAGCTTAATACAGTGGGTGAAAATGCGTTGCCCGAAGCTCAGCGCCGTTCTTTATTTACTCTTATCATTAAACAATTTAATGATTTTATGATCCTGATTTTATTAGCTGCGGCTGCCATTTCAGGTTTTATAGGTGATGTGCAGGATACCATTGCCATTCTGGTAATTGTTTGTCTGAATGCCATCATTGGTGCCGTTCAGGCATTTAAGGCCGAGCGTGCGGTGGCAGCGCTTAAAAAGATGGCGGCATCAAAAGCCAAGGTCATACGCGATGGTGCGATCAGGCAGATTGATGCTGCTGAGTTGGTACCCGGTGATATCGTGATCTTAGAAGCAGGTAATATTGTGCCTGCCGATCTGCGTTTATTAGAAGCCGAAGGGCTGCAGATAGATGAGTCCACACTAACCGGTGAGTCGGTGCCCGCAGCTAAACAACCGTTAGAGCTGGCTGATAAAAATCATACTTTAGGCGACTGCAGCAATATCGCTTTCAAAAGTACCGTGACCACACGTGGCCGGGGTAATGGCGTGGTTGTGACTACCGGTATTAACACCGAAATAGGCCAGATTGCCACTATTCTGCATACCGATAAAGATGTTCAAACACCATTACAAAAGCGCTTAAGCCTATTCGGCAGACATCTGGCACTGGCGATTCTGGCGATTTGCGCCATTATTTTTATAGCCGGCATGTTACAGGGGCAACCCATTTTTAGCATGCTGTTAACCTCAATCAGCCTGGCGGTTGCGGCCATGCCTGAGGCACTGCCGGCGGTGGTGACCATTTCACTGGCGTTTGGTGCGCGCAAGCTTATTCAACATCACGCACTGGTGCGCAACTTACCGGCAGTCGAAACCTTAGGCTCAGTTACCTTTATCTGCACCGATAAAACCGGCACCCTTACGCAAAACCAGATGACGGCAGAATCCTTTGTTGGTGCCAATCTTGCTCCGGTTTTTTCATCCGATTCTGCCTTACAACAAGTGTTGGGGCAGGCCCTGGCTTTAAGTAACGATATCATCATCAATACCGACACACCGGCTGGAGAGCCCACTGAGCTGGCGCTTTTTAATGCCGCATTAGCCTTTGGTTTTGATAAGAAACAACTTGAAGCAAGCATGCCCCGCCTGGCAGAACTCGCTTTTGACAGCGAACGTAAACAAATGACCACCTTGCACCAAGGCACTGAGGGAGTTGTTGCCTTTGTAAAAGGAGCACCGGAAAAAGTACTTCAACAATGCACACATGCACTCGGTGAACAGGGCGTTGTAGAGGATAATTTTCAACCCGATACGATGCTGAATACTGCCGAGGAATTGGCCAGTCAGGGATATCGTGTCATCGCTTTTGCCCAGCGTACCTTTGATCACTTACCTGCAACCATAGACCATAACATCGAACAACAGCTCTGTTTCTTAGGATTAGTCACATTGATCGACCCTCCCAGAGAGGAAGCACGTGCCGCCGTGGATGATTGTAAATCTGCAGGCATAACGCCCGTGATGATCACAGGCGATCACCCGGGAACGGCGATGGCCATTGCAACACGGCTGGGGATCAACAACCCGACTTCCACTGTAATGACCGGACAAGCGTTGGAAGCACTCTCGCAAGAGGATTTTTTACGTTTGGTCGAAACCACAACGGTGTATGCCAGAGTCAGCCCCCAGCAGAAATTACGCATTGTTGAGGCGCTTCAATACAAAAAACAATTTGTGGCCATGACAGGCGATGGTGTGAATGATGCGCCTGCTTTAAAGCGTGCCAATATTGGTATCGCGATGGGAGGCAAAGGAACCGATGTCGCACGCGAAGCGGCCGACATGGTGCTTCTGGATAATAACTTTGCCAGTATCGTGCTTGCAATCAAAGCCGGGCGGCGCATTTTTGATAATATTCGAAAATTTATAAAATACACCATGAGTTCCAATGCAGGCGAAATATGGACATTGTTTTTAGCACCTTTTATGGGTTTACCTATTCCCTTGCTACCTATTCATATTTTGTGGATCAATCTGGTGACCGATGGCCTGCCCGGCCTGGCCTACACGGCAGAACCGGCTGAAAAAGGCGTGATGCAACGCCCCCCACGGCCAACCGATGAGAACATTTTTGCGCACGGAATGTGGCAATATATTATCTGGACAGGGCTGTTAATTGGTGGCATTTCGATAGCAGCACAAGCCTGGTCGATTGCTCAGGGACAGGCATACTGGCAAACAATTGTGTTTACCGTACTGACTCTTTCACAGCTGTTCCACTCACTCGCGGTAAGAAGCGAAACCACCTCACTGTTGTCGCTAGGGCTGTTTTCTAATAAGCCTATGTTACTGGCCATAGGCCTGACTATTCTGGCGCAAATGGCGGTGATTTACGTTCCGGCGTTTAACTCAGTATTTCATACACAACCGCTGCCACTGTTTGATTTGATCGCCTGCTTTGCCATCTCAATGCTGGTGTTAGTAGCCGTCGAGTTACAAAAATTATTTTTACGCAGAAAAAATGCACAGATATAAAAGCAGATATAAAAAAGGCCTGCGAGAGCAGACCTTTGTTTTAGCGATAAAATAATTACTCGATAGCGGCAGCAATATCGCGAAACTCTTTTTCCCAGCGCTTCGCTTCTTTCTTCGATGGGCCACCCAGCAAATTGACGGCATGGCGCAAACGCGCACGGCTCATATCCGGGCCAAGAATCGACATGGAGTCCATCACGGATACGGTCTGATTAGTACCTGCAATCGCGATAAACAATGGGAACAAGAAGTCACGCAGTTTGTAACCCATCTGCTCTGCCAGCTGCTTTAGCTGTGCAAAAAGGTGATCTTTATCCCAGTTGTTTTCGGTATCCAGGAACCAGACGCTGAATTGCAATATCCGCTTAGCATCGTCCAGCGTAACGCTTTTGTGCTCAAAGTCTGATTCTTTAATCGGCAACATGCCCGACAAGAAGAAACCGGCCAACGGTGCAACATCAGAGAACTTTTCAACACGCTGCTGGATCAGTGGTACGATCTGCATCAGGTATTCAGGGTTGAGTGCCCATTCTTGAAATTTGGCAGCAAATTGCTCGTGCGTGAGGTCTTCACGCAGCCATACACCATTCAACCAGCTGAGTTTTTCCTGATCAAAAACAGGGCCACCTAATGAAACACGGGTAATATCGAAGTGAGAGAACATCTCATCACTGCTGAACTTTTCACGCTCATCCGGCATCGACCACCCCATACGGCCCAGATAGTTAAGTAGCGCTTCAGCCATAAAGCCCATACGTTGATAATACAAAATACTGGTCGGGTTCTTACGCTTAGATAGCTTGGATTTATCCGGGTTACGCAACAGCGGCATGTGGCAGAGTACCGGCATGTCCCAGCCAAAGTACTGGTACAATAACTTGTGTTTAGGCGCTGAGTTGATCCACTCCTCACCCCGGATAACATGCGTGATCTCCATCAGGTGATCATCAACTACGTTGGCCAGATGATAGGTTGGCATGCCATCGGATTTAAGCAGGATCTGCGCATCGACCATACCCCACTCCAGTTCGATAGGGCCACGCAGCAGGTCATCGACGACACAAACGCCCTCACCTTCAGGCACGACCATACGGATAACAAACGGGGCACCGGCTGCTTTGCGTTTTTCTACTTCTTCAGCAGGTAAGGCTAAGTCACTTTGCTTGAGTGCTGTATGTCCACCCGCCGCCCGACGCGCATCGCGCAATACATCCAGCTCTTCAGAGGTGCGGTAGCAATGGAACGCATGACCTTTTTCAACCAGATCATGCGCATACTGAGCATACATTCCCTTACGTTCACTTTGGCGATAAGGGCCATGCGGGCCGCCAACATCCGGGCCTTCATCCCACTCCAGCCCTAACCAGCGTAATGAATCCAGAATCTTCTGTTCTGATTCAGCCGTACTGCGCGTCTGGTCTGTATCTTCTATACGTAAGATAAACTGCCCACCGTGCTGACGGGCAAACGCCAGATTAAAGAGTGCAATATAGGCTGTGCCTACATGCGGGTCGCCTGTTGGAGAAGGCGCAACGCGAGTACGTACTGTCATTATTTTCCTGCCAAAGCTTACGTGGTTGCCAAAAGAGTATAAAAATAAAGGCGCATTATACAGTTGCCCGCCGTCACGTGCCATGCAATGGGCATGAATGACGATAAGAGTTACCTGCATTTGAAACGATGAATGGCCCGGATATTGCTTATACATTGTCAATTATCAATTTTTAAACGCAGGTGATCCACGTGAAAAACAGATTAACTGTGCTTGTCATCGATGAAGACAAGGAACGTGCCGCCTTACTGGAACAGGCATTGCGAGATCAGGGATACGAGGTACTTGGCCGGCTGCATTCTACTGATCTTATGGCCGATAAAGTCGATGTGTTAAAGCCGGACATTATTATTATTGATTTGGACTCTCCCGACAGAGATGTTCTGGAAAACATGGCTTTGATGAACCAAAGCTGCCCCCGCCCTGTCATTATGTTTGCTGAACAAGGTGATCAGGCCACAATAGAAAAGGCGATTCGCTCAGGCGTGAGCGCTTATGTCGTAGACGGTCTTGAGCAGCATCGCATTAAAGCAATTTTAGATGTTGCCATTGCCCGTTTCCGCGAGTTTCAGGCGATACGAAGCGAACTAAATCACGTGCATGGCGAGCTAAACCAGGCCCGTACAGAATTAGCTGATCGCAATCTAACTGAAAAAGCGAAGATCTTGATCATGAAACATAATAACTGCACAGAAGACAAGGCCCATCAAGCGATGCGTAAGATGGCAATGGATCAGCAAAAACCACTGATAGAGATTGCCAAAAGTATTATTTCTGTATTGGAGTTGCTGCCATGAACACGCCAACCACCTCGCAAAAAGCGTCTCTTGCCAGCACATTTCCTGCTGCCGAAAAACACGCATTAACCATTGGCTTTATCCCGTTACTCGACTGCGTCCCTATTATTGTGGCGCAAGAGTTTGGTTTTTTTGAAGAGATGGGCTTAGACGTAACGCTTTCCTGCGAGTCATCCTGGGCCAGTATCCGCGATAAAGTGCAGTTCGGTCTGCTCGATGCCGCACCTATGCCTGCCGGGATTGTACTCGCCAGTGCAATGAAATTAGGCGCCACTCAGCCCATGGTCACGGCTATGGGCTTAGGGCTGAACGGCAACGCAATGACTGTGTCGACAAAGCTTTGGGAACAGCTAAACCCTTCAGGTGAAACACTCACCAGCCAAACAGCCGCGCAAGCGCTCAAAGCGTACCTGGCAAGCGTAGAAGGACCGGTTAATGTCGCTTCTGTGCATACCTATTCGACACACCATTTCTTATTGCGCGAATGGTTAACACATTTCAACATTGATCCTGACAACAAACTCAAGCAGCACGTAGTCCCCCCCCCGCATATGATTGATGCAATGCAACGCGGTGTGATTGATGTTTTTTGCGCGGGTGAACCCTGGAACAGTCTCGCGCAAGCACAACAGATTGGCCATACCCTATTATCGAGTCATCAGATATGGGAAAACGCACCTGACAAAGTACTCGGCGTTACACGCCGCTGGCATGACACTAACCCTGCCAGCCACCAGCGGTTGATAGCCGCATTACTCAAAGCATGCCTGTGGCTGGACAACCATGAAAATAAAATAGCCGGCTTTATGTTACTAAATAAGCTTAACTATCTTGATGCAGACCTGTCCGGCATTGATCTGAACTTTGGACAGCACTGCTTCACTTCACCTGAAGCGACCTTCCCTTGGTTATCACAGGCACAATGGTTTACCGAACACGTGCAGGCATTAAGCGAAAAAGCTTTAGCTAAGAAGAGCGCTTTGTTAAATCAACCCCCTTTAACGGAAACCTATCTGACCGAGACTTATCGAACGGTGGCCGAAAAACTCAACATCAATCTACCCATACATAACACCAAGACAGAAGGCACTCACGCTGATAGCTGGCAGCTTTCAGGCACAATACAGCGTATCAATATGCTCCCTGATCTGAAGTTCAAGTAACAGCACTACATTTGTGCAACGCACCAAACAGGGTAAGTTTCACGACTAATCATCCAATGAATTTAAACCAGAAAATCCCTGAAAGGCCCGTATAGCGGGCCTTTTAATAAACTGGCACGCTCCCTGCTTTATATTTTATAAACACTTTTTAAGTGCTTTTAAAAAGCGCTATAAACGATAGTTAAGTGATAGTTAAGCGACATATAAAGCACAATTATTTCAGGCAAAGGCGCCTCCAGCTGGGATCTCACCCTTTCAGCCTGGTGGCGCCTTTTCTTTTTTAACTCTTCAGGAGGACGACCATGTCTAAGAATGTACTTACACAAGCAGCGACATCACAAAGACACCCGCGGTAAAGAAAAAAACCCGCACACAAACAGTGCATAAAGTCTGTTTGAAAAACCCAAAAGCACTCATTTAGAGCAATGGCGCTCGATGAATCAGGTCTAACGAGACCCGGTTTTATCGGGCGTTTTTATTTTAACGAACGGAAAATGACTATGACTCAGGAAAAATCTTTCAACCTGCTATCTTTCAGCGGAAAGATGAAGATCCTGCATTTCAGCTGGATCGCCTTCTTTATTACCTTTTTTGTATGGTTTAACCATGCACCACTATTAGGCATGATCGCAGAATCGCTTGGGCTGACAAAGTCAGAAATCAAAACCTTGCTGATTCTTAACGTCGCACTCACTATTCCCGCGCGTATTATTATTGGCATGTTGACCGATAAATATGGCCCGCGTATTACCTATGCGGCCTTGCTGTTTTTAGCCAGCATTCCGTGTTTTGCGTTTGCCTTGTCCACCGACTTCGCGCAAGCCGCTATTTCCCGTTTCCTGCTCGGCTTTATAGGCGCTGGGTTTGTAATAGGTATTCGCATGGTCAGTGAGTGGTTCCCGGCGAATGAGCTGGGCACGGCTGAAGGCATCTATGGTGGCTGGGGTAACTTTGGCTCTGCAGCAGCGGCAATGACACTGCCAACACTCGCGATCATGTTCGGTGGCGAAGACGGTTGGAGATATGCGATCGGTTTATCTGGCTTATTCAGCCTGGTATTCAGTTTTATCTGGTATAAAAATGTTAGCGATACACCGAAAGGTTCGACCTACTTCAAACCAAAACGTATTGGCGGCCTGGAAGTCACCAGCAAGGCAGATTTTGTCTTCCTGCTGTTCATGAAAATCCCCTTGTATGCTGCTTTAGCGTTATTAACATGGAAGCTATCCCCTGCTGGTGTGTCAATTCTTTCAGATACAGCGGCGCTAAGCATTTACCTTCTATTGGGTGCCATCTTCATTTACGACTGCTACAGCTCGTACAGTGTCAATAAAGAGATATTCCATACACCGGTTCCGGAAATGCAGCGCTATGAGTTTAAACAAGTGGCTGTATTGAACGTACTTTACTTTGCTACTTTTGGTTCAGAGTTAGCCGTTGTTTCAATGCTGCCACTGTTTTTTTCCGATGTATTTGAGTTGAGCATGGTCTATGCCGGTTTGCTTGCATCTGCCTACGCCTTTATGAATCTGATGTCACGTCCAGGCGGCGGTTGGATCAGTGATCGCTTTGGTCGTAAGAAAACCCTGTTAATTCTCACCGCAGGACTGGCGGCTGGTTATGCGACGATGTCCATGATCGACAGCAGCTGGCCTTTAGCCTTGGCGGTTATAGCAGCCATGGCATGCTCTTTCTTTGTACAGGCAGGTGAAGGTGCGGTATTTGCGGTAGTTCCATTGATAAAACGTCGCCTGACGGGTCAGATCGCAGGCATGACGGGCGCATATGGTAACGTCGGTGCCGTGTTCTACCTAACAGTGCTATCGATGGTCGATTATTCAACCTTCTTCTCTGTTATCGCAGCAACGGCCGTACTGGGCTTTATTACGCTACTGTTCCTCAAAGAGCCTAAAGGCCACATGGCAGAAATTAATGAAGATGGTAGCGTTGCTCTGATAAAAGTGAATTAATTCAGGTTAACCACTTAAACTGTGCTGATTTACATAGCCCGGTTTAAGTGACCTGATTTACATGAGTTAACTCACAGTATTAACGGCTAAGTCGCAGATCAAAAAGAGAGAGGAGTCGCACATGAGTAAGCAGCTAGACGTTTGTTTTGGTGGATATTCAACCAAAGGACAAAAAGCGCTGAATCAAGACGCATTTGCGGCTTCCCTTCCTTCTGGCGTCGAACGCGAATACAAAGGTGCCGCCGCCGCTATTGCTGACGGGGTCAGCAGTTGCGAGGATTCTCATATTGCCAGCCAGACCGCGGTCACAGGCTTCATCGAGGACTACCTGAGCACACCTCCCAGCTGGGGAGTTGGGCATTCTGCGTCACGCGTACTGACGGGGCTTAACCGCTGGCTTTACCATGAAAATCAAAACAGAATGGGGCATCGCGAAAGCATGCTGACGACTTTCTCTGCGGTTGTGGTGAAGTCATCTACACTGTTTTGCTTTCATGTCGGCGACTCCCGTATCTACCATCTGAGCGAAGGAGAACTGGAGCAACTGACTTCTGACCATGTACTGGCTACCAAAAATCATGAGTATTTATCACGCGCACTCGGAGCTGATTCACACCTGGAAGTCGACTTCTTTAAGCGCACGCTAAACCCCAACGACAGGCTCTTACTGACGACAGACGGTGTACATGGGCACTTAACGTTTGCACGAATCAAAGAGCTATTAAGCGATAACAACCTGCATATAGAGGCCATCGCCAAAAAAATAGTTGAAGAAGCCTACGACAACGGTAGCGATGACAACCTTACCGCGCTGATTGTTGAGATCAATCAACTCCCTTTAGAAACGCTCGATGAAAGCCATCAGCGTCTGACACAACTTCCCATTCCCCCGGTACTTAAACCCGGCAACAAAATTGATGATTTCGAAGTACTACAGGTTATTTTCAGCGGCACGCGCAGCCATATGTACCTGGTTAAAGACCTCGAATCAGCTGAGCTGTTTATCTTAAAAGCACCCTCTGAAAACTTTGCAGAAGATCTGGTATATCTGGATGGCTTCATTCGCGAAGAATGGGTTGGACTGACACTGGATCATCCTCACGTGATGAAAACATATCGTCCAACACGGCCAAAGCATTTTATGTATTATCTGGGTGAATATATTGAAGGGACTAATTTACGCCAATGGATGCATGATAACCCTGCCCCCTCAATTGACCAGGTACGTCAATGGGCACAGCAGATCGTCAGTGGCTTAAGAGCGTTTCAGCGTAAAGATATGATCCATCAGGATTTGAAACCCGAAAATATAATGATCAACAAGGATGGGCAGATTAAAATTCTGGATTTTGGTACTGTGCTGATTGCAGGATCAGAAGAGCTCAACTCGCCTTTAGATAAATCCGTACCACAAGGCAGCGTCAATTATATTGCTCCGGAGTTTTTGGTGGGTGAAAAGGCCAGCTTCAAGTCTGACCTCTACTCTTTAGGCGTCATTATTTATGAAATGCTGACCGGCACCCTGCCGTACAAAGAGCCTAATGTTAAACGAATCACGCTGAATAACTATTGTGAGCTTAATTACATCCCGAGCACGCATCATCGTAAAGAGATACCCATATGGATAGAAGCCTGCCTTAAAAAAGCACTGCAACCCAATCCGGTTCATCGCTATAGCGCTTTTTCAGAGTTCATGCAGGATCTGAGTGTACCCAATCGCCGTCTGGAAGCGACTATTTTAAAACAACCCTTGATTGAAAAGCATCCGGTACGCTTTTGGCAAGGTGCCGCAGCGCTACTTCTTATACTAAATCTTTTACAAGTCCTCACGTAAGAATGAGGCTATTTACCCAGGTGCTTTCTATCCTGTTGCTAACCTCGCGCTCAACCACACGCTACTCCTGTATAACGCCTATATCTGCTACATAACTCCACCTGAATCCGCACCATTAACGTGCCTGATCAGGCAAATGTATTATTAATGGTGCACCGCACATAGCATCCAACACCTCTTAAAAACAGTTAAGTATCTGTTATATATAATAATTCAACTAATGGCACAGTTTTCGCTTACTAATTAAATGTATAGCAGCAGTAACACAATTTGGTATTTGAACAATGGCGTTCTCCTCAAGCATTGACATGATGCGCGAGCAGAGCGCCTTTTTTTATTCTGGAGATTAACGATGACACAGCCACATTTGGTGATTATCGGTAGCGGTATGGCAGGAGGCAGACTACTTAATGAAATTATCCGCCGTCAGCCGGATCGTTTCAGAATCTCTGTCTTTGGTGAAGAACCCCATCCCAATTACAACCGCATTATGCTGTCACCACTTTTAGCGGGCGACGTAACAAAAAAAGAGATCGTTCTCAATTCACATGAGTGGTATGCAGAACACAACATCACCTTGTTTGCAGGCGAACGCATTGTTGACATTGACCGCACGCAACAATCCCTGCGCAGCCATACAGGCACTGAATTAACCTACGATCAATTGGTTTTTGCAACCGGATCACGTCCTGCAAAAATCGCCGCCAGCGGCCAGCAGCTGAGTAATATTTTTGACTTCAGAACACTCGAAGATGTCGATGCTATTGTGAATACCGCTAAATCGGCAAATCACGCAGTCGTCATTGGTGGTGGTTTACTCGGTCTGGAAGCGGCCTACGGGTTAGCCATCAAAGGTGTTAAGACAACCGTCATTCATCGATCAGGCCACTTACTGAACAGACAGTTGGACGCACAAGCGGGTGAAATGTTGCGCCTCTCGTTACAGGAACGTGGCATAGAAACTTTACTGAATACCGAAGTTGATAGTTTCCATGGCGACACTGCGGTCAGCAGCATGACGCTTAAAAACGGCGATGTGCTTAATGCAGACCTGGTGATTATTGCCACAGGCATCACACCGAATACCCTGTTAGCGCAAACGGCAGCATTAGAGGTCAACCGGGGAATCGTGGTTGATGATCAGCTCTTCACTTCTGACGAACATATCAGTGCCCTCGGTGAATGTATCGAACATCGTGGTGAAACCTTCGGCTTAGTTGCGCCTATTTGGGATCAGGCCGATATTCTGGCCAATCGCTTAGTGTTTAGCACTGACACTGACTATTCCACTAAAGCCACGCCCACCAAACTGAAAATATCCGGTATCGACCTATTCTCCGCGGGTGAGGTTAACGGCCAACCGCATGACCGTGTTGTGGTGCTACAGGACAAAGACCGCCGTGCGTACCGCAAACTCATCATCAGAAACGAAACCCTGATCGGCATAGTTCTGTTTGGCGATGTACAGGATGGTAACTGGTATTACGAACTTTTAGAGCAGCAGATCAAGATTGAACATCTGCTGCCCACCCTGCTGTTTGGGCAGTCTTACTGTTCAAGCCTGCAGGACACAGATAACTCGACTCATCACTCAGATCAAGAGAATCAGCCGGATACCGCGCTGACAGGAGCCTCCCTATGAACAAGCAAAACCTCGTTGTTGTTGGTAACGGAATGGTAGGACACCAGTTCCTGCAAAGCCTGGCTGATAGCGGCCAACTGGATCAGTTTAATGTCACTGTTTTCTGCGAAGAACCCCGTTTAGCGTATGACCGGGTTTACCTCAGCAGCTATTTTAGTGGTGCAACGGCTGAAGATCTGGCGATGGGCCAGATTGATGTTTACCAGAGTTGGGGGTTAAACGTCCTGATTGGTGAAGCCGTGACCTCGATTGATCGTGACGCACAGCATGTTCACACCAACAAGGGCACCACCCTTTTTTATGACAAGTTGGTATTGGCCACCGGTTCATACCCATTTGTTCCTCCGGTTCCCGGCCACACGCGTGAGCATTGTCTGGTATACCGCACTATAGAAGATCTTGAAGCGATTAAAGCCTCTGCAACCGGCGCTAAAGTCGGGGTTGTTGTCGGTGGTGGCTTGCTCGGACTTGAAGCCGCTAAAGCGATCAAGGATCTGGGCCTTGAAACTCACGTGGTTGAGTTTGCTCCACGACTGATGGCGGTTCAGCTGGATGAAGGCGGCGGTAACCTGCTACGTAAAAAAATTGAAGACCTGGGTGTAAAAGTTCATACCGGTAAAAACACGCAGCAGATTGTTGATGGCAAGGATGCCTATCATCGTATGGAATTTGCCGACGGTGAAGTGCTGGAAACAGATTTAATCTTGTTTTCAGCCGGTATCCGCCCACGTGATAACCTGGCACGCGATTGCGGTCTTGAAGTGGGCGAGCGCGGCGGTATTGTCGTTGACAACAACTGCCAGACCTCAGACCAAAAGATCTACTCTATCGGCGAATGTGCTTTGTGGAGTGGTCGTATCTACGGACTGGTTGCACCGGGTTATGCGATGGCAAAAGTGGTTGTTGAACAGCTTTCAGGTGGAGATAAGCAGTTCCTCGGCGCGGATATGAGTACCAAGTTAAAATTAATGGGAATTGATGTTGCCAGTATCGGTGATGCCCATGGCCATACCAAAGGCGCCCTGAGCTATACCTACAACGATCAGGTCAACCAGATTTATAAAAAGATTGTCGTTTCTGAAACAGGTAATGAACTGCTGGGGGCTATTCTGGTAGGTGAAGCCAATGACTACGGCACCTTACTGCAGTACGCACTCAACGGAATTCAACTACCGAAAAACCCTGAGACATTGATCGTACCTAACTTTGGTGGAGACGATGCAGAAACAGGCCTGGGGATCAGTGCGCTTCCCGATACCGCGCATATCTGCTCTTGTCATGATGTCACCAAGGGCGCTATTTTCTGCTCGATAGAAGCCGGCGCACAAACCGTTTGTGAAGTAAAAGCAGCCACGAAAGCCGCTTCTGGATGTGGTGGCTGTAACCAGCTGTTAACCGATCTTGTTAACCACGAGCTGGAACAGCGCGGCGTCACAGTCAGCCACGATATCTGCGAGCATTTTGCCTTCACTCGTGAAGATCTTTACAACATTATCCGTATCGAAGAGATCAAAACCTTTGATGGCTTACTGAGTAAGCATGGTCACGGTCATGGCTGTGAAATCTGCAAACCGCTTGTCGGCTCGCTGCTGGCCTCTTGCTGGAATGAATATATCCTCGATAAACCGCATGTTGGTTTACAGGACACTAACGATACCTTCATGGCGAATATGCAGAAAGACGGTACTTATTCCGTTGTTCCTCGCGTACCCGGTGGTGAAATCACACCCGATCAGCTTATTGCTATTGGCCAGGTCGGCAAAAAATATAACCTATATACCAAGGTAACGGGCGGCCAGCGAATTGACCTGTTCGGCGCGCGTCTTGAAGAGCTGCCGGAAATCTGGAAAGAGCTGATTGATGCAGGCATGGAAACGGGCCACGCCTATGGTAAATCACTGCGTACCGTCAAATCCTGTGTGGGTAGCACCTGGTGCCGCTATGGCGTAGACGACAGTACCGGGCTCGCGATTGAGCTGGAGAACCGC
The DNA here is from genome assembly GCF_900113275.1 of Neptunomonas qingdaonensis. Lineage (GTDB taxonomy): Bacteria > Pseudomonadota > Gammaproteobacteria > Pseudomonadales > Balneatricaceae > Neptunomonas > Neptunomonas qingdaonensis. The sequence goes on from NZ_FOOU01000004.1 coordinate 354,880, forward strand.
TACAAAGGCCTACGTGCGCCACACAAAATCAAGTTCGGTGTATCAGGCTGTACGCGCGAATGTGCCGAAGCACAAAGTAAAGATATTGGCATTATCGCAACAGAAAAAGGCTGGAATCTTTATTTATGCGGTAACGGTGGTATGAAACCTCGTCATGCCGATCTGTTCGCTACCGACCTCGACAAAGATACATTGGTTAAATATATCGATCGCTTCCTGATGTTTTATATTAAAACCGGCAAACGCCTGCAGCGTACCTCGGTCTGGATGGAGAACCTCGAAGGCGGCCTGGAATACCTGCGAAAAGTAGTGATCGATGATCATCTGGGTATGAATGAAACACTCGAAAGCCAGATGGATCATGTGGTTGCCACGTATGAATGTGAATGGAAACGCACCATCGAAGATGAAGACGCTCTGAAACGCTTCCGTACTTTCGTCAACAGTGAAAAAACAGACAACAACATTGTCTTTATTCAGGAGCGTGGCCAGATTCGTCCCGCTACGGAAGAAGAAAAAGCAGTGGCTGAACCCATCAAGATGATTATGTGAGGAGAATAAAATGACTAAACAATCAGAATGGCTTGACCTGTGCAGCATTGGTGACCTAGTCGAAAACAGTGGTGTATGCGCTCTGCTCAAAGAGCAGCAAATCGCCCTTTTCTACTTACCAGCCGAACAGAAAGTTTATGCCGTAGGTCAGTACGACCCTTTCGGCAATGCCAATGTGATTTCACGCGGCATAATTGGCTCCAAAGAGGGCAAGTTGTTTGTTGCCTCTCCTCTGTATAAACAGCATTTCCTCTTGGAAGACGGCTGCTGTCTGGAAGACGAGACAGTGAGCCTGCCCGTCTGGAAAACACAGATCATTAATGAGCGAGTGATGATTCAGACGGTTTAAAAGTAAAAACGGATACTGCCCATCTACTAGTGAGAATGATAGATGGGCGGTTTTTATCCATGCCAGGCATATCTATACCAGCAACCTGATCTTTACGTAACACCAATGTTGGTCCACAAACGGCACACTCATACAGTGGAATCCCTGCATCACAAGCTTCTTGTGACTAGCCTTTTTTCATAACTTCATTGAACAATCAAGTTAGTGCTTGCTCAACAAAATCCAGTCGATCCTGGCCCCAGAAAACGTCTGATCCAACCACAAAAGTGGGGACGCCAAATACGCCTTTAGAAATGGCTTCTTCCGTATTATCACTCAATATTTTAGCGTAACTCTGTTCATCTTTGGCGGTTTGAATCAGTGTTAGCGGTAGTTGTAACTTAATCAATACATCGGCTATTACCTGTTCATCCGCTAAATTAAGATTATCTCTCCACAGCGCAGCACCTAGCGCAATCACTAATTCAAGGGCATCATGTTGGCTCTGGATAGCAGCAATCACTGTCCGTACCGCAAGGCTTTCATCAACAGGAAAATATGTCGGCTCAAGATGAATTGGTAAAGCCAACCTGCTACTCCAGCGTTTTAACTCTGCTAAACGGTAGGCCTGACGCTGCTGGGAGCGTTGCTTCAACGGTTGTCCTCCCGTGCGGGGAAACAGCTCACTAAGAAGCACCGGTTTTAAGTCTATATCAGCATTTTTTTGTTTCGCTATCTGGCCAAGACGAGCGCCAGAGAAGTAGCTCCACGGCGAATTTAAAACGAAATAATATTCTATTTTTTTAGTCATTTTTTTCAGCCCATGAGTGACGTCAGTTAAACAGATAATAGGTTTTTAACAGAAGGATATATACGCTTTAAATAGATAAAGAGTTTAAAAAAAATACATGGGTAATAAAGCAGAAGACACAAACCTTCGTCGTACATTACATATCAGGCTTGTGTGTAAAACGCCTGGGCAAACAAAAAGGTAATCCGAAGATTACCCTGCAAATGAAAAGATCCGTGCTTCCTTTGTTGCTTGTATCAGCAAAAGAAGGTGCTCAATATTCCCACTTTACTTTTTCCTCTTCTTTTTGCTCACTGATCTGGTCTAGCTGTTGTCGTTTTTGCTCTATGCGAGCTTCTATATTAGCTTTTACTTCACCACTGGCTGCACCGAGTTCTTCATCCAAAGAATGTAGTTCTGTATTCAATTGTTCCTCAGCCGATTCGTGCTGCTCGGCTTTTTCTGCTTTATCAAAAACAATAGACTCGACATTGGATGATGTGTCGACCGGTGCTTTAACTGCAAAATCCGGGATTACTTTGGCATTGTCATCCAAACGCCTTTGATTAACAAAACTAGGCGATACAATCTCTACACCATCATTATGTAATACATCTAAAATGGCGCGATACAGCAATGAACGAGTGGTCAGCATACTTTTCACATCCACTAGTAAGCCACTAACCCGGTAGGTAATCGCATCATTACCCAACTCAATGACCTGAACGAAAGGATCGGCCAGTTCGCAAGCCTGCGCAGCAGAAATCAAGAGGGATTCTATGCGTGAGTAATGAATGTCGTACCCCAGCGATAGGGTACTGGAAATAATCGCACCTGATTTACTGACCACCTCTACAGGACGGGTGATCAGGTACAGGTTTGGCAACGTGATTAATTCACGATGCTCGCTTTGAATTTCGGTATCAAACAAGCCCCGTTCAGAAACACGACCGAAATGATTTTCTACCCGAATGAAATCACCGGTATTAAAGGGCCGGTTCATACGCAGCATGATACCCGCCATAAAGTTGGCAACAAAAGTTGTCGATGAGAACGCAACAAGACCAGAAAGTAATACCCCGGTGAGCGCTATCACCTGATTTCGTGCGGTATCACTCACCGGCAACGAAAAGGTAACCATCATAAAGCCGACCAATGTAAGCGCCAATAAAACTAATTGTCGCGGTAGCTTTTTCTCATTGCCAAGCTCAGGATGACGTCCCAACAACAACCAGTTCATTATCAATAAAAATCCAATAACTACCGTACTAACAGCCAGTAAGGGCGCTATAAAAATAATGTTGTCTATCAAACGTTCCATAAAAAGCCCCTGCGCATCCTATAAATATTTCGTTTAGTATTAATCAGCTTCGTTTATTAGATTGAAATCCAGCTATATTACAACATGTTAAGTCCCACAACGGTGCAATTTTCATTGCGATGCACACTACAGAACATCTGCTATTTAGTCACAACTAAAAAACCATCAGCGCTCACAAAAAAAATACCTTTAATAACAAGGTACTACAAAAAATACGACCACTACAAATACGATGGCACTAATTATGCATTGGTTTAAGTGAGGTATTAGTTAGAGCAGTTTTAGTTAGACAGGTACGCAGAAAACGTACCCACATTTGTTCTCGGTATTGAGAAGCTTTGGCAATGGCGCTATTTCAGGATTACTCCTGTGTAGCGCCTTTTTTTTGGGAATAAACATGATGACAACAGAGACTATAAAAACCACCTGTCCTTACTGTGGCGTTGGTTGCGGAGTAGATGCCAAAATTCAGCAGGGTAATTTGATCGCGGTGAGCGGCTCAACAGAGCATCCTGCGAATCAGGGTAGACTCTGCGTTAAAGGCTCTGCTTTAGATGAAACGGTTAGCCATCATGGCCGTATGCTATCCCCAAAAATTGAAGGCCAGAATGTCGATTGGGACACCGCTTATTCTCATGTTGCTAACAAGCTATCCGATATTATCGAAGAACACGGCCCCGACGCTGTGGCCATGTATGTGTCCGGGCAGATCCTCACTGAAGATTATTATGTCGCGAATAAGCTCATGAAAGGCTTTATCGGTACCGCAAATATCGATACCAATTCCCGCTTATGTATGTCATCTGCCGTAGCGGCGCACAAACGCGCTTTTGGTAGTGATACAGTAGCCGGGTGTTATGAAGATCTTGAGTTGGCAGACTTAGTGATTCTTACCGGTTCCAATCTCGCTTGGGCACACCCGATTGTTTATCAGCGTTTAGCAAAAGCCAAAGCTGAGCGTCCTGAGATGAAGATCGTTGTCATTGATCCACGTAAAACCGCCAGCTGCGATATTGCTGACCTGCATTTGCCCTTAAAGCCCGGCAGTGATGGCTTTCTTTTTAACGGCTTAGCGCACCACCTGATTGCCAATCAACAGCTGGATCATGGGTTTATTGATCAGCATTGTGAGGGGTTTGATGCCTTATCTGAGAGCGTCCAACAACAGACTCTGGCACAAACAGCCATGGATTGTGATCTAGCGGAAGCGGCGCTCAACACGCTGTATCAATGGTTTGCTGAGTATGAGCGCAGCGTCACCCTCTTCTCGCAAGGCATCAACCAATCATCCAGCGGTGTCGATAAAGGTAATGCCATTATCAATTGCCACCTGATTAGCGGAAAAATTGGCAAACCGGGGGCCACACCTTTTTCCATCACAGGTCAGCCCAATGCCATGGGAGGACGCGAAGTCGGCGGTTTAGCCAACCAACTCGCAGCACATATGGAGCTCAAAAACCCGGACAGTCTGGATAAAGTTAAACGTTTTTGGAATGCGCCTGATTTAGCCCAGCGAGCAGGTTTAAAAGCAGTCGACATGTTTGATGCAGTGGCTAGCGGGCAAATAAAAGCCATTTGGATTATCGCCACTAACCCTGTCGTTTCAATGCCAGATGCCGACAAGATTAAACAAGCACTCGCCCATTGTGATTTAGTGATTGTGTCCGATTCAAGTGATTCAACCGATACGCTGCAGTTTGCAAATGTGTGTTTACCGGCAACCACCTGGGGGGAGAAAGAGGGTACGGTGACGAACTCAGAACGACGTATCTCCCGCCAACGAGGCTTTCTTAGCGCGCCCGGTGAAGCACGTCATGACTGGCAGATAATCAGTGACGTTGCTCAACATATGGGCTTTAAGGATGCATTTAACTTCACGTGCAGCGCCGATGTGTTTCGCGAACATGCCGCACTCTCCGGTTTCGAAAATATAGACGCTAGCGGTAACAATGAGCGTGACTTTGACATTTCAGGGCTTGCTAATATCAGCGACCTGGAATATCAAAACCTTGACCCTATTCAATGGCCGGTGAACAAAAGCTATCCACAGGGCAGAAAACGTTTCTTTGACGATGGGCATTTTTATACAGCGTCTAACAAAGCAAATCTGATCGCTATTACACCACGCTTACCCACGTATGCAGCAGACTGCGACCAGTTGATCCTTAATACTGGCCGCATCAGAGATCAGTGGCATACCATGACGCGTACCGGTAAGGCGCATCGCTTATTGGAGCATATTGCAACGCCTCAGGTTGAAATTCACCCTGACACGGCGGCAAAACTGGCTATCAAAAATAACACACTAGTCTCTCTCAAAGACCGGGGGATTGAATATATTGCACGCGCTAACATCAGCGATTCACAACGCACGGACTCGCTGTTTGTTCCGATGCACTGGAGCGATGCATTTGCCAGCCACGCACGCGCAAACAGCCTGGTACGCCCGATTCAAGATGCTCTTTCCGGCCAACCCGAGTTCAAACACAGCCCGGTGACTATCACATCGTTAACACCTCATTGGCAGGGTGTTTTACTCAGCGCCCCTGACTTTGTCCCTGATACAACAATGGAATGGTTTAAAACGCCCTTGGCCAATTGCACGCTCTGGGAGCTTATTGATCTTAAAAGGTCGCCATCATTCACATGGCTTACGGCTGAGTTTCCACAGGTTGACCAATGGGTGCATCTGGCTGACTCAGAACAACGCTATCTGAATGCGGCTGGCTTTAAGGGTAATCAGTTACAGCTGGTGTTGCTTAGCGGGCCAGCACTCCCTGAATACGATAAATCCTGGTTAGCCAGCCAGATAGGAACGGAATTTTCACCTGATCAGGACCGGTTACGTTTACTTTCCGGCTTTCCGGCAGATCCCTCATTACAAACAGGAAAAACTATCTGCTCCTGTTACCAGGTAGGCGAACAAACCATTATCAAGGCACTACAAAATGGCGAAGCCAACAGTGTGGAAAACTTAGGAGCCAGATTAAAGTGTGGCAGTAACTGCGGTTCCTGTATCCCTGAATTGCGTACCTTGGTGAATAAACACAGCTGCGATGATTTAACCGCTGTCAATGAAACTGATAATGCCGCCTGATCAGGCGGCATTATCAACAAATAGAGTCTGCCTATAGCAAAAAAATATACACCTTATTTATCAAACACATCAATCAGTCTGTCTGAGAGAAAAGACGTTCTGAGCATAAACCGGATAGGTTATGTTTGAGTGGTTCAGGTTTACCAAGGTCGCTGGCACTTCGAGTCGTTTATGCCGACTCAAAGCGGGCACTTTATTCGGTTGGACCTGGCTTACGTATTTTTCGTGTTTTTTTGACCGTTATTTTTGGAGTGTTGTTTTCCAGAGGTGTCATCCGATTAGTGTCTACATGTGTTTTTGAACGGACAAACTCCATACCTTCTCTGAGCAATTTCGCCTGTTGTATTGCACTAACTCCCTCAGACTGTTTAATCTGGATTGAAGAGGGATCATTAAACGAACCCTCTTCTACGATAATCGTAAATCCAGACTCATGGGTTACATAATTAGATTCTTTTTTCCATTCCAACATATAAAACCTTCATTCACTTGATGCCAAAATATAAAAATATTGCCGTTTGTTTTTTCCAAAGGGATCAACTTATCTGGTAATCACGCCAATGACTTTTTCTTTTTCCAAATCCAAGCCAGATCTATCGCCATATCAGCATTTGGCACTTGGTTTTTAGCACTTGGTTCTTAGCACTATACCCGTATCGTTAAATGATGAGTGACAAGTACCGCTCTTGATATTTTTGCTAATGCTACACTTTCGATGGGACGAAAAAAACCTGCCCTGACATCTAAAAAAACTCAAAATTTGCGTGCTGTGGTATAGAGAGTAGATGGAGATGATATCCTGGAAATGGACAGGTTTAACTGACCCTGGAAATAACGCTTTTACTAGGTAACGCGCTCATGTTGAGCATTATCTTTTTGTACGTTAACGACTGATATATGCTCGCCCTCAGTCATTCGATAGGAAACCGACATGAGGGGAACTTCGCTTATATTTTTGTCCACAACGTCTATGAGTTTGTTTTTGTAAAACTTCAGAAGACGTACTTCTTGCCCGGTTATATCAGACAGCCCATTGCTAACACCTTCAAAATATTGAAGATGATTTTCAATAGTGCCTTCAGGGTTCTCTACCTGACCCAGGGCTCTACACCTTAACATGACACTGTTGAGCTGTTTAAGCATGTACTCTGATTGAATACTTATCAGGTCGTTCTTTGTTGACTCGCTGAATGCAGTAATAATAGAGACAGGTTTTTTTATTAATTGCACCGGGTGCATCATCTCTTTGCACATTACATATCCTCAAGAAAATATTTTCTAATCAGTTATCTAAGAACATTAACAATGTTCCCGGCAATTAAAATGAGCCAAACTTAAATTTTTTTGAGGAAGCGCTTTCTAAAAAAATTTCACATATAAAACTTTAACTGTTTCCTAAGTCACAACAGCATCATTAGATGTTTCAACAGTTGCTTATTATCACTCTGAAAAAGCGGTCTAAAACAGGCCGCCGTTATCCCAGATAATCCCGCCCCACACCGCCGCGCTAATCAACAAGCCAAACATAACAGCGGCCGAGCCTAAATCTTTAGCACGTCCCGCCAGCTCATTAAACTCGGTACCGGCCCTATCGACTACGGCTTCAATAGCAGAATTGATGACCTCCAACGCCAATACCAGCAAACAGACACTCACCAACAGAGCCCACTGTGTGGCTGTTTGTGCTACCCAAAACGATGCAGGAAACAGTAGCAGAAACGCATAGACCTCATACTGAAAAGCCGGCTCATGCTTAAAGGCAGCCTTGATTCCTTTTATCGAATACCCCGTTGCATAATAGAACCGGGCCAAGCCTGTTACCTTTTGCATTATTTATCCCTTATTCCTTCGCTACGACCGGCCGAGCCTGCTAGCCGTTATATCGCCAGATTACGGCTGGTTATAGCCCAAAATTTTATAGTCTTCATCACGCAGATTATTCAACAGCAACTCACCATTGCCGGCGACCCTGAACTCACCATAACGCGCTTTTTCATATAGCTGTGCTGTACCTTCCTGGAAGAAAAAAGCATTGGTCGCAAATTTAACGTCGCCGTCGCGTATGCGGTACTGCATTTTTACTTGGTTATCCTGCAATGTTTCGCCATGATAAAAACCGGCGTATTCGCCGACACTATTTGCATCCAGATTGACGGTGATGAAACCCGCTTCATTCAAAGCTGGCTTATCGCGAAACGCTTTATTTTCCAGAGCAAAGCGTAAACGCATGTAGTCCCCTTGCATGAGCGAGCGTGGATCAACTGGCGCAAGTTCCAATAAGACCAGCGTGCCAGATGCCAATACTTGCTCTTTCTTAAAAATGCTAACATTCACAGCCGCCAGGACAAACAGCATCATGACCACACTTACCCATTTAGTGCGACTCATCGCTGTGCGCTTGAATAAACGCGACAGTAAGAAAATACTCTCCTGCGTACTCTCCTCTTTACTCCCTTTTTCACTGGCACTTTGCTGTGAGCTGACATTCAACAGAGCACGCATCATTAGTTGCCCCAGCAATAACGCGACACCCGTACCTACCAAAATAAATGACTTAACGAGTAGCGTTGTGTTGAGGCTGTAGTAATACCAGGAGACGAATGATAATAACGCGAGTAAACCCAGCGCTTTAAGACTGGTACGCTGGTAGGCAAAACCCACCAGTAATATTAACAATGCGCTACTGGTCCCTAAGGCTATCAACCCGGATGCGACGAGCAGGACACCGCCAAGCAGCACCAGCCGCCCTGCCATGGATGACAAGGAGAGCTGATACTGTATGAAGATCTTTTTAATCACCAAGGCGAATGACACGGCGACTAATGCTGACGTCAGCCAGGGGGCTATCGACCACCATCCACTGGCGGCTTGTTGTCCATAAAAAGATAATAAATCATCACTAAAAAGGATATGCCCGTTAAATTGCACCAATGCCAACGCTAACCCGAAACCAACCGGTTCCCATAAAGAGGCAAATCGCTTCCAATGATTCTCATTTATCCAGACAAGCGTAAACAGCACACTACAACAAGCCGCACCTAAACCGTATATCCCGAGTTGATTGAGGCCCCAAAAGAGCGCAATCATGGCAAACCAACAGCTTAAAACACGGTGTATAAAGTGCGGCATAATGACGGTGAGTACTAACTGGAAAGCAGCTAACAGGAAAACAGCGATTGAAGATTGGTAAGATGCCCAGTCAAGTAACCCCCAAGCCACCATCATCTGCCCGGTTAAGCTAAACACCAAACCTAACTGGCCAACGAAAATGCCCTTTGGCTGGGTGCGAAACAATAGATAAGCGCCCGTACAACAAATAAGCCCCACAGCGATCAGTGCGACTTCATTATCAACACGAAACAAAATACCAAATACAGGTCCCCCGACAAAACCCAACATAAAGAATGCAGCAACCCAGCCTGCAAACCCCTGCATTAAAGCAATATACCAAGGGGTGCTGTCATGCACAGAATCAGCAGCGTTAGCGGGCAGCTCTCCTGAGACCAGCTGCTGGCGCTTAAGCGTTTCCCATAAATCATGCGCTGAAGAGTCCATATTAAACCTCCTCACTGGGCTGATCTTTTTCGCAATGTGTTTGTTGTGCAAGAGCCTTTTGTTGTTGGGAAAGCTTTTTCAACCAAATCCCCCCCGCCGCCGATAAACCAATAATGGCCATACTGATCAGTAAAAATGCGCCATCATCCAACATATCTTCCAACATCCGACCTAATAAAAACGTCACCACCATGATGCCGCTTAAGACACAGCCAGATAACAACACCAGGTCTACAACACGATAGCGGTACACGTAAAAAACAGCGGCCATCCAGATCACATAAACCGGCAAACCCCATATTTCATCGTTGCTATCAAAAATGGCGATAATAGCAAGCCAGGTAACGGTAACACCGCCAATTAAGGCCGATACTTGAGCAGCTTGTCGATTGTACAGCGTGATGAATGCATAGCGGGGTGTGCTTTTTATATCCAAGCCGTTTTTATCCAAGCTTTCCTGATCTGAAACGTTTTGCTTTGAGGAGCCATGCGGGCTTCCCGGGCATGCCAGGACCTCAAAGAAGACAATAAAAGCCGAATTCACGGCCAGGAATAACCACAACCAATCCTCCTCGCGAAACAGAAAACCAAACAGGCCACGAAAAGTGTTCAGGTATAGCATCAGCGTGAGATTGACTAAACCGATCCACAGCAGCCATAACGTACTTGAGCGCCCGATAACCGCCCATGGCGTGATCAATGCAGCCCAGGCTGCAAATAACTGCCATGGATCAGCGCCGGTCTGATAGGTCTGTCCGGTTAACGCTAATAGTGCGCCGGTTAACAACGCCATGCCTGATAAGGAAACTGTAGACGATGTCCGTTGGTCATCAAGACGGGAATAGATAAACGCCGCCAGCAACATGATAGATTCGAGCAGGCCGAATTTAGCAAAGCGCCCCATGGCCTCCCAGTTAAAGGCAAAAAAGAAAATCATGCCAACCGTAATCGCAACCGCTCCGCTCCACATCAGAAATTGGCTAATAAAGCTAAACCACTCTTTTTTAGCAGGGCGCGACTGGGTAGCGGCTAATGCGGCTTCCACATCCCCTTGAATGAACCCCTGCTCTGCCCAGGATAAAATTAACCGGCGGTTGTCTGTCACTCGTCTCTTCCTTTACTGTTTGGGCACGTAATATCAACATACTAAGTCAGATAGCCTGGATCAGCGCTTTTAGAACCTGCGGCGATTTAATTACCTGTCGCTGTTTTATCAACGCACTGCCTAAATCCAACGCAAACTTCTCTGACACCGCACGCACATCAATATCTTCGATGCAATCCAGATCCGCCACATGCGCTAACCCTATGGTACGGCGAATCAACTCCGTGCCGGCATAACCCATACTCTCGCGCCATGTGTTCGCGATAAAAGCATCAACAAAGCCAGCCGAGGCAAATACAGGGTCCTTACATTGCTCACTGACAAGCGTCTTAAAGCGAGAGCAAAAGGTAGCCCATAATGTATCAATCGTGTTTAGCAGATATTCACGATAGTCCTGCTTCTCTTCTGCAGCACCCTCAAGCCCTGGCTGACCTGCAAAGTTGAGCAGCAGATTGCCGATAATAGAACCAATATCGAAACTCATCGGCCCATAAAAAGCGAACTCAGGGTCAATCACCTGAGTTCCTTCAGCTTTGACAAACACAGATCCCGAATGCAAATCCGCGTGCAATAATGCCTGTGCATCATTCATGAAATGATATTTGAGTTTGGCGGCTTCAATTTTAAGCGCTTCATCCTGCCACAGTGCTTCTGCAGCCTCTCTCAAGGGTGGGTTAACACTGTTGCGTTCATGGTCACAGAACGGGTCCAGGAAAAACAGTTCTTCGGTTATTTTGCACAAATCAGGATTGATATAGTCGGCTACCGCTGCTTTTTTCTGGTACGTATCTAAATAGAAATCTGAAGTATGGAACAGCGTTTCGGCGAGAAACTCTCCTAAGTGGCGGCCAAGTTCAGGCAGGGACCTGCGCGCAATAAGCGCATGACGCAGATTTTCATGATCACCTATATCTTGCATTATGAAAGCTGAACGGGCGAGATCAAAATAGTACACAGCCGGCACATAATCAGCAGCCCAGGCGCCCTCTTCTTTTAAACACTGTGCCTCAATACGGATGCGATCCAGCGATAACGGCCAGCCTTCACCGATAATACGTACATAGGGCAGCGCTTGTTTAACAATGACACTCTGCTGGTCATTGGTAATACGGTATACAAAGTTAATATTACCGTCGCCTATCTCCTCAACGCGCAAAGCGGACGTGTCAGTAAACTGCTCTGTATTAAAAATCCGGGTATTAGAAAGTACAAATTCGATTATTTCAGCATCATTTACAAACTTAGCATTGGTCATAACAGGTCAATTCCCACAGGTGCTTTTTAATATCCGCTCAGTTTGCCAGAAAAAAAACATCTTTAAAGTGAATTATCTGAACGGGTAGATTTATGCGCTATCTGTATCTACTTGAGTTCACTACGAATATGCTATCGTTTTGCTCCTTTAACGTTAACGGACCTGATGTTAGCTATGTCATTTGAATTAATCTTTCTGTTCCTGGCAGGTTTTTTTGGCGGGGTGCTTAACTCCATTGCGGGGGGCGGCAGCTTTATTACTTTTCCTGCACTCATCTTTGTAGGGATAGCGCCTATTACAGCGAACGCGACCAACACTTTTGCTTCGTGCGCGGGCTATATGAGCGGTACTTATGCGTTTCGTAAAGAGATCGCCCAGCATAAGAAAGAACTACTTCGTATCACCCTTATCAGCTTAACCGGCGGTATTCTGGGTGCATGGTTACTGCTGCAAACACCCGAAACAGTTTTTAAAGAAGCCATTCCCTGGCTAATGCTATTTGCAACAGTGTTATTTATATTTGGCGGACAAATTAATACAGGCCTGAAAAAACTGGCATCCCGCCACCGGCATGCATCATCCATTGGCGGGGTTTTACTGTTAGTCTTACTGTTAGGGGTCGCCACGTATGGCGGCTTTTTTAATGCAGGATTAGGCATCATTACCCTGAGCTATTTAGCCTTGGCAGGCCATACCAATATCAATGCCATGAATGGTTTAAAGCTCTTAGTATCATCGGTTGTCTCACTGGTTGCCATTGCGCTATTTATTTACAATGATGTGATTGCCTGGCATGAAGGCAGCATTGTACTGTTGGGAACATTAGCCGGAGGCTATGGGGCGGCACATCTATCACGCAAACTGCCACAAAAGCATGTAAGAAACTTTGTCATTGTGGCCAGCATTGCCACCACACTGTACTTTTTTATTGATACTTATATGAATACGCCTGTTAACTAAAGACCTTTGCACGATTACACCTTTGTCTTCTGACGGTGATAAAAACCCACTCATTCAGTCATGTATAAACAGTACAGGGCTTTTATATACGCAAAAAATATAACTCCCACCACTTATACAGATCCGATTTTTTCTACCTCAAATTTAGTTCAGACCTCCTCAATTACGTTGAAATAAAGGATGCGAGACGAATAATAGATCTGATACACCCCTATAGAAACACTTAACTGAGGCCCGGAAAATGCGCCAAGATATAATGAAAGATATCCAGGAATCGTTCGTTCCCATCACTGTGATTTCTGACATAAACAAGTCAGCCGCCGAAAAGTTAATCGCGATTCAGTCTGACTATATGACTGACCTGTTCAACACCGGACTAGCGCAGATGCAAACACTAAGTAGCGTAAAGGAACCAAAAGAAGCATTCGAACTGCAGATCAAATACTTCAAAGAGCTAGACGCTAAATTGGCTAATGTGACTGAAAAAGAAGTCGCCATGCTGTCAGCAACCAAAGAACAACTGCTGGACGTTATAGAACAGCATATTTCTGAAATGTCAGATATTTTCGGGATGGCTGATGCTACCGGGTTTATGCAGGATGCTCAGAAAAAACTCAAGAGATAATGAATGTCACTCCACTTAACGGCGGCTCGCACAACACAGAGCCCACTCGCAAAAGTCTTGATTGATTGATAAAAGCAGCACCCGTCCGCAAAGGTGATGAAGGATTTTTCTGGTCACTTACGCCAGGCGGGTCACGCATCAATATCTTCTTTTATCTAAACCGCCTCCACCTTATTTTATAAACACCCATTAATAATACCTTTGCAGTAAAGCATTGCCAAAAGCCAGCCACTTCACACCCATCAACATGAATCGTCAGCAACGCTGCGTGATACAAACGGCGAATAATGAAGGTTCCCCTCACCCGCCAAAGGTGTCGGGCGAAAACCATTAAAAAGAGCAGCAGCAGATCCCGTTAGTAAAAAAATAGTGATAGATTTTAGCGACACTAGTCTAGTAGTATAAAATGCTAATGAATGAGCATTCATTCTTTAACATTTTTATGTTTATTTCTTTACATTGTCAGGGAGAAGATGATGGATCAAGGCTTCACAACATGAACGAAAATTGCCCCATTGTTGGCATAGGTGCTTCTGCAGGTGGACTTGAAGCTCTGGAAACATTCTTCAACAACATACCTGATAACAACGGTATGGCATTTGTCGTTGTCATGCACTTAGACCCTTCTCATGTAAGCCTGTTACCAGAACTGTTGCAAAGACGCACCAAAATGGAAGTCGTTAAAATTCGCAGTTCAGAACAGGTAGCCGCCAATAAAATCTATGTCATTCCACCCAACCGAAATTTGCAGATTTGCGATAACGTACTGGAGCTGATCGAAACGCCAGGCCAGCGTATCAAATCACCCATTGATTCTTTCTTTGAATCCTTAGCACAAGACCAGGGACGGAATGCCGCCTGCATCATACTTTCGGGTACGGGCACAGACGGAACATTGGGGCTCAAAGAGATAGCCGCTGAATCAGGCTTCGCGCTGGCTCAATCGACAAGCTCTGCCAAATACGATGGTATGCCAAAAAGTGCGATAGACACAGGGTTGGTCAACTTCATACTTGATCCCAGCGAGATGCCAAGGCATTTAATAGAGCATTTCAAAACATCAGTGATGAACAGATCAAACACAGTGACAGATACTGAAATATTAACCAGTATTCTCTCACAAATCTTACTCATCATTAAAAATAAAATGGGGCATGATTTTTCGCTTTATAAGAAAAAAACAATATTTCGTCGTATCGAGCGACGCATGCAAGTCCTGCAAATTGAAAATATACACGATTATTTATTACTTCTTCAAAAACGCACTCAGGAAGGGAGTCAGGAAGTCGGCATATTATTTCGTGATCTTCTTATCGGCGTTACCAGCTTTTTCAGAGACAAAGACGCATTTAAAGTTTTATCAGACACCATCCTCCCTGAGTTACTCGACAAACAACCTGATAATTATACAGTACGTGTCTGGGCCCCTGGCTGCAGCAGTGGCGAAGAAGCTTATTCTATGGCGATTCTTCTGCAAGAATACATGGCCACTTCAGCCAAGAGTATGAATATACAGATTTTTGCGACCGACGTAGACGAATATGCGATTGAACGGGCCCGCAGTGGACGCTATCCGCAAACGGTTATAAATGATCTGGGGGAGGAGTATTGCCAGCGTTACTTTACTAAAGAGGATGGCTACTACAATGTAAAAAAATTCCTCCGCGAGATGGTCGTTTTCGCCACTCAGAATTTGATACAAGACCCTCCTTTTTCAAAACTTGATATTATTTGCTGTCGTAATTTGTTGATCTACTTTAGCCCGGAATTACAAAGACATATTTTTCCTATTTTTCATTACAGTTTAAAAGATGAAGGCATTCTGTTTTTAGGGCCATCAGAAACAACAGGCCAGTCAAATAGTTATTTTGAAATTATAGACAAAAAATGGAAAATATTTAAACGCAAACCTCACCAGGAAAATACAACGTCTGGTCTGCATTTTACAGAGCCACAGAGTCCCTTAAAAATGGAAAAGACAAACACACGACCAGCAGCAACCCAGATTACAGAACTGAGTGCGCTTCAGCTTGTTGAAATGATCCTTAAAAACAATAATGTTCCGCCCTGCGTCATTATCGATAACCGAATGAATATCGTCTATGTGCATGGTCGACTGGGCCATTATTTAGAGCCGGCCGAAGGCCGCTTAAGCAACCAGATTTTAGAGATGGCTCGCACTCCCGCGCTACGGGAAGAGCTATCCAGCGCTATTCATAAAGCGGTATTACATAAAAAAGATGTTCTTAAAAAGAACATTCCTTTTGGCATGGATGACAGTAAATTATTTTTAGATCTAAGCGTAAAGGTATTGCAGGAAATAGGCAGTTTAAAAGATCTGCTCATGATTACCTTTACCGAAAAACCGCATGCCAAAGCCACCACGGCAACCGACATAAATAAACAGCTGCCCGCCAACAATGATGCAAGCATTCTACAAAAAGAATTAGACAACATTCGGGATGATTTACAAACAACCATCGAAGAGCTGGAAACATCAAATGAAGAACTCAAGTCTGCTAATGAAGAATTACAGTCAACCAATGAAGAGCTGCAGTCCACTAATGAAGAACTAGAAACTTCCAAAGAAGAATTACAATCGCTTAACGAGGAGTCGGTAACTGTTAATGCAGAATTACAAGCCCATATCGACGAATTATCAATGGCAAATGATGATATAAGAAATCTTTTGAATAGCACCCAGGTAGCAACGCTATTTTTAGATACCGAGTTAAAAATCCGCCGCTTCACCCCTAAAATGCAGGACATAATTAATCTGCTGCCAACAGACATACACCGACCTATCGCTCACTTGTCTTCTAGTTTACAAAACATAAAGTTAACTGACGTTGCTAACCATGTTCTCAAGACGCTTGAAAAGCATGAAATCGAAGTATATGACGTTAAAGATAAATATTATAAAATGCGCGCTCTTCCTTACCGCACATCAAATAATGTTATCGCTGGTGTAGTTATCTCATTTGAAGATATTACCAGTATAAAAGAGATAGAAAAAACGTTAATAGACAGCGAACAGCGCTATAAAAGCTTATTCGATAACTCTCCCTTCACTGTACTTGAAGTAGATGCATCAGGGCTGGTTAAATACATTGATACGCATCACCTGACAACGCTTGAAAAACTAGAATCACATTTAAAAAATAAAAATTTTAAAAGTGAAGAGCTAACAAATTTAATACAGATACTTAATATTAATGATTCAGGTGTATCATTATTTGATGGATCAGATAAAGCATCTCTGCTAAAAAGTATCCCTAAGCTGATCCTGACAACTGCTTTTCTATCAAAACACATGCAAGCCATCGTTGAACATAAATCCAATATCATATTTACATCAAAAATCCACACCATTAGCCAGAAGAATTTAGAATGTAAGATTACAATAACCATACCAAAAATAAAAAAGCCAGACCATGCAGCCAACACAATTTTAGTATTAGTACCTGTTTAACATGGGCTCTGAAATCAACTCACTATGGTAAGGCAGCCGAATGAGTACCAGTGATAAGTTCTCTGAACTTCGAAAAAAAGCTGAAGATATACTGAAGCTGTTCAATCATGTTGATACGGTGGCCAATAACACCGACCTTGCTAAGCTATTGCATGAACTTGATACCTACAGAATTGAGCTGGAATTACAGAACGAAGAGCTTCAATTAACCAATGCTGAGCTGAATAGCCTTCAAGATGAGCTAGAAGAGGAGATCTCTGTTCATTTCAGGCACTACGATATTGCGCCCGTGGGTTATGTCACTATCGATGTATATAAAAACATACTCGAAGTAAACCAGACGCTGGCTGGTAAGTTAGGATTAAATAAAGACGCCCTCGTTGGGCGCCCTTTCACTTCGCTTATCTTTGCAGATGATCAGGATAATTTCTATTTCTTTTGCAATAAAGTCATCAAGGATAAAAAAACTGATACCTGTGAATTGCGTTTATACACTAAAACCATTAGCCCTTTTTGGGTTAAGCTGGATTGCGCACCTGAGCATCATAATAAAGGCATGCGTATACACATGGCGATCAGTGATATATCTAACTTAAAAGCCTTAGAGCAAGATTTAACCCTATCGGCTTCCGTTTTAGACGAATGTGGAGAGATGATTATTGTTACTGACCCTGACTACAATATCATCAAGGTCAATAAAGCCTTTGTTCATACCACAGGCTTTAGTAAAGCAGAAACACTGGGAAAAAATTATAGTATTTTACAATCAGGTAAACACAATGAGCAGTTTTATCAGGAGATGTGGACGTCGCTAAAGATCAATAAAAATTGGCAGGGTGAAATATGGAATAAACGAAAAAATGGTGAAATTTATCCTGCATGGATTAGCCTGACGACCATCAGTAACCCAGATGGATCACCCGCGTATTTTATCAGCGTATCTTCAGATATCACCCAACGCAAAAAAGATGCCGAGCACATTCACTTTATGGCCTATTATGATCCGTTAACAGGCCTACCCAACAGAATTTTATTACAAGATCGCCTCAAACAAGCACTCGTTCAGGCGCACCGTAACCGCCAACACGGTGCTGTTTTCATATTAGATATTGACCACTTTAAAGTGATTAATGATTCTTTAGGGCACTTAATCGGTGATGAACTTCTGCAAGAAGTCGCTAAACGTTTGTCCGACTGCATTCGCGAGGAAGATACGATATCCCGCCTGGGGGGAGATGAGTTTGTCGTCTTGCTCGCCGATTTAGGCGAAGATAAAAAAAATGCGATAAGCCATGCCAGCAGTGTTGCCGAAAAAATTATTCATACCATATCTGAACCCATTGTCACGCAAGAGAACAAACTGCAGATTACCGTCAGTATCGGCATCGTGATGTTTCCGGATGATACCGACCAGATCATAGACTTGATGAAACTGGCTGATAATGCCATGTATAAAGTCAAACAATCAGGCCGCAATAACTATAAGTTTGTTACCCCCAGCTTACAAAAAGAAGCGGATGAACGCTTAAGTGTTCAACATGGTTTACATGACGCACTCAAAAGAAATCACTTTGAACTGTATTACCAACCGCAAATTAACTTTATAACCCAGGCAGTCAGCGGCGCAGAAGCACTCATCCGATGGCAAAAGCCGAATAGCGGCGTAGTGTATCCGGATGATTTCATAACGATTTCAGAAGAAAGCGGATTGATTGTTCCTATCGGTACCTGGGTCTTAGAAGAAGCCTGCCGACAAATATCGTCATGGAACACACACAAAAAACAACCGATTTCTTTCATTTCAGTAAATATGAGTGTCCGCCAATTTCAGCAAAAAAACTTTATCTCTGAAATGCAGCGCATCATGCTGAATCATAACATCCAGCCTCAGCAGCTTGAACTCGAACTGACCGAATCTATTCTTATCCACAATCTGGACGAAACAAAAAGAAAATTATTCGAACTAAGAGAGATGGGTATTCGTCTTGCTATAGATGATTTTGGTACCGGCTATTCCTCTCTCCAATACCTGAAAAACTTGCCCATCGATGTGATAAAAATCGATCAGTCATTTATCAATGATATTACGCTGGACGTCAACGACAGGGCTATCGTGCAAACCATTATATCGCTGGCTAAAAATCTCAATTTGTGGGTAGTAGCTGAAGGTGTGGTTAATCAGGAACAATATGACTTTTTGAAGGAAAAAGGCTGTGATAGCTACCAGGGTTATTATTACAGCAAACCTATACCTATGGCTGAATTACTCAGCGTAATTGAGCATAAGAAAAATGAGCTGTTAGCCGGAATAAACATCAAAAACTAAACAGCCTGTTTTATTACCCTGAGCTATTTAGCTTTGGCAGGTCATACTAATACTAATACCAATATCAATATCAATGCCATGAATGGCTCAAAGCTGTGAGTGTCATCGGTTGTCTCACTGCTTGTCATCACACACCTGCGTTCAATCTTTCCCATCTCATATTTAGCAAATAGCTGCTCAATTAACTTGCAATATAGATTAAAATATGATCAATTAGATTAAAACGGATGTTTGAAAAAACCAGCTGAGGATAAAGCAATGCGACAAGATATAATCAAAGATATCCAAGAAAAACTGATGCCTGTAACAATGATTTCTGACATAAACAAATCAGCCGCTGAAAAGCTAATCGCTCTTCAGACTGAATATATGACAGACCTGTTCAATACTGGACTGGCGCAGATGAAAGCACTGAGTGAAGTACATGAGCCTAAAGAAGCGTTCGAACTGCAGATCAAGTATTTCAAAGAGTTAGATGCTAAATTGGCTAACATTACAGAAAAAGAAGTCGCCATGCTGTCAGCAACTAAAGAACAACTGATGGACGTTATAGAAAAGAACATTTCTGAAATGTCTGATATTTATGGGATGGCTGATATAAGCAAATTCATGCAGGATGCCCAGGATAAGATTCAAGAGACGATTAAAGTCACTCCACTTAACTCCGGTTCAATAAAACACGTTCCAGCCCGTAAAAAAGCTTAATTGATAGAAGCGATCAGACCGCAAGTGATGAAGATAATCTTCGTCACTTGCACTATTTCCACTCGCGATGAGATTGCCGCAAGCGAACTTTTCCCCAGATGCAATTGATGAAATTTTTTCAGTTACTCTGAACTATAGAGCTAGCGCTAGAGCTAAAGCCAGAGCCAGATCAAAACCTTGCAGGATTCAATGCTTTCCATCCAATAGGACAGGTTGTTACAGTAGACGGCATTGCCAACGGTATCAGCGGGAGCCTACTATGTCAGCTACAACCAATCATTTCATACCCATCAACATGGATCGTGAACAACGCTGTGTAATTGAAACAGCGAGTAACGAATGGCTGCCCTCGCCTTCTAAAGGCGTATGGCGAAAACCACTGGAGAGAGAAGCGGCAGAACACGGGCAAGTCACCAGCATTGTACGTTATGAGCCCGGCACTTTTTTTCCGGCACACAGCCATCCTTTAGGTGAAGAAATTTTTGTATTGAGCGGTGTTTTTGAAGATGAAAATGGCAGCTACCCTGCCGGTTCATACTTACGTAACCCTCCGGGTTCCAGCCATACACCCGGCAGCAGCGTCGGTTGCGAGTTACTCGTCAAACTTAATATGTTTGATGCCAACGACCAACAGCAGGTTACACTGAATACACACGAAACTACTTGGTTACCGGGTTTAGTCGATGGCTTAACCGTGATGCCCTTACACGAATTCGCTTCAGATTCGTTTGCGGAGCATACCGCGCTGGTTCGCTGGCAAAGAGGAACACATTTTAGCACTCACCGGCATATGGGAGGAGAAGAGGTCTTAGTCCTTGACGGAACCTTTGAAGATGAATACGGACAATATCCTGCAGGTACATGGATACGCTCTCCTCACGACAGCAAACATCGGCCTTTCAGCGAGGACGGCTGTTTAATCCTGGTCAAAGTAGGCCACCTGTCCAGGCTTGCAGCACTAACCACAGCATAAGCTATCAGCAAAACCTGCTGAGCTTTTTTGGGAGAGGTTTTCAGGAAAGCTTCTGAGTTAATTAATGAACGGACTGGTGAACTGAGTGGTGAGAAATAAGTTCTGAATCAGGTTGAAAGTAGCGCCGCTATTGTCTTCAATGCTACCTGACGCGCAGCCGATAAGGGGTGCAAAAAGCTCAGGCGCAGACAATTGCGATAGCCATCTGTTGCAGAAAAAAGCGATCCTGGGGTGATCACTACACCTTGCTGCAAAGCAACGCCGTATGCGCTAAGAGTATCAACGCCTTCGGGGAGTTGCAGCCAGATCGCTAAACCGCCCTGTGGAACGCTAAAGTGAATCTCGTGTGACCAGTGCTGATCCAAATAATCTACCCATTGATCACGCTGTTGCCGGAGCTGCTCTCGCTGCCTGCGCAGATGCGCATCGTAACCACCATCCTTGATAAAAGCGGCAAGTCCTTGTTGGACAAAGCGGCTACTGGCGAGCTGAGTCACCAACTTGAGGCGTTTCACCTGAGTATTCCAGCGTCCGGCATCTATCCACCCCACTCTGAGGTCACGTGATAAATTCTTCGAAAAAGAGCCACAGAGGATCACTCTGTTCGACTTATCATCCGCTTTAAGTGGCTCAGGACGGCTAAAAAAGCCCAGATCCCCGTAGATATCATCTTCAATCACTGCCAGATCATACTGATCAGCCAGCAAGAGTAATTTCTGGCGTGAAGCCGCCAGCAAAGTAGCGCCGGTAGGTGTTGCAAAAGCAGGAGTAACGACACAAGCGCGGATATTCCATTGTTGCAGTGCGCTTTGCAGTGCGTCGATATCCATCCCGTTTACCGGTGAGGCAGGAATCTCTACCACCTGTAAACCGAGCTGCTCGAGTAACTGCAAAACTCCATAAAAACCTGGTGATTCAACAGCAACAATATCACCGCGCTGACAAGACGCCATTAACGCAAGGAAAAGTGATTGCTGACATCCTGCCGTTATACAAAAATCTTCCGCTATTCGCTCACACCCTTGACGACGATAGCGCTGCGCCAGTTGCTCCCTTAAATACGCATCCCCTGCAGGTTCATCATAATAATGATGCGCTGCCACTGGCTGGCGGCGTAAAGCCCGCCCTATACTGCGATTTAACGCGACAATACCAGCACTACTATTATGCCCGGTGGTTGTTTGCGGCAAAATATCAAAAGCGGCGCCACGAGTCATGATGTCCATCACAACCTCATTAACGGTAACGGGTGCAGGTGCCGCCATAGCTCCTGAACCAGCCCCTGAAGTAGCCCCTGAAGTAGCTCTTGAAAAAGTACCGTCCATGGCCGCCGCTTGATCGCGGCACACCGCAGCAGGCATCACAAAATATCCGGATTTAGGGCGAGCTTCGACTACACCCTGAGCCTCTAAACGCTGATAAGCATGTAACACAGTGGCTTTAGAAAGCTGCCGATCTTTACACATTTCGCGTACCGATGGCAGACGCTCACCGACACGCCATCGCTGACCAGCAATTCCATCCCGAAGCCAGCTTTCCAGTTGTTGATAGCGGTAATCCCGAGGCATTGAAATTTCCATTTGAGAAAACATATGGGCAGTGCTTTTAAACAATTACGCGATGGCAGTGCCACCAACATAGCGGTCTGTCAAACAGAGCCTTGAACAATAGAATATATCCTGTCGCTCCATCTGTACCGTAAAATTTTTATTTTTTTATGCCTGATCCTATCGAAAATCTTCCTTTATCCTCTTTGCTCCTGAGTCTACAAACCTATTTTATGAGCGATCTTGTCAGCTATGCAGAAAATACCCGTACAGATCATTGAACCTTCATCATTCGTCGACAGTAAAATCCATGTGCGATTAACCGAAGGCTTTTTCCAGCAGTGCCGCCGTCTTATCAGTTGGCCATTATTAATAATTTACTTCGCATTAGTGTGGTTACAAGTCGATGGGCAACCCTGGTTACTGTTTGATTTTAGCCAGCGGCGCATTTTACTTTTTGGTACATCGCTCTCGTGGCACGATCTGCCATTATTAGCAGGAATAATGATTGCCGGAACCAGCTTACTGTTTTTTATGGCCGTTGGCTGGGGGCGCATATGGTGTGGCTTTGCTTGCCCGCAGAGTATATGGACATGGGTTTTTATCCGTATTGAACAATGGACAGAAGGCCGCGCCAATATCCGCGCTCGCCATGAACACCAGCCTTTGCGTGGTGGTTTATTCATTCGCCGTCTCAGCAAACATCTACTCTGGATTAGTTTTTCCATTGTTACAGCCGTAACCTTTACGGGATATTTCATCCCGGTACGTGAGCTCGTTACTGATTTATTTACATGGCAAGCAGGTACTGTCACCCTTGGTTGGTTAACCTGTATGGCGGCACTCACCTATCTTAATGCCGGGCTGGTACGTGAAAAAATATGCCTCCACGCCTGCCCTTATGCGCGTTTTCAAAGCGTTATGTTTGATGATCAGACACGAACTGTCAGTTACGATAAGCGCCGGGGCGAGCCGCGCAGCAACAAACGAATGGCTGATGGAAGTAGTGGCGACTGCGTTGATTGCGGCCTTTGTGTTCAGGTCTGTCCGACGGGTATCGATATCCGTGATGGCTTACAAGCAGCCTGTATCGATTGCGGAGCCTGTATTGATGCCTGTGATGCGGTCATGGACAAAATACATCGCCCTAAAGGATTAATAAAGTTCTGCTCTGAAGATCAACTCGCTAAACGCAGTAGCCCCGTATGGCGACCCAGGCTAATTGGTTACTCACTGGTTTTTCTCAGCACCAGTGCCGCTGTAGTCTATGGATTTAGTAACAAAACTGAATTACTGGTAGAAATCCGCCGCGATCGCGGGCAGTTATTTCATCAACGCGATGAAAAAACTATCTGTAACCGTTATTTATTCAAACTGGAAAGTTTCAATCCAGAACTGCAAAGATTACATGTAACGATTAGCGGATTAAAAGGCGCTGAACTGGAAGGTGGCGAATATATCAGCGCTGATAATTTCGGGCAATGGCTACCCTATCGCATATGCGCACCCACGTCTCTCATTGAAAATAAAACACTCAGGATACATTTTAGGAGTGAAAATTTTGAACATTATAAAAGCACAACATTTCTGACTAAAAAGCGTTAATCGCTGACTCTCAAGGTGTCTGCAAAGGTAATATCAAGCTGACTGCAGTCGTGGCGGAGAGGCTTATTTCTAGTTTATAAAATTAACTGGTATTTCTAATGGTTTTTAAAAAAACGCTACGTCGAATTAAAAAATAAATTTACAATCATAATTACATCAAAAAACCACACCTTTACTCAGAAAGTTTTAGAATGGTTATAAAGAATAAGCATGTTACAAATTCAGTACCATCCTTCAGCCAACACAATTTTTAGTTTTGATACCTGGAGCGAATGCATTCACTTGAGGTAGTTATCTATGAGTAAAGGAGAAAAATTCTCTGAACTTCGAAAAAAAACTGAAGATATATTGAAGGTGACGGATCATTCCGCTGTCATAGAGAATAACATCGATATTGTTAGAATATTAGATGATATCAATACATACAGAATGGAACTGGAACGAAAGAATGAGGAACTTCAATTAGCCAATGCTGAGTTAAGTATCTTACAGGAGATGCTAAAAGAGGAGATCTCTGTTCATTTCAGGCACTACGATATTGCGCCGGTGGGTTATGTCACTCTGGATACGAATAACCAAATTCTGGAAATAAACCAAACGCTGGCTAGTAAATTAACGCTACATAAAAATGACCTTCTTGGGCATCTTTTTAATTCATTGGTCTTTCCTGATGATCAGGATATTTTTTATTTTTGTTGCATAAAAATCATCAACGAGAAAAAATTTCAAACATGTGAACTGCGCTTACACACTAAAACCATTAGCCCCTTTTGGGTTCACTTAGATTGTGCACCCGAGCACCATAAAAAAGGCATGCGTATTCACATAGCGATCAGTGATATATCGCATTTAAAAACCTTAGAGCAAGATTTAACCCTATCGGCCTCCGTTTTAGACGAATGTGCAGAGATGATTATTGTTACTGCTCCTGACTACAATATCATCAAAGTTAATAAAGCCTTTGTTCAAACCACAGGCTTTATCAAAGCAGAAACACTGGGGAAGAACTATAGTATTTTACAATCAGGAAAACACAATGAGCAGTTTTATCAGGATATGTGGGCATCGCTAAAGCTCAATAAAAATTGGCAGGGTGAAATATGGAATAAAAGAAAAAATGGTGAAATTTATCCTGAATGGATTAGCCTGACAACCGTCAGCAACCCTGACGGCTCACCCGCGTATTATATTAGTGTGTCTTCAGATATCACCCAACGGAAAAAAGATGCACAACAAATTAACTTTATGGCTTATTACGATCCGTTAACAGGCTTACCCAACAGGATTTTATTACAAGATCGCCTCAAACAAGCACTCGTTCAGGCGCACCGCAACCGTCAACACGGTGCCGTTTTCATATTAGATATTGACCACTTTAAAGTGATTAACGACTCTTTAGGGCACTTAATTGGTGACGATCTTCTGCAAGAGGTCGCCAAACGTTTGTCTGACTGTATTCGTGAGGAAGATACGATATCCCGCCTGGGGGGGGATGAGTTTGTCGTCTTGCTCGCCGATTTAGGCGAAGATAAAAAAAATGCGATAAGCCATGCCAGCAGTGTTGCCGAAAAAATTATTCATACCATATCAGAACCCATCATCACGCAAGAGAACAAACTGCAGATTACCGTCAGTATCGGCATCGTGATGTTTCCGGATGATACCGACCAGATCATAGACTTGATGAAACTGGCTGATAATGCCATGTATAAAGTCAAACAATCTGGCCGCAATAACTATAAGTTTGTCACCCCCAGTTTACAAAAAGAAGCGGATGAACGTTTAAGTGTTCAACATGGCTTACATGACGCACTCAATAGAGATCTCTTTGAACTGTTTTACCAACCACAAATTAACTTTATAACCCAGGCAGTCAGCGGCGCAGAAGCACTCATCCGATGGCAAAAGCCGAACAGCGGCTTAGTGTATCCGGATGATTTCATAACGATTTCTGAAGAAAGCGGATTGATTGTTCCTATCGGTACCTGGGTATTAGAAGAAGCCTGCCGACAAATATCGTCATGGAACACACACAAAAAACAACTGATTTCTTTTATATCAGTGAATATGAGTGTCCGCCAATTTCAGCAAAAAAACTTTATCTCTGAAATGCAGCGCATCATGCTGAATCATAACATCCAGCCTCAGCAGCTTGAACTGGAACTGACTGAATCTATTCTTATCCACAATCTGGACGAAACAAAAAGAAAATTATTCGAACTAAGAGAGATGGGTATTCGTCTTGCCATAGATGATTTTGGTACCGGCTATTCGTCTCTCCAATACCTGAAAAACTTGCCCATCGATGTGATAAAAATCGATCAGTCATTTATCAATGATATTTTGCTGGACGTCAACGACAGGGCTATCGTGCAAACCATCATATCGCTGGCTAAAAATCTTAACTTATGGGTAGTAGCTGAAGGTGTGGTTAACCAGGAACAATATGAATTTTTGAAGGAAAAAGGCTGTGATAGCTACCAAGGTTATTATTACAGCAAGCCTATGCCTATGGCTGAATTACTGGGTGTTATTCAGGATAAAAACTCTGAGCTTTCAGCCGGTATAAACATCAAATACTAAAAAACCGATCTGTCTAATTAGATCGGCTTATTTAGGTCTGCTTAATTAAACGCACTTATTTAAAGCCCGGACTTACCACATCCCTGAAAAATGCAGAGTGATTCGCATCAAAATTAGCATTTTTGATATTACTGATATCAATATTAATCGTATTTATTGTTCTAATTATTTGGTTATCCAAACTGTTTTGAGTCACAGAATTCAATAGCATATTATTGAAATTTGCAGCCAAATCAGATGAAACTCCTCGGCTAAGCGCAGTATTTTGTGGTAATTCAAAGTAGGTATAAAATGCTTCTATACCATTTTGATATATCCTTCTATCAAAACGAAAATCAACAACCAATCCACTTGGCAGTGTAAAACCACCACGTAAAGTGTCCAGTTCTTCATCAGATACTGTTTGCCAGTTGCTACTTATTATGTGGTTATCAGCGAGGGGATTAACGGGGCTACTCGCTTGGCTGGTTAACTGTGCCTTTTGTGAGAGTAACAAACCTTGCCCTGAGAGGTTTTCAGCAAAAAGGAAAGACGAGAAACTTCCGCTCAACGCTACGATAAGCAAAGATAGCGCTCTTGTACTGATACGTTGAATAGTCATCTTTATGCCTCCCTACGAAAGACCAAACCACAAAGAAAAAGGAATAATTTGAAATGCCGGTTTACTGTTAAAAATCCCAGCTTCCTGGTCGTAATACGTTGAATGTTGCTAAACTGGCACGGCTTATCACGCTATCTAACGGCGCTCTTACACGAATACTCCACTCACTGCTATTTTGAAAATGTCGCGATGCAATATCCTGGTAATCTTCTATTAGAAATAAAATACGTTGCCCCCACATCGTATTAAAATCATCCAGAGGTATCACCTTCACACCTACAGATGGGTCTCCTACCAGCACTTCTTTTTCGTTATATCCCTTAATGAGAACAAAGTGCATATAACCATTATTATTAATGATTGTTATAGCCGGAACTTTTAATTTATCAAGAGGCATTCGAAAACCATTAGACTTATAGCCGCGTCTCTCAAGAAAGCGCTTCATATCTAACATGGAAAAACCTTGCTGCTGTATTTTTGCTTTATCACCATACTCAAACATATCTACGAACACACCTTGTTCGTTAATATCGTAGTCATAATGAAAAGTCAGCAGGCTAGCCAGTGCAGCAGAGCCACAACTGAAATCGTACTGTTGTTTGTAGGTTGTGGAAAATTTACGATCATTGAAGCTAACAACAGGAATTTTGTAATTTCCCCCTATTGAAAATCCACTTAACTCTATAGCTTGCACTTTAAAATTAATTAATAACAACATACAAAAAGACAAACCAACAACGAATAACCTCATAATCAACCCCTACATCATGGCATGATGGT
Source organism: Neptunomonas qingdaonensis (assembly GCF_900113275.1). Taxonomy (GTDB): domain Bacteria; phylum Pseudomonadota; class Gammaproteobacteria; order Pseudomonadales; family Balneatricaceae; genus Neptunomonas; species Neptunomonas qingdaonensis. Next base: position 383,060 of record NZ_FOOU01000004.1, read on the forward strand.
TACATTAACGATGGTAGAGTCTTGAATAATAACGTTATTTCCTGTGTTTTGTATGATAGAAAAAATACCACTCGCTTCTGTAAAAGCACCGTTATCAATAATATTAAAGCCTGTCACATTATTGATCGCTGTATTATTTGATAACTCCGCATCAATATTTGAATTCACAATGGTTGTCATATTAACAACCCCACCACGACCGCGAACGTTATCTAATTCGTCAAGCTGTACTGCGTAGCTTGGTGTTGGGAATTGGTTCACATCCAGCGGAAGCGCGCTAAGCCCTCCAACATAACTAACTGCTAAGGGTATGATAAATACATAAAGTTTTTTATTAAACTTCATCACACTCTCCCTTTTATTATTATGAAGGTTGCCGGCAAATGAGCCGACAACCTATTAGGTGATGACCAAATCAACACATGTTATTGGTTTACATTCACATTACCCTGGAAAGAAACCTGCTGTTGATTCAAAGCATTAGCCCCAGCATTCTGGACATTCTGGTTCACACCGGCAGTACCGTTGAAGGATTCAGTGATACTGTTACTCAATGAAGATGGCGAAGCACCTTCTAAAGGATAACCGTATGTATTTCCTGTAACAGTTCCCATCAGGTCAGAGTTATTAACGCTGTAAGTGGTTGTTGCTGTACCACCGTTATTAGCAGAAGAGGTACCGGTTCCTTCGGCATTTGAATAACTGTTGTCGCTGTTATCACTGTTATCTACGGTTGCTGTGCTGTTATTGTTTGCAGCAGCAGATCCCATAGCGTTTGCAGTTGCAGCGCTGTTATCACTGTTGTTGCTGTTATCAGACGTTGCAGTACTTCCGTTGTTTGCAGCAGCTGAACCGGCAGCGCTGGCATTGGCCATGCTGTTATCAGAACTGTTGGAATTATCAGAGTTATTTGAGTTGTCTGAGGTTGCAGTACTTCCACCATTTGCAGCAGCTGAACCTGGAGCACTTGCATTCGCCATGCTGTTGTCAGAACGATCAGACGTTGCTGTACTTCCGTTGTTTGCTGCTGCATCCGTTGCTGTAGCAGAACTGTTGTCTGAGTTGTCTGAATTGTCACTATTGTCTGAGCTAGCGGTACTTCCATTGTTAGCTGCAGCGTTAGTTCCGTTGGCAGCACTGTTATCAGTTGTGCTGTTGTTGGTGTTATCAGTATCGTTATCAGCGGTACTGTTATCAGAATTATCGGTAGCGGTACTGCCATTATTTGCTACCGCGTTAGCTCCTGTAGCCGAACTCGCATCTGAATTATCAGTATCGTTATCAGCGGTGCTGCTATCAGAGTTATCGGTAGCGGTACTGCCATTATTAGCTACTGCATTAGCTCCCGTAGCCGAACTCGCATCGGAATTATCAGTATCGTTATCAGCGGTGCTGTTATCGGTGTTATCAGTACTGTTATCAGAGTTGTTAGTGTTATCGGTACTGTTGTCTGAGTTGTTAGTGTTATCGGTATCGTTATCAGCGGTGCTGTTATCGGTGTTATCGGTACTGTTATCAGAGTTGTTAGTGTTATCGGTACTGTTGTCTGAGTTGTTGGTGTTATCGGTATCGTTATCAGCGGTGCTGTTATCGGTGTTATCGGTACTGTTATCAGAGTTGTTAGTGTTATCGGTAGCAGTACTACCATTATTAGCAGCAGAATTAGTTCCTGCTGCCGAACTGGCATCTGAGTTATCAGTATCGTTATCTGCGGTACTGTTGTCTGTGTTATCAGTGCTGTTATCTGAGTTATCGGTCCCTACAGCCGAAGAGTATTCATTTGCAGTCCCTGCTGCCTCACCACTGTTTTCAGCAGTAGCTGTTGCCGTTTGCGAATCTGCAACTTCAGTAGCTGTGTTAGTTGGGTTTGCCCACGCGCTGGTGGATGTTCCCAAGATAAGTGCAATACTAGCAGCTAGCAGTTTAGTATTAGTTTTCATTGTGATGCTCCATTTATATTATTATTACCCGTCGTGGTTAATTGACTGCATGATCAAATAATATCATTCACCAAAGAACGGCGGCGGCGATATCCCAACGCATCCAGAATCAACCAAAACAACTCAAAAAAACATATAAGAAAAATCAAAAAATACTTAATAAAAAATCATAACCTTAAAATAAAATGATTTAACTTTAAGTAAAACATACGTTTTAATAACTTAAATTATTGATTTTTTGATTTTTTGATTTTTTGATTTATTGATCTTAGTACACAATATAAATGATAATAGTAATTATTATCATCAAACAGCATCTCGTTGATACTAAAGGATATATTATAGTTAGCACTAATTTAATAACAAAATGAAAGTATTATTGCCTGTCAAATATCTATAAAATAATTGATAATGCTTATATGAAAATTTTATAATTCAGATGCTATTCAATAATAACTAAAATAGAATAGTTTAAACGGAAGACATATATGGAAACTTCAAAAAACAACTCTATATTGCTGATATCTAATGATAATTTCATTATCGGAATGTTAAATGGGTATGGGCTTGCTAACCAGTTAACGGTGAGTACAAAACCTACTGAGGAACAGATTAGCCCCGATGAAGTAGAAAATTCATATAAATTGATAATTGTTGATATAAGAGATTTGGAAAAAAAATCGACAAAAGCCTACCTAAAAGTATTAGAGAAAATAAACAAGGATAGTAAAATACCCATCTGCGCTATTTTCAATCATGCTGATCAGCAAGATATTCAGGAAGAGTCATGGATAGATTTTTATTTAGAAGATCCGATAATGGAAAAGCTGGATGGATACTTACGCGAGCATTTTAGTTATAATTTCCACCCCTTCCCCGACAGAAGAAACAATGACCGCAGAAACAGAGACCGCAGGAATGGAAACAATCATGAAGACCACGCAGAAGCGTCTTCGGTAACTGGATCACAAAAGCTAAACGTTAGCCGAAAAACACATCGCGACCATTATAAAACGGGGCCATTTACTGTCAACATCAGTAGTCAGGCCGTTTATTTTAAAGAAAAGAATCTAAACCTGACACGTAAAGAGTTCAAACTCTTTACCTTGCTTGCAGCAGATATTGATCACATATTTACCCCACAAGAAATAATCAACCACCTGTGGCCAGAAAATAATCGCGCTAATAAGTCTGATCTTTACCAGTACATGCACCTATTGCGCAAGAAAGTAGAGGTAGACCCTTATAGTCCGCACTGGATTATAACGTTAAAAGGAATAGGCTATCGGTTAAATATAAAACCACCTATTGAATCTATTAATACGGAAAGACAAAGTATAAGAAGCGTTTAAAAAAATAGCCGCGTACTTATATGATTACACGGCTAAATTTTTATATTGTTGATTGTAACTGACTATAATATGGACATTGGCACTCGCAGGCTAAGCCTTACATCCTGCGCATCTTCAGTTGTACCAAGACCCAATGACAAGTTCACATTTGTTTTTTCTGATAGCCTAAATGCATAGCCGATCGACAACTGCCCAATGTCCAACACACTGCCCTTAAGATTATCACCATCGACCTGTGTTTCAAAAACATGTTTATGCGAGTAGCCCAAACTAAAAGAAGAACGTTCGTTCAAAGAAAAACCCAATCCGAAACTCATGCCAATGGTATCCCCCGGGTTTACTTTGCCGACGCTTTCATCCGTTTCAGCATTGTAGCTGTAGCTTAGATTCCCAAAAAATACGCCTGGATCTGTTGGATAGAGTGCCGTTATACTCGGTTGAATACTCAGGTAGCCAGAGCCCGTTGGTAGCTCTGTTGGAAACACAGCGCCGGGCGTCGACAGAACATACTCGACATCATATGGACTCGTTCCTGTCGGTAACGTCACCGTTACGTTGCCAATAAATATTGGCCAGCCGTCATTACCGTTATTTAATTGGTAGCGCGCCGAAAATTCCAAATCACCAATACCATGACCGCTGGCATTAAAGATCTCATCATCACCCACTCCTACACTGACGGGGCGTGACCGCTGGCTGTCTGAGCGATACACATAGGGCAATTTAAATTCAAGTTCCAAACGCTCTGTCATACCATAGCGCGTGGTTAAACTGGCGAAGGTACCATGCCGCTTTACCTCACGAAGATCGATAAGGCCAACCGCTAAAGCGGGTAAAAATGTAAACGCATCAAGAAAGACACGATTTTTCGAATTATATGAATACTCGATGGCAGGTTCGAGAATCAACTTGCCTTTCTTGGTCAGCACACCGCCGACGTTATCGCTTAGTCTGGCTATTTCAGGCGGGGATACCTCTTCAGGAGTTTGCGGCGGCTTTTGCCCTACAGGGCCAGAGGGCAGGTTTCTTCGGGGAGGGGTCTGAGACATCGCATCGAGCCTGGATTTCAACTCATCAATCTGTTGACCCTGCTGTGTTAACATCTTTTTTTGTATTTCAAATTGCTTTTGCTGCTCCATTAGTAGTTGTTTATATTGCTCTAATAGCGCTTCATCAGAAGCAGCTGCAGAAAATGCATTACCTGAATACAGTACTAATAAATAGATAACAGCACGACGCGAAAATATTCCGTAGCTGCTTTTACAGGCACCATTATTAATGCGCCTGTTAAAGCCCCTCTCAATGCCCCTGTTAATGCCATCAAAAAGATAATTCTTTTTATTTTTATTTCCCTTCATCTTAGCTCCCACCTCTTAACAACCAGCATCACGCATCAAATTAAAAGTCAAAAAGACCATTAAGCTTAAAATATCTCACAATTTAATTAATTTAACAATCTTATACTCGACAATATTAATTTGAAGATAAAACAAACGTTTAGCTAAATAAAAACGTAGAAAAACTTAAATTTAAATTAATTTATTGAGTGCTTTTTGAGCATTTTTTGAGTATTTTTTGAGTGATTTTTTAGTTTTTTTAATTTAAGAAAGTTATTAAATTTACTCATCCATTTAATCGTTCTAATGTAATCATTCAAAAAGCATTCAGGCGCACGGCTTTTAAGCACTGCGACAAGTGAGCACGACAAGTAGTACGACTTCACTATCTATACTTCCTCTGCGCATTCTGTTTAGCGGACTCTACTGATGAAATCTCTTGATGAAAGTCTCTTGATTAAACCAGCCTGATGAAACGGGCCTGATCAAGCTGGCCTGATGGACTAATATCTTGATTGAGATAATGATCAAAAAGTGTCCGATAGAGGCCTGGTATCTCTTTGAAAGCCCTACTACCTTTGTAGATTTTTTACATAATCAACGTTTTATTATCCTTAAGTGCATAGTCCAAGCGTATAACCGACATGACACTTCCGGTATAATTCTGTTCGAAAAATACAGATAAAAGGCTTGGACCAGTGGAGTAACCAGACCAAAAGTCAACTTACTTCAAGCCTGTGGCGATCAAGCTAAACTACTCGGGGATGAGAAATGACAACAACGAAACAAACGATATATTACACCCTTACTGACGAAGCTCCATCACTGGCTACCTGCTCTTTATTACCCATCGTTAGAACCTTCACAGCCGCTGCTGATATCGATGTCAAAATTAGCGATATTTCACTGGCAGGCCGAATTCTTTCAGCTTTCCCCGAACGTCTGACTGAAGATCAGAAAGTAGAAGATGGCTTGTCTTTTCTGGGTGAACTCACTCAGGATCCTGACGCTAATATCATTAAGCTGCCAAACATCAGTGCTTCCATTCCTCAGTTGAGAGCCTGTATCGCTGAACTGCAATCTCAGGGATATGATATTCCAAGCTACCCTGAAGTAGCTCATGGAGATGAAGAAAAAGCACTCCAGGTACGTTATGGCAAGCTTCTTGGTAGTGCGGTTAACCCTGTACTGCGTGAAGGTAACTCTGATCGCCGCGCTCCCGCTGCGGTTAAAGCGTTTGTACGTAAATTTCCGCACTCTATGGGTAAATGGAGCAAAGCCTCTCGCACTCACGCTGACTATATGCGCGGTGGAGACTTCTTCTCTAGTGAACAGTCTGTCACTGTTGATAAAGAAACCGATGTGCGCATTGAGTTTGTCGCTAAAGATGGCAAGGTAACCGTTAAGAAAGAATTGCAGCTGGAACAGGGCGAAATTATTGACGGCATGTTTATGAGCTGCAAAGCGCTGCGTGAATTCTTTGAAGAGACGCTGAACGATGCTAAAGAAAGCGGCGTTATGTGGTCGCTGCACGTTAAAGCGACGATGATGAAGGTCTCTCACCCGATCGTATTTGGTCATGCGGTGACAGTTTTCTATAAAGACTTGTTTGAAAAACATGGCGAGCTATTTAAAGAGCTTGAAGTTAACCCAAACAATGGTCTGGGCAGCGTTTACGACAAAATTTCCAGCCTGCCACGTTCTCAGCGTGAAGAGATCGAAGAAGATATCCAGGCTTGCTACGCTACTCGCCCCGAAATGGCGATGGTTGATTCTGTTAAAGGTATCTCTAACCTGCACGTACCCAGTGACGTCATCGTTGATGCATCTATGCCTGCAATGATCCGTAGCTCTGGTCAAATGTGGGGACCCGATGGAAAGCAGAAAGATACTAAAGCAGTCATGCCTGAAAGTACTTACTCTCGCATCTACCAGGAAATGATTAACTTCTGCAAAACTAACGGTGCATTTGATCCAACCACAATGGGTACCGTACCTAACGTTGGTTTAATGGCTAAAAAAGCAGAAGAATACGGCTCACACGATAAAACATTTGAGATGACTGAAGATGGTACCATGCGTATCGTTGATGCTGCCGGTACTGTTCTGACTCAGCATGAAGTTGAGAAAGGTGATATCTGGCGTGCATGCCAGACTAAAGATGAGCCTGTACGTGACTGGGTTAAACTAGCCGTAACGCGTGCTCGCCAGTCTGATACACCTGCCATTTTCTGGTTGGATCCTGAACGTGCTCACGACATGGAACTGGCCAAAAAAGTTGAAACTTATCTCCAGGATCATGACACCACAGGTCTGGATATCCGTATCATGTCTTATGACGAAGCGATTCGTTTATCCATGGAACGCCAGATCCGCGGTAAAGATACTATTTCCGTTACCGGTAACGTCCTGCGTGACTACCTGACTGACCTGTTCCCAATCATGGAACTGGGTACGTCCGCTAAGATGCTGTCTATCGTTCCGATGCTTAAAGGCGGTGGCATGTACGAAACAGGCGCTGGCGGTTCTGCACCTAAACACGTACAGCAGGTTGAAGAAGAAAACCACCTGCGCTGGGATTCACTGGGTGAATTCATGGCATTAGCGGTTTCTCTTGAAGATATGGGCATCAAAAAGAATAACCCACGTGCGACTGTTCTGTCTAAAACACTGGATCAAGCCACCGGAAAATTGTTAGAAAATAACAAGTCGCCGTCGCGCAAAACCGGTGAACTGGACAACCGTGGCAGCCACTTTTATCTGGGGTTGTACTGGGCTCAGGCCGTTGCAGCACAAACAGAAGATAAAGAATTGGCAAACCTGTTTGCACCGTTGGCTAAAACATTAGCTGATAACGAAGACACTATTGTCGGCGAACTCAGCGCAGTTCAGGGTCGCCCTGCTGAACTGGATGGTTACTACCACGCTAAACGTGAAACGGTAAAACGCGTCATGCGCCCAAGCGCTACGCTCAATAAAGTTCTTGCGTCAGCTCATCAGTAAATTGCCCTCTGGTAATTTCTAACTGAAATAACCACTAAAAGCCCGCAAGGCCACAACCTTGCGGGCTTTTTAATCTCTGCATAAAACTTTATACTGAATTCTCAGCCCGTAGCCCGGCATCAAATTATTTCCCTGTACACAATATCAATTACCGATCACGATACTTAAATAGCAAGCAATCCACTTTCTGATCTTGTATTGAGACACAACCTGTTATGAGCATTACAGCTGAACAATTATCATTACTTCATACACACTCATTGACACCCCATTTACAAAAACTACATGAACTGCTTTGGCTAAACCCGCGGCTGACAAATTTTAAATCCATACAAGATAGCCTTGTCTTAAACGGAGCCAACATCGAAGATGCTGCCAGCCGCCTGACAAGATTCGCACCCTACATCGCGGCAGCCTTCCCGGAAACAGCCATTAGTCACGGCTTGATAGAATCCCCTTTACGCGCCATCCCCAACGCTCAGCATGCCCTTTCGAGGATTGCCGGCATCTCCCTGCCAGGTAAACTCTGGATGAAATGCGACAGCCACTTGCCAGTATCAGGCTCTATCAAAGCACGTGGCGGTATTTACGAGGTTCTTAAACATGCAGAGACTCTTGCCATTGCTGCAGGTTTTTTAGATAAAAATTCAGATTATCGGATATTAAACACGCCAGAGTTACGAGATTTCTTTTTTAAGCACAGCATCATAGTTGGCTCTACCGGTAACCTTGGGCTCAGCATAGGAATTATCAGCGCCAAGCTCGGCTTTACTGTGACAGTGCATATGTCTGCAGATGCCCGCCAATGGAAAAAAGATCTGCTACGCAGTAAAGGTGTGACGGTCGTCGAGCATGCCGATGATTACAGCAAAGCGGTTGAACAGGGCCGGGAACAGGCCAAACAAACACCGCTTGCTCACTTTATCGATGATGAAAACTCTCAGGATCTCTTTTTAGGATACAGCGTTGCTGCCTTACGCCTGCAAAAACAACTGAAAGAACAGCAGATCATTGTTGATGAAGAACACCCTTTGTTTGTCTACCTGCCGTGTGGCGTAGGAGGAGGCCCTGGCGGTGTAGCATTTGGTTTAAAACACGTTTTTGGCGACAACGTTCACTGCTTTTTTGCCGAACCTACCCATTCACCCTGCATGCTGCTGGGTATGTACTCAGGGCTTCATGACCAGATTAGCGTGCAAGATATTGGCATTGATAATAAAACCTGTGCTGATGGCCTGGCGGTTGGCCGCCCTTCAGCATTTGTGGGTAAATTCATGGAACCGTTACTCAGCGGAATTTACACGGTCAGTGATGAAAATATGTACCGGCTGCTTAAATTGCTGAAAGATACCGAGCAACTCTCTTTGGAGCCATCTGCACTGGCAAGCTTGCCGGGCATTATCAATATACTGTCTAAAGGCAGTGCCTACTTAAAACAACACAAGCTAGAAGACAAAATGGAGCACGCCACGCATATAAGCTGGGCCACCGGCGGCAGTATGGTGCCCAGCGAAGAACAAAACAGATATTACCAGACCGCTACACAGTTGACATAACCGGCGCTGATGGCCCATGGAGTAAGATCACTTATCATAATTAATCACAGCCATTTTTTCTTTTTGAAATAAACAAGCAACACTGCGGGGATAGTGATAAATGCCACCCACAATGCCGGATAAGCCCATTTCCAATGCAGCTCCGGCATGTACTCAAAATTCATTCCATAGATACCCGCCAGAAAGGTCAATGGAATGAAAATTGATGCAAAGACCGTCAACACCTTCATCACTTCGTTCATTTTATTACTGATGCTGGAAATATAGATCTCCAGCAAGCCTGACAATATATCCCGATACGACTCAACAGATTCAATCACACGCAAAGAGTGGTCAGAAACATCGCGCAGATACAGATAAGTTTGTTCATGAATTAACGGAGATTCGCTACGCAGCATCGCCGCCAGCATCTCCCGTACCGGTGACATGTTCCTTCTGACATTAATCATCTCTCTTTTAAGGCGCTGAATCTGATTCAGAGTCGCGGGCGTGGGGTTATCATAAACATCACTCTCCACCAGAATAACCGTTTCATCTAATGCATCGATCAGCAAGAAACCCTGATCCACAATGTTGTCCAATACAGAATAGGTCAGATAATCGGAACCTGAACTTCTGAGCCGACCTTTGCTGTTTCTTAGTTGCTTCAACAAGGGGTTGAACAAATCATCCGTTTTCTCTTTAAACATCAGCACAACATTACGCAGCACTAAAAGACTTATCTGCTCATAGTTAACCGAAAACTCTCCCTTTTCTGGCATCAAACACTTTAAAACGATGAAGAGATAATCGTCATATTCCTCAAATTTGGGTCTTTGGTGTGTATTAAGAATATCTTCAAGAACCAGCGGATGAATATCGAACATTTTTCCGACATCCTCTACAACCCCCACATCCGTCAAGCCCTCAATAATCACCCAGGTTATGCTACTGCTGTTTCTGTACTGGCGAAGTTCATCAATTGACTGAATGCTATGCTCATTGGCGTACTCGCTCGTGTAGTCGACGACAAATAGCCTGGTAACCGCTTCATGAACATTACCCACATGCACCAAAGCGCCGGGCGGCATCCCCAACTTATCAGAAACAGTACTTAACGAATCAGACATAACACTCTACTCAGAATAGGTTTGCGATAAAAATAGCACGATAGATAATTCAACGGTAAATTCGCTATCAATTCAATGTCTCAATTCAAAGCATAAGTCTCTTCAAGCCAGGGAAATAACTCTCTTTCTTCGAAGCGCACATGAGCCTTTAGCAAATCAGCAAACACACTCAGCTTATCCAACTCTTGCGCGTCGATATAATCACGAATGGACTGATGATCCTGCAACATATGCTGTATAAGATGATGCTGTGACGAGACGCCCAACTCATGTAAAAAATAGCGCTCCTCCTCTTCGAAATGAGGCAACAGAGCAGCGACTAATAAAGGCTTAAACGTTAACCACTGCTGCAACTGCTTATCTGAAGGCGCATTAAATATCTCCTTTAAACGCTTACTAAAAACCAGTGCCTGATGATGCTCACGACTTAACGGCGTAAGGGTTAATGATCGTTTCATGTAGACATCCCAAGTTATTAAAATGTATTAACAATATATCATTATTATCAATAGGACTGGACTCATATTCTCGACTACCTATTTCCAACTACATATTTTGACTGAAGCCTGGGTCGCAGAAGCGCTTCGTTCATTGAATCTGATTTTCAGCAGTGTTGACTACGAATTTTAGTAAAAAACCCAAAATACCTTGCACTAGCAGGGACTTATGATAGAATTCGCGCCTCATAACGGTCAGGTGTCCGAGTGGCCGAAGGAGCACGCCTGGAAAGTGTGTATACCGCAAGGTATCGAGGGTTCGAATCCCTCCCTGACCGCCATTTACTTAGCTTAAGTATTTGACTTCACTCGATATTTTTTAACCCCCCTCATATAGATGCATACGTTGACGCATGCTTTTGTTCTGGCTTGTATCATCCTGTATTGTCTTGATCTCTTTCCTCTTTGCATTTTCTCCTTAACTCTGACTGCATTCCCACAACAATCTTTTATTATTGCTGATCACTGTACGATTAAATCGCTAAAGCTCAAATCGTAAGCTAACTAAAATTACTCTTAATTAGCTACCTATGACGTTTGTCAAAACCAATACTTGCCCCACACTCTGCCATCTGTAGACTTTCTTACAATTCCGACCTCGACAGTACATTTACCTCTCCACACCAGACCAGACCAGACTACGGACTGCGGACTGCGGACTGCGGACTGCGGACTGCGGACTGCGGACTGCACAAGTTTGTATTATATAATTACGAGAAAATGTTGAGTATCTCGACACGATGACTGGCATCAATTTCGCGGGTGATATTCTCAACAGAATGAAATTTGGAATGATGGCCTAATCATGCAAGTTTATGACCTCAAAGATTGGCGAGCTTCGTGAGTTTAATAATCTAAGGCAGTTTGAGTATGATGCTCTGTGGTCGGAGTTCGACCTATGCCCTCAACTACCCCGAAAGACCAGTCTATTTATCGATGGCGCATAACCCGGCCTGTGCAGTGGTTCTTTGATAACCTACTACCTGAAGAAGGCGCAAGAGAACTGCTTGCTAGTGGTGCAAAGATCGATAAGGCAGATGCTTTTGGGTTGCTTGAAACATTCGGCGCTGAATCAGCAGGCGCAATGACCCTGCTACCACCCAATGAAGAACCGGGTATCGGTTCAACATATTGGTAGGCAACAGCGATGACAACTTCAAAAACCTTCCATTTTTTCTTGATGGATCCAGGCTAACACTCACTCCTCATTACGACCTACTCTCAACAGCCGTTTATGCTGTCGGGAACGGATGGGGAGCTAACGCTCTAGTATGGCTAGTTGGCCATGCAAAGATATACAGCCAGATCACCCTAAACGACATCCACATGCTTGCGGCTTCTCTCAAATTATCTGAAAGATATGCCAATAGTATCCTGCAACGATTTTGCAGTCGGATATGTGAGTGCGCGGACCAGTTGATTGCAATTCATCAATCCAGCAACGTAAGCGTCCGGTAAACCCATCTTGAGCCTGGTGCGGCAGGCGTCATGATAGTGTCCACTTATTCGTTAGTGGACACTATAAATGAACAACGTAAGCGTAACTCGCCCATACCGAAAACGCCGTCAATACACGCCTGAATTCAAAGCCCGGCTGGTTGCTGAAAGCCAGCACTCTGGCAAGTCTGTTTCACGCATCGCTTTGGATAATGACCTTAACACAAACCTGCTTCGACGCTGGATCAATGAATCGAAGGAAATGGATCAAGGCTCGTCGCCAGCCTTTGTACCAATTCGTTTGCCGGCAACGGTCGGCCATGCCGCCCAGTCTTC
>NZ_FOOU01000019.1 GCF_900113275.1 Neptunomonas qingdaonensis
TACGTTGTTCATTTATAGTGTCCACTAACGAATAAGTGGACACTATCATGACGCCTGCCGCACCAGGCTCAAGATGGGTTTACCGGACGCTTACCCAACAGATAGGTTTCATCCATCACAAAGGAATGGAATCGTTCCTGCCAAAGATGACCGCGCCAACCTTCCCTAACATTAATGCGCCGTGTGTATTGTCGATGAGCTGCACGAAAGAAAACCGCCAGGCTATCTTCATGTTCGGGAACCACCACCAGATGTACGTGATTTGGCATCAGGCAATAAGCCCATACATCTATGCCTGCCTGCTTTTTAGCATTACTCAGCAGTGAAATGTAAGCCTGATAATCATCACCTATAAAAAAGGTTTCCTGGCGGCGGTTGCCACGCTGGGTAATATGGTGGGGGTAGTTTGGAATAACCACTCGAGCCATCCTGGCCATAGTTTTGCTCCTTGCATTCGATACATCCTTATCGAGTATAGCTTATCGCAACAGAACTGATGAATTAAGTAAACTGTCCCCGGAATAACTAAATTAACATAAACTGATGAATCAACTCATATAACGCTACGCAGCCGAATGCGATAAAGAGCACCCCGCTACCCCGATGAATCCAGCTGATCGGTACCCGCTGGAATAACGCCTGACCAACAATCACGCCAAGCAGCGTAGTGAGTGACAACGCCAACGTAGCGCCACTCCAGACCAGCCAGATGTTATTAACACTCGCCAGCGCCGCAACAGCCAACTGAGTTTTATCACCAAACTCCGCAACAAAGATCAGCAGGAAGACCGACACCAACAACTGCTTACCGACTTTAACGTTGTCATCACTCTCGGCTTCTGCATCGAAGCGTAGCGACTGAAAGCCAAAAACAAAAAACAGAACAGCCACCACCACCGCGACGATCCATCCAGGGATCCATTGCGATATCACGCCTCCAAAAAGCACACCCAACAGGTTAAGCACTGAAAATGCAGCCACTGCCCCAATAATAACCGGCCACGGCCGGTACCGGGCACTCAGAGTCATGGCGACTAGCTGGCTTTTATCGCCAAACTCAGCCAGGAAAACCAAAAATAAGGTTTGAAAAAAAGGGGTTATCACATCCAACAGAGATTGGCCTGTAGTCAATAATGGTCAGAATATTACGGGGACAGTTTACTTAATCCATCTTACTTTTTGGTCCGGTTTTTTGCCTTTACGTAAAATACGCTTTGTCTGCTGCTCTAGTTTATTCAAAAATCATCTGACGATTTACCGGGAATTAAGTAAACTGTCCCCGGAATCACCTGTCCCCGGAATCACGGAATCACCGGAATCACGCGCTAACCATTCTTTGTCAGTTTTTTTTACACCTTCTATTATTACTGTAAGAATTTTTTTACTATCCCCATGATAATATTGTTTTTTTTATTTATGGCGCGTTTATTGCTGTATTTTAAAATACAAATAATTCTTCGATTGGAGACACCACGCCATGCAGACTTTATTCCGCCACTTACTAATTTTCATGACCTCGATAGTGCTCTATATCCCCGCAGCACACTCAGCTGTTCTCTATGATCAGGATTTCGAAAACCCTACAGGCTTTAACAATGATGGCGCTGATGTCAATGTTTATAACAATGTGAACACTTTATACGGTAATCAACCACCGGGGTTCTCTTTTGCCCAGACTTTTACGGTGGAAACGCTTCTGATCACCGGAACGTCGGCGTTCGGAACTGGTTATTCTGACCCCACAGGCACCGGAGGTAACTATGCAATAGGCATGCTTTCAAATCGACAGGACGACAAGCTCGGCCTCTCCTTCGATGTCGGCACCAACGATTTTCTCAATATTAGTGTCGATTTATCCAGTATAGACCTCAGCGCCTTCGCAGGACCCTTCGTACCTCAAGGTGCAACACCTACATTTCGATTCACCCTATATGACAACCCTACTGGTGTTGCTGGCGTAAGCACCCCCACTGCCCTAAGTTTTCTCGAAGCGACCGCTACCGCATCCGCACCAAGTGTGTTCGACTGGACAAATTTCGTGTTGCCGCTCGATGCAACTGGTAACACTAATGGGAATGTGATTCTAGGTATCGATCTTCTGTCTGGTGGTTATGCATCCTTTGATAATCTTCTGATCGTGGCTTCAGATATATCGGGAAATGTTGGTAACAATGTACCCGAACCTGGCACCATAGCACTTTTTAGCTTGGGCTTGGCTGGGCTTACATTTGCGCGAAGAAAGAAAGCTTAGCAATTTCTGCTAACAAAAGCCCCGCCTATTGGCGGGGCTTTTTGTATATAGTGAATATCTCCTCGAGGTTAACACTAAGAAAAAGGCCGCCCCTTTCCTAGATGCTACCTAAGTATCAAAGTGGAAATGCGAATTACCACTAAAAAGAAAACCAGCAAAGTCATGCCAAACAGCCCCGCACTAATAACCTTTCTCTGACTTAGCGAAACGTATAGACTTTAATCGCTATTAGCAGCCTACAACTGGGGACTGACTGGATTAACATCCAATAATATTATTGGCAGAGTTTCTTCCGCTGAGGACTGCGTGTCATTTGAGAACACATGGGGTAACGCAACCTGTAACGATCTAGTAATGTACGCACCGCCCGAAAACGATGATCTGTAGCTCGTTCGGCCGCAGCAAGAACCTGTATTTGCAACTCAGGCTGCAGCTGCCTCCAGCCTATCAGCCCGGCTTCAAGTACAGTCAGATTAGCACTTAACTCCCAAGGCCCGAACTTAGCGGCTTGCGCTACTGCGGTTGAAAATTCCTGGTCAAACTCGCCTAAATACGCCTTCATCAGGCTTTTATTGGCCCAACTATACGGCCAATGAGGACGGTGCCCAATAGCAGACTCATGCAAGCTCAGCGCCTGCCGAATATTGCTTTCAAAATCAGCGGGCTCTTCTCTCGAAAGCAGCGCCCGATATAACAACAAACGGGCTTTTAGCTCATAATATTCGGCATTATCCGCGCTCCAGTCCAGCGACGTATCGATATTATCCGTCACCTTATCCAGCGCTGCTAACGTAACCGCCTCATCCGAAGACTGCCAACGCTCAATCGCATAACGGACCGGATACGCATTCATATCCGCTGCGGCCCAGCGAAAAGATTGATAAATCAACGGAATAGCCAGCAGGATAACAAGCATCGCCGCCATACGTGGGAGTGCGTTACTCAACGTTCTGTCCAGCAGCATCTTTACCAGAAAGAATCGTCTGCGGATTTTTATCAAACAGCAGTTCAGCACGCGCTGCGCCATACATCTGCTCGATTACATGACGCGCTTTAGACAAAAGAGGGGGGCGATGCTGCAGGTTATGCCCATCGGTAGCGATCACTGTCGCCCAATTATTTTCAAGGATTTCATGTGCACGCTGATGCGCCGGCATACCAAACTCACCGGTCACCGACATAGCAGTAATCTGGAATAAACAGCCCAGATCAACAAAAGGCAGGATCTTATCAGGATTGTGAATAATATCTTTATTACGCTCAGGGTGAGCAATCATCGGCAGAATATTACGCGCTAACAACCATTTAACTAACTTGTCACTACCCGGCGGAATATGGCTATGCGGCAACTCTAACAACACCACGTTATAACCATTCCAGATGCCGATAAAAGGCAGCTCATCAGCGGCGACAAGCTGCAACACTTCGGGGCTTAAACGCACCTCGCCCGCCAATGAAACAGCCAATGCAATCTCGGCCTCGGCCAACGCCTTTTTAAATGCGATAAAGTGCGGCTGCAAACCCGCAATGGAATTATCATATCGTCCCGGATGCACATGCGGCGTCAACACCGCATGGAGAATCCCATCAGCAACAGCCAGTCGCGCTAAACTAAGCGCCTCCGACAGATCAACTGCACCATCATCAACACCCGGTAACAGATGACAATGCAGATCAATCACGCTTTTTCGCTGCTATAACCGTAGACATCATAATAACCGGCATAATCCTCGCCGTAGTATTTAGCCCCTTTTTTAACATCCACCTGATTCAGCACCACACCAATCACAGGCGCATGTGCTTCCCGCAAACGCTTCAAGCCATTTTTCGCATGTTGATAAGAGGTTGAATCTGACTTAACAACGTAGATCATTGCACCCACCAGCGGCGCTAACACCAGCGCGTCACTCACGGATTGCGACGGTGCCGTATCAATAATGATGCGATCATAGCGACTCTCAAGCTGAGTTAACACATCCGCAAAACGCTTAGAAGAGAGCAACTCAGACGGGTTAGGTGGAATAATCCCCGCAGGCATCACATCAATATTACCCGCCTCGTAATGCTGAATACATTCATCAATAGCCGCCGCACCGGCCACCAAACTCGACAACCCAGGTGCTGCCCGATCAAGTCCTAATGCTTTTGCCACAGAAGGACGACGCAGATCCGCATCGATCAGCAACACTTTTTCCATCTGACCTGTGGCGAACGCCAAACCCAGCGCCAAAGAAGTTTTACCTTCACCCGGCAAAGTGGAGGTCACAGACACCACTTTATGCGGATTATCCAATGCCGACAAAATCAAACCGGTACGGATAGTGCGCAACGACTCAGCATAACTCGACTGCGGATCCTCCATAAACATAGCATAGCTCTGATGAGGCTTTTTCCGATTCCTGGGCAGCAACGGCAGCAAACCCAGCATCGCCATACCCAATTTAGTTTCAACTTCTGATGCGGTTTTAATCGTGTTATTTAATGCCTGCAAGACAAACGCAATCATCACACCAAACATCATACTAGCAACAAACGCCAGGACGACTAACAGCTTCTTCTTAGGCTTGGCCGGATACAGCGGCACAACTGCCGGATCTGATACGCGCGCATTCGCGGTTCTCAGGTCGCCGGTAGCCGTTGTCTCGTTAAAGCGCGTCAGGAAAGTATTAAAAACCGCACGCTTAGTTTCAACATCCAGCTCATACTCACTTAACTTATATTCTTTACGGCTCAGGCTCTGAATATTGCCTTTCGTACCTTCCAATGCAGATTTTAAAGAGTTCTCATTAGCCACAGCCACTTTGTAGTTTGTTTCTATACCATTGACAACAGACAAAATTTGATTATTCAAAGCGAATCGCGCATTGGCCAGCTCAGAATTAACCGCTTGCATGGTAGGATGTTTCGCGCCATAACGCTTAGCCAACTCAGAACGCTTCAGCTCAACCCGTGCATACGACTCTTTCATGCGCTGCACCAGCGGATGCTGCAATACCGTAGGCACTAACTCCAAACGCGACGGGTTATTCTTACCAATGGCGCGCACTTGCTGATACAGACTTTCTGCCTCCAGACGATCACGGCGGGCATCAACCAGCTTACCGGCCACCAGTTCAAGCTCTTGCCCGGCAATATTCAAGCCGCCTCTTTCACCAACAATCTGCTCTTTCTCGCGATATTCCTGCAAACGCTGCTCAGCCTTGGTCAGCTCGGTACGCAGGCCTTCCAACTGCCCACTCAACCAGGATGAGGCTTTCAAGGTCAGCTGTAACTTGGCATCCAGATTACTCTCGATATAACTCTCACCCAAGGTGTTAGCGATCAACGTGGCTAGCTCAGCATCGGAAGACTCATAGGTAATATTCACCAACTGAGTTTTTCTCAGCGGAGAAATAGTCAACCCTGCCATAAACTGATCGACGATACTACGGAACTTAGCGGCTTCGGTTTCTACCTGCGCTTCGGCAACGGGTAATTCAAACGGCAGCCATTCACGCCACTTAACTTCAAACGGCAACAATGATTTTTTCGGCTGATTAAAAACAGGATGATTAACCAGATCCAACTTTGTCACGACTTTTTCAGCCAGACTACGAGATTTCAGGATCCCAAATTGTGTTTCGAAATACTCTGATTTACCACCATCCAGCCCATAAACTTCTTCGATAGAGACAATATTAGCCTGCTGCGACTCAATCAGCAGCGTAGCGGTGGCACGATAGATAGGTGTGATTGAAGAAACCACCAGCGCGGTTAATAAGGTCACAATAAAGGCAAAGCCGATAATGCCCCACTTATGGCGCATTATGGTTTGCAAATACTGGCGCAAATCGATCACATCTTCTTGTGGCAGGCGATCAACCGTTCCCTGCTCTTTGTGAATATCCATGTTCTGTTTTAATTCTCTCTATATTAATTCTGTCTACGTTAGCTCTATGTGATTAGCGCATTGCCACTAGCAAAATGACTAACCAAGCAACTAGCAAAATGACTAGCTAAAAAAAGCTTTCTTCGATGTTGATAACATCACCCGGGGCAACCGGCGAACCCAACTTAGCCCTCACACTTTTATTATTGCTCGTGCTACCTTCATGAGAGATATAAAACTTGCTAGAAGACGCACGCTCAGTAAAACCACCGGCCAGCGACACAGCCCTCTGTAATGTCAGGCCTGGCTGATAGGGATAAGCTCCGGGTTTTTTCACGGCACCATCAATATAAAATTCACGATATTCCAGTACCGTGATATTGACGCTAGGGTTGACTAAATAACCATCCAATAACTGGTTCGTGATCAGCTCGCTCAATGCACCAATAGTCATCCCCTGAACCCGCAACTCACCCAAAAAAGGGTAGGAAATGGTGCCGGCATCACTCATCCTGACTTCAACGCTCAAATCATCCTCACCGAAAACCTGGATACCGAGTAAATCACCCGCCCCCAGACGATAATCAGAAAAACCATCACCGGCCACGGCAGGGCTATTATTAGAAGCACCAGCAGAAAAAGATAATTGGCTGACCGTAAGCAAAAACACGAAAACACAAAACCGATATAACATTTTTAACAAAACCTCTACGCTAACAGTAACATTAGAGCCACATTAATCCGAAGCACCAGCATTATTACTAGCAACAAAACCGCAAGAACTACTGATAAGACATAAACTCAGAGCGAACCCTGAAGCGACAGATATACACCATTATCATCGTATTCATACTCTGCCTGATTTGACGACCGTTCCGTATGGTAGACATCAAGCCCCAAGGTCATCCAACGACGCAGATCATAAGAAACACCTGCCGTAACGCTATTAGTATCATCTTCACGATTGGTCAGGTCATACGATCCATTAGTAAAAGCATAAGCCAAGGCCGTGTCGAGTTGATCATTCCAGGAATGATCCCAGTTAATACTCATGAAACGCGTATCAATATAGTCATCATTGCCATTAGACTCTTCCAGCTCCTGACCGGTGCGCAACACAAACGTAGAATAGGTACGTGGTGCCCAGCTAACCTCCGCTTCCCAGCTAAACTCGCCAGTATCATCTCTAGCGTCAGCAGAGAAGTTTTTCTTCGTATATCCGGCTTTGACCACACCCGTGGTTTTAGCAGTAGCATCCCAGGTAGCACCTACCAGGTACTTCCATTCGGTGCTATCCAGACTTGATGCGGCGGTTACATCGTTTTGATAATTGATGTCATCGCGGCGCACTTCAAACAGCAAGGAAGTTTTTGGCATCACACGATAGTAAAAGGTAACGCCGGTGCTTAAGATATCGTAGTCACGGGGCTCTGTCAGACTGCGAAAATTAGTGTAATCACGCACCGTATAAGAAAGCTTACCAACAATCCGCCCCTGAGCCTCATCTACCCCGTAGGTATAAGTAGCACCTACTATTTTTTGATTATATTTAATAGGCGCATCATTGATAGTGGCATTTGGACCCTCAGTGATAGTCCCCGTACCACGCGCTTCGTGCGCTTTAAGATATGCAGCCAGCAAGTCGAGCTTTTTACGCACATCAAAAATGATATTCGCATCTCCAAACAACTGCAGATCAGTATAGTTATCATCTTTACTACTATGGTAAACGCCACGACGCAGGTCAGCGGTCAATTTATAGGCATTCGCTCCATCCTCAGCAATAAACTGCACAACCGGATTAATCACCGTTACTGCTGAGCTTTTCTGATTCTCAGCAGTAAAAAAAATATTATCACTGTGACCTGTCCTCACCGTAAGTGTAGGCTCCATCGACACCGGCCCCAACGAAACAGACGCAGGTTCGATTGCATTAACAAACGTTGACGAAAGAACTAACGACGCAAAAACGCCACAACGAGCATGCTTAAGCTCCATGAAGAACCCCCCTAGAATCCATTAGATGCCATAACTACATTAATTGCAGATTATTGCAATGCAAAATTGTTTAGATTTTATCCGTTTAACGGGAAAATTAATAGTCCAAGAATTAACCAACAAGCACCGCCCAACAACTGCACCTAACGAAAAGGTTTTTTGTCGCCTAATGCATGCTAAAATGCGCGTCATTTTGAAATCAGATTGAAACCAGAACTAGGGCTCTTTTATCCAAGACCTCTACACATGAACTCTTTACGCTCTTCATTACAAGATAGGAAGCAAATGGATGTCTGCACTTACTAAAATTGTCATACCCGTCGCGGGGTTAGGTACCCGTGTTCTGCCAGCCAGCAAGTCAATTCCAAAGGAAATGCTGACCGTGGTCGACAAACCAGTGATTCAACACGTAGTTGAAGAAGCGATAAAAGCAGGCTTTAAAGAGATTATTCTGGTAACACGTAATGGCAAAGCATCTATAGAAGACCATTTTGACAAGCACTACGAACTTGAAGCCGAACTCGCGCGTAAAGGAAAAGAGACATTATTAAAAGCCGTGCGCGACATTTTACCTGCTGATGTTAGCATTTGTGCATTGCGCCAAAATCAACCACTCGGGCTGGGCCATGCGGTTTTATGTGCGGCGCCCGTCGTCGGCAATGATGATTTTGCGGTGATGCTACCCGATATGCTGATCCACAGCTCAATCGCAGGCCAATCTGACCTGACCGACATGGTCGCTGACTATCACAAAAGCGGCGCAGCTCAGATCATGGTAGAGGCGGTACCTATGCAACATGTTGAGCGTTATGGTGTGGTGGATTGCGCCGGAAAACCGCTTAGCCCTGGGCAAAGCCAACCCATCGTTGGCATGGTAGAAAAACCACCACAGGCACAAGCACCTTCCAATCAAGCGATTGTCGGTCGCTACATCCTACCGGCCCGTGTCATGGAACTGCTCAAGGACACCAAACCCGGTGCCGGCGGCGAGATCCAACTCACCGACGCCCTCGACCAACTGATTAGCGAAGCGCCGGTAAACGCCTACAGCATGCGCGGCAAAACCTACGATTGCGGTAACAAACTCGGTTACCTGCAGGCTAATGTTGTATTTGGTATGCATCATGAAGAAACCGCTGAAGAGTTCAAAGCGTTTCTTAACTCTTTATAAGTGCAGTTAACACTTAGACAACAAGCAGACAGCAAGCAGTTAACTGGCTAATATTTATTCAGAGGAGATGGAACCTTGAGCGTACACGATACACCGGCCTGGAAGGCTCTCGACGATCACGCAGCGACAATGAAGCAAACGCACCTGCGCGATCTATTTTTGGGCACTGAATCAACAAGCCGATTCGATACGCTCAGCGTCAGCCATCAACACCTGCTGCTCGACTTTTCCAAACAGCGCATTACGCAAACCACGCTGTCATTATTAAAAGCACTGGCGACAGATTGCCAGCTCGATGACTGGAAAGCGCGGTTATTCTCGGGTGATACCATCAACACCTCCGAAAACCGACCGGCCCTGCACACGGCACTGCGTCTGCCGGCGAACAGTGAATTACTGCTGGATGAACACAACATTGCAGAAGATGTTCACGTCAATTTGACACACATGGGCAGCATGGTAGAGCGCATCCACGCCGGGCAATGGCGTGGATACTCAGGCCTTCCCATCGACACCATCGTCAATATTGGTGTTGGCGGCTCAGATCTTGGCCCACTAATGGCCTGCAAAGCACTCACCGATGCACAGCCACCGGCAGGCCACCAGCTGAAAGTGCATTTTGTGTCTTCTATGGACGGCAGCCAGATCGCCGATTTGCTCGACCAGCTGTCACCGCAAACCACGTTATTTATCATTTCCTCCAAATCGTTCACCACCATCGATACGCTGTCCAACGCCAATACGGCACGCCAATGGCTCAAGTCAGCCAGCGATGTAAAAACAGAACTACTCAACCGCCGCCACTTTATCGGCGTATCGGCCAGCCAGGAAAAGATGAACCAATGGGGCATTCCGGAAAACAGCCAACTCAACTTTTGGGATTGGACCGGCGGGCGCTATTCCATGTGGTCTGCCATTGGCCTACCGATTGCGTTACGCATTGGCATGCCAGGCTTTAAAGCCATGCTCAGTGGCGCACACGCCATGGACGAACACTTCAAGACGGCTCCCTTTGAAGAAAACCTACCCGTACAGCTGGGCATGATCGGCGTCTGGAACATCAACTTCTTAGATATCCATGCACACGCGATTCTGCCCTACGATGGCCGTTTAAGCCATCTACCCGCCTATCTCGAACAGCTGGAGATGGAGAGCAACGGCAAAAGCGTGAGCCGCCAGGGAAAAACTATTGATTACCACACCTGCCCGATCCTCTGGGGCGAGATAGGCCCTAACGCGCAGCACGCTTTTTACCAGCTACTGCACCAAGGCACCGAATCAGTGATGTGTGATTTTATCGCGCCTGCCAGGCGCTATGAAGAATTAGACAACAGCGAGTTACAGCAGCAGCACCAGCTGTCGCTGGCAAACTGCCTGGCCCAGTCACGCTTACTAGCCTTGGGCGATGCCGCCATTGCCGGCAACGATGCTGCACCGATCCATAAACGCTATCGCGGCAACCAACCCAGCACTACCGTACTGATCGATGAACTAACCCCCTACTCCTTTGGCCAGCTAATCGCCTTATACGAGCATAAAGTGTTTGTCCAATCGGTGATCTGGGACATCAACCCGTTTGACCAATGGGGCGTCGAACTGGGCAAAAAAATGGCGACTGATCTTCTCAAACCTCTGTTAAAAGAGCAACCCACCACCGTAAAAGAGCGGCCGTTCGACAGCTCAACAGAAGGCCTTCTCAGCGCCATTCTTCAGAAACAAGAGCTGGCTAAGCAAGATCAGACACAGGCCAAAGAAAAGGGATCATCGTTATGAAAATCGCCATCTGGGGCCACGAACTCACCGCCTGGGCAACCGCCGCTTTACTCGCGCAATCCGGCAATGATATCTTTCTCGTTAACGACACACAGATCACCGACCCCGTTACACTCATGGGCAGCAGCATCCGCAATGAGCCAGGGCTTCAAGACCTGATCAACCAGCAGTTCGAAAAACAAAATCTGCAGTTTATCCACAGCGGCTCCGCTTCATTGCTCTCGACACATATCATCAGCATGAACCCGGCGGCTTTTGATCAAGCCCACCAGCTTGTCAGCGGCATAGCCCGGGTCCGTTCTGGTAAGCCCCTTTCTGCAGATCAACAGCCAGATAAGCTGCTGATCATTAACCAGAGCCATTTCGGTGTAGGCTCTACCGACAAGCTACAAGCACTACTGGATATCGACAAAGACCAGGTCGTGGTTTATCTGGCCGAGAACATCTCAGAAGGCGAAGCCCTGAAAAACATCCGCCAGCCTAAATCACTCACCTTTGGCAGCACCAACCAATGGGCCAGCATGATGACTCGCGCATTGCTACGACCTTTCAGCAGCCAGTTGGAACAACTACTGGTGATGACACCCAAAGAAGCCGAGTTTGCTAAGCTATCCATCACCGGCATGCTGGCGCTGCGCATAGGCTATATCAATGAGCTCGCCAACCTGGCAGAACAGCTGGATGTTGATATCGACGTCATCAAGCAGAGCCTTGGGGCCGACCCGCGTATCGGGCATCACTACCTGGCACCCGGATGTGGCTTTGGCGGTAATACTTTCTCGCAAACCACCAAAGGGCTGGCCAATCTGTTAACGGAAAAGCGCCAATCACATCTGCTGGATACCGTACTACAAGAAAACGAGAAACAGAAAGAGCAACCGTTTCGTAAGCTATGGCGGCATTATGAGTGTGATATTCACAAACTGAATATTACCCTGTGGGGCGTATCCTTTAAGCCCGGCTCTGCCGCACTGGACAGCGCACCCAGCCTAAAAATCATCAATGCCTTGCTTGCCCAACAAGCCAACATCCACATACACGACCCGGAAGCGCTGGAAAATATCGAAAAACTCTACGGCGGGCATCCACAAGTACACACCTACCGCGACAAGTATGAAGCACTTAACCAGTCAAACGCCCTGCTACTGCTGACCGAGTGGCCAGAATACGCATCGCCAGACTACGAACAGATGCTAGAACGTATGCAAGCCCCCCTTATCATCGACGGGCGCAACCTGTTAAGCAAAGAGCTGGCGCAAAGCATCGGCTTTACCTATTACGGCATTGGGCGATAAAGCGGAAAAAGCTCACACACAGCAACGCGATAGCGACGCCGACTAGGTTGGCGTAGCTATCCTCCATGCTATACACGCGCAACGGGCGAAACTCCCCCTGCAAGTATTCCAACAAGGGCGCCAAGCCAAACAGCACAGGCCAGAAATAGAACCAGCGCACATGTCGCAAGGCCCACCACGCAGTTAATGATAACCCCAGAAAGGCCAGCGCATGGCCGACTTTGTCGGAGTGGTGGAATAATTGTGGCGGTGGCGTCGGCCTGAAAATACCGTACGCCACACCAGCAACACACAAAAGAAATACACCCCAACGTAATCCGGTTTTAGCGCTGGCATTAAGCCAAACTTTAGACCCAGTCTTAACCATTCGGTATCCAGACGTGTGCGTCAGGCACAACCGATTGTAACTTTTTCACCAATGCCTCCTTCGCCTCGTCATCGCCATGCACCACTCTAATCTCTTTCGGTTTACGGTAGATACGTTTAATAAAGTTTACCAAATTCGCCTGGTCAGCATGCGCCGAATAACCGCTGATAGTAAACACACCGGCACGAATATCAATCCGCTCATTATCCAAAAACACATAACCACCACGCGGGCCGTAGGTCTGGATATCTCGCCCCGGCGTCCCCTGCGCCTGATACCCAACAAACAGCACCTCAGTACGTGAGTCCGGCAATAGCGCTTTGAGGTAGTTCATTATACGCCCTCCGGCGCACATACCACTGGCCGCAATCACGATGGATGGCCGACCGCTGGATTTAAGATGCTGAACCAGCTTTAGGTGATCGCCATGGCTTTCGATGGTAATTAGCTGCTCAAAAGAGAGCGGATGGCGACCAGACGCCAGTTTTTTACGTGCTTCGGCATCCCACAAATGACGCAGATCCCGATAATGCTGGGTAAATTTAGCCGCTAACGGAGAATCGACAATCACATCAATCGTTTCCCATGGGCTGCCCTTCCTAGAAAGATCATTTTTCTGGTTTTTACGCGCAGCCCGATGAATAATCTCTTCGATCTCGTACAGCAACTCCTGAGTACGGCCAATACTGAACGCCGGAATCAGTACCGTGCCGCGATCTTTTAAACAACGCTCAATGATAGATTTCAACAGCTTACGACGGGTACGCCGGCCTTCATGCAGTTTATCCCCATAGGTGCTTTCAATGACCACCACATCAGCTTTATAAGGCGGCTTAGGTGCCGGCAATAACGGCGCATAAGGTGCACCCAAATCACCAGAAAACAATACCCGCTCGCCCTGCGCATCAAACTCGACATACGCCGAGCCCATAATATGCCCGGCTACCCGAAAGCGCCCACGGGTTTGCGGCAAACCCTCGACGCTAAACCACGCATCATAAGGGATAGGCCTTAATAACTGCTGCAAGCGCTGCAATACTTTTGTGATCAGGTTTTTATCCCGCGACACGCCCACTTTGATGGCATCCTCGATGACCAGCGGCAACAAACGCGCCGTCGCTTCTGTCGCATAAATAGGCCCATCAAACCCGGCCGCCAGCAAAAACGGAATACGTCCAACGTGATCAATATGGCAGTGAGTCACCACCAGGGCTTTGATATCGTCCAGCGGAAAATCTATTTGCCTTTCGCCTAATTCCCTGCCTACCGATTCTGCCCCCTGAAACATGCCGCAATCGACCAATAACGCTTCGCCACTGGCCAATGTCATCTGATGACACGAACCGGTAACACCTTGTACCGCCCCATGATGTGTAATTGAAACCATATAACCTCCTTGTTTTTATCTATTTAGGGTCAGTGTAAAAACCCACAAAAAGATTTGACGGTTAGCGATGAATAGTCGACGATACGATTTAAAGCAACCATTATCAAGGATGATCAATGGCTCGCCTACCTCGTTTGTGTCTACCTGACATTCCACAGCATATTATTCAACGCAGGACTAACCGCCAGGCTTGTTTTGCCTCGAACGAAGATTATACGGCCTATGTGCACTTGCTGAATAATCCTATCAACGTACAGGTACTCTATGGGAAGGACGTTTTAAATCCTGTGTGGCTGAGGCAGAGGATTATCTATTGATGCGCCAGCGTTATATCGAATTGAACCCAGACCGCGCAGGAATAGTTGAGACACCCAATGACTATTCGTGGTCGAGCTATCAGGCTAACGGCCAGGGCAAGCCGATAAAGATGTGGACGCCTCATCAGGTTTATCAAGCGCTTGGTAAACCATTGAGTCCTCTCAAGCTTATAGGGCTCTTTTTATCGGGCCGCTTGAGAGCAATATGCTTACTCAGATAAGCGATGCATCCAACAAAGGGCTGGCGTTGGGAAATGACCGCTTTAAGGCAGAAATAGAGTCATTATCTGGTAGATGCGTCGCGCCCTTAAAAAGAGGCCCCAAGCCTAAAAAGGCGCAACAGTAGTTTTTACCCTGACCACAATATCATGACGACTTTATCATTTGAACAAGCAGCAAGCTCAGGAAATATCAAAGCGAGCTGTTCATCAAAGTTATCGTCTACGCTTTCTTGCGTTTTGACCAACCAATTCCAGCAAGAACAAGTCCAAAAAGAGCCAATGAAGCGGGTTCAGGGACAGTAGCTGCATTGCCGAATAGCTGTACTTCCGCAAGCTGCATGCTATTTGCGGCAAGCTCGTTTTTAACCGTAGGGAACAACAAAAGGTAACTGGTGTAGGCCACAGAATTAGTAAATGAGATAGTCTGTGAATTCCCGTCAACTAGAGCACTGCTGCCGCCAGCGTTACGCGAAGAAGGCAGGGAGAGCGCGCCAGCACTGATGATGTCGAAAAGTGAAAGATCGAAAGTTTCGTCGGGGCTTGCACTATCGATCAGTAAGTTGATGCCATATAACTCAAACGAGGCGGGGTCACGCTCCACTGCGTCATTAGCAACCCAGAACTGGATACTATCGACAATCGAACTACCGAAATCAGGACTAATGATGACACCAGCATTTGTTTTTGAAAAGTTGAGGTATTTTTGTCCGACGCCGTCAATTAAGTGATCCGGACTCTCACCACCCGGCCAATTGTTTACTGAAGCATCAGTGCCAGAAGTTCCAATCACGAAGTTTGTGCCGTCACTTTGGCCACCAAAAATCGGATCAGTAGATGCAATAATCGGCACCGCGTAGGCGTTGCAGACCGAGAGCGTCAGCACCAATCCAGTTAAGATTTTCTTTAAATTTCTCATTGGTTTGATTCCTTTACTTCTAGTAACCACATGAAATAGAATTTAATTATTATTTAAAGCAATAATAATGCCATCATAGCAAACCCCCTTATATTTCAAGGGGTAGGTATTTTCTACTCAAAAAAAATTGAGCAAGTGTAAAAAAACCTGACGCATTCAAGCCGACCTTCAATTCCTCAATCAAAGTAAAACTGCAAATTGGTTCACACCATTAGCCAGCGTATCACCAGATATTTAAAGAGAGTCAGCTTAGCGGTTGAGCATAGAAAGACTTTTTATGTGTGCTTCTTGTACAGCGTTGTTAACATAAGTATTTGACGCTTTTCTGGCTTGCTAACCTGCTTTAATTGTATTTACAGAATAAACGTTTTTTATGTAGCCCTAGATTACGATTTATCTCTGCTACATCAACCTCCGCAGCCCTATGCACTTTAGTTGCTACTTTTTTCCATCATTGATGTTTTTTTGCTTCTTTTAGCCCTTGAGCAATACTTTCATATACACTGGTCATGATTGTTCCCCAAAGCTGTTTTAACGAGTATTGTTACTAGCCTAGACAGAGAGTTTCTATCGAACTTTGTTAAATTTTCTTACTCAGATAAGCGTCGCATCCAACAGAGGACCAGCGTTGGGTCATGGCCGCTTTATGGCAGAAATAAAGTCATTATCTGGTAGACACGTCGCGCCCTTGAAAAGAGGCCCCAAGCCTAAAAAGACGCAACGGTAGTTTTTACAATGACCCTAATTATAGAGTCATATTAATCAACTATCAGTTATCACTCACTATAACCGTCAGGGTTAGTCGACTGCCAGCGCCAATGATCAGTGACCATACGCTCCAAATCAAACTCTGCTGACCAGCCCAGCGCTTCGGCGCTATGTGCAGGATCGGCATAACAGGCAGCAATATCACCGGCACGTCGCTCACTTATCTGATACGGCACATCACGGCCACTCGCCTGCGCAAACGCATTAACCACTTCTAATACGGAGTAACCGTTACCCGTACCCAGGTTATACGCCTGGCAGCCATGAGTAGCAGAAAGCGCATCCAATGCTTTCAAATGCCCAGCAGCCAGATCCACCACATGGATATAATCACGTACGCCCGTGCCATCAATAGTTGGGTAATCGCCACCGAACACATTCAGCTTATCCAGCCGGCCAATCGCCACCTGTGCAACAAAGGGCATTAAATTATTCGGGATACCGTTGGGGTCTTCACCAATCAAACCACTTTCATGTGCGCCTACCGGATTAAAATAACGTAAGATTGAGATCTGCCACTCAGGATCGGCCAGCGCAATATCGCGCAAAATATTCTCGATCATCAACTTAGACTGGCCATAAGGATTGGTCGCCGATAACGGAAAATCTTCCCTAATAGGCACACTAGCCGGGTCGCCATACACAGTCGCAGAAGAGCTAAACACAATACGCTTACAGCCGTGTTTGGCCATTACATCAAACAGGTTAATCGAGCCCGCCACATTGTTCTGGTAATACATCACAGGCTTAGCTACCGATTCACCCACGGCTTTAAGCCCGGCAAAATGAATCACCGCATCAATAGAATAATCGCTAAACACCTGCTTCAGCACTGCGCTATCAAGGATATCTCCCTCAATAAACACAGGGCGTTTACCGGTGATCGTCTCAATGCGGTTAAACACTTCAGGATGGCTGTTACAAAGGTTATCCACCACCACCACATCAAAGCCTGCTTGCAACAACAATACATCCGTATGGCTACCGATATAACCTGCACCACCTGTGACCAGAACCGCCATGTTCTTCTCCCGAACTGTCATTATTTATTTAGCGAATGTCATTATGCTTTGGTTAAGATAGAGTTCCACAAAAAACCCCGACATTGCGGGGTTCGTTATGCTTTTTTATATATTCTTCAGCAACCGCCTCTTAAGCTTTTACCCGCCCATAACGATCTTCAAAACGGACGATATCATCTTCACCCAGATAAGCACCGGACTGTACTTCTATCAGTTCCAAATTAACTTTTCCAGGATTTTCTAACGCATGCACCGCCGTAATCGGGATATAAACCGACTGGTTCTCGGTAATAAAGCTTTCGGTTTCGTTAATCGTTACCTTCGCCGTACCCGAGACCACAATCCAATGCTCTGCACGGTGATGATGCATCTGTACGGATAGCTTAGCGCCGGGCTTAACGGTGATGCGTTTAACCTGATATCGCTCGCCATTATCAATCGAATCGTACTTACCCCACGGACGATAGACCTCTCGATGCTGAAAATGCTCGGTGCGCTCAGAGGCTTTAATCTCGGCAACAATCGCTTTTACATCCTGAATTTTATCTTTATGCGCAACCATTAACGCATCTTTGGTATCGACAATAATCAAATTATCCACACCCAGGGTGGTAATTAAGCGATCATCCGACATCACCAGCGAATTACGTGTATCGTGGGCAATCACATCACCGGTCAGTACATTACCTTGTTCATCTTTCTGTTTAATATCCCAGAGTGCTGACCAACTACCCACATCGCTCCAACCAGCATCTAGTGGAACTACTACAACTGAAGCGTCACCTATACCAGCGCCACCGGCACTACTTAACGGCTCCATCACGGCATAATCGACTGATTCATCCGGGCAGGCTTTAAACGCCTCTGTATCTACACGGATAAAATCAAAATCAGCTGCCGTGGTTTGCATAGCCGCTTCACAAGCGCTCAGAATATCAGGGCGAAACTTACCCAATTCCTCTAAATAGCGATCTGCGCGGAACATAAACATACCACTGTTCCAGTAATACTCACCGGAGGCAACATAATCCTGTGCAGTTGCAGCATTGGGTTTTTCAACAAAAGCCGCGACTGGATAGCTTCCATCAGTAACATTGTCGCCACGCTTAATATAGCCATAACCGGTTTCGGCGCAGGTAGGCACGATACCAAAGGTGACAAAGCGGCCAGATTCAGCCAAAGGAGCAGCCACTGCTACAGCATCGCGAAAGGCTTGTTCGTTTTCGATTACATGATCAGCCGCCAAGACTAACAACGCCTCAGTGCCACGCCCTTTAGCCACCGCATCCAAGGCAGCCAATGCAATCGCAGGGGCTGTATTACGGCCAACAGGTTCAAGGAAAATAGAACAAGGCTGATTCATTTGGCGCATCTGCTCAGCCGCCAAAAAGCGGTGCTCTTCATTACAAATCACATTAACCGTTTTGACATCACCTAAGCGAGCCACGGTTTCCTGCAACATGGTTTTACCAGAGATTAATGGCAAAAACTGCTTTGGGTATTGCGTACGAGACATCGGCCATAAGCGTGTACCAGAGCCGCCAGATAGAACCACGGGAATCATAAAAACATCCTATTATTTACTTCGTTTTTACATACCATTTCGTATGCATATGCACCACATCTGCGGCTAATAGATCGGATACTAACCACCAGGCATAATCACTATGCTGTAACTTTGGCAGATGTTCGGGCAGCGCCGCTAAAGGCGTATCCAGCACTAATTCAAAAGCATTCACCACATAATGCGTTGTGATCTTGTCACCAAAAATACTATCCGGATAAAAATGCTCATACAAACCCATGTGACGCGCCTGCTGCATCTCAATTGCTATGCCTAACTCGGCCTGAGTTAAGCGCAAAAAAGCTGCGGCAAGCGTTTCATCTTTCAGAACCCGTCCACCCGGCACAAACCAAAAGCCTTGCGCAGGGCGGTTATTGCGCATCCCCAACAAGATTTCACCTTGCTGATTTTTGACAATCAGATCAAGTGAAATCAGCGGCGTTAAATCGACTACTGTGCGAAACTGCTCATCCGAAAGAAAAGTGTTTGCAGGCTCAGGCACGAAAGTCATCCTGGTGCTGTAAAAACCACTGATAGGTGGCCTCTAAACCCTCTTTTAAATCAATGTTATAAGTCCAGCCCAAACTCTTAAGCTTGCTTACATCCATCAATTTACGCGGTGCACCATCAGGCTTAGTTGCATCAAATGCGACATTACCCTGATACCCCACTACAGCAGCCATAGTCAACGCCATTTCACGGATCGTACAGTCCACACCGGTACCCACATTAAGATGCGATAACATCGGTTCGGTATTGTTTTGATAAATGGATTGATCAACATTCATTACGTAGATAGACGCCGCCGCCATATCATCCACATACAGGAACTCCCGCATGGGCGTGCCTGTACCCCACACGACCACTTCCGGGGTATTTGCCAACTTGGCTTCATGGAAGCGGCGCATCAACGCAGGGATAACGTGTGAATTTTCAGGATGGAAGTTATCATTTTCGCCATATAGGTTAGTCGGCATCACACTGCGATAATCGACGCCGTATTGACGGTTATAAGATTCACACATCTTAATACCGGCAATTTTAGCAATCGCGTAGGGCTCATTGGTTGGCTCAAGCGTACCGGTGAGCAATGCACTTTCTTGCATCGGTTGTTCAGCCAATTTAGGATAAATACACGACGACCCTAAAAAGAGCAACTGGGTAATACCCGCATGATAAGCCGAATGAATAATATTGTTCTGGATCGTCAGGTTCTGATAAATAAACTCAGCAGGGTAGGTATTATTAGCCACTATACCTCCCACTTTAGCCGCCGCTAAGTAGACCTGATCAATATTTTGCTCTGCAAAGAAGGCAGCCACCTGCGCCTGATTGAGTAAATCCAACTCAGCACGATCTCTTACGATCACTTCACAATTATGCAACGCCTGCAATTGACGAACAATCGCAGACCCTACCATCCCTTTATGACCGGCAACAAATATACGGGTAGTCATGAGTACTTTCCTGTTTCCTTAGTCCTGTCTACTGTGATGTGTCCTGTTTCCTTTAAATACTTAACCTTCAAGCGCCACGTTGACATCAAAACCGTGCTTCTTGAGCAATGCATGCTGCTTCGCATTGGTTAAGTC
The DNA here is from genome assembly GCF_900113275.1 of Neptunomonas qingdaonensis. Lineage (GTDB taxonomy): Bacteria > Pseudomonadota > Gammaproteobacteria > Pseudomonadales > Balneatricaceae > Neptunomonas > Neptunomonas qingdaonensis. Next base: position 20,511 of record NZ_FOOU01000019.1, read on the forward strand.
ATTCTGTACCATCTCTGCGCACATCTCTTCAACGGTAATTTCCGGAGTCCAACCTAGTTTTTCTTTCGCTTTAGTTGGATCGCCCAGCAAGGTTTCTACTTCGGCAGGTCGGAAATATTTAGGATCTACCCGTACAATCACATCTCCCGCTTTAACAAACGGTGCATCATCGCCGCTAACAGATTTAACAACCGCGACTTCTTCTAGCCCTTTACCTTCAAATACCAGTTCGATACCGGCTTCCTGAGCCGACATACGCACAAACTCACGTACTGAGATTTGCTTACCGGTGGCAATGACAAAATCTTCTGGCTTATCTTGCTGCAACATCATCCATTGCATACGCACGTAATCTTTTGCATGGCCCCAGTCACGCAGTGCATCCATATTGCCGAGGTACAAACACTTCTCTAGTCCTTGTGCAATATTGCTGATAGCACGGGTAATTTTGCGGGTGACGAAGGTTTCACCACGACGTGGTGATTCATGATTAAACAGAATACCGTTACACGCATACATATCGTAAGATTCACGATAGTTAACCGTGATCCAATATGCGTACATTTTAGCGGCCGCATAAGGCGAGCGTGGGTAAAACGGCGTGGTTTCACGCTGAGGAGTCTCTTGTACCTCACCGAACAATTCAGATGTTGACGCCTGATAAAAACGAGTTTTCTTTTCCAGCCCCAAAAAACGAATCGCTTCTAACAAACGCAACGTACCAATGGCATCGACATCAGCGGTGTATTCAGGAGACTCAAATGACACGGCTACATGCGACTGAGCGCCCAGGTTATAAATCTCATCTGGCTGCACCTGCTGAATAATGCGTGTTAGGTTGGACGTATCCGACAGATCACCATAGTGCAGGTGAAAATTAACATTCTCATTATGCGGGTCTTGGTAAATATGATCGACACGCTGAGTATTAAATGAAGACGCCCGGCGCTTAATGCCATGGACCTCATAGCCTTTCTCTAATAAAAACTCCGCGAGATAAGAACCGTCTTGTCCTGTAACACCGGTAATTAATGCAACTTTACTCATTATAAAATCCTTATAGTCCTATTTTGCCTCGCGGCCACATAATTGTTGTAAGTCTTGTTCAAAACGCGACAGTACTGTTTCTTTGGATAGATATTCAAGCGCATAATCGCGTGCTATTTGATTAGTCGAGCGGAGATCATTATTTAGAAGCTGCTGGAGTGCAACCGTAAACAACTGCTCATCTTCGGGTTCGACACAAGTATAAATACCGGGGAAGCGTTCAGCAATGACGCCTAGCTCGGTATGTGACTCTGCTGTCACCAACGCATGCCCACCTGACGATAAAATATTGGTCAGTTTAGAAGGCAACACCGCATCAGCCGCCCCCTTCTTTTGCACCACCAAATGAATATCAGCTAAGGCCAGCATTTCGGGCACACGCGCCCACGGCTGTAACGGCTTAAAATGCACATTGGTTAATTTACGTTCTGCTGCATCTGCCTGCAAATCATCACAATGCGCACCCGAGCCGACTAACATAAAATGTACATCGCTCCGTGATTGCATTGCCTGCGCTGCGGATAATACAATCTCTAAACCTTGTTTTTTACCAATATTCCCCGCATACAGAACAATCTTGTCATCTTGATTAAAGCCCCACTCTTTTTTCAGTGCGCTTCCATCATTATCGGGCGTGACAAAGTTGGTGTCTGCCCAATTAGGGAAAAACATTAATCGATCTTCTGCAACACCTTTTAAACGTGCATTCTCTAACATACTGTACGAAATGGAAGAGACGACATCAAAGCGCTTTAATATCCAAGATTCAACAGCACACGCAAAGCGTTTAAATTTACGTGCGCCTCCCATGCCCAAACCAAACATGGCATCAACTTCGAAGTCTTGAATATGCATTATTGATTTAGCGCCAGTGAGCTTACAAAAAATCAAGGCAATTGGTGCACAAAACAAAGTTGGTTGCACTAATAAGAGTACATCGGGCTTAGTACGCCATAAGCTAAATAATCGCACGCCGGAAGAAATTGCAAATGATGACAAATGAAACAAGCGCTTTACGGTGGTCACTTCTGCAGGCACATACAAGGGACAACGATAAATATTTACACTGTTTTCGCTCAACGTAGCCGTGTAAGCATTCTTAAAGCCTTTATGCACAGCCCACTCCGGATAGTAGGGCGCCCCTGTTATAATGTCAGTCTTAATTCCACGGGCAACCAAATCAATTGCCAGTTCACCATTATATTTGCCAATACCCGTTAACTCAGGGGCGTAGTTAAGGCTGTAAAGTAGGAACTTCATTCCCAATCCTTGGTTTAATGGGTTTTGCTGGATATCCGTAACAGATCATCCCCGCAGGCATATCTTGGTAAACTGAACTACGTGCACCAACAACACAACCTTTACCAATAGTAACAGCAGGCGCTATAAATACATCGGTGGCAATCCATACCTCATCTTTAATTATAATTGGCTTAGCAAAAATATCGAATGTATCTGATTGATAATCATGACTACCTGTTGATAAATAACTACGTTGTGACACAACTGAATTTGAACCAATTATTATTTCACCCAAAGTATATAACTCAACATCGTCACCAATCCACGAATTATCACCAATCGTAAGTTTCCATGGGTACGTAATTTTAACCGAGGGACGAATTATCACATTATCCCCTATACTTGCACCAAAACATTTTAAAATAAAAACACGCCAACGGTACATAAACTGAGGAGAACAAGCAAAAAGAAGCGAACTAACAAACCACCAAAGTTGAACAGTAAAAATATTTCTACCTCTAAATCCGTGCGGAACTGTAAATTTTTCAAGGTTTTGAAACATAACTAACATCACTCAACATTAATTTCAAAGAAGAAAGAAAATTGTCTTTAGTAAACAATTCCAAGACTTGCCCACTATCAAATTCCTTTATATCACTTGCATATACATGCCTTAGATGATCTAACAATTCATTGTCATCATGATAAATAAGTACTCCTGCACACATAGGTAAATCATAGGTAATACCAACATTATTTGAAACTATAACTGGTGTGTTCATCATTAAAGATTCGAGTGCAACTAAGCTAAAACTTTCATATTTACTAGGCACAACAACACAATCAGAATTTTTTATAATATTATATTTATCAATGCTGTATATAGCACCAAAAAAATTTATTTTGATATTTTTAAAATCTCGTAGGTAACCCGCTATAGTTTTCTTACTAAAAGGGCCTATAATATTTAAACAAATATCAAAATCGCAACTTTCGTCGATAACACTCAACTCATGAAGGAAACCAGACAAACCTTTAATTGGGTCATCTCGTCCAATGAATAAGATATTAAAAAAATCACTATCTAAGCCAGCTAACCCAGAAAAATTTTCTGATAAAGTATCGACTTTATTAAGATAAGGACGAATAATAAGTTCTTTACCTGAAAAGGCACCTGCCAAAAGATCAGAACAAAAATTTTTCTCCCCCTCCCCCATATAAATAATACATGAAGCTTTTTTAATAAGTAAACGCTCTACAAAAAACCAATACACATATTTTTTTAACTTCTTTAGTTTAAATTGGTCAAAATACGCCCCCCCCATACCGTGAGGAACGACAATAACATTCGCTTTTTTAAAATATGAAAGTAATAATGCTAGAAATCCATGAAACTGCCAGAGACCATGTACCACGATTATAGATTTGTGATTAATTTTTTTAAAGCAACAAATTAAAGCCTTTATTGAAAACCCATACACACTGCTAACATTTTCAGCCAAAGAATAAACATTTTCATTTTCTTCATGATCGGAAATTGACACAATATGAGAATCTAAACCTAAAGATTTGAAAGCTTCATTATAAATAGAACACGCTGTAACTGTACCACCATTACATGGATCCATAGAACGAATAAAATTATAAACTATCATTTCACACCCCTTTTAAGAGGGCTGTACAACATAGGCTTCATCGAGGATATTAAAATAAAAATACTCAAAACAACCACCTTATCATATGAAAAAACCGAACCATTAAAGTTAAAAACTAAGATCATATACACCACACCAAGATAACCAGCATGCTTATAAAAAGCAAACAACAAATAGAAAACTATAAAAATTGATAAAAAACCATACCTAATAACTAAATTGTAAAATGCATTATCAAGGCCGGAAACTCCTACTGCATAAAAGTAATTATCAGATATAGTATTAGCCACTCCAAAATAATTACCTTCATAGAACACAAGCTCATTTATCATCTCAACGGGCAAACTAAACCGAATAAAAAAAGAGTAATCATCAGAAGCATTAACAATCCGGTCAAAAAAATAATCACCAAACAGAAAAAACAAAAAAAAGCACGCCACCCAGACAAACCAATACCTGTAAAAACGCCCTCCAAACATAAAGAAAAATAAAATTATAAGTGAAAATAATGCAGCACTAGACTTTATCAAATAAAATAAAATAAAAATAAAAATAAAAAACAAAAAGTCACGTTTTAAAAAAACAAAACTATAATTCTTATACAAATAAAAATAAGAAACAACCAATGTTATTAAGACGAATCCCATATACGAAGGTTCGCCATAAAAACCAGCAGGTCTTACTGTAGTATTATAAAAAAGAGCTTTTTCTATACTTGCATATGTATTTATATTGAAAACAAAATAATCGACTGGAAAACCAATATAAACACCATATGGAATCAATAAAAACTGAAATAAAACAACAAAAAAACTTAAAGCGACAAATAAAACAAAAAAATATTTTAGTTTAGAAGCTTGAAAATCATCAAGATAGAAAGATGGTGCTTGAAGTAAAAGCAGAATGACAAGAAAACATAACGCCTCTCTAGAGGTTACAAGAAGATCATCAATTGACAATATATCAAAATCAACAAAGTACTTTAAAAACAACAGAAAAAAAACCAAAAAAAAGTTAAATACAACATTCAAAAATGGTACATAAAAAAACACATATATTAAAATAATTATAAATATAAGTATTTGAAACGACAAGTAAAAAGTCAATCCAAGCTGGATAAATGGTAAAAAAAACAGAAGCACATACGAAAGGCTTAATCGATCAAATAACACGAGGGAAAACCAACCAAAAGTAACCTTTTAGAAGTAAAACAATATAACGACGAGTGTAAACACGTGCACCATACTTCTTACGCACAAAGCCAAACTCACGGTACGTAGTTAATCGTGAACGCTTATCATTAGAAACACCACCATCCTGCATGTCAGCAACAATAAAATCTTCTATAAACTGAGGAACAATTCCATTAATATAACATCTAAATAAAAAATCATAATCACCTGCAATTTTTAAACTTTGATCAAAAAAACCATATTTATTAAAAAGCTCAATATGATGAAATACGGACTGATGGGGCACACAATTTTCAGCAGTAGCGAATATTTGATTCACTTCACCCCAAGGTTTACCTACCAAATCAAGATCCAACCATTCTTTATCTTTCATCTGCACTGTGGCATAAAACAACTTGCCAGTTTTATTTTTTTGCTCATTATAAAATCTTTGAATAACATTTTCATCTTTTAGACAATCATCTGCGCCTAAAAAATAAATCCATTCTCCATTGCTAGCTTTTACTCCCTTATTCCATGCTTCATGTATGCCACTATCAGGTTCTGAAACAAAATAATCGACTATACCTTTAGATTTATTATTTACAATACTAGCGGTTTCATCAGTGGAACCACCATCAATAATTATCAACTCTATATATTCAAACTTTTGAGAAGCAACACTATCAATCGCGCGCTTTAGAGTTGAAGCTGCATTATATGTGGCAATTACAATTGAAACAAATGGCTTACTTAGAGACATAAATACCCTCTTAAAAAAAATTAAATACTAAGTAATTCGAATTCTAATCAGGTTATACTTAACGTTTTTATATATAATTTCAAAAAACATTTTCATACCAATAGCACTTCTAAAAAAACAAACTTTCCCCAAACCAGCAAAACTGCCACGCCAATCACCAAACATCATTTTTCTCTTCGCATTTGAATAATAACAACCACTGGTATAGATGCTTTCAAATTCAGTGCCCAACTCGCCGTTCCATTTTTCTAGTACCTGATTAAGCCCCTTAAGTCTCTTACTATATGTCACAGATGTTCTTATTCCATCGTGTTGCCTAAAATTCACCAAGCACCCTTTAGTTCTTTTGAATTTTATTTTTTTTGAAAGCCGATACCATAAATCCCAATCTTGAAAACTTTCTAACTCGATATCAAAACAACCTACTTCTTTAATGGCAGATGTTTTAACGACAACCGCACTAGTAGTTTCTGGACAAAACAAGCCCTGGGACATTTTGTTATTTAAGTCATCTGGTGCTTCATTCGTTTGAACCAATATTGTAATCTTCCTATCCAAGCCATCCCAAAACTCTACATAATCTGAGTAGACCAAATCTACTTTATGTACTTCAATAGTTTTTAACTGTTCAAACAGATATTCATCACACCAAAAGTCATCATCATCAAGAAAAGCAACATAATCGCCAACACTTTCACTAATCCCTAAATTTCTAGATTGGTTAGCCCCTGGCGTTTCAAAATTTTTTAAATATCTGACATTTGAATAATTTGCTACTAAATCACGCACTTGTATATCTGTGTCTATATGATCATTTATAACAATCACTTCATCTGGCATCCTTGTCTGCATTAAAACACTTTCAATAGCTTCCTCTAACATATCTAATCTATTGTGTGTTGGTATAATTACTGAAACAATAGAACCCATATTTCGACCACCTTAACTTAAGTATTTATAATAGACATTATTTATGAGATAGCAGCCACTTACTGGGACAAATCATACTATCTGGATACAATCTTTAAATTAGACAGCGCCTTTAGAATTATTGTTTAATATCACTTAACACAGTTCGGTTTTCGCCACCACTCAAAGCACGACACCAGCCAATTGTTTCTACCACTTCCTTTTTAAAGCTCAATAGAACGATTAGAAGTAACCCAAACCAAATTAAATGAAGGATATAGCCAATTTGCTCACCATATAATGTAGTAATCAAGGCTATAACAACCATTAGAAATGTAAATAAATAAATTTTTCTTCGAGGTATCGGCCTCCATAACTTTACAGAGAACTCTGTACGCAGTAATAAAAACAACAAAAAGGCCATGCTGGTAGATACGGCAGCGCCGGCAGCACCAAAATGCGGAATTAAAAGCATATTACCCAGTACGTTGAAAGCAAAAGCGACAATGCACGCGACCATAGAATAAAATGTCTTTCTTGAGATGTGAATACCGATAACAGTCGTTTCTGACATTGTATATAACAAAGGATAGCCCAAACAGGAGACTACAATATATTTCACACTGGAATATGATTCTGGCAAAATGAAATCAACTATCCATGAAAATGCACCAACAAAGCAAAACAGGAGCAATACACACAGCAACACATACTGAGTGACCTTCTCTACTTTATCCAGCCCCTCGCCACTATGGGCCCATTTATAAACAATTGGTGCCCATACAGTTGAAAACACACTCTGAAAAATAGACGCTGCAGCGGCAAAGCTAACTGAAACAGAATAGATACCCAATTGCTCGAAGGAAGAGTAGCTGCGTAAAAATAATTTATCTATAGCTGTTAGTCCCCAAAATGCGGCACCGCCCAAAACCAGCGGGGCACCAAAACGAATCATGACTTTTAAGTTTTGTATATCCACTTGGGATTTACAAGCAGCTAGCCATTCTATACGCGTGTTCCATGCATAGATAAGGGTAACAACCAAAATCGAAATCGTATGTGCGATTACTAAGTGAAACAGATCAAAGCCAAACGAAAATAGAACATAAGTTCCAATAACCAATACAAACAAAATTTTTGGCAATATCTGGCTCATAGAGTAAGCCAAGCCTTTTTCCTGCATCCGAAGGATGAGTGACAGAAAACGCGAGATAAAAGTGGCTAGGAAACAGATAGCCACAAGCAAGCTTATCAAGACACTATCTACAGCAAACAGTGCTTTGGAAATAAAACCAGGTTTAACTAAGCATATGATTAAAGCCACAGCCAGCAAAATCAGTCCTGGCAACAAAGTGGCTTTTAGTAACGCCGATTTCCCCTTCCCCATTGTTATATGGTATTCGCGCACATAGGCCTGATCCAACCCCAAACTGAATAGCATTACACAAAAGTTTGACATTACGTATAGCATTGCTATTCGGCCAACATCTTCAGTTGAGTAGAACCAAGTAACGATGGGCAACGTGATAAAACCTAATGCGGCGGCACCAATTGGCCCAATAGCAAAACTACTAATTGTTCTAATATTCATTCTATGTAGGTTCGCAAACTTTGTTTAATAAGTTAATCGTTTTTTTATCAGAAGCTTCTCTTGACCAGTTCTTTTCGACAACTTTGCGATTTATAGTCATACTTTTTGAATCAAGCCTCACTTTCAGTAGTTCAGGTTTTTTTTCCAAATCTTGAACCGAAAAAATAACAGCACCTTGCTGAATAAAAAAAGTATATGTTGGTGATTCTGCACGTAAAAAAACTTTAGCACCCAAATAAAGCATTATAACTATATTGCCCACGGCCTGCTGCCTAATATGATTCATAACAACAAAACCACATGATTTTAATATTTTGACGTACTCATTTATCGGCATAAAGTCAGTAAGCGGTTCAAAATAATCACCAAATAACTCCACCCCTTTGCCTAAAACAAAATCTCTATATTCATTATCCCCATAACTCAGTGGCGCAATCACTTTTTGATTATTGATCTTTAGTTTAGACAATAGATCAAATGCCTCCATATGATTATTTTCAGCAAACGCACTATTTCCAACCAATACCGAATCCCCACTCACTTGCGAGTTTTCAAAACCGCTAACCAAGTCATCCTCTAGATTCCCATAGTTCCATATCATATTTTCAGGAAATTTTTTTAATGAACATTTATTTTTTACGATATCATATTCACTAGACAGTACTGGTGAAAAGTAATTTATTCTTTCAATTACTTTTAACTTATCTACAGGATTTAATAAAATTTTTTTTATTAAACTTTTAATTTTTTTTACAAAGTCATACTGTCCAGAATTCACTTTTTTTATGTATTTTCGCGTCAAAGCAAGAGTCATTTTATCTTTTGAGTCATATATCAGATCATAATAATCGTACCCCCAACCAAGCCAAACTAAAATAGCATCTTTGGATAGCTTACTAATGACTTTAAACCAAACAGGATTGAGTGAGTGTATTATTACAATATTATATCCTGAAAGCTCGCTTGAAATACTGCCCGTTAATACCGGTATCCCTGAAATAGTTTTAGCTGGGGACTTGATAAATTTTAGTGGTTTTTTTCCGCAGACATACAAATCATTTTTCCCTGGCGCAGCCCGCTCGAAAGAACTTATCGCTTGATCAATAAACTTTTCATCATTTGCTAGGTGAAGTATTCTCATTCGATTAATCGCTTCCCTTTTCAATAAATCTTTTCTCTAACTCTAATAGATCTCTGCTTCTTGCTTTTATTCTTTTGGCTGGTACGCCTGAGTAAACGCCAAATTCACTGCAATTTTTTGAAACCAGACTCAACGCACCAATTGCCACACCCTGCTCAAGAGTCGTACCTGGAAGTACAACAGAGCCTGCACCAATAATCACATGCCTACCGATAATGACATCTGAATGACTGACATTAGTAAATTCTGCAGGCACCATGGGATTAGTCATGCTTGCTCCGCTGTAATCATCATTGCTGCTATAAATTGCAACCTTTGAAGAAATATTGCAAAAATCAAGTAGAGTAATTTTTCCAGCGCCTATTAATGAGCTATAGACAGCTATATGGATATAGTTCCCAATTTCAATACCCCCTTCGCCAGCAGAAATTACCGAGAAATCATCAATACGCACATTGTCACCAATGACGATATTTGAACAATTATAATAGGATGCTTTACTGGAAAGACGAGCATTTTCACCGACTTTACCAAAACCCATTTCATCAATTTGTTCACGACTCAATAACGCCATTTTACTACACCTTTAGTGCGGCTATTATTCGACTTAGCTCATTGTTACTAATATCTGGATATATAGGTAGACAAAGAACTTTGCCTGCAATTTCACTCGCCACAGGAAGGCCACTGCGCTGTGATGATGGTAACCCTCTGTACATAGGAAACTCAGTAATCAGGGGGTAAAAGTAACGACGCGCAAAAATATTGTTATCTTTCAGTCTTTGGTACAGTTCGTCACGGCTTAGAGGATACTCTGCTTCGATCAGAATAGGAAAATATGAATAGTTGGCGCTAACTTCCTCTGATTTCTCAGCGATGTGAATTCCTTTCACATCCTTGAGCTGTTCGCGATAAATTTCGTCTATCTCCTGCCGGCGGGAAAAAACCCTGTCAATATGCTGCAATTGTAACAGCCCAAATGCAGCATGAATTTCGCTCATTTTGCCGTTTATGCCCGGTGCAACAACAGTTGTTTCATCCGCAATACCAAAATTTTTGAGATAATCGATCCGCTGTTTAGTCTTCGAATCAGGACAGATGATTGCCCCTCCTTCAAAAGTGTTAAACACCTTCGTAGCATGAAAACTCAAAATTGATAAATCTCCATGGCGTAGAATACTACCACCCTGATCTTTCACACCAAAAGCATGAGCGGCATCGTAAATCACCTTGAGCCCATAGGAATCAGCGATCTGCTGTATCCGGTCCGTGTCGCAGGGATATCCATAACAATGCACTGGAAGGATTGCGGTAGTCTGTGGAGTGATTGCGGCCTCAATTTTTTCTGCTTTTAAATTAAAAGTACTGGGATCGATATCGACGAAAACAGGTTTTATACCATTCCAAAGGAGGGAGTGTGCCGTGGCTACAAACGAATATGGAGTAGTAATCACTTCACCTGTCACCCGCAACGCTTGCAAAGCCGAGACTAGCGCTAAAGTGCCATTCGCAAACAAGGCGATATGTTCTACGCCTAAATATTCACAGAGCGCCTTCTCTAGCTCTTGATGATAAGGGCCACCATTGGTCAGAATCTTATTATCCCAAATCTTTTCAAGATAGGGAATAAACTCCTCCAACGGAGGCAAATAAGGCTGAGTCACAAAAACCGGCTTGTTACTCATGTTTTTTCCTCAAAAGTGACAAGATATACTGCCCATAACTATTTTTACTCATTAACTCACCTGAATAAGCCAAATCTTTTTCTGTAAGCCATCCATGACTAAAAGCAATTTCTTCCAAACAAGCAATTTTATAACCCTGTCGTTTCTCCAGGGTTTCCACAAATTGTGCCGCTTCCAACAAACTTTCATGTGTACCAGTATCAAGCCACGCAAAGCCTCGTCCCAATAACTCCACATTTAAACTACCGCGTTCCAAATAAGCATTATTCACACAGGTGATCTCTAACTCGCCGCGATCAGATGGTTTTACATCTTTTGCGATTTGAATAACTTCATTATCGTAAAAGTACAACCCTGTTACTGCATAATTAGACTTCGGCTGTTTAGGTTTTTCTTCAATTGAAAGGGCTCTCATATTATCGTCGAAGTCGACGACACCAAAGCGCTCAGGATCTTTTACTTGATAACCAAAAACAGTGGCGCCTTGTTTTTGTTTTGCTCGCTCAACAGCCTTATTCAACTTTGGGGTAAACCCCTGACCATAAAAAACATTATCACCAAGGACTAAACACACATCATCCTGACCTATAAAATCTTCACCTATAATAAAAGCCTGTGCTAAACCATCAGGGCTTGGCTGCACCGCATACGTCAAATTGATACCCATTTGACTCCCATCATTTAATAAACGTTCGAAGCCAGCTTTATCTTCAGGTGTCGTAATGATTAAAATATCACGAATACCTGCAAGCATCAGTACTGACAACGGGTAATAGATCATTGGTTTGTCGTATATTGGTAATAGCTGCTTTGATACCCCCATGGTTATTGGGAAAAGACGTGAACCACTACCGCCCGCTAAAACAATGCCTTTCATTTCTTTCCCTCTATACCTAATCTTTCTCTACTATACGAACCATTCAAAACACGATTCCACCAACTCTCATTGCTCAGATACCATTGAACTGTCTTGCGCATTCCGGTATCGAAGGTTTCTTTTGGTACCCAATTTAATTCTTTTTCTATTTTTATTGCATCGATTGCATAGCGGACATCATGCCCAGGACGATCAGCCACAAAAGTTATTAAGTCTTTATAAAAATTAATTCCTTCTGGTTTATTCGGCACGTACTCTTCGAGTAGTTCACATAAAGTATGCACAACATCTATATTTTGTTTTTCGTTATGCCCGCCGATATTGTAAGTTTCGCCTACATATCCTTTGGTGATAACTGTATAAAGTGCGCGGGCATGATCCTCTACATATAGCCAATCACGTATTTGTGTACCGTTTCCATAAACAGGTAAAGGCTTCCCCTCTAAAGCATTAAGAATCATTAGCGGTATTAGCTTTTCCGGGAAATGGTATGGACCGTAGTTATTAGAGCAATTTGTTATTAATACAGGCAACCCGTAACTACGAAACCACGCTCTTACTAGGTGATCTGAGCTTGCCTTGCTGGCTGAATAGGGTGAGCTTGGTGCATAAGGTGTTTCTTCAGTAAATAAATCTTCGGGACCCTCCAGGTCACCATATACCTCATCTGTAGAAATATGATGAAAACGAAACGCTGCCTTTTTCTCTGCGGCTAAACTACTCCAATAGCTGCGCGAAGCTTCCAATAACGTATAAGTACCTACAATATTGGTTTCTATAAAAATAGCTGGCCCATCGATAGAACGATCCACATGGCTCTCTGCAGCTAAGTGCATTACCACATCAGGATTGTGCTTGTTAAATACCCGATCAAGCTCGGAACGATTGCAAATATCAACCTGCTCGAATGAATAGCGCGCACTGTCACTGACATCAGCTAAAGACTCTAAATTGCCCGCATAGGTAAGTTTATCAAGGTTGACTATTCTATCCTGAGTATTCTCTATGACATGGCGAATGACCGCTGAACCGATAAAACCTGCGCCACCTGTAATCAGAATTTTCATACTGGAATGTCCATAACGTTGTAAATACTGCCCTTCAATTTCAATACCAAATGATTTAACAAATTACGATTAGCAAAAAACACAGTTCACCTATTTTGAAATTTCATTTACATAACAGCCGCCACAGCCACTCCGAGCTGCACGATTACCCAAATCAAAACTAATAAATATTTTTCGAGATAAGACTAAAAGGCGTCTTAATCAAAATCTTAATATCAAGACTTAAAGACCAGTTATTGATATACGCCAAATCCAATTCGACACGCTTTTGCATTTTCTCCAGCGTTTCTGTTTCACCGCGGTAGCCTTTAATTTGCGCTAAACCGGTAATGCCGGGTTTAATTCTGTGCCGTGCCAAGTAGGCATTTATTTTGTCCGAGTAATAATCGTTGTGCGATACGGCATGCGGGCGCGGCCCGACCAACGACATCGTGCCATTGAGTACATTGAACAGCTGAGGTAATTCATCGATGGAGCTTTTACGGATGAACTTACCTATTTTAGTAACACGCGGGTCTTCTTTAGTCGCTTGCTTTACTATTTCTGCATCATTGTGCAGTTTCATACTACGGAATTTATAAATCTCTATCAGCTTCCCATCAAAGCCATGGCGTTGCTGCTTAAAGAAGACAGGACCAGGTGATGAGCGTTTAACCAGGATAGCGATAGCTATGAATAATGGCGACAACATCAGCAGACCGGCTAAAGCCAACACTCTATCCATGATGCCTTTAATCACAATCGACACGCGTGATGAGGTTAGCGGGCTTTCGTTTAATGAGATAAGCGGTACACCTGCCACCTCCCTGACTGAATGGTTAAGTAGATTAAGGGCAAATATATCCGGTGCCCAGATAACATCTACATTCATATCCAGCAGGTCTATATGCAAGCTCTCGATCTGTTCTGATGCAGCCAACGGCAGTGCAATATAGATACGCCTAATACCATGCTGTTTTATAATCGTTCGTAGGTTAGCCACCACCCCTAACACGGGCGAGGGTAATGTTTCGGAGCTGGTAGGATCAAGCTGATCGTTATTGGCGACTACGATCCCCATGACACGGTCTGGTAGCCAACGGTTTTGCGTTAAACTATTAACTAAGTGCTGAGCAATATTACCAGCGCCTACAATAATCACAGGCAGCTGCTGCGAGAGTTGCGCGTGATAATGTTTGATCAGTTTATTTAAGCAAAGATGGTTAACTAGCTGCAACCCCAGAGCTGTTGGTGCCCATATTAATAAAACCTGCCGAGAGAACATGTCAGTGGTTTTGGTGATAAAGCCCAGACACAGCAAGAGGAAAAGCAACAAAGACCAGGCGATGGTTAAGCGGCCCGTTAGGCGCCAGAGGCTGGATGAACGCCGATATACGCCCCTGGCAGAATAGATTGCAAACAAGGCTAGTACGATAATAATAGCGAGAAAACGATAGTACGGCGGAATTTCCTGCATATTCCAATAGGTGAGTAAGCCTAACGAGCCAATCACAATGAAAACATCAGCAAACAACTGTGCCCAGAACATTAGTGTTTCGTGATTTCTTAGTAGACGACGTTGCCGCCCCATTGGGGACGATGATAATTTATTGCTCTCCAGGCCAAGCTCCATCGTAGTATCCTTTTTTATACTTCCAGTATTAGCACAACAAAACAACTCCAACTCCCTTTGTTGCGCCGCGAAATATTCTAATTCAGAGTCTTACTATTAACAAGGAATTTACATAAAAACTGTTCAAAATTTGATCTGTTTTTTCTTTGCATATAAGTAACAAGATTGGTAGGATTCTATCTTATTTTAATGTCTATATTGCATGGGGCATACGATGCGCAGATTACTGTTATGTGTTTTGGCAGGAATACTGCCCTTTACTACTGTCTTGGCTGATATTTCGACTGACCTTGCAAGCGAACAACCGATGGCAATAATCTTCAACAATGCGGTGGAAGCAGGTGATACGATCGAGAATATTCTTGGCTCCGTTATCAAATCACAAAGCGGCCTAGGCCCAGAGGCTGTATGTACAGCCGTTACCCTTGACCCCGAGAACGCCGCTAACCTTGCTGAATTTGCTGTCAATAGCGGATTGACTGCGTCTACTGTGGTAACTTCGGCGATGCAATGCGCACCGGATAAAGCACCAGAGATTTATACCAAAATGAAGGAACTCGGTATGCCGGAAGATGAGCTATTAGCTTCTGCGATTGAGGCAGGACAAGATCCGACCGCATTACTCGAAGCTGCGGCTGCAGGTAACCCGATTGCTCCGTTGGTTGCGGCACCCGGCCAAACCAGCCTGCCTACTCCGTTAACTTTTGGAGAAGATGATGGCGGTGGCGGTGTTGCCAGTCCAAATTAAACACTCGTCGCTTTGTCCTCCCCATTGACAACACAATCCAGTGACAAGTCACTCTTTTACGTCTTTTTGGGCTTAATAGTTTGGCTTCCGCTACCCTTAGGTAGCAATAGGACGTGGGCAACCTCTTTTTTTATTATTGTCACCCTAGGTCTCCTGGCGTTCTGGTGTGTGCTATTTTTGAAACAGCAGACAACCATTACACGCACGTTTCGCAAATCCTGGCCTCTGTTACTGTTGTTTATACTGTCTAATCTATGGGTTGGACTACAAGCTATTCCTTCCTTCGCACTGTCAATTGATGTAAACAGCACACTACAGCAGTTTGTTTTGGGCTGGGGCTTGATCGGCTTTTTAGTGCTGGCCTTATTGCTGATTAACAGTAGCTTACGCATTCGCTGGACCATTTATACCTTAGTGATTAGCGGGCTCTTTCAAGCTACCTATGGCAGCTTGATGACGCTGAGCGGGATCGAATCCAGCTTTTTACTCCCTAAAGATACTTATCTGGGTGTCGCTACCGGCACCTTTATTAACCGTAACCATCTGGCGGGTTATCTGGTCATCTGCTTGTCTATGGGATTAGGCATGATGATTGCCTTGCTTAACCTTACACCTTCAGGAAATTGGCGTAACCGTTTGCGACGCTGGATAACCGCACTGCTAAGCCAGAAAATATTATTACGTCTTGCATTAGTGATGATGGTGATTGGGCTGGTACTGACGCACTCGCGCATGGGCAACACTTCCTTTTTTGCGGCGATGATGATTACGGGTGTACTGGCTTTATTACTCAGCAAGCATGCATCCCGATCCACACTTATCCTGCTGAGCAGCCTGATTATTATAGATATTTTTATTGTCGGGACTTTTTTTGGTATTGAGAAGGTGGTCGACCGCCTGGAAAACACCTCCAGCCAGAGAGAAACACGCGATGAGGTTGATCACTATAGCCTTACCTTAATGAGCAACAACCTTTTACTGGGTAGTGGCAGTGGCACTTTTTATACTGCTTTTCCTGAATACCGCGAAGCAGATATCCGGCTGTTTTATGATCATGCGCATAATGATTATCTGGAATTTTTAACAGAACGCGGGCTGATCGGTTTTATCCCACTACTGCTGGCGATCATCCTTTCTTTTTTAGTCGCTTTGAAGGCCCAATGGACGCGCCGCAACCCTCTAATGCGCGGGCTTTCTTTTGGTTGTCTGATGTCGATGATTGCTATGGGTATGCATGCAACGGTAGATTTTAATTTACAAATTCCTGCCAATGCGGCTTCTTTTATGCTGGTGTTGGCACTGGGTTGGATTTCGTTTTATCACCAGCCGGTTCCAAAAAAATTAGTGCCCACCACTCACTACGACAAAGATAGTCAAGCGGCGCACTTTTAAACTCTTTTTAGGTATAATCCTCTCCAATTATTTTTTTTATTTATCTCTTTATTATTCATTAGGAAAAGGATCTTTTCATGAAGGTTACGGTGTTTGGTACAGGCTATGTAGGCTTGGTAACGGGTACATGCTTAGCCGATGTTGGTCACGATGTCTTGTGTGTCGATATTGATGAAGCCAAGGTTGAAGGGCTTAAAAACGGCATTATCCCGATTTATGAACCGGGCCTTGAGCCGATGGTGACTCGCAATCATAAAGAAGGTCGCCTTAACTTTACGACCGATGCCGAAGCCGCTGTTAAACACGGTACGCTGCAATTTATCGCTGTGGGTACGCCACCCGACGAAGATGGTTCTGCTGATCTGCAATACGTTCTGGCTGTTGCCAAAACAATTGGTCAATACATGGACGGCTTTAAAGTGATCATTGATAAGTCCACCGTCCCGGTGGGTACAGCCGATAAAGTAAATACTGCTATTGCTGGCGTGCTGGCAGCGCGTGGCTGCAAAACTGAGTACGCAGTCTGCTCTAACCCCGAGTTTTTGAAAGAAGGCGCCGCGATTGAAGACTTTACTAAGCCTTCGCGTATTGTTGTTGGGACTGATTCTGAAAAAGTACGCGAGTTAATGCACGAGTGTTATGGCCCATACAATCGTAACCACGACAAACTTATTTTTATGGATGTACGTGCTGCCGAACTGACAAAGTATGCAGCTAATGCCATGCTGGCGACCAAAATCAGCTTTATGAATGAGATGTCGCAGCTGGCCGAACATTTGAATGTGGATGTTGAACAGGTGCGCTTAGGGATTGGTTCTGACCCGCGTATTGGTTATCAGTTTATCTACCCTGGCTGTGGTTATGGCGGTTCCTGCTTCCCTAAAGATGTTCAGGCGCTGGCGCGTACTGCTGATTCTGTCGGCTACGATGCCCAACTGCTAAAAGCGGTTGAAGCGGTTAACTACCGCCAGAAAGAGACATTGTTCACTAAACTGGAACGCGCTTTTGATGGCGATTTAGCGGGCAAAACGATTGCCATATGGGGTTTGTCGTTTAAGCCAAATACTGACGATATGCGCGCGGCGCCTAGTCGCGTTTTGATGGAGTCACTGTGGGCAGCCGGTGCAAAGGTTGTTGCTTACGACCCTGAAGCGATGAATGAAACGCACCGTATTTACGGCAAGCGTGATGATTTAAGCCTGGTCGGCACACGTGAAATCGCCGCTGAAGGCGCGGATGCACTGGTAATTTGTACTGAGTGGAAAGCGTTTAGGGCGGTTGATTTTAGCTGGTTAAAGGCCAAACTGAATTTCCCTGTGATTGTTGATGGTCGTAACCTGTATAACCCTGAAGATGTTAAAAAAGCCGGGCTAATGTATTACGCGGTTGGTCGTGGTGATTCATTGCAAGACTCTCTTTAGGTAGAAGCATTCAACTTAAAGCACTTAATTCGATACATTGAGTTAAAAGCATAAAAAAGGGGCTTCACACTAATTTGAAGCCCCTTTTATTTCTACTTTCCAGATGCTATCAATCTTCTTTATATTTCAGCTACAAGCGTCTGTAAAACGACTTAACCAATAATCCCACGCGTATCAATCACCACTTTTGTGGCGAACTGGGTTTTATCCGCTGCTTTAAACTCTTTGTGATCAACCAAAATCACGATCACATTGGCTTTATCCAGCGCACTTTCCAGACTCGACAATTCGATACCCGAGTCGACCAGTGTTGCCGGCAGCTTGTTGATGTTTGGCTCTACCGCGATGATCTCGCCAATATTACGCTTCACTAAGTCTTCTACTATGTGCAGTGCCGGACTTTCGCGCAGGTCATCGATATCGGCTTTAAAGGCTAAGCCTAAGCAGGCAATCACCGGACGCTTGAACTCATCCGCCGCTTTTGCGATCTGATTAATCACATACTGCGGTTTTGCATCGTTGGTTAAACGCGCCTGTCTGATTATTTTTGCTTCTTCCGGGCAGCTATCGACGATAAACCACGGGTCTACGGCGATACAGTGACCGCCGACACCCGGGCCGGGATTGAGAATATTCACACGCGGATGGCGATTCGCCAGCTTGACCAGCTCCCAGACATTGATTTTTAGCTTATCGCAAATCACCGACAGCTCGTTAGCGAAGGCAATATTGACATCGCGGAAGGAGTTTTCGGTCAGTTTGGCCATTTCGGCGGTACGTGCATTGGTAACGATACATTCACCGCGAACAAAGGTTTGATACAGCTCTACAGCGAGGTCGCTACAGGCTTTTGACATACCACCAATGACACGGTCGTTAGAAACCAGCTCTTGTAATACGTAACCTGGCAGCACTCGCTCCGGGCAATGTGCGACTTTAATATCGGCGGCACTGCCTTTATCCTGCGGGAAGGTTAAATCAGGGCGCGCTTCGGCCAGCCAGGCGGCCATTTTTTCGGTTGTACCGACCGGCGAGGTCGATTCCAGCACCACCAGGTTACCTTTTGCTAATACCGGCGCGATACGCTTAACCGCTGATTCGATATAAGACAGATCAGGTTGGTGGCGGCCATCGTCACTTTCAAGAAACGGCGTAGGTACGGCAATCATGAAGACATCGGCCGGCTCTGGCGTGATGGTGGCGCGTAAGTTACCGGTGGTAACGACACTGCGTACGACGATATCCAGATCCGGTTCTACAATATGGATTTTACCCGCATTAATAGTATCTACCGCGGATTGCACGACGTCGACACCAATCACTTTTATGCCACGCGACGCAATAATCGCAGCGGTGGGTAATCCGATATAACCTAATCCGATAACCGATACTGTTTCAAAACTCATTGTTTTAATACCTTTAGGAAAGTTATTAACTGGATTTAATTAATAACTTTTGATTAGCTTTTATAATTAGTGCTGCTTCAGCGTTGCGACGATTTTCTGGCATGCGGTGCCGTCGCCGTAGGGGTTTATGGCGCGCGCCATGGAATCATATTTTGTTTGTGACTCCATCAGCTCAACCACACCCGCCACTATTCGCGCATAATCTGTACCCACCAGCTCGACGGTGCCGGCATCGACCGCTTCTGGTCGCTCGGTGTTATCGCGCATCACCAGCACCGGTTTGCCCAGCGAAGGTGCTTCTTCCTGAATACCGCCGGAGTCGGTCAGGATCAGATAGCTACGGTTCATCAGGTAAACAAAGGGCAGGTAGTCTTGCGGGTCGATCAGATAGATATTATCGACATCTTTTAACAAGCGGTTAACCGGTTCTTGCACATTCGGGTTTAAATGCACCGGATAAACGATTTGTGATTCTGGGTAACGCTTAGCGATATCGACTAACGCTTCACAGATACGCTCAAAACCGCCGCCAAAGGATTCACGCCGATGGCCTGTAACCAGAATGGGTTTTTTACTCTCATCGAGGAAAGGAAAACGCGATGATAAAGTGGATTCCAGGGTGCTGTCGCTATTGATTTTATCCACGACCCAATGCAGCGCATCGATGACGGTGTTACCGGTAATAGAGACATACTCTTTCGAGACTTTCTCATCGATTAAGTTCTGATACGACAACTGCGTCGGTGCAAAATGCCATTTAGTCAGCGTCGCCGTTAGCTTACGGTTGGCTTCTTCTGGCCACGGTGACGTGATATCACCGGTACGTAATCCTGCTTCGATATGCCCTACGGGTATCTGCTCGTAAAATGCCGCCAATGCCGTAGAAAAGGTGGTGCTGGTGTCGCCATGCACTAAGACGATATCCGGCTTAAACTCACGTAATACTTCGCGAATACCTAACAAGATGCGCGATGTCACATCAAAAAGATCCTGGCCGGGCTGCATAATGTTGAGATCGTAATCGGGGGTAATTTCAAACAGCTCTAAGACTTGATCGAGCATCTCGCGATGCTGAGCGGTGACACAGACACGGCTTTCAAATTGAGATTCCTGCGCCAGTGCTTTGACTAAGGGCGCCATTTTAATCGCTTCCGGACGCGTACCAAATACCGTGAGAATTTTTTTCATATTATCCTTAATCTCTCTGTTGAGTCATTAAGCCTTATCGTTCTTATGTCAGCCATGGCTAAATTAACTTTTTCGATAATCTGTTGCAAGGTGCTGTGAGGAACCCTTGGTTTTATACGTCATTATAGCTATGTATTTTTTAAATCGCAGACAAAAAAATAGGGTTCCTTTCGGAACCCTATAAAGCTAAGCCAAGGGACTTGCTAAAAATTTACGCTTTACAGCGTTAAGCGGCGGATGTCGCTGAGTAAGCTGTTGAGGTAGGTTAGGAATCGACCTGCATCGCCGCCATTAATAGCGCGGTGATCGTAGGATAAGCACAATGGCAACATCATACGTGGTTCGAACTCTTTACCGTTCCAGCGTGGTCTGATATCTGCTTTAGACACACCCAGAATACCGACTTCAGGTGCGTTGACGATTGGCGTAAAGCCCGTTCCGCCAATACCACCCAAGCTAGAGATCGTGAAGCATGCGCCTTGCATTTCGTTTGGCTTGAGTTTGCGATTTTTTGCTTTACCCGCCAGTTCGTTTGCTTCTAAAGACAGCTCATAGATTGATTTTTTATCCGCATCTTTGATCACGGGTACCATCAATCCATTTGGCGTATCAACTGCCAAACCGATGTTGATGTATTTTTTGTAGACGATGTGTTCACCGTCTGCATCCAGTGATGCATTGAATTTTGGATTCTCTGCTAAGGCTTTAGCGACCGCTTTGATCATGAAAGGCAGCGGCGTTAATTTAACACCTGCTTTGAGTGCATCTTCTTTCATCTCTTTACGGAACGCTTCCAGCTCGGTGATATCTGCATCGTCAAACTGCGTGACGTGCGGGATATTCAACCAGCAGCGCGACATATTGGCTGCGGTCAATTTACCGATTTTGCTCAGTGCGACTTTTTCGATCTCACCAAACTTACTGAAATCAACCGCAGGAATAGCAGGAATACCTGATCCACCGGTGACACCAGCGGCTGCGGCTGGTTTTGCTTTCAGCTGAACCAGTGCATTTTTCACATATGCCTGAACATCTTCTTTAAGGATACGACCATTACGGCCTGTGCCCTTAACGTCGCTCAAATCAACACCGTACTCACGTGCGGTTGCACGTACTGCCGGCCCGGCATTCACTGTGCGATTTTTCTTTTCAAGTTCAACCTGGCTAACAGCGCTGGCTGCAGGGGCCGCTGCGGCTGCAGGAGCTGCTGCTTTAGCAGGTGCCGCAGGTGCTGCCGCTGCTGCCGCTGCTGGTGCAGCAACAGGCGCACTGCCCGCTACTTCCAACACCAACAACACATCACCTTCGTTACAGGTGCTGCCTTCTTTGATCAGTACTTCTTTAACCGTACCGCCTTTAGGCGCCGGTACTTCCATTGACGCTTTATCGGTTTCCAGTGCGATCAGGCTGTCGCCTTCCTGAATCACGTCGCCCGCTTTTACCATCACTTCAATAACGTCAACATCGGTTGCGCCACTCAGGTCTGGTACGAGTACGTTTTCAATACCGCCGGCTGCTGCAGGTGCAGGTGCAGGAGCTGCCGCTGCTGGAGCGGCGGCTGCTGGAGCGGCGGCTGCTGGCTGTGATGCCGGGGCCGCTGCGGCAGAAGCTGCACCGCCACCTACTTCCAACATAATCAGCAGGTCGCCTTCGTTACAGGTGCTGCCTTCTGTAATTTTAACTTCAACGACCTTACCACCCATCGGGGCAGGTACTTCCATTGATGCTTTGTCAGTTTCCAGCGCGATCAGGCTATCGCCTTCTTCGATTACGTCACCGACTTTAACCATGACTTCGATAACATCGACATCGGTTGCACCACTGAGGTCAGGCACTAATACCTGCTCGACACTTGAAGCAGCTGTTGCCGCCGGAGCCGGTGCTGCGGCGGCCGCTGCGGGTGCAGGTGCTGCCGCTACCGGAGCGGGCGCTGCTGCTGGAGCTGCTGCGGCTGCCGCGCCTGTTTCCAATGTCAGAATCACGTCACCTTCGTTGCAGGTATCGCCTTCTTTAATCGTTACTTCTACGACGGTGCCTGCTTGTTCTGCCGGTACTTCCATCGATGCTTTATCAGTTTCCAGGGCTATCAGGCTATCGCCTTCTGCGACTACGTCGCCGGCCTTAACCAGCACTTCGATAACATCTACGTCTTCTGCGCCGCTTAAATCTGGAACTGTAATTGTGATTATGCTCACGATAATGTCCTCTATTCGTTATTCGCCAATGCGTTCAATTCAACTTTTAAAATCAGCATGCCTGAGCTGACGCTCAGGCAGTTTCTAAGACTTGTATATAAGAATCTATACAGTCCAGGGCGCTGGTTTCTCTGGGTTGAGATTGAATTTCTGCATGGCTTTAGCGACGACAGAAGCTTCTAGCTTGCCATCTTCCTGCAGTGCTTTGAGTGCTGCGATAGTCACGTAGTAACGGTTTACTTCGAAGAACTCACGCAGTTTAGTACGCGTATCAGAACGACCAAAACCGTCTGTACCCAACACTTTGTAACGTGCCGGAATGTATTCACGCAGCTGATCAGCATACATGCGCATGTAATCGGTTGCGGAAATGACAGGACCCTGACGATCTTGCAGACACTCAGTCACGTAAGCCACTTTAGGCTGTGCTTCCGGATGCAGCATGTTATGACGTTCAACGCTCATCGCATCACGACGCAATTCGTTGATCGATGTGGTGCTCCAGATATCTGACTCGATACCGAACTCTTCGCGCAGGATAACAGCCGCTGCTTCCACTTCGCGCAAGATAGTACCGCAACCCATCAACTGAACTTTTAGTTCAGCGTCTTTGCCTTCATTAAGCAGATACATACCTTTGATGATGCCTGCTTCTGCACCGACCGGCATTTCCGGGTGGCTGTAGTTTTCGTTCATAGTGGTGATGTAGTAGAAACGGTTTTCACCTTTTCCGTACATACGCTCTAAACCATCCTGAACAATAACGGTTAGTTCGTAACCATAGGTCGGATCGTAAGAGACACAGTTCGGCACCATCTGTGCCATCAAGTGGCTGTGGCCATCCTGATGCTGCAGACCTTCACCGTTAAGTGTGGTTCGCCCTGCTGTCGCTCCGATGAGGAATCCGCGTGCCTGCATATCGCCGGCAGCCCAGATCAGATCCATGACGCGCTGGAAGCCGAACATTGAGTAGAAAATATAGAACGGAATCACCGGGCAGTTGTTGTTTGCATAGGAGGTTGCACAGGCAATCCAGGCAGACATAGCGCCGGCTTCGTTGATACCTTCTTCCAGAATCTGGCCAGTTTTAGACTCTTTGTAGAACATGATCTGGTCGCTATCATGCGGTACATAGCGCTGGCCGACAGAGGTGTAGATACCTAACTGACGGAACATCCCTTCCATACCAAAGGTACGTGCTTCATCCGGAATGATCGGCACGACACGGTCGCCGATATTTTTGTCTTTCACCAGTGTATTGAGTACGCGGTTCAACGACATCTGCGTTGATAGCTCACGCTCACCACTGCCTTTGAGGTTGTTAGAGAAAGCCTCCAACGCCGGTGTTTCGAGTGTTTGCACCTGGCTGCGACGTACCGGATAGAAACCGCCGAGTTTTTCGCGGCGCTCAAACATGTACTTCATTTCGGCTGAATCAGCTGACGGACGGTAATAAGGCACGTCTTTCAGTTGATCATCATCCAACGGGATGGTGAAACGATCACGGAAATCTTTCAGATCATCAATCGCCACTTTCTTCAGCGAGTGAGTATCGTTTTTCGCTTCGCCGGATTTACCTGTGCCGTAACCTTTTACGGTTTGCGCAAGGATAACCGTTGGACGGCCAGTGTTGCTCATTGCAGCATGGTAGGCGGCATAGACTTTGTACGGATCGTGACCACCTCGGTTGAGGTTCATGATCTCGTCGTCAGACATGTCCTTAACCATTTCTAACAGTTCAGGATATTTACCAAAGAAATGCTCACGCGTGTATGCGCCGCCGTTGGCTTTAAAGTTCTGCAGCTCACCATCGCAGACTTCATCCATACGTTTTTGCAGCAGACCGTTAACATCTTTTTCAAAGAGTGGATCCCAGTGACGACCCCACAAACATTTAATAACGTTCCAGCCAGCACCACGGAAGACACCTTCCAGTTCCTGAACAATTTTTCCGTTACCGCGAACAGGGCCATCAAGGCGCTGCAGGTTACAGTTGATAACGAAGACCAGGTTTTCCAGGCTTTCACGTCCAGCCAGAGCAATAGCACCGAGTGATTCCGGCTCATCACACTCACCGTCACCGAGGAATGCCCATACTTTACGGTCAGCACGGTCAATCAGACTACGTGCCGACAGGTAACGCATGACGTGTGCCTGATAGATGGCCTGAATTGGCCCAAGACCCATAGAAACGGTCGGGAACTGCCAGAAGTCAGGCATTAACCATGGATGTGGATAAGACGACAAACCGTTGCCATCGACTTCACGACGGAAGTTGTCGAGCTGATCTTCGGTTAAACGACCTTCAAGATAGGCGCGTGCATAGATACCAGGAGAGATATGTCCCTGGAAAAACACCATATCTGATTCTTGTCCACCTTCATTACCACGGAAAAAGTAGTTAAAGCCAATATCATAAAGCGTGGCTGAAGAGGAGAAACTGGAGATATGTCCGCCCAGCCCTTCTTTATTGTCATTGGCGCGCATTACCATTGCCATTGCATTCCAACGAATGAATGAACGGATGCGGCGTTCCATGAACAGGTCGCCCGGCATGCGGACTTCATCTCTGGGAGCTATCGTATTGCGGTAAGGAGTAGTAACAGCACCACGGCTCTCTACACCCATATCTGACGCTTTGCGTCCTAGTTGAGCTAATAGGAAACGCGCACGATCATCGCCATCATTTTTAGCGACTGATTCGAGCGCTTCTAGCCATTCATTTGTTTCAATTGGGTCGATATCATCTATTTGTTGCACGTTGCCTTCTCCACGTATGCTTAAAAGCACTCATCCCTTGGTAATTGTATATCAGGCTTCTTTATCTGTTAGGCGGACTAACCGAGCCTGCTTTTTAGTTGAGAGAACTTTTGATACTACCGAGCAATACTACCGAGGTACTGTAATTTAACTACCGAGCAGTATCTGGTTCCTCTTTTTTATTTGTAGTAATACTACAAAATTTTTAAAAACCTGTCTACAAAACACTCAAAACTTAATGACAAAGACCTATAAATAACCTTTTTGTAGTTTTTATACAGAAATCTATTTATAGACTAACGTCTTATGGCGCGGCTTTTTATACATTTTTTGAACGCCGCATCGCCCTTTCTATCCGAGTATTTTCACGCCCTTGTTCCAGCAATGACTCTTCGACATATGCCAAATGATCATGCGCTGCTTTTTGAGCGAGGTCAGGCTCACCCGAAAAAATCGCCTCCATCAGTTTAAAATGTTGATCATGAATTTTTTGCCGGTATCCCGGCTTCGGATATATGTTCTGCAAATTATCACCAATGTGCTGCCTTAACAAACTGAACAAGGCCCTCATCATATGCAATAACACCATATTATGCGTAGAGGCGGCAATGGTGAGATGAAAATCCACATCCGCTGCCACTTCTTTTTGAAAATCTTTATTCTGGTGATGTACCTGCAGAGCATCGTAACTGCTTCTGATTGCTTCTTTATCTGCGGCGGTACTGCGCAACGCGGCGTAATAGGCCGTCACGCCTTCCAGAGCATGCCGAAACTCAAGCAAATCATATTGGGCTTCAGGATGCGTTTTGAAGAGCTCGAGCAAAGGATCCATAAAGGATCCACCCAGATCTTCAGAAACATATGTACCTCCCCCCTGCCGGCTAACCAATAAGCCTTTAGCCGTAAGTTTTTGTATAGCTTCGCGCAATGAAGGCCTGGACACCTCAAATTGAGCCGACAAAGCTCTTTCCGGTAACAGTTTCTGCCCTGGCTTTAAGGTTCCTTCCAGTATCATCTCTTCCATTCGCTCTACGATGACATCTGATATTTTAGGCTGTTTCACCTTTTGATACGCCATACTCTACGATTCCAACCCATTGGTTTACCCGCTACCAATTACTGACTAACAGCGTCGCTTTACGCACCTGCAGCAATTGGTCATACCTATTTATAGCTATCCATACCTATTCTATCCCTGCTGATTCTTGTCGCTCTGTCGGCTTAACTGAATATGAAACTAGCGCTTATTCGCGATAAAACCAAACACTATTTAATTTATCAAAAAGATTGACAAGTACTGGTCAAAAAAAATACAGTAGCAACCTATACTATGGTAAATTGGTATTACCAATTTAACAAGATGTTTGTCTAACACTGTTATATCCATGAATCTGTTGTATATTTAGCACCGGGTCTACAAAAAAAATAAATAAATATCGTTATTGAGGATGAGACATGAAAAAATTTACCAAGTCTGTAATCTCTGCTGCTGTTCTGGCAGGTGTTGCTGCAACGGCGATGATGCCTGCTCAGGCAGCTGATAAAGTATTACTGAAAACTCCAATTGCTTTCGGCTCTCATCTACCTGCGTTGGGCACTCCGATTGTTTGGGTTTCTGAGCAATTGAATCTTGTGAGTGATGGCACGATAAAGATGAAAATCTACGAGCCAAGCAAGCTGGTTGCTC
The DNA here is from genome assembly GCF_900113275.1 of Neptunomonas qingdaonensis. Classification (GTDB taxonomy): domain Bacteria; phylum Pseudomonadota; class Gammaproteobacteria; order Pseudomonadales; family Balneatricaceae; genus Neptunomonas; species Neptunomonas qingdaonensis. The sequence continues at coordinate 48,069 of NZ_FOOU01000019.1, forward strand.
CGCCGGAAATTCTAGGCGCTGTTTCTTCTGGTAAAGTTAACTCAGGCTATGCTACTGCCGGTTACTGGCAGGGTAAAATGCCGGCTTCCGGTTTCTTCTCTGCTGTGCCTTTTGGCCCTGAAGCAGGCGAATACATGGCGTGGTTGTATTACGGAAACGGCCTGAAGCTGTATCAGTAAATGTATGACACCAATGGCTACAACGTCAAAGTTATTCCTTGCGCCATTCTTTCGCCAGAAACATCTGGCTGGTTCAAAAAAGAGATCAATACACCTGAAGACCTTAAAGGCCTGAACATGCGTTTCTTCGGTCTGGGTGCTTCCGTGATGGAAAAAATGGGTGTATCTACCTCGCAGCTACCTGGCGGTGAAATCTTTGGTGCGCTGGAGAAAGGTGCAATCGATGCCTCTGAGTTCTCTCAGCCTGCAATCGATCAGCGTCTTGGTTTCCAGAAGATCATGAAATACAACTATTTCCCTGGCTGGCATCAGCAAGCAACGATTTTCGAATTGCTAATCAACAAAGACGTATGGAACAAGATGTCTGAAGGCCAACAGGCGATTGTTGACGGCACCTGTAAAGCCTCTATGACCAACTCATTTGCTGAAGGTGAAGCAATGCAGTTCCCGGTTATGGCTGAAGCCAAAGCCAACGGCGTTGAGATCCGTTACTGGAATGACACTATGCTGAAAGCCTTTGAAGACAAATGGCTTGAAGTGGCTGCTGAAAAGTCTGCTGAAGATGCGTTCTTTAAGAAAGTATGGGATGATTTGAGCGAATTCCGTAAAGGTTACGACCTTTGGGAAGCTAACGCATTCCTACCCCGTAGCCGTTAATAGTTCGCTTAACTTAACGCGATTTACCAGCGTTATGTAGCAAAAAGCTATGCTAAGGCAGACAATAATTATTGTCTGCCTTTCATTTATACAATAATAATCGATGTAGGTACCTTCCTGTGACTGAGAACGATACTCTCCCATCAGTACCTCTGGCCGATATGATCGATCGCTTTATCCAGCGCATCGGCATGTCGGTTGCCTGGTGCTACGTCCTGCTGGTTTTTGTCATTATTTTGCAGGTCGTACTTCGAAAAGGATTTTCAAGCGGTTTAATTATATTTGAAGAGCTGCAATGGCACCTCTATGCGCTAGGCGTGATGATCGGCCTGTCTTATGCGCAAACCACTAACTCACATATTCGCGTGGATCTCTTTTATTCACGCTTTCGGGCGCGCACTAAACATATCATTGAAATTCTTGGCATCCTTATTTTAGTCATGCCGTTTATTGTGATTGTGTTCCTCCACAGTATCGATTTCTTTTATGACGCATATCGCATCAATGAAGGCTCTCAATCCCCTTCCGGGCTGCCTTATCGTTGGATTATAAAAGGGGTTATTCCGGTCAGTTTTGCTTTATTGGGTCTTGCTATGCTTTCTCGACTTTACCGTGACACCGTTTTACTTATGCGTGGAGAATAATGATGGACGCCAATGAAATCATGGTCATTGCGATGTTCGTATCTTTCATCGCTCTGTTATTTACCGGTATACCTGTTGCCTGGGTGTTAGCCGGCGTCGGGATTATTTTTGCTTTTATCGGCCAGTTTGCCGATGTTTACCTGGATACGATGACCGGACTGGATTACACCACGCTGGGCCTGGTGGTAAACCGTCTGTATAAGATTATGGACAACTGGATTCTGGTCGCACTGCCGATGTTTATCTTCATGGGCATTATGCTGGACAAATCCGGGGTTGCTGAAGAACTGATGCACTCGATGCAAGAGCTGTTTGGCCGTGTTCGCGGTGGGCTTGCAGTCACCGTAACGGCGATCGGTATTATTCTGGCGGCCTCTACCGGGATTATTGGCGCGTCCGTTGTACTGTTGGCAGTCATGTCTCTTCCATCGATGACGAAACAGGGTTACTCAATGCCGTTAGCACTGGGGACGATTGCGTCAGCCGGTACCTTGGGTATTTTGATTCCACCTAGTATTATGCTGGTTATCATGGCCGATCAGTTAGGCCTGTCGGTTGGTGACCTGTTTATGGGAGCGGTTATCCCTGGTTTGATGCTCGGCGCTATGTATATTGTTTACATTCTTGTTTATGCCTATATCAAGCCGAACGCTGCACCGGTGCCTAAGGATGCTAAAGCGGTTACCTGGCCTGTTGTATTGAATGTACTGAAAGCGGTCTTACCTACTTTATTCCTTATTTTTGTCGTGCTGGGTTCTATCTTTGCTGGCTTTGCCACTCCGACAGAAGCCTCCGGCGTGGGTGCATTAGGCGCTACACTGCTAGCGTTATACAACCGTCGTTTCAGCCTTCCGGTACTTAAAGAAGTCATGGGCGGCACGCTCAACACCACAGCCTACATTTTCGCTATCTTTATTGGTGCGACCTGTTTTGCACTGGTATTGCGTGAGTTGGGCGGCGATGAGCTGATTGAGTCATTCCTGACCGGTCTGCCTTTTGGCCCTTACGGTATTATCCTCTTTATACTGGCTGTAATTTTCCTCCTCGGCTTCTTCCTTGACTGGATAGAGATCACCTTGATTATCCTGCCGCTGCTAGCACCGGTTATCACGGCACTTGGATTAGATATCGACGGTTACGGGGTAGTGGATAGCCCGGAGCTGGTGTGGTTCGTGATGTTGGTGGCGATGGCATTACAGACATCCTTCCTGACACCGCCGGTTGGCTTTGCCCTCTTCTATCTGAAAGGTGTTTGCCCGCCGAATGTGAAGTTGTCTGATATTTATAAAGGTGTCATTCCTTTTATCGGCCTGCAGCTAATCGCGCTATTCATTCTGGTTTTCTGGCCGCAGTTAGTGCTTTGGCTACCCGCCATCGCTTACGCTAAATAAGCAAAGCCATTGCGTTACCCGTGGTATCCCAGTTGATACCACGGTTTTTAAATTCAGTTCTGCGCTCAGTTTTAAGTGACGCTCATCCTTCTGAGCAGGCTGCTCTCAATCAGCGCCCTATCAACAAGCTTCCAGCAGGTGGCCCCGTGAATAATATGAAACAGACACATCGTGATTTTCTTGCCACACTTCAGCAATTTATTCCTGAAGAGCGCTTAATTACCGATCCTCTTCGTACGTTGGCGTATGGCACAGATGCGAGCTTTTATCGCCTGATTCCACAGATTGTGGTGCGAGCTGAAAGTGAAAATGATATTGCTAAGATTGTTACCTTAGCCAACCAACATCAGATTCCTGTTACCTTTCGTGCAGCGGGAACGAGTCTCTCCGGCCAGGCGATTACTGACTCAGTATTGATTCAGTTAGGCGACGGCTGGAAAGGCTATAAAATTAATAAAGACGCCACACAGATCAGCTTACAACCGGGCGTCATCGGTGGCCAGGCGAATAGTTATCTGGCACCCTTTAATAAAAAAATCGGCCCGGATCCTGCCTCTATTAATGCGGCTATGATCGGCGGTATTGCCGCTAACAATGCCAGTGGCATGTGCTGTGGTACGGCGCAGAACAGTTACCGCACCTTAAAAAGCATGAAGCTGATACTGGCAGATGGCACGCAACTCGATACCGGTAATCTTCATTCTATAAACCGGTTCAAACTGTCTCACAAAGCATTACTCGATTCACTGGATGCGTTAGGCCAGCAAACCCGTGCTAACAAGGTGCTGCACGAGCGTATCCTGCATAAATACCGCCTTAAAAATACCACCGGCTATGCGCTTAACTCTCTGGTGGATTACACCGATCCTATCGACATGCTGCAGCATTTGATGATCGGATCTGAAGGTACGCTGGGCTTTATGTCGGAGATCACCTACCGCACCGTTGATGAGCATCCGAATAAAGCCTCTGCTCTGATCTTCTTTAACAGCGTTCGCACTACCTGCGATGCCGTCGCTATTCTGAAGAAAACACCAGTATCTGCGGTGGAGTTGATGGACCGTGCCGGTTTACGTTCGGTGGAAGATAAACCCGGCATGCCTGATTTTATGCGTGAGCTTGGGGAGGATGCTGCTGCCCTGCTGGTTGAGACACGTGCGGCTGATCCTGCCGATCTCGCCACTCAGGTGGAAACCATCAAAGCCTCATTGGCAGGCCTGACGACTACCCGCCCGATCGAATTCACGACCAAGCCAGAAGAGTACGCCAAATACTGGGCGATCCGTAAAGGGCTGTTCCCCGCTGTTGGTGCGATACGCCTGACCGGCACGACGGTGATCATCGAAGATGTCGCTTTTCCGGTTGAACAGCTTGCCGATGCGGTACACGATCTCCACCAGCTCTTTAAGAAATGGCACTACAACGAAGCCCTGATTTTTGGCCATGCGCTGGAAGGCAATCTCCACTTTGTATTTACTCAGGCATTTGATACTCAGGAAGAGATTGATCGCTACGATGGCCTGATGGAGGATGTGGCTAACATGGTGGTTGGTACGTACGATGGCTCACTGAAAGCCGAGCATGGTACCGGCCGCAATATGGCGCCGTTTGTTGAACTGGAATGGGGTAAAGATGCTTATCAGTTGATGTGGGAACTCAAAGAGCTGCTGGATCCGAATGCTATTCTGAATCCCGGCGTTGTACTCAACAGAAACAGCCATGTTCATCTGGAAAACCTCAAACCGTTACCGGCGGCTGATCCTCTGGTCGACAAGTGCATTGAGTGCGGTTTCTGTGAACCCACCTGCCCGTCGCGCGACTTAACCCTGACGCCTCGCCAACGCATTGTTATCTGGCGTGAAATTGCACGCCTTGAAGCCGAAGCCTCAGGCCCTAAAGCAGATCCTGAGCGCTTAGCCGAACTGCGCAAAGAATATCAATATCAGGGCACCGAAACCTGTGCCGCCTGTGGTTTATGCTCAACAACCTGCCCCGTAGGTATTAACACCGGTGACCTGACACGCTCTATCCGTAGTCAGAACAACGAGAAACACACCAAACTGGCGCAATGGCTGGCAGACCACTACGGCACACTGGCAAAAGCCAGTAGAGTGACCTTTGCGGCAGCGGATATGACCCACGGTTTAATCGGCACGCAAGCGATGACGGCGATCACCGGTACGGCACGCAAGCTGTCTGGCGGACGTATCCAGCAATGGACGCCCTCTATGCCGACCGGCGCACCTAAAATAAAAGCGCCAGCTAACGCCGCGAATGCTTTAGCTACGACTGGATCAAGTGCTGCGCCGAAAGTTGTTTATCTGCCCAGCTGCGCCAGCCGAACCATGGGCCCTGCGCGAGGCGACTCAGATCAGACTTCTCTGGCGGATAAAACCGAAGCCCTGTTACGTAAAGCGGGTTTTGAGGTGATCTATCCTGCAGCAATGGATAACCTTTGTTGCGGTATGCCGTTTCAATCTAAAGGAATGTTTGCCGCGGCTGATTCTAAATCTGCTGAAATCGAAAAAGTACTGCTTGAGATCACAGAAAACGGAACACTTCCTGTGTATTCTGACACCAGCCCTTGCAGCTTACTACTAAAGGATAAACTCGACTCACGTATCAAACTTTATGATACCGTCGATTTTATTGACGAGTTTCTGTTAGACCGTTTGATTTTTACTGCCACTTCCGAGCCTGTTGCGCTACACATCACTTGTAGTGCAACGCGCATGGGACAAGCTGACAAGCTCAAACGCATTATGTCTGCATGCTCGACACAGGTTGTTATTCCTGATCAGATAACCTGCTGTGGCTTTGCTGGCGACAAAGGCTTTTCAACCCCTGAGTTAAATGCATCGGCTTTGCGTACGCTGAAAGGCGCTGTACATGAGTGTACTGCAGGCTATTCGACCAGTCGCACCTGCGAAATTGGTTTAAGCCATCATAGTGGGATTGATTATAAATCGATCATTTATCTGGTTGATCGCTGTACTCAGCCAATCATGAGTAAAACAGCATCAACTGAAGAAAATAACCGCATTCAGACTCAAAAAAGCTGAGCGGTAAACTAAACATATTCAACTAAATACCGTTGTGAGGATAGCATCATGGCTTTACCTGAAATCAATACCATTCTTTACACTACCTCTTTGGGTAGCCACACGCGTCCGGTTTTTCGCCATGCCGTAAAACTTGCCACTGCATTGAATGCAAAAATTGTTATTCTGCATGTTGTTGAGCCTATTGGTGAGATGGGTACTGCTCTGATCAAAAATTATGTACCGAAAGATCTGTTGAAAAAAATACACGATGAAGGAATCAATGAGATACATGAGGAGATGCATATTCGCATTGAAAAATTCTGTGCAGAAGAGTTAAATAACCTGCCTGCAGCTGACAAACTGAATGTTGAATATGTCGTCGTTGAAGGTAATCACACTGACTCTATTCTGAATGAAGCGAAAAAGCGCGGCGTACAGTTGATTATTATGGGCTCTGAAAACACCTTCGGCCGTCATAGCCACACCACTCAGCAAGTTGCCAGAAATTCGACTGTGCCTGTTGTGATTGTGCCCACCGGCAAAAAATACGATTAATTACTCAGCTGTTTAATACCAGCCTTTATGGAAAGTAGCCTATATGGATAGTAGTCTTTATGGATAGCAGTACACTGGCATTACTGGAACGGATTTTTCTTACGGTATTTCCGCTTGTGGCGATTGTCAGTGTGGGCTACTTTTATGCGCGTAAACGGCATACCGATATGTCGACGGCCAACACGATCAATATTGATGTGTTTGTCCCCGCTTTAATTTTTTCTGTACTGTCTGCCAAATCATTTGATCTGCCACAATTTCAAATGCTGGCCGTGGGTGCAGCCATTATCGTCTTAGGTTCTGGCTTGCTGTTGTTTCCACTGTGTAAGCTGCTTAAGGTGAGCCCTAAAACGTTCCTGCCGCCCATGATGTTCAATAACAGCGGTAATCTGGGATTACCCTTGGCGGTGCTGGCTTTTGGTGAACAAGCGCTACCGGCCGCGGTTGTGCTTTTTCTGGTTGAGAACCTGCTGCACTTTACGGTTGGTTTATACATTCTTGATCATAAAACCAACCCGATTAATGTGCTGAAAATGCCCATGATCCTGGCAACTATTGCCGGGCTCGTCTGGAGTACTTTTGATCTGCATGTACCCACTGCTGCAGCAACCTTTATCGACATGCTCGGGCAGATCTCTATCCCGTTAATGCTTTTTGCGTTGGGTGTGCGGATGACCAGCGTTGATTTATCACATTGGAAAATCGGCCTCTGGGGCGCTATTTTATGTCCCCTCAGCGGATTAGTTATCGCATTGGCGCTGCAACCATTATTACAGCTTGAACCCATCCAGTTTACTTACCTTGTGTTATTTGGCGCGCTCCCTCCTGCCGTCCTTAATTACATGGTGTCTGAACGTTATCAACAAGAACCGCACCAGGTCGCTTCGATTGTATTACTCGGCAATATCGCTAGTCTGATCATTATCCCGGTAACATTGTTCTTTGTACTGTGACGCTGGCTCTTTTGTCTGCTGGCGGCGTTAAAAACGTACTCAAGCGGTCATTTATAAGTTATAAACGCCCTTATTCCGTGTGTTTTTGCCTTGCCTGAAAACATAATTGCGGCTCGTGCCAAAGCATCATTGTGACTTTTCCCACAGTTTAGGCCCTGTCATGCGTTTAGGAATAGATCTGGGTGGTACGAAGATAGAGATCATTGCGTTAGATAATAACGCGGTGATCTACAGAAAACGTGTTGCGACACCCCAAGGCGATTATCCCGCCACACTGGCAGCCATTACCAAGCTGGTTCAGGCCGCCGAACTCAAGGTAGGTCTCAAGGCAGAATTTAAGGCAGGAGCGCAGCCTGAACTTACGGCAAAAGAGCCGGCCAGTATAGGAATAGGTATTCCTGGTGTTATTTCAGCCGACACCCAAAAAGTTAAAAATGCCAACTCAACCTGCCTGATCGGTAAGCCCCTGCAGCACGATTTAGAAACGCTACTCGCTCGTCCCGTTCGTATTGCAAATGATGCTAACTGCTTTGCCCTTTCTGAAGCGACTGATGGTGCCGGGCAATCAGGCAATGTTGTCTTTGGCGTAATTCTGGGTACGGGAGTGGGCGGCGGCCTTGTCGTTAATCAACACGTACTTTGCGGCAGCAACGGCATCACCGGTGAATGGGGTCACAATCCCCTGCCCTGGCCCACTGAAACAGAATACCCTGGTCCCGTCTGCTATTGTGGACAAAAAGGCTGTATTGAAACCTTTATCTCCGGGCCCGGCGCTTTGCAACGCCATATCGAAAGCAGCAAAGATCAACACATCTCTTCGTTTGCACAGGTCTGGGAAAAAGCAGCAACGGGGTGTGTAGCATCAGAAGATACTTGTCGAACCTATATTGATCGACTGGCGAAAAGCCTAGCCTCAGTGATCAATATACTGGATCCGGATATCATCGTGCTCGGGGGAGGATTATCTAATATCGAACGCCTTTATAGCGACGTACCTGAACAGTGGGGCCGCTACGTTTTCTCAGACTCTGTAAAAACATCACTACGCAAAGCGCAACATGGTGACTCAAGCGGCGCACGCGGCGCCGCTTGGTTATGGCCCGAGTAGTTTAAAATTTTCTGCAACAGACATAGTATTCTCTGGGATAAATAAATAGCAGCGCACGAAGTGCGGCAGGAGCAATGGAACGACATTGATTGACTTGATATTGGCTTTGTACCAATATTTGGTAATTATTGGTATATAAGAGGTGATCCCATGCCTAAAAATACAAGTATTTCCCTTGGAGAGCACTTTGATAGCTTTATTGCTAAGCAAATTACAGAGGGTAGATACGCCTCCACTAGCGAGGTGGTGCGTGCTGCTCTGAGGCTGCTTGAAGATAACGAGCAGAAAATAGCTACACTTCGCAAACTACTTGAAGAAGGCGAAAATAGCGGAACGGCTGAATATAGCTACGAAGCGCTGATGAATGAACTTGACGATGAACTTGGTTAATGGGGACATTTACTTTAACCAATAAAGCCAAGGCTGATTTGAAATCTATCGCTACTTGCACACAGCGTAAGTGGGGAAAAAGCCAGCGCGGAATTTACTTGAAGCAATTTGACGAAGCTTTCCATTTGATTTCAGATACGCCTGAGGTCGGGATCAAATGTGATTTTATTAAATTAGGCTACCGTAAATTTCCAAATATCAGTCACCTGATTTTTTACCGAATACTCGATAATTCTAAAATCGAAGTTATCCGTATTTTACACAAGCGCATGGATGTAGAGATAAACTTCAGGAACCCATGATGGATTAGGGGACAGTTTACTTAATTCCTTAAAGTTGGCTGGGTTAAGTAAACTGCCCCTGAAACTCCCAAAAGTAGGCTGCCCCTGAATTAAGTAAACTGTCCCCGAAACTCCCCCGAAACTCCATTCCGACCTGAGTCCAGGAGGTGAGATCCGTGGTCAGGTCATCAGGCAAGCTAGTAGCACTGTCCCTGAGCCCGCGACTATGTTTCTCTTCGTTGCAGGCATCACTGGCCTTGCTCTCTCAAGACTACGCAGAAAGAAGAAATAAAGTCTTATTCATCGTTGATCAGGAATACGGGGACAGTTTACTTAATTCCTCAAAGCCGGCTTAGTTAAGTAAACTGTCCCCATAATTTATACGAAACTCACGAGAAATTTAAAGAAAGGGCGATATCTTTCTCGATCGCTTCCAGTGCAGCCAGTGGATTTTTTGCCTGCGTAATAGGACGACCAATCACCAGATAGGTACTGCCCGCCTGTAATGCCTGCGAAGGCGTCATAATACGGCGCTGATCACCGAC
>NZ_FOOU01000005.1 GCF_900113275.1 Neptunomonas qingdaonensis
TAACGAAAGGTTTAACATATTGAGGTGGGATTAATCGAACGTCATGACCGTGCTCCATACAGAGGCGGCCTAACCAATGCGCACCACCACAGGCTTCAAATGCAATCAGACACGGCGGTAGTTGAGCGATAAAAGTTATGAGTTTTTGACGAGAAAGTTTCTTTTTACAGACTTGTTGATCGTGGGAGTCACAACCGATTAAATGAAAAGAAGACTTGCCTAAATCGATTCCAAGGACTTTGATATACATGAGATGGTTCTCCTTGTTGGTTTCGTCACCTTTCCAGCATAGCTGGTTAAAAGCGAGGGGAACCATCTCATTAAGCCAATGGAAAAACCGTAACCGTTAGCGTGGGCATCCCAATAGATAGCGCTTTAGCGCAAGCGAACTATCAGTTCGTCACTAATCTTTTGTACTTTTTGATCTTCTTAGGGGCCGTGACTGTTTTGGCTATTAAGGGACTACGTTCTGGTATTTTACAACCACTGCAACAAATTACGGGTGCCACGGCCAGGCTTGAAAAAGGAGAGTTAATTGAAAACTTACCCACTAATGGAGCCAGGGAACTGTCGATACTCGGCGAGCGCTTTAAAAAAATGGCTGAAGCGCGTTTAAAAGCTGAAGAAAGCGCTAAGAAGCGCAGTGATGAATTAGATTCTGTCTTCAGTGCGTTACCTGACCTTTACTTTAAATTAAATCGCGATTTTATCATTCTCGAATACAGAACATCCTCTCCGGGCGACCTTTATACGTCACCAGACTTGTTTCTTAGCCACAACATGTTGGATGTTCTGCCAACTGAAATCGGTAAGCTTTTTCAGCAGAAAATTCTTGAGCATGTTGCGAATAAGAAGTTAACCACATGGGAGTATCCCTTAGATATTGGCGGTAAACGCGAGTTTTTTGAAGCACGTGCAAATGCGATACATCAGTCCAACGATATGATTATCGTCATAAGAAATATTTCAAGAAGAAAGCAATATGAAGAATCACTGCTGTTATCAGCATCTGTGTTTGAAAATAGCAGTGAATGCATGATGGTTACCGATAAAGACACCTTTATCCTTAATGTCAATCCGGCCTTTACCGAAGTTACCGGCTATACAAAAGAAGAAGTTCGTGGCCTTAAAACGAACATTTTATCGTCAGGCCATCATGATCAGGACTTCTACCATACACTGTGGGAAGCCTTGAAAGACAGTGGCTGCTGGAAAGGAGAAATATACAACCGCAAAAAAAATGGTGAAGTATTTCCCGTTTGGTTGAGTATTAACAGTATCTACGATGAGAGTCATCAGGTCGTGCGGTATGTCGCGCTTTATCGTGATATCTCGGAACAGAAAAAAGCCGCCGATTTAATATGGCAGCAAGCGCACTTTGACCACCTTACCGGTTTGCCTAACCGCAACACCCTGATTGATCATATGAGTCACGAGATTACTCAGGCTCAACGTCATAATCTGCTATTGGCGACTCTGTTTCTGGACCTGGATGATTTCAAACACGTCAATGATACGCTTGGCCATGACAAGGGAGACCAGCTTCTTAAACTGGTTGCTACCCGGCTAGCAAGTAGTGTTCGCTCAGAAGATCTTATTGGCCGACAAGGGGGAGATGAATTTATAATTATTATGGGGAGCCTGCCTAATCTGACGCCTGCTATTCGAGTCGCTGAAAAAATCAAAAAAAGCTTCAGCGAACCCTTCGATCTTGAAGGAAAAACAGTATACATCTCGGTCAGTATTGGTATCTCCTTCTATCCGCTTGACGGTACAAATAGTACTGAACTGTTGAAAACATCCGATCAGGCAATGTATGCTGCCAAGGAGTCTGGTCGAAACTGTTACCACTGTTTTACCCCCTCGATGCAGGAAAGCGTGGTGCAACGTATGCAATTAATTCACGATCTGCATATTGCGCTTGAGGCTCAACAGTTTCTGCTCTATTTTCAGCCGATTGTCTGTTTGAAAACAGGAAAAATACAAAAAGCCGAGGCCTTAATTCGCTGGAATCATCCGCTTCATGGCGTAGTTTTACCCTGTGAATTTATACCGCTGGCAGAAGAGACGCGGCTCATCACTGGCATAGGGGAGTGGCTATTCAATGAAGGTTGCCGTTCACTTAAAAAGCTGCAACAGGCGTTTGGCTCCGATTTTGAATTAAGTATCAATGTATCTCCCGTTCAATTTTTGGATTCCAAATCCGGACTCCTGCCATGGCTTGAAAAATTAACCGGTCAGGGCTTAAACGCTTCATCTATCGTTATCGAAATTACGGAAGGACTCCTGATGACCAGCAGCGAAGAGAGTTTATCGACTCTGCTACATTTCAGAGATGCCGGAATCCAGGTCGCACTGGATGATTTTGGTACTGGCTATTCTTCACTGGCGTATATTCAGCAATACGATATCGATTATTTAAAAATAGACAGAGAGTTTGTCAGACAAATACCTGAATCTACTGACTCAAGGGTGCTATGCGAATCTATCATTGTCATGGCGCATAGACTGGGAATTAAAGTGATCGCCGAAGGGATTGAAACCAAAGCTCAGGAGAGGGTGCTTACTGAAATGGGATGTGACTATGCTCAGGGTTACTTGTATTCTAAACCAGTAACACTCAATGAATTTATAAAGTAATCCTCTACCCACTTTCTACTCATTCATTGCCTTTGCATAATGGCGCATCTGTCTGCAGGCGCAGTCCTGCACATCCTGGCGGACATCAAAGACGATAAGTACGTCGTCGGGTTTGATTAGTCGTAGGCAGAATTAATAAACCCTCAGGGCACGTGTGTAGAGCAATAAAGTTTGCCCGCTAGTGAATCGCCGCCAGCCGTGATCAACATTGTAAGCGGTTACGCTGCAGAAGCGGGTCAAAAATAGGCTGGTCAGCTATGATATTAATCCGATGGGCTTCTTCTGAGTCGATTAGTAGATGAAAAGGACGTTTATTCCGCTTATTCTCTGATTATGTCTTCTTAGGCAATAGGAGATGTTTTGCGCAAAAGCTGTTCCATGACGGAATCGGCGGTTAACCATAAGAGGTACATTTATGAGTCATACCTATCGCTATATCCTGGGCAGTCATACCTATCAATTTAAAGATCTGGCTGAATTAATGGCCAAAGCAACACCACAGCGATCCGGCGACCGATTAGCTGGAGTGATAGCCCAGTCAGCAGAAGAGCGTGCCGTAGCTCAGCTTACTCTTGCCGATGTAACACTGAAAACATTTTTAAACGAAGCCTTGGTGCCTTATGAAGAGGACGAAGTTACCCGCTTAATAATGGATGAACATGATAGTGCGGCATTCGCACCTATTGCCCATTTAACCGTGGGGGATTTTAGAAATTGGCTGTTAAGCGATTATGCAACCAGTGAGGTGCTGGCACAAATGCGTCAGGGTATAACCCCGGAAATGGCTGCTGCGGTTAGTAAAATTATGCGTAACCAAGATTTGATCTTAGTGGCTAAGAAATGCCATGTGAGCAGCGCATTTCGTAACACAATCGGGCTACCCGGGCACTTGTCTACGCGGCTACAGCCTAATCACCCGACGGACGATGTGAACGGTATTGCAGCAAGTATTTTAGATGGTTTGTTGTACGGCAATGGTGATGCGGTCATTGGCATTAACCCCGCCACGGATAATGTTGCTCAGGCAATCAAATTAATGCATTTAATGAATGACGTGATTCAAAAGTACGCCATTCCTACCCAGAGCTGCGTGCTGACCCATGTTACCAATACCATAGAGTGCATTGAGGCCGGTGCACCGGTTGATTTAGTGTTTCAGTCGATCGGCGGTACAGAGGCGACCAATAGCAGTTTTGGTTTTAACTTAGCCACGTTGGCTGAAGCGCAAGACGCCGCCCAAAGCCTGAAAAGAGGTACTGTGGGTAACAACCTGATGTACTTTGAAACCGGACAGGGCAGTTCGCTCTCTGCTAATGCACACCACGGCCTGGATCAGCAAACGTGTGAAGTACGGGCGTACGCTGTGGCACGCAAGTTTAATCCGCTGTTGGTGAATACCGTGGTGGGTTTTATCGGACCAGAGTACTTGTTTGATGGAAAAGAGATTACCCGCGCAGGGCTTGAAGATCATTTTTGCGGCAAGCTACTCGGCCTGCCGATGGGTTGTGATGTGTGCTACACAAATCATGCGGAAGCTGACCAAAATGATATGGATAATCTGCTTACCTTACTTGGCGTGGCGGGCTGTGCATTTGTGATGGGCATCCCGGGTTCAGACGACATCATGCTTAATTATCAAACTACCTCATTTCATGATGCCCTATATGTTCGCCGGGTACTTGGCTCTCGTCCTGCACCAGAATTTGAAGATTGGTTACATAAGATGGAAATTATGGGCAGTGGGGGTAAACATGTTTTATCCGACGCTATACCCGGGCCATTTGCCCGCTCTCTGAAATCAGTAGGGGGAGGTCTGCGTTGAAAAAATCAACTTCAAAAACAAGTGAATTGATAGGCTCACCCAAGCAAAAGTCACACCAGGAAAATGGCAAGGTGGTAGAAAATCCTTGGAGTACGTTGCGCAGCTATACCGATGCGAGGATAGGGTTAGGCCGTGCAGGTATTAGCTTGCCTACCTCAGAAATGCTTGGTTTTCAGTTGGCACATGCCCAAGCGCGGGATGCTGTCAATTTACCGTTAGATATTGAAACACTACGCGAAAAGCTCAGTACGTTTAGCGCAGGTCGCGACAGCCAACCAGCACGCGCCGCACAAACAGAACCTGCTAAATGTTGCACACCGTGCCCACCGATTGCATTGCATAGTCAGGCGTACGACAGAATGACGTATTTACAGCGGCCTGATCTGGGTAGAAAGCTCAATGACGCGTCAAGAAATTCGTTACACCGTTATATGGCAGAACAGGGTGGTGAGGCCGAGCTAAAACATGATTTGGCGATTGTCATCGCCGATGGTTTGTCGTCTTTAGCGGTACAACAAAATGCCGTGCCCTTTATTCAAAACTTAGTGACACTGCTACAAGATGATCCACAACCCTGGAATTTGGCACCTTTTACGCTGGTAGAGCAAGGCCGGGTCGCCATTGGTGATGATGTAGGTGAATTGCTTAATGCTCAAGTGGTATTAGTGTTAATCGGCGAGCGACCGGGCCTTAGCTCTCCGGATAGTCTTGGTTTGTACTTAACCTGGCAGCCCAAAACTGGCCTGAATGACGCGAGTCGTAATTGCATCTCGAATATTCGCCCGGCAGGTTTGGTTTATGAAGAAGCAGCTAGACGGGCATTATTTCTGCTGCGTGAAGCGCGGCGTTTAAAGCTCTCGGGGGTGAACCTTAAGGATCGCACCCAAGACGGTGTGATTGAAAATCGGGCACAGAACAAAAACTTTCTTTTATCGGATGAATAACACTTGCACGTTATCTGCCTGAGTTGATTTCACAAAAAAATAATATGGCAGGAGAAAAAGTACGTTGGAAAATAACAAGGCTGCAAGATGCAAGACCTGACCCCTTATACTTTGAGTTTGATGGCCGAGTAAGTATCAAGCGGTTTAACGAAACGCTGGATTCCTGGTTAGTATCTAGTGACCATGAAAGCAAAGATCTGTATCCAGATTTCACAATATCCGTATATATGCTTGATGAGATTAAGATTATCGGCCAAGCTGTCTCCGTCTTTGAGAGAAACTTAGTGTAAATTAGAGGAATGACACGAATGAAAAGGATTTTAACGCTTCTGGTCGCAATAACAATGATGGTCGGATGTACGACCAACGTAACCAAAGAACAGCTACAAAACGCAAATTACGGCACGCTACCCACTTCTTACGATACAACTGTGGATAACTACCTGAATGACTCGTTAAAAGATCCGGACTCAAAGCGCGTTAAATATATCGACACCCCAAAAAAGGGCCACTGGTACTATTCAGGAGACCAGTTCGGCTATTTTGTGTGCGCAGCGGTTAATGCTAAAAACAGCTATGGTGGCTATACAGGAAAAAGTCTTTATTTCTTTGGGTTTCATAATGAAGAACTGCAGGCGGTATTTAATGATAAAGAGCTAGGCGGTTCTTATGTAAGCTGCATGTGTGATCAGAAACCAATCAACTCGCTTACTCTTTCATGTAAGTAGCGTTAATGCGGCAGCTATTCTAGCGATAAACCTAAGGGGGCAGGTCTTGCATTGTGTATCTTTGAATAAACTGGGTGAGTTTTAACCAATTTATATATTTAAAGGCTATTATCTTTAGAGGTTAATTCACAGGGAGGTGGATGATGTCTAAGCCTTTGAGAATAGAGTTTTCAGGTGCGCTGTATCATGTTACATCAAGAGGAAACGCACGCGGTGTCATTTATTGTGACGATACCGATCGTCGGAATTACTTAGCGCTATTGGGCGAAGTTTGTAATGATTTCAACTGGGCATGCCATGCCTACTGTCTTATGGATAATCACTATCATCTATTGGTTGAGACAGGGGATGCCACCCTTTCAAGGGGAATGCGTCAGCTTAACGGCGTTTATACTCAATACTTCAACAGAACTCACCGGCGTGTAGGGCATCTTTACCAAGGTGCTCTAAAGCGATACTAGTGGAAAAAGGTAGTTATTCGACTGTAAGCCGATTAATCAGAAAGGCTGCAAGGAGCAAGACTTGCCCCCCTTATCTGATAAAGTCATATTCGAAGATTAATTGAGTATTTTTGGTCTGTATTGGTCAAAAACTATAATCTTCAACCACCAGTGAATCAAAACAGATGTTAGCACGGAATTTATTATTAGTTTTTATTATGTTATCGGGTAGCGTGCAGAACGCCTTCGCCACGACAAATCGCGATTCCATTATGGATAAGCTACGTGAAATCGATGCCAACGTACTATTTATCCGTCATGCTATTGCGCCTGGTTTTGGTGATCCTGATAATTTTGTTATTAACCAATGCAATACACAGCGAAATTTGGATGCCGTTGGTCGAAGTCAAGCTATCTCATTGGGGCAGAAGCTAAAGCAGTCGAATATAGTGGTTGATAAAGTGTATTCAAGCTATTGGTGTCGTTGCATCGAAACCGCCGAACTTTTACAACTTGGCGTAGTTGAAAAATTCGCTGGACTGAACTCATTTTTTGAAGAGCATGCTGATCGCAATCAAACACTAAAGTTACTCCAAGAAAAGCTTGAAGAACTCAACCAAAATAGTCTTACACTGATGGTCACGCATCAAGTAGTAATCGAGGCTGTGACGGGTATGGGTGTCTCGTCTGGGGCAGTTGTTGCCTACAACACACGAACACGCAAAGCTGTTAGAGTCGCGATTGAATGATTTTCAATAAGGGTCATATATGGTCCGCCTTTAACTATAAATACCTTTTAATACCGCGATCCTCTATGTATCAGAAAAAAGTGTCAGCGAAAAAAATGGCGGAGAAAAAATGAAACACGATTCTGAAGCGAATAAAAAAAACGCGATTGCATTTTATCGAACGGCGTATTTAGGTGATCCAGCCGGTGCTGTGAAACAGTATGTGGGGGCCGAATACAAACAGCACAATCCTTTGGTTGGCGATGGGAAATCGGCATTTATCGAATATTTTGAAGAGATGTCTGCATCATATCCCGACAAAGAGATAGAATTTGTCCGGGCTATTGCTGAAGGCGATTTGGTGGCGTTGCATACGCACCAAACGTGGCCTGGAAACGAGGAATATGTAACTATGGATTTCTTTCGCTTTGATGCAAATGGAAAGATAGTCGAGCATTGGGATTCGATACAGCAGGTGCCCAGTTATACGAAGAACGGCAATTCCATGTTCTGATCAGGCATTTAGCCGGATTTGCCCCAGGTTTTTAAATTCCTTGATGAGTTAATGTCAATACTGGGGCATATCAGGCCCTGTATGTCAGGATGAAAAGCGTAATGAAAATTGCAATTTTAGATGATTACCAGAGTGTCGTTAGCACTCTGGATTGTTTCAACATACTCAGCGGTCACGATGTTCAGGTTTTTAATGAATCGTTTAGCGATACCAATGAACTTGCGTTAAAACTATCTGATGTTGAGGCATTAGTGTTAATTCGGGAACGTACTCACATTACGCAAGAGTTGTTATCAAAACTCCCACATCTCAAGCTTATTAGCCAAACGGGCAAAGTGAGCAATCACTTGAATGTAGCGCAGTGTCATAAGTATGGTGTCTCTGTTGCTGAGGGTACCGGTTCTCCCGTAGCGCCTGCCGAGCTTTGTTGGGCTTTAATCATGGCGGCTTCACGAAATATTCCAGAATACGTAGCGCATCTTTCACATGATCAATGGCAGCAATCAGGAGTACTCGGACTGGGCCGAACATTGAATGGATTAACCTTAGGTATTTGGGGTTACGGAAAAATTGGTCAACGTATAGCGCAGTACGCAAAAGCATTTGGTATGTCGGTTGTGGTCTGGGGTAGTGAGTCATCAAGAGCATTGGCTCAATCACATGGCTTTGCTCCCGCATCTTCCAAGCGGGAATTTTTCAGTACGGCCGACATTGTTTCACTTCACTTGAGGTTAAATGAAGTGACCCGCTGTTGTGTGACGCAATCAGATTTATCACTGATGAAGCCGGATTCATTATTTGTGAATACCAGCCGCGCTGAGTTAATCGAGCCGAATGCCTTGTATACCGAAATGAAAGCGAATCAAACCAAACGCGCTGCATTGGATGTGTTTTTAATGGAGCCGGCAACGAAAGAGAATGAGCCATTGCTTTCGTTACCTAATGTACTTTGCTCACCTCATCTTGGCTATGTCGAAAAGGGCAGTTATGAACTTTACTTCAAGATTGCGTTTGAAAACGTCGTGGCTTTTGCGCAAGGAAAACCACAAAATTTAGCAAAGGCATAACGCTTTTTTTAATCGGTTAGCTATCGAACATGGCGTTACGTTAAGTTGGTAACGTTAGGCGATAAATTATGATCAAACGTAACATGTACGTGATTGCTGTTCAGAGTTTGCAGGCAGCTGCTGTGTATTATCAAGATGTGCTTGGGTTCTCAATAAGAGAGATTGGGGATGATGGCTGGCGTCTATTTGAGCGGGACGGATGTCAGATAATGGCAGGGCATTGTCCTGATTCAATTCCTGCCCATGAACTAGGTGATCATTCTTACTTTGCATACATTGTCATAGATAACGCTGATGAGTACTGTGCTGAAATTGTCGAGAACGGAGCTGAGTTGATAAAGCCACTGAAAAGTGAGCCTTGGGGAATGAAGGAGTTTGGCGTGCGTACAAATGACGGACATCGGATAATGTTTGGCCAAGAAATCGGAAACTAATCCTGTTACATTGCTGTGAAGCAAACAGCGGATCAGCGCTCCAGAAGTGTACGGAGTTTATCCTACAGCGTATGTTTTGTTGAATAGATCGGGGTTACTGCAACTATGACTGCTAATTACCAACGTCTTGCGGCTGAGCGCGCAACGGAATGTGGTGAGCGTGCCGCTTATTTTGATAGCCGGTTGCGACTTTTCTCCAGGACAAACTGGATCACCGTGCTTATTCCTTCTTTGCTCGGTGTTATTGCCGGATCGGCTTTGTTCTCATCTACCCATTCAGTCTGGATGGGTTTCTGGGTTCTGGTAGCTGCATTGTTGGGCGCTGTTCACAAGGGATTAGATTGTGATGCGCATCAAGCCGAATGCCGTCGACTAGTGCAAGCGTATCGTGGTTTTGAGGTGCGTTATCGAACACTACATCAAATTGAAACACCGAATATAGTTGAAGAACTACGAGCGCTGGACAGCGGGCTTGCTGAGCTTCGCGAGAGCCAGATGGCAACAGTAGACGCTTAACCTGGTGTCCCTTTCGGGCTTACTCTTGATAGTGAAGGCGGAGCTAGCACTGTGATCCAGCCCTATTTTTCACTTGTTTTTTCAGATCTGTTTTTGTAAAACGATTTCAACGCTATTCATTAACCATTGCCGCTGGCTATACTAGTGCCCTCCGCTTTTGCGAAATACAAGAAGGGAACATCATGCTAGAAGACCTGCACCTGAAAATACGCATCCTTGAAAAATCTGATTATCCGCAGCTCAAATTGTTGATGGATTCTATTTATGACGATATTGGTGGGGCGTGGCCGGAACATACAATCTTCAAACTGATGGCGGATCTGCCTGAGGGGCAGATCTGTTTAGTTGATCGAGATGTTATTGTGGGTGTAGCGTTATCGGTAGAGGTCAATTATCTGCGTTTCAGTAACCCGCATACGTATGATGACTTGATCAGCGCTAAGGAAACCATTCTTAATGACCCCGAAGGCGATGCGCTTTATGGCTTAGATGTTCTGATTCATAAGGATTATCGGGGGTTTCGCTTAGGCCGGCGCTTATATGAAGCCCGTAAAGAGTTATGCCGGCAGCACAACCTGCGGGCGATTTTAGCGGGTGGTCGTATCCCTAATTATCATCAGTATTCAGATGAGATGTCGCCGGCTGAGTATATAGAAGCGGTAGATCATAAACGCATCTATGATCCTA
This sequence comes from Neptunomonas qingdaonensis, assembly GCF_900113275.1. Lineage (GTDB taxonomy): Bacteria > Pseudomonadota > Gammaproteobacteria > Pseudomonadales > Balneatricaceae > Neptunomonas > Neptunomonas qingdaonensis. The sequence goes on from NZ_FOOU01000005.1 coordinate 10,521, forward strand.
TTCTGTCTTTCCAGTTATCTAATGATTTTCAGGTGACACGTTTACTCAAGCAATACCTGCCTGAAGATGAAAAGTCCCAAGGATATGCCACCTTATTAGAATGGCGGAATATCTTCTATGAACCGAAAAGGAGTGTGTTGGATACACGCAAAACTATTGTGCGTATTGGTGCGATTCAATGGCAAATGCGCGAAGTGGGATCCGTTGAGGAAATGCTCAGACAGGTAGAATATTTTATTGATGCACTGTCGAGCTATCAAAGTGACTTTGCACTGTTTCCCGAGTTCTTCAATGCGCCGTTGATGGGGTTGAGTCCTAACCAGCGTAATCAGACCGAGGCGATTCGTTTTGTGGCAGGCTTTACCGAGCGCTTCAAACACGAAATGTCGCAAATGGCGGTGAGTTATAACATTAACGTTATTACCGGCTCCTTACCCCTGGTAGTGGATGACCAGCTCTACAATGTCAGTTATTTGTGCCGCCGTGATGGTACGATTGAGTTACAAAGCAAGATTCATATTACGCCACATGAGCGCCGTGACTGGGTAATAGAGGGTGGTAATCAATTACGTGTTTTTGAAACAGATGCGGGCCGAATCGGTATTCTGATTTGTTACGATGTTGAGTTTCCTGAATTAGGCCGGATACTCGCCGAGCAGGATATGGATATTCTCTTTGTACCGTTCTGGACGGATACCCAAAATGGTTACTTACGCGTACGCCATTGTGCACAAGCTCGTGCGATAGAGAATGAGTGTTATGTGGTTATATGCGGAAGCTGTGGCAACCTGCCGCAAGTAGAAAATCTTGATATACAATACTCGCAAGCCGCGGTGTTTTCGCCATCAGATTTCTCCTTCCCGCATGATGCCGTTATGGCCGAAACAACACCGAACACAGAAATGGTTATGTTGAGTGACTTAGACTTGGATAAACTGATATCAGTACGCAGTGAAGGATCTGTCAATAACTTAAAAGATCGCCGTATGGATCTGTATAGTCTTGACTGGAAAGGTATTAAAAATCTGGAGGTTGTTAGCAGTTAACAAGGAGATCTACACCAAAGATTTTTGCTGTATTACATCGACAGGAAAAGGAGTTTGGACATGATATTCGGAAAGGGTTTTACGCAATCGAGAGTAAAAACGGCCTCCGCTGAAATCAATTTGGTACACGGCGGTTCAGGGAGGCCACTGCTTCTTTTACATGGTTACCCTCAAACTCATGTTATCTGGCAAGCAGTGGCCTTACATCTCATGAATGACTTCCATGTCATCTGTCCGGACCTGCGCGGCTATGGCGATAGTTCAAAGCCGCCTAGTACAGAGGATCACACTCCTTATTCAAAGCGTGTGATGGCTCAGGATATGGTCGAGGTTATGGCGTCTTTGGGATACCAGGATTTTTTTGTGGCGGGGCATGACCGCGGTGCCAGAGTCGTACACCGCATGGCACTCGATTATCCCGAGAAGGTCAAAAAAGCCTGTGTAATGGACATCGCACCTACCTATCATATGTTTAAAAATACCGATCAGGCTTTTGCCACCGGATACTATCACTGGTTTTTCCTTATTCAACCTAATGGGCTGCCCGAGCATATGATCGGTGCAGATCCCGCTTATTATCTTACTGAAAAAATGAAACGCTGGAGTGCGCCCGGTGCCTCTTTTAACGATGAGGCCATGGCTGAATATATACGCTGCTTCAGTACAGCCGAATCGATTCATGCCAGCTGCGAAGATTATCGTGCTGCCGCGAGTATCGACCTGCAACATGACGAAGAAGATATAGATAAAAAAATTAATTGCCCGCTGCTTGTCTTATGGGGTACGAAAGGATTTGTGCAGCGTACTTATAATGTTTTAAATGTATGGCGCGAGCGAGCTGAACAGGTACAGGGACGAGGGGTAGATTGCGGACACTTTCTGCCAGAAGAAGCGCCTGAAGAAGTCACCGCTGAACTGTTTAGGTTTTTTGCTTAAATCGTTTTTTTTGTGTTTTTTTGTGTTTTTTTGTGTCTTTTTGGATGTAGCGCGGGTCTATTATTAATAGCCGCACTAATAATTGATTTAAATTTATCAATACCAGGTTAAGTAAGAACAATGACTAAACGAAAAGAAAAAATAATTATTGGCGCACTTGAATGCTGTGATCTTCCTGACCTGGGCATATCTCATCTGCAGATGCGAGTTGATACAGGCGCGACCACCTCATCTTTACACGTCGATAATATTGAGGAATTTGTAAAAGAGAAAAAGCGCTGGGTCCGGTTTGATATCCATCCTGATATTCATAATGTCAAAAAAATAGTGACCACTACCGCACCATTGCAAGCAAAAAAAGTCGTGAAAAGTTCATCCGCCGATAAAGAGAAAAGAGTGGTGATCAACACGACCATTAAAATTGGGCAGGATAGTTGGCCGATTCAACTAACGCTAACCGATCGTTCAACAATGACGTATTTAATGCTGTTAGGGCGAGAGGCGATGAAGGATCGAATATTGGTTGATCCGAGTCATGATTTCCTCGTATCGAATGAAAATGAATCCGTATGAATAAAAGCGACTAATGAACGAATATTGGGCATGACTCTCTAATTATGTAGCGTTATACGGACAATCACCGGAGTAATTAACATGAAGCTAGCGATCTTATCTTGCGGACCAAAATCATACAGTACGATGCGCCTTAAAGAGGCCGCTCTTCAGCGTGGTCATGACGTTAAGGTATTAAATACACTCAAGTTTTCTATTGATCTTCAGAGAGGTGTCCCCGACCTTTATTTTCGGCAGAAGCCCTTAAGCCATTACGATGCTGTTTTGCCACGTATTGGTGCGTCGATAACGTATTTTGGTACCGCTGTTGTCCGCCAGTTTCAGGAAATGGATGTGTTTTGTGCGAATACATCGCACGGAATCAGTAATTCACGCGATAAACTCCGAAGTTTGCAAATACTCAGCCGACATCATATCGGCATCCCACGAACCACCTTTGTGCGTGATAAACAAGACGTATTACCCGCGATTAAACGCGTTGGTGGTGCCCCTGTTATTATCAAATTAATTGAAGGGACTCAGGGTATTGGTGTGCTTCTGGCGGAAACAGAGACCGCCGCTGAATCGATTATCGAGTTATTACAAAGCCAGAAACAAAACGTTTTAATTCAGAAGTTTGTGGCAGAAAGTAAAGGTAAAGACATAAGAGCATTTGTCGTCGGTGACCGGGTAGTCGCTGCGATGCGGCGCGTCGCCCAAGGCCAGGAGTTTCGCAGCAACGTCCATCGCGGTGGGGTAGCCGAAGCCGTAGAGCTTTCACCAGAATATATAGAAACAGCCGTAAGAGCGGCTCAAATACTGGGGCTGCGTGTTGCCGGTGTGGATATGCTTGAAAGTAAAACCGGCCCTCAAATAATGGAAGTTAATTCATCGCCGGGGTTGGAAGGAATTGAAACCTGTACAGGGCTGGATGTTGCCGGTGCCGTTATTGATTATATAGCAGCCCAAGTGGACTTCCCTGAAATAGATGTGCGACAGAGACTCACGGTCAGCAAAGGTTACGGTGTCAGTGAAATCTTTATTCCTGAAGGCTCAAAGTTTGTTGGAAAAAGTATAAAAGAAACCAATTTACGCGAACAGGATATTAATATTCTTACCTTATACCGAGGCGCTAAAAGTATCCCAAATCCGCGTGAAGATCGCATTCTGGAATCAAACGACAAGTTGCTGTGTTTTGGTAAGCTTGAATCCATGCGTGGAATGGTGCCGGCTAAAACCCGACGCCGCCGTGAACCAAAAATTTCGGATTTGCAAACGAATGTACCTGAGCAAAAAAGTGACGATAATGCCAAGACTAAAGGTTAGTTTTTTTCCGGGCAGCCTGATTAGAAGTTTTTAACTCAGGCTCTTAAAACGAAAAACACGGTGGCCTGAATTATCAGGCTCACCGTGTTGCAAGTGTAGTGAATGCCCCTGTGATCCAGAGGCGCGTTACGTCATTATTTAATGAATAACATTTCACGATATTTCGGTAATGGCCACACACTATCCGGAACAAGACCTTCAAGCGCATCTGCAGCAGCACGCACTTCAAGCATCAGACCGCAAACATCCCCTGCTAAAAAGCTCAGATGTGCTTCTGTAGAATTAAACTCTTCTTTTTCTATGGCTGTGGTTAATTTATCAACCGATGCCATCATTGCATTAGCTGCATTAGTGACAGCATCCGCAGGTGAGTTTATCAGTTTTGCATTAACAGAACCCAACGTCGATAGATAGCTCACAGCGGCTGGATAAATCATCGTTGTTGCCATTTCGACAACAAGTTTAGCTTCAACTTCAATCGCTAAAACGTATTGTTCGGCATACACCTCAAAGCGACTGGCCAGTTCTACAGGCGATAAAACACCAGTACTGGAGAATAATTCAACAACCTCCGGTGATTTAAGGACAGGAAGCGCTTCAGCTGATGTCGGCAGGTTTTTCAAACCACGTTCTTCAGCAGCCATTTTATGCCATTCAGCAGAATAACCATCCCCACCAAATACTACATTGCCGTGTGATTCCATGATTTCTTTTATGACCGCAAATACAGCTGCCGGAGTTTCTGCACCGCCATCCAGTTCAGCTTTTAGTTTTGCAGCAATCCATTCCAGCGAATCAGCCAGCATGGTGTTCATCGCTATTAGCGGACCCGATACGGATTGTTGTGAGCCTACCGCACGGAATTCAAAGCGATTACCCGTAAATGCAAAAGGTGATGTACGGTTACGATCGCCCGGATCACGCTTGAATTTAAGAATTTGTGACAAGCCCAAATCCATAGTGCCACCGTCGCTAGGAACGTGAAGGGCGCCTGTTTTAATATCATTAAATACTTTTTCAAGCTGATCGCCAAGATACACAGAAAGAATTGCCGGAGGTGCTTCGTTAGCACCCAGACGATGATCGTTCGATGCTGTAGCGATAACAGCACGCAGCAATGGGCCAAACTTATGAACACCGCGGATAACTGCGCCACAGAACAATAGGAAGTCCAGGTTTTCATTTGGTGTGTTGCCAGGGTCCAGCAGGTTACCTTGTGTGCTATTACCTACTGACCAGTTAACATGCTTACCTGAGCCATTGACGCCAGCGAAAGGTTTTTCATGTAACAGACAAAGAAATCCATGTTTTTTAGCGGTGTTTTTCAGAACGGTCATCAACAGCTGCTGATGGTCAGCTGCTATGTTAGCTGATTCGAAGTAGGGTGCAATTTCAAATTGCCCTGGTGCTACTTCGTTATGGTGTGTTTTAGCAGGGATGCCGAGTCGGTATAGCTTATCTTCGAAATCCTGCATGAATACCTGAACACGCTCTGGAATGGCACCAAAGTAGTGATCATCAAATTGCTGCCCTTTAGGTGATGGGGCACCAAATAATGTTCTGCCGGTTAACAGTAAGTCCGGACGGGCATTGGCAAAGTTTTCGTCTATTAAAAAGTATTCCTGCTCAGCACCACAGCTTGAGTTAAGTGTTGCAATGTCAGTTTCGCCCATTAAAGACAATACTTTCTGCGCGGCGGCATTCATCGCGGCATTAGAGCGTAACAACGGTATTTTTTTATCGAGTGCTTCACCCGTCCAGGAAATAAATACACTAGGAATAGTCAGCACAGCCCCATTTGCTGTGTGCATGATATAAGCTGGGCTGGTTGGATCCCAGGCAGTATAACCACGGGCGGCATTGGTCATCCTCAAGCTGCCATTTGGGAATGATGACCCATCTGGTTCACCTTTGATTAGCAGGCTGCCAGTAAATTCGGTAATAGCTGCGCCGTCGGAATTTGTGACGATAAAGCCATCATGTTTTTCCGCAGTGGCGTTGGTCATAGGGTAAAAAATGTGAGAGAAGAATTTAGCGCCCTTAGACATCGCCCAGTCTTTCATCGCTGCTGCAACCACATCGGCTGTTGCAGAATCTAACTCGGCACCTGTTTCTACTGTTTTTTTGATAGCTTTAAATGCAGCTTTTGATAATGATTCTTCCATCTGACGCAAACCAAAAACATCGCTTGCCCAGATTTTGTTCAAAGGCTCCGTCATTTTTGCTTCAATAGGCGCGGTGTTAGTAATTTCATAAATTGCCTTTAAACGCGATTCATTACCACTCATTCACTTTCCCCTGATACTAAATTTTTGCATTAATTTTTAAAATTAAATGCAAAAAACTTGCCAGAATGCATAAAGGCGGTGAAAGTAACAATTTCATTGTTTCTTATTAGTCTTTCAATAATTCAATTGGGCTTTAGACCAGCAAGTGTGAATTCGCCCATATCTGCCTGCATTAACATGGGGCTGATGCATTACTTTGGTGCATTACTTTGGTGCGTTATCTTATGTATTAATTGTTATTCGTAATAGCTTTTGATCGCTATAGGATGTTTTATACAGATCTTGGTTTTCGGGATCCTGCATGATAATTACAGCGCAGCAGGTAATATCTTATACAAATAAGCGGATCTCTTATTGTCTGTCCATAGCATTACTCACGCGTTCCCGTTAAAATTTCGGGTTACCCCGCCTGTCGCGTTGTTTTCAGAATTAAGTGAGTTTGCCACATGAGTAGAAAGATTGAATTATTAGCACCCGGTGGGGATGTTGAAGCCATTAAAGCTGCCGTTATTGCCGGCGCCAACGCCGTTTATTGTGGCTTAGATACCTTTAACGCCCGAAACCGGGCAACTAACCTTTCTTTTGAAGACTTAACAGGCATCTTACGCTTAGCGCATAAATACGATTGCGAAGTGTTTTTGACCTTAAACGTCGTCATCCTTGAGCATGAAATACCGGGAATGATCAAGCTGCTGAATAAGCTGGTTAACTCAGGCATTGACGGTATCATAGTGCAGGATTTGGGGGTTTTTAACCTCGTTAAGAAACATTTTCCAACGCTCGATATTCATGCTTCAACGCAGGTGACGACGCATAACGAAGGACAAATTCTGTTCCTGGCAAAAATCGGCGCGTCACGTGTTAATTTATCTCGCGAGTTGAACCTTGCTGAAATCAAGTCTTTAACGGCTGTGGCGCACGAGCACAACGTACTCACAGAAGTGTTTGTTCATGGTTCATTATGCATCGCTTTCTCAGGCCAATGCTATTCCAGCTCAGTGAGTGTCGGTAACTCGGGTAACCGTGGCCGTTGCAGCCAGGCGTGCCGCGATGAATATGAGATAACCGCGGCGGGTAATCGCTTCCCGCTGAACTTGAAAGATAACTCAGCGTATTTTGATCTGCCGCAGTTAGTCGATGCTCAGGTCGACTCATTGAAGATAGAAGGTCGCATTAAAGGCGCACACTACGTGTATACCGTGGTCGATACCTGGCGCAAGCAGGTCGACCAATTTGTCGAGACGGGTAAGCTTTTAGCAGACGATTCTAATTTGCACCGCGTTTTTAACCGCGACTTTACCAACTCATTTTTACAAGGCAATCTCACTAAGGATATGTTTATCGACAATCCTCGTGATTACAGTGTTCACCACGCGGTTGAAAAAAGTAATGCCATTTCTGTGGTTCAAGTCCAGGAAGCGAGAGAGGAACTTTACGCCCAGAGAAATGATCTTGGCGTTGAACTGGCTGAAAAAATCAAATACCTGAGTATCGCAAGGCAACCCTTGGCATTAGCGTTTACCGGTAAGCTGAATGAGCCTTTGTGTCTAACCATGACCATTGGTGACAACGACAAAGTCTATACGCTGCAAACGGAATCGCAGCTGGCTGCCGTGACTCAGTTACCTATTGATCAGGCAGTATTGGAAAAGCGCTTTAAAAACTTTGCCAGCAGCGATTACACTATCCAATCTTTTGACTGTAGTGGCTTGAGTGATGATGTCAGTTTACCGTTCAAAGAACTGACACGCTTGAAAAACCAGGCAGCCTTGTTGCTTAACAATTCAGTCGAGATCATTCCGCACGTTGATGTAGCGCCGTTACCGAGTCATAAGAAAACCACCAGCAAGCCGGGCATGTCGATATTAATTGCTGATGTAAAAGATATGCACTTGTGTGATCTGACAGACGCTGATGTGTATTTTAAATTGCCGGAAAGCTGGAAAAAAGACTGTAACAAACAAATCGATATTTTCCTCAACAATCCTCGCCTGATTCCGTGGTTTCCAGCGGTACTCATTGGTAAAGATTATGACGAGTCTGTGCGATTACTCGAACAGGTTCGTCCCACACGTATTGTCAGCAATAATACCGGTGTTGCCTACAAAGCTTTTGAAATGGGCATTGAGTGGATTGCTGGCCCGTTCTTAAATACAACTAACTCTTATGCATTATTAACGTTAAAAGAAGAGTTGAACTGTGCCGGGGCATTTATTTCTAATGAAATTAACCGGATGCAAATCAAAAACATTGCACGCCCGGATAACTTCAAAATGCTCTACAGCATTTATCACCCGATTCTGATGATGACCAGTCGTCAGTGTTTCTTCCAGCAAACCGTTGGTTGTAAAAAGCCCAGTATCGAAGATGGCTGTATGCTTAAGTGCGAAAAAGCCACCACGATTACCAATGTGAAGGGCGTTTCTTTTTCCATTGATAAACAGAAGGGCGGTTACCCCAGTATCTATAATGACGAGCAGTTCTTGAACTTTGACATCGTCAATGATTTGGCTGACCAGTTTGATGAGTTCTTTATCGATCTGACAAATATTGGTGCGGGTTCTAAAGCGGAGCAGGACAAAGCGCAGTTAGTAACGCACTTTGAGAATTTCCTAAAGGGTGATCAGCAAGCGCAGCAGCAGTTGAGCAGTATGATTACGGTATCCACCAACGCACAATATAGCCAGGGCTTGTAAGGCGCATGGATGTGAAATGCTTTTGAGGTGCTTCTGAAATGGTCATGACATTGCCAATTTTGTACTCATTACAGAACTGTCCGTACGCGATGCGTGCAAGATTGGCGATATTATTAGCCCGGCAACGCGTCATGCTGCGGCCTATCGTGATGAAGAATAAACCAGCGAAAATGCTGGCGGTATCACCTAAAGGAACAGTGCCTGTTTTAGTCCTCGAAGCCGAAACTGAAGCCGGTCATGGTGCCGAAAATTATGATTTAAAACTTAATAATCAAAGCATTATAGATGAAAGCTTAGATATTATGTTATGGGCGCTGAAGCGCAACGATCCGCAGGATTTACTCCGTTCTCAGCATCCGGATGCTTTGCCAGAGATGCTGAAAATCATTGAAGAAAATGACAAACAGTTTAAGCCCAGCCTGGAACAATACAAACACGCCAAGCGTTTCCACGAAGATACTGAAGAGCAATATCGCCTGGCATGTGAACCGTTTATTCAGCGTCTGGAGCAGCGCTTAGCGCAACACGAGTTTTTTATGGGCGCTACTCCCAGCCTGCTCGATTATGCGTTACTGCCTTTTGTCAGGCAGTTCTCTAAAGTGAATCGACAGCTATATTTAAACGGCCCTTATACTCACCTACAGCACTGGCTAAACAATCAGTTGCAAAGCAGGCTCTATGCGCAAGCCATGTTCAAATACCCGCTGTGGCTAGATACTCATCAAGAGTTTGTCTTGGGTGAGTAAAGCATAAACGCCTGGCTACCCTCTCTTAAAGGTGTTACTCATGGGCGGATACTCTTTTACAGGGAAGCGATCATGAGCTGGGGAATATTCGAAGACGCTGTAAACATTAGCATCATTGGTTAATGGTCAATCGATTACTCGCCACATAATAAAAATAAGATTCGGAGAACGTCGATGTCAGAAAATAGCGCAGCGGGAACCGGTAAGAACATTGTGATTTTTTCAGATGGAACGGGCCAGGAGGGAGGAAAAAAACACAACACCAATGTATACAAATTATTTAACATGATTGAAAACCGTACCAACGCGCAAATTGCATTTTATGACCGTGGATTAGGTACCGGTATCAGGAAAATAACAGGCAATGCTCTGGGTGCCGGGTTTGATAAAAACGTCTTAGATTGTTATCAATTTATCTCTGATAATTATCAATGGGGTGATCGTTTGTTTCTTTTTGGCTTCAGCCGTGGTGCAGCCACAGTACGCAGCCTTTCCGGCTTTATCTCACTGTTTGGCATTCTTCCACAGTCACGGCCCGAGTTAGCTCAAAAGGCCTACAAGGATATTTACAGTATTTCTGATCCTGACGAGCGCAAAGAGGCAGCACGGACGTTTATCGAACGTAACAATACGACGTTTTGCAATATCGATTTTCTGGGTGTGTGGGACACCGTGGCAGCACTGGGCGTACCGGTTAAAGCGGTCAACGCTTTCTTTGATAAAATACCTTATTTCAAAAACTCCTTTCATGACTTCAAGCTCAGCGCCCGCGTCCAGCACGCCTATCACGCCATGTCGATTGATGAGGAGCGCGACGCTTTTGAATTACTGCCTTGGCAAACTATGAAAAATGGTCAGTCGATTCTTGGAAACGTAATGACAGATCCACGAGACGGCGACACCAGTGCGCAGAAAGGCAGAGACCGCAAACAAACCGTTAAGCAAGTATGGTTCAGCGGTGTGCATACCGATGTAGGTGGTGGTTATAAGCAAAGTGGCGTTTCTGATATACCTTTGTGCTGGATGTTAGACAGAGCCACCGACGATAAAGTACTCGCGCATCCGCTAAGGCTGTATCCGTTTAACTGGGTCACGCTTAATCAAAATGTAGAAGAAGTGATCCACGACTCACGCATGACACGCACAGACAAATTCTTATTCAATCAGGTCAGCAGAGAAATTTTCTGGGATGATGACAAACATGGAAAACCCATTATCCATGCCAGCGTATTGGAGCGAATAGGTCAGAAATGTCCGATACAAATAGGCAAACCAGACGATCCAAACGATGATGTGCCGGTAGCCAGTAAGCGTTACACGCCTTGGGTACAAGAGATCATAAACAGCGGTAAATGTGAGATCGAACCATGGGACAACAAAGGGTATGAGTCACTTCAATATGGTATCAATGTTGAATTGGATTACCTGAAAGATTATGACCAGCACAGTGGATAATAGATCCACCATCACTTGATAGAAAAATAATTAAGCTTATACTGTTCATACATACAGTATAGGCTTTTTTATGATGCTTCCTTTTATTCCTCTTAGAGCTTGTGCGGGCATCACAGGTTTTGAATCACCCGCTGCCGAATATACCGAACTCAGGCTTACCCTTGATCAGATTTTGATTGATGATCCGGCAGCGACCTATCTGGGTTTTGTCGAGGGCACGTCTATGAAAGGCGTGGGTATCTTCCCAAATGATATCCTTGTGGTGTCACGTGCAGAAACTGTCATTAACGGTGATGTCATTGTGGCAACCTTAAATGGCGGGTTTGTCTGCAAGATTGCTGATATAAAACAGAAACGCCTGGTATCGTCTTCACCTGGCTGTAAGGATTACCAGCTCAGCGAGGGAGACGAGTTTATTATTGAAGGTGTGGTAACACGCTCGGTACGCTTTCACCGGCCACTGAAACGCGGACTGTTCTGATGTATGCGCTTTGTGATGTGAATTCAATGTATGCCAGCTGCGAGAAGGTGTTTGATCCTTCGATCAGAAATAAGCCGGTTGTCGTTTTAACTAATAATGATGGCTGTATTTGTGCGGCCTGCCATATTGCTAAACGTATGGGTGTAGGAAAAAAGTTTGTTCCTTACTTTCAGGTAAAGGATCAGCTGGCGGCGGTGGGGGCTGTGATTCGCAGTTCTAATTACGAGCTGTATGCGGACCTGTCTCAGCGGATGATGGAAACCTGTGAACGCTTTGCACCGCACATTCATATCTATTCAATTGATGAATGCTTTCTCTATTATGGTGCGGGCTCTCAGCTTGACTATGTGCCTGCAGAAGGCTGGCAGGCACATGCCGCGGCTATTCGCCGCACGGTATGGAAAGAGGTACGATTACCGATTGGTGTGGGCGTGGGATTAACTCCCACGCTGGCAAAAGCAGCCAATCACGCCGCTAAAAAAATAGAGGGTTATCGCGGCGTTGCTGTTATTGATAATGAGCAGGCGCGTCGGCAGATTCTTAAGCAGATGGCGGTAGGCGATGTCTGGGGTATCGGCCGCAGGTTAAGTGCGCGATTATGTGATATCGGTATTCATACGGCATGGGATCTATCCAGAGCCAGGCCCGCGCTGATGAAAAAACAGTTTAGCGTGTTGGTGGAAAATACCGTGCATGAGCTGAACGGCAGTGTGCGTTTATCCTGGGATGACGTAAGGGCTCCCAAGCAGCAAATCTATTCCACGCGCTCATTCGGCCAGCGTATTACCGATAAAGAATCGCTCAGGCACGCTTTGGTAACGCATTCTGGCATCGCCGCGCAAAAGCTGCGTCGACAGGCGGGGCTTGCCAGTGCCATGATGGTGTTCGCCAGTAGCTCACCGCATGATCAGGAAGCTTATTATCGTGGTTCTGTGTTACATCGTTTTACGACACCCACCAGTGACTCACGGGTGATGGCCAATGCGATTGCCAGCGTGATGAATAAGATCCACAAAGAGGGTGTTCGGTTTTATCGTTGTGGTATAGGTTTAGTTGATCTTGTGAGTACAAAAAACTATCAGGGAGATCTGTTTAACACCAGCAAAGATAATGCAGAACTGATGAAATGCCTGGACGTGATCAACGCTAAATATGGACGCAATACGGTCCATTTGGCCGGTCAGGGCATCGAGCAAAAGTTTGCCATGAAGCGTGCGTTTTTATCGCCGCAGTACACCACTCGGTTGAGTGATTTGCCTGTGTTTGAGTGTGATTAATGAATTTTCTGTGGGGAGCTAGAGCGTCATGTCAAAAAAAACCGGTTTTCATGACCGATCTTATGACTTATTTGATGAGCAGATTGACCCATCTGAAAATTACTTACCCAAAGATGGCATCGTCAATTACTACGGGCCGGTAATACCGCCACAGGACGCGGATAACTACTTACGCCGCTTATTGGAACATATTGAGTGGAAGCATGACGAAGCGGTCATTTTTGGTAAACATATTGTTACCCAGAGAAAAGTGGCGTGGTACGCTGACCAGCCGTTTGAATACACCTACTCGAAGATCAGCCGGCGAGCATTGCCATGGACCACAGAGCTATCGGCACTCAAAGCCCGTATTGAAGAGCTGACAGGAGAAACATTTAACTCATGTTTACTCAATTTATATCAGACCGGTAGTGAAGGTATGGCGTGGCACAGTGACGCAGAAAAAGACTTGAAACGTAACGGCGCGATCGCGTCACTCAGCTTGGGTGCTGAACGTAAGTTTTCTTTAAAGCACAAACAGTCTAAAGAAACGCTTTCTATTGATCTGCAACACGGTAGCTTGCTGGTCATGAAAGGAACAACACAAACCCACTGGTTACATCGCGTACCGCCGACTAAAAAAGTCAGTGAACCCAGAGTGAATTTAACCTTTAGAACGATTACTGTGATAAAAGAGTGAACCGTGAATTCTCTAGTTTTTCCCATCTTATATAGATCCCCAGCTCAAGCTCATAGTCCAAACGTTTACAGGGGCCTGGCGACGGGACTGCAGCATAAGGTGCTTTGGTTTTTCCTACCGGACGATGGAAGGTCTGGCCAGATACGACGATCGAGGATGAACGACCGTGATAGCCAATCGGTACCCATTTGTAATTGGGCAGTAACGGGTTATCGGGACGGAACAATTTACCGACGCTAGTGGCATGGTGAATCGAGGTGTAAAAATCGGTGTAGTCAGCAATGGTGGCCGGCAATTCGAATTCGATATCAGACTGCGCAACTAAGCAGCTTTCTAAAGATTTAATTCCATATTGAGCATATCCGGATAGAACTCAATGGTTTCTTTTGCCATTACAGCGATATGCGACGTGATGGATCTGTTCAATTTATATCACGCTACATCCTCAGGTGATCATTTATTGTGTGTATTATTGCTTTCCCGCTTAACGTGACTATGAAGGTGGTGAAAGAAGGCTCAATAAGCATCAAATCTATGCACTCACTATCCTTTGGGGCACTCACGAAATATATTGGCAGTACAGTTTTGACAACGTATCGTATTTAATCTTTCGATACCTTCCCTCAGTGCAGACTCAGGGAATTCATAAAAACGTTTTTTATTTAGTTTATCCAGATAACCAATCCTATCGAGCTCATCCATTACCGTCCCTTTGAATGAGCTAAAGAGTATGTCTCCTCCCTTTTGCTCTAATCTATTTATTTCCTGAATTAGCATCTCGGCTCCTGCTACATCAATAAAGTTAACACCTTTACCGATGATCAAAATAAAGTTGGCTTCGGTTGTGTGGTTGGTTAATTGACGAATCTTTCTTTGTATATGGTCGGTAGCACCAAAGAATAATGAGCCGTCGATACGAATGATTTTTAACTGCGGGCATTGTTCCAGGTTGTAACGATTAATGTTTTTAATAGATCGTTTCGTGTGATTTTGTATGGGTGCTACGTCCATGACTGTTGGCTTAGAAGTTCGTCTAAGGTAAAAGGCCAACGACATAAAAACGCCTATATAAATAGCAAACTCTAGCTCGATAAGCAGTGTAGATAATAGCGTTATCATGAGAACAGATGCTTCACTCTTATTTGCTTTTAGAATCTGCTTGATATGGTGAAAGTCTATTAGGTTCCAAGCAATCAAAAGGATAGCCCCAGCCATAGCGGGTAATGGCAGGTAGGTGGTTATGCCAGGAACAGTCACGATAATCAGAGCCAAGATACCCGCTGCAAAGATAGCGGCCATTGGCGTTTTGGCACCAGCGTCATAATTTGCCCCCGAGCGGGTGAATGATCCTGAGCCGGGGTAACAGGATAGGAAACTGCCTACAATGTTGGAAAGCCCCTGGCCAATAAATTCCTGATTGCCATTGATCTGTTGGTGTGAGCGTATGGCGATAGCTCGGGCGATGGAAACGGCTTCGATCAAACCTAAGAGAGCGACCGCGAAAGCGCCCGAGACAAGTGATTGAACGGTATCCACCGACAGGTCAGGCACTGAAAACGGAGGCAGCGTGCCAGGCAATGCTCCGACCAGAGATACGCCATTGTTGGCACCGTCCAATACAAGGCAGCTAACGCTACCTATCAACATACCGATTAACAGGTGCGGTAGTTTTTTGTTGATCTTTCGGACAATCAGGGCTGAAACCAGCGTCAGGATGCCGATAGACACGGAATATAGGTTGGTGTCTCCAAGTTGACCGATTAACTGGTTCATGCCTTCCGTAAAAGAAAGGCCATTGGGTACAGTAACACCGAATAAGTGTTTGAGTTGGCTGGCGGAAATCAGAACCGCGGCGCCTGCGGTAAAACCGATCACTACTGTATGGGAAATAAAGTTAACCACTGCGCCCATTCTAAGCAGCCCCAGAGCTAGTTGTATAAGACCTGCAAGCAGGGTGATGGTCAACACGGCGGCAATATACTGACTCAGATTTAGATCTCCTATACCACTTGCGACGCTCATCACTACGATAGAGATAGCCGCGGTTGGGCCTGAGATCAGGTGGAAGGAGGAGCCGAAAAGTGCTGCAGTAACAGGGGTTATAATTGCGGTATACAGTCCGTATTCTGGAGGAAGGCCCGCAATAAACGCATAGGCGACTCCCTGTGGTAGGACGATAACTGCACCGGTTATACCGGCCATCAAATCATCAATAATGTTCTGTATTTTTAATTGTCGTCCCCAAACAAGAAACGGTAGCAGCTGCAGTATCCATCGGTTCATTGTAATTCTCTAAAGTGCCCGTTTGCTTTAAAACCGGCGGTTTAAATTGTTTGACTTATAAGCTGACGATTACAGGCGTGATTGGAACACCCACATGGCAGAGGCAAACACTAATAAATATCCGGTGTGCTGAAAAGCGAAAAATACTGGCTATAATGAACAAAAAAGCTGAAGATTGATTATGGATACTTTACTGCTTAAAACTTTTCTTGAAGTTACGCGCACCCGAAATTTTGGCAAGGCGTCTGATAACCTATGTGTCGCGCCATCTACAGTGAGTGCTCGCATCAAACAGATGGAGCAGCAGTTAGGGCTGTCGTTGTT
Organism: Neptunomonas qingdaonensis; assembly: GCF_900113275.1. Classification (GTDB taxonomy): domain Bacteria; phylum Pseudomonadota; class Gammaproteobacteria; order Pseudomonadales; family Balneatricaceae; genus Neptunomonas; species Neptunomonas qingdaonensis. Next base: position 26,610 of record NZ_FOOU01000005.1, read on the forward strand.
TATTCGTAGCCATCACGAAATAGGCCTAACACCTGAGGGTGAGCGTATGGAACGCCATGCTCGATTTATTATTGATGCATGGGAGCGGGCATACGAAGATATTGCCTTAAATGCAAGCCTGAATAAGCGTCTGGTTATTGCTGGTGTATCAAGCTTGTGGGATATTTTTCTTCAAGAATGGCTGAGTAATATTTACAGTCAGATGCCAAATGTGGGGCTAAGGGCTGAAGAAAGTACACCATTACGGGTTGTTGAGAAGCTTGATCGTGGCCTAATTGATATTGGGTTCATGTATGAACAACCAAAGCTGGCTGACTTTAGAGTGGAAGAAGTAAAAAGTGTAAAACTCCAGCTGGTATCCAGTTGTGGCAATCAGTTGCCGGATGAAGCCGTTGCAAAAGGATACGTAAGAGTGGAATGGGGAACGGCTTTTAACCGGCAACACGAAAAGTTATTTCCACAACGCCCACTGGCACCCGTTCGAGTAAACAGTGGTCGAATTGCCTTGGAATTGATGCTCAGTTGCGGAGGGGCTGCTTACCTGCCGGAAGCAGTGGTTGTCTCTTTGATTAAAGAGGGAAGGCTTTATCCTGTAACAGATGCTCCGTTAATTGAAATGAGAGCCTATGCGGCTTATTCGCTGCATGGTGAACATTATGATCTAATTAGGCAATTATTGAAGTTGCTCCATTAGGTTTATAGATAAAGTACCTACTACTGACGCTGATTGAACTCACTGCGGCAAAAAGGAGATGCAAACATATGGTCAAGTCAATTGATGCTGTATCTCGGGCTATGTTGGTACTGGATGTGCTACGGGTTAAATCGCCTACTACGTTGGCAAACCTACATCACCAAACCTCTATCAATAAAGCAACTTTGTTGCGGATTCTAAAAACCTTGCAGGAGTCTGGTTGGGTATATAGAGCATTAGGTGATTCGAAGTATCGGCTGTCGTATACCCTGCAGACGATTACCAGCAATATCGATTCTTCAGATTCTATAGTGGAGCTGGCTACGCCAATTATACAAAAGTTACAGGGCGAGATTCCTTGGCCTGTAGATATCTCTAAGCGAGATGGCCTGGCGATGAAAATTATAGAAACTACCCGACCTCTAGCTGCCTTTAGCCTTAACAGAGAGGTTTTAGGGGTACGCCCTCCCTTTCTTTATTCGGGCATTGGTCGAGCTTATCTTGCTTTTTGTCCAAGCGACGAGATGCAAGAGATAATTTCAGGTCTTAAATCTGCTGGAGGTAAAGAAGGGAAGTTAGCTCATGATCAGATTTGGTTGAACAAGTTATTGCAACAAACTAAAGACCAGGGCTATGGGCAGCGAGAGCCTGCCTTCTTTGGTACTGTTTCTAATAGTGGACAATACATTGAGGCGATTGCTGTTCCCGTGTTTGATCAAGAAAATGTAACAGCGACATTATCAGTTGCCTGGCCACAGGGAGCTGTAGGTCAAGATGAAATTGTCAATCATTTATACCCTAGCCTGCGCGCCGGTGCTGTCCAGCTAGCCAAGCTAATGAAAAAAATCTAGATCCTTAACTCTCTGCGTCAAATGCTACTGCCTCCGTTTCACTGAGTGAAATGCAAAGTTCTGCTTATATCAAGTTTATATATAGTCTGATTATATTTCAGTCCTTCGCTTAGTTTGACATGCCTGTTAATAAAACCGAATGCGCTGGCTGGAAGATCTGTAACCTAATAAGAAAGGTGTTTTTATATTATGCCAAGCAAACCCAATATTCTTTTTATCATGGCGGATCAACTAAGAGCTGATTATTTAGGCTGTAACGGTCATCCGACAATAAAAACCCCAACCATTGATGAGCTTGCAACAAAGGGTATTAATTTTACTCGTGCTTATACGCAAGCGCCCGTTTGCGGGCCTTCTCGAATGTCGTTTTATACCGGCCGTTACGCCAGCTCTCATGGCGCAACCTACAATAATGTACCTTTAAAATTGTCGGAAAAAACCATCGGGGATTATCTTCGTCCACAGGGCTATCGTGTTGGACTTGTAGGTAAAACCCATATGAAGAAAGATGCCGAAGGTATGGCGCGTCTTGGTATAGATCCCGAGTCCTCTCGGGGAGTATTGGTCAGCCAATGTGGATTTGAGCCGTTCGAACGTGATGACGGACTTCACCCCGACCAGAGCGTGTCACCGGATCTCGCTTATAATTGCTATTTACGAGAGCAGGGTTATCTGGGAGATAATCCATGGCATGAATATGCTAATTCAGGACAGGATGAGAACGGCGATGTGCAAAGTGGCTGGTATATGCGAAACAGTCATTTATCTGCGCGTGTAAAAGAGGAGCACTCTGAAACGGCTTACACGACTAACCGCGCGATAGACTTTATTCGTGAGACCAAGGATGAGCCCTGGTGTTTGCACCTGAGTTACATTAAACCTCATTGGCCTTATATAGCTCCGGCACCCTACCACAATATGTACTCCGCTGATGATGTGCTGGCTTGTAACGCTACAACAGCAGAAAAAGATAATTTACATCCGGTGATTGAAGCATTCATGACCCATCATGAATCCGTTAATTTTTCCCGTCAGGAAGTGCGCGAAAACGTTATCCCAGTTTACATGGGACTAATAACTCAGTTGGATACCCATCTGAAGCGCTTATTTGATTACCTTAAAGAAATTGGAGAATACGACAACACTGTAGTGGTCTTTACAGCAGATCACGGTGACTATCTGGGCGATCATTGGTTGGGTGAAAAAGAGCTCTTCCATGAAGCTAGTGCGCGTATTCCGATGATTATCCACGACCCTAGAAGCACTGCTGAGAGCACTCGCGGGGTGAATGATGATCGCCTGATTGAAGCTATAGATCTGCTACCGACCTTTCTTGATATTTCTGGTGCCGAACCCTGTTCGCACATCTTGGAAGGGCGTTCGTTAATACCTGTGATTAACGGCCAGTCAGACAAGACTAAGTGGCGCCGCTATGCGATTAGTGAGGCTGATTATGCGTGGCGCGAAGCGCGCAATGAATTGGCGTTAGCTCCAGATCAGACACGTGCAGTCATGATCACAGATGAGCGTTGGAAATATATCCATTATGAACACTTTCGTCCGCAATTATTCGACCTGAAAAATGATCCTCAGGAGCAGATCGATTTAGCGGAAAAAGAGAGTCATAGAGACGTCTGCGTAGAAATGGAAGCAGCGCTCTACGATTGGTATCGTCACCGGAAAATCCGAACCACCGTAAGTAATGAAACGGTTGCGCAACAAACTGGGAAAGCCCACTCCAGGGGCTACCTGTTTGGGTTGTGGTAAGCGCTATTAATGACTAAGTAATTTATGACTTCTAAGAATAATAAAACAGGGTAGAACTATGTTTTCTAGAAATTTTTTCGATATAAAAGGAGGGGTTGGCAAATGGATAGCGGCTCCACTTTTTATTGTCATGGTAAGTTCTGTAGTTTATACCGCAGGATGGGGTATCTATGATGATACCCTTATACGTGTAGGTACCTTTTGTCTTGCATCCGTCATTCTTCTCTATGCCAAGTGTATTGCGAGTCAGCGATCCTGGTATGGACGCCTCTTTGATTTAATATTAATCGCCGGCATCGCAGCAGCGACTTACCGCTACTTCTGGGTGGCAGAGGAGCTAGAGAGCGGGCTGTACGAACTGGAAAACATAGACATTATCTATGCATTGATCGGTTTAACGGCGCTTGCGGAGTTAGTTCGCAGGGTTGTTGGGACACCACTAGTTATCGTCTGTGCGGTTGTGTTTGCTTATGCACTTTATGGCAATTTTTTACCGAGTGCGGTCGGGCATACAGGTATCGATATCAATGAGCTATTGATCACTGTTTGGTATAGCTTCGATGGGGTATTTGGCAGGCCGATCGCCGTTGTTACCTCGACGATTCTGATTTTTATTTTATTTGGTGCATTACTAGAAGCATTGGGTGTAGGTGATGTGCTGTTAAAACTGGCATTTGGCCTGACGCGCCGCTTTGCCGGTGGTGATGCCCATGCTGCGGTACTAGCAAGTGGCTTGTTTGGCACAATTTCCGGAAGTGCGGTTGCCAATGTTGTAGGAACTGGGGTTATTACTATTCCGATGATCAAGAAACGTGGCTTCTCTGCCAGTTTTGCGGGCGCTGTTGAAGCGGTTGCTTCCAGTGGCGGGCAGCTAATGCCTCCTATTATGGGCGCAGTGGCCTTCATCATGGCTGATGTTACAGGGATTTCCTATCTTAATATCTGTTTAGCTGCGCTAATCCCAGCGTTTTTCTATTACGCTAGCCTATTCGCTTTTATCTCTTGTGAGGCAAACCGCTTGGGTATGAGCTCAAAGAAAGATGAAGCCACGATACCACTGACGACACAAGAGAAACTAAAGTGTCTGCCGTTTGTGATTCCTTTAGGTTTGATTGTAGTGCTGATGATTAATGGTAGCAGTCCGGCCTTGGCGGGTTTTTGGGCGGTTATCGCTGCTTCGGTACTTGGATTGATAATTGAACCACAGCTACTGCGAGAGCCGAATCGTTTATGGCAGATGGTGGTAAACGGCGCCAAGTCTGCTTCGACCATCACCGTGGCGGTTGCTGCTGTCGGGATTATCATTGCTGTAATGAATAACACAGGACTCGGGCTGCGCTTTGCTGAAGCGATTCAGATCGTAGGGGAAGGTAGTCTGTTCATTTCGTTAATCATGATGGCCTTAGGCTGTTTAGTGCTCGGTATGGGGATGCCTACTGTGCCAGCTTATTTAATTATTATCCTGGTCATGGGGCCTGCAGTGGAAGCGCTAGGCGTTGATACTATCGCTGCGCACCTTTTTGTTGTTTATTACGCGGTACTTTCATCCGTAACGCCACCGGTAGCGTTGGCTGCGTTTGCAGCGGCGCCTATTGCTCAGGCAAATCCTATTAAAGTGAGTATTACTTCTCTTCGGTTAGCTATCATTGGATTCCTCATACCGTTTGCCTTTGTCTATCAACCATCACTATTGCTAATAACTGATAGTTTTAGTATCGGTTCTCTGGTTATAGCGTTAGTTACCACTGTATCGGCTATATATCTTATCTCAGCTTGTTTCAGCACTAAAGAAGCCATTCGCTGGTTATATCTTGCTACGGGGTTTGCTGCAATTTCTCCCTTTATCATGGCGCAATCAGCGGCGGTTGCTTTGGTTATATTTTTGTGTTTAAGGAATATGAAAAAGAGTTCTTTTGTTGTAAGTAAAATAAAATAAAATAAAAAGGAGTACTTAATGAAGTTTTTAATGATTAATAAAAGACGAGCAATGCTGTCAGGTTTTCTTGGTTTGCTGTTGTCGTGTAGTGCAATACAAGCATCTGTGGCCGAAACCTTTCGTATGTCAACGCTAGGCCCAGGCACTAGTCCTTATATGGTGATGACAACTTTTGCGACTACCATAAATAAGAACATTCCTGAGTATTCGATTGTTGTAAATGCCACCGGAGCTGCGACTAAACACCAGTTAGACACAGCCAAAGGAAAAACAGATTTTTATATGTCCTCACCAATCATCGTGCATTTGATGAAAAATCAGGAAGCGATGTATAAAAAAATAAAAGATGCGAAGAGTTTATCCGAAAATCTACGTGCCGTTCTCAATTTTCCAATGGGCTTCTACCATGGAACAGTTTATGAAAGTTCGGGTATAACAAGCCTTGAAGGTATTAAAGGGAAACGAGTATTTGCGGGCCCACCGGGTGGCGCTTCTCGTCGTACTGTAGAAAAAATGATACAAGCAGTCACTGGGTACGAACCCGGTGAAGATTATACATCGGTTAAACTAGGATGGGATTCCGCGGCGCAGGCTTTTCAGGACGGAAATCTTGATGTTTACTTTAATCCAACAAATGCACCTAGCCCCGTCATAAGCCAGATAGCTCTGACTAATAAGATACGGTTTATTGGTATTCCGGAAGAAGATATTGCGAATAATGAAGAAGTTAAAAATCTTATCAATAGACCCGGTTATCAGTTCTACAAACTTAAAGTCGGTACTTATGGTGAAAACCAATTGAATACGGAAGATGTATATACTTTGGGTGTGACCGTTGGTATCGGAACACATAAAGATGTTCCAGATGAGATGATTTATCGAATGACGAAAACTTTCTGGGAAAATCTGGAAGAGCAATACGAGACATCACCTTGGTTACGTAATATCAGTTTGAAAACAGTGTTTGATGATCTTAATATGCCATTACACCCCGGTGCTGAAAAATATTATCGTGAAATCGGAATTCTGAATTAAATCAGGATTTAACGTTTACTTTTTTAAACGACTAGTTTGGCCGATTAGTTTTCGCTAATCGGTCTTTGTTCTCGATAAAGTACGTTTATTATTTGAAATTAGACGATGTATATAGACTTATATATTCACAAAATACTGCGCTTTATAAATGAAGTAAATAATAATTACAATGGAGTTTAGTACGATGTTACCCGAAATAAATCATATTTTGTACGCTTCAGATCTTGGCAAAAACTCACGTGAAGTGTTTAGGTTGGCTGCAAAGCTGGCGTTTGATAATAAGGCTCATATCACCTTCCTCAACGTTCTTGAGCCAATAGGGAAGACGACTGAGGAGATGATGGCTCAGCATTTATCAGAGGGAGCGCTGAAAAAAATTAATGAGGATGGCCTTACATCATTGAAGAAAAAAATTGAGCATCGCATTGAAATTTTTTGCCAACAGGAGCTGCCTGATGGATTTGAATATCCGCAAGGTTATCCGGAAGCTTTGGTAATGCAGGGGCGACCTGAAGAAGTAATTATTGAAGAGGCGGAGCGCCTTGGTGTCGATATGATTGTTATGGGAACGCGCACTCACTCTAGCCTAAAGAAACTCTTCTTGGGCTCAACGGCGCAGCGAGTATTACAGGAAAGCAAAGTCCCTGTTATTATTGTGCCATTGTAACCGCATTAACAATCGAGTAAATCTATGGATAGATTTAGGCTACCCTTAGCTGTGTCAGCAACGTAAATACTTCGCAGCCAACAGCGATGTTTGGGACCTTGGTTGCCAATTAGATCCGAGGTAATTGTGCAACCAAACAGGATCTGCTATCTATTTGGGCCGCTATAGCCGGTAACCCAGTGAGGCATATTCTATAATCACCCAGTGAAGGTAAATCGTCAGGAGGAATACAACCAACAGGAAGCATTTCTTCGACTTCAACGATGACATGTTCTACTTCCAGTTCCCTGATATTCAACTGTCGTTGTGTTTCTGTTGGTTCCAATATATCAACAGCGTTAGTGTCTAAACTCAACGCCTTTAGGGACCTGAACTCTTAACCTCCTTTTGTTAAAGCGTTATCCTGTTATTTCAGCGCGTCCAGCGTGCGGTCTTCCTGATCTGAAGATTTTGCTCTGAAAATAATAGTCCCTAGTGCAACCAGCCCCAACAACCAGCTGTAGTGAATATTAGCGATTATCAGCAATGGCGATAGTCCGGCGATGGATCCGGCGAGTAATACCTGAGCACCATAGGGTAGCAGCCCCTGTACAACACAGGAGAAGATATCTAACAGACACGCGCTACGGCGGGGATCAACGTTTTGGCGCTGGGCGATATCTTTGGCCAGGCTGCCGCAAATAATGATGGAGACAGTGTTATTGGCGGTGCAGACGTTAGTCAGTGCCACGGCGGCGCTGATGGCAGCTTCGCCCGCACGCGTACTGGGGGCGTTGTTCTGGCCTTTCGTGGTTAAACGTTCAATCTGCTGAGCAAGGAATTCTAATCCGCCCTGTGCTTTCATCAGCGCACCCAGCCCGCCGATGAGCATCGATAGAATCATGATCTCCTGCATGCCGGTATAGCCCGCATAGATATCTTTGGAGAACTGTGCGATGGCATAATCAGGCAGAGTAGCCAGGCCGATTACGCCCGCCAGCACGATACCGCTGAACAGTACCAGCAAAACATTCATACCGGATAATGCCAGCGCCAGTACAGCGAGGTAGGGTAGCACTTTGATCAATTCATAATCTGCCGCTTGGGGAATGCTTGCATTCACTCCCTGCAGGTATAACCAGACAAGGGTAACGAGAGCAGCAGGAACGGCGATCTTAACGTTCATACGGAACTTGTCGCGCATATCGCAGCCCTGAGAGCGGGTCGCGGCGATGGTCGTATCAGAGATAATCGACAAGTTATCACCGAACATCGCACCACCGACGACCGCACCGATACAAAGGGGCAGAGACAGGTCGCTGACTTCGGTGAGCCCAACGGCGATAGGTGCCATCGCCGCGATGGTTCCCATCGAGGTGCCCATAGCGGTGGCAATAAAGGCAGTAATAACGAACAGACCCGGCAGTACCAATTCTGATGGAATAATGCTCAGACCGAAATTCACGGTAGCGTCGACGCCGCCAACGGCTTTGGCAACGCTGGCAAAAGCGCCGGCCAGCAGATAGATAAGACACATCGTGATGATGGTGTTGTCACCTACACCCTTGATAAAGGTTTCCAGACGTTTGTTCAGATCACCGCTACTCAGCAGTAATCCCAGAACAATTGCAGGCAAGATCGCTACCGGTGCAGAGATCTGATAAAAAGCGTATTCAGCATTCACTGATTGGTAGTAAACACCGCTGCCGATAAACAAGGTCAGAAATAACAATAGAGGTAGTAGAGCGAGCGGATTAGCTCTCATCTTAGGCTCCCGGAATGTAAATAGAGTGTAGGTAAACAATCAGAAAAAAAACCTATCATTCTTGTGAAATGGAGGTTAAATACAGGGTGTAGTCAGTTTTGAGCAGGCAACACCGCTATGAATGGCAGCATTATACGGAGTCAGTGGTACAGGGCTAATATTGATTTACTATGAGCGATAGAGTTTTAGTTATAAAAGAAAATATTTTGATAGCTTTACGGAATAATGATTTAAAAGGCTGCTGGCAAATATCCAGAAAACCAGCCTGCACCCATTTATCCAGTAGGTTGTTGAGTGCAGGCATAATGCTTACTGTTTATCTGGCTTTCAAATATTCACTGTGAAAACGCAGATGCTCCTCAATAAAGCTGGCGATAAAGTAGTAGCTGTGGTCATAGCCTTCATGGTGGCGCAGTTGTAACGGGTAGTTACTTGCCTGGCTTGCCGCCAGCAATGCTTCAGGTTTAAGCTGCGTAGCCAAAAAATCATCGGCTTCACCCTGGTCAACTAACGCAGGTACATGCTGTGTTGCCGAGCGCATCAGCTCGCTGGAATCGTGTTGACGCCATGCTTCTTTATCTTTGCCTAAATAAGCAGAGAAAGCTTTCTCTCCCCACGGACAGTTCATCGGATTGCTGATGGGGCTAAATGCAGAGACGGAGCAGTATCGTTCCGGGTTGCGCATGGCAATCGTCAGAGCGCCATGTCCTCCCATGGAGTGTCCGGCAATCGCGCGCTGCTGAGTCACCGGAAAGGTCTTTTCGATGAGGTCAGGCAGTTCCGACACGACATAGTCGTACATTTGATAGTGGCTTTTCCATGGCACTTGTGTGGCATTGACATAAAAGCCAGCACCTTTGCCCAGGTCATAACTATCATCATCAGCGACATCGTCACCACGTGGGCTGGTATCCGGCGCCACAATGGCAATGCCCAATTCAGCAGCAATACGCTGAGCAGCGGCTTTTTGCATAAAATTTTCATCGCTGCAGGTTAGACCTGACAGCCAGTACAGCACAGGTACTTTAGCGCCCGTCAGTGTCTGAGGAGGTAAGTAGATAGCAAAGCGCATCTGGCAGTTTAAGCGTGTTGAGTGGTGGTTATATTGCTTATGCCAGCCGCCAAAGCTTTTATTACGGCTTATGTTTTCTATTGTCATACAGCACTCCGTAGGGCCTTTTCGTGCACCTGGATAATGTAGAGTTATCCGTTACAAAAAGGCCGCTGCATTAGCTCGGTTATTTATCGAAGTGAATCACAGTACGAATACTTTTACCTTCGTGCATCAGATCAAACGCGTCGTTGATGCCTTCAAGCCCCATCGTATGAGTGATGAAATGATCCAGCTTGAATTCGCCTTTTAAATAGCGCTCAACGTATTCAGGTAATTCTGTACGGCCTTTAACACCACCAAAGGCACTACCACGCCAGACTCGCCCGGTAACGAGCTGGAAAGGACGGGTCGAGATCTCTTGTCCTGCACCGGCAACACCAATAATGACCGATTCACCCCAGCCTTTGTGGCAGCACTCTAAAGCAGATCGCATCACATCAACATTACCGATACATTCGAAGGAAAAATCAACGCCGCCATCGGTTAGCTCTACAATCACTTCCTGAATAGGCTTATCGTAGTTTTTCGGGTTAATGCAGTCGGTAGCGCCAAGCTGGCGGGCCAGGTCAAATTTGCTTTCATTAATATCGATCGCAATAATTCGGCTGGCTTTAGCCATGGTTGCGCCAATGACCGCCGATAAACCGATACCGCCAATACCGAAAATAGCAACCGTATCGCCTTCCTGAACCTTAGCGGTATTCATGACCGCGCCCATACCGGTGGTTACACCACAGCCCAGCAGGCAGACTTCTTCCAGTGGCGCTTTCTTATTAACTTTTGCTAACGATATTTCAGGTAATACGGTGTATTCAGAGAAAGTAGAGCAGCCCATGTAATGATAAATAGGTTGGCCATTGATAGAGAAGCGGGTCGTGCCATCCGGCATTAAGCCTTTGCCCTGTGTTTCACGGATCTTTTGGCAGAGGTTGGTTTTACCGGATTTACAGAATTTACATTCACCGCACTCTGGCGTGTACAGAGGAATGACATGATCACCGACAGCAACACTAGTGACACCTTCGCCGATTGATTCAACGATACCGCCACCTTCGTGACCTAAAATTGCCGGGAAGATACCTTCAGGGTCATCGCCCGACAGAGTGAAAGCGTCGGTATGGCACACGCCCGAGGCAAGTATGCGTACACGGACTTCTCCTTTTTGCGGAGGCATTACATCGACTTCTTCGATAGAGAGGGGTTGGCCTGCAGCCCAGGCAACAGCCGCTTTTGATTTAATAATATTTCCGCTCATGGTCGACTCTCTTAGCTGGTTGTTAATTTAATGATGATGAGCCTAGTGTAGTTGTTTCTCAGATGTTTATAATCTAGCATTTTATCAAATCACTTTTACGAGCTGGTAATAATGTGTAGCTTGAATCATGTTTAATTGGGAAGGTGTCACTGAGTTCGTTGCTGTGGCCGAAAAAGAAAGCTTCACCGCCGCCGCGAAGCAACTTGGTATTTCTACTGCGCAAGTGAGCCGCCAAGTGAGTGCGTTGGAAAGTCGGCTGGCAACCAAGCTGTTTTACCGTACCACACGACAGGTATCAGTAACGGAAGCAGGGGAGATCTACTATCAGCACTGCCGCCAGGTACTAGATGGTCTTGAGAATGCAGAGCGTGCACTCAGTAATCTGCAAAGTGCACCGCGCGGTAAGCTTAGAATAACAGCACCGACGACCTACGGTGAAAGTAAAATTGCGCCATTAATTAATAGTTTTGTCAGCCAGTATTCTGATCTTGAAGTGTATTGCCAGTTTACGAATCAAAAAGTCGATCTGATTGAAAACGGTTTTGATATGGCTATTCGTCTGGGAAAGCTAGAAGACTCCAGTATGATGGCTAAACGTCTTTCTTCACGTCGTCTGTTTGTTTGTGCTTCTCATGCGTATCTATCAACGCATGGTGAACCTCACCTCGTATCGGAGCTGGAGCATCATAATTGTTTACAGGGCACGCTTGAATATTGGCGTTTTCAGGAGAAAGGCCAGGAACGTAATATCAAAACACATGGCAGTCTCAGCTATAACAGTGGATTGGCTTTATTAGATGCCGCCTTAAAAGGATTGGGGATTGTTCAATTGCCCGACTACTATGTGCAGGAATATATTCAAAGCGGTGAGTTGATTGCGTTATTAGAAAACTATCAGCCATCAGATGAAGGGGTCTGGGCACTGTATCCGCATAACCGCCACCTGTCCCCGAAAGTGAGGGTGCTGTTAGATTACCTGAGTGAACATTTAGACTGATATAATTCATTGGGCTTGTCAGTCTATCGCTGTCATTCAGCATTTCAAACAATATCGCCGGAAGATGTTAGCAATGAACACTGAAATAGAAGAGAAAAAGAAGTATCTGCTTCACTGGATGTACGACTTCATCGAAGATGACGATGAGCCGGCTTATCAAAAGAAAGATGTCGACGAGTGTGATCAGATCCTCACAGCGTTTATCAATGCTGTTGACGGCAGTGAGCACAAGTCCGAATTTGCCTGGATTTCATCTCAGGTTGAACGACTGGTGAAAACACTCAATATACTTAATGAAAAACATCAGCATCAACTGCTGGAAACTCATCAGCGCGAAGATCTGTGTGCGCTGATCAGTTTGGTCATTGCACATGCAGGCCATGATTATGAAGAAGACTTAACAGAGCAGTGGCGCGAGTGGTAATAAATTATACCGGGCAGCTATGCTAGCTGCCTGTTCCGCAATATCACTTCTAAGCACTAATAAGAATGAAGCTTTAGCTGTATTTGACCTTACTTAAGCACAATCAAACTGTGTTTTACCGATGAAAAACCTAGCTAAGTGCTTAATTTTACTAAATTGGCACGCCAGGAGGTATTATTGGCATGGAAGGCGGTCTTCCGCCTGTGTTGTTTCTCGTATCGTGTAAATATCTCCTCAAGTAGAGGAGCAAGAAGTCATGTTGCATGGTGTTTACCAGGCAACGCTCAGTTCATACAAGGCTGAAATGTACTTCACGCATTTACTTCATGCACTTCCCAAACGGGAATATAACGATAAGAAGGATTACCATGTCACTTAAAAATAAACTTGCTACGACATTGCTGTCATCAGCTGTTGGCCTAGCCGCTTCTTTTAGCGTAATGGCAGCCGAACAAACATACGTAACTATCGGTACCGGTGGTCAGACGGGAGTTTACTACGTTGTTGGTCAGTCGATCTGCCGTTTGGTTAACCGTGGTACAGATGAGCACGGCATTAAATGTACAGCACCATCAACGGGTGGTTCTGTGGCTAACATTAATGCAATCCGTCAGAATCAGCAGGATATGGGCCTGGCACAGTCAGACTGGCAGAACTATGCGCTTGAAGGTACGACCCATGAATCATTTATAGAACAGGGACCATTTACAGACTTGCGCGCCATGTTTGCTGTACATAATGAGCCTTTTACTGTAGTTGCCCGTGCCGATTCAGGCATCGAAACGTTTGATGACTTACCCGGTAAGCGTGTCAACTTGCAAAACCCGGGTTCAGGTACTCGCGGTACGATGGAAGTACTGATGGAAAGAAAAGGCTGGACGAAGGATACGTTCAAGCTGGCAGCAGAGCTTAAAGCATCTGAACAGGCTCAGGCGTTATGTGATAACAAAATTGATGTCATGATTTACTCTGTAGGCCATCCATCCGGAGCCATCAAAGAAGCAACCACGTCATGCGAAGCAAAAGTGATCCCGGTAAACGGTGGCGTTATCGATACGCTTCTCGCTGAAAATGCTTTCTACGCGCCAGCAATCATCAAAGGCGGCATGTATGAGGGTACCGACAAAGACGTAGCAACGTTTGGTAACGCCGCTACAATGGTGACATCGGCTAACGTTAGCGCTGATACTGTCTACCTGGTGGTTAAATCTGTATTCGATAATTTTGATCGTTTCAAAAAGCTGCACCCAGCGTTTGCTGACCTAGATCCTAAGGCGATGATTGCTAACGGTTTGTCTGCACCTTTGCATGAAGGCGCTGTTCGTTACTACAAAGAACAAGGCTGGATGTAATTTTCAACTAGCCAAAGAAGGGATGTGTAGCATCCCTTCTTTCTTATTCCTGATTCCAGTGTTGGGAGATGAATATGACGGATTCAGACAAACAGAACAAAAACACGCAAACAGCACTCGATGAAAAAGAACTCCAGGAAATGGTCGCAGCCAGTGATACTGGCGCACGTATCCCGCACGGTTGGCAGGGTAAACTACTGTTAGGCACCGCGCTCGTCTGGTCACTTTTTCAACTATGGATAGCATCACCCCTTCCTTTTTATGATTGGCCTCTTATCGGCAGCTTTGGTATTTTCAACGACACCGAAGTCCGCGCTATTCATTTGGGTTTTGCTACGTTCCTGGCATTTACGGCCTATCCGGCCCTTGCTCACTCACCACACCATCGTGTCCCACTTAACGATATGATACTCAGTGTTGTGGCTGCTTTTTGTGCTTCCTATATCTTCCTGTTTTATGAGCAACTCGTGAGTCGCCCAGGCCTTCCCAATACGCAGGATTTAGTGGTCTCTGTTGCCGGGATTATCTTATTGCTCGAAGCGACACGCAGAACACTGGGTCCGCCATTGATGATCGTGGCGATTGTATTTTTGACCTACTCACTGGCCGGCCCTTATATGCCGGATATCATTGCCCATAAAGGCGTTACACTTAAAGAGCTTGTCAATCACCAATGGCTAACCACTGAAGGCGTTTTTGGTATTGCGCTTGGCGTGTCTTCCGGTTTTGTATTCCTGTTTGTTTTGTTTGGCGCACTGTTGGATAAAGCAGGAGCAGGTAACTATTTCATACAGGTCGCATTCTCGTTATTAGGTCACATGCGTGGCGGTCCGGCTAAAGCGGCGGTCGTTGCTTCAGGCCTGACAGGGCTGATTTCAGGCTCATCCATTGCCAATGTGGTCACCACCGGTACGTTCACCATTCCGATGATGAAACGTGTTGGTTTCTCCGCTGAAAAAGCAGGCGCCGTTGAAGTGGCGTCTTCTGTTAACGGACAGATTATGCCGCCGGTCATGGGTGCTGCAGCATTTTTGATGGTTGAATATGTGGGTATCTCTTATGTAGATGTCATTACCCATGCCTTTTTGCCAGCACTGATCTCTTATATTGCACTGGTATATATTGTGCATTTGGAAGCACTCAAGCTGGATATGCAGGGTCTGCCACGTCGTGGCGCGATTAAGCCCTGGCACCTGCGTGTGATCGGTTTATTGACCGGGTTTATGGTGACGGCTGTTATTGCCGCTGTCGTTTACTATGGCATTGGTTGGATTAAGCCTACCTTCGGTGAATATGCCGGATGGGTAATTGCTGCATTATTAACAGTGACTTACCTCTACTTAGTGCGTTATGCAGCGGCCGTACCTGATCTGAAAAAAGAGAATCCTGATTCTCCGATGATTCAGCTTCCTGAAGTGGGCCCAACGGTTAAATCCGGTCTGCACTTTCTATTGCCGGTAGTGGTACTGGTATGGTGCTTGATGATTGAACGTTTGTCTCCGGGGCTTTCTGCTTTTTGGGCAACCGTACTGATGATCTTTATACTGGTGACACAGCGCCCGTTAATGGCATTTTTTCGCCACCAAGGGGGGATAGGCACACAACTGAGAAGAGGGGCTAACGAACTGATTGACGGACTGATCGTCGGTGCCCGTAACATGATCGGTATCGGTATCGCTACGGCCACCGCCGGTATTATTGTGGGAGCAGTATCGCAAACCGGTGTGGGCTCTGTACTGGCTGATTTGGTTGAGATTCTCTCGATGGGTAACTTGTTACTCATGCTGATTCTGACAGCCATATTGAGTCTGATTCTGGGGATGGGATTACCCACGACCGCTAACTATATTGTAGTGTCCTCGCTATTAGCACCGGTCGTGGTCACCCTCGGGCAAGAGTCGGGCTTGATCGTCCCATTGATTGCCGTTCATCTGTTCGTATTTTACTTCGGTATTATGGCTGATGTAACGCCGCCGGTCGGTTTGGCGTCGTTTGCCGCGGCAGCGGTGTCCGGTGGTGATCCGATTCGTACCGGGTTTGTTGCCTTCAACTACAGTATGCGTACGGCCGTTCTGCCTTTCTTGTTCATCTTCAACACGGATCTTTTGCTGATTAATGTGACGTGGCTTCAAGGGATAATGGTCTTTATTGTAGCTACTATCGCCATACTGATATTTACTGCGGCCACGCAAGGGTTCTTTATCGTGCGCAACCGTTGGTATGAGTCACTGGTGTTGATCTTAATCGCATTTTCGCTTTTCCGTCCGGGTTTCTGGATGGATCAAGTCGTACCGCCTCATAAGCAAATTGCACCGACAGAGCTTCTTCAGGCGGCAGACTCAATGGTGGCTGGAACTGAGTTGCGCCTCTGGATTAAGGGTGAAGATGCGGTGGGTGACGACCGCTCATTTATGGCCAGTATGCAATTAGGTGAGGGCGAAGATGGGGCATCACGATTGGAGTCAGCAGGCTTAGGTTTGCTAACCAAGAACGGTAAGACGATTGTTGATTCCATTGGGTTTGACAGCGCTGCAGAAAAAGCCGGACTGGATTTTGATCAGGTTATTACGGCGGTGGATGTGCCACAAGCACAGCCTGCTAAGGAGTGGATGTACATACCCGCAATGGCCATATTTGCATTGATTGTCTTATTGCAGCGTCGCCGTAAAAAGCCTTCAGCAGCGATAAGTAATGCGGCAAATGCTAGCTAGAAGCTAGCTAAGCTGTCCTATAAATCACCTGGTAACTTGCTATCGCAGTGAGTTATCAGGTTTATAAGAGGTATGAGCAATGTTTAAAAAAGTACTCGTCCCCATTGATCTGAATGAACCCGCTTTCGCAGAAGAAGCGCTGAAACTGGCACTGCGAGAAGTAGAGGACAACGGAGCTGAGTTACACTTGCTCACCGTTGTTCCCGGCTTTACTAATTCATTTGTCGCGGCCTATTTTAGTGAAAAAGACCACATTAACGCGGTAAAAAAGATAGCCGGTAAATTACAGGATTACTCACATACAGTGATGCCGGAGGGAGTCCATCCAATACTGCGTGTATACGAAGGTTCTCCTGCAGAGACGATTGTCGATTACATTACTGCTAAAGAAATTAATCTGGTGATTATGCCGGCGCATCATCGTTCTAAAATTGATGAGTTTTTTCTGGGTTCAGTATCTGCCAGAGTGGCGGAACGGGCTAAATGCTCTGTTCTCCTGCTAAAAGATAACAATTAATACGTGCTAAATCATAAGCTCTGTAACGCCTAAACTGCTTAGCGTTACAGAGCTAAACCGTTCATCTTAACTGGGTTAAAAAATAAATAACTATGCCTGATCAAGCCTCCAACAACAATCCATTGCTGGCTCCTCTCGTTGATCTACTCAATTCGAAATTGCCTACCGATAGCGTGGCTGCTGTAACCAGTTTTGCATATCAATATTATCAATCAACGACGAAAGAAGAGATAAGTGAGCGTTCGTTGGATAACTTGTATGGTGCAACACTTTCTTGCTGGCAGTTCCTGCAAAACTTTGATGCTAAACAACCAAAAATACACGTCTACAATCCTGATTTAGAACAACATGGCTGGCGTGCACAGCATACTGTTATTGAAATTTTGCAGTCTGATATGCCGTTTATGGTCGACTCCGTGCGAATTGAACTTAATCGACGTGGTTTGGTGATCCATACCATCCTTAACGAGGTTATGTTGACCCGGAGAGATGATGGTAAATTACTGAAGTTATGTGATGCCTCTGATAAGGACGCATCTGCGGAAGCGCTCATATATCTTGAGATCGATCGCACCAGTGATGCGGCTGAACTAAAAGCTATTCTCAAATCTTTGCAGCAAGTACTTAATCAAGTAAATACCGTTGTTACAGACTTTTCGAAGATGCAATCTCGCGCTCATGCCTTGTTAGACGAGTTATCTGCGCTTTCTCCTGTTTCCCAAGATCTGGGAGAGCAGGCACAGGACGCACTGGCTTTTCTTAACTGGATGCTGAATAACCGCTTTACCTTTTTAGGTTATGACGAAATCAGCATCGCTGATGGTAAAGTTAGCCGTGTTCCTGGTTGCGAGCTAGGCATACTTAAAACCAAAAATTCGCCAGACAAACTCAAAGAATGCGCCATTGATGATTTGAGCGAAGAAGAGCAGGCACTATTGCTAGAGCCTAGCGTGATTATGTTTGCCAAAGATGCGCAATACTCGCGCGTGCATCGTCCTGCCTACATGGATCGCGTGAATATTAAGCGTTTTGATGCAAAGGGAAATGTCATCGGGGAATGCCGTTTTTACGGACTATATACATCACCTGTGTATTCGGAATCCATCACCACCATACCTGTTATGCAACGCAAAGCAGAAAAGATACTGAGGCGCGCTGGTTTCGATAGTCGTAGTCACAATGGTAAAGAACTGATGCAGATCATGAATGATCTGCCGCGTAATGAGTTGATGCTCGCTACTGAGGATGAATTGCTTGAAATATCTGTAGGCATATTTAGCCTGCATGATCGCCGCCGTATTCGATTGTTATATCGCCAGGATCGTTGTAACCAGTTTGCTACTTTTCTTTACTATGTTCCGCGCGATATTTTTAATACGGCACTACGTATGAAGGTTCAGGCGCTGTTGGCAAAAGCGTGTGGTTCAAGTGATGTAGGATTTACAACGACCTTCAGTGAATCGATCCTCGCAAGAGTCCATTTCGTCCTGCGTTTAGATCCGGATAATCCGGTTGAAGTAGACCTGGCCGAACTTGAATCCGCAGTGATCAATATTTCACAAGATTGGGGTGATGAGCTACATACAGCATTGATGGATGCCTGTGGTGAAGAGAAGGGCAATCATCTCCAAAACAAGTATCGTAACGCCTTTAACAGCGCGTATCGGGAACACTTTAAAGTCACCAGTGCAGCATCTGATATCCAGCGTATCGAAGAACTCAATAGTCATACGCGTGTGACGATGAGTTTTTACCGTGTTCTTGAACAAAGCCAGGATATTTTACGCTTCAAGCTGTTTACTGCGGATCAGCCATTAATACTCTCTGAAGTGATTCCGGTGCTGGAAAACCTGGGAATGCAGGTTCTTGGCGAGCACCCTTATGCCATAAATCGTAATGACGGCAAGGTCTTTTGGATACACGATTTCACATTGATTTATCAAGGTGCTGAGCCTGTTGTACTGGATGAAGTAAAAGACGTTTTCCACAACGCTTTTGCCAGTATCTGGAGCGGTTATGCCGAAAATGATGAGTTTAACCATCTTGTTATTGGTGCCAGCCTCAGCTGGCGTGAAGTATCCATGCTGCGAGCCTACGCGCGTTACAGCAAGCAAATTCGCTCTGCATTTTCACAGCCTTATATAGCCGGTACATTAGCGCGCCATATTCAGGTCACTAAACTGTTGGTAGCGTTATTCCGTGCCCGTCTGGAACCTAACCGACAGAGTAGTGTTAAGGTAGCGGCGCTGGCTGATCGTATCGAAAGCAGCATTATTGATGCGTTGGATAAAGTAGCGAATATCAACGACGATCAGATCTTACGCCGCTTCCTTGAGTTGATTAAAGCCACTCTGCGTACCAGCTTTTTCAAACGTGATGAACACGGCAAGCTGAAAGATTATTTCGCCTTTAAGCTGAACCCGCGCAAAATTAACGCGATGCCATTACCACGTCCGATGTTTGAAGTATTTGTTTACTCAGCAAGGGTGGAAGGGGTGCATCTGCGCGGAGGCAAAGTAGCCCGCGGTGGTTTGCGTTGGTCTGACCGTTTAGAAGATTACCGTACCGAAGTACTGGGGCTGGTGAAAGCACAGCAGGTAAAAAACTCAGTCATCGTACCGGTAGGTGCTAAAGGCGGTTTTGTTGCCAAAAAACTACCAACAAACGGTGACCGTGAAGCGTTTATGGCAGAAGGGATCGCCAGCTACCAGATCTTTATCAGTGCGTTGTTGGATATTACCGATAACCTCGTCGGTGGTGCAGTAGTACCGCCTGTTGACGTGGTTCGTCACGATGAAGATGACCCTTACTTTGTGGTAGCCGCGGATAAAGGCACAGCAACCTTCTCGGATATCGCTAATAAAATAGCGGAGGATCGTGGTTTTTGGCTGGGCGATGCATTTGCATCGGGCGGCTCACAAGGCTATGACCATAAAGGCATGGGGATTACCGCACGAGGAGCATGGGAATCGGTCAAACTACATTTCCGTGAATTAGGACTGAATACGCAAACACAAGCCTTTAGCGTAATCGGTATAGGCGATATGGCGGGTGATGTATTCGGTAACGGTATGTTGCTGTCTGATAAAATCGAGCTATGTGCAGCCTTTAACCACTTACATATCTTTATCGACCCTACGCCAGATACCGCCAGCAGCTTTGTTGAGCGTCAACGACTGTTCGCCTTGCCGCGTTCAAGCTGGGAAGATTATAACGCCGAACTGATTTCGGAAGGCGGTGGGTTATTCTCCCGAGCCGCTAAGTGGATTGATATTTCACCACAAATGAAAGCGCGTTTTGATATTAGTGCCGACCGCTTATCGCCTAATGATCTGCTCACAGCGCTGCTTAAAGCACCTGTTGATTTGATCTGGAATGGTGGTATAGGCACATACGTGAAAGCGACTCACGAAACACACGCGGATGTCGGCGACAAAGCTAATGATAGCCTGCGTATCAATGGTAGCCAATTACGCTGCAAGGTACTGGGCGAAGGAGGCAATCTTGGATTTACGCAACAGGGCCGTATCGAATTTGGTATGCATGGCGGTAAATCCAATACAGACTTTATCGATAATGCCGGTGGGGTTGATTGTTCCGACCACGAAGTGAACATCAAAATATTGCTCAACGAAGTCGTAGCAAACGGTGATATGACGGTTAAGCAACGTAACGCTTTACTACGTGAGATGACCGATGAAGTTGGCTCTCTTGTATTGCAGAACAATTATAAACAAGCCCAGGCGATCAGCGTGGCGCATACTCATGCGCGCCGCTCTATTGATGAATATATACTACTTATCAATCGCTTAGAATCAGAAGGTAAACTAAATCGTGAGATCGAATATATCCCTTCTGATGAGGTATTGCAGACGCGTAAAGCAGCAGGCGAAGGCTTAACTCGTCCGGAACTCTCTGTATTGATTTCCTATACCAAAGGTGAGTTAAAAGAGAAGCTTAATGTGCCATCCATCACCCAGGATGCTTATTTGAGCCGCGCTATTTTTACGGCTTTCCCGCAGCGTCTGGTAAAAGAATTCAATCAGCAGATTGAAAACCACCGCCTGCGTGGTGAAATTATCGCAACGCAAGTGGCTAACGGCATGGTTAACAGTATGGGGATTACCTTTACTGAGCGCCTGTGTCAGATTAGTGGTGCCAGTTTAGCGGATGTTGCGGCTGCCTATGTTATCGCCCGGGATGTGTTTGGAATTGATCAGCTTTGGTCTGATATTGAAGCACTCGATAACCAGGTACCCTCAGCACTGCAACAACAGATGATGGCGGATCTGATTCGTTTGATTCGTCGCGCTACTTATTGGTTCCTGCGTCAGCAGAAATCCAAGATAAATGTTAGTGCAGCGGTTGCTCAATTCCGTCCGGGTAGCATGCAAATCAGTAATCAGATGGCAGATCTGTTGAAAGGTGAACCACGCGCCCGTTGGCAGCAAAAACATGATGAACTGGTTGCAGCAGGCGTGCCAACGGCGTTGGCAAGCGTTGTTGCCGGGGCCGATAACCTGTATTCACTGTTGAGTATTATCCAGGCAGCAGAGCAAACCGGGCAGTCAATTGAGCGGGTCGCACAGATTCACTTTAATTTGGGTGACCGCTTGGAGCTACACTGGTTTGATCATCAGATCAAAGAGATTGAAGCGAACAGCCATTGGGAGTCGATGTCCCGGGATGGTTTCCGTGAAGATCTGACTAAACATCAGCAGGCTATTACCGTTAATGTGTTGAAGACCGGTGCAGAAACGGAAGAGGGCGACTTGTTGGTAAATCAGTGGCTGGAAAGTCGTGATGCGTTGATGAAACGCTGGCAGCGTTTACTCAGTGAAATTCGTAGTACTCCTCAGCCAAATTTTGCAATATTCGCTGTCGCCATCAGGGAATTGCAGGAGTTAGCACACGCTCAATAATACCGGCAAAAGAGAAGTAGTAAAGCAGCGGTGTTGCAAGCACCGCTGCTTTTTATTATCACAACGGCAGTAAACAATGAATAGTGCCGCTTTCATCCCTTTCTATTAATTGCCCCTGTAACTCATTACTTAATCGCTGTAAATATTGTTGTAGCAAGTGAGACCAGGGTGTTGCCGTAAAGACTGGCAGGCCGCTGTCTTGCTCCACGCTCAACATCAGATAACCAGACTGCCTTGCGGGTTGCAGCGTTAATTTAATATCATGCCCATCGGCCGATAAAATGGCTAACTCAACGGCACTGATCAATAATTGTTTGAGGCGGTTCAGATCGCTTTTTAATTGCGCCGGTAAGCGATTGTCCAGGCGGTAATCCAGTAGCCAGCCGTCTCGTCGGCTTTGTGGCAAAAAAATATGTAACACGTCGTTTAACAAATCTACCAGTTCAATAAATTCGCTCAGGAAAGGCTGATCGGCATTATTTAACAGGCCAATACTATTATCCAACCGCTGGTGTTGAGCATGCAGGTTAACGGTAATGTCCTGTGCCACCGGGTTGAGATCAAATTGTTGTAAACGCTGACTTTGTTTTAAAATCGGCGCCATCTGTCGTTGCAACTGATCAGCAACAATCTGATGATCCGGAAACGACGACGTGCTGTCATTAAACTGCTGTACGCGGGCGCTTCTGATATCCCGATATGAACGTAACCCGACCACAACCGAGGTGAGTAATCGTGACGCCGATAGCTCCGCTTTACTCAGGTAGTCATTAATATCGTAATTAACAACCACCTGTGCTTCAGGAGCATAACCGGGATGGCCTGTGCGCAAGATAATCCGGATGTCACGGTTATTCAGTTCATTACGAATATACTCGACTAATTGTAAGCCTTCGCTATCTGTTTCCATAACAACGTCGAGCAGCGCCAATGCAATATCAGGATGTTGCACAAGAAGGTCTCGTGCCTGAGCACCACTCATTGCGCTGATCAACTCAATAGGGCGTTGCTCGAACTCATAGCCACGAAATACCATACGGGTGATACCGTGAATTCCTTCTTCGTCATCAATAACTAGTACTTTCCATGGAACCATATCTGAGTATTCACTATTCTTTTTAATTAGACGGCGGTTATATTGCCAGTAAAATGTGGCTCTGTCGCAGTTGATTTACTTTTGCGCTCGCCCCCCATTGTTGATAAAGATAACTCGCTTCATTCAGGCAAAACCGTGCAAGACGAAATTGCCCCTGATCGTGTAAGTAGTCGGCATAACGTTCATAACAAAGCGCTTTGTGAAATCCAAACGCATGAATCTCTGTTGCCTTTAACGCTTGTTCAAATAATATAGAGGGCTTTTCCTGAGGCTTATTTTCAGAGGAGGTTCCTTGTTCCTCAAGGCGCGCTTTTTCTGCTTGGAGTAATAGCCATTGTCCCTTGAAGTTTTCGGGGCAATGTCTGGCCCAAAGCTCCAGACGTAATTCTATATGCTCTATTTCAATACGGCGACGACGGCTCAGTGCGTGTTGTTGTTGCGCCTGAATTAATCGCATCATGGCCGTACAGAAAAGCGCTTCTGTTACACAGAAATATCCGGCAAGTTCATTTTCAAATAATGCTTCCCACGAGCATAACTCAGGCCATAGTGACTGTTTATCTAATAACAGGGCACCCAGGATAGTGCTGACGGCTTGCCAGCCATGCTGGTATTGCACCCAGCCTGGGAACGGCTTTTCTTCGTGCAAATACTCAAGCAATATGAGTGTTGAATCAGTTAACCGTGTTGCCTGAAACGGTTGGGCCTGATCAATCATCTGCTGTTGATCTTTTCGGCAGTGGTGTAATTGTTTACTTAAAGGAATTGCTGAAAAAAACATTAATTGATGCTGCACTAATCGGCATTCACTTTGAATTAACCACTGGCTTTGCTCAGTGGCAACCTGGTCAACATGCTGCAATTGTGAAATAGCGTTCTCAACAGGGGAGAACCAATGTAGAACCTGACTGCTATGCCGCAATACAGCACTGATGGCCGCCTCATGCTGTTGGATAAGGCTTTCGTGATTTTGCGGAGCAGCTAGTGCTCCGTACTCGTGAGCCAGTATCATCCCTTGCGCAGCAAGCCTTTGTGCCAATGCATAATCCGCACAAAACCAACTAGCCACCCACGCATAACTAACAAAAGCAAAGGCGGTTAAAGAGCTACGACCATGTTCAAGACTCAATATGGTCATTCGACCGATAGCACACGCTGCCAATAAAGGGTTGCTTTGTTGGCGTGCGACTAAACTGATCTGCTCTAATAAATGTAATCTGAGCAGTTGCTTCTGATCGCAGATTTCATTCATGTCTTTTATGGGCAGAGCGTTAAATTGAACATTGATATCTGACAGCTGTATCAACAGAAGCGATAATTGTTCAGTCTCATTATCAGGCAGGGGAGAATCCAGTGTTGCCAGATTGTTCAGTAAATAAATTAATGACTGTGCATGTAAACCCTGGTGCTGGTATATCTGAGCCTGCATCAATGCCGCACTTATCTGCTCTTCAATCGACATCTGGGCAGGAAGCTGCTGTAAACACTGTGTTGCTACTTCTATATTACCAGCCAATAACGACACACGAATACGTTGCAGCAACAGTTTAGTTTTGTGATTTTCATCATTCACGGCTGACTGGCGTTGCGCAAATCCAAGGAATGCATCTGCGCTTTGATAATCCAGGTGCTGCTCAGCAAGATCGGCAGCCATTATATTTAATGCTTGTAAATCTGTTG
This sequence comes from Neptunomonas qingdaonensis, assembly GCF_900113275.1. Classification (GTDB taxonomy): domain Bacteria; phylum Pseudomonadota; class Gammaproteobacteria; order Pseudomonadales; family Balneatricaceae; genus Neptunomonas; species Neptunomonas qingdaonensis. Next base: position 51,372 of record NZ_FOOU01000005.1, read on the forward strand.
GTATAAGATAGCTATCCGATAACTGCCCGCTTGAAAATGCACCTTTATTTAAATGAAAAAGGACAGGCCTTAACTGCTCAAGAGAAAAAGGCGGAGATGATAGAGAGGTGAACTTTGCCTGACCAATGAGCAAATGCCATTGCATGATGACAGAATCCGTCATTCGCTCATGCAGTACATTGCGAATAGCCTTATGTGTAAAAGCGTAACTGGCCAGGTCATCGCTGCTGGTATTTTCCTTGGTTGTCTCTAGTGCTGTCTCGGGTGCTATCTGTAGTTCAGGCTCAATGAGTCCGGCCTGCTCAACAGGCCAAAGGTGGATAGCTACGCGTGCTGCCGGATTGCTTGTTACTTTTGCGAGTTCAATCAGATCAAACCTGTCGCCTAACAAGGATGCGCATTTGAGCAACTCTAAGGTAGAACCGCCTAAGGACGTAATTCGCGCATCTATCTGTTCTTCAATGTTATCTTTTTCCAGCCAGGCTTTAGCACTTGGCTTTTGAGCGGGGAGCGTTACCGTATCAGCAAAAACCACCGGGCTAATTTGCTGACGATATGTGCTGGGAGGAACGCCCATCCAGCGTTTAAACGCTTTTTGAAAAGCCGATTGATTAGAAAACCCCAGCTGAAAAGCAATCTCACCAAAGCTGAGTTGCCCTCGCTGGATATGCTGTAAGCTAACTTCACGGCGAGTCAGATCATAAATATCCTGAAAGCTGGTTCCCAGTGCACCTAATTTTCGCTGCAGTGTCCGCAAACTTAGCCCAACGCTGGCGGCTACCTGATCACGGCGTACAGAACCACCACCTTCATTAAGTTGCTGGCGTATTAAGTGACGGGTTTGTGCAACCAAGGCGCTCTGTTGATTGGATTTACTGAGTAAAGAATCAGCAAATTCGCGATGCAACTGATGCATTTCAGCATTGGCATCTAAGCAACTGTGCGTCAGATATTGGCTATGTAATAATATTTGATTAGAGGGTGCATCAAATTCAACCTCAGCAGCAAAAAAACGCTGATAGGGTTGGATGTCTTCCGGTTCAGGAAATGTCAGATGGACAAAGCTGACAGGGACTTGTTGGCCGGTTAGCCATCGGGGCCAATTTACCAGACATGCAAGAAAATATTCGATCGTTTGCAGATCGGGTTGGTTCATCTCAATAGTTAGTAGCGTACCTTCAACCGTTTGCTCCATCTGTAACACGGCGCCTTCGAAAAGCAGCGGGAAATAATCGACCAGTGTCTGATAGGCTTTATCTAACGTAGGCGCCGTAGACATAATAAAGCCGATAGAACCGAGTAACCGGGGTTGGGTTGCTTCGCCAAGGTTTAATGCAATCCGAGGGTTATTCGATGCATGCACCAGTGCTTGTAATACATGACTAAAATAAGCAGCGGGGAAACGTGCGCCGGGCTTGGCAAACTCCTCGGATGATAATTGAGCACAGCTCAGCACCATGGCTGGCTCCATCCGATAATGTTGGGCCAACTGAAAAACAGGCTCTAAAAGCTTGGCACTCGCAGTTATCACAGACATATAAATGATGCTGGCATGAAAAGAGTCTTTTATTTTGATTTACTAGGATAGTATCTTTTTAAGACTACCATAGAGATTTCAAAAAATATGTCCTTATGTGCCATGTTGAGACGACTAGAATCATCTTTTTTTACGCTAGCCTTACTGTTATTCACTAATGTTAGCTTAGCTGACTCATTGCGGGTCGGTATTCCTACCCTAGGGCAAATTCCTTTTTTTTGGCTAGATGAAGCAGGGGAGTATCAAGGTATATATCCAGACACTCTGCGCTTAGTGGCTGCCGACCTGCATCGGTCTTTAGTGTTTGTGCCGTTATCGCAAGCGCGCTTAAGACGGCATTTTGAAATGGGTGAGATTGATATAGAGATGGGCGTTAAAGATAACATTGAAGATAGGCCAGAACTAAAAAAAGTATCAATCTTCACTCGCCCATTTAATGTGATAAATGAAGTCATTATTTATCGCCCCGAACTGTCGTTCCCCGTCTTTATCCTCAACGACCTGGCAGGACAGCATGTAGCGACCGTTCGTGGTAATACCGTTCCTGATAACCTTATCCGTGAAGACTTCACCAATGAATGGCAAATTGCACAACGCGTTCACCGGGGCTGGAATAACATAGGTTTAATGAAAGAGGAGGTGGCACTATATTATCAGCGCAAGCACAATCTGAATTATGAAATCTCTCTGCCATATGCCTCTAATGCGGTATCTTTTCGTGTAAATATCTTAGAAAAAGAAATAGTTAACGACATGAATGCAAGTATTTTACGATTAGAAAAAGCGGGTGTGTTGGAGCAACTTGTTTGTAAGTACCTCTGTGGGCCTACCATACCCAATGTACAAAAACAGACTAATTAAAGTGACCAAAGTCATTGAGCGATAAGAATGAGTATGAATTTGAAACCAATGTAATTGCATCGAATTCACTGCAGATAATAAAAAATACTTATAAGATACATTTTTAACCAGGTTTATCCGGAAAGTCTCATGAACGCCGATCGTAAAGAGAAAGACCCAACATTAGTATGTACCTGTAATGACTTATTTATAAACGATATACAAGAATCTATTAATTTCGGAGAAACTGAATATCGTGAAATCTTTGCTGTTCATGGTTTACAGCCTCGTTGCGGCGAATGTGTGGATCACGTTAGCGACATACTTAATGGCAAATAGAACAGCTAATATCATCTTGTGATGCCGATAATGCTATTTATCGGCATTCGCATATAAAGTATTGTTTTTGTTATACTAGTTTAAATTATTCGGGTGTAACATTGATGCAAACCTTACCTCCGGCACTGCCTTTATTTGATTCCATTAAGCATCTGGAAGATGGCAATCCAACCGTTAATCAATTCATTGCTAACGTCACAATACATCAGGTTAATGATGCCGCTTTACTCTATGAACACGCGGTAGATTGGCTGCTAGAACAACGACATAGCGAGAATAACTACAAAACTTATCGAAGCGAATTAACCACCTTTCTTTATTGGAGCTTTATTGAAGAAGGCGTATCCGTTGCTGACATCACGCGGCGCATCTTATTGCGATATATCGATTACTGCACGAAACCGCCGACACACTTAATTGCTTATCGTAATGTAGCGCAGTTTGTAATGGATAAAGATATTGAGGAACGTGTGCCTAATCCTGACTGGCGTCAGTTTTTAGGCAAAAAACAGGAGGGAGTCGAACAGCCCTATAAAATCACAGATAAGGCCCTAAAGACAAAGCTGGCAATACTCTCATCGTTTTTCAGTTACCTGATTAATGAGGAATACACCGAGCGAAACCCCGCAATGATGCTGATGAAAAATGGACGTTTCAAGTCAGGTTCACAGAATTTAGTGATGAAAGAAGATGATGAAGAAGTTCGTTCATTTACCGAATTGCAGTGGTCATATGTTATATCAACATCGCTGAAACTAGCCGAATCTGAACCAGAAATACATGAGCGTACGCTATTTTTGATGAGCTTAATGTACAGCTGCTATCTGCGTATTTCAGAAGCAGCTGCACGCCCAGGGTTTTCACCTGTCATGGGGCAATTCAGGCGTGATTCAAAAACAGCGGTCTGGGGGTTTCATATACCGCGCAGCAAAGGCGGTAAAAAGCGAACCGTAGCCGTATCAAATCAATTACTAAAAGCACTGCAACGCTATCGGCGATTTCTTGGCTTAAGCTTATTGCCGGCACCCAATGAAAATACACCATTATTTATTCGCCACCGTGCTGCAGGACGTGGCCGCGATACCGGTTTATTAAATGCCAACTTAGGGATACGCCAGTTACGCGAACAAATCAGCGCTGTTGTTAACCTGGCAGCCAACGCGGCACACAATGAAGGGTTTGAGCAAGACGCACTTGAAATGCGACAAATGACACCGCACAGCATACGTCACACCGGAATCTCACATGACATCAATATCAACGGACGACCGTTATCGCACGTCCAGGCAGATGCCGGCCATGACAGTATCGACACCACATCACAATACCTGCATACCACGCGAGTGGAGCGACACGAATCAGCAGCCACAAAACCAATCGATCATTTAGCAGCGTCTTATAAGAAGTGATTCACAGCGAAATTAGCCGCTATTAAAACCGTGCCGTACGTGCTGCTCAGTGATACACAGCACGCAAAACTTTATTCTTAGCGGCTCTGGCTCGCATACTGAAGCGGACAAACATTATTAATAAGGCTCATAATTGAGCCTTATTATTTAAACTATGTAGTAAAGTGCAAAGCCAAGCATCACGTTTATGGACAATGAAAGATACAAAAGGGTAGTTTTGTTAAATGGGTTATTATTATTATGGTTGGTGGTACTCCATTGATTACTGTTTTGCTTCCTATGTTTGTTCTTTTGCGCTTCCTGATACCACTCTCTGTCCTGAATACCCATTTCAATATCTCCCTGATTAGAAGACTTGATTCTAGACTCCTTTCTGTAAATTTCCACCGCATGATATTCCTCGTGATTCCCATACAAAGCAAAGATTGATGTTTCCGCTTGATTGCCTTTAGCCAGTGTTTATCCAATTCGTTTGATCTCTCCATCATTTATCAGATCTGTTTTGCTCGGTTTTAGGGAACTAAATGATTTTAAATGCAATTAGTTAGTAGGCACTTGCTGTTTCTGTAAGCTCTAAATTACCGTCATATTTCTTATAATATTAACTTCGCATAATGTATATTATGTTAAATTGAATATTATTCTATTAAATAATGGAAATCGATTGTTTGTGAATTCCACAGTAAACGTAAACTCGGTTTACCTAAGTTTGGAAAAGCTCTACCCAGCATGTTATCTAAGCTGTAGCTGATTTCAGTACATACTTACTAAACTACGTTTTCCAAACATTTGTAAACACAGCGTTTATTTACACTCCGTACGGACAGCCTCGAAGAATATTTTTTTGAGAGTAATCTACCGCTGCGTGGAATGTGATGCCATTCAAATTCCCATGGTTTAATACCCTAGGAAAATTCCTTCTTCGTCATTCAGCGTCGCCACGTAAATATAATAGATATACTGCGTTTGCATTTTTGTGTGCTTGCTTCGGTTAATTGTATACAGAGATCTTCGTGCGGATATCTCCGGACGGACAGGCTTGGAGAATAGTTTTTTGTGGATAAAGTACCGCTACATGTAACGTACATCCGTAGCTTATTGGCTTGTCATTTCATCTAAGCACGCATTTAATCTGCCGCACAGCAGCTAATCCAGAACCGCTTGTTTGTCTGCTTCCAATACACACTCAAGACGACGCAACAGAGTAAAAGGCAGAATCACACGACCGTATTGGCTTTGCTTGAAATCACCGCGAAGAAGATCAGCTACTGACCAGATAAATGCAGCTGTTTGAGAAAAGTTATCCATTAATGCGTATGCCTTAATTCTGATACGCAGGGGAATAACCAGATGAAGCGTCCCCTGCCTCAATTTTGTTTGGAAATCAGTGTACTACAGGTGAAACACTCGGAGTAGATTACTACGCTGAGAAAGGCCACAATGCGGGAATCAAATCATCGATAAGCGGCTAAAGTGATCGATCAACTTTTATCAAGGAATGAAGCTATATGCATTTGAAGCCTGATAATCGATCCATTAAATTTACCTGCTGATTATAGTGCCGACCTGCACCGTCACATCCTTCATATAATCATCAAATAATTGAATCATCTGATCCTGGTGAACTTGTATGTCAGGCTTTAGCCATTGCTCAGTCTCAAATACATGTTCTAGCTTCAGCGATACCCCCTTACCTTGGTGACGATGTAAAAATTCTGCTCGCTTAATGCCAAAACCTTTATTGCTCATTTCAGAATTAATACTGCGAGTAACTAAAGCCAAATTTCCAAAGCAGTGCAATACTTCGGCTTCTACTTTATCCATTTCATTTTCAGGGTGTTGTGGTGCAATATGTTCAACTGAATTTTTAGCTGTCATACGGAAGCTATCAATTAAGCGGCTACGCCTAGAGTCTGATTTCATTTGTAAATAAAGTACATACTCCAATTTGTAAAACCAATAATGAGGATATTGAGTACCATTTTTAAACTTTTTGTTTAAGCTGTCGTTAGCACTAAGTAAGGTTTCAGTATGCCAAATATTATCCAAAAAGCGGCGAGTTCGCTGGATTAACGATGCATCTGGCTCACTGCATAATAAGTGATTATCCAAATGCTGTAAGTAAAGTTCTGCATACTTTTCATCATGCTTCAATAAGAAATTCAATAAAGGCGTTAGCCAATACTGTGTGGTCATTTGCTGCGAGTGATAAAGCATACTTTGTAGTGCTGCAAAATCAGGGGCTGCATCAGTGGTATAACGTTGTAAATATGCTTTGCCTTTGTTACTGCTCCGATTTACATACGGCCGACGAATGGCATGAACCTTCTCTTCTTCGACTAATACCCATTTGATCACGTGCTTATCGAACTGATAACGGGTTTCCCAAAGCAACTCAATAAACTGCTTTACTTGAGTAGCATCAGGTTTATTCTTTAACCAATACTCCTTAAAGATCAGCAGTAAATCTTTGTCAGATACTTTCGCGATATCCATTTCAGCTAATTTAGGATGTTCGTGCAAATAAATTCGCAACACATGCTGTAATAGCATAGAAAAACTGATAATACTGTTTACTCTATCAGGCAGTTGATTACCCTCATCCTCGCGGATTAGAGCGTCATCATTCACCGTAAAGGTATTTTCACTATTAAGAATGCTTTCAAGGGTTAACTCTTGCAGTGAATGTGTTTGTTGCTTTTTCTGGAGGGTTGCAATGACATTGCACGCTATAGCTAACTTTTCAGTGCCGTCTATTTGATCTTCAAATAATGTAACGGTATCAATTTTTGTTACGGCGCGAAGGTGTCGCTCCACATAGCCATTCATATCCGCGCAAGCATCCCAAAGTTGACCGTAACAATTTTGATCATCCTTAGGCAATATTTCTAATAACTTTGATTTTAAAATTTCATGATGCTGCAACTGAATACCACGGTTATTGATAACCTCGAACAACTTATTTAGATCTGTATTCTTAGGCACACGAGTTAAAACAAGCTGAATATTGTCACGAATGAACACTGAAAGTGCAGCTAAATCTAAGCTGATATTCTCTTCCTGATAATTATTTATAAACGCACGAATTTCTTGCAAAGCGTCTTCTAACTGTCGTGCTTCGGGCAAACTGGCGCTCTCATCTCGACAAATACGAGCAAAAAAATCGGTGACTTGCGGGCGGATGGCGAAGCCAATTCTAGGGCGCAGACCTTGCTCAGATCGCCCCTGACTGTACTCCGTCAGCTGCTCCCCTAAAACGACGCTTACTAACCATAAGGTGGTAAAACGTTGTTGGCCATCAATCAAGTCGAATAAATATTCAGTTTGACCATCGTTGCGTTGTTGGCAGTCACGTTCTATCACCAGAGTACCGCCTAGGTAAAACTCATTTTTACTCTCATCGTAGGCCTGAAAAATATCATCAAGTAGGGTATGAATCTGCTCTCGCTTCCAAACATACAAACGCTGGTAGATTGGAATGTTAAAAAAGTAATGATTATTGATTACATCCTGCAAGGTGATCAGTGTTGAACGAAATTCAGTCATGCTTACCTCCCTGTTCAGCCAATTTGATTTCAACTGTATCGTCGATACGTTTATCTATAGAGGTCAAGGCTTCAACGTTATAGTATTTTGCCAAAGCTGCTGCATACCGCTCCTGCACTAGGCGGCCCGATACAATTTCATTAAGCCAACCGTTTTTATCAGCATAGGCTTTACTGACATCAACTTGCTTCAAGTACTGAATAACGTCTTCACCACGGTAGGCGAAGGCAATTACATCTAAAAGATTACGCTTGGCATCGCGTAAAAATTTTAACGGGGTTTCGCGGCGAATATCCGCCTGCCGTAATCGAATTGCACCAAAGCGATGATTTAACCACAAAGCAAACGACAATAAGCCTTTGCTACCCAAACGATCAAAATAAGCCAGCAGTGCCAGGCGATATAGGCTTTGCAAATATGCGGAAAGCTTTGTCACTACTTGTTCATAAAATACCTGCATTGCTCGGACTTCAGGATCAGGGCTTTGACTATTCAGCAATAAATTTAGCAGCGCGGAGTATTTCTCGGCGTACAAGAAAAATCCAACCCCTCGACTGATCGGTTGTCGCAACGCAAACGGTAAGTAAGCTGCGCTATTACCAATATTGAAAGTACTAGGTTGCAGCATGTAATCATTATTGGCCGTTAATCGTAATTGTTTACCCCATTGATTATTGCTTGCGGGGTATAACACTACTTCACCAATTTCGGCCTCAGCACTACGATCTCCAAAATGGATGAGCAACTCATCAAGGCTCTCTAATTCAACAACGTCTGTCCCCGTCCAGTTACGACTGCGCCATAAATAATAGTGAAAAAGCTCAGGGGCAAAGTCGTTACCTAAGTTGGATTGGCCCAGTCTGCCTTGTGTCTGCACCTGCTCCCAACGTCGAGCGCAATGGCTTTGTAATTGTTCAACCAAGTTTATTTTATCGCTGTGAATAGCACGTAGATGAAATGCTTTTAGCAGATCGGTTCCACCTAAAGGCACTCCCCGATTGTTCTGCGTATCAAAAAAAGTAAAGGCTAAATCTTCGCGCATTACGGTGATCACAGTAAAGCGCAGAACATCAAATATCTTTACGCTTAATGCATTTTTTTCTAATAACGCCAGCATGGTCTGTTTGGCCTTTTTAATGTTGACCATAGAGCGCGGCGAGCGAAAACAAAACTGGATGTGATTAGGCAGCTCATTTTTTAATAGCCAATACATTATCGCTAAACTGGTAAGCCGTTGCTGGCCATCGATTACAAAGCAACTAATACCATCAGCACCTGAGTGCTTATGAAGCAATATACTTCCCATATAATAGTGAGTAGGTGGGTACGAATTTTTATTTTGTGTAGCTTGCGCTTCAATAAACTGTTGAAAATCTGTTAGCAATTGAACGATTTTTTTCTCGCCCCACACATAAGCGCGTTGATAGCTGTCAAGCGCCAAAGGGCAATGGGCATTCGTCAGTTCATAAAAGCTTGCGATTCTTACCCCAACATCCTGTTGTTTCGGCATCATAATTCCTAATTAGTACAAGACGAAATGAGTTATCCATCACGAAAATCTATTGATAACCTTTAGTCGAGTTGCTGGTAGCATCTACAGCGTTTGTTCGGTGATAATGCCCCGTTTGGTTTATCTGGTTTTACCCTGTTTTCACGGACAGTCAGTTAAGATTACTCAGCGCATTTTGAAATTACATCCGTATGGGTTCCCCTTCTGCTTCCCCTGCTTCCCCGCTTCGCCAAAACTCACGTTCCAGCAGGTCACTGTCTTCAGTTCAGCTGGCTGAAAAGGCTAATAGCAGGTGTTCTATCAGCCCCTCTTCTGTGTAAGGTTGCCCTTACTGTATGCTCTGCTTTCGCCAGTTATCAATCGCGGTAGTTAGTCGTGCTTCGGGCACGTCATCTTGCCACTCATCCCAAAAATTGATCGTACCGCTGTTTGGTTTGTTAATTGGCTCATCAATCCTTATGCGGCTAGGAAGCAAACTTGCGTCGCCCACAACAAGCGCCTCGCCTGTGTCGAGCGTTGGAAGAATATCTGCGAATCCACCAAGGCTGTCAGGAAGCAGTTTCTTTACGACAGCCTGGTCTTCTGCATTTGTCAGGCGCATAGAAACAAAATTACTGCATTGGCTAAGCATGGTTTTATTAACTTCTGAAGGCCTCTGGCTAATCACCACCAGGCTGACACCATACTTACGGCCTTCTTTGGCGATACGCTCAAATATTTGAATAGAAATATCATCAGCTGCATCGGCTTGAGTACGCTGCGGGATATACAGATGCGCTTCGTCACAAAGAAGAGCAACGGGATGCCGCAGATCTGACGGCGTCCATTGCTGCACAGAAAAAGCCAACCGTGCCACTAGAGATACGATCAGAGGCAGGATATCTGAGGGAACTTCGGAGAAATTGATTATTTTGACTCCGCCCGTTTTATTTTCGCTAGTGGCTCCGAGTAACGCATTGCTAATCTCGTTTAGCCAATCAAAGCGCAGTGAGTTTTTTCCACCTTGAAAGAGAAAGCCTAAACGGCGATCTAATACTTTGTTTTCAAGTCGAGAAATCATTCGACTTAGCTTACCGTAAAATTCCCCCTGCTTTGCCCCTCTAGTCCCATCGACCATCTCAGAGTTTATGTCGTTGAGAGCTTTAAGTAGCGCATCTAAGTCGAATGGTACGGGGCTATCAACGGTGAAATTATCGAGAACGTCTTGATAACCACCCGCCTCTAGGTAATCTCGCTTAACGGCATTGATTTCCCTCGCCATAATCATGGCTTGATTCGGTGCATTTTGATCGCTACGGTCAACGAATAATGAGACTAGAGCCTCATAGGAGAGTAACCAATATGGAAGATGGATAATACCATCTTGAATAGTGCGGCCAGCTTCAATATCAGCAGGGCCAGCTACCTTGTAGTGGCTGATACCATCAGTTTGGAGTGGTGCGTATTCTCCATGAAGGTCGAAAACAATTCCGTTAGCCGTTCTAAGGGCCGCCATTTGCTCAATGATTTTTGCTGTAGTCCACGATTTCCCCGCCCCAGTGCTACCTCCAATGAAGGCATGGCGTTGGAAAAACTTATTGCCATTGAGATATGCGATCGCCTGATCATCCAATGTATACCGTCCAAGTGTTAGTGAACTGCCATCTGCGGTTGCATGGGCGATAACACGCATGAAACTAGTCAGGGCGGCTCCTTCCATAGCAAAGCAGTTTGCATCAATTTCAGGGACACTTTCAAGAGTTCTACGGAAGACGTTATGGTTTTCGCCATCACGGTCCAATAACGTTCCAATCAGAGCAACCTTGCACAAATTCAGCTCTGTTTGAGCCTCAGGCTGGCTATCATCAATATTGGTGAGTTTTTTTCGAGTGACCTGTGTAATTAAGCCGACTAAGTGTTGGCCGAGCTTACTGCTTTGAAGAACGGCCAATCGGTTTACCTGCAACCCTTTTAAAGCTTCTAGATCTGCGACGTCGACGATCACATTGGTTGTATCGACTGAAGTAACCTTGCCTAAGGCATCCGCATCTTGGTAATCAAATAATGACATGTCTTCCTCCTTAAAGAATAAGTCCTAAGTAGCCAGCAACTGACCACAAGTTTTGCTCTACACGTAACGGTTTATCTGCCAAAGAGCTATGGATTACAGATTGATCGTCATGCTCGCCGCGCTCAATAGCCAGATAGTTGATCACCCCTTGATTAAAAAGAAATTCTTTAGCAGCTTCAGTCAATCCATAGGTGATCACTGTGACGGGTTTCTTATGCTGTATGCAGCCTTCTATCAGTTTTTCTTGTATATGCTGATCATTAAAACCAAAGCCAATGCAAAGGTAGGAATTTGCACCGATAATCGCACGATCTGATCGAGTGATTGCTGTTCTGAATGGTTCACCATGAGTTATGCGGTATTTTTCCGCCCCAGGTGTAACAATCATCGGCTCATACCCTTCAGGCATTTCTAATAAATTTGGAAGCGCGCATACAACGTGCTCAAGAGACTTATACCAGTCCAAAGAGCCGTGTACTTTCCAGATATTTACCTGTCTCTGGCTTAGCAAATGCTCTGCATCTGTAAGTGTTCGTTTGTAACCGTGTGAAAACCCAGTGTAGTGATGAAGCCCCTCCTGTTCGCAAGCGTATTCCGCTAAACGGTCATAATTAGTTGTGATTACATCAACTGCTTTACGCGTGCTTCTGAACATCGATCGAAGTAATGTCCCAAGAGGAAACAAACCGTTATCGTTAAGTGACTTGTTAAAGACATTGATATCACTTGGGTTTAATAACTCCCAAGTAGCCTTTACAACAGAATTGGTCAGACCTTCGCATAGATGTACACGATGAAGAGCTGTTTCAAGATCAACCCCCTCATCCAATAATCCGCAGAACTTACGCCATTCTTCTTGATCTTTCGGGGGCACAATCGACGGATCGACATGCTTGATCAAGTGCTGGGATAGATCCCACATCCCTGGCATACCAAAAGCGGCAGAGGCCCCGCTGCCTAAAATAATCACAGGTGTAGTAGCGTAGTGCGCTTGTGCCTGCTTAGAGAAGTCTATCGATGCAGAATTCGTAATCATAGTTTCCTTAATCTACTTGATCCAAATTAATTAAAGGTTGATTTGAATGGCATTTGTACCTAGCCCTCCTTCCCTTCAGGCTTTAAGGTTACCTCTGGTTTTACCCCGTTTTTCAGGCGTTAGAGGCTCCCAATCTACGTGAATTAACCGGCCATCACCTTCGTTACTAGTAACGGTACCACGTGCCTTTATAGCCATCACAGAAGCTGTAGAGCCTTTACTTTGGAATGGCAAATCGTTTTTTTGAGTGAAAGCCGCTTTGATTGCTATCTTGTCGCCAGGCTTGATTGCTTTAACAAGATCTAGATGTTTGTCGTCATATCCATTTTCCCAGATGCCTTGGGATATGAAGCGCTGGGTTTGATCACCGTTTCCGCCCCAAAGTGCACCTACAAACCAATAAGAAGTATCAGAATCCATTGAATAGCCTTTTCCTTGTAGCAGTTAGTAAATAGTCCGGTTAAACAACTTACGTTTGTATCATTTGAGTATTACATGCGCCAAATACAACCATACGAATACCTTGGATTAAAAAAAAAGCAGTCCCCCCATCCTGTAGGATTGAAAGCAACCTTTAGTAATAATAGTTACGCTCTAACCTTCTTCAAGACTGTCTTCAAAAAGCTGCTTTATTTCTTCGTTAGTTGCAGAGCCTGATAGTAACGCATTGTGGCTTAATTCCCTTTTTGCGGTTAATAAACGGTGTAGATTTGCATCAAACGATCGCTGCTGATAAGTCGGGTGGATCGCCATTGGGAAATATACATGCACTGGTTTTTTTTGTCCGATACGAAATACCCGATCAGTACTTTGATCTTCAACCGCAGGGTTCCACCAACGAGATAAATGTATGACGTGATTAGCAGCGGTTATTGTTAACCCGACCCCACCTGCTTTAGGTGACAGCAACATAACATCGAACTCACCTAACCGAGTTGTCTGAAAAACATCGACATACTTCTTCCTGGTAACCCCATCAATTTTTCCGTTAATCGTCATTGGTCGCTTTGGCAGTTGAAACCTTTGCTGGAGATACGTAGAAAGATGCTCCTGTACATCCAACTGCTCGACAAAAATTAAAACTTTTTCATTCTTCTTGCTAATGCTGTCGAGGAGGTCTATGACCCCAGAAAGACGAGCGGAGCGTCTGATAACCCCGTCATTAATGCCATTTTCATCAAAGTTTTCTGCCACTAAAGAAGCGCGTCGCATCTGCTGGATAATTTTGAGCATTCCACCAGGTGTCCCACGTAGACGCTGCCCATCTTTTATAATTCCTTCATAAGCTTCTGCTTGAAGCTTGGGCATAGGAATAGGCATGTCATGCAGGTATTTAGCGGTGAGACCTTCAAGATGGTCTTCTTTCATACGCCGCATCATTAGCGCGGGTTTAGTTTGTTCTACCAGTATATTTTTAAGTGCTCTTGCTTCTGTGGGGTCTGACTCGGCAGGCACAACATATCGATTATGGAACTCTCTCAATGAGCCGAATAATCCTGGTTGTGCTGTGTCAATGAGGCACCACAAATCCTTAAGTTCATTCTCTACAGGGGTTCCTGTGACAATCAGAGTAAAGTCTGAGGATAACGATTTAGCCATTTCGGTGTTTCGAGAGCTAGGATTTTTTATTTTTTGTGCTTCATCAAAAACAACCACTGCCCATTCAATCGAGATGAAGTAATTGATTTTATCCCGTAAGGTTTCATATGTTGTCATCACCCAGCCCGCTTGTGAAACGATGCTGTTGCGCTCAATCATACTGCGCTTTGCGAAAGTTCTCAGGTTTGGTCCGTATGCCTCAAATAGTGTTCCTAAGCCAGGTCGATGAAGGTGCATCTGCTCCTCATCCATCCAGTTTTTTAGTAACCCAGACGGAGCGACTATTAAAACGGGTTTGTTTGGTGTTTTGCCTGCCCGCATTGATTCTTGTAACAGCGCCAGAAACGTTAATGCTTGAAGAGTCTTACCCAGGCCCATGTCATCTGCTAACAATGCCCCAAGAGACCCTACTGACCAATGATCAGCTAACCAGCTAACTCCAAGCTTTTGGTATGGATATAATGGCTTTGTTTTTAGCAATTCTGGCTCGAGGCTCAGCCCTGCACGCGGACTACTTGTCAGGACATTAAACTCAACATCTTCTATATTATCCTTGAGTATTGGCGCAATCACGGTGCCAGGAGCTTTTTCTTCCTTCAGCTCTTCGAAAGGCTTTAAAAAATGAATAAGTTGATTCTTTATTTCGAGGTTAGCTGGTATTTTTTGCTCGTTAAAAACGATAACGGGGACTTCAGCATCAAGTGCTTCCGCGATAATTATCAGTAGTTTTTTAGCATCAATCACAGATAACTGGATGAGTAAGTCGCCCAGCGGTATAAAGAGCCTCTCACCATCTTCTGGTAGCCAGTCTCCATTACGTTCAACTTTGTAGGCGCATATTTTTGGCTCCCAGACACCAATACACTCTATACGCTGGCTTACAAACTCAGGGGTCTCTACAAATAACGAATCGAGATCTTCGTCTTGTGAGACTCCTTCTTGCAAAGCTTCGTTTATGAATTGATGGGGGTTTGCAATGAAGGCCAGTCGCCGATCTCGGTCTTGTGTCTGATAGTGTCTAATGACTTTAAGGACGTTAACAACTCTCGGAGGTAATACTACATAGGTACCGCCGCCAACAGCATAATTGGACCTCACTTGCTGCCTGTTACTAAATTGCTTTTCGAACTCTTTCTGTTTAGCGGTAGGGATAGCGTTTTCTACATCAGACTGTCCCTGAATATCGAGATCTTTATCTGCGTTAGGTTTGATAAGTACGGGTTCAAATCTACCAGAAGGCTTAACATCTAATGTTATTCGGTCCGCCCTACAGATGGTGATATGACTAAGCCGACCTTCTATGACGGTTTCTTCTGGTAGTAACTCTTGTACTTCACCCCATCGGACAAAACGCTCATCTAGATCCTCAGCAGGAGATATTCTGTAGGCATCAATTTTTTCTATCAGGGTATATATAGGATCTAAAATAAGTAATTCTTTGCCCCCTGCCTCTAACACGACTCCATTTCGTTTCACACCCATATAGGGGCGACCATCACTGCGAAGCAATTTATATTGCAGGGTGAATCCAGGTTGACTGATTAACCCCTGACCTTTGATTTGCAGACGACACTGTGATGGTGATGATAATCCAAGGTGCATAATTTCAACCTCGGTTAAACTAGCAATAAACTGATCTTCACAGATGATCTGTTCTTCCGCTGTCCTATAGGCTGAGCCTTGTTCTAGCTCTCTGAAGAGACAAGAAATATTGGCACTACCCGTAGCATGGACAATATCAAATAGCCCCCATTCATCAACGGGAACCGTGTGGCCTTGGTAAACAAGCGTAAAAATGAATTGCTTGTTTGATCTGACCCAATTCAACTCTGCCTTTTTAGTCATGCATATACTCGCTGCGGCTAACTCTTAAAGCTGTGTTGTCTTGGATAATGTCGGATAGTTTCTTCTGCCACCCGCCAGTTTGACTACCATGGTGAGCACCTTCAAAGTCAGGTGCTTTAATTAAGTCATCGCGAGTGTATTGTGAGCGATAAAACCTTGGTGGATTGTTAAACTCATGCCATGCACGATAACTACCCGAATGACTCCACTCGGTAATGACAAGATCGCCAATCTTCATTATAAGCGAGCTGTGCTTACTGTCCGCTGCACGTAAACTCGCATAAAGAGATTTGTTTGCTCCCAAAAATTCGCTGGCAGCCAGATTCGCATTCGACCCTAACGCCACCCATGCTTCTGAAATAAATCCCTTACGTAAATAAGCCTGCCAGAAACGCTTTCGGTAAGCCCAATGTCGATCTGCCATAGGATCATTACGTGCAACATGACTCAACAATGCAAAGAAGTCTTCCAAGGTATCTTCGACAAGCCACTGCCGAATAACAGACATACTGTTATCGGATACCCCTACCCATCTCGATACATTCAAACGTGGGTCGCCATACTGATCCATGAAAAAGTCTTTCAATCGCTCTTGGACAGGCTTGTAGGGTTGTTGAAACTGAAACGGTGTGAGTAATGAATCAGCTATCTGAACTCTAAGACTAGGAAAATCCATATTCTTCCCATCGGAAATAAATCCCAACAAGTCGTTAACGAAGTCTAATTCCCTCTGCTCATTTTGTTGATTTAGTAGACCGCCTACCTCTGTTAGAAAATGACCAAAGCAGAATTCGGTGAATTGGCTTTTTTCAAGTGCCCCTGTTAAACGATAAAGCTGAAGGGTTCTTGATATTGATCGGGTATCTTTCAGATCAGCTACCAGCTTTGTGTGCCCTTTTCCTGATAGAAAGCCAGAGCTCGATAACTCTTCCCGAAGTTTATTAGCGCGCAATGACGAAATTACATTGAGTAACGATTGTATGTTGGTTCTAAATTCGTCGAAATAGCTTTTTTTTACTGGGTAATAAAAAAGAAAAACGTGAATAAGAGGCGGAAGTACTGATCTTGGTGTTCGTTCTAGTAAGAACTTGAAATATAGATCCAGAAATCCTGGTAACGCTGCAAGCTCTTGTTGTCCCTCCACCAGGGGGATCAATAGCGCCCAAGGAGTAGTAGCCACATAGCGAGACGGTAGGTTATTGAGGTTTTTTTGCTCAGAATATAATCTCAATAAGTAATTATAAACCTCAAGCACACTCCTATTCTCTGGTTCTTTCAGTTCAGAAAAAAACAACTGATTAGACACTCGTTCAGCCGTTAATTTCAATTGCGAATGCTGTAATGAAGGGCCGTCTTTAAGAGGCTTGAAATCAAAATCTTCAGTAGCTCTTCTGGTATACATTAGCGGACACCTTGTTCCATTACAGCCTTTTGAGCATTGACCAAAGATGGCGGTGTCATAATAAAACGAAGATCTATACGACGATTAGCAGCGTCCGCAGTAGGTTCAGAGTATTCATGTCCTTGTACAGGACGACCATCGCCATAGCCACTAACTGAAAATATAGGCTGCCCGCTTGTATTAATCATAGAGTTTAATAGAGGTCTAGGCGGAGCCAGTAAACGGAAAGTGCGAATTGCTCTTTGTGCAGAAAGATCCCAGTTGTCCTTATACTGTCGAGACGACATGGGCACGTTATCCGTATGACCTTCTACAAAAACTGCATCTAACTGATTTTTAAGATTTATCTTTCCAGCACATTGATGGCCACTCGGTGGCGCACTGCTGTAACAAGGCAGTACCTCAGAAAAAACATCTCCTATTATCTGTAGGTTGGCTAGATTCGTTTGATCAAGCGTGTCTTTTGCTGATTGAAATCTGATGGCTTTTTCAGTAAGACGTAGCACACCATGCTGTGCATCAATTTGTACTAAAATTTTTGCAGCATCTAGCTTTTTTTGTAATGCAATAAGGAGCTCTGTTCTCATATCATTAGAGCTAGTTAACTTTTCAACGATTAGCTCCTGTCTTTCTGTAATCTCCTGTTGCTGTTTTATCGCATCATTAAGTGTTTTTGTTTGCTTTGCTGCATCTTCACTTTGTTGTCTGATTTTTTCATGGAGAGTCAAAGCTTCTTTCTTCTGCTTCATCATTGCTTCAATTTCTTTCTGACTGGCATCCTGAAAATGTATGATGAAAGCGACTAATGTGATTATGAAAATAAAAAGTAGTCCTGACATCATATCGCTGACAGAGATTAAATAACCTGCCCCCTCATCCTCCATGAAGTCTTGCTCGTAACTCATGCAAGAGCCTCATTCACCTTATCTTGCATAATTACCTTGCGAGCAAGTAATGCGCGTTGCTCTTCCATAGAATCGCCGATAACCTCAACCGTATCGGTGAGCTCTTTTGTGGCCGAAGCGAGTTCTTGCACTACCTTAGCGGCATGACGATCCAGACCAAGGACATAGTCGTTGGTTGATTGGGCATAATTTGCCAAACCTTCCTGCAATTTTTCGAACAGGGTCGCTACTGATTTATCAACACCATCAAAGCGATCATGGTAAGACTCCCATAATGTTTTGATATCAGAATTCATAGATTTCAAATTGTTAACTATTAGGTCAACTTGGTCGCTGGCATCCAGCACCTTATCTGTCGACTGGAGGATTTTATCTGCCGTCGACTCCATTTTGGTTGACGTTGCTGACAAATGTTCGCCTATTCTACTCACAGACTCTATGGCGACATTTGTACCAGACAGTGCTTGATTTAGACCATCGAGTAGTTTTTGAGTAGCGACTTCAATATCACCTATTTCGTTAACAGCTGTAGAAAGTTTATCCAAAGCTGAATCAAAATTAGCAGTAGCCTTTTCCATCTGAGTCGCTGACTGTTCAGCTGCTGACAAAAGCTTATCCGTAACTAAATCAACAGAGTTTTTAACCCCAGCAATAAGATCCGTAACGGCTATGTTAACTTCCTCTTTCATTTTAGAAGAACCATCGGCCATAGCAGTCATCATTTCTTCGACAGCCTTTTTGGAAGTGTCTTGCATTGCCTGCTGTCCTTCGGACAATGAAGTGACCTGATCTGACAGGGCTTTGTTCATCGTCTCGATGGTTGTTGCGAAAGCCTTCATCTCGTCACCAGCGGCTCCCGAGATCGACTCAGAGAACTCACGAATTAATCGTTCTAG
Organism: Neptunomonas qingdaonensis; assembly: GCF_900113275.1. Classification (GTDB taxonomy): domain Bacteria; phylum Pseudomonadota; class Gammaproteobacteria; order Pseudomonadales; family Balneatricaceae; genus Neptunomonas; species Neptunomonas qingdaonensis. The sequence goes on from NZ_FOOU01000005.1 coordinate 70,286, forward strand.
CGTTTCATCACTTGTTGCTTGCTGCGAATCTTTTAAATCGTTTATTGCTTGGATCATTGGTTGAGAAACATTTTTTTCAATTACACCCGCCATTGAAACAGCTAAATCATCGGCAAAGGCTTCCATAGAGTAAGTTTGTCTTTTAGATTCTTGCAACGCTTTATTCGCTAGGCGTTCTGCTGAAAAATATTCAACTCGGGCGTCAATACCGCTTACTAAAATGAAGCATGCTTTATCAAAATCATGTATTCGCATTTTTTCTAACCAAGAGAATACTAGTGACGTACCCAAACCACATATTGAAGTTATAAATGCCAATGACGCCCCATCTAAAAGAAAACTAAGCGCTTTTTTCGCGTCTTTAATTTCTTCTGAATCTAGTCCTGGAGCGGCAAGATAAATACCCACAACTAAACCAATAAATGTACCGAGAATACCAATACCAGTGAGAATATTAGGGAATGTGTTATAGAACCGCATATTCACTTTATGCCGCAGAATATTACGCTGGTTGAAAAATGTTCCAGTGGGGCGAGTGTTTAAAATGATTTCTTTATCATCGTCATAATCACTACCAGGAAGAAGTAATGTTTCTTCAAATTCACGCCAGCTATCTTTCAGATACGTGGTTTCTTCCATCCACTCTTTGAACTCATAGTAACGTGCTGGAAACGCCTCTTTATCACGTTCTGATTTATTGATTTCAAGAGTAGCTTGTTTAAGCTCAGTAATAAGAGGCGTTATACGTTGTGTGAATCGAATATAGGTAAAGAATGCGGAGAAGATCAGAGCTGCACAATAAACGGCAATCCCTTCAAACGAGATGAGTACTTCCATGAAATTTTCCTATCCTTGTTGTGATCGTAATACATTTGGATATAAGTATTACACAAAATTGCTAGCAGAGTGATTACTGTAGACTTTTTCCTTATTTATTCGTACATCAACCCTGACTTGTGTTCTGGGTAATTAGTCGGCCCTAAAAAATACCGATTTTATCATACACCGTAAATGTGGGCTCCTTTACCGCAAGTGAGCCCACACCCATCCATGACCCCATACCACATCTCGTTGTATTAACAGCATCCACACTTCATCCTTACATTCGAACAAAAAGAAAGCGATCATCCACTTCCTTAAGTTCCACGCGCAGGCGGCCATTAAAAGATTGATAGCATCTCCCTGGTGACCCTTAAGCCAGTTTCGAGAAAGACGATAATCATGTTTCAAATGACCGATGATCGGCTCAATCGCAGATCGTTGCTGACATAAGCCCCTTTTACGCTGGCGCTCTTTGACGCTATCACGCTTAAAGGGCGCACTGGGTAAAATGACTTCACACTCCACTGAGCGCTTTGAGCCCCGATAACCTCGATCTACCACGGCAGTTTCTATCGGACGCTGCCGGCACTGTTCGGCATGCGCGAGAGCTGTCTTTAATGTTTTTGAATCATGCTCGTGACTGTCATGGCTCGCTACACCGACAATAATATGATGGTTAAGTGTCGCCACAACCGAAGCCTTGCTGCCATATTCATAAGGCTTATGATCTTTTCCTTTACCGACACAATAAACACCGGGTTCATGCAGGCTGTAGATTTTATGCTTGTCTTTGGGTTGTTGTGCTAACACCCGTTCATACAGGTCAAAGTTGTTTGTTTCTTTTTGCAGAAGACTATCCGGCAATTTACGGCGTAACTCGCGCAACAGAATACCCGCGATAGTACGTAATCGTTTCAAGGCCTTTTTGGCTTTACTACGGCGTTTGACATGACGGAAGTGGCGACAGACCAATCGTAATGCCTTTACCTCTTTAATAAAGGTACGGCGCTGTTGAATGCCGTACTTCTTTGCCAGTTTATTCAGGCGGTTGATGATGTTGATGGCCAGTTTAGTATCTGTCGGATAGGTAATGGCCTTTTCCTGCACGGTAGTATCGACCAGTACAACGGGATCATCGGCGGCATCGCCATGTAGCGCGACGGATAGCTCAAACAACCGCCCCACCCCTTGCTCCCCTAATCGTTGCCGGAACTTCACCAATTCCGTGCTATGGCAGGGAGGCTGCGTTTGGAAGCTCGTTTCACCGCAGAAAACCTGATAGTAAGGGTTCATTCTGCCATTGAGCGACAACCGCTTCATCACTGAGGTTGTAGAGTTGTTTCAGCATGAGCAAACCACTCATCAGGCGGATGGGCTTTACGTTTCGGCCTCTGGCGCTATAAAGCGGCTTGAACTCATGTTCGAGTAATGACCAGTCAATCGCACGACCGAGTGCCAGTAAAGGGTGATTAGCATTCAGTTGATTGGCAATATCGAAGAAGCCGGTTTGAGCTGAATCAACAGGGCTATTGGGGAGCATAAACAGTAAATTTCGACCAGAAATTGAGTATTAATTTTATCAACTCTGGTCGAAATTCTCTATTAAAAATAGAGATATTATCAAGGTAAACAATTGGTTATGATTTTTTCAGGGCCGACTAAATACTCAAAAGCACACTGATTACAGAAAATAATCTGTGGCGTATGCATTTATACTACGGCTTGTTCCTTGTCGCTAAAGTACTCGTTAAAAAAACATCCATTATTGCAAGCGCATGATCTGATTGCTTAGGTGTTAAGTAATCGTTTTTTTGCGTCGAAGACTATGTAAGCTAGTACCAATCAATGCAGCAAATATGGCGGGCTGGCTACCGTTCACTTTTGCAGCAATGTAGAACATTGTCATTGGCAAACCTTCTCTGATAACGCCTAAAGCGCTTCCAATAGTACTCATACGGCTGTCATCGCCACCTGACAATTTATAAGCAACTGAATACATCTTTTCACTCCAGAGCTTGGCCTTACTACACGCTATTTTCGTTTTTGTTTTCTTTATTGCATCAACAGACAGCATATAAGAAGATCCACGATCTGAAAAATGAAACGCCCGCTCCCTCTGCTTTTATTGAAATAAAATGCGCTATAGGAATCTTATTACAGCCGTCAATGTGCTAATAGATCAGTATATTTTACTGATGTTGCATGTTAAATTTATAGTCTACGATCATATTTATTAAGCGGGAAGGAACCTTGCTACAGTCACTCAAACAGTCTTTAGTTCTGTCATTGAAGAAGCAGACTGAAGAAACCTTCGGTTATATTTTTTCACTTCTAGCATTTTTGATATTCCTGATGGGGAAAGCGATAGGACTTCAAAATCACGCTAAAGGGTTCTATTACCTTGCTGTGATAACTTTGATATATGGCTTCTTAGTTTTCGTAAATACACTGGCTAAGCCTTTTATCGATTCAGGGGCAGGCAAGTTAGTGATATCCGGGATTTTGGTGATTGGAAGTGGTGTTAGTCTTGCCTTGGCCAGACTAACGATTAATGGGGAATTACATGTCCCCTCTTCTGCATTTCCAATAACTCAGTCCATTTTAGCCGTGCTTTACGCCCCACTCACTCTCTCTATTTGTCTGGCGTTTTCTGGTGTGATTTTTATCGTTATAGGCGCCATGTTGAGCATTATTCCCTATAGGGTTAGTTCAATCAAAAGCTTCCTTACAAGCTGGCATCAAGGTGATGAAATCTCAGTTATTGGGATTATAATTAACCTTGTGCGTTTATCCGGTCTGGTTGCTGTTATCTCCGTTGCCATGCATTTTTCACAAAATAATGATTCATACACTGAAGCGTTAGCATCATTTACACGTTGGTTTGCTTATTCGTTTGAGTCTGATGAGCACAGCTACTGCACGATAAATCCAGGGGAACGTGTTGCCTACCTCGACAACGACAGAATCGTTGTCGCTACAAAAAAATCAAATGAGCCGTATGTCTACGAGATTAGACCCTGTTTATAAAAGAGATAGCATTATCAGTCTAATATTTAAGTGATTGATATAAATGTAAAAAAATGCGTCTCAAAAACAGAAGGTTACCCGCAGTCAACATTTCTGTAAATTTTCACCAGCAATAACGCTAACGTAAACAAAAGGTGAGAACTATGTCGACTAAGGTAAATAATAATCATAAGGCGAATATCAAAAACACTAACCAAGGCACTTCTGGTAATAACGTTGCAAACGGCAAAGCAAATGGTAACCGGGGTAAGCAGTTGAACCCTAATCGCAAATAATTAAAGGAATATCAGGCTCTCCTCTGGAGAGCCGATTGATAATGGATTATATATGAAATCGGATATAGGCTTTCCTCCGTTAGGAAAACTAGCAAAATTCTTGTTTGAAAGTACTGGGTTATTAGCAGAGAAAGCAGCTAAAGAGGATGGCAGATTCTCTGATGCAGAGCGGAAAAGATTACAGAAAGTACTTGATAGACTTGTAGCCGAAGAAGGCAATTTTTCTGAAAATTTTAATAATGTTTTGACTATTTTTAGTGAGCAAATTCAGCAGATCATTCCTTCAACAAAAATAGCTGACGCCATTTTATATTCTGTGGAAGATGTCTATGACCAGTATAGGCACTTACTGAAAGAGGAAGGCACATATTTCAATCAGAAAGAATCAGTAAAGTGGGCGTTAGACACTAGGTTTATTAATCGGTTGATTCTTTCCCCTCAAAAAAACTATCTAAGGCTTAATATCCAGGATGAGGACTGGCTCACACCTGATGATGCTTTTTGGTTTCTGCCTACGTTTACAGAGGACGGTGTAACTTGGCCTTTGCAAAAAGCGCTGGAATGGACCTACCTGTTAGCGGATACGTCACTGACGCATTTTCATTACCCTGATAAGACAATAACGGAAGAAGTCTACCCGTTAAATCTTAACGAAACGAATGCACGTAATTGGCGAAAAGGAAGGCACCTTCCCAGTTGGCATGGTCTCAATGCTAACCTAACACAGTCATTCGACGCGATGGAACAATGTACATCAGCACACCACCGAACTCTCTCAGCGCATCAGAAATCGTCTGTAATGACCGTTGCATGTATAGCCAGATTTAGTACCTATGTGTGCCAAGAAATTGAGCGTGAGTATGGTCAAACGTTTCTGAAACAGCTGCTTCAACGCTATATGAGCTATACAGGGTACTTAGCACAGGATCACGCTGAAGTATTAGCGTATGTGGATTCAGCAATGAAGAAAGACTGCCAAAACCGGTTGGATAGAAAACATTTACGTGGTGCGTTGTTATCTGAAGTGGTTCCCGCCTACTGGAAGCATAAAGCGGATGTTGGAATAGCTTTTGGAAACGCCTTAGAGGCCCGCCGACATCAGGAAAGCAGGCACGGTCAGCCATACACACCTGAGGAACAGAAAGAAATCATACATAATTTTGGTCGTTTTTATGGACTCTCTCTGATTGACAGTTACTCCATTCAGGCCCAATACCCACCTCTTGAGCTTTTTTTTGATGAACTCATCGAAGCTGAGAAGTTAAGGAAAACGCGAGACTTAGAAGAATCAGCCATTAATGCATTCGAGCAGCGCCTCCAACAGAAATCACTTAATTACGCTCTAGGTTGGTATGTTTCTTGGCTATACTCAGTTATGTATTACCGTCAGGAATCATTTGAAAAAGCACACCGGCATTGTAAAAAGGCATACCAGCAGGTCAAGTATTCTGGGGGCAACAGACATTATCCACTTGTAAACCTGTATATTGAGCTGTGTGCAAAAACGAAACAAAAGAAAGCCTTCAGAAAAGCTATTGCATGGGCGCATTACATAGGTATGAGAGTGCGCTGGGTTGGTAATGAAAACCCTACTGAAGAAGAACTGGACGTTGCATATACCTTTTTTCAAAACGGAATTTATCCGCAGACATGATGCGTCTGTTAAAGACAAGGAACATACATGAGTCATTACAAAATAAAACTAGGCAAATGCAGAACAATTTTTTTTGATCTGGAGTTTTACGTACCCGAAACCAGCCGCCTTGAGAAAGGGTTTAGCTATAACCCCTGGGATAAAGCATGTAAGTTGATTGGAGGCTCCTTTCTTATTGCCAATCCTGATAAAGACATTCAACTTAGAGATGAGCTGGTTCGTAAACGCATTAAGTCTGTTTGGTGCTGGGAGTGCGATTCAGAAAAGGCTCTGGTGCAACAAATCTATGACCTGCTTGAACAAGCTCTGGTAATTGTTCACCGAGCACATGACGGAAAATTATCCCCTGTTCTATGCGGGATAGGTATTACCACTTCAGATGTTCTGATCCTTTGTGACTTGTTTCGTCGTTATCAAATTTTAGATAATGCTGGTGTCTTTGCGTTCATGAATAAGTTTCGTGTGATTGACCTGTCCCAATTGGCGATTGGCATGTTTAATTCTAATGTGGATTTTTTATACCCTAAGGTCAAAAACGATATTCTTATAAAATATCAGCACGGAACTAAGTTTTCGTCGGGCACCAGTGTGTGGGGTTTGTATGAAGAAAAAAACCATGCACTCATTCAAGAACGTGTAACGGATGAAATTATGTCTACACATCATTGCTACAAAGCTATTATCGAAGATATCAGACGTTATAGGTCATTAGATGTTGCGGAAAAGAAACGTCAAAAACTGAAGTTGAAACAAGAAGCATTGTAAATGCCTGCTTGATCTTGAGCCTCGGAGCCGGCGGAAAAAGGGTAAATTTGGAGATTAAAAAATGGACTTCTGTAGTATCTGTCGCGGGTCTATAACGTTCTTTAAGCGGAACGGCAAGGTACATACGCCCCATAAGCATGGTCCTTGTATACATAGGCTCTACAGAAACAATGAATCCTATACTCGCCCCTTTCAATGTAAGTGCGGTGCTGAAGTATTTTACTATCGTTCAGATAACGGCGGAGAAGCCGTTTTTGATGCACTGGGACCGCCATGGCCAAAACATCAATGTTACCTGCGTACCGATTATCCTAGCCTAGAGCTACGCGGATTTATGCCTGTAAGAATTGACTCACTCCTTGAAGATAGCTTAAAGGTGCGTGTGAGCTTGTTTGAGCCATATCGGAAACTGTGCCTTGAGGTTACTACTGAAGTGGCTTATCAGTTGCTTCACTGTTATCGTGATGCACCACTTTTATTAGAATCGGAGAAACAGGAACCTAAATTGCCACTTGTTTTTCATACGATATTAGAAAAGCCGATACGTCCCTATTCTGAATTAAAAAATCAGGTGGAATATACTTTCGAAGCTAAATTACTTTCGGGTCCTTCAAAAATAAGGTCGCATAGAAAAACACAGTAAGGCGTCACTTTCTATTAAAAAATAATCATCACCGACGAGACCGGTAAACCAAGCAGCACGATGATAAGTTAAGTCCCAATAGGTCTGGACCTTGCCCGTCATTCATTGCATTGATTACAGAGGCCAGTTGTTTCAGCTTAATTTGAAGTTCAGATTTTCCCCAGCCTTTAAGCTCACTGTTAAGCTTTTTTTGCAGTCAGTCTGGACGGTTAGGTGAATTGTTTTCTTCGAATAAATTTTCGACATTCCACCACGCGAAGTAGTCTTCAGTTTTCATAAGGTACTCCATACACACTAATCTTATAAAAATATAAAACCTATCTTCTGTGTACCCTCATATGAAACAAATATATACATTTAGTGCCACGTATTAGGTGTATGTTTTGGATGGTGGGCTCAGCCGACAGTAACCCTCGTCATTAATTGATGGTGTTAAAAAACCGATCTAGATCACTCGATCAGACGCTGAATTCGGATGGCTGATTGGCCACAGTGGCTCAAATAAAGTAAGAAACCTGATCAGATTGGGTATTCACGTACTGGTCGCAGTCGCGTGTGTTGCCAGCACTAGGGACGGTGCGAATAAGTCCCCAGTCATGAGATAATCAATCTTCCTTCACCACTAACAGACAGAGATTTAAGCATGGAGCAGCAACTGAGCTTCGCCGACAGCGAATATCGCCATAAGCGCCATCGCACTCGCACTCGCACTCGCAAAGAAAAATTCCTCGCACGTATGGATAAGCCGATCCCTGATCACACCACCATTATGAATTTTCACCACTTGCTGGAAAAACATAACCTCGGCCGCCAGATATTCGACGATGTTAACCAGTGGCTAGCTGATGCAGGTGTGCTCTTAAAAGAAGGCACACTGATGGATGCAACCATCATAGAAGCCCCTAGTTCAACCAAAAATAAAACAGGTGAACGTGACCCTGAGATGCACCAAACCAAGAAAGGAAATCAATGGCACTTCGGGTTGAAGGCTCACATTGGTGTTGATGCCCGAACAGGCCTAACGCATAGCCTGACCACGACAGCGGCCAATGAGCATGATCTGAATCAGGCAGACAAATTACTGCATGGTGAAGAAACGTTTGTTTTTGCCGATGCGGGTTACCGAGGCATAGAAAAGCGTGAGAACCTTCAAGACAAAAAGATTGACTGGTATATAGCAGAACGTCCAGGCAAAGTCAGAGTGCTTAAGGAACGTCCACGCATCAACACAGTACTGATTAATACCGAGTACCTGAAAGCCAGTATTCGAGCGAAGGTTGAGCATCCCTTCCGCATCATTAAATGTCAGTTCGGCTTTATCAAGGCGCGTTACCGTGGCCTGATGAAAAATGACAACAAGCTATCCGTCATGTTCGCACTCGCGAATATTGTTCGAGTGGGGCAGTTATTAAAATCGTAGCGGGAGTAATCCGCCTACTTGATAGGCTAGACGCAAAGGATGGATGAAAAACAGTCAGTGTTTGGCTTAAATTGTCGATTAAAGCAGTTTTTAGCTGCAAGGCTCTAAAATATTAACTTGATCGTACCTTCCTTAGTAGACCACTACATGGTATCTAGATGACTGGAGAGAATCGTATAATCTAGGCTGTGAAAAACGCATCGTTCGTTCAATTTTGAGAACGAAAATCGCTCATGCTGTGATTCCGTGTTTCATTCTATTAACTAGGTCGCGTACTTTCAAATAGCCAAACTCCTTTTTGCAGTATTCCCCCGGTTTATGACCGCCAAGCGTTATATTTGGTGTATTAAACCATAAAAGTGCGGCTTCTTTGTCGCCAAAATACTGAACTGCTTCATTGAAAAGCTCTCTTTCTATTTCATTGTCCATCGTTGTAACCCGCAATATACTATTTGGTTTAAAGTGAACAAATATCTACCGGTTTCCTTTATACCCATTGGGCTCCTATTATTGCGCATCTTTGAGATTATAACTCCAATCATAACCGACCATGTAACTATATAAAGCTATTTATTTTCAATAACTTACTTCGTTTTTAAAATTAAGTTCTAGAGGGAAATCAGGCATGAGTTTGTAAGAGGATACGCTACATCAGCTAATTTTTTTAGTATCAAGTGCTTTATTTGTTTTCAAAGAATCTTTAAAAGGCCTCGCTATCGCGAGAAAGAAGCCAGTTGTGAATAAAAGAAGAGTGAGGGAAGTTTAGAGAGAAGCAAAACAACTGTTATAGTCAGTTATATAATTAATATTATCATATTTTAACATAAAAATCAATGACTTGACTTATTTATATTAGTGATTATATATATAATCTATTTCATATAAAAAGTCCAATAAAAGTCAAATCAGTGCCCGCAATCCTTAGTAATTCCATAAATTCGAGCAAACACTTCTTTTAAGTTGATAATTAAACAAAACCATTGAAGGTTATACTTTAACCACCCTCAATGATTTTATTGTTGATAAGACTGGATCAAATATTCGTTGTGCTTTCCTCGAACCTAGTAAATCTCTATACAGTGGAATTATCCCGTATATAGATCTTGAAGGTCTGCTTTATTAAGAGCCGTTTTAACAGAGTGACGATATGTTGCTTCATTGCCGCCCTGTTGGCGGGCCATCTCAGCAAAGCTCATCCCACCCAGGTAAAGCAGAATTCGAGAGATTTGCTGTTCTTTAAGACCCCTTTGAACAAGCATCCCCTTTACTTTGGGGGCATCTAAACTTGAGTGATTATCTGTCTGCTGGATGTGCTGGTCCCAAAAATCCGTGTCATCTGTCTTTTCTGAATTAATTTCGTAGCGCGAGCGCACACCTGATTCCTTCGGCTGTTTCTCACCACTCCCTGCTGGATCGTGATTATTTTTATCTAAGCTCCAACGGTCGAGGCGTGTTTTGCAGTAATTATTGACCGAAAACTGAAGGTATTTTGATAGCGGGTGGCTAAGAATATCTTCGGTTATTGGTTTGCTCGCATCATCCAGTAAAAGTTTGCTCGTCCCCTCGTTTAAGCTTGCTAATAGCTTAACAACGCTATCACTAATCGCGTCAGCGGCTATTTCTCTAGCTTCACCAGCGGTATATAGCATTGCCCCAAGCTTCCGATCCACCAATTTTGTTGCTCTTTCCTGCATTTTTGGATGTGTAGCCATCTCACCGAGCCGGTTTTCCACCGCGCGTTTAAGTGTTTTTTCTTCCATAAACCACCCTAAATCTTACATAACCATAAAAAAACCGTCCTTTTAGAGGATAGACCATAAGTACTTATTTTCACCTAAAAAGCATTTTTCGTGAGCAAGATTTATGTTCGAAATAATTAAATGAATAATAATGAAAAATAATATTACGGATTCTCGTTGTTTTTTAGTTACTTATAGTGACAGGCCAATAACTGACAGCTGATTGATTTAATATAACGTATATTATGTATATAAATCAATAAGTTATCTGTTGACTGTATTGTGCTTTACGCCTAGGGTTTATGAACTATCACATCCATATAAGAGGAAATAACAATGTTGAAACGTCCCTTAGAACGAACTTCTCCAGTAAAGAAAATCACAATGTTTTCATCTGTAAAATGCAATCGTGTGTTTTTCTGTGAAAGCGCCTTAGAAGTGAATGCACTGCTGTGGTTGGAGTTTGACGACGCGATTACATATTACGAAACACAACCGGATTCTTTCGAGTATTACTTTCAAGGTAGAAAACGGCGTTACACGCCTGACTTGCGTGTGTTCCAGGAAGAAAAATCTAACCTGGAAGAGATTAAACCGTTTTCAAAGTGCCAGTCAGATGATTTCAAATTGAAATATGGCGCACTTACCCATCTTTTTTCTAGCATGGGTGAAACACTCAGCCTCACCACCGATCGTGAAGTCTATGTCGGTGATGCAGTGAGTAATTTCCGGCTGTTATATCGATATCTCTCTGAACCACTGAACTCCAATCAATTGGATAGATTTCAGGCAAAACATTCGACTATCAACATGTCCTGGGAGGAACTAAAACACCGTCTGCATGAATGTCGTTATCCACCCACATTTGCTTTTCAACTACTTGCGTATGGGTATCTTGATTACGACTATTTGAAACACATTTCAAATGCCATGGAGGTCACGTCAGCATCATGAAGCAGATTTTCGCACCCAACAGTCGTGTATGTCTGCAAGGTCGCATGGCAAACCTTTTTCCCGCCGGCACTGATCAAATGGCCGTCGTATACGACGACGGCCCTGGCACCGTAGTGACGCGGCATGCACTGCATAATGCACTGGCAAATAATCAGCTGCATGCCGTTGAAGATGAGCCCCCGGCTTTCTTCAGTGAGACACTGTTGGATGAGCAAAAACAGTGGGAATTAACCCGCAAGGTTGCTTATGTTGCAGATGCACAGAAATTACCGAATCACCGATCCAAGCGTGTCATTGAGGGCTCTATGCGCAAAACAGCCCAACGCATTGGTGATTTAAAGCCGCCCAAGAGCTGGAACACCGTTTACAAATGGATCAAAAAAGCTGAAACCATTGGAAAAGACGCTAATCCTAAAATTGGATTAGCGGCGCAGCAACGTAAAAATGATTCTCGCATCTCTGAAGAAGTGGAAAACCTTATGCGGGATGTCATTGACGATGTTTGGATGCAACTAGATCAAAAATCAAGAATGCATGCTTATAAAATATTTCGTCACTATTACTTTGAACACTTCAACGAAGATATTGGGATGCGTATGAAAAGTACATTTTACAACCGTATTAAGCGGCTCTGTCCGATCGACGTCGTAGGAAGCCGAGAAGGCCCCCGGTCTGCAAAAGCGTTGATGCGTGCAGCATTAGATGAAATTCTCGCACATAACATACTTGATTTAGTGCAGTTAGATGCGCTGCACCTGCAAGTTGGCTTGCTAGATGACGATGGCAACTTTCTAGGATACCCGGTCGTTCATTTTGCAATTGATGTTTATTCACGAGCAATTTTAGGGTTTTCAATAGAGATCGGTAGTGAATCAGCCGCCGGCGTCGTTGAGTGCCTGAAGAACGCTTTTCGGGTCAAAATCCATAGCTCGGACCATCCCTACACGGTAAATGTATGGATCATGTTCGGTAAACCCTTCATGGTCGGCAATGATGGCGGCGCTGCATATATGGCACAGACTGTCGGCGGGCTTTTAGCCGCTATGAGGATTCAACGCCAAGCAAATGAGACGAGAACTCCTTGGTTAAATGGCGTTATTGAACGATTCAATGGCACGTGCAGGACTCAATTCGCAGATCATTTACCGGGTTATATTGGTAAACGATCTAACCCGAAAGGCCACGATATCACATTAGAAAAAGCGGCAACCCTCACTCTTTCTGAATTCGAAGAGCAACTTACGCGTTACATCGTCGACGACTACAACCAGGCCCCTCATTCGCATCATTTCGGACGTTCTCCTCATAATGTCTGGGCTGAAGCCGCTGAAATGATGCCGCCGGTTGAACCCGCAGGGCTCGAGTTTGCAATGCGTTTTCGTGGTAATTGGATTGAACCTACATATGACCTTACGAACGGATTACGTATTAAAAACATTTGGTACAACGACGAATGCTTGAAGCAGATATATTCCGATAAAAAAAGGGATCAGAAAAGTGGCCCTATAAAAATGCACTGTTTGTATAACCCTGGAGACATCTCTCAAATCACAGTAATGCACGGGGATGAATTGTTTGTAGTGACCTGCGGACGCACTAAGAACATTCCTGTTTTTGAAGGTATGTCGCTTGCGGAATACGACGCTAAGCGGAAGCGTGCCATCCGGTTAGCAGAAGATGAGAACAATGCGACTAACTCGCATGTCGATTTTGGTGTATGGCAGCATACTCAGAGCAACGCTGAGGCATCTCCAGTCAAGCCTAAGCCATCAGGTGTCACAAGACGTCAACCTCAGGCTCCCGTAACTGAAAACACGAAAACAGTGCAGGCAGTCCAAATTGCGCAGCATCAGCAGCTCCCGACGGAACCCGAGCAAGATATTGAAGCCGACGAGGATGATCAAATTTCAACGAATCCGTATGCACTAGCCATTCAGCAGTCTAAAAATGGAGAACCTAACGATGAGTAATCTCACTCTGGCGATGAAAAACAAACCTGAAACGATCAATTTTGAGGAAGGGACAGTGGAACACCCGCTGTTTGAACAAGCGTTGATGGCAATCAACAGTATTCATCGCACGCACAGCAGTAATGCCAAAGGGATGATACTCACCGGAGAACCTGGACTCGGAAAGACACGCTTGATTCAGCATTACCGAGACCTTGTCGGCCGGATAAATGATGATATCAGGGATTATCGAACTGTATTGATTGTCGAGACCCCTGCTATTCGCCGCGTCAGAGACTTCTACGAAGCTATGCTTGATGCACTGGGTGAATCTGATCCCAGCGCAGGAACGAACGGTGCAAAAAAAGACAGAATTAAACGACTGTTCGATACACAAGGAGTTGAGCTGGTGGTGTTTGATGAAGCTCATAACCTTTTGCCGGGCCGAGGTGAAGGCTTAACTAGCACCATCGCCAATACCATTAAAATGCTGATGAACTTGCTCAAGCGGCCAATGATTATGGCGGGTGAGCCTGATACCGTAATTTTGAAGAATGACCACCCGGCCATAAAGAGTAGGTTTTCAGGTGTATTTACGATGGCAGCGATGAATTGCTCGACACCAGAGGATATTAAGTATTTTCAGAACTACTTGAAGGAAATAGAGCTGCTCATGGTTGTGCCTACCATTCCTCTCAATGGTGAAATCATGGTGTTAAGAATGTATCTCGCGACGGGTGGAATACCCCGGGAAATTAGAAAATTGATTGTATCAACGATGGAGTTTTCTGATCTGAGTCAGCGATTAACATTAGAAAATTACGCCTTGGGGTTTGATATTGAAGGCTCTAACCCTCTGGGATTAAAATTCAATCCGTTCCGCGCCCAAATGAGAAAAGTTCGTAATTATTTGGCTAATAAGGCTAAAAAATTATGAAGTTATCAGTCAGAGATAGACCGTTGCCTGGCGAGTCTTTTGCCGGATACCTAATACGATTGGCAGACTATAACGGCCGCAGAACGGTTAATGAACTACTGGGGCCGATTGGACTCGATGAAAAAGCCAGCCTTTTCGCTAGTCATCAGCAGGCAATGGAGCATGCGTGCCAGCTGATAGCTCCGATGATCAATTACCCTGTTGAGAGTTTAGTTAACCACTTTCAAGAGCAGTTTATTAATTCCTGGGTATTTAATGAAACTCGTAAAATCAGGAGTATAACGCTGTCACAGCCCCGAATTTGTATACAATGTTGTGTCCAGGCTGAAGAACCATTTATCCATAATCATTGGGCTTTACTTCCCGTCACTCATTGCACGCAACATTCAAGTGTACTGATAGATTCCTGCCCTGGTTGTAATACACAACTTGAGTGGACATTTGACATATTTCGTACATGTAATGCGTGTGGCCTTGATTGGCATGACCACACCACTGAGATTTCTAATATTCCATTTTGGCAACAGGAATTTGAAACACTCCTCCAGATTAATAAAAATGAGTTACTTGATTGGCTTGATTCCTTCTGCGAAAAAGTTATCAAGTCTGCACGGCCTCTTGATCAATACCACGATGCAATCTATTCAATCCCTGCACAAACGACTAATATTCTAGCTCTCGTTAAGCAAGCGTATGATCCTGATCAGAAGCAGATGGAATGGCCTCCTGAAGGATTCGTTAAAGCTCGTCGTCTTAAATTACAAGATACCATTAATCAACATATCCGACAGGACGGCTTTGCTCTTGCTCTTGGGATAAAACCAGTTGATGTAACCAGTTTGGTGCAATCGAACTTGATCACGCCAATCTATAATTCGCCTGTCGTGCGAGATATGCTTTTTAACATAAGGGATGCTGATAGGCTAATCAAGAATGTGAAGGTGATTGATTCCTGCCCTGAGGGATATATCGAAGTCAGTGCGGAATCTGGGTTATTGGGATTATACGATGCAAAATATGGGCAGTTACTTTCAAAGGCAGTTGTTGATGGATCTGTATACCGATTTGTATATAGCAATAATCTCAATTGTATCTATGTTGAGAAAAAAAGGCTGGTTAGCCACCTAGAATCTTTACTGGAAGAGAGTTGTGCAGGGTTAATACCCATTCAGCGCGCCTTGCGTATTTTGCGAATATCGCGGGATGAACTGACCGCTCTGATTAAAAATGGCACCCTTCGGCTTGGACGGCATAGCAGTACGGCCAACCGAATTATTGGAAGCTCTCTTTGGGCCTTTATCAATACTTCTCATTCATCTCTTACAAGAAGACAAAATCGCCTTAAATCTTTTGGTATCAGATAACCCCTATTTGATACATTGTCACAGGCCTTAATTCCCTTCCCTTCCCTTTTCTTATGCTTCATCCCTCTCTCTATTATTTGCCATCCCTTTTATTAAGTGTTATTTTATTAACAATTGTAAATAAAACCAACTAACTGATTTTTTTAGAGTTTTCGGTAAAGTTTACGCTTTAATTGGAAAAAAGGTTGAAGTTTACGCTTGAGCTCTTCAACTTCTAAATTGAGTTTGGAAACACCTCCTCTCTAGCCCCCGCAGAATCTATAAACCGAGTTTACGTAAAGTCTGGAATTCACATGTTGTAGGTTTTGATTTCACCTGCAATTTTTTCCACCGATGTGAAACTCGCATTATTGTGTATTCAATCCTCCTTCATCAGTTGTCCATTGAAATTAGCGTACGCCTCATTCATGGTGACAAAGCCCACTCGTGCGGAGAGTCGCTAAGAATTATTTTTTGTGGGTAATCTACCGCTCTATGAGATCTGAGACGCTAGTTTCAAAGCACAAATTCCCTACGGACAGCTTCGAAGAATAGTTTTTCCTGGATAATATGATGCTGTGTGAAATGTGACATCGCTTGTCTATCCGGCTAATTTGTCACGATTCGATACACTGGGCTTCTAAGGATTTCCCTCAGCGTCTGTCGGAAATGTCACCTAGCTATACGCAGACTAAACGCTTCTGTTTTTTCGTGACTGATGCGGAGAGTTTCGAAGAATGTTTTTTCCAGACTAATCACCATTAGATGTAACGTGCATTTGGCTTGTCATCTATCGACGCCATGCTAGAAAACACATTAAAAATGTAATTAATATGTATTATGTATCGATATATATGTACTTTTAATACAGATTTAGGTTTTGTATGCCTTCTTATGTTACCTATTATCATGATGGTTATTTATAATTTTGGATTAGCATATTAAACACTTAAAGTGCGTAATTTACTGTTGCTAGCAGTATTTCCATCTGAGTGACACACGGCTTTTTAGAGTTGCTAATGAACTTTATCTTGCAGCTATGAGTATTTAGTTATGTTAATTATCGATAAATCATTATAAATAACTGATATTTAAGTAATTTTTTAATATTTTCCATGAAATAAGAAGTTGCATATTAGGAAGTGGATTGCTTCTTTATCCTATCACCGGTCACCCTTGTATTCTCCCCTGCTCTATTAGCGCGTTATGTGGAAATAGGAGAAATCACAAAATAAATATAGAAGCCAAGGATGATGTGTTTGATTTTCTATAGCCAGAAGGAAAAAACGCAAGTTAATACAGGCTGCTTTTAACTCGCTGTACGTGAAATCTGGCAGCTGTCGACCCGAAGCTGACATCATTGCATTTGTCTTTCGATCATGTCTGACCCACATCAGTCATCAGTATTGACTTGTTGTTAACAACATAATAATCTGTTGTTAACAACAAGAATGGATTCATAGCAATGCAATATTCACCGGGGCAGTTACGTAAAGCAGTAGGTCTTAGCCCTGAAGCATACAGACATTGGAAGACAGTACTGCCTTCACTTTCTTCGATCAATGGTCATTCAGCTAAGTTTCTTATAGGTGACATACTGGCCATAGCGATTCTAAAGCGCTTGACTGATATTTGCTCAATAAAAATAGGAAGCTTATCTGGCATATCTGAAGCTTTGTTTGATTTGTGTAACAGCGTATCTCTCGATGAGCTGGAACCTCTGATCCTTCTGATTGATTTGAAAAACAACACTTGTTCAACGTCACGATTACTAGACAAACAAATTAGTGCAGATGTGCTAATTGTTATCCCTCTCGTAGTTGTCATAGATGAATTGCGTGCTGACATAATGGAAATGCAAAATGAATATGCCCAAGGACAACTAATATTAGCAATGCCGTCCTCTAGCGCTGATCACTTAGTGGTAAGTGAGGGTAGATAATGGGCGCTCAAAGACAAATTGAAATTCCTTCTGAATGGATCGAAGCCTTTGGTTTCGAAAACAGAAGTGCTCCTGAAGTATATTTCCCAAGCGATGCTGTAGCAGGATCATCTCATGCGGGGGCGATAAGGGATTCGTTTGAGAAAATTGGTTTGTCTGCACTGTTTTGTGTACAAGGCGTGCCAACTTTTGCTTACTTGGTTCAAGATCAGTATGACCAAGCTGAAGTAATGCAAATCCACGCAAAATTATGGAATCAAGGCCTAGCGAGCGCTTTACTTGTCATTACGGGCGATACGCTCAGGTTCTTTTCACTTGCTAAGTTGCCTGTTCGAACCTCTGATGAAGACTTTGAAGGTAGTTGTCTCATTGAAGCCCTTAAATTAAGCGAGAAAACATTAAGAATAAAGAGCCTTATTTCTGGGGCTGAGACGGGCAGGCTGTGGCAGGAACATAAGGAGTTTTTTAAGCTAAACGAACGAGTTGATTATTACCTGCTAAAAAATCTGATTCTATCTCATGATGAATTGGTAAAAGATTTGGATACGGATTCTGCACAAGCACTTCTTATGCAGACCATGTTCATTTCATATCTTGAAGATAGAGCCATCATTACTGAGAAATATTATCAGTCTATCTTTGATGGGAAATCTTCTTCTCTAACTGATGTTCTTTCATCTGGCAAAACATCCAATTTGGAGCGGTTGTTTAAAGTCCTAGCAAGGGACTTCAACGGAAATGTTTTTGTCTCGCCGAGTTCATTTGATTCAAAGAAAAACAAAGTTAAAGTAACGGAATGTCATCTCAACATACTGAGCCGCTTTAGATCAGGCAACGAAGATATGGAAAGTGGCCAAAGGAGTTTTTGGGGGTATAACTTTCAATATATACCTGTTGAGCTTATTAGCGCTGTTTATGATCGGTTTTTAGGTGAAAAGGAAAGTGAAAGAAGAGACTTGGGTGCTTATTATACTCCTATGTTTCTTGCCGACACGGTAATGGCTCAGCTCTGGGATAGTATTTCTGAATCCGTTAAAAAATCGGGACGTTTTTTAGACCCTGCATGTGGGTCAGGCGTTTTTTTGGTCAGGTCTTTTCAGCTCCTATGTGAGCAGTGGAAGCAGTCTAGGGATGTACAAGCAGTACAATGGTCTAATTTGTGCCTAATCCTAGAGCGGGTTCATGGGTGGGATATAAATGGAAGCGCGGTACGTGTTGCTATTTTTTCATTATACATTGCTCTTTTAGAGCAAGTTTCTCCGCCGGATATAAAAAAGCTGATCAATAAAGGAAAAATGCTTCCTGATCTATGGGGAAAAACCTTAATAGAACAAGATTTCTTTGCAGCCTCATCTGATTCCGCTCATCAATATGATGTGATAGTTGGAAATCCTCCTTGGGCGAGTAGAAGAAATCCAAATCGAAAATCTATCAAGTGGTGTAAAGACAATCAATGTCCAATGCCGGGTAATGAGGATGCATGGGCATTTACATGGAAGTCTCTCAATCATGTAAAGAAAGGAGGTTTGATTTCGTTTTTAGTGCCAGCAATGGGATTTCTTCATAACCCCAAGTCATTTAATGCCAGAGCGCTTTTTGTAGAGAAAGCAAAAATAGCTCGGATTATAAATTTCTCGGATTTGCGTTTTCAGTTGTTTGGAGGAGCTACAAGTCCGACAGCCTTGGTTATATTTGGAGAAAATACGTCGCCTTCAGACGTTTACAGCATCGAATATTGGACGCCAAAAGCAGATTTAAACTTACAGCTTAAGAGAAATATAACTATTTCGAGTCGTGATCGTGTGTCTATTTCCTCGAATGAAATTAAACAAGACTACTTTTCGCTAAAATCTCGATTATGGATGCGACCAGTAGACCAGAAGCTATATAAGTATTTGTCCTCTTTTGAAAGGTTAGGGGATTTTATAAAGCCATTTAAAAGCTCTAATCACGCAGCGAATGAAAAAGACGTCGGCTGGTTTATTGGTCAGGGGTTTCAGCCCTTTAATGATGGGCGCTCATCAACAATCCCTCATATAAGTGATGAGGTAGTCAAATATCCATATTTGCCTGTTCAGTCACTGGAAATGCTGTATCAAAAATCGCCAACGCTAAAGCCATGGTCTTCAACACATGTAAGGCGGAAGGGATTTGAAGCTTCATATGGGCAGAAGAAGATTTTAATCTCAAGAGGGGTGGGGACTTCTCAGATGAGATTGAAGGCTGCGTATTGTGATAGCCCAATGGTATTTCAGCACATACTGATGGCAGTAGTTTTTCCCGAGCGCGAAAGCAAAAAGGCCAAAGTTTTAACTGCTTATTTGAATAGTAAGCTTGCTCTATGGTTTGCTTTTCATGGGACCGCATCATTTGGTTCAGGTAGGCCAGAGGTTCAACAATCTGAGCTTCTAAAGTTGCCATTTCCTTCTTCGGAAGCGCTGGATGACTCTGGAAAGGAAATTGAAAAAGAAATTGTTCAAATAATTGATGGATTTAAAGAAAAATCATCAAAAATGCTTTCTTCAGAGAATGAAGTTCAACATTGTTTGGAGAAAATTGATGCACTGATGTATCAATATTTTGGGCTCTCTGGCGAAGAAATTTCAATTGTAGAGGATACAGTAAACTACATTATTCCTGCCTCTCAACCCCATCAAAATACCGTTCCGTATATATGGGGAGCTACTAACAAAGATAATAGAGAAGAGTACGCCCGAAGTTTAGTTTCGGAATTAGAAAACTGGCTCGACCAGAGCGATGGTATAACTGCCTGCTTATTGGGAAAGAGTGAAGACTTTGGTCTTCTGGAGTTGGCAATAGCCAATTCTAATAACAATGAGAAGATGGGATACCAAGAGAAGCAGCTTGATCTGAAAGAAGTCATAAAAAAACTCGCTAGTTCGGCAAATATAGAGTTGCCAGGAAACTTTACTCTTATTCCAGATTTTAGATTATTCATAGAAAATAGACTCTACCTAGTGAAGCCGCTCAGTAGATTGCATTGGATGAGATCTTCGGCATTAGAAGATGCAGATGCAATTGTAATGGACATCCAGTCATATCTGGTCGCAGAGAAGGATTAAGTTTTGCAGATGTCGCAAGGGAATATGACTCAGTGGATAAAGCGGTTTCGAGGTGTAGAGCAAAGATTCACACAGAGAATTGCCGTTCATTGGCCAGAGTGTAGAAAGGCGCTAAGTTCAAGCTCTGAGGAAGATGATATTACTAACAATCTAGTGCATAGACTATGCAAAGATCCGGTTGTTAGACGTATTGGCTGGCCCGAGGCGCAGTTTGTTCCTTTTGAGCCTATCGCAGATACAGAGGCTGTGGAGGGTAAAGGGTATATAGATATAGCCGTTATTATAGACCAAGACAGGGATGTGTATTTGGCTTATGAGTGCAAAAGGCTGAACGTCATTCACAAAGGAAAAAGATCATCTTTGGCAACAGTTTATGTGACCGAAGGTTTGAATAGATATATTACTCAGCAATATTCTCGTTTTCTCCCAATGGCCTGTATGCTCGGATATGTCATGGATGGGCAGGAACTGTATGCAAAGAAAAAGGTAGAGGCGTCAATAGCAGCAAATTCCGATAAAGGGACTTTGAAATCTGGGCCGATTGATATAGATGATACTGTGCCTTGCAAACGATTTCAGACAACACATGTCAGAAAGGACGGGTCGGATTTTGATGTAAAGCACACGCTGCTATCCTTTGAATTGTAATCAAATGCTTGATGCTCATTCTTTAACAGTTCTAAATTAAATGTCCGCTTTTGGAGCTGTTGGTTAGCTGATTCGATGCCACATTAGCAATATCTGAAATTCCGCTTTTGGCACTAACCTGCCGTGCTACATTTAAAAACGAAGACTTTTTCAATCCCAAAGGCCCATAGAACCTAGAATCTTTGAATTCAGGCAAAACGAATTGTCTTCGTTTTAATTCCGATAGTCTTCGTTATAATTCCTTAAATACATTCGGCAACGGCATCACCGAAATCTTTTCCTGGCCCATGCCCGTCGTAAGTTCTTCGATCAGCACCAGGCCGCTGACGTAATAAACAGCTCATTCAGACGCCTGAGAATAATCGAGAGACACTCTTCTTTTTAATCCTTGGCCTTGTCGGAGCCAATATCATTACTGGGGTCTAAACCATAAGCCGTTAAATATATAAACCGTATAAAAAAATCACTCAACATATCCAAAGCTGCACAATGCAAAACCTACCCCCCTTTCACCGTAAATCAGCCAGCAAACTCAGGCATACCCCGCGCCACTTTCTTAACCGTCTCAGCAAATGAGAGCACTGATGGATGATGTTGTTTGCCGTTTGGAAATGCCAAGTCATAGCCATAACTAACAATAGGTTCAAAGGGGCGGGTAATCACACCTGATCCCGCCCATATACGTGCCGAAAAAGGCTCTATCACGGCAACAGCCATACCCGCCGCAATCAGAGAGTACCCGGTATGCGCCGCATCAATTTCAAAGGTCTTTTTAACCTGAGCACTCACACCTTTAAGGCTATCATTCAGTTTATTCCAATAATTGGGATGCTTATCCGAGATCACAGACAAGATGGTTTCGCCAATTAAATCTTCCGGCCTGATCACTGATTTTGCTGCTAAGGGATGATCATGGCGCGCCGCAAAAACATAGCGTGCATCACCAATAGGCTCACTGTTAACTCCTATTAAACCCGGCAGTTGTAGGCCAATGGCGATATCAACCGCATTCGATTGTAACTTAGTCACTAACGGGCCGATATTGTCCGTGTAAATAATCACACTCTCTTCAGGGTGATACTTTTTGTGCTCCATCATGGCCAAAGGTAATAAGGACGCCGCTAACGATGGCGTACATGAAATTTTTAATTGCAGCGGTTGCTTGGTGCGAATCTGTTCGGCTAGCGCTGTCAGTCTATCAAGCCCCAAAAAGCTTTCATCTACCGCACTGAAGAACTCAGTGGCTTCCTGCGTAGGATTCAGCCTACCGTTGCGCCGATCAAACAGCGCAAAGCCTAAGGCATATTCCAGATCACTAATTAGCCGGCTAATCGCAGGCTGTGACACATTCATTTCAAATGCCGCTGCCGATGTTGTGCCGCACAACATGACATAACGAAACGCTTCAATCTGTCTAAATCTCATCATAATTCAATAACATTAGGTTATAGTTAATTCGACAATATGAATGGATATTAACTTTTTAACTGGATAAAGTGAAATGGAAGATCAATTTTTCAAACTAGGACGGATGCATGACTTCATTGTTGACCCCCATTCTCGACGTTCGAAATCTAACGCTGGCTTTTGGTAAAATGCCGGTTGTTAATGACCTCTCATTCACTGTCAATCAGGGGGAAACATTAGCGATTGTTGGTGAGTCTGGTTCTGGTAAGTCGATGACCTCCCTAGCCATTATGGGTCTCTTGCCTCACATCGGTGGCCGGGTAGACAGCGGCTCGATTGAGTTTAAGGATGAGGGTAAAATACATGAGCTAACCAGCTTATCCGATGATGACTTTCGACGCATTCGCGGTAATGACATCGCGATGATCTTTCAAGAACCCATGACCTCCCTCAACCCCGTCTTTTCCATTGGCAGCCAGATTACCGAAGCGCTTGAACTGCATCGCGGTCTAAAAGGTGCTGAGGCTGAAAATGAAGCCGCCCGTTTACTCGACTTAGTACGCCTCCCCAATGCAAAAGCACAACTCAAACGCTATCCGCACCAACTCTCCGGCGGAATGCGCCAACGGGTGATGATTGCCATGGCGGCTTCCTGTAATCCAAAACTACTGATTGCCGATGAGCCAACCACCGCATTGGATGTGACGATTCAGGCTCAGGTGTTGCAGATCATCAGGGACATGCAGTCTGAACTCAATACCGCCGTTATTTTTATCAGCCATGACATGGGTGTTGTGGCGGAGATGGCCGACGATATTATCGTGATGAAGCGTGGCGATATGATTGAGAGCAATAGCGCACAAGAAATCATACTCAGACCCGGTACCGACTACACGCGCCAGCTAATGGCTGCGGTACCCAAAATTGGTGCAATGACCGGTAAATCCGCACCGGAAAAGTTTGACCTGATTGGCCAGTCGGAACAGGCAGGTTCGAGCGGAAAGCCCGAAACCGCTCAGCAAGCTGAACCGACAAGCAAGCCAGACAACAAGCCTTTTGATAACGATGATTCCCCTCTGGTCTCCCTTAAGAAAGTCACCACGCACTACCCTATTCGCTCTGGTTTTTGGGGAAAGGTACGCCACCGTGTGCATGCCGCTGAAAGTATTTCCTTCGATATCTATGCGGGCGAAACAGTGGCGCTGGTTGGTGAGTCTGGCAGCGGCAAATCCACAGTCGGGAAAACACTGCAACAATTAGTCACGCCCGCAGGCGGGGAAATTCTGTTTCGCGGACAAGAGATGTTATCTGCACCGCCAGAGGTTCGTGATCGTTTTAAACGTGAAATTCAATACGTTTTCCAAGACCCTTACGGCTCACTCAATCCACGTAAAACCATTAAAGCCAGTTTGTTAGAACCCATGTATCACCACGGTCTGGTATCTGACCCGGCACGTCAGGTGGCCGAGCTGTTGGAGTCCGTCCAACTACCGGCGGAATTTGCGTCTCGCTATCCCCACGAGTTTTCAGGTGGTCAGCGTCAGCGCATTTGTATCGCCCGTGCATTGGCCTGCAAGCCACAACTGATTATTGCCGACGAAGCGGTATCCGCCTTAGATGTATCGGTGCAAGCCCAGGTCGTAAACCTGTTAATGGACCTACAGAAAGAACGCGGCCTGTCTTATCTGTTTATTAGTCACGATATGGCAGTAGTCGAACGTATCAGCCATCGTGTTGCAGTGATGTATTTAGGTCAGATCGTTGAAATGGGCACACGCCAGCAAATATTTGAAAATCCACAACACCCTTATACACAGCGCCTGTTATCAGCAGTCCCTATGATGGACCCACTACGTAAACCACAACGCCCAATACTGGATGTTGAAATCCCCAGCCCGATTCGGGCCATCGAGAACCCACCTCTCATACACACCTATCGAGAGATCAACATTGGCCACATCGTTGCTGAAAACCTTGTGCTGTTTTAACCACCCAGGAGAAACTCATGCTAAAACACCATTCACTCAAAAAACTTGCGCTTGCCACACTATTAGTGGTCAGTTCATCGTCAGTTTGGGCAGACACGTCATTGACGGTTGCTCAACGTCAGGATCCCAATAGTTGGGACCCGATTGATACCTTTTTAGTGGCTTGGTCATCAGCCGGCGGTAGTCTGTTCGATGGTCTGGTACTCAGAGATGAAAACCTCAAGCTTCAGCCTGGGCTGGCAACAAGCTGGGAAATCTTAGAAGACGGCTTGCGCATGCGCTTTAAACTGAGCGAAGGCGTTAAATTCCATAATGGTGAAGATTTCAATGCAGATGCCGTCAAGTTTACCTTTGACCGCTTACTGGGTGAGGAAGGCGCTAAGGGGCCGCAACGCTCTAATTATCTGAGCATTAAGTCAATTGAAGTGGTTGATGATCACACCGTCGATTTTGTGATGAATGCTCCTGACCCTGTCATGCTAACTAAGCTGGCTGGCTATGGCGCAATGATCGTTCCACCTAAGTACATTACGGAAAAAGGCGACGCTCATTTCAATATGAATCCGGTTGGTACCGGACCATTTAAATTCAAGTCATACACTCAGGGCGACAAGCTGGAGTTGGTGATCAATCCGGACTATTTTGGTGGAAAGCCAAAGCTCGATAATCTGACTTATCGCTTTATCCGTGAAGATGCTACGCGTTTAGCAGAATTACAGGCGGGTCGTGTCGATGTCGTGCATGATATTGCCTTTAGTGCCATTCCGACCGTAAAAGAAAACGATAGCATCGAGATTGTTTCAGTCGCTGGCCCTAGCATTATGAGCTACCAGTTCAACACCAAAGCGGGCATTACCAAAGACCTGAAAGTGCGTCAGGCGATTAATATGGCAGTCGATAAAAAGGTACTGATTGATGCGTTTCTTGGTGGATACGGTACCCCGATTGATAGCCTGCAAGGCAAATTATCCTTCGGTTATGACCCTGACTTAAAAGGCTACCCATTTGATCCTGAAAAAGCCAAGCAATTGCTTAAAGAAGCCGGCGTAAAACCTGGTACAGAAATCACTATTGATTACCGTGCAAACAATGCAGCAGTCGGGGAAATCTCGCAAGCAATGACCTCCTTCC
Source organism: Neptunomonas qingdaonensis (assembly GCF_900113275.1). Classification (GTDB taxonomy): domain Bacteria; phylum Pseudomonadota; class Gammaproteobacteria; order Pseudomonadales; family Balneatricaceae; genus Neptunomonas; species Neptunomonas qingdaonensis. Next base: position 96,013 of record NZ_FOOU01000005.1, read on the forward strand.
TGCAAAATGTTGGTTTAAATGCCAAGTTGAAGCCAATTGAAAGCAGCGTTTTCCTTAATGACATCGTGCCAAAGGGTAAAACGGATGAGCTGTTCCAGTTCACATGGGGCGGTTGGACATTTGACTTTGATAATACGGCATACCTGATTTACCACGATGGCGAGCGCTGGAATCCATATGGCACATCTGAGGAAATGAATAAGTTGCTAGAAGCGCAACGCAGCATTGTTGATCAGGATGAGCGCCTGAAGATCTTGCGTCAAGTCGGCCAATTAGCACATGACAATGCCTACCACCTGCCGCTTTACAATGAAGATACGATTTATGCTGTTTCGAAGAAAGTAAAAGGCTTCGTGCCTGCACCTGATCGTCGTATGCGTTATCTGACCACCACAGTTGAGGAGTAATCGATAATCATGCCGATTGTATCTTATTTTATTAAGCGATTTTTACAGGCGGCGTTTGTTGTGGTTGTCGTGTCATTGTTGGTGGCGTTTGCCATCCGCATGACCGGCGACCCGGCCATGATGATGTTGGGAGAAAGCGCCAACATTACTGAAGCTGACCTTCACAATATCCGCGAGCAGATGGGGCTGAACCGTCCTTTTCTGGTGCAGTATTGGGGCTTCATGAGCGGCTTGTTCAGTGGTGATCTTGGCGACAGCTTCTTCCGAGGTGCGATTGCTCCGCTGATTTGGCAGGCCATGAAAGCAACCATGCTACTGGCAATCATCTCACTGGGTGTCTCCATGTTGATCTCGCTGCCACTGGGGATTTATGCGGCTCGCCATAAAAACTCATGGGGTGATCAGTGCATCCGGATTCTCTCGCTGACCGGCTTGTCCTTCCCAAACTTCTGGTTAGGCATCATGTTGATGCTGCTGTTTTCCGTCACTTTGAAGTGGTTGCCGGTATCAGGATTTTCCGGTGCATCATCGCTGATTTTACCCGCGCTCACCATTGGCATAATCTTAACCGCCAGTAACTTGCGCATAATCCGCAGCGCCATGTTGGAAGTATTGAACTCGCAATATGTGATGGTGGCACGCGCCAAAGGTTTGAGTGAGCATCGGGTAATTTACCGTCATGCACTACGTAATAGCGCCATCACCATTATCACTTATCTGGGCTTGCAGTTTGGGGCGTTGATGGGCGGATTGGTCGTGGTTGAACTGGTGTTTAACTGGCCCGGCATGGGCACCTTAGCCATCGAATCCATTGCGCAACGCGACTACCCCATTTTACAAACAGTGGTTACCGTTCTGGCGATGCTGATTGTATTTGTTAACCTGTTGGTGGATGTAGCATACGTCATGCTCGATCCCCGTATTCGTTTGGAGTAAGACTATGCGCGCATTATTTCGCTTTGAATTTTTGGCTGGCCTTGTCTTGTTAACGCTGGTGGGTGGTGCGGTTGCTTTATCACCCTGGTTGTTTCCGGACAGCGGTAAAACCATGGACTTTCTGGCTCGCCTGACACCGCCCTTCGTTAATGAGGCTCATTGGTTGGGTACTGATCCCATGGGCAGGGACATTCTGGAACGCGTAGTCGTTGGCGGCAAGATCTCGTTTATCGTGGGTATTTTCTCAGCCTTAGGCGCGGTCACATTGGGGACGGTTATCGGCCTGCTGGCAGGTTACTACCGTGGCTTTTGGGATAGCTTCCTGATGCGCTTTGCCGACATCCAGTTAGCGCTGCCGTTTATTCTGTTAGCCATTACGGTGATTGCTATTATTGGCCCGGGCCTTGATCGTATTGTTATACTAATGATTGTCGCGCAGTGGGTTCAGTATGCCCGATTGGTTCGTGCTTCCGTCTTAAGTTTACGCGAGGCGGAATATGTACAAGCCGCCAAGAGTTATGGTCTGCCGGATCGGAAAATCATCTTCGGTCATATCCTGCCGAACGCGATGGGACCGTTGATTATTCTGGCCACGTTAAATGTCGCCAATAATATTCTCCTGGAAAGCAGCCTGACATTTTTAGGTCTGGGGATTGATCCTCTCACCCCAAGCTGGGGCGGCATGCTGGCTGATGGACGCAACTACATTCAGACCGCACCGTGGATTACCATCTTTCCGGGATTAGCGATTATGTTTACCGTTTTAGGCTTAAACTTGCTCGGCGACTGGCTGCGTGATTACCTTGATCCTTTAGGTAAAACCAACACTTAAATCTACTTCAATACGTCACTCGTATTTGCGCGGGTGGCGCTTCTCTTTCAGCAATCCCGGTATTACTCATGAATCGTACGTACATCCGTACCTTGTATAACTTGCCCTCTGACACCACTGAAGCTTGGTTATTTGAATCACATGAGGCGCGCCTAAGCGTTGAAAAGGCGTGGGCTCAACAAGGCAAAACCATCAAACTCCACAGTGCCTACAAGTCTTTGTTACACCGTCTACTTGAAAGCCAACAGCTTGATAGCACCAATGACATTCTGATCAGGTACCCTGTTATCGCGAGTGACTTACCACAACGTTTTCGTCTGGAGTGTTACCCGCTCACTGACTTGTTCGAAGGGGAAGTTAGCTTTGAAGCACTGGAACAAACAATTAAACAAGGCGAATTGCCCTTTTACGAAGTAGTCACAAAAACAGAAACACTGCGACTTCCCGTGCCTGTCCGCTTGGTAAACAGCCTGAGTCAGAAGCGCCAGCTCATTGCCTGTGGCTGGGTAATTAATCAGCAAGGGGAAGGACGCTATCTGCCTACCGAATTTGATGAACTTTATAACGATGCTTGTCAGTATTTATCTGACATCCCGCTCCAACCGCTTCATCAGCACCAAGCAAACGGCCCCTTTTTTGAGCGTCTAACGCTGCGTATTGGTTTACCGATGCAGGATGTTAAATTACCTGTCGGTGATGAAGCCATCTCGTTAACTGAGGCTATGCATGAGGATATTTATTTCTCTGCCATAGAAATATTCCAACATCGTTTAGGTCTGCCAGCCAACGACAGAAGCTTAATGCCGGGACAGATCGTACCGGAGGTTGTTTATGCTGAACAGCCGAGCCTGAGCATAACAAACGAAAGCGGCTCGCCTGATGCTGAGGAAATCGGTACCACAACGCTCACTACAGGTTTAGATCAGGTTGAGCATTGGCTAACACCCCTGCAAATTTCAGCACAACTAAGCCAATTAGACGGCCAGTTATTTGCAGTAACATCGCGTCAGGGTCGTCAGGTAGAGGGCTGTGCAGTCCTTAATGGCTCATCAGTAAAACTGGCCATTTCCGGCGGACAACATTCGAATGAAAGCAGTGGTATTGTTGGCGCATTACGTGCCGCCTGTACCTTAAAAGCACAAGGCAATACGGATTTTACCGTGTGCCCCTTAGAAAATCCCGACGGCTATGCCCTCTTCCGCCAGCTCTGCCAGTCCAACCCAAAACATATGCACCATGCCGCACGTTACACCAGTGCAGGTAATGATTTAACCTACGGCACGGACTATGAATCATTGATTCGCGGTGAGGCAAAACATCATTTATCAGCGGATGTGCATGTGAATTTACATGGCTATCCGTCACACGAGTGGACACGTCCGCTGTCTGGCTATGTGCCGGAAGGTTTTGCAACGTGGACGATCCCCAAAGGCTTTTTTGTTATTTGCCGTTATAACCCCGGCTTTAAAGCAAAGGCAGAAGCCATGTTGCATGCCGCCATTGATGCAGTCGCTGGTTTTGACCTTCAGAGGCAACAGAATATTCAGATGCTGACACGCTTTTTAAGTACTGTGGAAAATGCAGGCTTTGAAGTCGCCCATGGCGCTGTGCCTTACATGATTAACGAGTATCACAAGACCGATTACCCGATAGAAATCATTACCGAAGCGCCGGATGAGACGGTTTATGGGGAAGCGTTCAGGATTGCGCATGAGAGTCAATATCGGGTGGTTTTGGCGATTGCTGAAGCATTAAGAGCGATGAGTCACTAGGTTATCATTTACCCCTTCTCAGCTCTCTGCCAAATCACATAACTACCGGCTGCATACGGGGATTCCGGGGACAGTTTACTTAATTCCGTAAAGTAGGCTTGGTTAAGTAAACTGTCCCCGTAATTTTCCCCGTAATTCCGTACCGATAGCTTCGAAGTATGGTTTTTTGGGGATAAAGTACTCCTCGATGTAACGGGCTATTCTAGATCTATAAAGAATGTAATAAAAGTACTAAAAGTGGCAAAAACTGGAGGGGTATGTTTATATCATCTTCTTTAAAAAAAGTGTCAGTATTACGTATGTCAGAGTTTAAAATAGGCGCATTGGTTTACTATAAAAGTAAAGCTGCAAGAGTAGATGCCATTGGTGATAAGGATGACAAGATTGAAATTTCAATCTTAAAAACAACCAAACGGGTGCGTAATAAAGACATCAAACTGTTACACCCTGGTCCGGTAGGCGATATTTCTACTCTCGATATTGAGTTGCCTGATCCTCCTGAAACCTTAAGTGAAACATTGGAATTACTCGAAGAAGAAGCGGTCTCCCTGAGTGAATTATCTGATTTTCTATACGGGGAATTTTCTCCGCAAAGCGCATGGTCTAGCTGGATGCTGGTGATGGATGGCCTTTATTTTGAATTGCTTGCTGATGAAAACGCGAAAGATGCTGGAGAGGATCTTATAAAGGCTCGGCCGCAAGAACTCATCGCTGCTGATAAAGAAAAACGAGAGTCGCGGGTTCAACAGCAAGAAGCCTGGGATACATTGATCAAGCGCATAAGCAATGGTCACATTGAAGAAACAGATTACCCCCAGCTTATTGAGGTTGAACAGCTAGCCTGTGGTGAGCGGGAAAATAGCCGAATCTTAAAAGCAGCTGGTATTCAAGAGACCAAAGAAGCCGCGCATGCGCTGTTAATTAAACTCGGTTATTGGCCACAAGAATACAACCCTTGGCCGCGTCGCATGGGGGTCACCATGAGTAATCCTGAGATAGCCATTCCTGAGGCAGTTGAAACCAGTCGACGTGATCTGCAACACTTACAGGCTTGGGCGATTGATGATGTCGGCAATCAAGATCCTGATGACGCAATCTCATTGGAAGGAAACCGTTTATGGGTACATATCGCTGATGTTTCCTCACTGGTAATTCCAGGTTCTGAGTTGGATATTGAAGCGCGTTCTCGCGGCACCAACGTGTATTTGCCTGATCAGACCATTCATATGTTGCCGTCAGGCATCACACAACAACTTGGACTTGGCTTGCAAGAACAAAGCAATGCTCTCTCTATTGGCTTTACTATTGGAGAAAATGGAGAAATAGAAGATATAGAACTCTGTTTTTCATTACTTCAAGTTACCCGAACCACCTACGACGATGCCGACAAGGAGTTGGACAGCACATTTATTGAATTAAAATCAGTGACAGATCGTTTTCATCAACGCCGAATCAATAATAACGCCGCAATGCTGGATTTACCCGAGGTAAACATCAGTGTCGATAATGGAGAAATTTCGATACGTCCTTATAGGCAAGGTGGAAGTCGTAAGATAGTCACAGAGGCGATGCTGGCGGCGGGTGAGGCCGTGGCATTATTTGCGCATAAAAATAACATCCCGATTCCCTATGCCTATCAACCCGAACCCGTAGAAATTCAGCATCCGCAAAAAATGTCCGAGCATTATGCATACCGGCGTTGTTTTAAGGCATCCCGGCATACTACAGAACCGGCTGCACACTTTGGGCTTGGACTGCCAATTTATACACGGGTAACCAGCCCTATCAGACGCTATCTGGATTTAATCGTGCACCAACAGCTCAGGGCATTTTTAACGCAGCATTCACAACAACCACAACGTCCTCTGCTGGGCCACGAGGAGCTTGTAGAAAGGATCGGTCTGGCGGATGAAGCATCATTTGCAGCACGTAAAGCTGAACGTAATTCTAATCAGCATTGGACCATGCTCTACCTTAATCAATATAAAACGAAGCAAGGCGAAGGCAATGGTAATTGGCAAGGAGAAGCAGTCGTCGTTCTGCACGATGAGCGAAAGACTACAGTTATTTTGCCAGACCTTGCTATAGAGCCTAAGTTACAACGTCAGGATAATACTGAATTAGATCAATCGTTAACAGTACAAGTGCAATCTGTGAACATTCCAGAACTACGGGCATTTTTTCGTGTAGTTAATTAACGCATTGAGAACAGCACCTCCTGGAGCATTCGGCAAAATACTTAGATAATAGCCGGAAAAATACCCAGGGTTCAGCTAGAAAAGAGTACCGACAAGTTAACTGCATCACCCACACCAGAATCGAGCGAGAAGCCTTAAGCAATCGCTTTTCTCCATTCATTAAACGCACCTTCCCTGAAATTTCGATAGCTCGATGCTGAAACCATCCCCCTACCAAGGTTGAAAAGGTTATGAACCACTGCATGAACACTTAAAAATCTCTGCGCCTGATCTATTGATTTAAATCATCGCATACTGGATGATTTCTGACGGAAAACGATGGCGTTTGTACTTAGACAGGGATGAATTCATCTTTGAATTATCTCGTAGCTCGTGTTAATTTGACAGTACCTTATTTAGTGAGTTACGTTTTTTAAATGACGACTGTCGTTTCAAATGTACGCTTATAAAAGAGGAGTACAATCATGATTGAGCTTAAGATACTACCTGTCGGCACTGGGTTGGGGGTGGAATTACCACCTGAAGTCCTCAAGCATCTGGAGGCCAATGATGGAGAGTGCATCTTCCTTGAATATATGTTTAATGGCAGCTATAGGCTGGCAAAACATGACGAGGAGTCTGTTGAGCAAATGATGTTGGTCGATGGACAAATGCATGAGGAAGATGCTTGAATGGTAAACTGCTTAGAGTGATAGTCGAACATGAGACAAAATATGGGGGAGTCGAACGAGCATACTATTGGAATTGTATCGACAAGTTAACTTCATCACCCACACCAGAATCAAGCGAGAAGCCCTAAGCAGTCTCTTTTCTCCATTCATTAAACGCACCTTCCCTGAAATTTCGATAGCTCGATGCTGAAACCGTCTCCCCTACCAAGGTTGAAAAGGTTTTGAACCACTGCATGAACACTTAAAAATCTCTGCGCCTGAGCTATTGGCCATTACGGGGACAGTTTACTTAATTCCTTAAAATAGGTTTGGTTAAGTAAACTGTCCCCGGAATTCCTGAACAACACTAATTATCAAACCTATAACCTATTCCATGTACCGTGCTGATAATTCGGGGCGTTTTGGGGTTCAGTTCAATCACCTTACGCAGTTTGGATATATGCTGATCCAAGGTACGGCTGTTAGCAAAATAATCCCGCCCCCAGCAATGATTAAACAATGCATCGCGATCTACCACCTTACCCCGCTGTTCAAACAGCAATCGTAGTATTTTCAAATCCCTTAAGCTTAGCTCTATTACCTGATTATTTCGCAGCGCACGTAGTTCTGATGGCCTGATTTGAAGGTCATCCATAACAAAGCAGTCATTTTCAATTATACCAGCAGCCGGACGCAAAGCTCTCCGTGCTACCGCCCGAATCCGGGCGATAACTTCGCGGCTACCGAAAGGCTTTTTAATATAATCATCGGCGCCTAGCTCTAATCCAAGAACCTGATCGATCTCTTCTGATTTTGCAGTAATAAAGATCACTGGGAGTTGCTCATTATGCTGGCGAATGCGACGACAAACCGAATAACCGTCTTGCTTAGGCATCATGATATCCAGCAACACCAGAGTAGGCTCATGTTGCAGATACAACTTCCACGCCTCATCTCCATCTGCCGCTTCTATACATTCATAACCTTCAGACTCGAGTAAAGTCGCCAGACCTTGGCGAATATGTAAATCATCTTCAGCAATTAACAGTTTCATAACGCTTTCCGTCTAGTCATCCGGTTTATCAGCCATCATTGTTGATACTGCCTTCGTTGTTGTTAACGCAATGGGCGTAAACAAGGTTAGTAAAAAGCTGGCTCCCGATACATCCTCCGTCGGGGCTGACTGCTCCACAATCAAGTCACCCTGATGAGCCCTGGCCAAGTCACGCGCTAGCCCCAGCCCTATACCAGTACCACTAACGCCCTCAGTCAGCTTGTCGCTGCCTCGGTAAAATGGTTCGAACAATCTTTCAGATTCATTTGCGGGTACACCCGGGCCAAAATCGCTAATCCGGATATAGCTATATAAGCTATCTGAACTCTCTTTTTGCCAGCTACTGATATCAACAAACTGTCCATCCGCTGCATACTTTTCACAGTTACTCAGCAGGTTATTTAAAATCTGTTCCAACACTTCACTGTCAAAATGGCATAACTGGCTAGCTTTACCGACAAAACGTATCTTTAATTTTCGTGAGTTCAAAACCGGCGTAAATAGCTCAACAACCTGCTCTATACATTTATCAACTACACCTTGTTGATACCTGATGCTCGCGCCCTCACGCTTCAACCGTGAGAAGCTCAGTACATTTTCAATCAGACGCGACAACCTGGCGGCTTCACTTCCAATCACTCCCAGATAACGCTGTGCAACCACCTCCTCCTCGGGTAGTTCCTGCTCAAGCATCTCAGTATATAAACGAACATTGGTAAGGGGGGTTTTCAGCTCATGAGAGACCTGGTTTACAAAATTTACCCGTTGTTCTGCCACTCTTAGCTCGCGGCTATGTTCGCGATATAGCAAATAAGCCAGAGTAGACAAACCTATGGCTAGTAAGAGTAATAATGCGAACAACCCCAGCCAACCCGTTATCAGCGTCGGTAAGCCAGCGGTATAGTAATCAAGATGCCAACTGGCCAAAGGGTGACTCAAAAACAGGGTCTGCAACGGTTTCTTGCCAGCTTCTGCCTCTGGGCCAGCGTCTTGACTCCCCCAGCTATAGGCAAGCTCACCTCGGTCATTAATAAGGCGAATTTCACTGTCATTTTCCTGTTCAGCGTTGACACCGGAGCCTGCAACAGAGCTAGACGGTAATAAGCTAATCAAATCAGATAGAAGGCGTGATAAATTCAGAGCAAAGCCGACAATGTTACCGTCGCTATCTTGTAACCAGAAGATCTGTTGCAACCCCGCTTCAGCGTACCAAGCAATCCAACCATGAGGCCTGTCTGCTGCGTGCTCTTTTACAGATGTAGATAACTCCGAAATTGAAGAATCCGCACTGAAACCCGCTTTTTCAGAGACGGAGCTGCTCAACCTGGCACTCTGTATCTCATCATTTCTCGCTCCGGAATAACGCTGATTAGCAACACGCTGAGGAGGAGCCGGGTCCAGAACAGGCATAGTAAAACGCTCGGGCTCGCTCAACAGATGACGGGTTAATTCTACAAAATCCTGCTCTTGCTGATTCAACGGCTGATCTTGAGGGGGATAGCGTCTTTCTCCGCTCTTGGATAAGACAAAAACTTGCTTTACCACAGCCGACTGGCTAATGAAATTGCGCACGCTATCAACGTTATAATGCCCTTCTGTTTCCCGCTGCAATGATGCTGCCCGAAGGATGAAATGCTGTTGCAGCCGGGAAAAATGTTCTTGAAACTGCTGATCAATACTCTGTAATCGACTGGTTACCAGATTGCTTAATTGATGTGCCGCTACCTGTTGTTGATCCAGTTGAAAACGAACGCCAAACCACGCTAGCAACAATAGTGGCAGTGCAATAATGACAGCTAGAATTAGCGGCGTTCGTCTTTTCACAGGTTCATTCCGATGACATATTTTAGGTGTAGATGTATTAATACGTTTGTTGAGTCGCTCGCTTATACTGTCGTGCTTTCAACTCTTTACGTTGCTTATTCCAGTCTTGCTCTGTTTCCAATGCATCCGCATCTTTTAAGGCTTCCACTTTTTGTTCCTGCAAACGCGGAGAGCTGAGCGATTCTGCCTGAGAACCCAGATAGGATGCGCTATCCTGAAGGATCTTCTTCGCCCCTTCTAAGTCACCACTATCACGGGCTTCAATGGCATTTCGGCTAAATTCATTAGCGACCTGCTCAACAGCATCTTCAAATGCCTTGTCATTGCGGGCAGCTTTGACTTCCTGCTTAGAACGACTAAACCGGGCAACACTTTGGCCGGATAAGCTTTCCTGATGTTGAGTAAACAAATTATCGTAGCTGACATTAACTGCCACCAGCTCAAGCTCTGTTTCAGCCTGTTGCTCAGGAACCTCAACCTCAAGAATAACGAATTTCTCCTGCTGGCTATACAGCTGATTCAATCGGGTTGTTACCCGGTTACCAATAATCTGGCTTTCCCGACCCAGCAGACGAATGGGCTTTACGCCGTTTCGGCAGCGGATTTCTATATTAACCCCCTGAGCTACCACTGAGAGAACATCACCGAATTCATACTGAAAAACTGACGCCAGATCTTCGGCATTCTCAACAAACGCATGGTTACCATCACTAAAGCCGGCTAATCGGGTCATTAGATCTTCGTTATAGCCAAGCCCTAAACCAATAGTGGTTACACTAATTCCTTCTTTCGCCAGCGAAGCGCCTAGCTCACCCAATTCAGAAGCAGATTGAGGCCCTACATTGGCTAAACCATCGGACATTAAAATAACCCGGTTGACTTTATTTCTGCTCAGAAACTTACGTAGTTCATTCGCACCTTTACTAACGCCGGCAAACAGCGCTGTATTTCCATTTGCATGAATATTACGGATCGCGTTATAAATGGCTTGATGATTACGTACCTGAGTCGCAGGCACGACCACCTGAACTTTAGAATCGTAGCTAACTACTGAAACAATATCCCGCTCATCAAGTCGTTCAATCGCCATAATAGCTGCCTCGCGGGCATACTTAATTTTATCACCACCCATTGAACCAGATTTATCCAACACAATGGCAACATTGGCAGGTATGCGTGCCTGTTTATCCTGTTGTTTAAAGCCTTCCAAAGAAACTTTTATAAAAGCCCTGTGACTTTGCTCAGCCTCCATCACCGGGGTGGCCAGATTAATATTCAAATTCACCTGATTAGCTTGCGCCAGAATCGGTAGCTGGCTCAGTAAAACAAACCCGAATGCCCGTACTATTCGTCTTATCATAGGTTTTTCTATTTGAGTGTTCATGATGAAGTTCCTGAATTGTGAGTATAGTGGATCAAAACCACCGCTGTATTTACTCTACGTTCAAGCAGACAGAAGAAAGTCAGATAAAGTTATCGATTTTGTAAGAAATTTGTAAAACATTTTTTGAATTCCGGGGACAGTTTACTTAATTCCTTAAAGTAGGCTTGGTTAAGTAAACTGTCCCCGGAATTTCTGACGGAAAACGATGGCGTTTGTACTCAGACAGGGATGAATTCCTCTTTGAATTATCTCGTAGCTCGTGTTAATTTGACAGTACCTAATTTAGAGAGCTACGTTCTGTTTGAAATGACGACTGTCGTTTAAATGTACGCTTATAAAAGAGGAGTACCATCATGATTGAGCTTAAGATACTACCTGTCGGCACTGGGTTGGGGGTGGAATTACCACCTGAAGTCCTCAAACATCTTGAGGCCTCTGATGGAGAGTGCATCTTCCTTGAATATATGTTTAATGGCAGCTATAGGCTGGCAAAACATGATGAGGCGTCTGTTGAGCAAATGATGTTGATCGATGGACAAATGCATGAGGAAGATGCTTGAATGGTTAACTAAATCGCCACTGGTTTACTAAAAACCCTTCAGCCATTATTTGAGGCTACACACCGCCAACAACAAGCTTGCCCCTCAGTTAACCCTAGGTATGCTGCGTATAAGTATGAAAACTAGTGTGGAAGACGGCTGACAAGTGTCTAAAGACCTAATGGCGATTCACTTCTGAAAATAGATATAGGCAATCACTGCAGCGTCCAGGACTACAAAAATTATCGCTACGGCAATAATCAGACGTATTTTCTCCTTCAATTTCATACACTGCTCCGTATCATTTACCCGAAAGGTTTAATCTTTTGCAAAGAGCTTAAACAATCAGCTTGAGTGTAATTCAATAAACACCTAAAAAAGCTGTTTCATTGACAAAGCGCAGTAACTCTATATAGTGATACCCAGCCTAGAAAAAGCGCATTTTAACCACTTGTTATCGTTGTATTACTCGTTAGTATCCTCGTATCACCGTTTTAAATTCCCGTCTTATTTTTTCGCTAACTTGATTGTTTATGTTCTTTCATATGTCCGCTCACACGCGCCTTGTTTAGTTACCGTGTTGAGATTAGGCTAGATTCAGCCCGAAAAAGTACAGAATAAGAAATGATCAGCAGAATACAATTTTTTTCACTCGACTAAATTGAGTGATAACCGCCTGCGTATTGCCCTGTTATGACTGAGATCTATCCAGATTAAAGATTGAGTAACTGTTCGAAATAATACAAGGCTGTCTTTATTTGAGAGATATATGAGCAAAGACTCACAACAGGCAATTAATGCCGCCGATTATGACAAATACAGCAATCCGATTCCCAGTCGGGAATATATTATGGGATTGCTCGATGAACCAGGCAAAACCTTGGATCGGGATCAACTCAGCCAGCTGTTAAAGCTGTCCGGTAGTGATGATAAAGAATCCTTAAGACGGCGTCTTCGGGCGATGGAGCGTGATGGCCAGTTAGTTTTCGACCCTAGAAATGGTTATAGCTTGTTACGCGCTGAAGATTTTGTTGAAGGGTTCGTCATCGGACATCCCGACGGGTTTGGCTTTATGGCACAGCATGGTGCGGGTAATGATATTTACCTACATGATAGCCAGATGCTTAAAGTTTTTAATGGTGACAAGGTACGTATTCTTATCAGCGGTGTTAATCGTCGTGGCCGCCAGGAAGGACAGATTGTTGATATTCTCGAGAAAAATACATCTCAGATTGTCGGCCGTTTAGTACATGAAGAAGGTGATTATTTTTTACAGCCTGAAAACAGCCGTATTCGTAACGAGATTGATATTGCAGATGACCAGCTAAACGGTGCGCAGGTAGGCCAATACGTTACCGTAGAAATAACCGAATACCCGTGTAATCGCTTTAACGCTGAAGGTAAAGTTATTGAAATCCTTGGTGATTCAATGGCGCCTGGCATGGAAATCGATGTCGCTATTCGTAGCCATGGCATTCCGCATAAATGGCCGCAGGCTGTATTAGATGAAGCTAAGGCGATGTCGGATGTGGTTAAAGACGCTGATAAACTTCATCGATCTGACCTGAGACACTTACCCTTTGTCACCATCGATGGTGAAGATGCCCGGGATTTTGATGACGCTGTTTACTGTGAAAAAAGAAAATCCGGTGGCTGGCGTTTATATGTAGCTATCGCTGATGTTTCACATTACGTCGTACCCAATAGCGCCCTGGATCAGGAAGCTGAAGAGCGAGGCACCTCGGTCTATTTTCCAGGTCATGTGGTGCCGATGTTACCGGAAGTACTCTCCAATGGTTTATGTTCGCTCAATCCCCATGTCGATCGATTAGTCATGGTGTGTGAAATGGCGATTAGTCGCAGTGGAAAAATATCCGCTTATAAATTTTCCGAAGGCGTCATTAACTCACATGCCCGCCTCACCTATCATCAGGTAGGCGCTTTGTTATCGTCTCCGCAACAGGGCGTCGGTAAACAGGTTGCTAAGAAGCATCATGCTGTCGTGCCACATATTCATGCCTTGCATCAACTTTATGCCATATTAAGAACGGCCCGAACTAAGCGCGGATCGATCGATTTTGAAAAACAGGAAGTCCAATTCAAATTTACCGAAGGCAGAAAAATTGATCAGATAGTGCCGGTTATTCGTAACGATGCGCATAAGATGATCGAAGAGTTTATGCTTTGCGCTAACGTGGCGACGGCTCAATTTCTGGAAAAGTTAAACCTGCCTGCCCTCTATCGGGTGCACGAAGGTCCCGGTGAAAAGAAGCTGACTAATCTACGTGAATTTCTCGGTGAGAGAGGCCTTAATCTGTCGGGTGGTGATAAACCCACACCTGCGCATTATGACCTTCTGCTACGCGGCATTAACGAGCGTAACGACGCTCAGGTTATTCGCATGATGATGCTTCGCTCGCTTAGCCAGGCGGAATATAGTGCAGATAATCAGGGGCATTTCGGCCTTGCTTATCCCGCGTATGCTCATTTTACTTCACCGATTCGGCGTTATCCTGACCTGTTAGTTCACCGCGCCATTCGCTCGGTCATCCGCCGTAGTGAGAGTGGTAGCATCTTGCAGCGGGCACTGAAGAAGGTAACCGGCAGGGGCTCGGATTCAGTACACCGGGTTAAAAGTGCCACGCGTTTAGAGGTCGGCATAAGCTACCCCTACGATCTGGATAAAATGAAGTCGATGGCAGATCATTGCTCGCGGGTATCCCGTCGAGCCGACAAAGCTGGCTGGGACGTAGAAGCCTGGCTGAAATGCGAATATATGCAGGATCATGTCGGTGATACTTTTGGCGGTGTAATCAGCAGTGTGACCAGCTTCGGCTTGTTTATTGAGCTTGACGATACGCTGATCGAAGGCCTGGTACATGTGACTTCTCTGAACAACGATTATTATCAGTTTGATGCAGCCCAGCAGCGTTTAGTGGGTGAGCGCACCCGCACCAGCTTTGGTATCGGTGATAGCATTAATATCCGTGTTGTGCGGGTCGATATGGATCAGCGTAAAATTGAATTCGAACTGGCGACTAAACCTGATGATAAGCGATCAGGCAGAGCGAAGGGCCGAAAAGGTAAACAACATTACGGCGCAGGTAAATCAAAGCGCTAACCTGTATTCGTTCCGTCCAGACCTGACACCCCACACCTTGCTGAGCTGGGAACTCATTCAACTCAGCAAGTATGTGTTGTCAGTTTAGTGACTAGTTAAGAGGTCAGTTAAGAGTTCAGTCATGTTAAGAATAGGTAATCTCCTGTTCTTTATGGTTACAACTGGGCTCTTGCGATCTGTAGTTACTGCATCCCCAGAATTTCCCGTAACGCCCTTCCCGATGCTTTAAATCCCCACCACATTGCGGGCATAGTGGTACCCATCCACCACATTCATGATTAAGGCAAACGCTAAACCGACCTGATGTTTCCATGTCAGCAGAACACTGCGGACAAGTACTCTTTTTATGCTGACAAAGTGGATAATTGCTACAGGCGATAAAAGAACCATAAGGCCCTTTCCTCTTGACGAGTCTACCTGTTTTGCAGGATGGGCACTCATGTTCTGGCGCCATTAACTGAGATGCTTCGGTATAGAATTCATTGAGTTCAATCGCGTAGTTATCTGCCAATAATTCTTTTACGAAGTCCGATGTTTTGTTCATGTCTGTCAGCAGGTAGCAGCGATGTTTGGCACGCGTCATGGCTACGTAGAACAAACGCCTTTCTTCCGCATCCGGGTAGGGTTCTTCTGTCGGCAATAACACCTCTAAAAGAGGATCGATCAGCTTGCGTGAAGGAAATCCATTTTTCGTATTATCCAGTCCGAGGATGACAACGTAATCAGCTTCCTTACCCTTAGATGCATGAAACGAATGTTGCTCAATCTTAAGCGCCGGAACCGAACGCTTTAGCTGTGCCAGTTGATCTGCTTCTAATAACCTGAAGTGATATCTGGCGAGTAAGTAGACACAAGCCCCCTGCCTGGCCATGCCTGATATATTCTGAAGTATCTCAATGAGGTGTTTGAGTATTCCATTATTTGTGATGGGCTTCATTACCAGCGACACAGCAGGCGAATGCACAAGGTTATGTGTCGTGATCTGCTTCTTCACCTGAGATGGGTTCTGCATAACAAACTGTGAAGCCACATCGTTAATACTGTTGTTAAACCGGAATGTTTTATCTAACGAGGTGGTTTGAGTAGGCCCAAACAAAGACTCAAAACCGGTGGTGAGCCCTACATCACTGCCCGTGAAACGATAAATCGCCTGCCAATCATCTCCTACACAGAACACGGATGTACCCTTTCTGGAGTCTCTTAATGCCTTAACCAGTCGCGCACGGGGTTGGGATATATCCTGAAACTCATCAACAAGAATATACGACCACGGCGATGTGAATGCTCCCTCTTCAATGTAACCAATGGCTTTAGCAATCATATCTTCAAAATCGATTTCGTTGTTTGATGCCAGTAAATTCTCATAACGTTCAATGATAGGTCTGAGTAAATCCATGGCTGCTTTTAGCTGGCCAGTTGTTTCTAAATGATCCGCTAATCGCTCTAACTCGCCTGGCATATAACAATTAGCGCGATAACGCTTTAACAGGCTCGAGAGTAAGACAGAGAACTGATCAATCGCTCCAAACTCACGCAATGTGTGTAACACCGAATCAGCGGGCAAAGGCTCGAACACAACCCTCAAACTCGCTAATTTTGATTCCAGATTGGATAACAAACATTCTTCGCGCTGTTCATAGTGGTATGTTTCAATCAGTCGTGTGGCGTGTTGACTATGTAGCTGACGTGTCCACTGAATGCCCGCGTGATAGCTTTCTTTATCAATATAAGGCGCTGTGTTTCCCTCTCGGTCGATACCCAGGTGATCAATATAGATGCCAAACTCAGTGAGGTAAAAATCAGGTTTATACTGTTTAAAATCAGGCGTTCTGGCATTGCTTTCGAGGTAGGATGGTTGGTATTTATATTCAATTCCCATAGCAAACAACCAATTGGCAATGAGGCATCCTTCAAAGCTTGTCACATCCTCGCCCTTCAGCGTTCTTATTTCATTTGCCCGGATATAGTTGAAGTACTCCCCCTGGGTATTAAAATCGAAGGGGTTGGCTTCTGGGAAAAGGTGTTTTTCAAAATACTTCAGGGTTGATTCTTTATAGTCGGGTTTCTCGAGTAAGTCTGAAAACCATTGATTTACCTGATTATTCAGCAGCTTTTCATCTGTTGCTAAGGGCGAAATAGCCGGTTTTTGACCTTCCACGCTTGAAATAACCATCTGGCCTAATACATGAAATGTCCATGCGCTGACGGATGTATCAGTCAACTTTTCAGAGACCCGGTCACGCATTTCCAGTGCGGCCTTTTTACCAAAAGCGAGCATTAAAATTTCGTGGCCGCTGGCCTGCTTACTGTCTAACAGGTAAGCGACTCTGCCCACCATGGTACTGGTTTTACCCGTGCCGGCACCGGCTAAAACAAGATTATTATCATCATCAATGATACAGGCTTCACGCTGTTTCTCGGTTAACGGGTTCGATTCAATCCTGTCGAAAAGCGCTTGGTAGCACTGCTTTTGCTCAACGACATAGCGCGCTCTTATGTCGTCGATCATCGCAGCATCTAACTCGGCCCATTGTTTAAGCTGAGCGAAAATATCCTTGCTGGTATTGGGCAGACTTAACGCCTCAGAGGACGACGGTATTTCCAGTAACGCTGTGCTGACAAAGTCACGAATAGCGCGACAGTGACTTGTTCTGAGATAGCCGCTTTTTTGCAGATAGCTGGATATTTTTCCCAGTGCTTTTGCAGCGCAGTCAGAATGGTGGGTGTAATATTGTTCTGTAAATAACCTTGCCAAAGATATTGCGTTGCTTTTATGTAACCATCCAACGGATATTCTCTGACCCGCCGACTCAAAGACAACCGTGTCGAATATGATGCCTGGCGTATGTCTGACAAGACTGCTGACATCCGACCAGGCGACTATGACTGGCGCTTGATAGGTAGACGTCAGTACAAGGCCTGCATCGTCTAAACGGACCTCTTCAAATCGATTACCGAAGTACTTGCCTAACCAATAAGACTTATAAAACAGCTTTTCTACCACCGATCAGTGCCCTTTAAAGGTAGTTTATCTCTATTGATTCTTGCGGCGTTACAATAACATGACAGTGGCTAAGCCGAGAAACGCAAAAAAGCCGATGGCGTCGGTCGCTGTTGTCAGCACTACACCCCCCGCCAACGCTGGATCAATCCCCATTCGTTTCAATATCAGCGGGATAAAGGTGCCGACTAAGGCGCCGGTAAAAATAACGATCAACATAGCTGCGCCAAAGACCATACCCAGCATCGGATCATTGAACCAGTAGTATGCAATCGCGGCCACCACGCCGGCCCAAAAGAGTCCATTAAGCGAACCGATAGTGAGTTCGTGCGCTGCTAACTTCCATACGTTGCGCCGGCTAATTTGATCCAGCGCCATGCCTCGCGTTACCAGGGTCAGGGTTTGACTCCCCGCCACACCACCCATGCTGGCAACCACCGGCATCAGCACGGCCAACGCTACCATTTTCTCAATAGAACCTTCAAATAAGCCAATTACCCACGCCGCTAAAAAGGCCGTCAGCAGATTTATGCCGAGCCACAAGGCACGGCGCACCGAGCTATTGATTACCGGCGCAAACATATCCTCATGCTGATCTAAACCGGCACGCCCTAATATTTCACGATCAGCCTGGTCACGCATCACATTGATAACGTCATCTACCGTAATACGCCCCACAAGATAGCCTTCATCATCCATGACGGGGGCTGACATCAAATCGTGATCTTCAAAGATTCGCGCCACTTCAACATTCGGGGTCATAGGTTTAATACCTACAACGTCAGGCGACATGACTTCACTCACGGTTGTCGATAAGTCATATGAGACCAACAGGCTCAAAGGAAGAATCCCCATAAACCGGTTATGCCTATCAATGACCATCAGGCTTTCAAGATGCTCAGGTAGGGAGCCCTCGCGCTGCCGCAAGCGGCGTAAATAACGTAAAACCGCATTAAGGGTAACATCACCGCGTACAGCAGTGGCGTCTACATCCATCAACCCGCCCGCAACATCATCAGGGTAAAGTTTAACCTGCTCATAGCGTTCCCGGCGGTGAACGTCCATTGCCGTCACCATGGCATTCACCACCGACACCGGCAGATCATCATCCAGATCGGCAATTTCGTCCATTTGCATGACCGACAAACACGCGATCAGCTCTTGTTCATCCGTTTGCTTAATTAAGCTCCTACGTAAATCGCCCTTTAGCTCCAGCAGCACTTCACCTTTTTTTAAGCGCGGCACCTGTGCCCACAAAGGGTCTCTCAAATCCCCGGGAAGCGATTCAATAGCGCGGGATATTTCTGCTGGTGACATGGACTCAAGCAAGCAGGCAGCTCCGCTCTCAGAGCTTTTCTCAAGTGAATCAGTAATTAGATCAATCTGTTCCTGCAGGCCTGTACTCATAAAGCTGTCCTCATAAAAGCTGTCTTCAAAAAGAGCTGGCTATTGAATTAAGTAGAATTTCTCAGGTATTACGGGAATTGCTGTTACCAGCCCACTGGTCATTTACGGCCATCTGTAATTAATTAACAATATCACTAAGCTGTCGATATTAAGGCCGATAGAATCAACAAACCAGTAAGCATCTGATATGTAAGATTCTTATATGAATTTTCATTGTAATACAGAAGCCAGGGCAGATGTATTTGGCTACAAGACCAATTTTCTAACCAGAGGAAAAAGCGTAAGCTAATTCAGACGGTAGATGTCCAGCACGCCGGCCCTCTGTGCATGCCTGTGGCAGTGTTGTACACGTGACACTCGCTGCTGGCAACCGCTTGCCCCGGCGTTTTGTGTAAAGCTATATTGTTGTAGAGTCGTATCAATGAATAAAAATACGTTATTTGAGATAGTCCTTTTTGATCCTGAGAATACTCTGATTACTTTGTTTGAAAGGCGAGGTATAGAATTTCGCAAGGTGCCTGTAACACAAAAATTTGTGGTTGCTACGGACGAAACAATTGAAGTCGTCAGTACTGATAATGATGAAATCCTGATTGAAAATCTCGTATTGATATTCATGGAATGGCTTAAAGAAAAGCCATTCCGTAAATTGCAGGCTCAGTTAGTAGACGGCAGTATTGTCTATATAGAAGATTACGAGATCGAAGGCGTAACCAACATACTCAAAAGTTTGTTGAAAGTTACTGCATTTGATCCGGAATATAACAACAAAATACTCAATAGATAGGAACATCATGCTTAGTATTGGCTATGCGGGAACGCAGGCTATTTAAGATAGTTTTCATTTTTTCTCTCTCACCTTAGTCTCTGGAAAGTGCATCAATCGGGTTCAGTTTTGCGGCATTACGGGCAGGAAGATAGCCAAACAGAATGCCAATTAACGTCGAGCAGGCAAAAGCCGCAATAATAGACGAACCAGAATAGATCATCTGAAAATCGCTACCGGTGTAGGTGAAGATCACACCAACAAGATAGGCGAGCCCGATCCCCAATGCGCCACCACAAAAGCAGACCAACACCGCCTCAATCAAAAACTGACGCATGATATCCGTCTGTCTGGCCCCTACCGCTATTCGTATGCCTATCTCTCGCGTTCGCTCCGTTACGGATACCAACATGATATTCATAACGCCGATACCGCCAACTAACAGAGAGATAAACGCGATGGCAGAAATAAGCAATGTCATGGTCTGAGATGTTTTCTCTATGCTTTTTCGCACCGTATCGGTGTTGATAGTGAAGAAATCAACCAAGCCGTGGCGCATGCTCAGTAAGCTAATAATGCCTTGTTCCGCCACATCACTGGAGACATTCTCATCGACTCTTACGGTGATATCGCTGACATAATTTTGTCGGAATATACGCCCGGACACTGTGGTATAAGGCAGCCAAATATTCAGCTCATCACTGTTGTCGGATACACTTTCAATAGGTTGTGTCACGCCAATAACGCGTACAGGAAGGCGACCGAGAAAGATGACGCTACCGAGCGCGGTCCCGTCAGAGAAAAGCTCTTGTTTGGTGTTCGCGTCAATAACAGCGACCTGTTCCAGCGTCTCGATACTATCTTCGCCAAAATACTGCCCCTGCGCCAGGCTATAACCACGCACACGAAAATACTCGGTGCCAACCCCCTGAACCGAGCCCGTGACCGTTTCACTGGAATAACGAATAGCGACATTAGCCCTGACCGTTGGGGTGACACTATCCACAAACGGCAATGTTTTAAGCGCATTGGCATCTGCTGCGGTGAGCGACCGAACTCGCCCAGAACGGCGATCTCCGCGCCCTGTGCCAGGCTTTATCTCAATGGTATTGGTGCCCATTGATGCGATATTGTCCATAATCGATTGCTGCGATCCGGCGCCCAGTGCTACCACTGATACCACTGAAGCAATACCGATAATGATGCCGAGCATGGTAAGAAACGTACGCAGTCGGTTATTAGACATCGCAATGAGCGCCATCTTCAACGCTTCCAGATAACGCGGCCAGTTAATATCAGGCTTCGCTTTATGCGTTTTCCCTTCATGGATTTTAACTTCGCAGTCTTTGCACTCTGCTATCGGCTGACATTCCTCTTGAGTACTGCGACTGGGTTTATGACAATTGGGTTTATCGCCAATGATTTCTCCGTCTTTTATCTCAATAACGCGATCAGCAAACCCGGCAATAGTCGGGTCGTGCGTGACCAGAATGATAGTATGGCCGTCACTGTGTAGCTCGCGAAGCAGTTTCATCATCTCTTCGCCGCTGCTGCTATCCAACGCGCCGGTCGGTTCATCCGCCAGAATAACATCACCGCCATTAACCAGGGCTCTGGCAACACTGACTCGTTGCTGCTGGCCACCACTGAGCTGGTTGGGTTTATGCTCTAAGCGATCACCCAAACCCAGGCGGCTTAGCAGTTTTTTAGCTTTTTCCTGTCGGGAGTGCTGCCCCTGATTCGCATACAAGGCTGGCACTTCCACATTTCCCAACGCGGTTAAATCACTCAGCAGGTGATAACGCTGAAAGATGAATCCAAAGTACTCACGTCGTAGGGCCGCCAGTTCATCTTCATCCATAGCGGAGGTGTCCTGACCATTGATGAAGTAATTCCCTTCAGTTGGCTTATCCAGACAGCCAAGGATATTCATCAGCGTCGATTTTCCCGACCCGGAAGCCCCGATAATAGCGATCATCTCACCACGGTTAATCTGCAGGTTAATATTTTTAAGAACCGTTAGTTCCTGCTCACCGGCAGAAAACGTACGACGTACACCCACAATATTTAATAGTGCTTCAGCCATAGCTTAAAACCTCATGTCCCTGCCGCCTGGACCACCTTGTCCGCGCACACTAGCGCCCGGTAGACCACCCATCGAACTCCTTATAGCGCTAGCAGAAACGGCTTTATCACCAGCAGAAGACTGACCGATAACGATCTCTTCACCTTCGTTAAGACCTGACAGTATCTGCGCGTAGATTTTATTGTTGATGCCAACTTCCACATTGCGATATTCCATCTGGCCATCTTTTTTCACAGGCACTTGATAAGATTGACGAGCACCTGGCTTTGTGATCAATACCTGTGACGGAACAAGCAACGCATCTTGCGCACTTTCCAGAATAATGGATACCTGTGCTGTCATACCGAAGCGCAATCGATTTTCTGGGTTTTCTACATCGAACAGGGCGTTGTAGTAGATAGCTTCATCATCACCAATTTTCAGAGTACTGTCGTCACCACTGAGCAAGGTCGGACCCGGTTCAATTGCGCGTAAAACACCACGATATTTCTTACCTGTTGCGCCCAAAATAGTGAAATAGACTTCCTGCCCCACACCAACATTAATAATGTCGGCTTCAGAAACCTGCGCTTTGATGGTCATCACATCCAGTTGTGCCAGCTCAATAATATTCGGCGTACCTTGGTTGTTATTCACCGTCTGCCCTTCTTCGACCGAGACATAAATCACGGTGCCATCGATTGGCGATGCAATGCTTGTATAACCAAGATCGAGTTTGGCGTTATCCACACTGATGATCGATTTCTCTTTTTCGGCACTGAGCTGATCCAGCTCTGCCCGATAGACTGTCAGTATTGATTCTGCCGTGTCATATTCAGATTGAGAGGTGGCGTTAACCAGCAGCATCTTTTTCTTACGTGTAAATTCAGACATCGCGGTTGTGATCTGGGCCTGCTTTGCCCTGTATTGAGCATTAATACTCTTGAGCGAAGCTTCAGCTTCTTTAAGGGCGTTTTGTTGCGTCAGGTTGTCTATTTGGGCAATCAAATCCCCCTTTTTTATCTCTTTGCCGACCTGAACATCAATTTTTTCTATCAAACCCGAAACCTGAGCACCGACACTGACCAATTTCGACGGATATAGGACACCGTTAGTCAGTACAACACTTTCAATATTTCCGCGCTTAACAACATCGGTGATAAATGCAGGCGGAACCTGCTGTGCCATGGTGTATTTGTAACCAAGGCCTGCGGCGATGCCGACGACGATAAGGAGCAACACCAGAGTTTTTTTAATGGTCTTTTTCATGTGAATTTCTTGATTTCTCTTCGGTTACTTTTCTGCGCCAGGCGCTGGAGTGAGCCTACTCATGGCGTGTCCACAGGGCGGCAATGCTGGTGGCGGACCCCTTTTTTCTTCTCGTTGGCTTCTCTGTTGCGGACGTGGCTTGGATGGCGTTTGGCAGCTTCGTTCAAAACTAACGGTCAGGGAATCAGAATCCAGTACTAAGCCACTCATGTTTTCTCGCAGAGTCGCTGCTGAAACATTGTCTGATTGAGCTATATCTAAAGACTTTGACAGTGCGTAGAGATGAAATGTGTAGTTTTTTTGGCCGGGACCTTTCGAGCATGGTGGCGCATATTCGTTTTTGTTATTCACGACATTACTGCCAAGTGTACCCTCTGACTGGCTGCTCGTAGTGCCAGAAACAGCGCCAGAAATAATGCCAGAAACTTGTGCCGGAATATTGTACATACTCCAGTACCAACGCAGCCCTTCTGGCTTTCTTGCCTTAGGAGGTGGCGTGTTTTCTTCAGTGCCAGCAATTTCAGGCTCTGGCTTGTGATCTGGCATATGATCCATTATCACCACCAAAGACTGCGTTCCATCCGGCACACCCTGCCAGTTTAATGGAGGAGAGATACCCTCTCCTTCGCACGTAAATTGAATGGGATACGACCCATTATCTGCAAATGCAGGACTGATGAGTTGGAGGGACTCATTGGCTTTAGTTGGCGCTGATACAAGCAGCGTCAAGGTTATAATGGAGACAATAATTTTAGTATTCATAGCCCAATCTTTTTAGTCTCTTTGGTATAAACCTTAAGTCTATAGATTAGGCGTCGGAGATGGATGACAATGTTGTCATTTAACGATTGGCAATATTAATCGCATAGTAACAACCTCTTTCACGCTGGGTTCAAGAGTGAGGTCACCGCCGTGTGCGCGGGCAATTTCCCGCGCCAAACTTAAACCTAGCCCACTACCGGACAGGCCTTGCGAATGTTCTGGTTCTCCACGATAAAAGCGGTCGAACAGTTGGCTCCTGACTTCGCTCGACATCGCAACACAAGCGTTGCTGATAAGTACTTCTATGCAGGATTCGTTTTGGCTGGCTTGAATCGTTACTCCTTTGTCATGAAGGCTATAGCGCATCACGTTAACCAGCAGATTATTTAACAGCTGCCTCAGCAGGACGATATCGCCTTTTGTAATTAGCTCTCGTTCAATCGAGCAATGAAGTACCAGCTCATCCGACATCAGCTCCATATCGGCAGTCAATTCATCTAATAACTCGGTCATGTTTATCGGTTCAAGATGAAGCGCCAAGGAACAAGAGTCTGCCTGCGAAAGAAGTAGCAATTTGCGCGTGATAGCCGATAGGTGACCCACTTCATCAAGAATGGAATTAAGATCTAATTGCGATGGATTTTCAGAGAGCACCGCTTGCTCAAGCTTCCCTCTTAAAACAGTGAGCGGTGTTTTCAGCTCATGCGCAGCATCAGCGGTAAAGCGAGAAACTTGCTGAAAACTATCCTCAAGTCGCTCGAGCATTGTATTGTACGCATCGATTAGCATCTTAAACTCTGTGTCTTCTTTATGCTCAGGTAAGCGATGGCTGAGGTCTTTTTGTGTCACTCTATCCATGGACTTATGCAGGCGTTTTATAGGCCGAATGGTATTGCTAGCGATAAACCATGCGCCAAGAATACTGAGAAGCAGTGAGAAAGGAATAACGACGATAAGTGCCTGTCGCAAGGTACTTTGTAACTGGCGGGTTGTGGCGGCAACGTCAACAGCGATAAAGCTTTGTTTGTCCGGGGCTTGGAAGAGACTGGCCCGCCATTGGTTTTGCTGATGTTCAAAGAAGGCGACTTGG
Organism: Neptunomonas qingdaonensis; assembly: GCF_900113275.1. Classification (GTDB taxonomy): domain Bacteria; phylum Pseudomonadota; class Gammaproteobacteria; order Pseudomonadales; family Balneatricaceae; genus Neptunomonas; species Neptunomonas qingdaonensis. The sequence goes on from NZ_FOOU01000005.1 coordinate 121,090, forward strand.
CAAAGGGCATTGCGTCGATTTTTATCGGTTGGTTGTAATGGGTCTGCGCGAACCCAGTTTAATCTGCTTATTATATGCTGTACGTCAGCACCTTCGGACTTAGTCAGGATGCCATGCTGACTGGACTCAACTAATATCATTAACTGGCTGGGTGAGCTAACGCGTAGCTTATCCACTAAATCATCAATAAGCCTGCTACCGAGAAGTTCAGTATCACTTAAAATGCTCACATTGGCTGGAAAATCATTTTCTTCAAGCTTTTTCTCTAAACGATTGGGTATGCGCTTTGCTTCCATACAAAGGCGAGAATCAAGATGATCAAGCTCCACCTGCATAATACGCGACCAACTTAGGCTGATCACCATCGCAAGTACGGCGCTCACGGTTAGGATGGACATGGCAAAAATACGAGTACGGAAATACATTCTACAACCTCAGCGAGAGCTCAGACGGTACCCTGTACCTCGCACCGATTCAATGGCACCGACCATTTTCCCGGCACTCTCCAGTGAAGCAATCTTACGGCGAATCCGTTTAATACACACATCCACAACATTGGTACAAGGATCAAAATCGTACCCCCAAACATGCTCTAGCAGCTGCCCCCGTGTTAATACTTGATTCGAGGAACGCATCAGATGCTCTAGCAGGCTAAATTCCCGACTGGTGAGTTCGACAGATTGGCCATGACAAGTGATACTTCGGCTAATGCAGTCAAGTTGCAGCGAGCCGACCTCAATCACATGTTGTAGTGTGCCTCCTTGTCGTCTGAGTAACGCCTGGATACGGGCATTCAGTTCTTCCACATAGAAAGGTTTTGCTAAGTAATCGTCAGCGCCCATCTCTAAACCCTTCACCCGATCACCCAGTTCGTTACGTGCAGTAAGCAGGATGATGGGAGTATCGATACCGGTTTGACGAAGAGAACCAAGAATATCCAGTCCATCGCGGCCCGGAAGCATGATATCAAGAATAATAACGTCGAAAGTATGTTTGCTCGCCATCTCATAACCCCGATTGCCATCGGCACAATGGGTGACGCTGAAATTTTTTGCACGCAATCCTTCACAGATAAAATCCGCAATCTTTTGTTCATCTTCGACAAGCAATATTTTCATTGAGTTAGATCTCTGGACAACTCATGAAAGTGTCTCACCTGAGACATCGTGCTCGCAACAAGTATGACAAATTTGTCATTTAAGAGAACGCCATAATCATTGTTAAAATGGCTAAGGAGTTACTGAACTCATGAGAAGGCACAGATGTGTTAGGTGTTAGGTGTTAGGTGTTAGGTGTTAGGTGTTAGGTGTTAGGTGTTAGGTTTCTGTGATTTCTGGTTTTCTGTCAGAGCTTCGAGTCGTTGGGTGGAAAAGGCGTTGTTGTCGCATGGCAGAAACGACCAGTGCGGCCGACGAAGCCAGCAGCGCTATCCCCAGAAGAACTGTATAGAAGTGTTCGATCACGCCAAAACGCCCAGCTTGGCTCAACTCCGCAAACACATTAAAGTGCATGAAAAATATAAAGGCTGACATGATTGCTACCACAGGGCCAGCCGCATACACAAACGCCATCGATTGGATCTGCCCGAGCCCTATTTCACGAAGGGCATCGACATTCAGTACCTTCCCGCCGGGGTCTCGTCGGCGCCATAGGTCGAGCAGCGAGCTATGCTGGCGGTCCCAACGCCCCTGCCTCGCCCACAATCCCCAGAATACGGCCGTCACGATCAAAGGAAACCACAATATTAGTTCGCTAAACGGAATGGGAAGGTCACCTGCTGGCGTGTCCAAATCAGTCATTCTCTCAACCTCGGCAAGCCGCTCACTGCGCCCTGTTATTTCCTTGATTCGGAGGCGGCGATCTTCCTGTATCCTTTCTAATTGACGTTCAATCGAGCGAATGTCCTGAACAACCACATTTATCCAGTCATCGGTGATCTGCGCGGCGCCCTCCCAAAGATAGTTGTTCTGATCCAAAATGCCCCGCGATGCATCACCAAAGCGGTTGTCGTTCCAGGGTTTCGGGTCGCCAGCCCCCAATTGGTAATAGTCATCGAAATGTCGTCTGAGTTCATTGTGCATCTCTGTTGGCATAGGGCGCCGGCCCGAAAATTGCCAAGGATTCCTTAGGATTTTATCCACCTCCACCCTTATCAATTCAGCATGTCTTGCATATTCATTCTGCTCAATTTCGTTGGCTGTGAGCATTAATTGAAGGTCATCATGAAGTGCCCGTGATGCATCCCGGAACTTCACGCCAAGGGACTCGTACCGCAGGCGCGGTTCTGCGAGGTAAGAAAGCTGACTACGCAGCTTTTTTTCAAGGGCAACACTTTCTTCCTGCGAATCCAGAATCCTTAACACCACGTCACGATTGACAACATACGGTGCTAGTCCCATGGCAAAGAAGGTCGCAACCAACAACAGAGAAATCATCCATGACCGAGACAAGCGTCGGCCTTCAGCCTCAAGCTGCGCGATCATTCGGTTGGATAGCTCAGTCAGTAATTCGTCTGACGTTTCTGTCGTCATCAGTCAGCTCCCGTCACGTCTAACGGCTGAGTTAAAATACCCAACCCTGCGCTAGACGTTAACGCCTTCCGTTAAGTTGCTTCTCGATACGCTCGGTGTGTAGTCTTAAATCACCGTAGCGTTGCTGTACGATGTCAAAGCCGCCGCTGTCTTTGTTGGGACGAATTTCTAATAGAAACTTGCGGACGCATTGATGGGTCACCTTGCTTTCTAATGCCTGAACTGTCTTCGCATGAGCAAGATCGGCATTTGATAATGAGCGTGCGTGTACACTGTAACTGTCTGCATCGCTGGTCATAAATATCGCTTTTCCACGACGGGTAATATTCAGTTGTTGTGGGGGTCTTGATAGCTTTAAAACATGATGTAGCGAAGGCGGTGATCCAGACCGCATGTTATAGATGCGTATGGACGTATCGTCGGCAATGACTAACTGGTCTCCATAGACATCAAAGGGAGCAGGCTTCATACGGTGTCGCAGTGTTGGCGAATAAGGGTCGCTCATATCAAATATCTGAATCCCTTCTTTATTACTGACAACGAGTTGCTCACTGACTAATCGAACAGACCCCGCATTTTGCATCGCTAGCGTGGCGATCTCGGTAGGTTTTTGGGGGTCGTGAACCGAGATAATCGCAACGCGATCTGGAAATGCAGCGTATACAAAGTGGAGGTCTTGCTCATACGCAGTTGGTGGCTTATCTGCTTTAAAATAACCGACCGCTTCTGCGCGACTGACGGACATCATTATCGACATAGGTGATTTTTCCGACGGTTTACCATCAACTTTCATAAATTTTGCTGAAGGCGGTATGCGCATGTGATGCGCATTTTCTGCATAGATACTTGTGTGAAGGCTGGTGCCCCGTCCGTCCAGAATGTGAATCACAGTATCACGTGACATCCCTCCTATACGCACTTCAAGTGAGTGATCTGGCGTGATTGTGCCATCTAAATAAGTGTCGATATTATTAATGATGCCGCCAAAATTCTCATACCAATCAGGTGGCGGCATATTTTCAGGCTTTCTAAAACAACCCAGCTCGCTGATAACAGACGAATGTAACCCACCATAAAGCTGGCCAGTGAGTGCAACTGAGTAGTGACGATCGTAGAGGTCGTTGCAGAAAATGATGACCTGCCCCGTGTGGACAGCGGTGTCGGGACTGTTGTAATGGACTTTGAGCAAAGCAGAATCGCCTGCTGGTAGATGAAGCGGAAATTGGGCGTTGGTCGCCAGTTCAAATACGCTGTCTGGATCTTCTATCGCGATGCCACATATCCACAAGGGGGCTTCGCCAATGTTTCTTATGTTTAGCCCAGCTTCTACACCAGATTGCTCATATAGATGAGCAGATTGTGTGTATCCCATAACCCCTCCACAGGGGTTGATTCTGCTCCTATCGAGGACAAGTGATAGACTATTGGCGACTTGGATCTCGCCGTTACCCACAAGCCCTATGTGCGAATCCGTACCAGAACAGGCTAGGAACTGTTGACCATAACTAAACGTGCTAACACTAAGGTTGGGTGCTACTTCTGCGTGTGCAATTGGGGTTGGCGGTGGCTGGTTATCGTCTGTGATGGTAACAGGGATAATACCCGAACCAGCGGCGAATATGTGAGCGTTGACCGTAATCTGTTCGATATCATCGGCATCTGTTTCAATGGATAAATCCGCGTAACCGAGCGCGTAGGACTCGGTCGCAATGCTGCCTAATCTGTAGAAGCCAACCACTTTGAACCAGATAGGATGATCCGCCATATTGTCGCTGACGAAACCTTCGTGCCAAGGCATGAACAGTTCCCCCTCCACATTGTCACCGGTCCAGAAGGCGCGTGTTTCGGTTGTAGCGATCCAGTTGTCTATTCCCGTGTCTGAATCCTGCGTGAAGTCGATCTGCGTTAACTCTTGATTGACACGCGCAAGTATGAGGCGATCATCTACACTAATGTGCCAATCTGCAGATCCTCTAGGGTCATCTTCAAAATCCTCCATAAACCGGTTGCGATTCACGCCGTTGTCTGTACTAAACTCTAAACCAATTACCAACGTCGGTTCGCTTTGACGATCGGCGGAGTTCATGTCCACATTAGGGATGCGTAACAAAGGAGAATCTACCAGTTCGGTATCGGTTGCTAGCAGCGCACCCAGTGGCACAATGGGGGCAAAATCACTAAGAACCGGGTTGAGATAAACTATCGCAGCATTCTGCAACTTTTGTTTGTTATCAGAGGTTAGCACCTCGCCTAACTCAAATAAAATGTCATGGTAGCCGAGTATTAACCGGAATGATTGTGCGTCCTCTTCATCCGCTTCAGCCGTTATCTTTAATTGAAGGTGTGCATTGACTAACGCAGGTGGTTCGCTAAGTTTGATGCCGAGCATTAAGTATAAATTGCTTTCATCATCTTTATGAAAGAACGTTTCATTTGGATCAGGATGGGTATAAACAAGGATTTCAGCAAGGGTGACGTCGATGTTTCCCAGGCAGTTTATAATCGGGCTGGTTTTGATAGCCTCTTCAGCTCGCTTGTGGAAAATCTCGCTACCTAAGCTAATAACGACACTCATACGTGAGCCAGGTAATGCCATGATATTTCCCCTTATATTGCATCAAATATACTGAACCAAGGCTATTTGCTCCGAAACTTCACCTGACGAAGCCTTGGTACTCCTTGTTTTTATGCATCTATTTTATTTCCGTAATGCATCCCAGGTCTTTTGCCCGACAATTCCATCCGCTGTAAGACCATTATTTTTTTGAACCATCATGACGGCTAGCTCGGTGGCTGGGCCAAAATCACTATCGATTGAAAGGTCAAAGCCTTTAGATATCAATAGCTCTTGTAACTCGATGACTGCATTTCCAAAAGAGCCGCGACGAAGGACTGTGGTATTTCCACCCTCGTTGAGTGAAACCCTGATGCCCTCGATGCCGGCAAGAGACGTTTTAGCCTTTTGCAGATATTTACGTCGATCTTCCAGACCATTAAGGCCGCCATTGACAAGTTTTGTCGCTTTTATCAAATCATCCCGGTCGGCAGCGGCATTTATGTTTCGGCTTTTCCAGTATTCACACGCAATTCTTAAAGAAGTAACAGGTTCTGCCGCAAGCTCTGGATTATCTTCTAATGGCAAATTTAGTTTTTTACCGATCTCCCGATAATTTGCGCGACCCGTTAGCTGAATGAGCCCTCGGCCTTTATAGCGCTTGCCGTCACCCTTCTTAACATTGCCCAGGTCTTGGCGGCCTTCATAAGCAGCCCCTGAAGCAAACTCTTCTGTCGTCCGAAAACCTGCACATTCATGGGCTACTTGCCCCATGAAATGTGCAATGCGCAGTTTTGTATTGATAGCGTAAAAATCGAGTATAGAAGAAAAAACAGATGACACCTCACCCACGATACGTAATTGAGATGCAGCCTTCGAACCTGAAAAACGAGGGGCAACAGACATAATAAAATCGCCATCTATAGGTATCATATTCATTATCCTCATAAGTCAGTGCTTCAATTAAACCGATACAATTATTTTGTACGGTTATCGCCTGGCGCAACTTATTGCGCGATGCTCGCTCCCACCATGTGATTAGAAGGCTACTTACTACTACTGCAGCAAGCTTCGCGCCAAGAAACACATTACCTAAGGAACTGAATTAAATAGGAATATCCAATGTAAGCGGATCGTTTATTTGCCTGGACGGGTCAGAATCGCCCCACTTTTTTCAATGAACAATCACAACAGAGTGATCTTTTGAAGGACAATCAATGGGTTACTGATATTCGGATTTGGGAGCTTCCGGGTCATAAATAACCCGGCTATTGCAGGGAACAAAGCACGTTATTTTGATTATTTTAAATGACAAATAAAAAGCTGACGGTGGAATTTTTCGGAAGGTTAGGCTTCATCTTCACTATAAACATTAACGGCAAGCTCACCATTAACACTTTCAGAAACCAAAAAAATGATGGGCTTACAACATACCTGGCAATCTTCAATATACTGCTGATCCATGTCGGTCGGATCAATGAGAACGTCAATCATCTCACCACAGTAAGGACATGATATGGATGTCTCAGTTAATTGATTCAATTTGTACGACTCCCCTTATTTACCAGAATATAAATTCTTGAGTTGTGGGTTAACAATAACCCACTTGCTGCCTAGGCAACCCGCATTGGCTAAGCCTATGTATCAATTACAAAATATTCCTTTAAATGGCGGTTTTCAAGGCAATTCTTATCATCTTCTGGATGATTTTCGACCCAGTTTTTAACCTAGATCTACATTTAGGCGTTAATAACCAATTGGTTACTTATTGGCATGTTTTTCGCTGCTACTTAAGGGAAATAGCTGTTTACCAAAGAAGAGGCGACAGCCATGAAAAAGAATGCTGATTTTTTACCCCTGCTTTTAATGGTCGCGTTGAGTGCACTTGTCGCAGGATGTACAACCGCACGAGTTGAGTATGATCGAATGACTGGAACTCAGTATCCTCAGCCCGTCACGGTTTCTGGCGATCAGGTGGACCTTACTTCTATCTATTGGCAGGGTGAGCGGATTGTCACCGTCACTGAAGATAATACGAATATTGCCGTATTGACCGGACCGGCAAACCCTCTCGATCCCAACCAATACGACTATATAAACCGTGCTGAGATCGAAACACTGGAAACGGCAAATCGAGCGGACCCCATTGGCTCATCTACTTTCAACTGTGGTCTCTGGAATCGTTTTACCTGCACCCGTTATCACTTGTACGGCGTTGTCGTTAACCATTATTGGGAAGGAGATTGCGGCACGGCATGTCGTGACACCGGGTTGTTAGGCGTGATGTACGCCGGCGCAAGTGGAATCACTAATGATCGATCTGCGTTTGTGGGTTTTTGGAGAAATTCTACAGTGAATTCAGATAATGGAAAATTTCTCCGTTCCACTGCCCATGAGATTGGTCATGCATTTAATAACAATCACTGTGATGGTGACGGTTCGATGACCATCATGAATCAAACAGGCGTTGTTGGAAATACTTACAACTATCAATTTTCTGCCACCAGCTTGGATCATCTTCAAAATCATGCTGATACAGCTGTTTGGCCCGGATTAGGCGCAAGAGACTACGCCTGTCCGCACAGCCATTAAGGAGGATGAAAATGACTAATATTTCAGTATTTGCAAGTGTGGTTATTTCATTAACCATCCTTATGGCTGGGTGCGTATCACCTGCTGGTCAGGGATTGAACCTTGGAGATCCGGCGTCCGTGGGCAGTGCCAGCCCGGCAGCTTCATTATCCCAAGGCTCTGCTCTTGAATTGGTGGCCGAACCTCTCAAGCACACCGTTAAATTAGGCGAGCCTGTTTACTTGGCCCTGCACGTGACTAATGCAGGCAATGAACCCGTTAGGCTGGTTGGCAGCCTGCGTCCCGGTGAAGGGCTAGTTGAAGTTTCAGCAGCCTATGAACAGGGAAAATCAATTACATTGGCACCACTCACAGAAAGTGATTTTGAAAATACTGTTTTGCTGGAGTCTGGTCAGACTATCGGTAATACTTTCCCGATATTTTTTGGTGCCAATGGTTGGAACTTTAAGGCACCAGGCAAGTACCAAATTTCAGTACGCCTGCTTGTACCCACTGATGGCAAGTTCATCTATTTTGATTCGAAAGCCGTCGATTTATATGTCACTGCCGCCGAATCCGGAAAATTATTATTTGCAGCGGATCAGAGAACGTTAATTGAATCCGGCAAGTTCCTGCTATGGCGAACTGGTGACCATTTAGAAAGCGGCATTAAACATCTCCAAATGGTCTCGGATAAATACCCACGCTCATCAATTGCATCTTATAACTCAGCAGCACTAGCGAATAATCTCAGCGAGCCTTTTACAAACTACCTGGTTGGTGAAGTACGAGTTCCTAACTGTTCAATGGCTGACGAGTACCGCAAGCAGATCAATTATGATTTACTCCCCACGAATCTCCTTGTAGAGGATTCAATCTCGCGAGCCAAGTGTCATGCAGAAAAAGCAAACTGGAAGGGTACACGGAGTGCTTTGAATAGAGGTTCAAAGCTCGTTGGTGATCGCTCTGAATTCAGTGGTTATTTTAAAAGCATTGAGGAAATGAAACGAAACTTAGAAAGGCATATATCCAACTAACATAGTTATCGAAACTCCTTTTCGAGAGCAATGGGTATCTTCTTAAATGTATACCCTTCATCTGATCAACAACGGTGCAGGGAGGCGCATTTGAAAACCTCATCCAAGGCACTCGTATGCTCGGTATTGCTGATGATGGTTGTGATGAGCTTGATCGTCATCATGAGCCTTTTTCAATTTCACACAACCCTAACCCAACTCATCCAAAGTAAGTTAACCGTTGTTAGCGAAAACATAGTCGATTCCGTGGAAGGTGCTATCGACCTAGGACTGTCACTCCCCGAGTTAAATAACGCCAATGCGCTTATCGTGCGGGGCAAGAAAAGCGATCCGCAAATTAATGTCATTGATATCTTTGTCCCCAGTGGCGAAATTCTGTTTTCCACTGCCCCTCAGCATATCGGAAAAATTATTATACCTGATGTCCTAGCGGCTCAAAGAAGAAGCACTGAGCGCACGTGGGGAATTGACAATGAAACAGAATTCGTCAGTGGTATGACGCTAACCGACAGTATCGGGCAAGCCATTGCTGGGGTTGTCTTAACCTACTCAAAGACTGGGTTCAGTAACAAGGTCTCAGATTTTACCGAATCCCTACTACTCAGTGCATTTATAGCCACTACCCTTTTCGTCGGTTTCGTCTACTTCGGCATTCGATTGTGCTTCCGCGATCTGGACCAATACATGGAGAGAGTCAATGATAGGATGAAGAGCGGATATTCAGAGCCATCTGAAGTCAATGTAATGCCTCTGCTTTATTCATTAGCCGATACGCTTCCTGATCCCAGAGTTATTGAGCAAAAAATAAAGGCTTCTGTCCATCAAATGGAACAGGCATATATACAAATAAACGCCATTGATAGAGACGTAGCTAAGGCTGAAAAACAACAACTCAAGGATAAAGCGAAGAAACAACCCGCTATTACCAAGACGCAAACTGAATCAGGATATGGTAACCGACTTATCCAGCGTTTGATTATATTGAGCATTATAATGGCACTTTGCTCGATGACCGTTGCCGGACTGGCGCTCCGTGATTTCAATCGTTTGCTGACACCAGAGCTTGGATACAAGGCCCGTATGATAGGTCGAACTGTGGAGGCCGACCTGACTCGGGCTTTGAGTTATGGTATTCCCTTTGATCAGATTTACGGAGCTAATTCCTATCTCAAGGGTGTGGTCAACGATCATGACGAACTGATCTATACGGCTATTACTCGGCCTGATGGAACTTCGCTCTACCAAGGAGGAGTCATTGATGACAGCACTCTGATCTCTTTAGGAAATGCTACATTAACTATTAAAAATAAGGGTGTTGATGAGGTAATAGAATTGGATGGTACTTTTGACCATATTATCCCGATCAAAACAGTCGCCGGCACCATCATAGGCAACGTACACGTAGGCATCGACGGAAAATTCGTGCAACGTCAGTTAGATGATATTTTTTTCGATATTGTCGTAATTTTACTGTCTGCTGTGCTGGTCACTTTCGAGATAATGCTGGCAATGGTGTTGATGTACGGTACGGCCCCTATCCAGCAACTAAACCTCTTGCTGGATAGGCTATCGCAAGGCGATTTCTCACATGTGATTGTCATGCATACGCGCTGCGCTATCAGTCGTACAGTCAATAGGCTAGCAAGGGATTCTCAGGCTTTACATAAAGCGTATTGGAGTGCTTGTTTTCGAACGGGTGACTCTGCCGCTTCAAATCGTTCCGCTTTATCCTTGATCGAAATGAGCCCCCGCCTGGATGACATTGGGACCCGCTTCGGTCTGTCGATCAACGGGCCTATACCCCTTCGTCAAGCCGTACCCAGTGATATCCGGCTACCGCTGTTCTTGTTTGCGTTTGCGGAGGAGTTGCAGAAGTCGTTTTTGCCGTTGTTTGTGCGTGAGTTATACACTCCCGTTTCCTGGTTGAATGAACCGATCATCATTAGCCTGCCCATCACCGTTTATTTAGCGGTACTCGCCATTGCTGCGCCGCTTGCCGGTGGGTGGGCTGAACGCTACGGCTGTCGCAGGCTGTTTTTGGCAGGCTTAATACCTTCAGTTGCAGGCTTTATCGGCTGTTCGCTGGCTAGCAGTATCACCGAACTCGTGGTCTGGCGGGGAGTAACTGCGCTTGGTTACGCCATGATTACCATCGGGTGCCAGGACTATGTCATTGCTCACAGTAATGCTCATAGATGGAGGAAAAACATGGTTCTGTTTATTGGCATTATTATGAGTGCGACCATGTGTGGGACTGCGATAGGTGGTATTTTAGCCGACCGGCTTGGTTATCAGACCGTCTTCGTTCTCGCTGCAATGGTCGCCCTATTCGCTGGGATTACTGCCGCCTACTCTCTGATAGACAATTCACAATCAAAAGCCAACGTAAAGATGGGTGATCAAGGAACTCATCTCAAGGGTCGCCTACGTGCTACTCTGGCGGTGCTTTCTAATGTGCGTTTTGTCTTATTTCTGCTGTGCATTGCCATACCTGCGAACGTGCTGATTGCCGCTTATTTGTGGTATTTGGTACCACTCTACCTTTCTGATCTAGGCGCCAGCGCCTCCGAAATCGCTCGAGTGATAATGCTTTACTACCTGCTGATCATCGTTGTTGGGCCGATAACAACACGGTTGGCAGATCGATCAGAGTCTTTGGCGTTATGTGTTGGCTTGGGTTCATTTTTATCGTCAATTGGTCTGGTTATTTTTAATGACTGGCAAAGTACCTGGGCCGTTGTTATTTCTGTGACAATAATAGGGTTGACTCATGCACTGACGAAGGGAGCGCAAATTCCGCTGGCCCTGACTATTTGCTCAGCTGAAATAGACGCCGTAGGACGGACAACGGTCTTGGGCTTCTTACGCTTCTTTGAGCGAATTGGCAGCGTATTAGGCATTTTGGTATCTGCGATGATCATTGCGCATTATGGGTATGCAGTAAGTATTGGTTTAACCGGCGCTTTAGTTTCGGGAGCTGCCCTGTTGTTTTTAGTCATGCATTTGGCAGACAACAAAAAGCGCGCAAAAGCACATTTAGGTGAACAGCAATGAGTTCTCGTTTCTGGCTTCGCCCTTATATCCCGATACTGCTACCTATACTTTTTTTATTTTCCGGAGTTACGGCTGCGGCTACGCAAAGTGAATTCACTATTCTGATGGTGGTATGGAGAGGCTGTGAACACGCCTGTCAGGGCTTTAAGGATTATATCCGTGAACGGGGCATTGCCTCAGAGATCATAATACGAGATGCTCAGCGAGATCTAAGCCTCCTGCCTGAGTTTGTCCACGAAGCCAAAAAGCGCAAAGTCGATCTTGTTGTCACCTGGGGCACTTCCGTTACTCGCGATATGGTAGGTACATTTGACACAGTGGATCCAGCCAACCATATCACAGAGATCCCCGTTATATTCATGCTTGTCGCTGATCCGGTGGGTGCCAACATCATAGAGAGTTACGATTCATCGGGAAGGAATAATGTTACTGGCACTCGGAATCGGGTACCCGAAGAAGTGCAGTTAAAAGCGATAAGCGCTTACCGTCCATTCAGGAAGCTGGGGTTACTCTTTAACAAAAATGAACTCAATTCAGTACTTAACGCGGAGAAGATAAAAACGCTTGCCGGTCAGATGGGGTTTGAATTATTCAGCGATGGGCTTTCTTCGAAAGCAAATGGCAAACCGAATATTGAGGAGATACCAGCAGCTATCAGCTCAATGAAGCAGGCAAATGTTGATTTTATATACATAGGATCAAGCTCCTTCCTGATGGCTAACCGGGATTATGTTACCAGCGAAGCGATCAGGCAAGGGTTGCCGGTGGCTACCGCCTATGAGGCCATGGCGTCTGAGTCTCATGCATTAGTTGCGGTTGCCAGCCGTTATTACAATGTAGGTAAATTGGCCGCTTTCCAGGCTGAGCAGGTACTGATCAACAAAGTCCCTCCCATTCAGATCCCTATCCGCAGTCTGAGCCGTTACTCTTACATCATAAACATGGAGACCGCTCGTCTACTTAAGATTTACCCTCCTCTTGATGTGTTGCGCTATGCCGAGGTAGTAAAAGGATCACAAGATACTCGACCATAATCCATTTAAGGTTACTGCGACAGCAGGAAGGACAAAAATGAAGGAATTACCGGCCTACTTTTCATATACCTTTACGACCAGCGGTAAATGGTCCGAAAAACCATTTTTGTTATATTCTCTACTCGAGGGTCTTGAGTGACGTACCACCTTGTTCCGTTTGATCATCCCCTCTACAGTAAAAATTTCAGCCTTGTCAGCGCTTGTATAGAGTTGCTTGTTCTTCAGCGCTCCACGATTAACCAAAATTTGATCAAGCATTCCCCACTCGCCTCCATACGAGTGAGTTCCTTGAGCGCCGTCCATCAGTGTCCACATCATATTGTACAAGTAAGGGTTTCTACTGCGGCTCGATTTAACTTTGCTGATCTGATTTGTTGAAAGTGCGTAGCTGGTCAAAGATCTGTTAAACGGCTCGTCATTGAAGTCCCCCATTACCAAAATGGGAATTTCACCGCGTATTTCTTTAATACGCTCGAGAAAATAGGAAAGGGTTTCCCCTGCCATCATACGGTAGGGTTCGGAGTCCATCTCCCCTCCAAGACGGGACGGCCAGTGGTTGCCAATCACAATAAAATCGTTACCCTTTTTCGTCTTAAAGTTGACCTGTACTAAGTCTCGGGTCGCGTTGCGCTTTTGGATGACATGATAAAAGACTGTATTTTTAACAATGCCTGCAGCATCGCGTGTCGTTTCAATTTCGAATAGGTTTCTATCGTAAATAAACGCGACATCAATGCCTCGCATATCAGCGTTATCTGCATGAACAACGGCATAATCACGGTTGGGCTGTTGTAACGTCCTGACCAAATCCTGCAGGACGCCAGATGATTCAACTTCACAAACGCCGAGCAGATCCGGGCCTTTAGCGTCGTTCATTGCATCTATCACAGTGGCTAATTGTTTCAGCTTAATCTGAAGTTCTGGTTTACCCCATCCCTTAAGCTCGGCATTAAGTTTTTTTTGCAGCCACTCAGGGCGATTCGGTGAATTATTTTCTTCAAATAAATTTTCGACATTCCACCAGGCGAAATAGTATTCAGTCGTCATATGGCGCTCCTCGTGGTTCGCCAGTAGTGCTATCGCGTCCCTTTTCTTTCGATTGCACTGAGTTGAGTTCCAAGAAAATTTATAACCGCTTCATGAACAACGGCGCGATTTTTCATGTGGCAACGTCTGTATGGGCGCTGGAAAAATCGGGTTCCTTAATGAAAACTATAACAAAAAATATAATAATAAGTATGCCAAAATTTAATCAATATATGATTAATAACTTAAATATAAAAAAATATGAACGGGTTAAAAACAGGCATAGAAAATACTTTAACTAATACAAATAATTAAAGTTAGGCGGGTTGTTTTATCTGAAGAATTTATTTTAATATTTTTAATTCTAATATTTTCGCATCTATTTTTTTAGAAATTTTACTGTACCCTGCGCTATCAGGATGAATTTCATTTAACCAATCATGACTATCGCCAACACTGCCAAGTTTTGCCTTGACTAGAGTGCCCCGGGTATCTACGACATGGAAATTATGCAGTTTGTTGCTACCTTCAGCTAATTCCAGAATCCCCTCGGCAAGTTTATCAACGAGGAATTGCGCAAGCTCTATCCAAATACCTTCTGGGATCTCTGCTTTTGAAAATACGGGATACAACCAAGGTCCAGATATAGTAAATGGGAAAAAACGTGCGGGGGCGTTTCGTGGTACGAAATAATCATACGTATGAACCAGGATTGGTTTTCCAATGGCTGGGCTATTAGGTGAATCTCTTAGATTAACTATTTTTCGAAAACTATCCTTAATATTTTCTATTACCTTTTCAAATATTTCTAAATCACAATAACTTTCCATGTTATTAATATCACTATCTGCCCTTTCATCTTTAGAGAGAATTATATTTTCAGCCTCGTCAATAAGATCATTGCCTCCGCCACTAATCAGCAGCAAATGCCAAGGAAGCCCTTCCTCAGATAATGCGCTTTTAAACGATGAATTTTTAAGCATCTTTGACATGTTGATTATTGTGTCGCCCGGCTTAGCACAATTCACAATAAGAGTAGACGCCGTAAAACGCATAGAAAACAGAAGATTAGAAGTAGGTATACCCGCTAAAGTAAACCATGAGTCACCTTCTGCTAAAATCAGATTGTCGTTAAATACAGGATCATTAGAGGGAATTACAATTTCAGATTGTGCTTCATGCCAGGTAATTACATTAGGTCTGAACTTTCGGCGTGCCATCTTACACCACCCTATATGTCTTAAGTTAGAACACATTAAGCCTGTGTTCCTGGAGATATAGAGAGAACATCAGTGGTCGAATATTCAGCACACTCTCTCTTCTCAATACAAATAAAACATATGTATTAAATTATATCAATTGTTGTTTCTACGAATCTGACAGGTTAGAATTTTTACATGTTAAGTTATTGAATAACATATATAAAACATAAATGCCGTTGTTTTCATATCCACTACACTGTTCACTATTGGTCGGATCTCGTTAATGCTACTGTTCTTTACCTAAAGGCAATATGTTTACTCTGACCCATTGGTTTTAATATGCTAAATCTAAATGAATTAATAACGTTACGTAAAGCACTTCATCAGAACCCAGAACTTTCTAATCAGGAGCAAGCAACGGCGGCTCGCATATTAAAAGTTTTTCAGACCTTCTCTGCGGATGAAACCTATACCGACCTCGGCGGTACCGGACTTGCTTTCGTCTTTAATGGATCTGAGTCTGGGCCAACGACCTTGATCCGCAGTGAGCTGGATGCGCTGCCCATCGAAGAAACAAATACCTTTGCGTATCGTTCGCAGGTTAAAGGCGTTTCTCATAAGTGTGGCCACGACGGACACATGAGTATAGTGACATCAGTCGGTGCTGAACTTTGTAAAAATCGTCCGCACAGAGGTCGTGTCATTCTGTGTTTTCAACCAGCAGAAGAAACAGGCCAAGGAGCGATTCAAGTGGTTAACGATGCACGCTTTGCATCACTAAACCCCGATTATGCTTTTGCGCTACATAATTACCCTGGATTAGCGTTAGGTAAAGTCGCTGTGCGAGCCGGTACGTTTAATTGTGCCTCGCGGGGAATGATCATTCACCTCAAAGGTAAAACCTCTCACGCGGCGCACCCTGAGAATGGCGTAAGCCCTGCTAACGCCATGTGTAAAATCATACAAGGACTGGGCGAGCTTCCTTCTACGATAGCGAATCAAGCGATACAAGGACGAAACTGGCTAACCGTGATCCACGCTAAATTAGGAGAGATTGCATTTGGCACTGCGCCGGGAGAGGCCGTTGTGATGGTGACCCTGCGTAGTGAAACGAATGAAGGTATGCAAACCCTGATAGAGCAAGCTGAGACTTTTTCCCATTTAATAGCAAACAATGAAAATCTCAGACTATCCATCGAATACGCTGATGTCTTTCAAGCCAGCGTCAATTCTCAACAAGGATGTGATCTTGTTGTAAACGCGTGTCAAACAACGCAAACTCCCTTTTTGCTCTTAGAGGAACCGATGCGATGGTCGGAAGATTTCGGGCAGTTCACTGCGACGGCTAACGAAGGAGCGATGTTTGCCTTGGGTTCTGGACAAACGAGCCCACAATTGCATAACCCCGATTACGACTTTCCCGATAAACTAATTCCGATTGGCACAGATTTATTCCTTAATATAATTCGCCAGTTAAATGGTATACGGGATAAATCATGATCCAAATGAGCGCGGCAACGATCAGATTGACATCGGTATTGTAGGCTAGCCTACACTTTAGTTAACATCTAAAATAGACTATCTGCCCTTCCGGCATCGGAGACTCAATTTTCTATGAATTCATTCCAACCACTTCAATATCTCGCGCTAGACCGCCGGGGTGGCGCGCAACAGGTTGTCGCTGCCCTCAACGACGAGCGTGATCCTAGCCAGCTAGAGTGGTTACACCTTGACTACAAGGACGCGGCTTCTATCGACTGGTTGAGAAATAAAAGCGGCATCGCCGAGGTGTATGTTGATGCGCTAACCGCCGACGATCCGAGGCCGCGCAGCCTGGTAGTTGGCGACTCGCTCCTTCTCATTCTACGCGGCATTAACCTGAACTCCGGTGCGAACCCCGAAGACATGGTCTCTCTTCGACTCTGGATTCAGGCAGACCGTGTGCTTACGCTTCGGCACAGACGCCTTAACTCGGTGCAGGAAGTCGCCGATCAACTCGACGCCGGAAACGGTCCCGCCTCACCTGGCGAACTGCTCAATGTTATACTGTCACGTTTGCTGGCGAAAATTGGTAGTGCCGTTGGTGAAATTGAAGATTCCGCTGATGAGCTCGAAGAGTTGGTACTGACGGCTGAAAGCCGGGAATTACGCTCACGCTTGTCTGCACTGCGTCGACAATCTATCTCATTGCGGCGATTCATAGCACCGCAGCGTGAAACCATCGCCCAACTCTATGCCGAACATGTTTCCTGGCTGAGCGACGGGGACAGAGCACATCTGCGTGAATCGGCGGATCGGATTACCCGTTATATTGAAGATCTGGATGCGGCAAGGGATCGTGCCGCCGTGACCTACGAGGAGTTGTCAAACCGACTTGCTGAGCAGATGAACAATACAATGTATCAGTTGTCCATTGTTGCCGCGATTTTTCTACCGCTTGGATTGCTCACCGGCTTACTCGGTATCAACGTTGGCGGCATTCCTGGGACGCAGTCCTCGGTCGCGTTTACTCTAGTGACGCTAGCGCTACTGGGAATCGGCGTACTTGAATGGTGGTGGTTCAAACGTAAAAACGCGATTTGAAGCTCACAGCCACTTCTTGAAATTGTTATTGAGGCTTAGAATCTTCAATAACAATGTCTTTAAAGCCAGCCTCTAGCGGCGTATTCCCAGCGAAAGAAACATGCATCGCTTCTATACAGCAGCAGGTATTATTAAGACCAATATGCCACTCGCAAAGCTCAATAGCCTGACGTATCAGCAAGCTTTATGAGTTTGGCACATATGGAGGTTAGGCCGAAAACCGATTAGAGTAGGTAATAGATATTCGGGAATATTCGCATAATTGGCCAAGTGTTTCATATATTCAATCGGCGGTTGAATTTATAGATCGTGATATTGATGGCAACATTGTATTCGATACCCGTACACTAGATGCTGGGTTAAAGTTACCTCTGACTATGTGGAAAGATCCGGAAGCTTCTCATTCAGTTGAGAATTTGTGTAAAACAGATACGATTAGACTCATACGTGTAGAATTGAAGCAGAACGTATTGATCGCCACGACCCTCATCAGTCATTACAGGTCATCTATTATGCATTTTGTAAAAATATCATCTGAGCTTGTTTATACCGTTGACTCCCCCGCAAGCTTTGTTTTTAGCATTGCGGCGGCCAATACTGATCATCAAAAAACGATAGAAGAAAATCTCACTATATCACCCGCTATCGATACCGAGTGGTGCCAGTTGAATGACTTTGGTTGCCGTGGTCTTCGCTTAAAAGTGGAGCCATGTGAATTGAACGTTAGATACAGCGCTACGGTGCAACTCTCACCAGAAACCGAGCAGGTCAGGTATTTAAATGAGGTTGACCATAAAGCATTACCCACATCGGTACTGCCTTTTTTAAACCCGAGTCGCTACTGCGAATCAGACCGTCTCGGGCGTCTTGCCTGGAAAGAGTTTGGTCAGCTGCAAAGGGGTTATTCCCGTGTTAATGAGATTTGTAACTGGGTAAATGCGCATATTGATTACGTTGCGGGGAGTACCGATGCGTCTTCCAGTGCGTGTGATGTGCTGATTCAGCGTGCCGGCGTTTGTCGGGATTTTGCTCATGTCAGCATAGCGCTGTGTCGCGCGTTAGGCATTCCTGCTCGTTATGTTTCCGGCTATGCCGTTGGATTGGAGCCACCTGACTTCCATGGGTTTTTTGAAGTGTATTTAGAGGACCGCTGGTATCTTTTTGATGCGACTCGAATGGCGCCGATAAGTGGGCTTGTCAGGATTGGTATTGGACGCGATGCAGCGGACTCTTCATTTGCCAATATTGTCGGTGAGGCTACTATGAAGTCTATCAAGGTCGAGGCTACCTCGGCTGATTCCAACTTCCTGTACGATAATGGGAACCCCGTATCAACCGCTTAGTTGATCACGCCTGCGATAGGTAAGCGGGGCGACAACATTGCCGCGTACTAGCACTTCTTAGTGATTAAGAAGTGCTAGCGGCCGGACAAATATCTAACGCAAAATCAACAATGGCGAATCGGTATTCTCAATCATTTTGAGGGTGTTACTACCCAAAAATGCATGAGCAAGCTTAGAATGAGAAAAGGCCCCCATCACCAGCATGTCTACCTGGTTTTTAGTTTTGTAATCCATTAATGAACTAAAAATATTGCCCTCTAAGAAGCTCGCCTTGACGTCAAAACCACTTTCAAGCAGTAACTTTTCTGTGTGGTTGAACTTGTCCATCAATTTACTTTGGTTGTTTTTTACCGTCACCAGATGACAGGTTAAATTGTGAATTAACCCACCATCAATAATCCGCTTAACGGCCTTGTCAGCCGTTTCACGTCCGTCATACGCTAGCATAAAGCTTTTAGGCTCGGTAAACCCCTTATTAGCGATAAGCACCGGCGTATGAACTTGACGAATTATTTGCTCTATATGCGAGCCAAGTGCCTTAAAATCTGGCTTATTTCCTTCTCCTGAACGACCAATCACAACTAAACGTGCATCGGATTCAAGGTCACATATTGCCTCTGTAATATCACTATGGCGCTGGGCCTTTTCAATCGACTCACAACCCTGCTGGTTAGCTAACTCAACGGCATGCGCTAGCATTTCTTTGCCAAGTTCCAATGCCAGTTTGCTCTTTTGCTCATCCAATGAAGCCATCTCTTTAAGCAAGGATGAGCGAGCTCCCAGTCCGATAGCGCCGCTTAAGTCTTCAGCCGCGGCAATGTTTTTCTTTTCGATCGCATGTAAAAACAAGATAGATTTATTAAGTTTCTTAGCCGCCCAAATACCTGCACGACAAACCGCATCAGAATAAGCCGAACCATCCACACATGTAATAATTTTATTCATGGTTATCTCCTTAGTGCCCAGCCATTAGTTTTTCAACTTCTTTGGGATCGTTGTGGACACCAAATTTATCGACTATCGTTTCGGTCGCTTCACTCATCCCGATAACTTCTACTTCCGCGCCTTCCCGCTTGAATTTAATCACGACTTTATCAAGCGAATATACAGCAGTAATATCCCAAAAATGGGCAAGCGTCAGATCTATGACGACTTTATCAACGACTTCTTTGAAGTCAAATGACTCGATAAACTCCTCAGATGAGGCAAAGAACACCTGGCCAACCACTTGGTAGATACGAACGTCATCAGTAGATTGCTCTGATTTTACAACCATAAACCGGCCAATTTTGTGCGCAAAGAACAAGGTAGCCAAGAGTACACCCACCAAAACGCCAATCGCCAGGTTATGAGTTGCCACCACGACGATAACCGTCGAGATCATAACTATATTGGTTGATAGAGGATGTTTCTTCAGATCTGTAATAGAACTCCAGGAAAAAGTTCCGATTGACACCATAATCATTACAGCGACCAGTGCGGCCATCGGGATTTGCTTGATCCATTCATCCATAAACACCACCATAATGATCAATAATGTGCCGGCTGCGAAGGTCGATAATCGCCCTCTACCCCCCGACTTCACATTAATAATAGATTGACCAATCATCGCGCAACCCGCCATGCCTCCCATTAAACCTGCACCAATATTTGCGATCCCTTGCCCTTTGCACTCACGGTTTTTATCACTCGTGGTGTCGGTTAAGTCATCAACGATAGTTGCCGTCATCATAGACTCCAGCAAACCAACCACAGCAAGGCCTACGGAATAAGGAAGAATGATCATTAAGGTATCGAAATTCAGCGGTACATCGGGCCATAAAAAGATAGGTAAGGTATCAGGTAATTGCCCCATATCGCCAACATTGCGAATGTCGAGTCCCATCGATATGGCAACGCCAGTCAATACCACAATACACACCAGAGGAGACGGGATCGTTTTGCCAATGACCGGTAAATAAGGAAACAGGTAAATAATACCCAGCCCTGCTGCAGTCATGGCATACACATGCCATGTCACATTAGTTAGCTCTGGTAACTGAGCCATAAAGATAAGAATCGCCAGTGCATTCACAAACCCTGTCACAACAGAGCGGGAAACAAAGCGCATTAAACTACCGAGTTTAAAGTAACCCGCAATAATTTGAAAAACACCGGTTAACAAGGTTGCAGCAAGAAGGTACTCAAGGCCATGGTCTTTCACCAATGTGACCATGAGCAGAGCCATAGCACCTGTCGCAGCCGAAATCATACCTGGCCGCCCCCCTACTATCGCGATGATGACTGCGATACAGAACGAAGCGTATAAACCTACTTTAGGGTCAACCCCGGCAATAATAGAAAATGCAATGGCTTCAGGGATTAAGGCTAACGCAACAACAATACCTGCAAGCAGGTCTCCCCGTACGTTAGAGAGCCAGTCTAGTTTCATTTTTTCAAGCATAGAAAACCTTGTCATATGTTTAGAAACAACGCTACATTCGGCTAAGGACGGTTGGTCATGTCCCAACTATCGCTACAGAATCTGCGTTTGTTTATTGATGATTGTTAGTAGAAGCGAACTCAGCGTGGCTACGATATAGCAGTATCACGGGAAGGCCGGTGACTTTTTGAAAGAGGGACGCTATGGCGGCGTAATCAGCAAAGCGCTTTACCTTATATCAAAAGAAAATTAATCCCGGATTTTACAACAATTTAACGTACAAGAAAATAAGAACCGTCCCGCTAGCCTTTCGGATACAGGATTGGTTGAAGCTGTTTCGAGTCGAACGCCACATGCTCTTTGCCGCATGCGGATTTAACTCTGACAGTCATTGCAATATTAATTTCACTCAAGAAATTCTCGTTACCTACATATTGCCAGTATTTATCATCATTTTTGTCGACGGTCACTTCAAATAATTTAGCTTTAAATAAGGTCGATAGTCCTTTTTTAATATCGTTGGCGGTCGAGCCTACCATTAGTTTCTTCCTATGTTCAGCTGATACGCGTTGGATTAAATTTTCTTTTAAATCAGAGGCCTCCATTGGTTTTGTGTTTAGCAACGCAGCGTGCAGATTAACGATTAAACTGCGGGGTACAAAAGGCCAATTCATTGTGCGCAATAGTTGTCTATAAGCTTCTGTGCTTGCCGGTTGAAGATCAGAAACGCTGCCCTGCTTGGCTACTTTTCTTTTAAGCTGCCCAAACCAGTGTGTTTTATTTTTTTCTTTAAATATCTCGATAGATTTAATATCACGCATAAAAGTAGAGAAATTTGTGTAGCCCCAATTACGCTCATCAAAGGCGTTATCCATAGAGATAAGAGTATTCTTTAACGTACTCAGCCCCATGGGATCACCATGTTCATCCAGCACTTTTTCAACCATCGCAACTGCTTCACTGAGTTCGTATTGTGCTTCTTGCTCCTCTGCCACATCGGTATAGATATAGCGTGTACAGGAAGATTTAACGCACTCACTTAACGGAGAGCGCGGGCCAACGCCGATGACTTCTTTGCCCATTTCGCGCAATCGTCGAAACAGTGGCGAAAAATCAGAATCACCTGTGGCGAGTACAATATGCTCAATATCGGTTGCGCGGATAGCGCTTTCCAGTACATCCATAGTTAGCTGAATATCAGCGGAGTTTTTACCACTAACAGGATGATAGCTGTGAACCAGGTCGAACCCTAAGCGGTTAAGTGGGGCCTGAAGGTTTGATATATGAGTGTTGCTCCACACGCCATAGGCTTTGCGGGTAACGATTCGCCCTGCCGTGCTACCTAAGTCAGCGACTAGCTTTTCCAGGCCGTCTTCTTTTACCCATTTAGTAAGGTTTTCGACATCAACAAATATTGCAATTTTTGATTTATCCATACTTTCCTTGTCCTGCCATTCCTTATTTATATCTACTATTTTAGCTGCTCTTTATGATTAAGCAGTAATTCCGGGGACAGTTTACTTAATTCGAAAAATGGCCACGCCAACCTCCCTTGCAATTAGTGTCGAAAGAACACCACCAGGTTATCATTGTGTACGGGAATCACTAACAGATGTAGGTGATTGAGCATCAGATAATAAGTCCATACAGATATGCCTGCCGAGTCTTGAGCACTGCTCAACAGAGAAATGTAAGTCTGATAATCATCACCTATCAAAAAGGTTTCCTGGAGCCGTTGACGCGTTAGTTAATATGCCGGGGATAGTATTTAATAACCACTCCAGCCACCCTACCCATTGTCTTGCTCTTTGTATTTTACACATCCTTGCGAGTATCGTTTATCACAGCAGCACTGAGGAATTAAGTAAACTGTCCCCGGAACTCGTCACACTAATCTGCGTTACTCAGCGCTGTCTTTAACGCTTTTGAGGCATACGCAGCCAGTGCTTCAAGTTCGGCTCCACAGTCTCCTCTAAAGCACGAACCATGCATTACCGCCAGATTCTCCGCCCCCAGATCCTTTAACCTACGTATCGTCGGTGCGGTATCAGGCGTAAGCGCCATAGCGTGAAATGCATCCTCTGCCATGATTGCGGCTTTAACGATACTCTGGTCAGATATAGCGGGGCCGCATCCCATTTGCGTGAATAAATCGCCTGTAAAAAGTGTTTTAGTCGTTTCCTCGAATATGAGGCCAGATTCCCACGCGTGAGGGACATGCGGGGTGTCAATATAGCGCACACGCTTTCCACCCAAGTCTAAAACTTCGTTATTCGCCAATACCCTAGGCGCACGATCGGCGAGATCATTGAGTGAAACCATGCACGCGACTGCACCATGTACTATCTCTGCCTGTGGTGCAACGCTCAACCATTGATTCATAGAACCGCACTCGTCTGATTCTACGTGACCAAATGAGATCCAGCGGATTGTATTCAGTGGGAGAACTTTTCCTGCTGCTGCCGAAACCAAAGGGAAAAGCCCACGCCCTCCGCAATGAAACAATAATGGTTGTTCTGCCTTGATGAGGTATTGATTAAATGTGAACCCATCAGGCGGCAAATCAGGCGTAAACGTTGAAAGACGGAAGATACCGTCGGCTATCTCGTCAATTTTGGTTTCCATTAGTTCATCCTCAAAAGTGGCAATTACTTGTGAGATATAATGCTAGTTGGAATTGGGCGTACCACCATCTAACGGGAAGCTGCGCTTGATACTGGGTTAGGTGGCAACACGCTGCGGTTCTCAACGCTCAAGACCTTACTATAACTCACTATGGTTCAGCCAGAGGCAACTGATTACTCGCTTCTTATTTGCTTAGCCCAATCTATTAATCTGAATTCCGGGGATAGGAATTAAGTAAACTGTCCCCGGAACTCTTATTGCGGCAGAGCTGAGGAGTTAAGTAAACTGTCCCCGAAATTCGTAGAAAAATTGTCGTACCATTGACGCGGCTTGAGTAATTTCAACGTACGACTCTCGTCTTCAAGTTCGACGCCCATCCGCAGAATCCCGTATTTGGCATACATTCCGCCTCGTATCTTTTGTTCGCTCAGATGCACATCGGCCAGCACCAGAAGTTGTTCACCAGCGATACGGACCTTTCTCAGCAGAATGGACTCTCCGTTGAGTAATACCGTGGTTTCGCCGGTTACGTTTTTAATCGTAAGCAGATCGTTCAGCCACTGTTTGTTCTGCTTCGCGAACAGATGTACTAGCAGACCGCTGTCACTCAGATGCAGGTTCAATGCCGCATTCAGAAGCAGAGGACGCTTCCAGGTCATGCGGCCATGTTTGATGTCGAGCTGCCCCCACCATTCTTCGGCCTGCATATCATTGTTGCTGAGAAGAGAGCCGTTTTCTATTCTCAGCCTGGTGCCTGAAACATCAAAGATCATCTTCTGCAGATTTCCGTCAGCGAGGCGGGTGTTGATACTAAGATCACCCCTGATTGTTTGGTCTTTGACGTTGACTTCAACTCCCTCTGCCAACATGTCGAGATGGCCGCTGCCTGAGGCGCCCTTCAGGCGGAACTCTCCGCGAACCTCACCTTTACCGGAAACAATGGATATACCTGCATTTTCAGGGAGATAACTGTTGTAGACAGTAATATCCGGAATTTTGGCAGCGCCTAAGCTCACCGATGTATCCAGCTCCTGCAGCCCTTGAATCGAGTCAAAATTCCTGCCCACAGTAGTTATCTGAAAATCGCTGCCATTGACGTATGAGGTCTTTTCACCGAGCCTGCGCAATGTGAAAGACTTTATAAAGCTCTCGAGCTTTGCCACAGGCGCATCTGCTTTTCCTTCGATTCGCGCGCTGAGCATTCCCGACCCGTTCGCCTCAAAATCAAGAAACCGGCTGGCCAGATTTTTCGAGGCAACCTGTAACTTGCTACCGGAAGATATCTGTCCGTCAAGAAACCGCAGATCAGCGCTCATCTGCCCATTCCCGGAAAAGTTCAATCCCTGGGAATTTTTCAGAAAACTGTTGATGAAATCGATATTCGCCACTGTTCCTTCGAGCCTGATCACTCCGCTCAACGGAGGCCGCGCATGCGGTTGATTTGCCTGACGGGAGTCGGGACCCAGCTTCAATTTTGCCTCACCGATGCTAATACGTGTTTCTAAAGGTTTTGTTTTATTGGTGGCGGAAACGGCCTGCATCAGGATGCGGGTTCCGGATATATCGAGGGAACGGCTCTTTGGCTCGAAATGTTTGATCGACAGATCCAGTTCAAGCTTTCCGTTGACGGCTTGTTTGAGCAACATACCGGTAACATTCTTCCCAGCCAGGTGAATGTCGCCGGAAAAACGCCTGCCATCAAATGCAATATGACCGTTCGTGCGGGCGGAGCCTGAAGTCAGGCGGAATGGAGGGTTTTCTGGCAGATATCTGTTGAGTATATCCAGTTTGGGCATCACTGCACCCTGCCACTTTGCTTCAAGTTTTACCAAATCATGCCGGTTGCGGATATCGACCGGCGGGCTGCTTGACGTTAACTGAAAACCCTTACCCTGCAGTAGCAGCCTGCCATCTTTCACCTGATGCAATTTCATATCCCGCAGGTCCATTTGCAGATGAACTTCCTCATCTTTGGCTGACTGCTGAAGCTCAACCACAACATGACCGGCACCGCTGGCTGTGAATCCTGAAAAACTACTGAACAGTCTGTCGGACTCGACCTTCAGGGTGCTTCCCGGAGTAAGCAGCCCGTCATGCACACGCAGATTAGTACGGACAGCGCCTTCGCCACCGAATTTAACTGCCGTTCGGTCAGCGAGAAAATCGCTGAGGAAATCGATATTGGCGACCTTGCCTTCTAGCTGAATAGTGCCGCTGAGCGGCGGCCTTCCCTGAAAACCTTTGAGTTCATTCAACGGTAGCGCCGATGTAAGTCTGCCCTCTATGATTTTCAGCTCTGTCCGTAAAGCGCTCTTATCAGTTAGATTGGAATGTTCAATCTGGCCAGACTGACCGACAATCGCCTTAACAGGGGGAGCCGTTTGCAGTTCAATACGTGTGCCAGACAGGTCAAGTAGCCGGTGGGTGATGTCAGCCTGTTTCAGATGCAGCTCAAGTCCGAGACTGCCGATTATTGATTGGTTAAATACTTCACCACTGACATCTTCTCCGGTCAGTTCAAACATGCCGGAAACAATACGATCGGCGTAGTCAAGATAACCATTCAGACGTGCGCGGCCCGAATGCATGCTAAACGGCATTTCGCCCGGGAGGTAAACATTCAACACGGAGATATCCGGCATGACAGCTTCATGCCATTGCATTCGTACCACAGGTTCCGCCGGCTTCTCACTGAAGTTGACAGGAGAACCGCTAAGAAGCAGGTGAAAGGCCTCACCTTTTAAGAAAAGCTGCTCCTGTGGTTCTGTCACCATGGAAATATTTTTCAGTTCCACCTGCAATTCTGTTTTGGTGTCACCGGACCTTGAGCTGACATCCCCCTTCACCGTGCCCGACCCACGGATACTGTAGCGGTCATTTGAAGCGGAATTATTTTTTTCATCCAGTTCAACCGCCAGATCAGGTGAGTCGATGAAAAGCTCACTGCCTTCTATTAACTGTCCCTTTTCAATCAGGAGATTAGCCTTGAGCGATCCCCTTCCTGTAAGCTTCAACCATCCACTGTCACTTAAATAACGGTTGATGATAGCAAATGAGGTAAGGTCACCGCTCAAGCCGATGTGGCCGGAGACAAACCCAGCGATTGCCGGGCCGTCCTGTTCCCCCGGCACAAAACGCTCAAGCTGTAATTCGATATTACTCTTCAAAGAGGTGCCGATAGACTGCGAGTCGGACATGAGGATGCCGGACTCCATGTTTAGCGTTCCACTTTCCAAAGCCAGCGCGCCGTCTGTACCGAATGTCAGCTTGTTGAGTTGCAGCCCTCCACGCCCGGTAAAAGTATAGGTATCAATTTTGATCTGATCGATATCAGCAATGTCGGCACCCTCTATTGAGAAAGCCCAGCCTGCCGCGGATTCGTTTTGTTCAATAGTGGGCGCAGTGTTGCTCTTCTCAACAGGATTCAGAGATTCAAGCTGGGCCGCCGCAGCAGCTGAATTTTGACTTGAAGTCGCACCCGGACTCCCTGCCTTGTTTGAATTCAGCGTTACCGCAAGACCTGAGACTGTTGCACTTTGCAGCTGTATTGTGCGGGAAAATAGTCGCCATATCGCCAGGTCAAATTCACCACGGGAAATCAAAAGCGACCACTGACGTTCTGGCTTTTGTGCCTCTATCTTCAGATTATTAACATGCAGATGCCCCGGCCAAAAAGTCCACCCCGAAGACCATTCTATTTTAAAATGATCAGGATCACTGCTCAGCTTCTGTTGTATATACGGCACGTTCAAAAACAGGTTGCCTGCCAGCAGGTACACGAGTGCAAGTAAACCTGCCATAGCGATGAACTTTATCAACCAGTTACCCTTTGAGGGTGTAGCGCGAGCCATCGGTTCATTCCTTCTCAGTTCTATAGGGCAGTGTTGTTAACTCTTTGTTTCTAACCCTGTGATTTAACCTAGGTTTGGTGTTTATTAGTCCTGATTGGGTTTAAAACTTTCAAATATAATAACCTACTCTGAATATCGGTGAAGCAATACCTTCAGCTTGTCATCCTGCAACAACAGCCTGAATCCAGAAGAATTCGCGATGGCAGGATGGAGTGATGATCTGCTAAGAATCTCTTTGGTTATGCTACTGATCTTCTTAGACAATGAATAAATTGGTCAATTTTCTTTTCATCTGTCGCCCAGGATGTCACTAAGCGAATCACAGAGTGGCTGCTATCTACTTTTTGCCAGATATAGAAATCAAACTGCTCTTGTAAGCTTTCAATCAGTGCGTTGGGAAGTAGCGGAAAGATCTGGTTTGTCTCAGTTTGTGCCCATAGCGGGTAATTACATTCCTCTATTGCCGATGATAATTTTTGTGCCATTTCGTTAGCAAACTTTGTCGCTTCAAAATAGAGCGCTGATTTAAAAGGCGCCGCTTTAAATAGCTCAACGAACTGAATACCTAATAACCTCCCTTTGGCGAGAAGCGCCCCTCTTTGTTTGATGTGGAATGCAAAATCTTCTGCAAGGGAGGGGTTATTGATAATGATAGCTTCACCCAACAAGGCTCCTGCCTTGGTGCCGCCTAGCCAAAAAACATCGGTTAATTCAGCGATATCTTTCAGGGTCAGGTCATTTTTGGCAGCGGATAATGCAGCCCCCAAACGTGCTCCATCAAGCAGGAGTAGTAAATGATTAGCTTTACACATTTTTGACAGCGCCACTAATTCGGCTTTCGAATAAAGCGTACCTATTTCCGTTGAGTTAGAGATGTACACCAAACGGGGTTTCGCCATGTGGGGGAAATGCGCATTCGATTCCAGTGCCTGCTGAATGCCATTAGGGGTTAGCTTGCCGTCTTCTGGCGGAACTGTGATGATCTTGTGTCCCGTTGCCTCAATTGCACCGGTTTCACGGACGACAATATGGCCACTGCTGGCTGCTATCACCGCTTCATGCGGCCGCAGGCAGCTGGATATGATAATAATATTGGCAAGAGTGCCTCCGGCAACAAAAAAAACCGATGAATCCAGATTGCCGAGCTGCGCCTTGATTAACGATCTTGCTTCAACTGAGTATTCATCTTCACCGTAGGCGGTGTGCTGTATTAAGTTTGTTTTAGTCAGTGCCTGTAAAATAGCGGGATGACAGCCTTCGCTATAATCATCCAAAAAACTATATTTGTTTATATTCATACTCATATGCCTCAGCTATTGCTCAACAGCGTGAGATTATACTGAATCATCGCGGTCTCCATTACACTTCATTACACCCTTTGGCTCCCTTTGAATGGTTATCGGCTGATAATTAAAACAGAAACAATGCATATACAGCGAAATGTATTTAACAGCACGTCTTGCCTTGAGGTGATATGATCAACGTCTTATCAATTTAACTATCAATTTAACTATATATCTATTTATCTATCGACAGATAAGCAGCGAGACTTATATGAAGAACAGCTCTATGAAGAACCGCTCCATGAAGAACAGTCACATCAAAAGCAAAAGCTTTCTACAAAAAACCTCTTTGGTGATGGGTATTATCAGCGAACTTCTCTGCGTGCTCTGTCTTGTCATGCTTGTCATTAAAGCACGAGAGCTGGGGATGGAGGATGTGATTTCTGCAAGCTATATGGCGTCTGCCTTTTTCTTTTTTACTGCCGGTCTTGTGTTGATTATCATCAGCCAGGCCAACATACCGAGTCTGCGCTTTAATGATTCTGCAGATGATAAATAATGCCAGGGCTTTTCAGATAACAAAAAGGTTATGCTAGATAATAAAAAGACCCGACATTTCTGGCGAGCCTTTTCAAGAAGTTTGCTTTTAATCGTGGCTATTGAAATACAGCTTTTACAACCACAGCTTAAGCAGTAACTTTACCTTTACCCGATTCCTTAAGCACATAAGGCTTTATAGCGTTTTGCTCCATCTCGATTCGCAATGCGGCTGCGCCATTCGTTGATATTTTTGTATTCGGCTAAATCAAACTTGATGTCATCACAAATACCTACAACGAACGATACATTCAGATCGGCCAACGTGAATCTATCAGCAACCAGAAACTCTTTTCCTTCCAGCTCTTCTTCAAGCGTGCTAAGCATAACGGGGATCTTTTCAAATGCTTTAGCGATAATGTCAGCGTTGCGATGTGGTTCTGGTACAAAAACCAACTGGATAAATGCATCAATCATCGGTACCTGAAGATCGGCAACCGACCAAATACTCCACTGGCTGATTAAACCACGCTCCTGAGCTGTCGTGCCCAGCAGCTCTGGTTTGTAAGCATCCGCTATATAGTTATTGATAGCCAGTGATTCCCAAATGCTAAAATCACCGTCGACCAAGGCGGGTACTTTGCCGTTACGATTGATCTTTAAAAACGCTTCTGACTTGTGCTCACTTGCACGAAAATCGATGCTTTTGGTTTCATAAGTAACACCCGCTTCTTCCAGGCACCAGAAACAACGACCTGCACTGGACTTCGGGCTACCGTAAATTGTTATCATCTTGCTTCCTATATGTAATGCTAGTTGTGGCGGTATTTTACCGGACTTATCAGATAATTTTCGACCAGGAAAGGATGGACACTGATAAGCTGTTCGGTAATGTCGGACTGGACGATAAAGGCAATATTACTGATGCTTTGCTCAGTTTTTGCGAGCACTTCATATGCCTTATTTTTATGCAGCACTTTGATGCCATCTTCAAAATAATCAGCATCAAGTACGATTTGATCGCCCTCTATCAGGCTGTACCAAAAGAATTCAGCGTCAACCAGAGGGTTGCTTTCTGTTCCGTTATTCAAGGCTTTACCACGCCGTGTCTGATTGCAAGGTGCACAATATCTGAATTATTGCTCAGTGATAGCTTGCGCATAATATTGGCGCGATGTGCATGTACTGTTTTATGGCTGAGAAAAATTGAGTCAGCGATTTGTGTGGCCGTCTGCCCTTCTGCCAGTAGCGTAAAAATCTCTATCTCGCGCTTAGTCAGCAGATTTACCGGGTTATCCTCAACAGCATCGCCGTCATTGATAATGGCTTTAATGCTCTCGGCAAAGTGACTGCCACCAAGATATACAGCTAAAACAGCCTTTATCAGTTCCTCTGGGGCACAGCGCTTTGTCAGATAACCTTTAACGCCCAGCTTGACCAGGGTTTTAGGATAAGGGTTTGACTCCCATACCGTAAGCACAATAACTTTAGCGTTTGAGTCATACTTAAGAATCCGCTGAATGGCTTCGATGCCTCCCTGTGCGCCGTTGCTATCCAGCGATTCAGAATCGGCCGGCATGGATAGATCCATAATGACTATATCGGGATTAGTCTTCTTATATACTTGAAAGGCTTCATGGCTGTTATTTGCCTGGGCGATGATTTCAATTTGCGGATGCGAATCAAGCAACTGCTTGAATCCTTCGCGCACAATATCATGATCATCAACGAGTAAAACCTTTGCTGTTTTCATAAAGACCGTTACGAGTTTTGGGTGGTTAGTAAGCAAACGCTAATTTTAGCATAAGGGAATTTATATATAAGCATTGATTAAATCCCCGTCAATTCAGAATTGGAATCTGCTCCGATATAGGCATCGCTGCTGTCGATATCCAGGGCATAAACCGATGCCTGGTTGTGATCTTTACAACCTGCTGGATAGGCGACCAGTTCGTCGCTGTAGCCCACTAGTTTAACGCCCTCTTGTTTGCAATGTCTGAGAACTTTTTCGAGTGCTTTAATCACGGCCAGTTGACGATCATTAAACTCACCGGCACCTAATTCATTACGGCGCTTACCGGTTACCTGACGGATAACGTAACCATCGTCCCCTAATAGCTGGATGCAGACGCCGGTAATTTTCTCTTTAACCAGTAATAACTTGGCCTGCGCGAATACCTCTTCAGATAGACAATTAACAGCATCGCCTTCAGAACATGACAACAGCGTTGCTCTGATGGTTTCGCTGTCAGCTTCTAGCATTAAATCAGTATCCATGCGCTTTCCTGAAATTTATATTCGGTGAACATGTCTATATAAGGATTTGATTATTAACACTTACTTTTTTGCCAGAGATAGCTCTGTTTTGCAATCAGTTAATGCTTTTAGTGCGTCGTCGTAGCGTGCGTCTTGCTGTGCCACGACCAGTTCCAGTCGGTGTTGTTGCTGCATGGCTGTTTTTTCTTGTAGCAAAAGCGCCTCTTTAAGCGCTTTACACTCTTCTTCTTTTAACTTAAGAGTATCTTCTAAACTATTGATTTTTATTAAATTAACTTTTAATTCAACGCGGGCTTCAAACAGTTCATTGCTATGTGCAGGAGAATCGGTTGCTGGTGTGGAGCCATTATTGCGCTGAATTATTTTAAGTTGTTTATTTTCGCGATTTATTTCATCGCGCTCTGATGAAAGGCGAATCATTGATGTTTCGTATGATAGCAGCTTTTGTTGCAGCTCCAGGCGTTGTTCGTTCATCTCATCACTGTTGTTCCGCAGTTGGGCATTTTGTTGCTGCAGCTGATCAACGGTTGCCCTTAACTGCTCCAGTTGGGCAGCGTTTGCCTCTTTGCGATTGAGTAATATGGACTCAACCTCTGCGCGTTCCTTTTGCAAAGAGTGATGCGCATAAGCGAGTGCCTGATCCCAGAGTTGATTAGCCACGCTGATAACAGGATCAGGGAGCTCTGGATGCTGATCTTTGCGGTTAATTCTGTCGGATAACGACAGCCACCAGCCATTCAGAGCAGAATTAATAGTGGTAATGCTGCCGCTGCCTATGCGATCTCTGACATTTTGCTGTGTTGGCCGAATGCCCTCTTGTAGAAGGCTGTCGGCGGCATCAAAGACTTTTTCTCGGGTATCTGATTTCTTTGGCATAAATAATACACAATACGTATTGTTTAATACGTATCATATCTGTGTTTCGTCTATAAATCACTGAATGATTTGCTACCGGGACACCCTTTTGTACCTACTTAGCAGTAATAGCGGCATCTTTAATCGACTGCTCTGTCATCGGTAGATCTGTAATCGGCAGCTCTGATTCATCTATATGCATAACGCTGAGTACTTTTAATGCCGCATAGGCATCATTGGCTGCATATAACAGCTGATTATCTTTTAATATCTTTGCCGACCAATTCGACATAGTTGCCGATTTGGATTTTTGAAATTTCTGCTGAAAAAGAATCGCCACTGCCGCTTTTACACCTAACTCTTTTCGATAGCCCTGCTGCCTGAACACCTTGTCCATATCAAGAATGGCTTTCGGTTTTATTCCCAGCTTACGACGCAGATGGCTTTTATCCGACTGAAGCCCAAACCCCACTTTTATCACATGAGTTGATTCAATTATTTCAGCAATGAAACGATGACTTTCTTCCCGAAACAGCTGGAAAATATAGGCGTGCCCGAGCGTTGTCAGCTGCACGATATGCGGACCGGCGGATGCCTCCCCTTTCTGGAAGGTAGGGCGGGATTCTGTATCAAAGCCGATAAACCGACATCCCATCAAATCTGCGCCTGCTTTCTCAAACTCTTCTGGTGTTGCGGGCACGCTGATCTGCGCTAACGTCAACCCGGCAAAGGGCTCCAGCAAGGCGATCTCTGCTTTTGTTGGCGCCTCTATCTCGTCAGTCTTTTTACCAGGCTTTTTACCGCCATGATGACCATGCTTTTTATGTGGCTCTTTTTCAGACACGTTTTCAGACTCTTCTTCAGACATAGCCTCCACCCACATTATCGAATCATTAAGTTTTTACAGCCAGCTATCATGTGAGTCCATACAGTGGCCACATCATAGCTACATAGTAACCGATTTATGCGAAGTAACTGATTAATAATATGGGATTTATTCTTTTATCTTGCCTATTTACGCACCCACCTGTTCTGGCCTATGCTTGAGAAAAGCAACATGTTTTAAGGCCACTACAGGGGCCACAGTATACAGGCCAATGCATAGAGGCCCGTATAAGGAGTATTGATATGGCTATTAGAATTGCGATAAACGGTTACGGACGTATTGGCAGAAATATCATGCGCGCTCTGTATGAAGGCCAGCACCGCGAGCATCTGTCTATCGTGGCGGTAAATGATCTGGGTGATGCCAAAGCCAATGCGCTGCTGACCGAATATGATTCAGTACATGGGCGCTTCCGCCATCCGGTCACTGCTAACGAAACAAGTATGCAGATCGATGGAGATGACATTATTGTTCTCAAAGAGAGCGACCCTGCCAAGCTTCCGTGGGCTGACCTGGATATCGATATTGTTTTTGAATGCACCGGGCGTTTTACATCCCGCGACAGTGCGGCTATTCATCTACAACAAGGGGCTAAAAAAGTGCTGATATCGGCACCCGGTAAAAATGCAGATGCCACCATTGTGTATGGCGTGAATCACCAGCTATTAAGTGCGGACCATTTGATTGTGTCTAACGCCTCCTGCACGACCAACTGCTTATCTCCGTTGGTTCAGGTTTTACATCAGCATATTGGTATTACTCAGGGGATGATGACAACTATCCATGCGTATACCAATGATCAGCAATTATCAGACGTTTATAAAAATGATATCTACCGTGCACGCGCCGCTGCACTTTCGATTATCCCTACCCGTACCGGTGCGGCCGAAGCGGTCGGGCTGGTCTTGCCAGAAATGAAAGGACGCTTAACCGGTTTGGCTGTTCGCGTGCCTACAGCTAATGTCTCGCTGGTGGATCTGAGCTTTACCCCCGCCCGCAACACCCGTGTTGAAGAGATCAACCAACTGATGAAGGATGCCAGCCAGGAGCGGCTGCTGGGTATTCTTGCATATAATGAGTTACCGCTGGTATCCATCGACTTTAACCATAACCCCGCCTCCGCTATTTTTGATAGCACCCAGACACGCGTCAGCGATGGTCTGGTTAAAGTATTTGCCTGGTACGATAACGAGTGGGGTTTCTCAAACCGAATGCTGGATACCGCCTGGGTCATGAGTTGCGTTTAGTTACTTTTAAGGTGACTCCTACTGCCAGACTATCTTGCTGCCCAGCTCTGAGGCCGCGATATCGATGCGCGCCGCTATTTGCTCTTTGAGCTCGGCGACATGGGAGATTATACCCACCATTCGACCACTTTGTTGCAAGTCGGTTAATGTTCTGATCGCCAGGTCAAGCGACTCCGGATCGAGACTACCAAAGCCTTCATCAATAAACAGCGTGTCCAAACGGATACCGCCAGCGTACGCTTGCACCACATCAGACAACCCCAGCGCTAACGATAATGCCGCCATAAAGCTTTCTCCGCCCGACAGTGTCGCCACGCCACGCACGCGACCGGTATAGCCATCTTCCACCTCAAGATCCAGGCCTGAGGCGCGATTACCTTTCGAACGGTCTTCTTTACGCAATAGCCGATAGCGCCCTTTGCTCATTAAGGCAAGACGGTGACTGGCTTCTATTAATACATCATCCAACAACACACTCAGCACAAACCGCTGCAGGCTGACTTTATTGCCTGTCTGGCCATTGGCTACATCACTTAGCGTACCGACAACGGCATAACGAGCTTCGAGTGCTGTGCTTTCTTTTTGTAGCGTATTGATGCGCTGCTCAGCATTTTCCAGCAGGGTAAATTGGTCATGCAGTGCGCGCCACTGTTGATCGGCGAGCTGTTGCGCCTGCTCCGCTGCCGTTATTCTATCAAGATAAGGCTGCACATCAGGACGAGACACGTTTTCTAAGGCGTTTTGCAGGCTTTGTAAAGCACCAAGATTTTGCTGCACGGCTTGCTTATATTCATCAACGCGCTGCTGCATCTTTTCGCGATTGGCACGAGGAATAACCGAACGCTGAAAATCATCGACAGTATCAAATACACTTTTCAGCAACGCCGCCTGCCATTGCTGGTTGGCAGTATCCTGCGACTGCTGACTTTGCTGCTGGTTTTCCTTGAGGATAGCCAGGGCTGCTGCCGCGGAATCACGCTGCTTTTTTGCCAGATTATAGCGTTGCTGCAAGCGCTCTATTTGTTGCTCACAACGGCTGATGGCATTTTGCTGCTGTGCAATGACGGCCTCAAGCTGGCTAGGTGAACGATAGTCATCGGGCACTTCCTGCTCTGCAATCTGATAGGCTTTACGCTCTTCTGCATGCTGTGTTGTGGCCGCATCGAATGCTTGTTGTGCAACATCCATTGCATTTGATAACGGTAATTGCGCTGCTTTCAGCCCGGCCAGTACCTCCTCAGTTTTGTTGAGTTCTGTCTGCTGGCGCTGCAGCGCTTCGAGTTGCTTCTTGAGTGACTCGTATTCAGATCGCAGTGCTGGCAACGTTATCTTTTGCGCGTCACCCAGACGGCCGTTAGATTCGATGATCTCGTTCGATAAGCGGGTTAGCTCATTGTTTATTGAACGATAATTTTCACGCTCGGCCATCAGCGTATCATTTGCCTGCTGCGCTTTGATCCTGGCTTGTTCAACCATCGCCTGCGTTGGTGGGGCAATTTCAGAGTGCGCTGGAGCGGGATGTTCCGCGCTGCCACACACAGGGCAAGGTGCATCATCCTGCAGAGTCAACGCTAAAATCGCCGCCTGTGCCAGATGCCAATCTCGCTCAATGACCGTGGCTGATTTTTGCTGCTCGTCTGCCAGTGCCTTTAAGTGATTGCCTCTTTGCCGGGAAGTCAGTAATGCTGTTTGTGCGCCATCGAGAAGCTTTTGTAGCTGCTCAACTTTTTGCTTTATTTCTAACTGTTGGGCACACTTATGATGCTCCAGCTGAAGTACGCCGGTTTGTTGAACAGCGATGCGTAGCTGGCTTAACATCTGGTCAGCCTGTTCAATTTTATGCGTGTTCTGCTCGACCTTCTGTTTTGCTACCTGCTGCTGTGCTTGTGCTGCCGATACTGCGTGTGCTGCAGTTG
Source organism: Neptunomonas qingdaonensis (assembly GCF_900113275.1). Lineage (GTDB taxonomy): Bacteria > Pseudomonadota > Gammaproteobacteria > Pseudomonadales > Balneatricaceae > Neptunomonas > Neptunomonas qingdaonensis. The sequence goes on from NZ_FOOU01000005.1 coordinate 157,924, forward strand.
ATACGTTTTTCCCTGATTGCTGTAGTTTCTCAACCCTTGTTTGAAAACCCAGCAAGGTTTGTCGCTGCTCTTTATGTTGATTCAGCTGTAACTGCCACTCAGGCAGCGCAGCATACTCAACCGATGCGGCCTGAAAACCCTCTTCAAGTGTGCTTAACAATAAGGTTTCAGCCTTAAGCCGCTCAGTGTGCTTTAACAGCTCTGCTGATGAATACTGGAAGCGCTCAAACTCGGGCAAAATTTCCCGGGCTTTGTCACCACGCTGAAACTGCATCGATAACTGCTCAATCTCAAGCTGTCCGGCTGTCAGTTTTTGCTGTTCGGCTATCAGGTGATCTAACTGCTTAAAGCGCGTTAACAGCTCAACGGCCCGATCTTTTTCGCTGGACGCCTTTAATGTCTCGTTCTGTTTTTGTGTGAGTATTTGTTTGTGTCGCTCAGCTTCCCCGAAAACCTGTAAGCGCTTTTCGGCCAGCGCTTCACTGGATTCTAACCCGACATTTTGTAGCAACGCGTTTTTTTGCTTATTCAGTGCGTCCACTTCCCGGCGTACTTCTGCAGAACGGTTTTTAAGCTCGTCTTCAAGTTGTTTGTAGATCTGTGTTTGGAACAGCTGGCTGAAGATATGCTCTCTGTCTTTTGAGTCTGCCGTCAACAGTTGCCGGAACTTACCTTGTGGCAACACCATGACCTGCCGGAACTGGTCCGCATTCATACCTAACAGCTGTTCAATTTCGCGGGTGGCTTCGGTCACTTTACTGCTGACGATGACTTTTTCCGGCTCGCCAGATGCATCCAATAGCCATAACTGCGCTTCAGCGGATTGTTGCGTAAAGCCCTCACCTCTGGCTTTAGGCCGTGGCTGCTCGGGGATACGGCGAATTCGGTAACTCTTGTCAGCCAGCTCGAAGGTGAAAGTCACTTCCGTTAATTGATCAGGCATCGCCAGATCGGAGCGCATCTGTGTACCTTCGCGCTCATCACCGGTCGTTTTTCCGTACAGAGCGAAACAGATAGCATCCAGAATAGTCGTCTTACCAGAACCTGTTGGGCCGTTAATCAGGAACAGTGGCTTGTCGCCTAAGCGGGAAAAATCAATCAACTCTTGCGCAGCGAAAGGCCCAAAGGCGCTCATATGTAAACTTAACGGATGCATGGGTTACAGGGCCTTGTTATGAAGATCTTTTTCATGCAAGTCAGCCAGTGTTTGTAACACGTAGCTTTGCTGTTCTGCTGAGAGTGGTTCGCCATTGACCTGCTCAAAAAAGTCACTGAACATCGAAAACTCGCCTTTTTTAAGCTGATCCCTGCGGGCATTTTGTTGTGGGCTGGCAGCCATTAAACCGGGGCGTTCAATATGTAGCACATTGGGATAGACCTGCCGCAGCTTCCCCATCACATCCAGAATGGCATGTTTATCGGTTAAGCGAATCTGCAGGTAATCATCACGCTTAGGGTCGTTGAAAGCGTCTTCGATAATATCAGCTAAAGCGCCAGTGATGGTGCGCATATCTCTTAACGGCTGTAACGGAATCTGATCGATCTGCTGCACGCCAGAAGGCCCCATTTCTACCAGCGTAACGGATTTAATCTGCTTCTCTTCTGAGAAGGAGTATTTAAGGATCGAGCCAGAATACCGAATATTTTCGGAGCCTTTATATTGGCGGCCATGCAGGTGCCCAAGTGCAACATAACTAAAATCAGCGAAGTGCTGATACGATACCCGATCAGCCCCACCAATCGATAAAGGCCGCTCTGACTCACTGGACTGCCCACCGTCGATAAAGCAGTGACTGAGTAAAACAGAACGGCTGCTTTTATTAAGACTGTTATTAAGATTGGCGCGAAGCTGCGGTTTTATCACAGCCATCAGTTGCGCCATCGCTTCATCATGGCTGCTGGCTTCAACTTGCAAGGCGTGACGCACAGTAGCGGGATCAGCATAGGGCAGCCCAAAAAAAGCCACCTCGCCATGCTCATCTTCAAGTATTACCGGGTCAGCGATCTGTTGAATATTGCCGAGTATATGTACACCGGATTGCGCCAACTGAGCCGAGCCAAAACTTAAGCGTTCTGCACCATCATGGTTACCGCTGATAAGAATAACCGGAATATTGAGTTGGTTGATACGATCCAGTACCTCATCCAGCAAAGCAACCGCTTGTGAAGGAGGCACAGAACGATCATAAATATCACCAGCAATAAGAATGACATCAACCTGTTGCTCATGGGCAATAGTAACGATCTGATCCAGCACGTGCCGCTGATCTTCAAGCAGCGATACGTTATGAAATTGTCGCCCTATATGACAGTCAGAGGTATGCAGTATTTTCATAAATTATCGCTTTAATTTATCAGTTTAACTTATTGTTTTAAATTACTTTTTTAGGAAGGTAATTTTGTCTTTTTATATTAAATGGTTATTTATAAATTTTATAATTATTTGCTGCATTCGCTACTGAAAAGACGCGAAAATATTTCAAAATCCTGCATATTGATGGTTTGTGGTGGCTTTACAAAATCAGCCACTAAGTCATCAAAGCACTGCTGATACGGGTCCAACGCTACGCGCGTATTCTCTTTGATAAAGTGCACCCAGGCATAACTTTCACCGTTATTGAGCAGATCATATGTTTTCGTTACGGTGCCAATGCAGGTAGTCGGCCGGTCATCTAACGTGTTCTTAGGTTTGAGGCTCAGGCTGGAAACGGCCACTGTTTTAGATAAAGCAGGTGTTTTTTTATTGAGCTTATCCAGCGCCATTAATGTGGCTGGATTAACATTGATATCCACTTCCAGAATCGCTTCGGATACCAGGCGTGCCGACTGTATACCGCCATTACAACCTACACCACCCTCACCGAGGCTGGTGATAAAGTCGCGTGAATCAGGGTTTAAATGTGGCAAACGACCAATCACATAAACAGACGCTTTGGTGCCCTGCTGATCCCCCTTATCGTGAACCAGCAATAACTCCATCGCCTTGTCCAGCGTGCCTACCGGCTTATAGACTACATAGCCTTGAGTTTGCCCTGTTGCATCCACCGGACGTTTCGCATAATAGCCACCATCAGGTGTTTTCTTAACAACAATATCTTTATATTTTTCAGAACACACAGCCATGTCGAGTGCGCCACCGTCGTCTTCCTGATCTTTCAGCTCCTTTAAGCAAAGCGGGTGAAAAACAGGCACTGATTCAGGCCCCTTATAGGAAGCGCCGGCAACGGCCTGCCCTGTAAAAGGTAAGCTTGTGATCAATGAAGCAACCGCGAGTGACATAAGGTGTTGTGGTAAAAAGCGCATTCATTCTCCTATAGACCGGCGGCTATTTGTGGCTGTATTTTAAACGCTAATCAGTGCAGATCATCACCGGCTATCGATAAAGCGGTAAGCTTACAGGCGATAAGCATTCAGGGCGTAAGAATTAAGGCGCTAAGCATAGCAAAATATCGACAAATAATATGTGTCTGAAATCTACTAAGGTGATTATCATTATGTTGGTATCGTTTGCTTTGTAATCTAAAGGGTTTTTATTCGTGAGCTTAACTAATACAGACAAATCTATTCTTATTACCGGCTGTTCATCAGGGATTGGCTTGGCCGTTGCTCACGGGCTTAAAGGACGGGGTTATCGTGTCTTTGCAACCGCCCGACAGCTAAGCGATGTAACCAGGCTACAACAAGCAGGGTTTGAAGCCTGCCAACTGGATCTGGATAACAGCGATTCCATTCGTGCAGCCGTTGATTGGACACTACAGCAAACCGGTGGCAATCTTTATGCCCTTTTCAATAATGGCGCTTACGGCCAGCCAGGTGCCGTTGAAGATTTATCCCGCGATGTACTACGACAGCAGTTTGAAACCAACCTGTTCGGCACATTGGAACTGACTAATTTACTGATTCCGCTTATGCGACGCCAGGGATATGGCCGTATCATTCAAAACAGCTCAGTGCTGGGGCTAATCACCATGAAGTACCGGGGGGCTTATAATGCCAGCAAGTTTGCACTGGAAGGCCTCACCGATACACTACGACAAGAGCTACATGGCAGCGGTATTTTCGTCTCACTGGTTGAGCCCGGGCCTATTACCAGCGACTTTCGAAAAAACGCATATGCAAAGTTTAAACAAAATATCATCGTAAAAGGCAGTGCTCACCAGCAGACCTATGAAGCCGTAGAAAAACGCTTAGCGGCTGATCCTGACCCTGATAAAAAGGACCCTTTCACGTTAGAGCCTGACGCCGTACTGAAAAAAGTAATCCACGCACTCGAAGCCAAAAAACCAAAGGCGCGCTATTACGTTACCGTTCCGACCTACCTGTTTGCATATTTAAGAAGGCTGTTGTCGGCCAACATCTTGGATATAGTGCTGCGCAGGGCAGCGGATAGTGAGAACAGATAGAGAGATAATTGGTTGACACTATCTACTACATTCTATAAAGTTAACTTTATCAACTATGTAGAGGTTTACCATGTCGCCAATGTTACCAAAGGGCTCATCAGAAGAGTCATCACAACAGCCATCATCACTCGGCGAAACCCTGCACCGTCTGACTCATACGTACAAGTCACGGCTACGCGAAACCATTAAAGAAAAGCAGATTCCTCTACCGATCACGCATATTCGGGCACTTAAAGGAATCAGCCGTAACCCAGCCTGCACCGCTCACTCCATTGCCCAGCGTATGCAGCGCGACAAAGCGCAGATTACCCGCGTGCTCAACGAACTGCTTAAAGACGGCCTGATAGCGAAAACCGACCACCCAGAAGACCGGCGTAGTCAGTTGTTGCAACTCACCTCTAGTGGGGACTTGATCATCGCACAGCTGAACGCCGTCGAGCAGCAGATAACCGCTCAAATGACATCTAACCTGAGCCAACAAGATATCGCTTCTTTTATACGCATCGCTCATTCGATAAACGACAATCTCAGCAACCAAAGCCTTCAACCACAGCCAGATAACCAAAGCTCGTCAACAGACACGCAAGCACAGGAGTAAAGTAATCATGAACAGACCCGCACCCAGAAAACTCGACGTAATCCGCACAGATTCCGTAACTCCGCACATGCTGCGTGTCACGCTTGGCGGTGAAGGCCTGAACAACTTCCCCGCTAATCAGGAAAGCAGCTACATCAAACTGATGTTTCCGCAACCCGGCGATGCCCGTTCACAGGTCCGGACCTATACCGTGCGACAGCAGCGAGCAAACGAAATCGACGTAGACTTCGTGATTCATGACGTAGCAGGCCCCGCCTCAGCATGGGCTGCTCAGGCGACTCCCGGCGATAGTATACTGGTGGGTGGCCCCGGCCCTAAAAAGGAAATCAGCCCAGAAGCAGACTGGTTTCTGCTTATCGGAGATATGACTGCCTTACCGGCCATTAGTGTCAACATAGCCTCACTACCGGAAGATGCCACTGGTTATGCCGTAATAGAAGTACTCGACAAAGCCGACATTCAAGCCTTGCCGCATCCGGAAAATTTTGAACTCCATTGGGTAGTTAACCCTATCACCGATCCTAGTGGTAACACCCTACTCGGCCGTGTTCGCCAGCTCTCATGGTTAAAAGGCCAGGTGTCCGTATGGGCGGCATGTGAGTTCAGCAGCATGCGTGTGCTAAGAAAATATTTTAAGGAAGAACGCAAGGAGCAGACGCACCAACTCTATATCTCCAGCTATTGGAAACTCGATAGCAGCGAAGAGCAGCATAAACAGGCGAAACGGGAAGATTCGGAGGTGAGCTGAACGATCTTTTTCGACATGCGCGATTAAAAATTAACATGGATAATAATTTGACACTGACACCATTGATTAAAAATTAAAACCAGATACTCGTAGAAAATGAATAAGTTGCTCGCAGTGTTGTTCTATTTCATCAACGGAATCATGGCTCGCATTTTCTATCTCCAGCAATCTTAAATGTGGTTCAGGGCAGTTGGCAATGATTGCTCTGGCGTCTTCAACGGGGATGATTGTATCCTCTTTGCCATGAACGATCAGTATTGGGCAATTTATTTTACAAACAGTGCTAAGCGGAGCAAATGTAGCAAAGCGATGTCCGATCACCCACTCCACATAACGCAGGACCAGTTTTCTAATGAATGAAGGAAAATAAAAGCTTTTTAAATAACGCTGCATCATCCATTCAGGATGTGCAAATGCAGAAATACTGATTACCGCTGCAATATCTTTACGTTTAGATGCTTCGAATAATACCGCGCCTGCACCAACCGAATGCCCTAACAAGGCAATCTTTTTAGAGCGGTCGGGATGCTGCTGCTTTAACCATTCGATAACACTCCCCAGGTCTTCTGCAAAACGAGGTAATGATGAGAAAGTATCCGAATCACTGCCACCATGACTTCTCGCATCAAAAAGAAGAACGTTAATACCAGCCTTGTGGAACGGTGTTGCAACAGGCAGCATCATTTCTGCATTGCCACCCCATCCATGCAGAATTATAAGGGTTTCACTTGAATCAGATACTGGAAGCAACCAGCCAAATAACTGTTTGCCTGCATTGATCGGGATGTGTAGCTGAAGATAGTCAATACCAAAAAGAACTTTTGGGCTTCCTGTTTCTTTATTTTTAGGAGCGTGGAAACCTAGGTGAATAGCTATAAAAAACAAACCAACAATGAGGATAATTGCCAACATTAAAAAGATAAAATTGTGCATGACGACCCTGTAGTGCAGATGGAGCTATTAGAACTCAATTCGAAAGCTAGTATTTAGCTATTAGGTGCGGGTAAAAGCCGACTCTAATAGCTACCACTATCACTGGCAGTGAAGTGCCTTTCGTGAGTTCTCGTTGAAAACGCGAGGGCTCTTAGTTCAATCGCCGCTCTTGAATAGACAGGTCATCGTTTGCCATACGCCATATTGCAGAGTGCTTTTGATCTTGATTTCAGTCATGATCGGTACGGTTGGAATGGAGTTTGGATGAGATTTTCGGCCCACTGCATCGGTAGATTGGCGAGAGAATCCGTCAAAGCTTGTGTCCACTGCGCCGATACATGAGAAATGTCCGCTTCGGTGAATCGTTGGAATCGTGGACTCGTTTCGTGGTTCGAAAGAACGGCGATGTCGATCGGGTAACCCACATCGTTCACGCTTGCGCGCGTTGCGTCGAACGCCAAAAACGCAAGTGCAACTGCAGACGAAAGCGGAGTCTCGTAACGCAGCAGCCGATCCAAAATTGGCTTTCCGTAGTAAGTGCGTCCGATCATGAAGTAGGGGGAATCGACCGCCGCCTCGACCCAGTTTCCTTCCGGGTATACATAAAACATCTGCGGGCTGTTATCGGCGAGTAATCGCCCACCGATAATCGCGTGAAGGTTGAATGAATGGTTGGTAGCGGCAAGGGAAGGTCCGTCCTCGGTTTTCACACGTCGAAGCTGCTCGCCAAATAGATTGACGAACTGATACAGACGGTCTCGGGTGCTATCTTCGTTGCGGAGTGTTTCGTCTACATATGTGATTGTCTTGTCGCGAACCGATCGCAGGCCGCTGGTCATCGTGAATAACGACTGACCGGCATGTTGGAACTCAGCAAGCTTCTGCTTGTTGACCTGCTCGCTTCCTTTCACAATTCTCGTGTCCGCGAGCGCCACTATTCCTTCTGCAACCTTGATGCCGATGCAAAATGTCATATTTGTTCTCACAGGGTGGGTTAAATTATTTTAAACGTATGAAAGAGTATACCATTCCACATACTAAAAACGGTTATTTAGTAGGCTGTGGTATTAAGTTCGGCCTAATATAGGGTACTCGCGCGCCAAGCCTCACAGATGCAAAAACGAAGGGTTTTGTCATCAAATTTTATGCCTCCTCCAGTCTCTGTATTGGGCATGGCTAGCGTGTTTAGCTCTGGAGCGCTTATTTCTGCGTCAACCGAATATCTGAATAGTAACTCGTAGCAGAGCTTTTTGAGTTGTCGGTGTCGGTCATGATGGCGATGGCATCAATGTAACGAAATTCTTTGCCAAACAACTGTTGCAGGTCTTCTTTAATATTGCGCTTTTCTGTGACCCAACCCTTGCTATCGCCACTGCCTCTGACGGTGAGCATCATTGCACTGCCATTGGTAAACGGGTTTGGCCAGACATCATTGGTTTGTGATTGATTCGACCACACATAACTGATCGCTTTGGTGCTTAAAAATGTCCAGCCATCTTGTGTAACAACATAGATACGTGCAGCAAAGTCATCGCCGGTCTTAGTTTTTTCATCGCCCACCACCGGAAACTTTTCAACCCGCCACGACCAGTTAAGAAACGGTGTTTTATCCAGATCTATCTTCTTTTCGAAAAACAAACCCGATGCCGATTGGCTGCTTTTTGCACGAATGACATCGCGTTGCATCTGTTCATCATAAACAACACTATAGGCTGTATCACCCGAAAAACTTTTGTGTTTCCAATCGATAATCGAGGCTGCTGGATAGCTAATATCGACGGCATGGCTGCTTACTGAAAATGCCATGAGTAACCCGGTAACAGCACCTAATATTTTCATGTATATCCTTGCATCGTTGAACATTATCGGCAAATGGCCTTCATCGCTTTTATTAAAACGACGGGATTATGAATAGCGTCATATACGGGCAATACCTGCTTATCTGTCTCGAACAACCCATAAACAGCCATTTGCGCACTGCGCACTGAATACTCGACCGTAAATACGCAATCCTCTGGTACTTCGGCAAACTGACCGAGGAATGCAAAATTAACAGCCCCCTCCGGCAACACCTCGGGGCGATCTCCCTTAGCACATGGCATAAAGAGACTATCGATAAATGGCATGGCGACGGGAATACAGTTAATTTTTTGGGCTTCAGCCACGGGGCTCATTAAATCCTCAATGCCCAAATGTCCCCATAGCTCTTCAAGAATTTCTTCTCCATTACAATCTGACATTCTTTTATCGACGTAATTCCCTTTTTTATCAGGATATAGCCCATAGCCCCAAAAAATTCTGACGTCACCGGGTTGATTTGGGAAGTGTGGTTGACGGGCAATAACAATAGACATCAGCCAGTTTGAATCCGTCATCGTGACCAATCCACCCGTGCCGGCTAAATTCCCACTGAAATCTTCCATATAATCATGGAACGTGCGGTCTTTGAGGGTAACGGTAAAGGAATACCATTTTTGTCGATCGATATCGTCACAAAAAACACCAGGATTGCCAAAGGAGCTATCTTTCTTCGCTATGCTTTCCCATAACATCCATGAACCCGAACTGGATTTATCTTTTAAGACAGGTGCATCTTTCCACGAACCATTATCAGTGCTTTCGGTAATGGAGCCATTAGTAATGAACACATAATCACCAGCACCTAAGGTGATCTGCTGCAGGTTTTTATCTTTATCTCGTGCATGTATCGCTATCGCTTTTTTGTGGCTGGGCAAAAGCTCAAAATCAATATCAACGACTTGCGTCTGCAATTCAAAATTAACCCCTCTTTGTTGCAGATATCGTTGCAGAGGTATGACCACCGAGTGATATTGGTTGTACTGAGTTCGCATGATGCCACCCAAGGTGGGCATTCCATCCAACAAATGGATAAAGCGTTTCATGTAGCGCCTCATTGCGGCCACACTGCTCCATTTCTGGAAGGCAAACATTGAGGTCCAGAGATACCAATAGTTCGTCTCGAAGAAAGATGCTTCAAACCAATCCTCAATCCGCACATTGTTTAAGGTGGCTTCTGATACAAAGGTCAGTTTGAGTAAATCTGCCTGGTGTTTTAACGAGAGCCCGAACGATGAAACATCCATCCGTTTGCCACTTTTCAGCAACCGGGCCTGGGCATGAGTAACATATCGGGCATTAAACTCAAATGATTCGTCGGTGACAGAAATAGCAGGATCATCATAAGATGGGATATGTGATAACAAGTCCCAGTAGCATACAAAATGTTTTTCATGCATGCGGCCACCACGAATAACAAAGCCGTTATCGGGGTCACCACAACCATCCAGTGCGCCTCCTAACGTCGTATTTTGCTCTAAGATATGAATATTATTAGCTGACACATAAGCATCGTTGATGAGATACACGGCGCTTGCAAGAGAAGCCAGGCCTCCTCCAACCAGGTAAATTTTTGAGTTTTCCGGATCTGTATTTTTTTCCCGCTGCATCGCTTAGCACTCCTTAAGATAATTATCTTGAAGAGCCACCACTATCGGGCTTCAGTCATGCCGGGGAAAAGGAGAAACTTACTAGCCTCTCACTTTTCATTACCTATTAAGCTTTGCGTGCTAAATAAACCGTATTGGTTGAGTCTTTTCCCAGGTAAGGGTTCGGAAAGCTAACTACATGCGATTCACAAGACTCAAAAATACGATCAAGTAACGCCATAAAATCTGCTGCTGGTGGCTCGTCTGACCATAAACCAAATATCCCTCCTGAAAGAATTTTTTCAGATAGATCACGTAAGCCCTGCTCTGTATAAAAAGCACTGTTTCCGGGGTTCAACCAATAACCGGGGGAGTGATCAATATCCAATAACACCGCATGTACTTGTGGGTGAGGTGCGCTCTCTTGATACGGCAGACCATCGAAGCCTTTTGTTTTGGAGGTGGCGACATCAAAAAAGTCGGCATGTATCAGTGTGCAACGCGGGTCTGCGCTCAGCGCTTTTCCCAGTGGAACCAAGCCACGCTGATGCCAGTCGATGACCGGAGCCATGACATCAACCACTTTTAGTGAGCGAACGCTGGCGTGCTCTAATGCCGCCTTGGCTGTGTAACCTAAGCCAAGCCCACCGACAATTACATCCAGCTCATCCCCTTGTAACGCAGCAAGACAAATCTTTGATAGTTGAATTTCTGCTTCGGTAAACAAGCTCGACATCAGAAACTCGTCATCTAATTTTATTTCATACAGAATTTGATTATTCAACCTTGGCTCGGATCGGCGCCTCAGACTGATGACGCCCAATGGAGTTTCCTGATAGTCCAGTTCTTCAAATACAACGGTCATAGATGGCATCCGATTAAAAGCATAAAGACCCATTATTCACTGACACATGAGCCCCCGCAAGTAAGCTTTGCTGGATTCTGACACCTGAGCGACTTAAGAATATGGCTAAGGACATTAAAAGATTGAATGATGGGTTATCACGAAACCGGAAAAAATAGATTTTTATTCATATATGTGCTGCATTCTTAGTGCTACATGAAACTTTAGCGTTATAATGCGCATCGTCTAAAATACCGGGGTTTGTCATGAGAGTGTGTGGTGTTGAGTTTAAAAACAATGAAGCGATTGTCTGCCTGCTGTCGTTGTCCGATGGGTTGTTTGATATACCTGACTGCAGGACAAGCCGCATTACTATGGTTGATAGCAACGACCGCCAGAGTTTAAAGGATTTCCAGTTTAGTTTTAATAAACTGATGGCCGACTATAAAGTAGAAAAAGTGATTATCAATCAAGCTCCGATGAAAGGTAAGTTTGCCGGAGGCGCACTCGGATTTAAAATGGAAGCGGCGCTTCAATTGATAGATGAGCTGGATGTTGTGATTATGACGGCGCCGGAAATCAAAAAAATCATGAAACAAAATCCGATGACTATTTCGTTTAAAGACACGGGCCTGAAACAGTTCCAGGAAGTTGCGTTTAATACGGCGTTTGCTTTCCATAACCGTCACTTAGTTGATTAACCCGTCACTACGACCGTAAAAAATATCCGTAAAAAAGAGCAACACCTCAAGCTAGCGTCGGGCTAACTTGAGGTGCTTTCTAAAAGTGCCAGTTCTACATGAGCCCTTTCCAGATGTCCCTTCTAGATGTGCTATTTTCCAGCGGGCTCTATTTAAGCGTTATCTGCTGCTAGATTTTTGCCGGAAGAACGGTACTACTCACTTCACCAAAACCGATGCGCGCGGCCCCCTCTTTCTGACACCAGCCTTTGAGTACAACCGTATCGCCATCATTAAGGAAGGTTCGGCTTTCGCCGTTACCCAGGTCAATGGCTTCTTTTCCGCCGCAAGATAGCTCCAGCATGGAACCCGCTTGCTCAGGCTCAGGGCCAGACTGTGTTCCACTACCGAAGAAATCACCGGGTTTAAGGTTACAACCATTCACGGTGTGATGCGCCACCAACTGCGCGACGGTCCAGTAGGAATAAGAGAAGTTAGATAATGAAACAGACTTGGCTTGTTGCTTTTCATTACGCATTTTCTCGGTCTGGATAAGCACTTCCAGCTTGATATCAAAAGCACCCTGATGTCGGTTGGTTTCAGATTCAAGATAGGGCAACGGCTGAGGATCAGCCACATCGCGGGTCCAGGGCGTCCGGTACGGCGCCATCGCTTCGAGCGTGACAATCCACGGAGAAACCGTCGACGCAAAGTTTTTTGCCAGAAACGGACCCAGCGGCTGGTATTCCCACGCCTGAAGATCACGCGCAGACCAATCGTTAAACAGGCAAAAGCCGAATACGTGGTCATCACTATCATCCAACGCAATGGCATCACCCATCTCGTTACCCTGACCTATATAGATCCCCAGCTCAAGCTCATAGTCTAAACGTTTACAAGGGCCTAGCGACGGGACTGCAGCATCAGGTGCTTTGGTCTGTCCTACCGGACGATGGAAGGTCTGACCAGATACGCCGATCGAGGATGAACGACCGTGATAGCCAATCGGTACCCATTTGTAATTGGGCAGTAACGGGTTATCGGGACGGAACAATTTACCGACGCTGGTGGCATGGTGAATCGAGGTGTAAAAATCGGTGTAGTCACCAATGGTAGCCGGCAACTCGAATTCGATATCAGACTGCGCAAGTAAGCAGCTTTCTAAAGATTTATCAGCACCTTCTCTTAGTGCACGAGATAGCGCCAAACGCAATGCGGAAGCATAATCAGAACCCATCCCCATAAACTGATTCAGCGTCGGTTGTGTACATGCCTGCGCAGCAAGGGCCGCGTCGCCAGAGAAAAGCTTGTTTTCAGCAACGCAGGCCAGATCTACAACCTGATCGCCAATGGCTACGCCGCCACGAAAAGCTTCGTTTGAGCCTGCACGACGAAAAATAGCAAAGGGCAGGTTCTGAATAGGAAAGTCACTATTCGCCTGATTCGCACTGGTAACCCAGCTTTTTAATGTAAGGTCGTGGGTTTCATTTAGCTTATTTATATTAGTCATATTATTAATTCTCAACTCTTGTTCTGCCTACCTGAAACAACAAAAACGAAAGCCAGCCACTGGCTTTCGCATACCTATTCACACATAAATTTCAGGAGTCTATTTTGAAGAAAACTCTTCTTCGTGCATCCAGGCCGCATGCTTAGGTGCTTTTTTAGTGCGAGACCATTCTTCTAACATCAATGGTGCGACTCTTTTTAACTCTTTCATTTGCTCATCGGTGCCCGTCAGACAGGTCAACTCAAGACGATGGCCATTCGGATCAAAGAAGTAGATCGACTTAATAACACCGTGATTGGTTGGGCCTAATACGTCGAGCCCTTTAGCTTCCAGATCGGCTTTTGCTTCCATCAATGCCGCTTCGCTTTCTACACGAAAAGCAATATGTTGCACCCATTCAGGCGTCATACGGTCACGATCCATTTTCGGCTTAGTCGGTAATTCAAAGAACGCGAGAATGTTACCATTCCCGGCATCCATAAACAGATGCATGTAGGGATCTGGTTCTTTTGTCGAAGGCACAAGATCTTCTGCGATGGCTACTAAAAATTCCATATTGAGCATATTCTGATAGAACTCAACGGTTTCTTTTGCATCGTTACAGCGATATGCGACGTGATGGATCTGTTCAATTTTAATCATGACTGTGCCCTCTGGTAAACATGTGTTTATTGTTGATATAGGACCTATAATAGTAACATTGGTTACCAATGTCAAAAATGTGATTTCTGCTCTAACAATATGTTATATAAGGATTTAAAATAAAATAGCCGATTCATTCTTCTAAGGAAATTGTTATTTTACTATTAACGTCCTAAAATAGATTTTTCTTTAAGCAACCCCTAAGATGTTATGACTCTTGCAGAATCGTCACAAAAAGCAGCACTCGAGCCCTCAGATACATTGCAGTTAAGTGATTTTTTCCCTTATCGGCTGGCCATGCTTAATTCGTCCGTGAGCGAGGTGATCGCACAGCTATATTCAGGGCGTTTCGATTTAAGCCCTCAGGAGTGGCGTGTGATGGCGGCATTGGGCGAAAATGCACAGATGTCCGCAAAAGAGATAGCCAAATTCACCAGCATGGAAAAAATGCAAGTGAGTCGAGCCATCTCGGCGCTTAAAAAATCTGGTCTGTTGTGCCAAAAAACAGACAGTAACGACCGCCGCTTTTCCAGTGTTTCACTCTCAGAACAGGGTAAACAGATTTATCTTAAGATAGTGCCATTGGTGACAGCCCGTGAACGTTATTTGCTGTCGGTGTTAACCGATGAGGAGCTGCAATTGTTTAATCAGTGTGTCGATCGGATAAGCCAACAAGCCGAAACACTTAAACAGCTAGGGTGATTGATAGTTTATTGATAGTTTATTGATAGTTTATTGATAGTTTATTGATAGTTTATTGATAGTTTATTGATAGTTTATTGATAGTTTATTGATAGTTTATTGATAGTTTATTGATAGTGTAATGTCATAAAAATTTAACATTACACAGCAAGCTTTTTTGTGACAATGCGCCCCTATCTCAACATTCTGACCGAGAGCCCTACCGATGAAAATAAAGAAAAGTGATTTAACTAGTGTCATTCAATGGATTGATGTACAGCTAAGCAAAGATGATAGATTCCCTTTAGATCAACAAGGTGCTTCGTCAAAGACATCGAAAAAACACCTCAAAGCACTTAAAGCCTGGCGTAAATGCTCAAATAACATAAAAGAGGTCCGTGAGTGGTGTGACGAATGGTTAGACCAAAAATACGCTGATAAATTAGCCCAGGCTTTAGAGCAAACCAAAGCCCACAAAGCAGATCATGTCATCAAACTGACTGAAGAAGCGCATGATCTATTGCTGATGCTGGCAGATAAACATGATTTATCCCCTTCTCAGCTCATTGTGAAGCATCTGTCTCCTAAGGCTTAATATAAGGAGTGCTTTCGCAACCTGACACCACTTGCCAGCAGCACACCCCCGGTAATAAACCCAAGCCCTAGCCATGCAGCCAGCTGTACGGGTTCGCCTAACAGATATAGACCGGCTAATACGGCTAGTACTGGTGTTAGTGCACCAATCGCCGACGTTTTTTCAGCGCCTAATTGGCGCACAGCAAATCCATAACTGAATCCGGTAATTAAGCCGACACACAGCACTTGCACAAATATTTGATAGAGCGTTTGTTCAAGCGGTGCTGTCATAATAGTGATCTCCCATATTCCCGACAATAAGCCCGCCAGCAAGATGCCCGCTGAGGATACACATAGCCACGCAGCGGCATCCCAAGGGCGTAATCCTGATAGTTTAAGGCTTACGGTAAACAGCGCCCATGAAGCGCTGGCGCAAAGAAAGATGATATCGCCTTTCCAATGATCCACGCCTGCGTTCAGACCTGTGTTGAGAGCAGTCAGATACAATATTGCAACAACACCCACCAGAATCAATACCAACCCCCAGGCACGTTGCTGTGTGAGCTTTTCCCGGTAGAAAGCCACGGCAGCAAAGCTGACAAACAGCGGAAATGTTCCGGTAATCAATAAACCTGCATCCGCTACAGGCGCATAATGCATTCCCAACGATGATAGATAAAAAAATGGCAGACCCGCACCAAACACAATGCCTGACAGGTAACGTTTAGGTGTTTTTCTGATGCGAGGCAGGGCTTTAATAAAAACAGGGAATAGGACTAATCCGGTGAAGCCATAGCGCAAGACCGCCAGATCGATTGTTGAAAGTTGCGACTGCACCCCTATTTTCATAGAGATCAACCAGCTTGCCCAGATGAGTATGGTAACCAGTGCGGCTATAACGCCCCCCTGGTTAGGCGAGATACCTGAGTAGCGCTTGATCGCGTATGTAGTCATGATGTGCTCTTTACTATCAAAACACTATTATCGTGAATTCCTGCGGCGCATGTCCTTGCTAACTTTGCCTCTTTTCAGATAAAAATTAGCATATAATGCCAATATAATTATTAAAATATCAGGGTCGTATCAATAATGGATAAAATGGATTTGAAAATAGCCGCGCTACTCCAGCATGACGGGCGACTCACCAATGTTGAATTGGCGGATAAGATTGGATTATCGCCATCACCTTGCTTACGCAGAGTAAAAAAACTTGAAGATGAGAGCGTTATTACTGGATATTATGCGGCTCTGGATCGTCAGCAGATCGGCTTGGGAATGACTATTTTTGTTGATGTCAGCCTTGATAATCACCGCGATGAAGCCAGTGTACAATTTGAACAGGCTATTTTAGAAATGAATAATGTAATCAGCTGCTTTGTTGTTTCTGGCGCATCTGACTATCGCTTAGAGGTCGTTGTCTCGGACCTTCTCAGTTACGAAGCATGGTTAAAAACACTACAACGTCTATCTGTTGTTAAGGATATACAAAGCAATTTTGCGATACGTGCCGTTAAAACCCGTGCACCGCTACCGATCAGATATTAGGCGCTACTTGCACTACCTAACCTGATGCAATCTCGTCCTGCATCTTTTGCATCATAGAGAAGATCATCGCTGCGCTTAAAAACATCTTCCACTGTTGTATCGGAATCGAGGATCTCTGTAACGCCGATACTAATGGTGTAGCGAATATTTAAATCGTTATATACCACTGCGTTATGGCGATTTGTATGGAGAATACGTTTTGCCAGGTACAGTGTCTCACTCAGTGAGGTGCTGGGTAGCAGCACGACAAACTCTTCTCCGCCATACCGGGCAAACAGATCACTGTTGCGTAATAAATCTTTAGTCACTCTTGCTAATGATCGCAATACTTCATCCCCTGCCTGATGCCCGTAATTATCATTTACCTCTTTAAACAGATCAATATCCATAATCATCAAAGAGAATGGCTGCTGGTATCGACGTGCCCTGGCAAACTCTTTTTCCAGGTTCTGCTGAAACACATAGCGGTTGCTAATACCCGTTAAGCTATCAAGTTCAGCTTGGTTTTTCAGGGTCTTTTCGGCCTCCTGACGTTTTAGTATCTCTCGCTTTAATGCCATCGTCAGAGAAAAAAGATACCAGATGATACCTGCCGCTATCAGAAAGGGGATGATGAGTAATTGAAGCCAGTGCTTATAGCTTTCCCACTGATTAACTGGTTCAGGATTATAAAGAAAACTATCCAGGTTGACGTCGCTGATCAAACCTAATGACTGATAAATCTCTGCAATTTTCTGCCAACGCTCTTTGTTGATATAGCCGATTTCAATCACATCTGAATTCATTAACTCTTTGATTTTTTCAGCTTCATAAATAAGAAAGTCCTTATCATAAGCCTCATTACGGGTCGCATAATTTTTCAGAATCAATTCCGCGATCTCGTCAGTATGCTCCATCGCATACTTCCAGCCTTTTATACTGGCTGTACGGAATTTTTTTACTATCTCCGGCTGCTTGTCGAGCATACTCTGACGAGTAAAAAGCAGGTCACCGTAAAAATCAATACCATAGTCTCTGGGCTGAATAACCACAGGAATCTGTCCGGCTTTTTTAACAAAATAGGGTTCATCAGTACTGTAAGCCGGAGCGAGCTGAGTATGTCCGGCTAACAGATCATCTAATTCCCATGTAGGAAAATGGTTGTTGAGTTTTGTTAAATTGACGCCAGCAACCTTTAAGGCGGCGATCGCTTCTGCATCTATTCGCTGATCCCCGCTACCTGGTAAGTTTAATGAGATAGGACGCTGCGTGCCGATATCTTCGAGCCGCTTAAAGTTAAATTGGTCAGTTGTTAAAAAGATGAAAGGCGAGTGCTGCATAATGTTCGCCAGCACAACGAAAGGTACTCCCTGGCTGTGATTGATTAACAGGTCTGTGCGGGTAGAGCCGAATTGTGCCCGATTAAATAGCACCTCTGCCTCGGGCAAAATGGCACGGCCATTATTGTCATAGCCACCATCTTTAATAGTAACTTCCAGCCCAGCCTCTTCGTAGAACCCTTTAGCTAACGCTGCATAATAACCGGCAAATTGAAACTGATGGTGCCACTGTAATTGAAGCGTGACGGGTTTAAGCCCGGAATCGGCTTTAACCGTGCTTGCAAAAAGTAACCCGAGTGCTGTAAAAACAACAATCAGGCAACGATTCCGATAAAATAGGGATTGAGTCGATTTAAACATCCTTAATCTCTGATGAACAACTTTTATCATACACATCAGCATAGCAGACAGATAAGATTGTACTAGTCGATTACTATTTAAGTTTTATGACGCTTTGCGGATCCGTCTTGTGAGCTTAACCGCCTTATATCAATAACTAGTATAAAACAGGAGCGATAATGGGTTTATTAACATCACTTTTGAATATATTTCGTAGTTCTCAGGGAAGCACATCAGAGACAAGCCCTGCTGCTGAGGAAGAATATAAGGGCTTCATCATAATTGCCAGACCGGCAGCAGAAGGGTCACAGTATCGTGTTAACGGGCTAATCCGTAAGCGTGAGGATCAAGGTGTGCGTGAACATATCTTTATTCGGGCAGATGTCCTCCCTACCCAGGAACTATGCACTCAGGAAACATTTCGCAAAGCCAAACTGATGATCGACCAGCAAGGTGATAATATTTTTCATTAAGGGGCAAACAACATGTCTGTTTGCATATTAGACGCTGCCCAATAACAGATATGGAAAAGCAGGAGAAAATTTCACCTGCTTCTATAACGCGCTAAAGCGAAACGCTTTAAAAAAAATCCCGGGTCTTCGTTAGTTATATCCGTTATTCAATAATAGGTAATTGTATGTGAACAGTTGAGCCAACGTTCACATCAGAAGTGACAGCCATATGCCCCTTATGCTGTTCGGTAACAATGTAATGCGAGAAAGAGAGGCGCTGCCCTGCATCAAAATCAGTTCCGGGTGCTTTATTACTGAAGAACGGCTCAAACAAGCACATCTGCTCTTCGTTATTCAGACCTACACCGTTGTGCTGAATTTTTATCCAAAGACTGTCATAGCATTCAGCCAGGATGATTTTAATCGTCGGCTTAAACCCGGGATCAGTCGAAGCGGCCGCCATTTTAAGCTCAAGCGCATGACATGCATGGCGGAAAAGACTAATAAATACTTGTTGTAGCTCGGTAATGTAACAGGGGGTTAGCGGCAAATTCTTTTCAAAATTTCGTACCAGAGTGACCTTGCTAAAGGGAAGCGCGGCTGAAACTGAGACCACATCATTGGCGAGAGTGATAGCATTTTCCATCACATCAACAATATCAGCTAACTGCTTTTTCTCATGTCGACTGCGCGCAAATGCGAGCAAATTACCGATGATCGTTGAGACCTGATCGCCTTTGCTGGACATATCATGAAGAATGGTATTCAGCTGCCTGGCTTTCTTATCGTCAGCCGCTGTTTGTGTGTTTGCCTGGTCAGCCAGTGTATGCTGGAAGCTTTTCAGATCCATTAAAATAGCTTGCAGCGGTACATTGATATCATGTGCCATCGTGGACGCAAGCTCTCCCATAAATGACATTTTATCATTATGAATCAGCATGTTTTCTGCCGCGGTCTGTTTGCTGATATCGTCAACAAGAATGACAACGCCCGCTTCTGTCTGGCCTTGCAACGGATAGATCGTAATATCGAAATGCGCCATGCTTCGCAAACTTTGTTTCAGGTGTATAGGTTCATTTTTCTTAATCACCTGCTGGATCTGTTCCGGTGTAATTGACACAGTAGGGTAAGCTTCCCAGAGTGTTTTGCCCAAGGCCTGCGAAGCTGGGATTCCCGAGGCTTCTTCAACCTGCTTATTCCATTGTGTTACCTTACCGTCCTTATCCAGGCTGACGAGCATCAGCGGCATGGAGGCTAAAATATCTTTAATGTAAGACTCAGAAGAGCGTAACTGCTCACTGGTAATGATATGTTGCGACACCTCTTCTTCTAATAGGTGGTTACTCTGGGTTAGTTGTCGGTTCGCCTCATCCAGTGTCGCGGTACGATCTTTAACCCGCTGCTCAAGATCTTTACGAATTGCAGTGAGCTCAAGATTGGCTTTATTAGCACGACGTCGGGCAAAAAACAGATTAACCGCCACAACAGATAGCAGAATGATTAGTGTACCGCTGCTCCAGTTAGCGAGTATTTGCCAGTTGGTTTTACCATTCTCGTCTTTAAAGATCGTTGTAATACCGGCAAGGGCCCATGGAGATTGTGTAACAAGCAACAGCACGAATAAAATATTTTTCATAAAAGTCCAATATGATCAAATAATTACAACCAAATCTTAAGAAATCAAATTCTTGAGGGAGTTAACTTAATGTCGCAAAGATTACCTACATCGGTGCGTATAAACAACCTGCCAACGGGGTTTCTTAGCCAGCATATCCGGCTACAAAAACCGTACGCCAATACTAAACCTGATCTTTAAAAAACAGCTATCTGGCAACCATCACTATAAATTATCTATATTTGTTTATTTTTTCAGGAATATTCTTTAAAAAATGTGTAATTAGTTAATTATAGTGACGATAAATGCTGCTCTGACTTGTCCCTAACGACACATATCCATAAAATGATCCAATTTTCACGTGAACTTTGTAAAGGTCTATACCATGCGCGCAAGCCAATTTCTTATCGCAACGCTCAAAGAGACTCCTTCTGATGCTGAAGTCATCAGCCATCAGCTGATGCTACGCGCCGGTATGATCAGAAGAGAAGCTTCCGGCCTCTATTCCTGGCTACCCATGGGTTTACGCACACTTCGTAAAGTAGAACGTATTGTCAGAGAAGAGATGGACAATGCGGGCGCAATGGAAGTACTGATGCCTGCGATCCAGCCGGCAGAACTATGGCAGGAATCCGGACGCTGGGAACAATATGGTCCGGAGCTGCTTCGCTTGCACGATCGTCACAACCGGGAGTTCTGTGTCGGCCCTACACATGAAGAAGTGATCACCGATGTGGTACGAAACGAGATTAAAAGCTACAAACAGTTACCGGCCAATTTCTACCAGATTCAGACAAAATTCCGTGATGAGATTCGTCCACGCTTTGGCGTGATGCGCTCACGCGAGTTCATCATGAAAGATGCGTACTCTTTTCATGCTTCCCGCGAATCACTGGAAGCCACATACGACGTTATGTATCAGGCCTATACCAATGTTTTCAACCGTTTGGGGCTCGACTTTCGTCCGGTTATTGCGGATAACGGTTCGATTGGCGGCAATGGTTCACATGAGTTTCATGTACTGGCAGAGTCGGGTGAAGATGATATCGCTTTTTCAGACAACAGCGATTATGCAGCCAACGTTGAAATGGCAGAAGCACTCGCGCTGGGTGAAAGGACAGCACCTACTGCTGAAATGACGCTGATTGATACTCCCGATGCAAAAACCATCAAAGCACTCGTTGAGCAGTTCAATCTACCTATTGAAAAAACAGTTAAAACATTAGTCGTTGCCGCTTCAAAAGAGAGCGAAGCCGACTTTGTTGCACTGCTGGTTCGTGGCGATCACGACCTGAATGAAATCAAGGCTGAAAAACAACCTGGCGTTGCTTCACCGTTATGTTTTGCGACAGAAGAAGAGATACTTAAAGTGATGGGGGCTGGTCCCGGATCATTAGGCCCCTTGAACCTGACTATTCCCTGCATTATTGATCGCAGTGTAGCCAACATGGCTGATTTTGCTGCTGGCGCCAATATTGAAGATAAACACTACATCAATATTAACTGGGAACGTGACCTGCCTACACCGGCTATTGCTGATTTGCGCAATGTACAAGAAGGCGATCCTAGCCCTTGCGGCCAGGGAACATTACAGATCAAGCGCGGTATTGAAGTTGGGCATATATTCCAGCTGGGTACTAAATACTCTGAAGCGATGAATGCCACTGTACTGAATGAAAACGGTAAAGCAACCATTCTTGAAATGGGTTGCTACGGCATCGGCATCACACGTGTCGTGGCAGCGGCTATCGAGCAGAATTACGATGATAATGGCATCATCTGGCCGAGCAGTCTTGCGCCCTTCCAGATCGCTCTGGTTCCGCTGCATTACGACAAATCTGAAAAAGTTCGTGAAGTGTCGGATCAAATCTATGCCGATCTGAAAGCCGCCGGCATCGAGGTGTTAATGGATGATCGTAAAGAGCGTCCTGGTGTGAAATTTGCCGATATGGAACTGATGGGCTTACCGCATCGTTTAGTGATTTCTGAGCGCGGTATTGAGGCCGGTGCATACGAGTACAAGGGCCGCCGTGATGCTGACAAACAGGATGTAGCAGCTGAAGGTATTGTTGAATTCCTTAAACAGCAGATCGCGATTTAAGATATAAGAGTTAATAACAGTGCCGTCTGGCATCTGATAGCTACTAACATAGCAAGGCCGCTTTAGAACAAGCGGCTTTTTTTTCGAGATAGCTTATCCTTCGAGGGCTTTGCACGAGCCGAAATTTTGTTTGCTGGCTAGGCAAAAACGCACGGAAAAAGGGAGTTTATTTGGCTATCTCGGGCAGATCACCTTCCAACCCCATGGCAAAGGCCATCACTTTGTTTTTTAGTGGAGATGCTTTACCGGCGACGCCTAAGCCAACATTGCGCAACAATTTAAGCGGTAACAGATCATTGCTGAATACCCGATAAAACAGGTCCATCGCCTGCATCATGATAAAATTATGGCGACGTCTGTGTTTCTCATAATGGCTTAATACTGCCATTGAGGAGATGTCTTCGCCTTCTTCTAATGCAGTCATCAGTGTCTGTGCTAACGCAGCAGCATCCAGCAAGCCGATGTTGACTCCCTGACCTGCCAGAGGGTGAATCATATGCGCCGCATCACCCACCAGCACAACGCCCTCTTTTGCATATTGCTGAGCATGCTGACGACGCAGTGGGAAGCTTCCTCGACCTAACAAGCTTTCAATATTGCCCAGTGTTGCCGGGAAGCGATGGGTTAGCTCAGCAAGGAATTCCTCATCCGTGGTGCGCATGAGACGCTTCACTTCAGACGGTGTGTTGTACCAGACTAACGAGGCACGATGACCACTCAGCGGCAGAAAAGCCAAAGGCCCTGTCGGAGTGAATTGCTGCCAGGTAATATCTTGCTGAGCGTCTTCAGTAATAACCGAAGCGACCAGCGCATGCTGCTCATAATCCCATTTTTGAACACCAATACCTACGGCTTGGCGGACACGTGAATCACCGCCGTCTGCAGCAACCAGCAGGCGAGCGACTAACTGGCGGCCATCATCCAACTCAACAATGCTGAATCCTGGTGAGTAATCAATCTTGTGGGTTTTAGCCGGGGTGATCAGATCAACATTGTCTAACGCTTTCATCTGATCGATCAATGCTAGCTGGATAACCCGGTTTTCAACAATATGGCCTAAGTGGTCATATTTCAGCTTTACGGAATCAAACAGCGTGGCGGCATGCTCTTCACTGGCTTCCCAGACTTTCATACGTCGATAGGGACATGATCGTCTATCTATAATGCCCTGCCAACTGCCGACTGATTTGAGAATGTTTTCAGAAGCGATACTCAACGCTGATACACGCAGATCGTGATCCTGGGTCACATCAAATGCAGCTGGAAGCTGTGTTTCAATTACGGCTACTTTGAGTGATGTATTTCCTAATGCGCAAGCGAGCGCTCCACCGACCATACCACCGCCAACAATGACAACATCGTAACAAGACTGCATCTTGATTCTCTTCCCAGATTTTAGGTCATTATAACTGATTATAACCTGCAGCATATCGACTCAGGCCATGTCTGCTGATCTTTGCCTGATAGCGTATTAAGCATAGCGAAAATCAGCATAGATTAAGTCGGGTTGTTAAGTTAATGTACCCGAAAGTAACCTTATCATTGTTTCAACAAAGCCCTCTCAGTGGAGAATCTTCATGCGTACGTTTTACGCCAGCCTGGTCATATCATTCATGCTTTTACTTCAAGGGTGCGCGACGTTAAAACCCCTGGACTTCGAAGATCCAACCGTGACGGTTAACTCCGTCAAAATTATACCCAGCGATGGGATCGCGCCCAAGTTTGAGATCAGCCTGCATATAGTCAATCCCAACAGTGTCGCTTTACCCTTAAGAGGCGTTGCCTACTCTGTCACAATTGATGACCAGAAAATTCTTAACGGCGTATCAAATGACATGCCCGAGATCGCTGCTTACGGGGCTGGCGATATCACATTAAGCGCCAATGCCAATCTGCTTAACAGTGTTCGGTTAATCGCATCATTAATGCAGCAAAACCGCAAAATGGTGGCATATGAAATGAATGCGAAACTTGATTTAGGCACATTTACGCCGAACATTTACATTAAAGACGTGGGCGAAATATCACTTAACCCAGGCGCTCAATGACCGATGATTACGCGGGACGGGACCTGCTATAAAACAAAAAAGATGGCTCCTTAGCCATCTTTTTTTTTACGCTTATTTAAGTCCGGGCTTTGCTCTGATTTTGCACCTGTTTTACTGGCGCTTGCTAGCCTCGCTTAACACTGCGCTGCTGATTTTTCTTGGCGGCTGGCTTCTTCCCTGCCGCTTTTTTACGTGCGGCTGCGGTTGGGCGGTTCGCCAGCGAAGGTTTCGCTGTAGCCGTACCTTTTTTAGTGGCCGGGCTATTTTTGTTTGTGTTTGTGTTTGTGCTGCTTGAGCGCGAATAGTGTGTTTTTACTTCTGCCGGCACCAACTGCCACTCGGCATTACCGATCAGGTCTCCACGTCCCATTTTTTCTAATACTTCACGCAAACGCGGCCAATTATCTTCATCGTGATAGCGCAACAGTGATTTTTGAGAACGGCGCTCCTCAAGCTCACGAGGTATATAGAGCTTCTCGCTCTTATAGCTCACTTTTTTAAGCGGGTTTCTGCCAGAGTGGTACATTGCTGTTGCCAGCGCCATCGGTGACGGGTAAAAGGTCTGTACCTGATCAACACGGAACTTATGTTCTTTGAGCCACAACGCAAGATTCAGCATATCTTCATCTTCACAGCCCGGATGCGCGGCGATGAAATAAGGGATCAGATATTGCTTTTTACCTGCTTCTTTTGAGTATTTCTCGAACATCTGCTTAAAGCGGTCATAGGTACCCATGCCCGGCTTCATCATTTTCGATAGCGTACCCTCTTCACTGTGCTCCGGCGCAATCTTCAGATAGCCACCGACATGATGCGTTACCAGCTCTTTAACATACTCAGGGTCTTCAACGGCCAGGTCATAACGTAAGCCCGAGGCAATGGCAACCGTGTGAACCCCCTCAATTGCACGCGCTTTACGATACAACTGAGTGGTTTCGCTGTGGTCTGTTTTCAGGTTTTTACAGATCACCGGATAAACACAGGAAAGCTTACGGCAGGAAGCCTGAATCTCTGCATCATTACAGTTGAGGTGATACATGTTGGAGGTCGGACCACCCAAATCAGAGATCATACCGGTAAACCCGGGTACTTTATCGCGTATATCTTCGATCTCTTTAATCACAGATTCCTGCGAACGGCTTTGTATCACGCGGCCTTCATGCTCAGTAATTGAGCAGAAAGTACAGCCCCCAAAGCAGCCTCGCATGATATTCACGGAAAAACGAATCATGTCATAGGCAGGGATCTTTGCCTTACCGTACATAGGGTGCGGAATACGTTGATAAGGAAGCCCGAACACGGCGTCCATCTCAGAGGTTTCTAAGGGTATCGGTGGTGGGTTCGCCCAAATTTCACGCTTACCATCACGCTGCACCAGCGCTTTCGCATTATGCGGGTTCGACTCCAGATGCAGAATTCTGGATGCATGTGCATACAATACCGGATCCTTGCTGACTTTATCCAACGAAGGTAAACGGATATAGGTCTGCGTGCCGTCAAGGCGTTGCTTACCTTTCAGCGGCTCAGGAATAATGCGAATCGGCATCACTTCCTGAGGGTCACTTTTTGCTTTGTCTGAAGCGCACTTTGACGGCTCAGCAATATATTCATATGGATTCTGGAACTGATCAATATGCCCTGGCCAATCGACACGGGTCGAGTCGATTTCGGTATAGCCCGCCGGAACAAAGTCACGTACGATCACGGTACCACGCAGGTCATTAATGTCTTCTATCGGCTCGCCTTTAGCCAAACGGTGAGTTAAATCAACGATGGCACGTTCGGCATTGCCGTAAAGTAAAATATCAGCGCCGGAATCGATCAGGACGGAGCGACGAACTTTATTGCTCCAATAATCATATTGTGCAATACGTCGTAAACTGGCCTCGATACCCCCGATTACAACAGGAACATCTTTATATAACTCCCTACAGCGCTGCGTATAAACGATAACAGCACGATCCGGCCGCTTACCTTCAGCACCATGCGGTGTATAGGCATCATCATGTCGAACGCGCAGATCGGCGGTGTAACGATTGATCATCGAGTCCATATTGCCAGCGGTAACGCCGAAGTACAGATTGGGCTTACCCAGCTCATTAAAAGCTTCTGTCGAGCGCCAATCTGGTTGAGCAATAATACCGACACGAAAGCCTTGCGCTTCGAGTACGCGCCCCATAACAGCCATACCAAAACTTGGGTGGTCTACATAGGCGTCGCCTGTGACTAAAATAACATCACAGCTATCCCAGCCCAGTTGATCCATTTCCTGGCGAGTCGTCGGAAAAAAAGGGGCGGGTCCGAAACATTCGGCCCAATAGGGAGTATGTGAGAATAGGTCTGGCGCTGTTCTTATCATGGAGTAATAGCAATCTTGTTGGGTTAACCCGCTATTATCCCAGAAACGGCCCAATCCGCCTAGCTATAATAAACAAATCAAGATGAAATTATTGCATACTCAGGATTGTTACTTCGCCCGTATTATTAGTTAGCTGAATAACCCTATTATCTGTCATAGATAGTACGAGTGTTTTTTTCAGCTCATTTAATAATAAGTATTCCTGAAACATAACCACTTTCGAACAAAGTTTACGTGTGGTTATTAGCTCGTCTATTTCAAGGCGGGAATCAAGAACCGTATAACTTCCCCTGAACTGATTACATCCTGAAAAGCCGCTGATTTCGGTTTCCTTAAATGTGAATGTCAGTTTTGGATAGTCCATTAAACCACGGCTGGCGACCGACGGGACATTCCAGGAGCTGTTCTTAAGTGAAGTCACAGGGTATGAATGTTGATTGGCCTGCCGGGCCGTATCAAGCG
The DNA here is from genome assembly GCF_900113275.1 of Neptunomonas qingdaonensis. Taxonomy (GTDB): domain Bacteria; phylum Pseudomonadota; class Gammaproteobacteria; order Pseudomonadales; family Balneatricaceae; genus Neptunomonas; species Neptunomonas qingdaonensis. The sequence continues at coordinate 185,225 of NZ_FOOU01000005.1, forward strand.
ATGTCGTTTTACAGCTAACGGCCAGCAACGAAAACAGAATAATACATACTATCCTTAGCATCTTAAAAAATCCTTTCTTACAAAGTCAGCGCAAATATTATAAATAAATACATTTAAATTCAATATAAACCCTGCAATAAGCAGGGTTTATTCAGAGTATTAAACTGACTTATAGATCGATAATATCAAAATCAACAACGGGATTAACATCCGCGTCATAATCAACATTTTCAAGCGTAAAACCAAACAATTTTAAAAATTCAACTTTATAAGCAGCGTAATCTGTTAAATCAAAAAGATTCTCTGTTGTCACCTCTTTCCACAAATCTTTGCAGTGATCCTGTACATCGTCACGCAACTCCCAGTCATCCATACGATAACGGTTTGCATCATCGATCGCACCGCTGTCACCATATAAGCCTGTGCGAAACAGACGATCTATCTGCTCCATACAGCCCTCATGAATGCCCTTTGCTTTCATGATTTTGAAAACCATGGATAAATAGAGTGGCATCACCGGAATAGCAGAGCTAGCCTGAGTCACAACTGACTTAAGTACACCTACGTTTGCCTGACCACCGTTAACAGCTAATAGAGCGTTTAGCTCTCCCGCAGCACGGTCCAGATCCTGCTTGGCTTTACCCAGCGCACCATCCCAATAGATAGGCCAGGTGATCTCTGTACCGATATAGCTATAGGCAACCGTTTTACACCCTTCAGCGAGCACACCAGCATCATTCAGCGCATGAATCCACAGCTCCCAGTCTTCACCACCCATGACAGTAACGGTGTTAGCTATTTCTTCATCATTAGCCGGTTCTATTTCCGCATTGATGATCACATCTTTATTCGTATCAATCGCCGTAGAATGGTATGGCTGGCCAATGGGTTTAAGCACGGAACGAACCACTTCTCCGCTGTCAGGCATCTTACGTACCGGTGATGCAAGCGAGTAAACCACTAAATCAATCTGGCCTAAATCGGCTTTTATTAACTCAATCGCTTTTTGCTTAGCTTCATGGGAAAAGGCATCGCCGTTAATGCTTTTTGCATAAAGGCCCGCTTCATGAGCTTGCTGCTGAAACGCAGCGGCATTGTACCAACCGGCCGTTCCTGTCTTTTTCTCAGTCGCTGGCTTTTCGAAGAAAACACCAATGGTAGAAGCTCCCGAACCAAAGGCCGCTTCAATGCGTGAACAAAGACCATAACCGCTGGAAGATCCCACGACTAAGACACGTTTAGGGCCATTCTCAATGGGGCCTTTCTGTTTAACATACTCAATTTGTTCGCGAACATTTTGAGCACAACCCGTAGGGTGAGATGTGGTACAAATAAAACCACGAATTTTTGGTGTAATGATCATGGCTAGCAATAATCTCTATCAATTGATCGGAAATATACTGGCAGACACCTTACCCGATTTTCGCGGTATTGAATAGCAAAACACCCGCAAGAGCGGGTGTTTACAAAAGCCACTTCAGACCGGTTCGGCTTAACTGAACGCAGACTCTAAGTGCTCATCTGTAAAGGCCATAATAGCCTCACTGCCGGTTTCGACGACAGCCGCATAGCTCAGGTAGCGCGGTAAAATCTGATCCATGTAGAACAAAGCAGTTAACTGTTTTGCTTCCAGGTACGGATCGCTTTCGCCTTGGGCCTGCTTGCCTTCCGCCGCCAGTCCACTACGTAGTAACTGCCAGCCGCCACACAGTGTGCCCATCATCATCATATAATTGTAGGCCACAGCACCTGAAAAATAAGCATTTTCAGCCGACTGAGTTAACAATTGACTTGTTGAATTTTGTGCCACTACTAACGCCGCCTGCAATTTGGTTGCAGCGCTACTGAATCGGGCAGATGCTGATGCTTGTTCAATAGCAGCACTGATCTCCTGCATGATTGCTTGTGCAGCGACACCCTGGTCAGACAGTGTTTTACGGCCAACAAGATCTAAAGCCTGAATGCTATTGGTGCCTTCATAAATAGGCAAAATGCGTGCATCACGGAAATGCTGCGCAGCACCCGTCTCTTCAATAAAGCCCATACCCCCATGTACCTGCACACCCAGAGATGTCACTTCCTGAGCTACTTCTGTGCACCAGCCTTTAACAATAGGTGTCAGGTAAGCAGCCCGTGCTTTTTCTTGTGCCGCCAGTGTTTTATCTTCATGAGCATGAGCAAAATCCAGGCTTCCACACGCATCGTATGCCAGCGCACGCCCCGCCTCGGTAAATGCTTTCATGGTCATCAGCATGCGGCGAATATCTGCATGACGTAAGATCGGCCCTTCTTCTTTAAAGCCGACAGCTTTACCCTGAGTACGGTCACCGGCATACCACAGTGCTTGCTGATAGGCGCGCTCTGAGATAGCAACACCCTGCAAACCCACCGCTAAGCGTGCATTGTTCATCATTGTGAACATGCAGGCTAAACCTTTACCCTCTTCTCCTATCAGGTAACCCACTGCGCCGGCTTTTTCACCAAAAGCCATGACACAGGTGGCGCTGGCATGGATGCCTAATTTGTGCTCAAGTGATGCCACTTCAACATCATTGCGTTCGCCCAATTCACCATTCTCATTAACCAGAAATTTAGGTACCAGGAATAATGAAATACCGCGTACGCCTGCAGGCGCATCCGGTAGGCGAGCCAGTACCAGATGAATGATGTTATCAGCCATCTCATGGTCACCCCATGTGATGAAGATTTTTTGTCCGCTTACTAAATAATGATCGCCTTCGGGAACAGCTTTACTGCGAATAACCGACAGATCAGAACCCGCACCTGGTTCAGTCAGGTTCATGGTGCCTGTCCACTCTCCGCTGATCATATTTGGCAGATAGGTGTTTTTTAATTGGTCGCTGCCGTTCAGATAAAGCGCTTCTACCGCACCCTGACTCAGCAATGGGCATAAGCCCCACGACATATTTGCGGATTGCCACATTTCCATAACGGATGTAGATAAAGAATAAGGTAACCCCTGACCGCCGTATTCAGGATCAAATTGTAACGACCCCCATCCACCTTCTGCGTATTGCTTGTATGCATCAGCAAAACCGTCGGGAATTTTAACGGTGCCATTTTCAAGACGAACACCCTGCTCATCTCCTATAACATTCGTAGGAGCAATAACGGCAGCTGACACACGACCCGCTTCTTCCAGAATGGCGCTTACCATGTCGGGAGTAGCATCTTCAAAGGTAGTCAATGCAGCCAGTTGAGGCATGCGGGATATATTTTCCAGTACAAACTGCATATCTTTTACAGGCGCTTTATAATCAGCCATGTGTCATCTTCTCTCTGTAGCCAAGTTAGGAGACCAAATGATAGATACATCTCTCTCGCATCTATCAGGGAATTCACCTATTCTATCATATAATTTCAAATCGCTACGGATTTACCCTAATACTTTGGATTATATGAATAGTCTAGAGTTACCCAATTTATCATAGGAGATTAGTATGCAGGAACTTCACGGTTATTATCTGGAAGATCTTGAAGTGGGCATGAGTGCTTTTTATGCTAAAACCATTTCAGAATCAGATGTATATATGTTTGCCGGTATTTCAGGTGATAACAATCCGATTCACATCAATGACGAATACGCTAAAACAACCCCGTTTAAAAAGCGTATTGTGCATGGCATGTTCAGTGCTGCACTCATTTCAACCGTTGCTGGCACACGCCTGCCCGGGCCTGGCGCTATTTATATTGATCAGCAAATTAAGTTTCGTGCTCCCGTTTTTATTGGCGACACGGCAAAAGCGACACTGACTATTACTGAGATTGACGAAAAACGCCGTCGCGTCATCGCTAAGACTGATGTACATGTAGGCGACACACTGGTTGCGACAGGAAGCGCTACTTTCATGGTAGATCGCCGCGAAACAGCGTAATTAATTCTTTCCTCATAAAAACGCCCCGAAATTCGGGGCGTTTGTTGTTAAATTACAGTTACAACACTTTTTGTTACAACACTAATAGATTACAAAGTGTTATTTTCCATTTGCCTGATCGCGTAACAGAAACTTCTGTATTTTGCCGGTAGACGTTTTAGGCAGATCACCAAACACTACTTTTTTAGGTGCTTTAAAGCGAGCCATGTTGGCACGGCAGAACTCCATCACTTCCTCAGCGGTAACCTCTGCACCGTCTTTCACTTTAACAAAGGCGCAAGGCACTTCACCCCACTTTTCATCCTGCTGAGCGACAACTGCGGCTTCCATGATGGAACCATGGCGATAAAGTACATCTTCTACCTCGACACTGGAGATATTCTCTCCGCCGGAGATAATGATATCTTTAGAGCGATCCTTGATATCAATATATCCATCAGCATGCCATACCGCCAAATCACCTGAGTGTAGCCAACCACCTTCGAAGGCTTCATCGGTTGTCGATGGATTTTTCAGGTAGCCTTTCATGACAAGGTTACCGCGCATGAATATTTCGCCGATGCTTTTACCATCTTGAGGTACAGGTACCAACGTTTCGGGGTCAGCAACCATAAGCCCCTCCTGCATAGGCACCTTAACGCCTTGGCGGGATTTCAAACGAGACTTCTCTTCTACCGTTTTTTCATCCCACTCATCATGCCATGCACAAACAACACAAGGCCCGTATGTTTCAGTCAGACCATAAACATGTGTCACGGAAAAGCCCATCTCTTCCATGCCTTGAATAACCGATGCTGGAGGTGGCGCACCGGCGGTCATCACTTTCACTTTATGATTGATACCTGACTTAAGTTGATCGTCCGCATTGTTAAGCATATTAAGAACAATCGGCGCGCCACAGAAATGATTCACTTTTTCGTCGCGGATAGCATTATAAACGTCATCAGCCCGGACATGACGCAAACAAACATTTACACCCGCACATGCCGCCATACTCCAGGGAAAACACCAGCCATTACAATGGAACATTGGCAGTGTCCACAGGTACGAAGGGTGGGAGCCCATGTTCCAGGAAATCAGATTGCTGACGGCATTCAGGTGTGCACCGCGATGATGATACACCACACCTTTAGGGTTACCTGTGGTGCCTGATGTGTAATTCAGGGTGATTGCATCCCATTCATCTTCGGGTAACGACCAGTTAAAGTCTTCATCACCTTGTGCGATAAAAGCTTCATAGTCAGTTGTGCCGATCAGCTCGCCGCCTTCATAGTACAAGTCATCAATATCGATCACTACCGGCTTATGCTGAACCATTTTTACGGCACGGGAAATCACTTCAGAAAACTCACGATCAACAAAAATAATTTTTGCTTCGCCGTGTTGAATAATAAAAGCAAGCGCCTCAGCATCCAAGCGTGTATTTAATGCATTCAGAACGGCACCTGCCATTGGAACACCAAAATGCGCTTCAAATAATTCAGGAATATTAGGTGCCATAAAAGCAACAGTATCGCCTTTCTGGATACCATTTTTTGTTAATGCGCTGGCAAGCCTGACCGAACGCTTATAGGTTTCTGACCAGGTGCGACGGGTATCCTGATGGACAACGGCCAGATGGTTTGGGTAAACACTGGCAGAACGCTGAATAAAAGACAAAGGACTTAATACAGAATAATTGGCTTCATTCTTATCAAGCCCCATAATATAAGGATTGTGATTACTGTGTGACATTATGTTCCCTTTACTCACTATGAGTTATAGACACTTAAAGGTTTAGCGCTATACCAATGCATTTAAAACGCCTGAAAATAAGCAAAAACCCTTACTTCTGCATAATGATACGCAATTTTCCTTGTTACACAACCTAGCCTAAAGTCATACTATATTTGTAAATATACACAGCATAGACAAGCCAAGAGACAAAGATGCACGAAAGTATCGCCCATGAACTTCGAAAATACCGCGAAGAAGCAGACAGGTACCGCCTGCTTGCTGAACAATCTACCGATATGATTTCTCGCCACACTGCAACCGCTGAATGGATATTCATCGATGTTAACCCCGCAGTAGAGCGGGTACTTGGCTACAGTGCAGAAGAAATCATTGGCACCAAGGGATACGACCTTTTTCATCCCGAAGATGCCGATAACTTGCTTAAAAGAGCGGAAACGGTTCATTACCGACGCGGCATGTACACCAATACCTACCGATATCGACACAAGGATGGCCATTACATCTGGCTGGAAACAACCAGCAAAACCATCCGTGATGTAAAGGGTAAGTCCGTCGAAATCATCTGTGTTTCACGGGATGTGACTGAACGCGAAATGGCTCAACGCTCTATCCGGCGCCTTGCCCGTGTCGTTGAGGCATCCAGCGATTTGATTATGTTCTGTAATCATCAGTCTATGCAGTTAACGTATATGAATGAATCGGCCTATCGAACATTGGGGAGCGAAAAAGAAAACCTGGTCGTCTTTTATCTCGACCAAATCTTTGAACCGGATGTTTTTAATACGCTCGTTCAGGACGCGCTCAATCATGCCGCACAACATGGTACCTGGTACGGTAGTGTACCGATAAAAATGGCAGAAAATCATAACCGCATAGCAGAGATACGTGAGGTTATCGCACACCGGAATCGCACTGAAAATATGCAGGTAGAGTATTACTCTATTATTGGCCGCGATATAACGCTTAAGCGCAGGGCGGAAGAACAAGCCAAAAGACAGCAACTAGAGATGGCACATATGTCGCGCCTTTTGTCTGTTGGCGAAATGGCAACCGGATTGGCACATGAGATCAATCAGCCATTGGCGGCCATTCTAAACTATTGCAGAGGCAGCCTGAGGCGCCTTGAAGAAGGCACCAACGAGTCTAATCTGCCACAGATAACACACTCCATGAAGCTGATCACCAAACAGGCCAAACGTGCAGCGGAGATTGTTAAGCGGATGCGCAGCTTTGTGAAAAGGACCGACTTTCAGCGTGTCGAATTTTCTATTAATGAGTCCTGTGTTGATGTGATTGGTTTTTTGAATCAGGAAGCCATTGATCATAATATCACCTTCAGTTTTGAGTTAGACCCCAAAGCACCCAAACTTCTGGCAGACAAGATTCAGATTGAACAGGTATTATTAAATTTGGTGCGTAACGCAATTGAGGCTTATAGCGAATGTAACAAACCCTACCGCCCGGTTATTATCACCACCCGTCAGTCGCAAGGTTACATTTACATCTCAGTTCAGGATGAAGGGAATGGGATTTCAGCAGAAGGGTTAAATACACTGTTTGAACCTTTCATTACATCAAAATCAACAGGCTTGGGAATGGGCCTCGCGATTTCACAAACGATAGTTGAAACCCATGGCGGACAGCTATGGGCCGAGAGTGATGGCATTAACGGCACTCAATTTCATTTTAAAGTTCCGGTAAGGAAAAATTGATGACACAAAGAGCAAGTGGAACCGTATTTATTGTCGATGACGATAACGATTTTAGAGATTCAATGAAGTGGCTACTCGAATCAGACAATTTTCATGTCATTGGCTTTAACTCTGCGCAAGACTTTCTTAATCGTTATAAAGGCGATATGGGCTGTATGCTTTTAGATGTTCGCATGCCTGAAATCAACGGACTGGCATTGCAGCAGATTATGCTTGAACGTCACATCAAGCTACCCATTATCGTTGTTAGTGGCCACGGAGATATCCCTATGGCTGTTAACGCTATGAAAAACGGTGCACTGGATTTTATTGAAAAGCCGTTTGATGATGAAGTATTACTTCGACTGGTTGAGATGGGTCTGCAACGTGCGACCGAGATGTTCAAAGACAATACCGCCCTATCTCAATCGCGTAGTCACTATAATTCACTGAGTAAACGTGAAAAAGAGGTGATGGCGCTTGTGGTCAGCGGTCAGTCCAACCGTGAAATTGCTGAATCACTGGGCATTAGCCCCAAAACAGTTGAAGTACACCGTGCACGCGTGATGAGCAAGATGCGAGCAGCCAGTTTGCCTGACCTGGTACAGCAGGCAAACCGGTTGAATATCGCTTAAGCGCTTGTTGACTATTGATTGTAGGCTGTCGAGTTCAACTATTATGCTGAGTTGTGTTGTTTTATAAAACGAACAACAGCAGAGATCACTTTTTCGCGTGCCTCAAAATGCGGAACATGACCACAGTCAGGCAGAAAAAGTGACTCAGCCCTCGCACCTATCCCTGCACAAATATCGGTTACCTGTTCAGGTACACCATAATAATCCTCTCGTCCCTGAATAATTAATGCGGGACACTCTATGCGTGGCAGCCAAGGGCGTAAGTTCATCGGCTGCTTACGCTCGCGTAACCAGGTTTCATGCCAGGCACGAAATAACAGATCAGTACGTTCTCCATGATACTTGGCCAATTTATCTTTTAAGTCGCTAGTCTCATAGCGCTCAACAGCTTCCGTAATACCGGCCGTTGTTAAATGATCGATATAAATATGGGCGGCTTCGGTAATAACGCCTTTAACCAGGCCAGGCATGCTCGCCGCACCAATCAGCGCGACCGAACCGCCATCACTATGCCCAAGAAGGATAACGTTATTGAGTTTCAGTTTATCGATTAAGCGGGGTAACCATACCTCCCCCTCCTCTAGCAGATAATCATCATCGCGAGGCAACTCAATTGTCGAGGATAATCCATATCCCTGTCGCTCATAAACCACCACATCACAGCCTGTGTGTGCGGCAAGTTGCTGAGGAATATCTTTCCACATAGCAATACAGCCCAGCGCTTCATGTAGCAGTAATAACACCGGTCGGCCGGTATGCCGCTCTGAGTGTTTTCCCAGGCGCACGGACAAACGCATCCCATGCCCCATATCAATGATTTGATCAGACCAGTTAAATGCCATCATTAATGCTCCGGAATTGAGTACGTCAGCGTCACATGTGCAACGGGGTCGTCTTCCCCGCGTGAGCTAATGTAAACCTCACCAACACCGAGACGTTTACCCACTTTCAGAATTTCTGCCCGGGCAACAATATCCATATTGGCTTTAGGTTTGCGCAAAAAGTTAATATTAAGATTGGTTGTCACAGCCAGTGCAACCGGGCCGATTTTACTCAGCAGCGCTGCATACATGGCAACATCAGCCAATGCCATCATGGCCGGCCCGGAAACAGTTCCGCCCGGGCGCAAATGTTGTTCATCGATGGGCAGGTGCATTTCAGACCAACCATCTCCCAGCGCCTCAAGCACACCATATTGATCGCCTTGCGGAAATTGCTCAGCAAGAAAGTCACGCATTTCGATGAAACTCATCACTTGAGACATAATAGAAACCCTACTGTTTATTTTTTTGTTTACTTATTCGTGACAGCTAACGTCACTGTCGCTTTTGATACCAACACAAGGGAGTTATCCGCCTGACGCGCATACACTTCGGACTCGGCTATAATCAGCATTCTCCCGGGCTTTAAAATAGTGCTGTGGCAAACCAGCGCTGATCCTTTTGCCGCACGCAACAAGTTGATTTTAAACTCTGCCGTTAATACCCGCTGGCCCTGTTCAATCAAGGTGACAGCGGCGGTTCCCGCGGTGTGATCTGCCAGTGTTGCCTGTACGCCCGCATGCACAAAGCCATCCTGTTGCTGGTGCATCTCTTGCAGAACGATATGACTATGACACACCCCTGCTTCCAGTTTATCGAGCTGGCAGCCCAATGCTGTAATGAAAGGAGCAACCTTAAAAACACGCCTGGCTTCGTCCAATGATGAATTCATAAATTTTCCCTGAATAGCCATAAACAGATCAGCATAAGGGGTTTATTCCTTATGCTGACCGATGCTAAGCAAAATAAAGATTTAGCGGATGATATCTATACTTCGTCGCGCGCTTGATTCCGCAGAATGAAGCGTTGAATTTTACCACTGGGCGTTTTCGGAAGCTCATCAACAAACTCGATTTCACGAGGGAACGCGTGCGTCGATAAACGGTTACGTACCAACTGCTTCAACTCTTCCGCTAACTCTACGCTTGGGTCGAACTGAGGCTTGATCACCACATACGCTTTAATGATCGCACCACGCTTCTCATCCGGTTTACCTATGACACCCGATTCAGCAACCGCTTCATGTTCAAGCAAGGTGCTTTCTACATCGGCCGGGCCAACGCGATATCCCGCTGTCGTGATAATGTCATCATCACGACCGGTAAAAGAGTAACTCCCGTCACCGTGGCTCATAACAACATCACCGGTCAGATAATAACGGCCTTTGAACGGGTCTTTCTCACCCCAGGTATATCCCTGAAAGAAGAACAACGGTGACTGTTCAACATCCACTGCCAACTGCCCTATTTCGTTTTCACCCAGCTCTTCATAGTCTGCACTGAGCACGACCACACGATGGCCTGGCAGCGAGAAACCCATGGAACCTACACGCACAATACTTTGCTCAAGTTCAAGATGGTTGCAACAGGTCATCCCCGTTTCTGTCTGGCCGTAGTGGTCCATAACAGTACATCCAAGACGACGCTTAACCCAGTTAATCACTTCAGGGTTTAACGGCTCTCCTGCGCTGCTGGCAACACGCAATCCCAGGGACTCATTTTCTGCCAATACATCATCATTGGCCATCAGCATACGATACGCTGTTGGCGCCGCCGCCAGGTTGGTAATACCGTATTTGCGAATCATGTTGTAGGTTGAGTCAGGGGTAAAGCCGTGCTCATCAAAATGCGTACCGTTACCCAACAGCAGTGGGCCAACTACCGCATAGTAAAGACCGTATGCCCAGCCAGGATCTGCAACGTTCCAATACACATCATCAGGGCGCAGACCAATGGCATAACGCATATAGACATAAAAAGACATAATAGCGCGCGCAGGAACAGCGACCCCTTTCGCTTTACCTACCGTGCCTGAGGTAAACATCTGCAGGAATGGCTCATTCGCACCGATACGAACCGGCTCAAATTCATTCGACTGCTTATTCATTTCGTCGTTAAACGAGAGGTCGCCTGCTTCAGTTTTTACCACGTCTGCATCGCCGACCACCATGATAGGAGGGCAACCTTTTACTGTATCCAGTTTGCTGCGGTTGTCAGCATCAGTAATAACCAGTTTTGTTTTAGCGGTGCTCAGACGGTATTCAATGGCTCCCGATCCAAACGCCGTGAAAAGCGGCTGATAAACAGCACCCGCGCGTAACGTACCAAGAATAACCACCATGAGCTCAGGTGTGCGTGGCAGTAATGCCGCAACGCGATCACCTTTGCCAATTCCCTGTGACGTCAGAAAATTAGCAAATTTTGCTGATTTTTCTTTTAACTCAGCATAGCTGTGTTGAGATGCAGGGCGCGTAATCCCTTCGTAAAACAGACCAATGCGATCCCCCTCTGCCCAGCGATCACAGATCTCTTCACAGACGTTAAAACCTTCCTTCAAGCTCCCAATCAGCTGTTCTTCTACAACAGCAGGAGTGAAGTTGTCATAAAATGACTGATAGTCCGTATTGCTCATTTTAGTCCTCTCATTTTTATCATTATTCTTAAAAACTGCCCTAACATCTTGTTAAAAGCGGCTATGTAAATAAACCCGAATCGGCCAGTGTTGTGATCTGTTCTGGCGTAAGCCCCAACGCTTGCAGCACCCCTTGATTATCCTGTCCACACACAGGTGCAGCAGATACTGATGCTGAGTTCATCCCCTCAAGATAAGGTGTAGGTTTTATCTGTTTTGTGCCGGAAGGGTTCTCGGTGACCACTTGACGCGCCACGTTATGCGGATGCAGTAGTGCCTCATCCATCGCCAACACGGGCTCTACACACGCATCAATCGTTGCGAACCGATCAGACCAGAACGCCTGATCCTGCTGAATAAAAATATCAGCAAGACAATGTTTAAGCCGGTCATCAGCTTCATCCATCCACTCAGGGTGACCCAGAACCTCAAGTAGCTGACGCCTGAACTGAGGCTCTAAGCTACCCACGGCCATATAACGCTTATCTGACGTGACGTAATAATCATAGATGCCGGCACCATTCAGGAAATGTGACTGCGCATGGATGGTCGTTTCGCCATTCATAACCCCCGGCATCAACAAGGGCTGTAATGCCAGACACTGATCACTCATGGCGATATCAATGTGCTGCCCGGTACCCGCTGTTGAGCGTTGAATAACCGCCGCAAGAATGGCGATGACAGCTGGCTGAGAGCCCGCTGCAACATCAGCAATTTGCACACCGGCCAACAATGGTCCCGCATCGGTTCGACCGGACGATGCAGAGATTCCACTTAAGGCCAGATAATTAATGTCATGACCCGCTCGATCTCTATACGGACCCGTCTGCCCATAACCGGTAATGGAGCAGTAAATAAGCTTAGGATTGATCTTAACCAGCTGATCATACCCCAGCCCCAGACGAGCCATCACACCCGGTCGAAACTGTTCAACAACAATATCGTACTCAGCTAAAAGTGATTGAATGATCTCGACGCTTTCACTTTTTTTAAGATTGATCGCTAATGATCGCTTACCACGATTAAGGTATTCAAAGGCAGCCGACTGTCCTCCCATCTGCGGCGTCATTTCCCTAACAAGGTCAGGCCGTGATGGGGACTCAACGCGCAAAACATCAGCCCCCATGTCGGACAACAACATGGTTGCATACGGCCCAGGCAGTAAAGTTGAGAAATCGAGAATTTTTAACCCTGCTAATGGTTTCATCTGTGCTTTACCGATACTCACGCAAGATTTCACGAGCAATAACGATGCGCTGCACTTCGCTGGTGCCTTCATAAATAGACGTGATTCTGGCATCACGTGTCATACGTTCTAATGGGTACTCCTGCATATAGCCGTAGCCGCCTAATAGCTGCAAAGCGCTATAACAGGCCTGGTTAGCTTTTTCACTGGCGAAGAGTTTTGCCATTGAGGCTTCTTTGGCAAAAGGTAAACCACGCTCTTTTTTATCGGCAGCACTCATTAACAATAATCTCGCTGCTTCAAGTTCAGTGGCTCGATCAGCAATCATCCATTGCAAACCCTGAAATTCAGAAATAGGTTTGTCAAATTGTTTACGTTCTGTCGCATATCGGGTTGCATAATCCATCGCCGCTAAACCAATACCTAAAGCCAGAGAACCAATACCGATACGTCCACCGGCAAGTTCGGCCACCGCAATACGGAAACCGTCATTGAGCTTTCCAAGCAATGCTGAATCAGGCACCAGACAGTTTTCAAAATGCACTTCGTTTGTAGCCGAACCATGCTGGCCCATTTTTTTCTCACCCGGCCCTACGGTGATCCCGGGTGTCGCAGCTTCAACAAGAAAGCATGAAATACCTTTGCCTTTAGGCGCGTCTGCATCGGTGACTGCCCAAACCACAAACACGCCGGCGAAAGACGCACTGGTGATCCACTGTTTAGTACCGCTGATCGACCAACCGCCGTCAGTTTTAGTAGCGCGGGTACGCATAGCGGATGGGTCGGAACCTGCCCCTGCTTCGGTTAAACAAAAACTGCCGCTGAGATATTCACCAGAGCAAATTTTCGGTAAGTATCTTTCTTTCTGCGCTTCGTTACCGACCACCTGAATGACTTCAGCAACCATGTTGGTTACCGACATGGTGACTGCCGTTGAAGCACATGCTTTGGCAATCTCAGTAATAGCCAGGCTGAACGCGACCACTCCGGCTTCAGTCCCACCGTAGTCAGCATCAATATTCAGCCCCATAAATCCAAGCTCAGCTAATTTCTTACAATGGGCTTTGGTGATTTCATAGTCTTTTGTCTGATCCAGTTTTTCGGCTACCGGTTGCAATTCGCTTTCTGCAAACTTTTTAGCCGCATCCTGAATCATTTGCTGTTCTTCGGTGAGAGATAAGTGCATGGGTGTCTTCCATTAAGTATTTACCCCTAATTTTATATCTTCAATTTACGTATACGTAAAGAACTATTCATACTTTCCTTTACCTTTACGTAAACAAAAACCATAGATATCAATAAAATCAACATGTTATAAAAAGTACATAGATATATACTTAGGAATAACACTAAACCAATATTTATTTGATAGAGCACAAGTTTATAGACTTATAACATTGTACTTTGGGCCATAAACGTTAGAATGCGCACCAGACAAACTCGAGACCCTTATAAGAATGAAAAAAATACTCGTGAGTGCCTGCTTTCTAGGTCATAAAGTCAGATATGATGGCCAACACAGCTTGCTCGAACACCCACAGATGAAGGAATGGCAAGAAGAAGGACGCCTGGTCCACTTCTGCCCAGAAATAGCCGGCGGTTTAACCACCCCACGCCTACCCGCAGAAATCACATCTCGCCACCCTGTGATGGTAGTGAATATTCAAGGAGAGGATGTTACACCCCAGTTTTTACATGGCGCGGAACTCGCCGTAGATAAAGTAAAAGAAAGCGGTGCTTGCTGCGCACTGCTGAAAAGCAGAAGCCCGTCCTGTGGCAACCGTGAAACTTACAACGGTGAGTTTACTGACACATTAATACCGGAAAGCGGTGTAACGGCATCGGAACTACAGCGACACGGCATACCCGTCTTTAATGAACGTGAGATTGATCAATTAATTGAGTTTATTCAGATGCAGGAAACACCCGAAGTTATTCATTCAGAAGAGTGTTAAAAAGCATCAGACGCACCAGTGGCCAATAAAGAATATTGGCCACTTATTAGCTAGTACCTTTTAACTCTTACCTTTTAACTCTTACCCCTTACCCCTTACCTACTCCCCCTTAACTACTAGCTTTACTACCTCATAGCTATTAGCAGCGAGAGAACAGCAACAGCCATGCTGACTCACCCGGCTGTCGCCGCTACAAACGCAATTTCAAGCAGATAGGCTGGATTGGCTAATTCTACTTTTACACAGGCTCTGCTAGGGGCACATCCAACCGGCAACCAAGCCTCCCATGCCAAATTAAGCGTATCTAAATGGGCAAAATCAGTCACATAAATAGTCACTGATAAGAGCTGCGATTTATCACTGGCGACACTCGCCAGAGACGCTTCAGCTTGAGAGAAAACTTGGCTAACCTGCCCTGCCAGATCTTGGCCAGCATCTTCCGGGACTTCTACAAAATGAGCAATGCCTTTAAAAACAGTAACATCTGACCAACGGGCACACGGGTTTATACGCTGAATATCCATAACACCATCCATAACCATATCTATAAAAAGTAAAATCTGGTTGATTAATTCAACATTCCAGCTTCTCTGTGTTTGTGTAGCTTTTTATAGCTCTCAATCAACTTAAGGTGCCTGTCCAGACCTTCAAGTTTCATGCTGGTCTTGGTCAATCCATAAAATTTAACCTCGCCGGCAACTGAGCCAACAACATTCTCCATCGTATCGGCACCATACATTCTGGCCAGGTTAGGTAAATAGTCCTCAAGTTCAAGCTCATCATCCAGCACAATATCGAGCACAACATTGATCGCTTGATAGAACAAACCGCGGGCCACTGTATTGTTATTGAAGCTAATGTAATCTTGTACCAGCTCACTTGCCTCTTCATATTGTTCAAGGGCCAAATAGATAAGGATTTTTAATTCACCGACATCAAGCTGTCCCCATGCGGTATTCTCATCAAACTCAATGCCGATGAGGGTTTTAATGTCGGTGTAATTATCCAGCTCACTCTCTTCTAAGCGCTCAACTAAACTGACCAGCTCTTCATCATCCAGTGAATGGATGTTTAAGATATCTTCCCTGAAATAAAGGGATTTATTGGTGTTATCCCAGATAAGGTCTTCAACAGGATAAATCTCTGAATATCCGGGCACTAAAATTCTGCAGGCCGTTGCACCTAAATCCTCATGAACGGCAATATAAACCTCTTTGCCAAGGTCAGCTAATATGTTCATCAGACAATTGGTTTCTTCCTCGTTAGTTCCTGAAAAATCCCATTCACAGAATTCATAATCATGCTTAGCGCTAAAGAACTTCCAAGAGATAATGCCGGTTGAATCAATAAAGTGTTCAACAAAATTATTCGGCTCTGTAACCGCCAGGCTGTTAAAGGTCGGAGGCGGCACATCATTTAACCCTTCAAAGCTCCGGCCTTGTAAGAGCTCAGTCAAGCTACGCTCTAACGCCACTTCAAAGCTTGGGTGCGCACCAAAAGAAGCAAAAACACCGCCTGTTTTAGGGTTCATCAAGGTGACACACATCACAGGGAACACCCCCCCCAAAGACGCATCCTTAACCACGACAGGGAAACCGTTCTCTTCCAGCCCTTTTATACCCTCAAGAATTTGCGGGTATTGTTGCAGAACATGTGGTGGTACATCAGGTAAAACAATTTCTTCTTCAATAATCTTTCTTTTGACTGCACGTTCAAATATTTCAGAAAGGCACTGTACCTGGGCTTCGTAGATATTATTCCCGGCACTCATACCATTACTAAGAAATAAATTTTCTATAAGATTGGAAGGAAAATACACGGTTTGCTGATCTGATTGACGAACAAAAGGTAAAGCACAAATGCCACGCTCGATAAGGCCAGAGTTTGTATCAATTAAGTTAGATGCTCTCAGTTCATCATCCGGATTGTAAATCGCTAAACAGGCTTCATCCATCAGACCCTCGGGCAATGCATCCTTCGGGCCTGCTTTAAACCACTTTTCATTGGGATAATGAACGAACTTACTATTACAAATATCTTCGCCGAAGAACTGATCGTTATAGAAGAAGTTACAGCTGGCGCGTTCGATGAACTCACCCAGCGCCGAACACAAAGCGCTTTCTTTGCTGGCTCCTTTCCCATTGGTAAAACACATCGGTGACGCCGCGTCACGGATATGCAGCGACCACACATTAGGGACAATATTTCTCCACGAAGCAATTTCTATCTTAATACCCAGATCAGCCAGAATCGCTGTCATATTGGCAATGGTTTTTTCCAGCGGAAGGTCTTTACCAATAATCCTTGTATTGGCATCGCTTTCGGTACTGTCCATATACAAAAGCGACGCTTCATCTTCGAGGCTCTCGACTTGTTCAATTTTGAAATCCGGGCCTTGTTGAACGACTTTTTTAACGGTACACCTGTCGATAGAGCGTAATATGCCTTCACGGTCCCGATCAGAAATACTCTCTGGAAGCTCTACCTGTATTTGAAAAATCTGTTTGTATCTGTTTTCCGGATCAACAATATTATTTTGCGAGAGCTTAATATCGTCTGTAGGGATATCCCGCGCCAAACAATAAACCCGCACAAAATACGCTGCACAAAGCGCCGACGAAGCTAAGAAGTAATCAAAAGGACTGGGGGCAGATCCGTCACCTTTATAACGAATAGGCTGGTCAGCGGTGACGGTGAAATCATCAAACTTGGCTTCGAGTCTGAGATTGTCTAAAAAATTTACTTTGATTTCCATTTGAATATTTTTTCCGGGATCGTTTGACGCAAAATGAGTGTTGAAGCCGGGCATTTTAACACTAACGGGTGGATTAAAACGAAGACAATCTGGAAGTCAGCAATCACGGGCTGCCGGGAGTTTAATCCCAGAGCCATATAGCAGATAACATCTACATACGAGTGTCGATTCAGTATACCGATTAAAGCGCAGCGTAAGATGATCAACCTGAGGGCTTGTTAAGCCCTTAGTTAGTAACCCATAATTTTTAAAGCAATATAAGGTGAAACCATAAAAACCAATGTCGCTATCTTATAATGGCTCAAAAAATCGAAATACTTAGCGCTCATTTCTTTTTCGTCGATATTAAACATCTTGCTATGAATCGAAGATACAGCTCCCCTCATAAACATAAGAATGATGGTGGCTAGTAAAAGATAGCCAACATTGAGTACTGATACCCACCCTAACAACTCAGTTAATTGTGAAATAGTAATCAAAACTGTTACCTCTTGTTTTCAAATGATTGCAGGCAAGTGCCAGCTACATTATGGCACACTACAGAAGTCGCCATTAGCCAGCTGGCATGAACGCTCATTCGGCAGCAGAGTGTTAAGGGGACCATCCAAGGGCAGCCCCCGCCAACCAATGTAGACGCCGACCACGTTTCTGGGGGGACTGGCACAGTCTGAATTTATCCGCTGTAATAGATCGGTACGCTCCAGCAGTCTGGAAAAGCAAACAACATTGTTGTCGCAAGAACTCGCGTTATGCTTCCACCCATGTGCGTAAACGTAAATCAGTGTAGAGCCGTCGTTCTTTTCCTCTAGCGTCTTGAGGAGCTCAAAAAGCGCTTCCATCTGGCGGCGGTCGGCGAACCAGCCCTGATCATCAAACTCGACGAAAGAAAGGTGGTAGTTCCCTTTTTTCCTGCTCATTTTCTTCGGATTAGCCCAGGTCTGGTAGTAACGATTCTGGATGGCATGCGAGCCGGCAGATGTCGGACTGTCACAGAGTTCCAGGGCCGTGCCGGGCATATTTTCATCCACCAGACTTGGCAGGCTATCGTCCACCTTGCACTTGAACGGCGCGTACTCGGCGGATTTTGGGTCTGGCATTTCGGTTCGATAAGGTGTGAACTGGGCGCAGGCTGACAGCAACATACTGGCTAGCAAGATGAACAGATAATGCGGATTTTTCATAAATTGCCCCAAGTATCTCTGATGGCAGATAAACCCGTCAGCGGTCAATCGCAAAGTCTGAGCGTCTGTTACTTGCTGGCGGCGTGATGCCTTTTTGTTGGCGTCACCCTAAAGGTTGTAGCACACTGCGCAAACGTTGGGTTAGGTGTTTTGGGTAGGCATTAGTCACAGACACCGAGTCACATTGTTGAAAATGACAGAATTGTCTGATGGCATCGACAAAGGCAGTAAGGACTGAATCTTCGTTAAAATCGTGATGTTCCAGATAGAGTGATTTGATCTCTAAATGGCTGTTTTTTCGATGCGCTTTACAATCCATCCGGCCAATAAATTCAGCGCGGTAAAGTAACGGTAAGCAAAAGTAGCCATACTGGCGTTTGGCTGCGGGGACATAACATTCAATCTGATAATCATATTGAAACAGCGTTTTGAGGCGTTCGCGCTGAATAACACAGTTGTCGAATGGCGAAAGAATCAACAGACGGTTGTTTAACCGAGGCAATGGGCGTTCAAGCACACCCGTTTCCAATATAAAAACTTCGCCACTGTTCACTTCCACTTGCTCTAAAGTACGTTGTGCCAACCTTTCGTTGACCAAGGCTTTTACTGCTTTGCGCAGTTCAGCGTTGCGGCGCAGGTAGGTCAGCCCTTTGAGTGAAACAACCCCATGGCAACGCAACTGTTGATCAACGATGTGGGCTGCAAACTCTTGCATGCCGGGCATGTGTAAATTGACGTGAGATGGCAGTACCCGTTCGGTTAGATCATATGTTTTTTGGAAACCCGCGCGGTCGCTGACCATCAGGTCGCCTTGCATATACAGCTGCTCGAGTGCCTTCTTGGCAGGTTTCCAGTCCCACCAGCCAGCACGCTTTGTTGTGTTAGTTTCTAACTCACGGGAACGAAGCGGCCCATCTGAACGTATACGCGCCAACAACTCATTCATGAGCTTCTCATCACGGGTTTTATACCAATGGATTTGGCCGCTTTTAATAGCATGTTTGTAGGGTAAGGAGAAACGAAAGTCGGCGATGGGTAAAAAAGCGGCCGCGTGTGACCAGTACTCAAAAATGTCTCTTTCGAGCAGCAGTTGATGGGTCATGGCGGGCTCGAACCCAGGTACTCTGGAGTACAGAACATGATGGTGTGCTCGTTCCACCACCGATATAGTATCAATCTGTACATAACCCAGGTGGTTAATCGCGTTACGCGCGCCCGCCAAACCACGCCCAAAGGGCTGAGCCTGCAGCAAGCCTTGTGCAGCCAATGCAAGGCGGCGCAAATTATTATTAATTAACTTTTTGCTCCGAACTCATTAATGTTTAATGAAAAGCCATTATTGTCGGTAGCGATTAGCCCTACACCTTGCGAATATTTATAACTCACATTGTCCAGATTAACTTCCTGATCAATAACATTCGTGATGTAACCGCTCTCCGATATGTCAATTATAGTGATACGTTTTTCTGGTTTGCGTACAAACTCTGTCGTCTTTTGATCATATACAAATACAAACCCTTCGAGACGACAGACAGAACCTTCTGCCACCTGCACCTCACCCA
Source organism: Neptunomonas qingdaonensis (assembly GCF_900113275.1). Lineage (GTDB taxonomy): Bacteria > Pseudomonadota > Gammaproteobacteria > Pseudomonadales > Balneatricaceae > Neptunomonas > Neptunomonas qingdaonensis. The sequence continues at coordinate 205,275 of NZ_FOOU01000005.1, forward strand.
AAAAATGACGCCTGGTCGAATTTTCGTAAAGTGCTCTATACATGATATGTATCTTTTCACCCTTTTCGATAATCATATTATTCTCTATATGGAGTTAGTGACATAGCGCCCGAATCAGCAGAAGCATATGCGGTCGGCTGGATTTGATTTTGTAAAAAATATCATTGTAAGCAAAAACATCTTGCCGGGCATCGTTACGGATTGGTGATGCTTAATCAATTGTAGACAACACAATCAACTTACGAAGAAAGTCCATGTACTTTTCGCCGAAGATATCATCATGGTCTTTCATCAGGACTCATTTAGCCTCACATTGAGATAAGCATTAAGTCTCACTTTTCAGTGAACAACTTCTGGTGCGTTAAAAGTATTAGCCAAAAGTGTTGTTATCAAGGCGCTTACCAGCCAACAATGATTCTCAAGTATTGGCAGATCTGTAAAACGTATTACAATTATTGCTTCGTTGGAGAGGGGAACGCTAGCCTAGCAGAGCTGCTATTTAACCAACTCCCTAACCAATTCCCATAACAAAAAAAACAGCCTTTCGGCTGCTCTCATCTTTCTACTTAATTGAGCGAAAAGAAGACTAGTATCTCAATGATTAAACCAACCACGCCAGGAAATGAGTGGCTACTGGCTTGCTAACTTTCGCAGCACATCTTTGTAGGTGCCCTGCGGGTGCGCACCGGTCATCGCGCTGCTGCGGTTGAAGATCACTGTTGGCACCCCGGTAATCCCCTGTTGCTGCCACTGAACCTCTTGGTTCAATACGCGGCGACGACGCCCGGCATCATCCAAGGCTAACGCCGCAGCTGCGGGATCCAGGCCGACACTCTGAGCCTCTGCCAGCAAGACGGCGCGATCTGATACATCCTTATGCTCCGAAAAGAAGGCGGCAAACAAACGCTGTTTTAGCTGATGCTGCAAGCCCTCTTCATGGGCAAAATCCAGCAACAGATGCGCATCACGGGTGTTAACGATCTTCATCTCTTCAAAATAATCAAAGGTAAACCCATACTCAGCACCCAGGGCACTGATGTTAGCGCGGGCTTTGTCACTGTCGTCGCGCTTGGCACCGTATTTGCGCAACACATGGGCGCGCAGGTTCTCGCCTTGCCCGGACATATCGGGGTTCAGTTCAAACGGCTGCCACTCAATTTCTACCCTATCTTGCAGCCCCAGTTCATTGATGGCGGCCTCCAGGCGTTTATAGCCAACGATGCACCATGGACAGACAACATCGGATACAATATCTACCTTAATCTTGTCGCTCTTCTTATCGTTCACGGTGTTGCTCCTCGTAACAGCTTACTGAACTTTGCTCGGTTCGCATCAGCGCTTACCCTGGTCACACTATAAACAATAATGAACGATCGCTCAACTTTATCTGAACGAATCTGCAAGCGGCTCTGTGTGTCAGTGGCAGTAGGCGCCAGGCGAGGAAGTACAAACAAGCCAGAGAAGGATTCGGCAGCACATCTGCTAGTAGTAAAAACAAGATAGGTGAGAAATATCGTTAGCTTTCATTGGGAGCCAACGTATTAGATTAATTAGAATTGTATTAGTGCAGCTCTTTAAATATATCGTCAATGAACTTTTCTACTGCATTAATATCATTGGTTACTTGGGCATAAGTTCTTAAGCCTATGAGCTGAACCTGGAAGTAACGCGCTAATTCAGCCGGACTCTTCTGTGTGCTGACTTCACCATTATTGATGGCTTGTTGGAAAATGTTAGCAAAAGACGCCTCTATAGTTTGTAAAATGCCCTTTGCCTGAGCAAGTAAATCCGGGCTATCGTTTTGCGTTAGTTCAGCGACACTTTTAACAATCATACACATGCCACTTGGCGCAGTGCCTTTATTACAAATAGTCACATTACGCAGGAATCGTTTCAATCCTCCAAGTGCGGTTGTTTCTTGCGCCATACTGTCGGCAAGATTCTCAGCACTTGTCTCGGCATAACGATTTAACGCTTCTTTAAACAAATTATCTTTACTACCAAAAGCCGCATAAATACTGCCGGGACGCATATCAACCACATCTTGTAGATTTCTCATTGAGGTTGCGTGATATCCCTTTTCCCAATAAAGATTCTTTGCTTTTTCGATCACTTCATCGCGATTAAACTTTGCTTGTTTACTCATGATTATTGCCTTAAAAACTGTTGCCTTAACCTTTTTCTTAAAAGAACAAAAACCTGGTAACAATGACGTTACTAGGTTTTTAATTGCCGCTTATCCTGAACCGAAAAAGTTATTCTGGCTTTAGCGCCAGTACTTTATCGATATCTTCAGCGCAATGGCGATTTTCGAGTTGTTCCCACTCATCCCCCCAATCCCGGTTGATAATACGACCTCGCTGGACTGCTGGACGCGCTAACATGGCTTTCGCCCAACGTTGAATATGTGTGTAATCTTCCACCTGAAGAAATTCTTTCGCATCGTAAAGATTACCCAGAATTAAGTTGCCGTACCAAGGCCAGGTTGCGATGTCCGCAATACTGAGTTCATCCCCTGCGATAAATTCATTTTTCGCCAGTTGCTTATCTAATACATCTAACTGGCGCTTAGTTTCCATCGTAAAACGATTAATTGAATATTCAAATTTCTCTGGCGCGTAAGAATAGAAATGACCGAAACCACCGCCTAAATAGGGAGCAGAACCGTGTAACCAGAATAGCCAGTTGAAGACTTGAGTACGTTTAATGCCTTTTTCAGGAAGAAATGCAGCAAATTTTTCAGCAAGATAAACTAAAATTGAAGCCGATTCAAAAATAGGTTCAGCATTCTGGCTGGAGTAATCAACTAAAGCTGGAATTTTAGAGTTAGGGTTAATATCCACAAAGCCTGATGAAAATTGCTCACCCTCACCTATTTTGATCATGTGGGCATCGTATTCCGCATTCTTACCGAGTGCTAATAACTCTTCCAACATGATGGTGATTTTTTGGCCATTAGGCGTGCCCATTGAGTACAATTGCAAAGCATGCTCACCAACAGGTAATGCTTTTTCATAGGTCGCGCCTGAAACCGGACGGTTAACATTTGCCCATTTACCGCCACTTTCGGCATCATGAGTCCAGACCTTTGGTGGTGTGTATCGGATTTCCACTCTCATCACTCCTAAGCTTATGCTGTAAGCCTATTAGGCTTTTTTATCAAAGTTTTGCGGGTAGAGTGCGCGTGCTGCCTCTTCGTCAAAGTCTGTCTTAAATTCAATGTCTTTATCGATGTTTCGTGCTCTTTCTACGGCAGGACGAGCATTGACGCTGGCAAACCAACGTTTTAAGTTCGGATAGTTTTCTAAACCTTCCCCGCCTAACACTGGCATTGCTTTATCAATCCAACCCCATGCTGAAATATCTGCAATTGAATATTCATCACCCACTATATAGTCACGTCCTTCCATGTGTGTTTCCAGCACTTCATAATGACGTTCAGCTTCACGCAGGTAGCGATTGATCGCATAAGGCACTTGCTCTGGTGCTTTATGTCTGAAGTGAACAGATTGACCTGAAAACGGACCTAAACCTGTTGCTAAAAACATCAACCACGACATCATTTCACTACGATCTTCTGCTTTACCCGCTAATAGTCCTGTTTTTTCAGATAGGTACATTAAAATAGCAGTCGAATCAAAGACACGTTTGCCGTCGTCTTCAATTGCCGGTGTTTTACCATTTGGGTTAATTGCACGGTATTCCGGTGTATGTTGTTCACCTTTCATCGTATCTACCGGGATCAATTCGTAAGGCAAACCTGCCTCTTCAAGGTAAAGAGCAACTTTCATGGGGTTTGGCGTTTGATGAAAATATAACTTAAGCATATTGCTATCCTATTAGAGTCAGTGATGTTTTATTCGATAAGAACGGTAGTTCCTTAAAGTTGAAACTACTGTAAACAAAACTGAACGATCGTTCAATATGTTTTTGACCGATCGTTCATATATTTATTAAGACTCTGAATTAAATTCGTTTCTCTTACGTTACTTGTAAGGAAATTTGCTATGGGCAGATCGCAAACTGGTTTCAGCCCGTCTAAGTGCCTTTCGAGAAATGATGTTTGAAAAGGTGAATCAATCGTTGGCGTTTTTATCAACGATTACTGATCATTGAGCCTATTAACCCTTTTCTTGTAGACATACAACGCAGCACTAATTGCGGCAAAAAATACCAAATGCAGCACAAACTTAACATCCAGACTGAAGTTGAAGCCGGGCAACTGGTTAACCTTAATATGCTGAAAAGAAACCAACTGTACGATCATTGCATTGGCGGGCGGCGCTATGATCGTTGTCAGCCATGAGAAGACTAAAGTAAACAGTGCAACCAATGCCAATCGCGCAGTGCTCAGAATAACGACACCACTCAAAAAGCCATAAAACACAGATACGGCCAAATGAGCAGTCCAGGCAATGCTCACGGCCGCTACGCTACTCCAGTTACCAAGTTGCTGATACGCCGCCGCATGCCGACTTGTTAATGTAGCCATTCCAAACAAAGGCTGAATGACTATAAATACAACACCCATCACTGCACCGAGAAGACAAGCCATGCATAAAAGTTGCGCTAAAGAACGCTGCAGTGGCTTGTTTAATGAAGTGCTGCCCTCTACTCTGAGGCGTTGTGTTTTATCTCGTAAAGTCCCTTCAGAAATTGCGTTGCGAATGACGGGCATAGTTTTTTTCTCTTCCTATTTATCGATGGTTTAATTTCTCTTCAACTAAAATGACAGGCAACTTACGCATCAGTGATGCGGCAGCGGGGATTTCAGTTAATGGGGAAGACTATAACCATACCTGAACGATCGCTCAAGCAATTCTTGAACAAATGTTCAGAATTATGTTATGTAATCATTATGGTGAATACCACTAAACACGGTCGTTGCTGCGTTATTTTGCACGCGACTATCAGCGTTATTACGGCATTAATTCTGCTTCTATTTGTGAAGCTTTAAGCGATATCAATGCCAGCCGCATCAGCCGATCGGGCAGAGTCTGATTTACCCACCTCTGGTTTTTCGGCCTATGTCCAGCGATGTGGTGCAATGGGAGTAAAGGTGATAGAACTAAAAGAGTTGAGTAAAGTTATTGGTGAAGCCATTAAGCCCCCAGATCCGGCTTTAGTTGAAATGATAACCAACCCCGAACTGGTTTAACGCTATGAAATTAATTGAAGAATACCTATCTGTCCGGCGACAATCCGAGGATATCTGTTGTCGACTTGCCACTGAAGATTTCGTTGTGCAACCAGTACCTGAGGTTAGTCCGCCCAAATGGCATCTGGCGCATATCAGCTGGTTTTTTGAGGAACTTATCCTGTGCAAAAATCTTCCTGGCTACCAACGCTTTAATCAGCAATACGCAGTTTTATTTAACTCTTACTACAAGGCTGCAGGCGAGCACTGGATTCAAGGAGAGCGAGGGCAACTTTCCAGACCCAGCGTCGAAGAAGTCTACGCCTATCGAAAATATGTCGATGAGAATATGCTTACTTTTCTGGAAAATCATAAAATTACTGTAGAAACCAGAGAGTTATTAATTTTAGGATTGCACCACGAACAGCAACACCAAGAGTTGTTGTTAATGGATATCAAATACATCCTTGGCATGAATCCAATTGAGGTTAAATATTCTGCTACAGCCTTACCTGAAGCCGATAAGCCGCTAGCAGCGTGGAGCCGTTTTCACGAGGGAACTTATCAAATAGGTCATCAAGGCACTGAGTTTTCATTTGATAACGAACGACCTAAACACACTGCCTATTTGCATAAGTATGCTATTTCAGAGAGATTGGTGAGCAATGGTGAATACCTGGAGTTCATTAACAGTAAAGACTATAACAACCACAAACTATGGCTTAGCCTTGGCTGGGACTGGAAAAATAAACACCAGATCAAGCGCCCCCTGTACTGGCGTGACGATAAAAAAGAAGGCTTATTAGAATTTACTCTGCACGGCGTACAGCGATTAGATTTGAACAAGCCGGTAGCACATATTAGTTATTTTGAGGCCGATGCTTTTGCAGCATGGAAAGGTTGTCGATTGCCGACTGAGTTTGAAGCAGAGCAATTTCTGAACAATACTGAAAACATAAATACTGGCAAGCACAGCAGCGCACAATTATTTCATGCGAACGACACCAACCAGATCACCGCTCAACTTTGGTTTTGGACAAGCAGCCACTACTCACCTTACCCAGGTTTTCGACCTTTTTCAGGCATGGTCGAAGAATATAACGGTAAATTTATGTGTCATCAATTCGTTCTCAAAGGCGGGTGTATTGCGACACCACTGAATCATTACCGACATAGTTACCGAAATTTTTATTTCCCGGAACAACGTTGGATGTTTTCTGGCATAAGACTCACCAAGGATATTTAATAATATCCCTATGTTCGCTCCAGACTCAGCATAAGGTTGTTAAATTCTTGTTTCAATGAAAGAAACATCTCGTCATTAATTATCAGCCAATATACTAAATGCTTCAGCTATTGGCTGGTAACTACTGGGCTTATCAATCTGCTGAGCGATTAAATCGACAGGTATTCTCGGTTTTAACAGATCGTCAAACATGGCAGGATTGGTCATGCACTCGTCTAGCCAGGCATTTATTATTTCAGGCTCTGGTGGTAGTAAAAGTGGCGAGGCTTTAGTGTGAATCTTGCTCAGCTTTGGATGCGGTGGCAATGTAATGACCGAGCAAGACAAAGCTATCTTGCCTGTTTGCCGGTTCTTCCACTCCCGACATAAACCGCCCAGCAGCAAACCACCGTCTTTAGCTATCAGGTCATGATAGTGCATGGGTTTACCATTGACGTATTCGGTTTCACCAAACCCTTTTGCGGGTATTACGCAGCGGCTGTGCCGATAAGCTTGATAACCGGCAGAGCCTTTAACGTTGAGTTTGTCGTAACGGGTGTTAAACGAGGTATATCTTGATGGTTTAAAGCCTGTAGCAGATGGCTCTAGCAGTAACCACCAGATTGCGTTGTCCATTCGACGCACGCCCTGCTTTTGGCGGACGATACTGACGTTTTGTGTGGCACGGATAAAGTGACTGTAGATGGGTGTATCTGCGAACAGCTGGATCTGCAGGTCTTCATGCAGCGCGACAACAACTTGTTCGTCACCGATATTTAATCTACCGCACATACTTTACCCCTCCTTTTCGTGATCATCTTAATGCTTTAATTAGTAGGCTAAAAGTCATTGCATGCCGATCGTTAACCTCATCAATATAGCCAATAATCTTAACTACAATCAGATATTGTTTTTATCAGAAGTGCAAACTACGAGATCAGGTATGAGCTGGCAGGGGCTTCAGACCATCGGGCCACCACTCATAATGGAAGGTGAGAGGTAGCAGCTTCAGGCTGTTTTTTTGGATAAAAAATGTTCTCAAAAAAATTTAAGAGAAGCTCATTTTAATTGCGTGTAACATTATTAATGTACATAAATATTAGCTTAGGAGAATTTTTTCTTGCGAGATATAAGATGTGCCAAAATATGATGGGCAAGGTGAAATTAATAAAATAGCCTGCTTCTATTATTACTGCATTTAGTAGTCGACAGCGAAAAACCTGTTAGGTATTCAAAGCTTAAAAAGCTCAACAGCGTCATGTTAAGGTTTGGCGCCTTAAGTCAGGTAGAGAGCCGTAAAGGTACTAGGGAATTTCATATAATCAGTGCAACATTCATCATGGAAGCTTTATTCTAATGGAAAATCAGAATCTACCCTACATTGAAGTGCTAACACATGGAGCTACAACACCACTTGCGGCTGAGCCCATATACCCGTGGTATTCTTCAAGGCGTTTTCGTATTTTTGTTACGACTTTTATTTTAGCTGCCATTATTGGTTTAATTTATGTTTTCTCACAGCCGGCTATTTATCAAACTAATGTTACCTTATTAACGGTCGCACCTTCCCCAATAGACCAGCAAATTGAAGAGATTAATGTTCAGCATGTTGCCATTCAAGGTAATGTTTTAACCGGGCAGTCTCTTCTTACGTCAACCAGAGAGGCACTTTCCTCTCTTGAGAGTGACGACATTCCTGACACGATAAGCTTACGTAATATGCTTTCTGTGAGTTTAGTAGCAGAAACAAACTTGATTAAATTGGTTGCCGAGGGTGAAAACCCAGGTTTTTTGGCTCTGTTTCTCAACACCCTGATTGACCAATACGAAACCCAACGTCTGCAACAGATTCAAAAAGACACTGCTGAAACGACTAATGCTTTACAGCAACAATTTGAATTATTGGGTGAAAAGGTTGATCAAAAACGTAATCAGATTGATTCCTTTCGTAATCAACATAGTATTTTATCGGCAGGCAGGGATGAGAACCAAGTTTCTGCACGACTCAATGGCCTGACAAGTGCTTTAAATACCGCCGAAGAAGCCGAGATCAATGCAAGAGCAAGATTAGCGGCGGTAAAACAAGCCATTAGTAGCGGGCTGCCGGTTGTACCAGATGCCGATAAAAGAAGTTTGGCTAACTTGGAAAAAAGAGCCCAGGAACTAAGTGAGCAGTTAACTGAGCTTGATCGACGTTATACCCGTCAATATATGGCATTACAACCCAATTTAAGAGTGGTACCTGAACAGTTAAATAAATTGAAACAAGAAATTCTTCAACAAAAAATTGGTGGCCAAAATATAGTATTAAGTGAAGCTGAGCAAGATTACGCTGCAGCACATCAAGCAGCTATTGAACTAAGGCAGGAGATTGAGCAGTATAAACAAATTGCTACTGAATTTACCCGGCGCTTTTTTGAGCATGAAGCGCTTGTTGAAGATTTAACACAGCTAGAAGAGAGTTATCGTGCAATACAAAGCCGCCTTACTCAAATAGCCGTCATTCAACGTGAAAAATACCCACAGTTTCAAGTGATAGAACCCGCGTTCAAACCCAATTCGCCAATACGCCCTGACTATTATCAAAATACAGGTATTGTACTTGCTGTATCATTATTACTTGGCTTGCTGGCTATTTGGTTATTTGAGTTTTTAAAAAGTGACAATGGTGCAGGAAATCCTGCGTTTGCAAGTTGGTCCCGTATTCGCAGTAATGAGCCGAGCTTAAACATTCGCCAGGATACTGTCGATAAACTTGAAAACAGAAACAGCAGGTCGATCACTCAGGCGATTACTCAAGAAGGTGTCAGAGAGCTAACGTTAAACGAGTTGCAAAGGCTGCTAGACGCCAGTAGCTCAAAGGGACAGCTTGTGATAACTGCCCTGCTCCAAGGATTGTCACTGAGTGAAATATGTAATTTATCAACTACTGAAATAAATACCGCTGACAGTCACTTTGATGTACCTGGCTCGCCAAGTAGGCAGTTGCCTATTTCAAAAAAGCTGGCAGAGCTCATGAACAATAATATCGATGTTGATATTACTCAAAGCGAAGCTATCTCACTGATTAACTGCGCAGCTTTTGACGCACAAATTATAGACAGTGATTGCATTTCGGCGGAGTCTGTTCGTTATACTTATATAAACTTCTTAATCCGCCAAGGTATAACATTGGTCGATTTAGAAAATGTCATAGGTGCATTGCCTGCTCAAGTCATTTCCGAATATATGCAACTTGCAGATAAAAGCGCACGGAAAAATATCACTGAGATCAACCTTGTCTATCCACTGTTGGCAAGTTAGATGTTGTATTCTTATCTGGATTTTGCAAAAAAAATGCACCTGACATTTATATGAAGCACATTCAACACAGAGGGCGTCATTATGCTTATTACCTTTTCATGCCCTGGCTGCGCGAACATAACCATGTTCGGCGATCAGGCGGTCACCCTTCTTAAATTAATGGGGCACAGTGGCCATGTGCCCGGCACCCTGTTAGCAGTAGATATCCCGGCTTCATTGAAACGACTTGAGGACGCACTCGCAGAGAACAAACATCTGGCTGAACTGCAAGATTCCGAGCAAACTGATGACGACGAACCGCCAGTAAGCCTCTCCAAACGTGCCTTGCCAATTATTGAATTACTAAAGTCAGCGAAAACGAACGCATCTAACGTGATGTGGGACATCAGCAGCAAATACAACACCGGCATATGACGACCAATCGGGCTGAAATGCCTGTCCAAGGGTTAAGCGGCATATCTATCTGATGTGAACTGCGGAGGGACCTGCATTTAATTTTATTCGGTTGGTCCGGGTTTACGTGTTTTGCGTGACTTCTTGACAGTTATTATTGGACCGCTGTTTTCCCGAGGTGCCATGCGCTTAGTGTCTACCGCTGTTTTTGAGCTGCCAAACTCTATACCTTGCCTGAGCAACTTCGCCTGTTCTATTGCACTAAACCCATCAGCCTGTTTAATCCGGATTGTGGTTGGCTCATTGAAAGAACCCTCTTCTACGATAACCGTAAACCCAGACTCATGGATTACATAATTAGACTCTTTTTTCCATTCCAACGTAAAAAACCTTCATTAATGTGATTCATACATATAAAGATGTTGCACCTTACTTACTCCAAATGGATAAACTTATCTGGTAATCAGACCAGTGACTTCCTTTTTTAAAATCGAAGCAACAGCTCTCTGATATCATAACATGTTAGAAAGCACTGTACGTTATTGGCTATAGATGTCGATGATGCCTGGGAAATGGCAGAAAAATTCTGAGGTATACAGGTGCGACCGATACCCTTGCAGGTTAGAGTAGTAGAAACTAGTCGCTTTAATAATTATACCAGTCTTGCTTGACTCGCAGTTTGCCTGCTAAGCAAGCTTAGGATTTTACGAGAGCATAATGATCGCCCTTAAGATACCAGCAGCAGATAAATGACGAAACAAGATACAACTCAACTCAAGGTATATTACGACGCTGCCTGTCCACTCTGTCGGCGTGAGCGCCAACGCTATGAGTCATGGCAAAAAACGGCTGAGGGTGTGATTTGGCTCGATGTAAATACTCACCATGAGCACTTGCTTGCACGTGGCGTAGTGCCTCGTGACGCAATATTGTCGCTGCACGTTGAAGATGCAAGCGGCCAATTTCATAACGGTATTGATGCCTATGTGCTGTTAATGCATAGAGTACCGCGCTTACGCCCGCTAGGGTGGTTAATTGGACTGCCAATCCTCAAACCCATCCTGACCTACCTATACAATTTTTCGGTTCGCCGCAGACTAGCTCTAGACGGACGACTTTAGGTTATGCATGAAAATGGCGTAAGCTCACTTCTTTTATTACTACCATCACTGGCTAACTGCAGAGGTCGGCGCAATGAGACATTACCGGAAACCTATTACCTCTTTGCTGCCAGTGCTTCTTACCGCGCTCATCCTTGTGGGCTGTGGCAATGTTGAGAAGCCTAAGCAAGTGTCTTTAGCGATGCTAACAGAGAGTGCTGCCAGCTTCGATAACACTGATGTGATTACCCGGGGCATAGTTCGTCGCTTCGAGGCACCGCTACACTACTGGATAGAGGACGAAGATTTGAATCGTGTCGAGGTATTTCCACACGAGAGAGTGGCTCTTTTTTTGGGCGAAACTGTATTAGTGGAGGGCCACTTCCGATTCTCGTACACTGAAGGACGGCGGCTTACGCTGACTAAGATCAAGCGGGAATGAAGATAAAACAGGCAAGGCTGTTTGCTACGTCAAAGCACAGAACTATGGTGAGTTTGTGTACTTTGAAACAGCTTGAACAGAACTAAGCCTGTCGCGGCCTATTCAAAGCGCCATTCATCTGAAAGGCCGGGAATCTTAGCAAGAGTTGTATGCCCGCTAGTGGTGGAGTGCTCCGCTTGTTTCACTAAACGTTGCATAAATATCTGCCAGACATTAGCGACCGGAATACTGTTATCCAGTCGATCGAGTAATTCGATTGAATCTCCACGGCGCAGCTGTCCGGTTTCTAATACCCGGTAGTACCACCCTGAGATCGCTTCTGACATGATCACGGAGGCGATATGTGCATTGCCATATTTATGATTCACTTTCCAACAGGGACGACGTGGCTGAGACACCTGAACGATGGCACTGCCAAGCCGAAAGGTATCACCGATATGTACGTCGGTATCCAGTAGACCCTGTGTCGATATATTTTCACCAATAGAGCCGGGCTGAAAACTCACACTCAGATGAGGCAAGGCCTGCTGCAGCACCGCGTAATTTTCTGCCGGGTAATGATAAATCGCTTTTTCCGGGCCACCGTGTACCCGTTTATCCACCTGAATATCGCCATTCAGTCCTAACTCACCGACCTGATGGGTTTTGTCCGAGGGCATTTTAAAAATCCCCGTGGCCGTATTCCCCGGGCCTATGGTCGATAGCTCGCCGATATAAAGGCCCTCAACCGAGGCGCTGTGCTGCTTTTTCTCGCTATCCATAATGTATCCCCCCCTGTTACGTCAGGTAATCAGTTTAAAGTCGTGTGGTTGAAATAACCAGCTTAACCGGCCTGAATAAACAAGGGACTTGCCGCCTAATTAGGATGCCATTTCCTGAAAATAGGGTAACACTTATGTAAGTGCAAAGGATCTGGAGTGGATCAAGTCCTCGGATTCGCTTCGAGCGCATCGATGCGATCCTGAAGCGACTTGATCGTACGATGCTGATCCAGCATGTAAAGCGTCAACTCCTCGATCTTCTCGAGTAGCTGCATCTGAAAGCGGCCGAGGTCGACGCCTTCGCGCTGGACCTGCGCGGCACCCGGCAAGCGCGGCAGCTTCTTCTCACGAGTCACGAAGTCACGAAGTTCCTCTGGCGACATCAACGCATAGTCCGCTTCCAGCACATAGTCGGGAACGTCGAGCAGGGTTCCGGCTGCGACAAAGCTGGCGGCCGCGACTTCGCCCTTTGCGGTGATCTCACCGGTCTCGCCGTCCAGATGAATGGTGGCCTGGCCGACGCTTCCTCCGCCGACCAGGATGCGAGCGGGCTTGGCGTCGAGCCGAATCCGGTTTTCCTGGGTCGCCGAGCGCAGGAGCATCCTGCCGTCAGCACCGCCGCCGCCCGCGCGCACCTCGGCCGACGACCCGCGCAGCTGAATTCGCGAGTACTTGTCGGCACCGCCGCGCACGTAGACCTCGCCGTCACGCGAGTTGCCGACCTCGGCTCCGCCGCCCCCGCCTACGGTGAGCCTGGCGTTGAAACCGTCGAGGCGGATCGAAGCCTTACTCAAGGCTGATGAGATACCCGAGACATGGCTGGGAAACAGTGCCAGATCGCCGTTAACGCCATTCGCGCCAAGCCGGACGTCGCCGCTGTCACCATTGATGTGCACGGTGGCGCCAGCCAGCGTCTTGTTGTCGCCGTCGCTGCGGAACATGACCAGGTCGCCGTCGGCGCCGTTGCCACCCATCCAGGCATTGGCGCCGTCGGCGTCGAGGCGAATGCGATCGCTGCCGCGTTTGGAGCGCAGCACCAAATCGCCATCGACGCCATTGCCGCCGGCAAAGATATTGCCGCCATCATCGATTTGCACGCTACGCATCAGGCTGGTGTCGACCTGGCTCAGCATTACTACGTCGGACAACTTGGCGTGGCCAAATCCGGAGGCACGCGAGAACACGATCTCGTTCTGGCCACTGACGTTAAAGATTCCACCCGAGACCACCTGTTGCACCGTCGAGAAGCCATGGATATCGGCTGACGATTTGTACGAATAGACCAGCGTGCCGTTGATGTGCACGCGCAGCTTCAGCGTATCGTCGTCACCCTTGATGCCGCCGATGTTGAATGACAGAATGCAGCGCGATCCGCCATGAAAACCATCGGGAAGGTTTATCTGAAATGTATGTGTCACCAATGCCGCTCCGAAACCAAAGCTGCCTGATTTGATGATCGTGTAATCGGCGATTCTGGACATCTTGACCTCCCGTTGCTAATAGCAAATGTAAACAGTTGTTTTCACTATCAGCGACTTTATCGTCAGTAGTGGAATAACAAACACTTTTTAGTTCCAGCTACCTAACAACTTCTGCTTATCTCATATGAATGCTTTACAGCAGATATCAAGCCTTAAAATCTTAGCTAAAATTAACATTCACGCTTCTTATGTAGAAAAAATAATACAAGTTATATGCCATTTACCAATTAATTGATTTTTAATAACTATATTTTTGAAGCCGAAGAAATCGGGTTAAAAACTACCCACTAACTGAATGATACTGAGTAGTATCTTTTTATAATGAAGCAGAGTTTCTAATCTATACGCAGGATTCAGGGGGTGGGTTGTTTTATCTCATTCAGGGAGAACTTTTGACCCATTACAAAGCAGACGTTGGGGACGGAGTAACTATAAACAAAATTTCAGCTAAGCGGAGCGCGTCCTTGCTTGTCGCCTAATTAGGCGCCTTTATTTTCAACATGCGCTTTAAAATTATTCAGGATGCCCAGCCAACCTTGACGTTGCTGCTGCGCAGAATTCTCATCTTCAGCATCAAATGTTTCGATCACTTTTGTGCGGTTTTCAGATTCTATAAATTCCACTATAACCTTGCGGTCATCTTCTAACTTGTAATGAATAGTCTTATACGGGTCTATTGCGGTGAACTCTCCTTCAAAATCGAATCCCACCGAACCATCTTTTGCTTCCATTCGATAGTTAAATCTACCACCTACGACAAGATTAAGTTTTGCTGAAGGACAGCACCATTCATCTGTTGAAAAGTTCCAATCTATAATATCTTCTGGTGTTACCCACGCATTCCAAACATCATGTATTGTCGCATCTATTTCTGTTTGAATTGAGATTTTCATGTCTGCTCCTATCTCTGATTCTGAGACAATTAAGGCCTTGCTTCAGGGGATTTTTTTTTGCGACGAGAGCGAAGCAATTAGTAAAGCGCACCGTTAGCGGTATCTCACCGAAGAACTGCCCTTAGTGCTGATAGCTCTCTCGGCTGGCTCGCAATATACCTTCGCTGATGAGGCTCCGGTGATGGTGCCAGTGGCGGATTGAGAAGCACAAATTGAGAGTGAAACAGCTCCGGATATTTCGATAGATGCGTTCTTCACTTTCAGATTTCGAAGGTTAACAGCGCCTGCTCCTGACGCCTCTAGTTGTAAAGAAGCCGCACTGCCAGCCCCTGAAATAGTTCCTGCTCCGCTACGCTGAATGTGAATGCTCTGCTCGGTAGCAACATCAAGTTTGGTATTACCTGCGCCGCTTACCTTGAGAGATAACCCCGATGGGAAGTAACCAGTGACTTCAGCATTTCCGGCTCCGGATAAACGTACTTTTTCCAGTGATGTGGCCAAAACAACAATGTCATAGGACGATTCGCCGTTGCCCGGTCCGCTAATTTGTAAGCCAGCGTCGCGAACAGTCGGTTCATTTTTAGCTAAATAGTTAGAATCACCCGTGATTGTTACGGAATTTTCAGAACCCAACTTAGCAATCAGGTTGTAAGTTCCGGATACGGATAGTGTGGAATAGTTTTGCAGTTTGAATTTCTTCGTTACTGGAACGCCACGTGGCATGGCGGCTGATTGACCGGAACAATTAACGCTAGCGTAACTGCCTGCAGAAGAAGCTACGGCTGATCCATTTCCAGAGCAGCTAACACTTACACTGTTGTCAGCCAATGACACGCCTGGGGCCAGAAGTAGCATTGTTGTGAAAAGTACTGTTGGTGAAAATTTCATGGGGAACCTTTGCCTTTGCAAGTGCACTGTAACGCTTTGCGTAAGCGAGGGGCGTTTAATACCCGTCCGGGTTTACGCGATTGTTACTTGGTGAGCCTTCTCCCCCATCCACCGCAGCCGCGGTAATCCGAAAGACAATCAAACCAAAAAGAGAAGACCCATTAATTTCTACAATAGCACTCATCGCCATTATTATGGAATCGATTTAGATGCCCGTGAGTGCAGAAACTACTGTCTGCAGAGGGCAAAGAGCGCAGTTTTGGAATTGATCGATAGCTTGTCGTAGGCACGTTTGCGAAACGTCGCAATTGTATTAGCACTGACATCCATTTCGTTAGCGATGGCATCGGTTGTCAGCCCCTTCAATATCCACCTGCAAACTTCCTGCTCGCGTTCGGAGAGCGTTTGTAGGGGATCTTCGAGTGCGTGATCAACTGACGATTGATAGTGCAGTAGGGCTAATTGTGCGGCAACCTTGCCTAATGTCTCGAATCTTTTCCTGATGGCGGTGCCGTAAGGTCCGCTTTCTTCATATCGGTAAAAATTGAAGCTCAGATGAAGTCCATTTTGGCTGGCCAGGACGTCTATCTTATCGACCAACCCTGGTGCCTCGAAATACTCCTTCCAATATTCGTCGCTCATGTCGCCCCTTAGCGCATCCAGCGGCACAATCTCGATCCCGCTGGGCTCAGGTATGGTTTGCATGTAAGCTTGAATTGGGTCGCTGATGTAACCGTGAAGGATATATTTTGCCGCCAAACAACGTGCGTGGCCCTTCGGACGATCGTTGTATGAAAGGAAGCAGCGCGGTCTCCTGGGGCCATAGGAAAAGACCATGCATTGATCAGCACCTAACGGCCCTGTTGCAAGGTCGATAAACGCCTTATTGAACTCAGTGCTGCCGATTTTCTCCAGACAGCCCGATACGGCAGACAGAGCATCTATTTCATTAAGCGTTTCTGTTTCTTTAACACTATTCATCTATATACGACTTTCACTTCTTACCCGGCGTGCCATCGAATTTTTTCTCGATGTCCTTCCAGCAGTCGATGTAATTGTCCTGAAGCGGCGCCTCCTTTGCAGCAAATTCCGTTAGATGTTGCGGGAAACGTGTTTCGAACATGAAGGACATCGTATTATCCAACTTCTCGGGCTTGAGGTTCGCATTTGACGCCCCTTCAAAGGCATTACGGTCCGGCCCATGCGGCAGCATCATATTATGCAGGCTCATGCCGCCCGGCGCAAAACCCTGCGGCTTGGCATCGTACTGGCCATAAATATTGCCCATTAGCTCGGACATGATGTTCTTATGATACCAGGGTGGACGGAAGGTATCTTCGGCCACCATCCAGCGCTCGCGGAACAGCACAAAGTCGATATTGGCCGTGCCTTCAACCCCCGAAGCGGCGGTCAACACAGTGAAAATTGACGGGTCGGGGTGATCAAACAGAATCGAGCCCACCGGGCAATAAGTGCGAAGATCATATTTCACAGGCGCATAATTACCGTGCCATGCGACCACGTCCAGAGGCGAATGGTCAATCTCGCAGCGATGAAACTGGCCGCACCATTTCACAGTGACTGTCGAAGGCGCATCGCGATCTTCAAAAGCCGCAACCGGCGATTTGAAGTCCCGACGGTTGGCCATGCAGTTTGCCCCGATCGGCCCGCGACCCGGTAGCTCAAACTTCTGCCCGTAGTTCTCGCAGACGAAACCGCGTGCCGGGCCTTCGAGCACCTCAACGCGATAAACCAAGCCGCGAGGAATAATCGCAATCTCCTTGGGTGCAATGTCGATAATCCCAAGTTCAGTAGCAAAACGCAGCCGCCCTTCCTGTGGCACCACCAACAACTCACTATCGGCTGAGAAAAAGTAGTCGTCCGTCATACTCTCGGTAGCAAGATAAATATGGCTCGCCATGCCGACCTGCGTATTAACATCCCCTGCAGTGGTCATGGTACGCATACCGGTTATCCAGTTAAGTTTTTCTTCCGTGTGAGGAACCGGATCCCAGCGATACTGACCAAGTGAAGTCACATCTGGCAGGATATGTGGCGCCGACTTCCAGTACGGAACATCGATCTTAGTATAGCGGCTCGAATGTTTCACCGAAGGCCAGATACGATAACACCACGTACGTTCGTTTTGATGCGCAGGCGCAGTGAAAGCGGTACCCGACAACTGCTCGCCATACAGCCCATAGTTAACCTTCTGCGGGGAGTTCATGCCGTGTGGCAATGCACCTGGCAGCGCCTCAGTCTCGAATTCATTGCCAAAGCCGGGCATATAACCTGCGGAGGTGCCAACCGAGGTAGCGGCCTGGGTCAGTCCACTAAGAGTTATTTTGCTAGTCATGCGCACTACTCCTCGGGATTTCCCCTTGGATTAATTGTTTGTGACAAGTGATGCGGATGCGCCGTCAATGCACTCCAGTACCTCCTCTGCGTCACCGTTGTTGTGCGCCAATAACAGGACGAGCTTGGCGAGAAATAGTTCGCTCTGCGCCTCCCCTACTTCGTCGATCTTACGGGCCAGCGCTGCGTAAATATTTTCCAAATCTGCGTGGTTCATTACAGTACTCCTTTCCGGAATGTGACTGAGTGATATCCTTCGATGACAACCTCTGCCGTTGCCTCGTGCCAGCGTCCGGCAATGTGCATGTCTGGACGCACCAGATACACGGAGCGGGCATCTGCCGCGAACTTATCGGACACTGCCGATGGATGCGCTAGCGACAAGACGGTCAGCGAGTTATCTGAGGCACAAGCAGTTACGATCTGCTGCGCCAAATCCTCATCAAAGCACAGGGCGGTGAACCCTTTTCCCAGTCGATCAGAAAGAAAATCGCCGTCCATTTGCGACTCGGGCATCAGCGCACCAACACCAGGACCTCCAATAAAAGATGGGTCCTCAGCGAGTGTGGCTGGACTTTCGCTATAAGTAAAGGCTGTCATCTGCCGTGGGTTGGCAAGCTCTCCTGCGAAAGGATGGGTCAGCGCAAGCGAGAGTGTCGCGTCGCGCATCAGTCTCCAGCCATGGCTATTCGGAGTCATGAAACGCGCGCTCTTTGATGCATTTGCAAAAACGTCGAACGTTGCCCCCCGCCGTTCTGGCGAGTAGCTGTCGAGTAACGCTTCGCCAGCCTTGCCGTTCAGAACCCAGCCCAGTTTCCAGCCGATATTAGCGGCATCGGCAAGGCCGTTGTTCAGACCACGAACCCCAAAGATCGGAACGATATGTGCACTATCACCCACAAAGAAGACACGCCCGTCACGGTAATCGTCCATTGCCAGGGTGTTAGCGGAATACACGCTCCACCACTCCAACTCCCACGACCCTGTGTAGTCAATATCTTTGAGAACCGACGTGACACTTTCGCGGACCTTTTCCTCGCGCAGAGCGTCTTCTGTACTTTCGCCGTCTTCGAGTTGGTAGTCGATCCGCCAGATGTTATCAGGTTGCTTGTGGATCAGAACGGTTCCACCCGGACGGGAGTCTGGATCGAAAAGCGCGCGTCGGATCGTCGGATAATCGTGATCCATCTGGACGTCTGCGATCACGTAGCGGCCTTCAAAGTTCTCGCCCTTCAGCCTGTGCCCGCGCATCGTGCGGAGCTGACTGCGAGCCCCGTCGCATGCCAGGACCCAATGTGCCGCAAAGCCATAGTCCCCGGAAGGGTCCTGTACGTTAAGGCGTGCTCCATCAGACGTGTCCTCAATGCCCGTTATCTCGCTTTGCCAACGAGTTTCGATCAGGTCATTCGCTTCAACCGCCTGCCAAAGGAACTGCTCAATGTACTGCTGCTGAAGGTTGTACATCGGACGGAATTTTTCGTCTGGTCCATCAGGCATTTTGAATTCAAGGATTTTCTCGCCACGAAAGAACGATCGCCCGGTTGTCCACCCAAGCCCCTTCTCCAGGAAAGGGGCTACGGCGCCAAGTTGCTCCAGGATGTAGTAACTTGGCCGCGCGACGCAGATTGCGCGACTACCATCGTTAAAGGTGGCTTTGTTGTCGAAGACAACCGAACGGATACCTTCTTTGGCCAGCGCAAGTGCAGCTGTCATGCCAATCGGTCCTGCGCCCACAATGGCTACCGGAGCAACATCTTTTTGCTTGCTCCTTTCGGCTGGATCAGGCGCGTCGAAATGTGGATAGGTGAAGTAAAGCGACTCATTTTCACTGCGGCCATTGGGTCTCATGACAATTCCTTCTTATTGTTTATTGATCATCAATACACTAATAGGAATCTATTTTAATGTCTGTCCCTTATATGAGGTGACAAATGGGATATAAGGTGACAAACGGGCAGAGCTGATCGAAGCAACAGCTCTAGCAATATCAGCATTTGATAATATGCCCGTATCATTAAAAGGGTGTTGTGGGGCTGGGGTTAGAGACCTTGGGCTACCTGATTATGTACTTGTAATTACCAATAAACGGGATCATTGAACGCCTTAACGCAAGTGGGACGTTCATGGATAGTAGAAATTGGATCACCCGATAAGGATTGGCCCAGCCAACCAACTGGCATTGAAAGTTCCAGAGGAGCTTGGATGACATCTTCTGACAGAGGTTCAAATCCTACCTTGGAGTAGAAAGATGGGTCTCCATAAGTAATAACAACATTCGCAGAACCATTTTTTATCGCATTAAGTCCATAATTGATTAGTGCCTGCCCGATGCCTTTACCCTGATGTTCAGTGCTTACTGCAACCGGAGCCAGCATATAAACCAGAGTGGATTCATTAAACCGAAGACGAGTAAAGAAAATAGCACCAATGAGTGATTCATTTTCATATGTGCCGAAACAGATTATTTCGTCATTGTCGATGTTTGAGGATAGCTCTGAGGCAAGATTGCCAATCAACTTGCCTTCTTTTTCTCCCTCAGATGAAGTGAACACAGAAGTAAAAAAAGCTGCTATTTCTTTTTGATTTTTATTGTCGAGAATTCGGTGATTCATGCCTTACTTTCCAAAATTACTACGCTTTTCGTTTTAGGCTGATAGATGCCTATCTTTAAAATTACTGCCCATGACCGAATTGGCACCCACCTGCCTAAACGCTTGATCTGGTTCGACTCAGAGCAATTTAAGTCGCAAAGCTCTACCCTAACCGGACTTTTAGCATACGGAAGACCTTGTTTGATGTTGCGACATAGCGTGTCTTTCGTAAAGTAAAATCTGGGCCTAAAAGTAGGCTGAATTAAGTAAACTGTCCCCGGAATCCAGTACCAGTTCACAAGACCCACGGGGCCGAGCAGTGAGCAGGCCAAACAGCTGGCTCTCAGATAAAATAAAGGAATGTAGTATTGCCACCACTTGGAGTCTGCGAACACTGCAGTCATTCATGTTCTCAAGAACCATGCAAGCAGACGCTGATTTTACTGTTTTGAGAGTTTGGTAACGGCAGGCGGATCAGCATCTTCCGGCAAGCCGGCCGCTAGCGCCGCCTTGGTCACGCGTGCGCGCAACTCGGTAGCGCTCTCGTCAAAACCCATGCGAAACCAGTCGGCGCTGGCCGCGGGAAACTGCGTAAGAATGGTATCCGCCGCCACGCGCGCTGCATCAATACGCCCCGATTCCACCAGTGACCATAGCTGTATTTTACGGCATTCCAGAAAGCCCGGTGCTTGTTCAATGCACTCGTCAGCACGTTGCAAAGCTTCGTCTAGGCGCTGGTGCGCCCACAATACTAAGGCATGCTTGTGAATCACATAGGCGGGCGGAATAGGGCTGAGTTCTAGTGCCGACTCGATGGATGCCATTGCAGGCTCTAGCAGGCCAAGTCGTATCTGCATTCCGGCCAGATATTGAAGGCAATCGGCATCGCCAGGCCCCAGGACAACACAATGTTCGACCGCTTCAAGTGCTGCTTTAAATCGGCGACCCTCCAAATAGGTTATCGCAAGTCCAAAATAAGCCGCGGGGAGCTGCGGGTCGAGCTGGATGGCCCGCTGCGACTGAGCCAACATCTCCTCATAACGCTCGGGTGTCCACTCACCCGTCAGGCCGATCAGCGAGTCGATCGCGTTGAGCATGCCCAGATATAGCCAGCCGGGGGCATAGCCGGGATCAATCTCAATAACTTGATTCAGTAAGCTTCGCGCCTCTCGGGTCGCTTTAGCAGTGAACCTGTGCTTGAGCGCAATCGCCCGCAGGGTCATTTCGTAAACATCTAGATTCTTTGGAGGACGAACCAATGCGCGCCTCTCTTCCGTTTGCCGCATTTTAGAGTGCAAGCTGCCGGCGATGCGAGCCACTATCTGGTCTCGATGCATCAAGACTTCGCCACTGTCTGTCGAATACTCGGTCGACCAGACCAAGTGGCTGTCGCTACTGTCAATCATCTGCACGCTGACGCTAAGCAACTCACCGTCTCGCTGCACCGTGCCATCCACCAGATAGTGGCTACGCAGACGCTGCCCTATCTTCTCCAACGGTACATCCTGCCCGGCGAACCTGAAGCTCGAATACCAAGAAACCACGCGCAGATCGACATTGCGCGCAAGCTCCGAGATCAGCTCTTCGGCGACACCACGGGCGAGCAACTGCTCGCTTTCGCTGCCGCCCGGTGCACGAAAGGCCAGCACGGCGATGGACGGGCGATCAGGCATGGGAAGGCGAATACCTTCCGGCGTCGATTCAATATTCTGCGGGCTGGCTACAGAGACGCTCTGTTCACGCAGAGGGAGCACGCTAATTGCTACACCCAACAGAACGACTAAAGCCAGCATGGCCCATGGCCAGACAAGAAAACCGGGAGCTGCCGACTTAGTCGCCAAAGGCTCTGAGCTATCCAAGACTTGGAGATTTTTAGCGGAATTCGCAGCCTTTTCGTGGCGAACCATGGCACCGGCCACCAGTTCGTAGCCACGTCGCGGCACGGTCTTAATGAGGATGTGTTCCATGTCGCCGAGTACGTGACGCAGGTCGCTGACTGCCTGCACTAATGAATCATCGGTAACCACCGCGTCCGGCCATACTTCCTCGTGCAACTCTTTCTTGGTCACCACGCGGCCCGCGTTCAGGGCCAAATAGCGCAGTACCCGAAAAGCCTGAGGGCGGAGCTCAACCCGGTTACCCGTCGCGTCGAGAAGATCTTCCTTGCCCAAATCGAGCACCATACCAGCCTGTGGTAGATAGATACACGAGTCGAGTGAAGTAGCATCCTTATCACCTGACATAGATACATCCTTATCACCTGACATAGATACATCCTACTCCTGGAAAGGGTGATGTCAATTCATCGCGCATGCTGTGAATGTACTGATTTTCTTAGAATTTCGTAGTTTATCGGGACTTTTCGTGCCTTATTCCGGTTGTTTCGGATGGATAGGCCTACTTTGAAAGCAAGCTGGATTGGCCACCTGTCACACGACGGGCCATTCATAAAAGCTTCAGATCAATTTAAGGAGAGTGACCATGAACAAGTTCATTAACACCCTTATCGCAGCGGCATTAACTACTACCTTCTCCGTTACGCCGGCTCAGGCTGAAAGTGATAGCTCGGATATAATGATGAACAATATACTGAGCGACTACCATCACTTGTCACAACGTGGCCAGTGGATCAACCCTTGGGTGCCGGGCGCCAATGGTGAAGAAGTTATCACCAGCATCTCCGCAGATCGGCACCTTATGAAGATCGTCGCCACCTACACCCGGGAAGTTTTGGATCGTGGAGGTTGGGTTAACAAATTCATGCCCAACAAATACTCTGACTTCGACTATGCCAGCGGTAACCCACTACTAGCTGTACAAATTGGTGAGGGTTTAACCGAGCACAAACAGCCTTATTAACCAACCTCTCAGCCATCGAGATGTAGACAATCTGTTGGCTGAACGTTGAATCATTGTCAGCTTAGAGGCCATTAGGCTGTGGAGTAAGTAGACCAAGATGGGGGTGTGATTGATGTATACCTACAGGAGCGCCGTAATAACATGGCTGCGAAACTAGTGGCGATTCAGAGCTATTCAGTTGCCCTCTTTCGCAGTCTGTGGTTTTCCCTTACCTTCTGTCTATCCCCTTCGCCAAACCGAGCCTGTTCAGCAGGGTAATTTAATCACATAAACTGGAGAGTCTATGTGGCGGATAAGTATACCGATATCAACGCCATCATAGCTGGCAACTCTGAAACGGCCAAAGGTTTGCTTTACGTTTGTTGGATGCTGGCTTGTCTTTGCGGCATGCGCAATTGGGTTGAGCTGGTTGGTCGCGGCTGTGATGCCTTCCCAGCTATAGGTTGCCGTATTTTGCTCTACACCGTTGCTTCCGCCGTTTGTTCGAATACAAAAAAGTTCACTTCCATTGCAGGCTGAATAATAGATCATGGCGTTCATTGTAGGGGCATACTCCAGGGATGCATAAGGATGAATGACAGGAGTAGAGCTGCTGATCAAAGTGCGTATTGGCTCCTCGGGGGCTGCAGGGTTTATCGATAGCAATCTGCTTTTTTTGTGCTCGGCTATTATCAGGCGGTCTTGCGTCGGATCATAGGCCATCGCGTTGTGGTCGGCACTGTTTGGTAGTTTGCTGGCCATGCAAGCGCCCCAGGAGCCGAACGTACCATCCTTATTTTCACCGTCCGGTGAATACCCGATAAAGGTATTGCCGTCATCGCCAGAGTTGCCCCAGATTATTCGGCGCATAGGGTCCCATGCAGTCCAGCCTCCTGACTTTAGTTCAGCTTCGGGGTGTTTAGGGCCACGTCTCCAGCTAAGAGTGTCGAGGTTTAGTATATGTGGGATGGCAATCGCTTCTACCTCAGGACCCAATTGTCGCTGTCCCTTAAATAAAATGTAGTCATTCCCTACCGGGTCATATTGCACGTACCCATAAGTATGAGGCGGTAATGGAGAGCCGTTGGGGTAACATGCATCTTCATAAATAGCCCCGGCTCCATATTCGTTCATTTTTCCGCTGACATAACCATCCGAGATCCTAGACCACTGCCGGGTCGCCAGATTGAAAGCGTGTACGTCTGATCCAAAATAATCATTATGACCGCCCCCAAAAATTATCATGCTGCCACTGTCGCCAAAATAATCGGCGAAGGCTGCTCCATTCCAGGTTTCTGTTATCGACCAAAAATCACAACGACCACTCCAGGGGGCTTTGGCGTAACGTCCCAGTAGTCGCCTTGCGCGCATCTCCAAAGACCGTGAAGGATTGAGGTTTACGTCTTTAGCAGGGTCGCCGTCTTCCAGGTACCTTGTGCCTGTAGGTGTCGGCGCCAGCCCAAGATCAGGGTGGTCTCCTGAAATGCGGTACCAGTGGCCGGCTTTCATAGTGCCCACCCAACTGGGAGTTGTCTTTTTACGTTTTTCGCTCAGATTCGTCATCAACAGGTTGTACTTTTTGTCCAGCGTTAAGGGTTGCGGTCAAACCCACCCTTTGTTTTGGAAGCTTTGTTGTGGAAGATTTGTTGCAATCTTGTCATAAACTGTCACTGATCTCACGTCCTTTGAGGAAGATACTATTCGCCATATAGATAAACGCTTCGGGTCGTTTACGGAAGTTCAACACTTCAAACTAACATGACAGCTTCTGGAATCAATAAAACTCAAATTTAATTTTGTTGCATCGCAACAATAATCCCATGTATTATATTAGCATAATTTGATTCAGCATCATTATCGAATTTAATATTATGTGCTGATATGCGCATGGAGGTCACGTTATGTACCCTATAATTCGTAATCCAGATAAATGGGTAGAGCAGCAGGATGCTATGCTCGATAGCTACATTGAAAGGGTTTTTGAATCGGATAAAATAGACGATTGGTTTAATGCATCACATTGGTACTATGATGCAATTACTTCGTTACTTCTGCCGCAAGATAAAACGAAACAACATACTTTATAAACAAAATTATCCCTAAACCTGCTATTTAGTGGGTTTTTTCTTCTTTACTTATAATCTTTTCTTTTTCCGACATGCAGCCTTTTGTGAACAGAAAATGTAAGCGGATTGAGGATTAGAGCGTTATCTGCTTACCAGCATGCATTTCATATCTGTAAGATTGTCTAGCTTCATCCAACTATCACGTAAGACATAAAGCGCCTGTGATTTTAAATAAGCATTGGTTAATACCTGATTAATCCCAGGTGTTTTACAGTGGCTATAGATGTCGGATTTTACACCAATAAGGCTAAACTTAAATTTGTTGCAGTGCACAATAAAAGCGTGCATTATATTAATATAATGTGCTGCTATGCGCATGGAGGTCACGCTATGTACCCTATAATTCGTAATCCAAAAGAATGTGGAGAACAGCAGAATGCTCTGCTCGATAGCTACATTGAAAGGGTTTTTGAATCGGAAAAAATAGACGATTGGTTTAGTGCCTCACATTGGTATTATGATGCAATTACTTCGCTACTTCTGCCGCAAGGTGAAACGAAGCAACATACTTTATAAACAAAAATGCCTTTAAAAACCTACTATTTAGTGGGTTTTTCCTCTCAACTTATAACCTCTTTTTTTCCGGCAGGCAGACTTTTGTGAAAAGCAAATGTAAGCGGATTGGGGATTAGAGCGTTACCTGCTTATCAGCGTGCAATTTCGCAGCCAATAAGAGTTACTTTGGCCACTGTACTTGAGAAGGCTCATATGTATTCATAGTAGTTAAGCCGCACCGCGAAGCGGCGTCGGCTTGAATGAATCGTTAGGCCACAGGCTTCTGGTCGCGAACCGCCGCTTCAATTAGTGCGCATTTCGGGGTCATCCGGTCACCCATTTCGGTATCGTCCGGCCACTGATTTCGGCGTGATCCGGCCACCCATTTCGGCATGATCCGGCCACTATTTTCTTCTCTTGCCTTTGGGGTTTCGGCATAACAGGTGTTCACCTGTGTGTTGGAACCAATATGACTAAACCAAAGAAAAAAGCGAGGACAGATATGCGTATTTATCTGCAAATTTTCCACCTTAAATTTGAACGTCATCTTTCTAACCGACAGATCGCACTGACCCTTAATATTGGTCGCTCCACAGTGAATGACTTTGTTGTTCGGTTTGGCAACGCAGGCTTCCAGTGGCCGCTTCCTGACGGCGTCTCTCTTGATGCGCTTGATAAAGCCTTAATGCCGGGGCGCAACTATCAAACCCAGCGCGTATTACCCGATTGGGTCGTCATGGACGTCAACTTATCCAAGCCTGGCGTGACCAAACAGCTACTCTGGCAAGAGTATCAAGGCGAACACGGTTCAAACGCCCTTGGTTATACTCAATTCTGCGCCCACTACAAAGTCTGGAAAGGTCAACAGCGCCGATCCATGAGGCAAACCCACAAGGCGGGCGAGAAGCTATTTATCGACTTCTGTGGCCCAACGGTACCGATCGTTAATCCCGACACTGGCGAGGTTAGGCGAGCGGCTATCTTCGTGGCTTGTATGGGTGTTTCAAACTACACCTACATTGAGGCCTGTGAAGGCCAAGACTTAGAGTCGTGGCTACTGGCCAACCGGCGCTGCCTTGAATTTTTAGGTGGTGTACCCTCGCTGCTGATACCCGACAATCTGAAGTCGGCGGTGAATAAAGCCGACCGGTATGAGCCTGTGATCAATGACAGCTACCAAGCCTTTGCTCAGCATTATGGTTGCCCCGTGATACCCGCACGGCCTTACAAGCCCCAAGACAAGGGCAAGGTTGAAGCCGCTGTATTAGTCGTTGAGCGCTGGGTGCTCGCTCGGTTAAGGCATTACACCTTCCATACCTTAGCGTCATTAAATCAAGCCATTAGAGAACTCATGCACGATCTGAATAAACGCCCGATGAAAGGCTATAACGGCCTCTCCCGGGCCCAGCTGTTCGCTCAGACGGATGCCCCGGCGTTATCGGCTCTACCTGAGTATCCTTATGAATACGCTCAGTTCAAGTTAGCTAAGGTGGCCAAAGATTACCACGTGGCTTTCGACAACCACTGGTACTCCGTACCTCATACGTTGGTAGGCGAGCGGGTTGAGCTGAACGTTACACAGCGGTTAGTGCGTGTACGTTATAAAGGCAACATTATTGCCCAGCATGCACGCAGTCAGAAGCGCTACCAACACACCACTGAATCGGCACATATGCCCGTGGCTCACGCGGCGTATAAAGACTGGTCGCCAGAGCGTATTCGCAGCTGGGCGGGTCGCATTGGACCTAATACAGAACACGTCATCCATGCCATTGAGCAGAGTAAAGCCCATATAGAACAAGCTCAGCGTAGCTGTCTTGGCCTCTTGTCCCTGCAAAAGCGCTTCGGAGAAGAGCGCCTGGAGCGGGCCTGCGGCATTGCCCTCAACCAAGGGTGTTATACCCGCAAGTTCATTCAGACGATCCTACAAAATGGTCGGGACAATGTCGTAGAGTTCTCGCCGAATCGATCCATACCTGCCCAGCACAAAAACGTGCGCGGCTCACATTATTACTCGTAATCGAAGGGACTCACTATGGACACACTACTCGGTCAAATGCGACAGCTTCGGATCCCTGCCATGGCGGCGGCACTGGAGCAACAATGGCAAACCCCTAATGCATATAACGAATTGGCCTTCGAAGAACGGCTCTCGTTACTCGTTGAACAAGAGCACATGAGCCGTGACAACAATCGAATTAAACGGCTGCGTAAAACCGCCAACTTACGACTTCAGGCCAAGCCTGAAGCGCTGCGGTACCCCGCTGCCCGAGGGCTAAGAAAAGAACAAATGCAGCCACTACTGGAGGGCCGTCACTTGCTCTACCAACAAAACATCCTGATTACCGGCCCCACGGGCAGTGGCAAAACCTTCTTGGCTTGTGCCTTAGGCGAGCAAGCCTGTCGGCAGAACTATCGGGTGCAATATCACCGCCTGAGTCACTTGCTTGAAACGCTAAAACTGGGCCACGTCGATGGGTCTTACTTGAAGGTGTTAGGCAAATTACAAAAGGTGGACCTCTTGCTGCTCGACGACTGGGGCTTAGAAGGCTTCAAAGGCAAACAGATCACCGATTTATTAGACGTTATCGAAGACCGATACGAACGAAGAAGCACCGTTATCATCAGCCAACTGCCGGTCTCTCAATGGTATGACTTAATGGACAATCCAACGGTGGCAGACGCGCTACTGGATCGGCTGGTCCACAATGCTCACAGATTAGAGCTTCAAGGCGAATCTCAGCGGAAAAAATCACTGGAGGAGGCAGAAGAAATCAAGTAAAAAAGAAGGTAGGCAAGTGAAGAATTACCCTGGCCGGACGACCCCGAAACAGGTGGCCGGATAAAACCGGAACAGCCGGCCGGACAAGCCGAAATACGCAATTAGCGCGATTTCGATTTTCTTCTGCTTCATCATGGCTGCCATCGCCTTGGCAGATACATTCTTGTCTGTACTCAATGTCAGTTCCGTTAGCCTTTTCGGGAAAATCTGCCACGATACTCCGTAGCGGTCTTTCAGCCAACCGCAGACGCTTTCCTCACCACCATCTGCGGTCAGCGCGGTCCACAGTCGATTCGTCTCGGCCTGATCGGCCGTTTCGACCGAAATCGATACTGCCTCAGTCAAGGTGAAATGCGGTCCGGCGTCGAGTATCTGGTAAAGCATCCCGCCAAGCGAGAAGTCGATTACCGAAAAAGGGCCGTTGCCGGCATCACCAGAAAAGGTCCTCTCGACCCGGCTTTCCGGGATCAGAGAGCAGTAGAACTCTGCGGCCTCGCGGCCTTGCCCGTCACGGAACCAGAGACAAGTGCGGATAGTGCTAGACATAGTTTCTCTCCTAGTCTAATCGTTCATAAAATCGAGCCTATTTATCAACAGGAGGATCAGCCCAATATTCGTCCGTTTTTGGCACCCACCATCCAAAACGCTCAACTGCTTCGGCTGAGTTTTTTAGTCGCAAACGACACCAAGCGGACTTTTAGGATACGGAAGATCATGTTTGATGTTGCGACAAAGCGTGTCTTACGTAGAGGGAAGTCTGGGCCTAGAAGTAGACTGGATTAAGTAAACTGTCCCCGGACAACTATGACACCGCTCTCTGCGCTTGCTCAGCGATGTTTTTCATATGCCGCATATCCGTTCCACAGCAGCCGCCCAGGATTGAAATGTGTGGGAACTTCCGCCGTAAATCCGCTAGTTGTACACCAAGTTCAACAGGGTCACCGTCATCAAGGGTTTCCGCTGCGTCGAGTTCGGCATGGCTACATCGTGAAGCATTGGCAACTAAGCCTTTGACCCTTTGAAGCCAGGGCTCGTCAACCAGTACTCTACTGAAGTGATCTGGATGGGCGCAGTTGACCATAAAATAAATGGCGGCGGCATCGGTTGCTTCGTCTACGGCCAGGATGGCGTCCTTTAACGAAATCCCTGTTGGCAAACAGCCATCCGTCTCGACAGTAAACGAAATAGCAATGGCTTTGCCATATCTCCCGGCGCTGCGAACAATTCCAATCGCCTCTTCCGGGTAGCATATTGTCGACCCGCAGATAAAGTCGGCATCTGTCCTGGACAAGGTTTCAATCTGTTCGTTGTGGTAGCTTTCTGCTTCCTGCGCTGTCATTAAATCCTTAGGGGCATACCCATCACCGCGGGGGCCGACTTGGGCGCACAGGATGATTGAAACATCGGCATACTGTTTTCGCATCTGAGCAATTATATCTATTGCTTCAATGTTCAATCGTTCCAATGATTGGGAGCTTTGGCTAATTAGTGCACCACGGTCGCGATTGGCGACCCACGTTGCGCTGTCAAGGATTGCACCCACACCGTGCTTTCGGGCTAGTTCGATAAGGCTTGAATAGTACCCCCGCAGGATTTCTTTTCCCTTGTCTGTTTCAAGTAATAGATAAGATGCAAAGCCGGGCAAGTCGATTCCCTTATTGAATATAATGTCAGTCTCCGCACCCACGTAACTAAGATATAGATCGTGCCCCATATGAGGCATCACTTGATTGTGCTCCATCCTTACTCCTCTTAGTTGTGTTCAAAAATCTAACACTTTTATCGCGGTCGGGAATAAAAAGCATCATTCAATAGCATACACCCACGAATCGTTAAGTAACTATATTTGGCACGCAAATTCACTAAATCACAGGCCCTCAGTTTGCTATCGATTGCTAGATTGAAAAGCTCCAATTTTCTACAGTTGTTAGCGATTTGTAATCTTATGCGGATCGCCCAAATCTCTTTCAACTTAAGAGGCTTCTTTTGGCCAACCAACTTTCCCCTGTTCCAGGGTGGTTGTTTATTGTAGAAAGGTTTAGCAGAACTAACGAACACCTTATTCAACCAGCAACCCGCTTGCGCGTTAGCGCTATCCCTAAAATTATTAATACCAACGCCGCTAAGCTGTGCCATTCAATTGCTTCGCCCAAAATAAGCGCGCCGGTAAAATACGCCACTACAGGAATCACGTAATTAATGTACGAAAGAAACGTAGGACCTGCCGTGACGATAACTGCAAACAAAATAATGGTGGCAAACGCAGTCGGGCCGATACCTAACCACAACACGGATAACGTGGCCTTTAAAGAGTAGCTTTGTTGCCACGGCAAATCTTGCCACAGCCACAATGGCAGTATAGTGATGCTGGCAACAATCATCACGCCAGCCGCCGTTACAACAGGGTTATAGGAGGGCAATCGCCTCACCATAATGGCATTTATCGCATAACTAAAAGTGGCAAACAAAATCAGTAGACCACTCAGAAAATTGCTGTGAGCACCTACTAACGACGGCCAAAGCACAATCGCCACGCCAGTAATACCCAACACAAAACCGAGTATTTTAAAGCGATTGAGGCTTTCCCCTAACACAAAATAATGTGCCAAAATCATTGTCGCCAACGGCATAAATGCCATCAACAATCCCGCAATGCCCGAGCTAACATCCTTCTGACCTGTGGAGATCAGAAGAAATGGCAACAGGTTACCCATAATACCCAGCAGCAAAAACATCGCCCAAGCCAACGGATCGACAGGCAAACGCAAACCCTTGGCATACATAAAAAGAGTTAGGATAATCGCTGCAATCAACACTCTAAGCGTGACTATACCCACAGGGCTAAAGCTATCCAGTGAGACAGCGGTAAACATAAATGACGTACCCCACAGCAGAATGAGTAGCAGCAGAGAAAGCCAGTCTTTAACAGTAGGTATGTAGTTGTGAGTCATGTGTGTGAGTCGATTAGCATTATTACTGGAGAGTTTAAACGACAACCTAGCACTTTTTTGATGCTTTCAAAGTTTAAATGCCTTCTAGCGCCCTGATGCACGGACTAAAAACTTGCGTGCTGTGCAGCTTCTGTTGGTCATACCAAGCCAGGAAGTACTGCACGGTATTTAGGAATAGATGTAGATGATGCCCTGGAAATGCCGGAATAAACTGAGATATAAAGATCATATTCAAGCGACAAGGATGGTCGCTCATCGACCCTATATAGTTACTTCATCTCACTCTCTGTGATACTAGTCACAGCTGGCAGGTAGCTGTCAGTGAGAGCGGTCATGTTGCATTGATACTGGGAAGTGCAAAACGCAAGACCCTACCCCTTTGTCTTCCGGAGTGCCAAGGCCCGGCGTGGACTTGAGCAACTTGTCAGATTACATTGGCATCGCCCCAAATTTTCTCATATTCTTCCAGCTTTGCTGGAATAACATCAGGGGACAGCGGTGCCAAATACGTTGGTTTAGCTTTGGCGGCATCTTTTAGCGATTGCCCCAACACCCAGCATACATAACCGTCTATGAAAATAACCCTATCGTGAACGGCCTTCGTTTTTTTAATTTCTATGAAATCTCCATATTGTGCTATATATTTTTCTGCGGCAGGTTTTAGCTGATCTGCATTTTTTGTTAGCAATAGGCGAACCCTCACACCTGGTTTTCTAGAGTTTAGATAGTGATTAAATACCGAGTCATCTAAATAAGGGTCGATGATAAAGATCGACATTTCAGCCGATGCGACAACCCGATTGAGTGCGCGAAAAACATCATAAACTTCACCGGCACCAAATACGGTTTTTGTTGCATTAGGTACTGTCAATTCTAAGTCGGATATAGCTCGTTGAATGACGCCAAATATTTTGGCAACATTTTGATCTCTTATTGAGTCCATTGGTAAAAAGTCTGATGCAATCTGAAATGACGATGCTTCAAGGCGGTTCCACCTGGAAATAAGAGCGTGACCTTGTCCAAGCCACGTCATATGATCTCTTGAAGTGGGAGTATATTCGTTGAAATCTGGGGCTCGCTCAAAAAGGGCTCTTAACTGTGCCAGTATTACTTCGGGTTCCATATTCTTATTTTCCGATCAAGGTTGTTATTTAATCCTTTGAACTTCAGCTATTGTGCCTTCTACTTTCATCTTATAGCCACTACCCGCATGATAGATTATGGCGACAGGCATATATGCATATGTGTAGTCGTAATTGTAAGTCGATTGCTTCCACACTTCGCCGTTCATAAGCTGATATTGAGTTTCACCTTCCCAGCCATTGAATTCACCATTAATTTGAGATTCAGTAATGTCCGATATCTGTCTGATTGAAACAATTTCGTTACGGCCTTGAACTTGGATGTAATGTCGGTTACCGGATTTTAAGATGTGGACCGTAGGGCAATATGCGTAATGATACCAATACTTGTATTCGTTCTGTATCCAATAGGATCCGTCCATAAGTTTGAAAAGCACTTCATCATCAAACCCGTCAAAATCTCCATCAATTTTTATTGTTTTTACTATCTGGTACTCACTCATATTTGGCTCCTTGCTCTTGTAAATCAAACAGTCCATTTACGAGGAACGCGTCCTCATAATAATTATTATCAGGAATCCTTATAATTCCGCGAATAATTTTTCATAAACTCTAATCACTTGATATTTATATATAATAATACACACAGAACTACTGCCTAAAACTAATAGGAAAAAAATACGCTAAATTTTCATTGGCTTTCTTAAGAAAATTATACTGTGTAAATAATCAGCTTTTGAGAAAATACTGGTCAATAACTCACTCCCCATTCCTTCGGACTATCCGCGAGTACATGCTGGCTAGACGCTATGTCGTAGAACCATAGCGGCATATTTATACTGGATCAAGCTCTATATTTTATTCCATAGATTATAGGAGGCAGAGCACTTTTATACGATAGGTTTAATGTGATGTCGGTTAATCAATGAGGACAAAGTACGACTGGTTCACTTTAGGATTACCGGACCTGGCCTCTTTGGGAACTGAGGGTCCGCATATGTGATGCTATATTAGCAAACTCTAAAAGTACGCTTTTGGCACGGACCTGCCAAAACGGCTTGCTCTGGTTCCCCTCGGTGGTAACTAGCCCGCTTATCCACTGAATCAACATCACAAAGCAAGCGGGCTAACGAATGAACAACATTGCGGCAGGCTGATTTCAACCTCCTATGTCATTTTAAACTAGGACCATTTCATCTTTCATGATTTTTTATACTGCATCTTTATCGGTAACTTGTTGTTTTCGAAAGTCACCTAAACAGACTTAAAATGCAAAAACGCGTCAGCCCTTGAGGGGACATCATAGCCAGCTTTCGTAAAAAATTAGACAAACTCCCATTTGTCTAATTTTTAAATTCCGTTTGTCTAAAATTTATTACCTTTGTCTAAAATTTAAATACACCTGCACACTAAACCGCCTGCCCTGCTGCAAATCCGCATGCCCATGCCCATTGGAAGTTGTGCCCTCCCAAGTGCCCTGTTACATCTAAACACTCGCCAATAAAAAAGAGGCCTGGGGCTTTATTCGCTTCCATGGTTTTTTGCGATACTTCCGTGGTTGATATTCCACCGAGGGTGACTTCTGCGGTGCGGTACCCTTCTGTGCCCGACGGTTTTACGCGCCAATGGCAAAATGCTTGTGAGATTTGCTCAAGCTCGGCATTGCCTTTGTCGGCCATGTTTCCGCTTAAAGAAAACAGCTCACACAGGATTTGCGCCATTCGCTTGCTCATTTTTTGTGACATGATGGTTGAGATATCAGCTTTAGGTCTTTGTTCTCGTTGCCCTTTTAGCCAATTTAATAGATCGAACTCAGGGAAGAAGTTGATTTCGACTTCTTCGCTAGGGTTCCAATATGAGGAGATTTGTAGAATCGCAGGGCCACTTAAGCCTCTGTGTGTAAATAACATGTTTTCGGTAAAAGAGACGTCACCTACGCTGGCGGTTATTCGGTGTGACACACCGGATAATGGTTTAAGCGGCGCTAACAAATCAGGCTGCAACGTAAAGGGTACGAGTCCTGCTGATGTTGGCAATACTGTTAAGCCATACTGTTTTGCAACGTCATAAGCAAACGGGGTTGCGCCACCATTGGGGATCGATAAGCCACCCGTTGCGATAACAACGGACTGTGCCTGTATCTTGCCTTCTGTTGTATTGAGTTGATAACCCTCTGCTTGCTTCAGCACTTGGTTAACGGTCACTTCTTTATGAATCTCAACGCTAGCCCATTCACACTCGGTGAGCAGTACGCGGATTATTTCCTTACTACTGTCGTCGCAGAAAAGCTGCCCGAGCGTTTTCTCGTGATAGTCGACGCCGTGGCGTTCGACGAGCTCAACAAAATCACGCACAGAATAACGACTCAACGCGGATTTACAAAAGTGCGGGTTTTCTGACACAAAGTTTTCAGCGGTATTATGTAAATTGGTAAAATTACTGCGCCCGCCTCCAGACATCAGAATTTTACGGCCTACTTTATTGGTATGCTCGATCACCAGTACTGATCTGCCACGGTAACCTGCGGTAGCCGCACACATTAAGCCGGATGCACCGGCTCCGATAATAACTACATCGTATTTCACTAACGCAGAGTCTCTTTATAGAACGGCAGAATGTTATGAGTCAGCCTGTTTGTTTTCGCTTTCACTTTCGTTTGTTTTGGCTTTAGCATTTGCGCGAATTTTATCAGCTAAGCGCCCTCCTTTAGCGGATTGCACTTTTGCCGCCTGATCTTTTTCTTCTTGCTTCTTATCTAACTCTTTCTGATAGACAGACTTCTTTTTCTTTTTCTGTTCAAGTGCTTTCTTTTTAAGACTTTCGCGACTGGTTGGGTCTAATAAAAGCTCTTCTTTAGTGGGTTTATCTGACTCAAGTGTGAGAAATTGGCCCACAAAACTGCGTTGTTTCTTTTTACGCGTCATCTTTATTGTCTCTATTCTCGTAATAATTCTGATTGATCCGTGCTTTTTCTGCGGCATCGGCTTCAAGCTGTAATTGCGCGGCTTCTGCTTCCAGTAATAGACGCTCGGCTTCAGCTTGTTTAAATAACCACTCTTCTACTGTTTCAAACGTAATCGGCCCCAGTTTTCCTGAACGCATATCATGCAAGAGTACTTCTGATGCCTTGTGTCGATCGACGACACCGCCCGGGCGTAATCCACCGCGCTTGCGGCCAATGTCATCCAGTAGTTCGTCACTGCCGATAGGCAGCTCCTTAAGCTTGTAACGCTCAAGCAGCTGTTGCGGGTATTGAGTTAACATGAACTGCGCCGCAAAAAGGGCTACCAGTTCATATTCAATCGCGGTATCACGAATCGCACCACTGGCGGCCAAGCGGTAACCTGATTCCTGATCCTCAATTTTGGGCCAAAGAAATCCGGGTGTATCCGAGAGTGCCATTCCATTTTTTAATGTATATCGTTGCTGGTTTTTTGTAACTGCAGGTTCATTGCCCACTTTGGCAATTTTCCGTCCCAGCAAGGCGTTAATCAAAGTCGATTTACCGACGTTAGGAATTCCCATGATCATAACGCGTACAGGCCTTTCCTTACTGGCACGTCCTGGCACCATACGCTTACACATATCCGGAATGCTGCTGATCAGTTTTTTCTGTGCCTGATCCAGACTGATAGCCTGTATATTTTCCTGACTATTAAAGTACTCAAGCCACTCTGCTGTTTTTACAGGATCAGCAAGATCACTTTTGTTGAGTATTTTTAAGACGGGCTTACCTTTACGCAGAGAGTTAACTAACGGGTTCTCACTCGACAGCGGCAAGCGCGCATCCAACACCTCTATCACGGCATCTATTTCGTCCATGACTTTGGCAATTTCCTTGCGGGCTTTGTGCATGTGGCCGGGAAACCAGTTGATCGTCATCGTACTCTCCTTATCAGTAAGTCGTATTATACCGATCAAGACCAATGACGCAGTGTAATAACTGGATTAATTTTTTGGTAAATAAGGAAATGTGCAACTAAACTAAGTTTAAATTCATATGCAGGAAAGCAAACCAATGAACGACGCCTCTTTAGGTAGCCATTTAGGCAGTCAAGTATTAATGGCGCGCCAGCCGATTTTTGATCGCCAACAGCGTGTTGTCGCTTATGAAATATTGTATCGGACTGAGAATGAAACCGAAGGAGCCGTCTTTTATGGAGGTTCACAAGCTACCAGTGAAGTGCTTCTTAACGAATATACCTCTATATGCGATGCCGGAGAGATAAAGCGTGTTCCGGCCTTCCTCAACCTGACCTATGACATCGTAGTTGAAGGGAATATTCCGGATCTTCCCAAAAAGCAAATCGTACTCGAGCTACTGGAAGACGCTACGGTTGATGAGGCTTTTATCATTGGAGTGAAGAATCTGGTTGATCAGGGTTATCGCATCGCCTTAGATGATTTTGTATACGGTCCTGAGTATATTCCATTACTGGAGTTGGCGCAGATTGTAAAAATTGATGTACTTGCGCATACGCATGAAGAGTTGGTTGAACTAATTAAAATCATTAAGCCTTATAAAGTCTCTCTGCTGGCCGAAAAAATTGAAACACATGAAATGCTGGAAGCCTGTATTGAGATGGGTTTTAAATTATTCCAGGGTTACTTTCTGTCTCGTCCCAAGCTTATTAAAGGCCGTAAAATAAGCACAGGTCAAATTGCACTGTTGCAGTTAATGCAAGCGTTACAGAATCCTAATGTAAAACCAGAAGTACTTGAAAAGCTGATTATTACCGACCCGGTACTGACTTATAAATTGTTACGCATTGTTAACTCATCAGCCTACTCTTTAGTGCGAAAAGTTGAGTCGATTTCTGAAGCGATCGTTATGTTAGGTATTCCGCAAATAAAAAAATGGACTACGCTCATCGCCATGTCGACCAATGCAGACAAACCTGAAGAGCTTTCCCGGGCACTGCTTATTCGCGGACGCATGTCTGAAAACGTCGCAGAACATCAAAAGAAAATTAATGCTTCCAGTTATTTTATGGCAGGTATGATGTCCGGGTTGCACGCACTCCTTGATATCGAAAGAGATAAAATGCTTGAGCAGGTTCCACTGGGAGATGAGATTAAAGCCGCCATCTGTGACGGAAGCGGTGATATAGGCATTGTACTGAATAATGTTATTAACTATGAAGCAGGAAACTGGGAATTACTGCCCGAAGATTTTGACGGAGAAATCTACGAGCAGTCCTATCGTGAAGCGATGCAGTGGACT
Source organism: Neptunomonas qingdaonensis (assembly GCF_900113275.1). Lineage (GTDB taxonomy): Bacteria > Pseudomonadota > Gammaproteobacteria > Pseudomonadales > Balneatricaceae > Neptunomonas > Neptunomonas qingdaonensis. Next base: position 243,342 of record NZ_FOOU01000005.1, read on the forward strand.
AAGGAAGCCATGCAGGCGATGACAGAGAATTAATTACGCACCCGGCTGTAAGTCCGGGTGTGCTTTAGCAAAAGCCTCCATTTCAAGACAGCGTGCATTAATAGCCTTAATTAATGGATAGTTAGTCATATCCACGGCAAATCGGTTCGCATTAAAGACCTGCGGAACCAAGCAAATATCAGCAATGGTTACCTGTTCGGCACAGCAAAATGCGCTGGGCGTCTTGCGTTTCTGCAGTTTTGCTTCCAGCGCTCTGAAAGTTGTATGTATCCAGTGGTGATACCACTGCATTTTTTTCTCTGCATCGACGCCCATCTCACCCACCAGATACTGCAGTACGCGTAAATTATTAACCGGGTGTATATCACAGGCAACCGCCAGCGCAAATGCTCTCTGGTTTGCGCGTTCTAGCGGCGTACCCAGCAGTAGTGAATAAGTCTCAGGGTAGGCTTCATCAAGGTACTCACATATAGCCAGTGATTGGCTTAGCTGCATACCGTTATCTTCTAAAACAGGCACCAGAGCCTGCTCATTTCGCTGCACATGGGCATCTTCACGATGCTCACCACTGACAAGATTCACCGCGCGTTGCTCGTACGCTAAGCTTTTCAAGTTCAGCGCTATACGTACACGATAGGCGGCAGATGAGCGGCAGTAATCGTAAAGAATCATATTATTTCCTTTGGCATTCTGAATTTTTAAGAGTACGTAAAACATTAAAACCCGGCATTAAGCCGGGCGGATATCGTCAAGTAAATACGGGCTAGCAAAAAACGGCTTAGCTGATATGTTCGCGAGCAATTCTCATGGCTTCTTCTAATACACTCTGATCACCAATATGGTTACTTAATAATAATATCAGGCGTGCATTTACATCAGCGCTTTGCTCATCTGACAGATCTCGGTGCATATCCGTTAATACCTGATAAAAATCATCTGGGCATGGCAGGTTAGCTTCTGTATTTAATGTGCTCATTGTTCATATTCTCCTGAATGCTTGTCTAATTACTTGCCCAGTGCTTTATCTAAAGCGGCGATGACGGTTTGCTGATCGAACTGACGCATCCGTGCTGTCACTAATTGATCAGGACGCAGCAGATAAAATGTACCCGATTTAGCATCCAGCCTTTCGGTAACGGCACCGACTTTATCAATCAGTAACTCCACACCTTCAGGCAGATCAAGATCCATTTCATGACGAGCCACAATGTAGGTGTTAACCGGCACATTCTCAGCAGCCAAGGTAGCCAGATCCTGCAGAGTGTCAGATGTTAGATCCTGACGTTTTTCAACAAACAACAACCCATTAAATGTATTACCTAAGCAGGTCAGTAAAAAGTCATCCTGTCCATTGCGCACGACCGGACCATCGGTACATGGGGCACCCGGAACGACCTTACAAGCAAACTTGCTGCTATCAGCAGTATTCAAAGGGGACTCTGTCAGGATGGGCGGTACTGATAAACGACCACTGTTAACGAGTGGACGGGCAAAATTGTAGTTCTTGGCAAGCTTAAGTACAGCGTCACGAAATACACGGCTGATCTTGCTTTTAGGCGTAATAAAGTCAGTACTGCGCGTTGAATTAAGAATATTTTCATCTGCCGCAAAAGATCGCTCTGTGGAATAGCTATCCAGTAAAGCTGCTGGCGCACGCTTTTCCAGTACCAGCTTAATTTTCCAGGCAAGGTTATCGATATCCTCAATACCTGAATTGGCACCGCGGGCACCGAATGGAGAGACCTGATGCGCGGCATCACCGGCGAAGAAGATTCGGCCTTTTCGAAACTCTTTCATACGACGACAGGTAAAAGTATAAACAGAAGCCCATTCCAGCTCAAACTCAACATCTTCACCTAAAAAGGCTCTGACACGTGGGATGATATTTTCTGCCTTCTTCTCTTGTTCAGGGTCAGCATCCCAGCCTAGATCAAAATCGATACGCCAGACGTTATCAGCCTGACGATGCAACAACGTGGACTGGCCATCATGGAAAGGCGGATTAAACCAGAACCAGCGCTCAGGGGGGAAGTTCTTCGGATCCATTACTACATCAGCAATCAGAAAGCGGTCATGAAAAACCTGCCCTTTTGATTCAAGACCACACATAGCACGTACTTTTGAGTTAGCGCCATCGCACGCGATAACGTAATCCGCCTGGATCTGATACTCACCCTCGGGGGTTGCAATTGTCAGAGTAACGACATCATTCTCTTCGACAACGTTAACCACTTTATTTTTCCAACGCATGTCAGCATTTTCAAGCGTACTGAGACGGTCTACGTAATACTCTTCCATATAGTACTGCTGAAGGTTAATAAAGCCAGGGCGGCGATGATGCTCTTCTGGCAGCATATTAAAGCTGTAAATCTGCTCTTCGTCTAAAAAAACTTTACCAATATTCCAGGTAACACCTTTATCTACCAGGCGCTGACCAACGCCAAGGCGGTCAGAAATATCCAAAAAGCGTTTCGCATAACAAACCGCGCGCGAACCCACGCTGACGGTATTGTTATCATCAAGAATGATCACCGGAACATTATTTTGTGCCAGGTCGATTCCGGCAGCCAGGCCCATCGGGCCGGCACCCACTACAACAACCGGATGTTTTACAGGGATCTGGGCATCCTGGTCAGTTGACCGGGCATAATTAAATTCTTGAAAAGTATAGGTATTCAGCATTACATGGCTCTCGTTTTATGTTCTCAGGTTACATAGCGAACAGCGCTCTTATAAACCTAACGATACCTGAAACACTCGCGATGATAATTAGCTCAGTACGAATAAGATTATTTCTAAAAAAGAAACAAAAGCCGGCTAAACCGAAGATTTACAGAATCAATCTTGCCTTTATGTCAACAATCGAGGCGCTGATTACCCTGCCCAGAGATCTTCTTTATGATTACGATCCAGCCATTCCCTAAAAAAATCGATGAAAGCGCTGACTTTTGGTGAGGTATATTTTCGATCGGGATAGATTGCAAAAATGGACAAATATTCAGGCGGACAGTCTGGAAATACCTTTACCAGGTCGCCAGACTTAACAAAGCGTGCAATGACAAAATCCGCTAAATTTGCTATGCCGCGATGCTGTAAAACTGATTCCCTGACGACCAGACTATTGTTAGCTTTAAGATCACCACTGACTTGAACGGAGTAGCGTTTAGCGTTTTTTTCCAGCGTCCATTGGTGCGCATTGGCGGCATACACAAACACCAGACAATTATGTGCTTTCAAGTCTTCTGCCGTTTCAGGCTGGCCATGTTTATCAAGGTAATGCGGGGTCGCGCAGATATACATAGGGATTTTGGATATCTCACGTGCAATCATGCTCGAATCAGGTAACTGGGGATCGGCGATGCGAATCGCCATATCAAAACCGTCACGAATCAGATCCGGTGCCCGGTCATCAAGGGTAATATCCACCTGTACATCCGGATACTTTTCCATAAACTCAGGAATAGCTTTAGATAACTGTATCTGACCAAAGGTCATATTACAGATGATTCTTAATACGCCTCGCGGTTTTCCTTGCAATTGAGAGACCAGGTTGTCTGCTTCCTCTACCTCTTCCAGAATCGTTTGGCATTTTTCGTAATAAGCAGCCCCAACATCGGTAACAAATAAACGACGCGTCGTTCTTTGTAAAAGCTTTGCGCCAATATGCTGTTCCAGCTGAGAAACTTGTTTACTGACAGAGGAGCTTGAAATTCCCATTTCTGCAGCGGCCATAGAGAAGCTTTTAAGATCTACGACGCGAACAAAAACACCCATAGCAGAAAAAACATCCATTAAAGTACCTCAAATATGGTGGGTATACATAAGATGAAGCTAACAACTGTCCTGGTAAGTTACAAGTCTTTGATTTAATGGATAGGAAACGAAAAAGGCACCCTATAAGAGGGTGCCCTGAAAAGCCAGAAACAAAAGCTAGCAATTAATCCTGTAGTTTATCCCATACTTCCTGATCACGCTCATCCGTCCAGATGCGTGGCCAGTCAATACCGTCAAACTCATCCCACAGACGCTGCACATCAAATGGCAGGCAGTGTTCAAAGATAGGCCACATACCAAACTTAGGACCTAAGTGATCACGTGTCGATTCAAACGCTTCTTTTACGCTACCGCCACGTTTATGAACTTCACCGACTTTCTCGATCATGCCTGTTAGGAAGCCACGCGTTTGTTCGATTGCTGCATCAACATCAGCACGACCTCGCACAACAGCACCACGGCCGCCGACAAGTATTTCAGCTTCATATTTTTTAACTTTGTCTAGTGTCTCGGTTGACCAGTCAAAGTGGAAAGCATCACCCGTATAAAGAGCAGCGGCTGCTTCGACTAAGTCACCGGCAAACAGTACTTTCTGCTTCGGAATCCAGGCAACGATGTCACCGGCTGTATGGCCACGACCGCAATATTCCAGTACCAGGTTACCACGATCGCCACCAAGCGGAATTTCCATACGATCATTGAAAACAAGATCAGGATGCGTCAAACCAGGAATACCTTCTGGCTCACGGAACAAGCGAGGCATACGACCAAATTCGCTGGCCCAATCCTGCATACCACGCTCTTCAATTAAGAACTTAGTATTTTCATGTGCAATGATAGATTCTGCATTGTAAGCAGAGGCACCTAATACACGAACTGCATGGTAATGAGATAACACCAGATACTTAACAGGTTTGTCTGTATGCTCACGTAATTTTTCTAACCAGTCATTGGCAGCTTTTGGTGTTGCGCGTGCTTCAAAAGCAACAATGAAGTCTTCACCTTCAACCGCACAAATGTTTGGATCACCTTCAGCAGTTAATGCATAAATACCATCACCCAGGATTTCCAATGTTTCGGTTTTTACACCGAGGTCCGCAGAGGACGCAAAAGACTTCTTCGTCATATTTTTTTACCTATCTTTGTACTGGTTTTTTACAATAGTTTTTGTACTGGTTTGTTTACTACCGTAAATTTTGATTGTGTCACTAATTCAGCGGTGAAGCGGACTTACACAAAATAAGTACACCCCTTAAACCCAGTCGATTTTTAATACGATACCTAATTCATTCTTTCTAAATAAGTGGCCTAAATGAAGAATATTATTTCCAAAAAAGAAACAAAATAAACTGTCACCTTTTAAAAGAGCACTTTTATGACAGCAATGAATATTATTCCCCAGCTTATTTTAAAGGAATAACCAATACTGGTTTTTGAGTATGATGCATCACACGGTTCGCGGTAGAACCCAACAGGAACTGCCCTACTGAGGAATGCGTCCGGGTTCCCATGACGATAAGGTCTGCACCAATCTCATTTGCTACTTTAAGAATCACCCGGTCAGCAACACCCTCTTCTACACGCGGAATAATTTGCCCTTCCTTCATGGCTTCAGTCGCATCCAGTTCGGTTTCGCAAAAACTTTCAATGCGTGATATCAGTTTATTTTTAAGATTTATAACACTGCTATCATGCATCTCATTTAAGTCTGCATCATTCATCATGGTTTTAAGAATACTGCGGGCTGTCGCGCTTAAGGGTTCAATCACATGCAGGAAGGTAATGGTTGCATCGTAGTGGCCGGCCATACTGACCGCCGCCCGGAACGCTGGACGAGATCCTTCTTCGATATCAGAGGCATAAAGAATAGTTTTAACATCAGGTAACATAATGGCACCTCGTTTTTTAGATGCTGACGCATAATTGGAATAGAGTAAAAAGGGTGCAAAAGCACCCTTGTATCGTCGTTATCGATAGAGCAGCTCAGGTAGGTAGAGCGATATGGGTGCGACCAGTGTAATCAGTATCAAGCGTAGAATATCCACACACCAGAATGGCGTTACACCTTTAAATATCGTACTGGCTTTTACATCACGCAGCACGGCACTCAACACGAAGACGTTCATACCTACTGGCGGTGTGATCAGACTAATCTCTGTTACCACCACCACTACAATACCAAACCATACCAAATCGAAACCAAGACTTTGCACCAACGGGAAGAAGATCGGAACCGTCAACAGCAGCATTGATAAACTCTCAAACACCATGCCCAGAACAACATAGATCATCAGGATGACCACGATAACCATCATCGGCGGCACATCCAGTCCTGAGACAAATGTCAGCATATCTGCAGGCAAACCCGCGCGGTTAATAAAGTTAGAGAAGATCAATGCACCGATAACGACTGAAAACAGCATGGCTGTAGTACGCGCCGTATCGGTGAGAATGTCATACAAACTGCCAAACGTGAGAGATTTACGATACAGAGCAATCGCAAAAGCACCACCGGCACCCACACCCGCCGCTTCTGTCGGTGTAAATACACCCAGATAAATTCCACCCATAACAACAGCGAAAAGTATCAGCACGCCCCAGACGCCATTCAGGGCTTCAAGACGCTCTTTCCAGGTAAACTTCTCGCCGCATGGGCCATTTTCTGGCTTACGCCAAACGACATAGCGTACCGCAAAAAGGTAGAACACAATGCCCAACATCCCCGGTATAAAACCGGCGGCAAATAATTCACGAATACTGGTTTCTGTTAGTAGTCCATAAATAACAAGAATGACACTCGGTGGAATCAAGATACCTAAGGTGCCACCCGCCGCAATAGAGGCGGTAGCCAGAGAGTCAGCATATCCGTATTTACGCATCGGAGGCATCGCCACCTTTGCCATGGTAGCTGATGTTGCCAGGCTGGAGCCGCAAATAGCTGAAAAGCCACCGCATGCCACAACCGTTGCCATGGCTAAACCACCTTTACGATGCCCTAAGAACGCATAAGAAGCCCGATATAACTCCTGAGAAAGCCCTGATTTGGTGACAAAGTTTCCCATCAATATAAATAACGGTATTACCGACAGGCTATAATCCTGAGCCGTATCAACAATCCGCTTAGCCGCCATACTAAGAGACGGTGTCCAATTAAAGTCTGAAATATTGCTAAAGCTAAGCCCTTGCACATAAGCAAAGCCAAGGAAGCCAACGATACCCATCGAAAAAGCGATAGGAACGCGGACGACAACGATAAGAATCAGCAAAACCGCAAAACCGTATAACGCAATTTCCATACGTAAGATACCTATAACGTTAAAGGTGAATGAAAGGGAAAGTTAGTCACGATCCTGAGTGAGGATATGGTAGATACCATAGGTCATCATTAGCGCCGCCGTTGCCCAGCTCATAAAAGCGATATACTGAACGATCAAACCAACCGGAATTTCTAATAAGTCAGTAACCTCTCCACGCCTTAAAGAACGATCTGCAAACTCAAAAATTCTTACGCCTACGTAATACAATGATCCGGACATGAGCAACGCCGAGAGCAACGTTAGTGCTTTAACCACCGTATTACTCCAGAAAGTATCCAGAATATCGACCACGACGTGACCGCCGCGCCATGTAACAATAGGCATCTCTGCAAAGACAAGAATAGCGATACCAATCTCCGTCAACTCCGTTGCTCCATCAACAGAATTGTCGAAGAAAAACCGACCAAAAACATCAGCACACGTCAGCATCATCAGGAAAAACAATGTAAGAGCAGCCACTAATTCAAGAGCAAAGGCCAGCCATTGGACTGGCCCTTTCTCGTCATAGTGCGCTGTTAGCCAGGCACTAAATCCCATTGCAATACTCCTTACTTAGCGTAGCTTTGGGCAATATTGCGCATCTCTTCAAGCGCTGCTTTAGCATCAACATCACGATCAGCGACACTTTCAAGCCACTCTTCATCCATGCCTTTTACCAGCTCACGAAATTCTATAGCCATCGCACCATCAGCGGCTACTTCCGTCACGGTTACACCATCCTCTTTTGCAGCCTCTACACCTTCTATATCAGCGACATCCCATGCAGCACCTGCCATGGCGGAGAGTTTTTCACCGGAGACAGAGATAATCGCTTCACGATCTTTTTCGCTCAACCCTGCCATAAAGTCAGGATTGATAAACATTGCAAAGCTTCCCAGGTACATACCCCCTGGCAACATCACTACATGTTTTGCTACTTCTTTCAGGCGTTGCGACTTCTGCTCACTCATTGGGATAAATACCCCATCGATAACACCCTGCTGCATCATTTCATATACTTTTGTAGCCGGTGCGCCAACAGCGGTAACACCCATGCGATCACCTAACACACCCTGTACACCACCACCTAAACGGATTTTTTTAGATTCAAGGTCTTTCAGGCTGGTAACAGGACTTGTCGTATGAATCTGGCCTGGCCCATGAGTAAACAAAGCCAGCAGTTCGAGGCCGTCATGCTCATTAGCTTTTGCGAAGTATTTATTATGAACACGCCAGTGAGCAACAGAAGCCGCTTCAGCATTAGATCCCAGCAATGGCTGTTCAATACCCTGGGTTAGTTTGAAACGACCCGGCACATAGCCGTGGTAACTAAAGCTTGCATCAACGGCACCATCTTCGACTAACTCAAACATGGTTTTTGGGTGACCAATGTCATACTCCATCTCAACCGTGACGCGGCCTTCTGTCGCCTCTTCAACCCATTTTGCCCATGTAGGCCAAACGACAGCATTTTGCGCATGTGTTGGCGGTAGCCAGCTACCTACACGCAATACAGTATCGGACATCGCAGCAGTAGAAAGTGACATACCCAGTGTTACGGCACCGGCGACTTTAAGGAAGTTTCTTCTTATCATTAGTTTGCTCTCCTGGCTTAAGTGATCGCTTTTTTAGTAAGCGAACTATTTTTATATAGCTTTTATTATTAGTATCTTTGTTAACACGCCTTTCATCAGAATTATTTCCAGCACTTACATTCGCTACAAACATCGCAACAAAAAGAGATTTCTTGTATCAAGTATTCACAGTTATCAGACCATGAAATTGATATTCATCAAAAGATACCTGATTTTTCTAAGGGAATAACCTAGTGCTTTTGCAGAAGATTATTTCCTTTTTGGAAATTGTTTTTCAACTTTTCAGCCCTTGTGCTGCTATATAGCTGACAATTCACCACTCCAGACTTATCCGAATAAATTAATGCTCTCAATCTCACGAAATGACACAAAAAAACATAGTGTAGTAGAAAATAGTGTATCACGTAGGCAATGTCAATTACTGTCGCTCTAGTCAATTGGGTTAACAAACACCCTTTCAGCCCTGCAGGTCCCCTCTGTATTCAATTCATCTAAGAGTTTGACTACACGTTTCATCGTGATACGGAATATCAATTTATTAATACTTACGTGATATAATAATTTAATGAATAAACTCAAATGCATAGATGAACTCATTGAAGAGTTTCAAAACCAACGCCCGATTCGCGGCGGCTCACTTATCATTACTATTTATGGTGATGCTATTGCCCCTCGTGGCGGCTCTGTTTGGCTAGGCAGCCTTATTCGTCTTCTTGAGCCACTGGGGTTAAATCAAAGATTGGTGCGCACTTCTATCTTTCGTTTAACAAAAGAAGGCTGGTTAACATCTAACCAAATAGGACGACGCAGTTATTACAGCCTGACCGACTCTGGCCGTCGTCGTTTTGAAAGTGCTTTTAAAAGGATCTATGCAGAGCTCTATCCAGAATGGCACGGTAAATGGGATTTACTCATCACGACCCAACTGGACAATGAATTACGAAAAGTTCTTAAAAAAGAGTTTGAATGGCAAGGTTTTGGCAACATCGCACCGGGAGTCATGGCGCATCCGATGTCTGATCTTGTTGAGATCAATAATACGCTGCGAGAATATTGCGTGACCCACGAAGTCATCCATATGAAATCGGAGCTACTTGACAGCCATTCATCCGCATCACTCAAACAGCTAGTTCATGAATGCTGGAATCTTGAGCAGTTATCAAAAGACTACCAGGCGTTTCTTGATCGTTTTCGTCCCATACTACGCGTTCTGGATAGCTGCAACAGCACTGATCTGGATCCTGAACAATGCTTCATGTTAAGAACCTTGTTGATTCAACACTATCGCCGCCTGCAACTCAGAGATCCTCGCTTACCTGAGAAGTTGCTGCCTACAGATTGGGTAGGTACTTCTGCACGTGTATTATGTAGAAATATTTATCGTAAGATTTTTCTGCAAGCAGAGGCATTTCTTTCAGAAACACAAGAAACCGCTGATGGAATGCTGCCAGAACCAGCCCCTCATTTTTATAAACGGTTCGGCGGTCTTTCTACTCCCGTATGACAATATTCTGATCAGAAAGCCCTTTTGTCTGATCTGTGATTTTTATCTCCTGGATAGCCGGAGCACAAATGGTTCAAATCGCAATTATAGGTAGCGGCCCCTCTGGCTGCTATGTTGCCGACATACTCGCTAAAAAAATACCCGACTCACAAATAGATCTTTTTGATAAGCTTCCAACACCGTTTGGACTTGTGCGTGCGGGCGTCGCTCCGGATCATTTACATACGAAAAATATTACCCGACAATTTGAGCGTCTTTTGTCCCGGGAAAATATTCGTTTTGTAGGTAATATCAACCTCGGAACAGATCTTAGCTACACCGAGCTTAAACAGCACTATCACATTATTGTTATCGCTAGCGGCGCTCCACTCGATAACAAATTGAATATCAAGGGAGAAAACCTCAATGGCGTTTATGGCGCTGGAGAGATCAGCCGCTGGTACAACGGCCATCCTGACTCTGCTCATCTAAACCCGCATTTTTCAAATGCAGTGGCTATTATTGGCAATGGTAACGTCGCGCTGGACATCGCACGCATCCTCTCTAAACAGCACCAGCAATTGATCAATAGCGATATGCACCAACAAGCGCTGGCACATCTTGATAGCGCTTGCATCAAAGATATTTACCTTATTGGACGCCGCAGCGCAGCAGACGCCAGCTTCACCTCGGCTGAACTACAAGAACTCCTCTCGTTGCCAAACATTGCAGCCGCCATAGATTCTGATCAAATCCCTCAGCTGTTGCCCGATCATATAGAAGAAGGACAACGTCGTAATGCCGAAAAGAACCTGGCTCTTCTACGTGCTTTAAATACATCAACACAACCATCAACAAAAGCATTGATTCCAACATTGGTGGACGGTAAAACGCGTTTACACTTTATCAATTGCGCCTCAGCGGTTTCGATCAGCGGCGAGAACAATCAAGCAACGACTCTACATCTGGTGAAAAACCATCTGGAAGGCGCTACGGCGACGCCTACTGATGAGTACATCTGTGTTAATGTCGACACGGTTATCTCTGCAATAGGATTTCAATCATTATCCATACCAGACATTCCTTTCGATTCGGCCAAAGGGATTTTTTTACATCAACACGGCAAAATTGAATCAGGCGTGTACGCTACGGGTTGGTGTAAACGAGGTTCGCATGGAGTGATACCCGCCAACAGGGTTGATGCGGTCAACCTCGCCAAAACGATTATTGCAGACTGGGAACATACTGTTCTGCCCCCACATAAAACAGGTTTTTCCGGTATATCTACACTCTTGGATAACCATAATATTAAACCTGTCAGTTATAATGACTGGCTGATAATAGATCAGGCTGAAATTAAGCGAGCAACACAAAGTAAACCGCGTGAAAAATTCACGTCAGCTACTGAAATGCTCGCCTTAGTTAATAAAAGTTAAGTTTTACACGGCCTTTATCATCTATTTTACGATAACTCACTCCGATAACTCACAGAAGATCAGAATCTTATGCCTTTATCCCCCGCTGCTAACAGAATCCTACAACATACGCGTACCGTTATCTGCAAAGGTTATCGTCGTGAAGACGGTCTATGGGATATTGAAGGACATCTCGTCGATGTTAAAGATCACGATATCACCTCAAAAGAACGCAATGATGGAAAAATTCCGGCAGGTGAAGCCATTCATGACATGGCATTGCGCATTACTATTGATCTTGATTTAAACATTGTAGACGCAGAAGCCAGTATGGACTTTACACCTTTTCAATACTGCAAAGGCATTTCTGAGGCCTATAAAAAACTGATTGGCTTGCAGATAAAACCGGGTTTTACTAAACAAACAAAAATACTTTTCAGCGGTGAGAATGGCTGTACTCACTTATTAGAATTACTCGGGCCTATCGCCACATCTGCTTATCAGGCAACCTATCAAGACCGCGAAAAAGAAGATAACTGGACTGCCGGCAACAAACTTCCAGACGTAATGAATACTTGTCACAGCTGGAGTCAGAAAAGCCCTGTCGTGCAAAAGCACTGGCCACATTTTGCTAAATTCGATGAATAATAAATTCACCGCTACTTTCTTGGCTACTTTTTTTGGCTAAAAACGGAGACTGATATGGATCGCTATTTTGATGACTTCACAGTGGGTGATACCTTCGCCGCTCAAGGGTTTACTTTAAGTGAGGGTCAGATACTGGATTATGCTCTCACCTATGATCCTCAACCCTTTCACATTGATACCCAAGCCGCCTCAGAAAGCGTATACGGTGGGCTCATCGCCAGTGGTTTTCAAACGGTTTCTCTTTGCTTTCGAATGTTGGTTCAGACGCGTATCTTCGAAACGGTAAGCATGGGTGGTCCAGGCATTGACGAGTTGCGCTTTATTGCGCCAGTCAGACCCGGAGATACTATTCGGCCAGAAATGGAAATCATTGATATGATTCCGTCAAAGTCGAAAGCAGACAGAGGCATTTTAAGAATAAAATGCAGAGGCTTTAACCAACATCGCAACGAAGTCATAAGCTTTATTGTTATTATGATGGGAAGACGGAAGCTTGCTTAACCCTGTGTAATAGAGCCCTGCCACATATCTTCACATAGCAGCATTCAACAGGACCATCTGATCCGCAAAAAAGCCATTGATGGGATGAGCATCAATAGCTTATAGGTACACAGGCTAGCGAACAGACGGGAGGACTAGCCCTCCTCTTTAATCTGATAAAGCGGCTTCACATTAACATCAATTTCTAGACGTTTGCGGTCAGGCTCAACCGTAGTCAATGCTTCCACTTCACGCATGGTTTTCAAACTCCGCACGGCCAGATCCTGATACTGTGCCGTTCCCTGAGATTTCCATTGGATCTCTTTATCGGAAAGTTGCCGAATAATTTTAGCAGGAGAGCCCGCCACTAAGGTACGATCAGGCACTTCAAATTTTGCTTTAACGAACGCCATCGCAGCAACGATAGATGACTCACCAACCACCGCTCCATCCATTATCACAGCATTCATACCCACCAATGCATTCTTTTTAACAACACAACCATGCAATACTGCGCCGTGTCCGATATGACCATCCTCTTCCACCACGGTATCGCTGTTTGGAAAACCATGCATAACGCAAGTGTCTTGTATATTCGCTCCCTCTTTAAGCACTAAGCGCCCAAAATCGCCACGCAAGCAGGCGGCAGGACCGACATAACAACGCGGTCCAATAATGACATCGCCGATGAGCACAGCAGTTGGATGCACATAAGCAGTAGGATCAATAACCGGCGTTACACCATCAATTTCGTATACTTTCATTCTGTTCTCCACACCCGGTAATCACGATAAATGTTTCGATTATAAAAAAGGGGCTGCTCGAAACCCACTAGCAATCCCCTTTTATAACGGAAATAAATACATGAATACCAGTATTTATTAGCCAGATCTAATTTTAATGCATCCAGACTACTTCATCGACTACGCGTGACGGCGACTCTGCACCACACGGAAACGATTCGCCACAAAGGCCAAGTCAGACAAGCAGGCATTCGCTGCAGGGTTACAACCGGTTGCATGGAAGTCGCTGTAAGCCGCACTCTGGTTAACAAATACACCGCCGGTCAGGTTGCTGCTCAGCGCAACACCACCGTCCAACGCGGCCTCTTCTATCTGCTCCTGAACGCTCTCGTTCGTGGTGTAACACCCGAGTGTAATCGCGCCATGCTGTTTGACGGCCTCTGTCGCCAGTGCGATCGATTCGGCGGTACTGTCTGTTTTGACCACAAAGCTGATCGGACCAAACAGTTCCTGCATGTAGGTGTCTTGCTGATCGGCATCAATGCTCATCAACAAAGGGGAACGTAACCGTGCATTCGGAAAGTGCGGATGCGTCAGGGCTTCAGACTCACGCAGCACCTTGCCGAGTGTTTTGCTGTTGTCGATACGCTCAGCCGTCACCGGCGCCTGAATCGCCCCCAGTACCATGGCCGCGCGTTCCGGATCAGAGAGGAATTTGCTGACAGCGGTGGCGATATCACTGGCGACGTCATCAAAGCTTTTATGCCCCTGGTCGGTGTCAATACCGTCTTTGCTGACAAAGATATCCTGCGGGGTGGTACACATCTGGCCGGAATAGAGGCTCAGGGTGAAGGATAAGTTACGCAGCATGCCTTTGTAGTCGTCTGTGGAGTCGATAATCACGGTGTTCACACCGGCTTTTTCGGTATACACCTGTGCTTGTGTGCAGTGCGTTTCTAACCAGTTACCAAACGGGGTGTTGCCGGTAAAGTCGATCAGTTTAATCTCTTCACGTGCGGCCAGTGCGGCGGTGCCGGGTTTGCTGGCGTCTTCATCAATCACCATCGACACGATGTGAGCAGGCAGGCCGTTTTCGCTGAGGACATCCTGTGCAATTTTGACGCTGATCGCGGCGGGCAGAATGGCAGCCGGATGTGGTTTTACAATCACCGGGTTGCCGGTAATCAGGTCGGCAAACATGCCGGGGTAAGTGTTCCATGTCGGAAAGGTTGAACAACCAATCACCAGGCCAATACCCCGGCCGACGGTGGTGAAGGTTTTGTTCAGGACTAACGGGTCTTGTTTACCCTGCGGTTTGGTCCACACCGCGCTTTCGGGTGTATGCATCATGGCCGTATAGCCATACGCGACCGCTTCGAGTCCACGGTCTTGAGCATGGGGGCCACCGGCCTGAAATGCCATCATGAAACCCTGCCCTGAGGTATGCATCACCGCATAGCCGATCTCAAAGCTGCGTTTGTTGATACGTTCGAGTATTTCCAGACAGATAGCGGCACGGCCTTGCGGGCCAATGTCACGCCAGGCTTTACGTGCATCCTGCATGGCAGGTAGTAACTGATCCAGATCCACCCGCGGGTATTTGACGTTAAGCTCAATACCATAAGGTGATACTTCAGAGCCCGCTTCACCGACGATACCCGGCATATCCAGCGCAAAACTCTGGTTGAGATAGCTTTTAAACGCCGCTTCGCCATCGGCATTGGCGGTTTCGCCATAGGCACGCGGGCTGGGGTTTTCTGGATAGGGCGTCCAGTAGTCACGGGTTTTAATGGCATTAAGGGCGGCGTTCAGTGTGTTCTGGTGCTTGTCTAGTAAGGTAGCAAGCTGGGGCGTCATCACGTAGCTCATGAGGATTCTTTGTCCTTGTTCTTAGGGGGCTATTTTTTTATATATTCTTTATATTTTCTTTGTAAGCTCTTTAAAGATAGATGAACCATACACCAAAGTTTATGATACATAAAGAACGTCTTTAGTTATAAATATTGTATCCCTTTGTAGTTTTGGTTAACCTTAGGCAATAACAATACGAGAGATAACGAGAAAAAGGCGCCATTGCATGCACAATTATCAAGATATACTTGTCGATGAGCCCCAGTCCGGGGTGCTTACCATCCGGCTAAACAGGCCTGAAGCTTACAACGCGCTTCGCACCCAACTACTTAAAGAGTTGGCCGAGGTTCTCGACCAAGCCGCTGACGATAGCAATATAAATGCAGTCATTATTACAGGAAGTGATACTGTTTTTGCCGCCGGAGCCGACATTAAAGAGATGGCATCTCTGGATGCCGTCGGTGTGATGAACGACCCTCGCCCGACCTACTGGCGCCGCATAGCCCTCTTCCCTAAACCTATTGTTGCTGCCGTTAATGGTTTTGCCTTAGGCGGCGGCTGCGAATTGATGATGCACTGCGATATTGTTATTGCAGGAGACAACGCGCTATTCGGCCAGCCAGAAATCAATCTTGGCATCATTCCGGGCGCTGGCGGAACCCAACGCCTTATTCGCACCATCGGCAAATCAATGGCAATGCAGATGGTGCTGTCAGGTGAGTTTATATCCGCTCATCAGGCCCTGTCTTTCGGGCTGGTCAGCGAAGTTACTATTCCTGAAAGCTCTCTTCAACGTGCCACCGAGCTGGCACGTAAAATTGCTACCAAGCCTCCTATTGCCGTTAGACTCGCCAAAGAAGCCCTATTAAAGGCTTACGAAACGACACTGGATAGTGGTCTGAATCTGGAACGAAAATCCTTCACTTTATTAGCGGCGACTCAAGACCGTAATGAAGGGATCTCTGCTTTTATGGAAAAACGCCAACCGAACTTCACAGGAAAATAACACCATGTCTTACGAAACCATCGAATTTACTATTTCTGAAGGCGTTGCCGTACTTACACTGAATCGCCCTGACAGCCTGAACAGTTTCAATGCGCAAATGCACTCAGAAGTTAAGAGTGCGCTTAAAGAGGTTAAGAAAGATAGCTCTGTACGCTGCCTGCTGTTAACAGGTAATGGCCGTGGGTTCTGTGCAGGACAAGATCTAGGGGACAGAAATGTTGCACCGGGAAGCGCTCCACCCAACCTCGGCGAATCCATAGAAAAAAATTATAGCCCTATGCTGCGTACCATTCGTAGCTTAGAGATGCCGGTTATCTGTGCAGTCAACGGTGTCGCTGCCGGCGCGGGTGCCAACATCGCTTTTGCGTGCGATATCGTGTTGGCGGCCAAATCAGCGTCGTTCATTCAGGCATTTTGTAAAATCGGATTGATCCCTGATTGTGGCGGTACCTGGACATTACCTCGTTTGGTTGGCCCTGCTCGCGCCATGGCGCTTTCCCTTCTTGGCGATAAGATATCAGCAGAACAAGCAGAACAGTGGGGCATGATCTGGAAATCAGTTGAGAACGAATCCCTACAGGATGAAGCGATGGCGATGGCACAACATTTTGCCAGCCAGCCTACTAAAGGCCTGGCGCTGATTAAACGTGCTATTCAGGCATCAGCAAATAATACATTTAATGAGCAACTGGATCTGGAACGTGATTTGCAAACCTTAGCAGGTCGCACGGATGATTATCGTGAAGGCGTGGCTGCTTTTATTGGAAAACGTAAACCAGCGTTCAAAGGACAGTAACCATGAGTAACATTAATTCTACTGCAGTGATTGGTGTGATTGGCGCCGGCACTATGGGAGCGGGTATCGCTCAGGTTGCTGCAAAAGCAGGTCATCCGGTACTGCTATATGATGCATTTGAAGGCGCAGCGCAGCGAGGTGTAGAGGGTGTAGCCAAAGGACTGAGCAAACTGGTTCAACGCGGAAAAATGCAACAAAGTGATGTAGATGCACTGCTATCACGTATCACAGTAACCGACTCTTTGGACGGCTTCGCGCCAGCCCGCGTCGTTATCGAAGTGATCGTTGAGCGCCTGGATATTAAGCAATCTGTTTTTGCTCAACTGGAAGAGATCTGCACAGACGATACGATTCTGGCGACCAACACCTCTTCCATCTCTGTGACGGCGATTGGCAGCAAGCTGAAACGTCCACATAATTTAGTCGGTATGCACTTCTTCAACCCTGCTCCGATCATGAAACTCGTAGAAGTAATTAGCGGTTTGGACACTGATAAAGCCGTGGCTGATGCTATCTATGATTTATCAGCGAGCTGGGGAAAAAGCCCGGTTCGTGCTAAATCCACACCCGGTTTTATTGTTAACCGTGTCGCCCGTCCATTTTATGCGGAGGGTTTACGCGTACTTCAGGAAGGCGCTGCTGATGAAGCAAGCATCGATGCGATTGTTCGTGAAGCCGGTGGATTTCGCATGGGGCCATTCGAACTAATGGATCTGATCGGCCATGATGTTAACTTTGCGGTGACTTCATCCGTCTTTGCAGCCTTCTTTAATGACCAACGTTTTCTGCCCTCGTTGATTCAACAGGAATTAGTCAGTGCCGGTCATTTGGGAAGAAAATCCGGGAAAGGCTTTTATGACTACAGCGAGCAGGCAGAAACGCCAACAATCAAAACAGAAGCGCCAGCTCCTGCACCTCGTAACGTCACCATTGAAGGCAATCTTGGTGTTGCTGAACCGCTGGTAGCACTCATTGAAGCAGCCGGCATTAAAGTAAGCCGCATCCAGGAAGGCTTTGGCGCTATTTTAATAGGGGATACCACCTTACAGCTGACCAATGGACAAATGACAACCTACCGTGCTGATATTGCTCGTAGCAGTAATCTGATTCAGTTTGATCTGGCTCTGGATTATACCAAAGCTACGCGTATCGCGTTGGCTCCGGCTGATCAGGCAAGCCCCGCTGCCGTACTAAAAGCCATTGGGCTTTTTCAGGCAATCGGTAAAAACGTCACCGTTATTGATGATGTTGCCGGCATGGTTGTCATGCGCACCGTTGCGATGCTCGCCAACGAGGGTTATGACGCTGTTAACCAGCAAGTATGCTCTGAAAGCGATGTTGATGTAGCCATGAAAGGCGGCGTTAATTATCCATTCGGTCCGATAGAATGGGCAAAAAGTGTCGGGCTGGAGCGCATTATGAACGTCCTGGATAATCTGGCGAAGAGCTATGGTGAAGACCGCTATCGCACCTCCCCCCTTATCCGCCGTAAAGTTGCCGGAGCTAAGTCATGAGCAAGGCCCCCCACAAAACGCCCGACATGACAGCCGATCAGCTGGCACACGCGTGCAGCATAGCCATGCATGAAAATGACCACGCTGCGAAAGCGCTGGGGATGGAGATTATTGAGACACGTGCAGGTTTTGCCCATCTCGAGATGGTCGTACGCAAGGATATGCTCAATGGCCATGCCATTTGCCACGGCGGGATGCTTTTCACTTTGGCCGATACCACCTTTGCACATGCCTGCAATAGCTATAATAAAGTCACTGTTGCCAGTGGTTGCACTATTGATTTTGCAGCACCTGGCTTTGAAGGTGACCGCCTGAAAGCTATCGCAGAGGAACGCCATCGCAAAGGCCGCACCGGTGTTTACGACATCACTGTTTACAATCAGAAAGATCAAGCCCTCGCTTTTTTCCGCGGCAAGTCTCACCAAATTAATGGCGTCCTCGTAGACGACTCAGAAGAATCTGCTCTACATGGCACAAAGGAGAATAATTCATGAAAGATGCATTCATATGCGATGCTGTCCGTACCCCTTTCGGTCGCTACGCCGGAGGCTTGGCACCTGTACGTCCCGACGACTTAGGTGCTGTTCCGATTAAAGCACTGATGGACCGCAACCCAAATGTTGACTGGAGCACTGTCGAAGACATTATTTACGGCAACGCTAACCAGGCTGGCGAAGACAACCGTAACGTCGCACGTATGTCTGGGTTGTTAGCGGGTCTTCCTGTCGCTGTGCCAGGCACGACTGTTAACCGCTTATGCGGTTCAGGTATCGATGCCATCGGCATGGCGGCTCGTGCGATCAAGTCGGGTGAAACTGAACTGATGATTGCCGGTGGTTGCGAGTCAATGTCGCGTGCACCTTTTGTCATGGGTAAAGCAGAATCAGGTTTCAGTCGTAATCCTAATGGCCTTTACGATACAACGATCGGCTGGCGTTTCATTAACAAAAAGATGAAAGAGCAATACGGCGTAGATTCTATGCCTGAGACTGCAGAAAACGTCGCAGAAGAATTCAACATATCGCGCGAAGATCAGGATCTTTTCGCATACCGCAGCCAACAGAAAACAGCTGCGGCCATGAAAAAAGGTCTCTTTAAAGAAGAGATAGTAGCGGTTGTCATCCCACAGCGAAAAGGTGATCCCATCGTTGTCGATACCGACGAACACCCACGCGCATCAACGACACTGGAAGATCTGGCTAAGCTAAAAGCGCCCTTCAGAGCCGGCGGTTCTGTCACAGCAGGTAATGCTTCTGGCGTGAACGACGGTGCATGCGCACTATTGATAGCCTCTGCAGAAGCGGCGAAAGCCAATGGTCTGACGCCTAAAGCACGTATCGTAGCGATGGCTGCAGCGGGTCTGGAACCTCGCATTATGGGCTTTGGCCCGGCACCGGCTACGCGTAATGTACTGAAAAAAGCAGGTCTTACTCTCGATCAGATGGATGTTATTGAGCTTAACGAAGCGTTTGCTTCACAGGGCTTAGCCGTTATGCGCGATTTAGGCCTGGCTGACGATGCTGCCCACGTTAACCCGAACGGCGGAGCCATCTCTTTAGGCCACCCCCTTGGCGCTAGTGGCGCTCGCTTAGTGACAACCGCTATGTATCAACTTCACCGTACCGGTGGTCGTTATGCATTGTGCACTATGTGTATAGGCGTGGGGCAAGGTATAGCCATGATTATTGAGCGCGTTTGATTCCCAATATAACAATTATAAAAGAGTGTTAACGCTTAGGCAGCTATCTGGCTTTAGCCCTGAAGATTGCCAAAGAACTGACAAAGAACAACAGGATTATAAAAAATATGTCTATTGAAAAAACCCGCAGCGGCTCGCTCGATGATATCGAAATGGCGAGCATTGATGAACTACGCGCATTACAGCTCAAGCGAATGCGTTGGAGTATTGCGCATTGTTATAACAATGTTCCTGCTTACCGTAAAATGTGTAAAGACAAAGGGGTTCATCCGTTTGATCTGAAAAAACTGGAAGACTTAAAGCTCTTCCCATTCACCCAAAAAGATTATTTGCGTAATAACTACCCGTTCGGAACCTTCGCGGTTCCTAACCGCGATGTTGTTCGTATTCATGCGTCCAGCGGAACCACCGGTAAGCCTACTGTAGTCGGTTACACGCAGAACGATATCGATACCTGGGCTAACGTTGTGGCGCGCTCCATCCGTGCGGCTGGCGGACATCACGGCGATAAAGTCCATATCTCTTATGGATACGGTTTATTTACCGGCGGGATGGGTGCCCATTATGGGGCTGAACGCCTCGGTTGCACGGTTATCCCAATGTCTGGCGGTCAGACAGAGAAACAAGTACAGCTGATGCAGGATTTCGACCCTGATATCATCATGGTAACCCCCTCTTATATGCTTAACCTGATTGATGAAATGGATCGTCAAGGCGTTGATCCGCATAAACTTTCATTACGTCTGGGTATTTTCGGTGCAGAGCCATGGACTGAAGAGATGCGTAAAAACATTGAAGCACGCCTGGGCATAGATGCTCTGGATATCTACGGATTATCAGAAGTCATGGGCCCGGGTGTTGCTCAGGAATGCCTTGAAAGCAAAGACGGCCCGACCATTTGGGAAGATCATTTCTACCCTGAAATCATCGATCCAAATACCGGTGAGGTATTACCGGATGGGGAATACGGAGAGCTGGTCTTCACCTCTCTGACCAAAGAAGCGCTACCGATTATTCGTTACCGCACACGCGATCTGACGCGCCTGCTACCCGGTACCGCCCGTCCGATGCGCCGTATCGATAAAATCACAGGCCGCTCAGATGACATGATGATTATTCGGGGCGTGAACGTATTCCCTACGCAGATAGAAGAACAGATTCTTAAAGTTTCTACTCTGTCTCCGCATTATGAGATCATTGTTACTAAAGAAGGAAACCTGGATAAAGTTGAAGTTAAAGTTGAGATGACGCCTGATGCCCGCGATGCTGATCAGCTCGCAGCAACCAAAGAACTACAACATCACATTAAAGCCGTGGTTGGAATCAGTACGCGCATCACTGTTGTAGATGGCGGCTCTATTCCTCGTTCTGAGGGCAAAGCCAAGCGTGTTTTCGATAAACGCAAAGACGGCTAACTTTAATTAGCCAAACCATCTGTAAAAGGCCGTGATATACGGCCTTTTTTAATTCTATGTGACCCATCCTAAATAGGGTTGTTAATACCCGCCTTTATAACGTATATTATATTCACATCTTTTAAGAAATACTCTTATGCAACTGAGCCGATTCACAGACTATAGCTTACGCGTACTTTTCTATGCGGCCATTAACAATGACCGTCTCACTACATTATCTGAGATAGCACAATTCTATGATATCTCTATCGAACATCTGCGTAAGGTTGTTCACGCGCTGTCTAAATCCGCTTACCTGAAGACGTTCCGCGGCAAGAACGGAGGGATTCAGCTAGGCAAAGATCCTGCTGATATCAACATTGGCCTTGTCGTTGCCCAAACCGAAGGGCTCAGGCCCATCATAGATTGCGAACATCATTCCTGCCGTTTGACAAATTTTTGCACACTACAACCTATTCTCAATAAAGCAAAAAATGCTTTTATGGACGTTCTCAAAGAACATACACTCGCTGACCTCATCGCTAATAAGCCTATGCGCCAGGGACTTATTGGCTCGGATATAACGACACCTGAACGGCCGGCTAAACCGGTTAACTAAACCGGTTTATATGCTGAGCACTGGTCATAACCCCTCATGTGTATTCAGCTTGTTAGCTCTGCTTTTTATCCCGGCTGTGTGAGTCTTCGTTTTGTAGAAAATGAGGCCTGATCAGTTCATAATCCTGCCCTGCAACATATGCCCCTTTATAGCCATCTACCCGATGTATTGATTTGACGGCCGTTCCTGTGACGTCTAACCACGAACGGTGTAATTCATCTCGTTTTTTTTTGCTCGTGCCCTTATTCATGTAACCACCCCTGCTATGACTCATCAAAATAAAATTGTACTGAAAACAGCGTCAAATAATAAAATGTATTTACAAAACATTTTATATATGAATAATAGGTACATATCAAATACATTTTAATAATCCGAATCATCACTTACACACTTTGATAACAGAAAAGGCAGCCCATGAGCATCTTCGATTCTGAAATATTCGTATTAGTCTGTGTGATCCTAATGATCTTGTACAAATTCTGGTCTGTCTGGACGGTGTCCAAACAATCAAAGGCATCCCGCGAAGGGAAAATGATTTTTATTGGTTTGATCAGTGGTGCGACTGTTTTTGGCGTCATGGCCAAGCTCTATATCAGCATGGCCATGAGTCTTACCTAGCAGACTGTCGGGCTTAAATAAAAGCCTTAAACTGCAAGTTCAAGTTTGACCGCGGACACCAATACGCCATTATTATCGGCATAAACATAATGGCCAGGCTTGAACGTAACACCACCAAAGGTTACATCAACATTCAGATCACCCAAACCACGCTTATCTGTTTTCATAGGATGTGCGCCCAGCGCCTGAACACCCAGGTCCAACCCACCAATCGCATTTACGTCACGTATACAGCCGTTAATAATGATGCCTTCCCATTCATTTTTTTCAGCTTTTTCAGCAAGCATATCGCCCAGCATAGCACGGCGCATGGAGCCCCCCCCGTCTACCACCAGCACTTTACCTTTACCGGGTAAAGCAACCTGCTCACGCACTAGCGAGTTATCTTCGAATGCTTTAATGGTGACTATTTCACCACCGAAGGTTTCACAACCACCAAAATTACCAAACATAGGTTCAACTACTTGCACCAACTCCGGAAATTGATCACATAACTCGGGTAGTAAGTCTTCCACATTTCTCTCCTTAATTTTCAAATAACCTAAAATACTAAAGCTAAAACAGCAGCTTACAAAACACTTCTCAAAACCAGCTGTAAAAAGTCACGCTAAAAATATCACTGAATAAAATTCTTGAATGAATTCCTCTGAATAAATAGCGCTATTTTATTACGCAAGGCGATGTTTACAACACCACTTTGATCTGTATGTGATTTTTAACAACATAAATACATGCTTATCGATTATTTAAACATTTGAACGTGAATCTTTCCCGCTTTCAGCGCCTTTTTCTAAAGTTCAGCTAAAATGAGTCGATAAAGAAAGATATAACCGACTAACAAACCGGAGGCCCACCATGATTGGCACTCTGCACTCTCACAGTTCTTTCACTCAACAAAGCTCCCAGACAAGCTTTCAACAAGCAACGTCCAGCGGAAATTCTCCTGAAGCGGCCAGCCAGAATACGGTGCTTAACAGGCTAGCCAGTAACATTCCGGGAATGAGTACAGGTGACCTTAAAACGCTGAGTGCAGACGACTTCTCGCCTGAGAAGGTCGCCAGTCGTATTGGTGATTTTGTAGCACAGGGACTGGAAGCTGCGCGTCGTAGCGGTCGCTCCGAAGAAGATATTCAAAAGATGTATAACGCGGCCGTTGATGGCGTTAAGAAAGGCTTTGAGGAAGCACGCGAAATTCTCGATGGCTTAGGCGCGTTAACGGATAGCATCTCATCGAATATTGACCAGACTGAAGACAAGACAATGGATGCCCTCAGTGCTCTGGAGCCTGGACAGCAAACACCTAAAGATGCTCAAGTTTCCCGGCTGATGGCAGCTGAACGCTATCAGGAAGCCGAAACACTGTCGTTAAAAGTAAAAACACAAGATGGTGATGAAGTCACCATTAGTTTTTCTAAAAGCAGCCAATACGAAGGTTCATTCGGCATAGAAAAAGATCAGCAAGGCAACTCCCAATCACTCTTCAACATTAGCCGCAATGAAAGCAGCGCGTATAAATTTTCAGTTGAGGGTGATCTGGATAATGACGAAATCGACGCACTGCAAAACCTGATTAAAGATGTGAACGAGATATCAAACGAGTTCTTCGATGGCGATGTCCAAAAAGCATTTGATATGGCCAGCGAGTTCCGTATGGATAAAACAGAGTTGTCGTCCATGAACCTGCGTCTGACTCAATCGGAACAGCATAGTTCGATTGCTAAATACACCGATGTAGAAAATATGCAGAACTCAGGCATCAACTCTGATATGAACCCAAGCAAACGCTTAGGTCATATGATGCACAACATGCATGGCGCCGCTGATAGCCCTAAACTGGGCTTTATGCAAGATGCTTCCAGCTTTAGCCGCGAGATGTTATCGACATTAGTGACTCAGGATATCCGTTACCGTGATTCAGATGAACCCGAGAAAGCACGTTATAACGCCAATCTGGAGAGTATGAACAATATTCTTGCCAGCCAGCAAAGCGCTTCGGTTGAGGCTGAGCAATAACCCGCTATTAACCGACTCCTTCCACCCTCGTTATTCAGGGCCCTTGCGGGCCCTTTTTTTATATGGAGTTTTTAACGACTCGCCCGAATTAAGTCCAGTAATGCCTGTGCAGGATGCGGAATCTGTTTGTCATCCATACGCTTCACCTGGCTACGACATGAATACCCTGTCGCCACGAGCTGCCCTTTTGTGTCTTCTGCATTCACCACGTCACGCCAGCTAAGGTCATAGATCTTTTTCGAGGTAGCCAGGTTTTCGGCCTCATGACCATAAGTTCCAGACATGCCACAACACCCCAGCGCTTGAACATTGAGTGTTTGACCCAGCGCCGAAAAGATCTGTTGCCATTGTTTGATTGAAGGTGCCGCCGATGTTTTCTCGGTACAGTGCGCCATCAGCGTAAATGTACGCTCGGGCAGCCCGGCAGCTTTAGCTGAGATCAGCGCTTGCTGTGTGACCAACCATTCCTGAATCAGGTTAACGGTGGGTAAGCGATCAACCGCTTGCGTATACTCCTGTCTATATGTGAGTGTCATCGACGGGTCGACGCCAATCAACGGAACACCACTCTGATCCAATGCGCGTAGCATGGAAGCATTCTTAATAGCCGCTTTTTCAAACGCCTGCATAAACCCATGGACATGCAGAGGCTTACCGTTTGGCATAAAAGGTGCCACCATGACATTAAAGCCCAATTCTCTGAGTAACTCGATCAAATCCAGTACCAGCTGTGTTTCAAAGAAGCTGGTGAAGGCATCCTGAACGATAATCACAGACCTGCTTCGCTTCTCTGCATTCATTGCTCCAATCAGCTCTACGCTGGCGAACTCAATCCCTTTTTCTTTTAAGCCTTTAACCAGCGTATGTTTACACACAACGGGGCTATCAACCATGCCCACGTATTGCTTAAACAAGCGCTTGATTACGCGGTTCTTCATCGCCCAATTGTAAGGCGCCGGGAACTTAGCGATGGCAGGCATCATAAACTCCAGACTGCCAACCATGTAATCTTTCGCAGGTCGCAGGTAACGACTGTAGTAAACTTCCAGAAAACGTGCTCTGAAATCGGGCACATTCACTTTAATAGGACATTGCCCCACACAGGATTTACAGGCAAGGCAGCCCATCATGGCTTCGTGGACTTCGTGTGAATAGTCGTATTCACCCTTTTGTTTTTTAAAGGTATTCTTGATTTTATCCGGCAGAGTTTTCAGATACGAACTACGCTTCACACGGCTACTCATATCCGTCAGATCGACATCCTTTTCAGACATCAGACGCAACCATTCACGTATCAGTGAAGCACGGCCTTTAGGGGAGTGTATGCGCTCACGTGTGCCTTTCCAGGAAGGACACATCGCATCATTCGGATCATAGTTATAACAAGCACCATTGCCGTTACAGAACATCGCTTCATTGTAAGTTTGGCGTGTTTTAAGCGGGATTTGACGATCAAGCTGACCACGTGTACCTACGCCGTCAATTTTTAACAGTTCCGCTCCGTCGATTAATGGCGTAGCAATCTTACCCGGGTTGAGTTGGTTAAGCGGATCGAAAACGCCTTTAATACGCTGCAACTCAGGATAAAGCTCACCAAAAAATGCCGGCGAGTATTCAGAGCGCACGCCTTTACCATGCTCACCCCATAGCAAACCATGGTACTTCTGAGTAAGTGCGACCACCTGATCAGTAATCTCCCGAACCATTGATTCCTGCACTGCATCTTTCATATCAATAGCGGGTCGCACATGTAGTACACCCGCATCCACATGACCAAACATACCGTAGGCTAAACCATGACTATCCAGCACGGCGCGAAACTCCATGATAAAGTCAGCCAGGTTTTCCGGAGGTACCGCGGTATCTTCTACAAAAGGAATGGGACGCTCCTGGCCGCTGGCATTACCGAGTAATCCCACCGCTTTTTTACGCATACCCCAGACTTTATTAATCTCAGTAGCACCATAGACGACAGTAAAACCAAAGCTCTTACCCGCCGCGCCGGCAACGGCTTCCAGATGCTGTGTCAGCTTTTCAACACGGGCTTGTAATTCCGCCTCATCGTCTGCGGTATATTCAACCAGATTAATGCCCAGTGTTTCCGGATCGCCCTCTTTCTCCGGAAAATAATCTTTAACCGTGTCCCAAACGATATCACCCATCGCCAAATTAAGTACTTTTGAATCGATGGTTTCGATTGATGTCGGGCCCCAATCCATTAACGCTTTGGCATCTCTGAGCGAGCTTTCAAAGCTGTTATATTTAACATTAACGAGCGCCGCAAACTTCGGAATCGGCAGTACATTCAGTTTGGCTTCCGCAATAAAGGCAAGCGAACCTTCTCCTCCGCACAAAACAGAATTAAGGTTAAAGCGTCCTGACTCATCTCTTATATGCGCCAGGTCATAACCGGTTAAACAACGATTGAGTTTCGGAAACTTTTCTTCAATCAACGCTTTTTTATCGGTATAAATTTCATCAATCAAGCGATGAATTTCACCCACCCGATCCTGCCTCAACTTGAGGGAGGCCAGCTGATCGTCTTCCAGTGGCAAAGAATCCCAGACGGTGCCGTCTAACAATACGCTTTTAAGTTCGAGCACATGATCCCGCGTCTTGCCGTATAAACAGCTGCCCTGTCCACTGGCATCCGTATTGATCATTCCGCCGACCGTAGCGCGATTACTCGTGGACAACTCTGGTGCAAAAAACAAACCATAGGGCTTCAGTGCAGCATTCAGCTGATCCTTAACAACGCCCCCTTCAACTCTTACCCAACGCTCTTCCTGATTAATTTCAAGAATACGATTCATGTGTTTAGAAACGTCTACAATCAGGCCATCCGTTAATGATTGCCCGTTGGTGCCGGTACCACCACCACGGGGGGTTAAAACGATATGATTAAACGCCTGCTCAGATGACAACTCGGCAATCAACACCAGATCAGCCAGGGATTTAGGATAAAGAACACCTTGCGGTAACACCTGATAAATACTGTTATCGGTCGATAATGCAATACGGTTGGCATAATCCTGATTCAGCTCACCTGCAAACCCTTTATCCTTTAATGCATGGATAAAAGACAGATAGTGGGTTTGGGTTGTTTCAACAGTGGATATTCTGGGAATCATGAGGGTAATCACATCTGGTTTGTTTTTAATTGCACTATGATGCAGAATCATGATTAATCATTCAAACGATAAAATTCAATCGATTAATCGAAAATAATGAATAATATATCTTACCGCCACTTAACGGCCTTTATTGAGGTTGCGCGTCATGGCAGCTTTACGCATGCCGCTGAGCATTTGCATGTGACTCAGTCGACACTCACCGCGACTATAAAACAGCTTGAAGTACAGGTTGCCCTGCAACTCTTCGACCGCACCACCCGACGAGTCAACCTGACCCGCGAAGGTGAACGCTTCTATCCGGTTGCAGAACGTCTTATCTCAGATTTCGATACGGCGATTAATGATTTAAGAGCCAGTGCCCAGCAACAGCGTGGGCAGGTCGGTATCGCTGCCTCTCCCTCTGTACTCAACAGCCTGCTACCGACGGTGATTCAGTCCTATCGCGCAGCCTTTCCTAATATAGGACTCTCTTTAAAAGAGGAAGGTGCCAGCGGCATTGAAGACAGTGTTATTAACAACCTTGTTGACTTTGGGATTGGCGGTAATAGATCGGCTCACCCCGAGCTTTTATACCAACCGATTCTTCAGGACCAATACGGCGTGGTGATGAATTCGGATGACCCGCTGGCGAATAGCAATACCATTCGCTGGGACGAAATTACCTCAAGATCTTTAATCTTACTCTCCGCTGAAAACGGCATCAGAATTCAACTTGAAAAGAGCATTAAAGAGCAACACTTACCCTTGTCATTTGATAAAGTCATGATAGAGGTATCAACGCCTGCCACACTGGCAGCGCTGATTCAAAAAGGTGTCGGGATCAGTATTTTACCTGCACTGGCAGCGTCAACAGAGGCGTTTCATTTGATGCAGTTTTGCCCGTTAACTTCACCCGTATTAAGAAGAGAGCTGTGTTTGATAACACGCAAAGGGCGTTCAATAGGCCCGGCAGGGCAAGAGCTACTTAAGCGGGCTATCCAGTATTTTCAGAACGCTAACTTACCCGCTTATGTAGAGGCGTTGCACAACACACTGAAGAGCCCTCTGAAAAAGCAGTAGTCAGACCTTTCTGATACCGTCCGGGCTGATAGAGATCAGCCCTTTTTTCATCAGGGTGCCAATCGCCATTTTGTAAGATTTTTTGCTGATGCCAAACGCTTGATAAATATCTTCTGGGGGGCTTTTATCACCCAAAGGGCTGTATCCGCCACGACTATCAAGATCTTTCATAATCCGTTGCGACAACTCATCAACCTTGCCGTAGCCGGGCTTGTCCAGCATCACATCAACCTTACCTTCAGCCAGTACACGCTTAATATAGCCTGTTAACGTCTGCCCCAGCCTTACGGTACGAAACAAATCTTTCTGATGCAGAACAGCACCATAGCGGTTATCAACGACCACACTAAAACCCAGATCATTATGACGATAAGCAAAGAGACTCACTTTATCGCCAACCGTTAAGCCTTGCGGGTCTTTTTCGAGGAATTTTTCTAATTTAGCAGAAGCGGCCAGGCGATCGCTGTTGTCCAGATAGATTCTGACCATCACTTTCTGTCCGACTTCCAGTGCACGCTGTTGCTCGCCATATGGCAGTAACAGGTCTTTAGGCATGCCCCAATCAAGAAACGCGCCGATACGGTTGACCTCTACCACTTTTAAACAAGCAAACTCACCCACCTGGGCTATGGGTGCATTGATACTGGCCACCACAAAATCATCTGTATCCAGGTAAATAAAGACCTCTAGCTGATCGCCGAGCTTACAGCCTTCCGGGACTTCTTTTTTCGGCAGTAAAATCCCACCAAATTCGCCGCCATCAAGATAAACACCGAAATCCGCTTCGCGCATTACAGTGAGGGTATTCATTCGGCCTACATCAACCACGGTATCTATCCTGTCTAATCATTCTGGGAGAAAGCATGGACGGAGATACTATCAGAAAGCCTCTCTTCACCCAATCAGTTTAGGCCGATGCCGTTAAATACTAACGGTTAGATCCATTCAACATCAGCCGTCAGAATATACCCCACCCCATAGACTGTTTTAATCAGAGTCGGGTGTTTAGGATTACTTTCTATTTTCTTTCTTACGCGCGACATACGCACATCAATACTACGGTCAAAAGGTGAAACCCGCTCACCCAACAACTGATCACGAGACAGTATTTTGCGCGGCGAGTGTAATAGCAACATTAATAACTCATGCTCTGCTGAGCTGAATTCAGCCCCTTCTCCCGCATCGTTGTCACCCGAAAGCCCACCACTCAGTGTTAATGTTGATGGGTCATAGCGCCACCCGGCAAACTGTGCAATTTTTATGACCGACGTATCATTTTCATGAGCGTTTTTCTTTAAACGACGAAATAAGCTATTCACTCTTGCGATGAGTTCTCTGGGTATAAATGGCTTAACAATGTAATCATCCGCACCCAACTCTAAGCCTAACACCCGATCAGTAATACTGTCCCGACCAGACAAAATGACCACTCCCATATTGGCTTGCTCACACAGCGACTTCACCAGCTCTATGCCATCCATATCAGGCAGGCCTAGATCAACAATACACAAATCAGGTGAGCGAACCGACAATGCTTTTTTAAGCTGAGCGCCGGTCAGAAATGTTTCTACATCAAACCCGTAGGCACCCAGCTCACGGCTTACAATGTCACAAATATCACGTTCATCATCAATGATGTAAATCAATCTACGTTCACTCATGAGTAAAGCACTCGATTTTATTCTTCATCTTCTATCTCAAAAAACTTTTGTAATTGTTTGATATCAAATGGCTTCTGAAGAACCTTGTAATGATGCTTACCCTCACGCCCACTGTTTTCATCGAAAGCATACCCTGTCATCAAAACAACACGACTCATCGGATGAGTAAACTTGAAAATATCCGCCAGGTCATAGCCATTCGTTTCACCATTCAGGCGTATATCGGAGACCAGGGCATACACATCCTCTAAAACCGCTATCAATGCTTCCGCTTCTTCTGCCGTGGACGACTCAATGACATTAAAGCCCATTTTTCTGAGTAACTCACGTACCACCTGCCGAACATCATCATCTTCAACCAAGAGTACTAGCTTTCCTTTCCACTCTTTATGCTCATATTCTTGCGAATCGACAGGACCCGCCACAAGTTCTACCTCTACAGCGGGTAGTAATAGAGTTATTTCAGCGCCTTGCCCGGGTGCACTGGTAACTTTTATGTAGCCATTAGATTGCTTAACAAACCCATACACCATACTCAACCCCAGTCCTGCCCCAGCACCAGAACCACCAACATCGGAGCGTGTCGTGAAGAAAGGCTCAAATGCCATCCGCATAGCATCTTCAGTAAAGCCTTGCCCGGTATCAGCCACTTTTATCTGCATATAGTGCCCCGCAGCGACCTCCTCATCCAGAAACAGGCTTTGTGTTTCTACATTCAGATCAGTCACTGAAAATCTTATTTCCCCACCACGTGGCATCGCTTGCTTGGCATTCAAAGCCAGATTTACCAGTGCGTCTTCCAGGCGCCCGGGATCAACAAAGGGTAAGCCATGAGTTTTATTCTGATCAAAAATCAGTTCTATGTTACTCGGTAATGATCCCTGCAGCAGTTCGATGGTTTCCTGTAACAACACGTTAATATCACAAGGCAAAGGCGCTAAAGGCTGGCGTCTGGAGAAGGCCAGTAACCGGTTGGTTATATTGGCACCACGTTTTGCAGCGCGTATTGAGGGTTTCAGGTAACGCTGGAGTTCGGCATCCTTCTGGTAATGCTCGGCTGCAGAGACTAGGTTGCCTAAAATGATCGAAAGCAGATTATTAAAATCATGTGCTAAGCCGCCGGCCAAATGACCGACTGCACTCATTCGCTGCGCTTCCAGTAATTTTTTCTCCACCTCTTTTTCTGAGGTGATATCCAGCGCCACCAATAAAACACCCACCACGTTTCCGGCATCATCATAGCAAGGCGTTATCAGACGCTTAGTGATGACTTGGTGATCCCGGGACCAGTTACTGTATTCCCTGGCAGATTCAACCCCATTAAGAGCTTCAGCTAACTGCGCTTGCATGGCCTGATATTGATTCTGACTGAGCACCGCTAAACTTTGACCTGTAATCTCTTCTTTCGATTTTTGCAGCGCGTCTGCATAGCGTTGATTGACAAACTGGAACTGCAGCCTCGTATCAAAATAAGCCACTTCGGCAGGCAACAAGTCAAGAATAATGCGTTGCCGTTCTTCTATTAACGTTAATGCATACTGTGCTTTTTCGCGCGACATTACAGTATCCATCAATTGTTGATTACTCTGTTCAAGTGCAAGAGTCCGGCTCTCTACCTTAAGATCGAGATCCTGAATATTGTCGCGGACACGTTTTACCATCTCATCGAAAGTTTTAGCCAGTATGCCTAACTCATCATCA
The DNA here is from genome assembly GCF_900113275.1 of Neptunomonas qingdaonensis. Taxonomy (GTDB): domain Bacteria; phylum Pseudomonadota; class Gammaproteobacteria; order Pseudomonadales; family Balneatricaceae; genus Neptunomonas; species Neptunomonas qingdaonensis. Next base: position 275,844 of record NZ_FOOU01000005.1, read on the forward strand.
CGACGAAAACCAACGGTTGCGGTCAGCTCACCCCTGGATACACGTAATGCGGTATCGGCGAGCTGCTTGATCGGATTGGTCACCCAATAGATAAAGAAGAAAGCCATAGCAATGGCGACGAGTAACGATATTAGCGCAATGGTTAAAATACGATCACTTAATTGTTCAGAACTACTTTTAAGCTCATCCACATACACAGTAGAACAGATATACCAATCAAACCCCTTTACGTGTCGTACAAGCGATAATTTCTCATAAATATAGTTACCGGGATCTTCTGGTTTATCCCATTTGTAATACAGCTCTTTACCGGTATCGGCCACATTAATCAGATCATCTGCAATTGATTTTTGAGTAACCGGGTTAAGCAAACTCTCAATGTTAGTCCCATCAATATTAGGATTTGGATGGATCAGCATGTTGGTTCGCGCATCAAAAATAAACAAATAACCTGTTTTAGCCACCCGCAACTGCTTGAAGCTCTCACGTAAGTCATCCAGTGCCTGATTACGTTTAACCTCTAACTCTGCAGCAACATCTTCCAGATAAATTCCTGAGCCCATCACAAACCCCCACTCAGGGAAGTTCTTTACATAGGACAACTTATCCAGCTGCTGATTTTCTGCCAGCCGATTCCATTTGTATTGATAAAAACCTTCACCCTGACTTTTCGCGACATCAATGATCTCGGGTATTACCACAACCCCATCATCAGTCTTCAATGATGAAACATCCTTACCATGAAAGCGCTCATCAGGATGTGATAAAAAACGATAGTCATAACTAGCGACCCAAATGTAATCACCATCAATACTTTGAAAATGGCGCAGCATTTCAAACACGCTGGCTCGCGCCGTATCAAGATCAACCTCCCCTTTTTTAACCTGCTGATAAACCTGATCAATATAGGACTCTGCCATCGAAACAACAATTTTCAGACGCTGTTTATGGGATTCCAACACTTGCTGCTGATAACTTTCTGTATCCGCATACATTCTATCGGCCATGGTAAAAACATTATCCAATGCGATACGGCTCGAGTTACGCTCAATTTCATAGACTTTGTCTTTAATAAAAGGGACAGAATAAATATACACTGCACCAAATATCATCAACATAAATAACAAGACGATTGGAAAAAATCGCTGAACCAGCCGGGAAGGAAACAACATGTTTTAACCCTGTAAAAAACTTATCTGCAAATTCTATAACAAAAACAGTACATTCTGCCCCCTTGTTACAATTGGTAAGAATTCAGACAAACTCTGGCAAACCTTTTACGTTCTACTGAGATCATGAAATTTTTGATTATCAATCGTGGAATAACATCACGAGAGAGCGCCCATGAAAATTGTTGTCGTTGTTAAACGTCCATTACAGCCACTAGATCATGACTATCCACTTCAGTCAGCATTAAACGAAGCATTTTGTGCCCGAGCTGATTCCTCTAATAGCATTATTGTAGTGTCCATAGGTTCAAATCAGAGCAAGAAACAGTTAGAAATGGCTATTGAAAGCGGTGCTGACAAAGGTATCCACATTGTCACACAAGACAGCTTAAACGCTTACACTGTCGCTGAGTTTATGACGAATGTTGTTAAGTATGAAAAACCCGACCTGATCATCATCAGCGACCAGCTAACCAACGAGCAATGCCAAACCGGAAAAACATTAGCGTCAATGCTGAATGAGTCATTCCCCCTGGAACGCTGCGCACTCAACAGAAAACAATACCGTCTTTTAGTTATTCGCGAAATGTTAAGTGGGGCACATACGGTACTGCTTCCCATGTCAGTCCACAGCAGCAAGCATAATCCGTGGGACTCATTAAGCTCATATCAGGAATATAGCCCTTTCCAGTCAGCTGCCCTTTCTGCATAGTCGCTGCGCACATTCAATTTCGGCTGGATAACCAAAGTACTTCTCTCACAGCCATAAAAAAGCCCTCTTAAAGAGGGCTTTAAAGCTAAAAAAATAGAGTAAATTAAGCGTTAATGAAGGTCCTGATATTTTTTCTTTATCTCTACCAGCTGTGGCTGGATATCTAAAGGCGCATAATTCATCGCCTGCTCAAACAGATCCTTATTTGATTCAGATAAACGATCTTCTTCAGACATTGCCTTAAGCTTACGCATGGCTTCTACAAATTTGGGATGTAATGAGTCATTATCGAACATAGCATCGCCCTCCTGCCCGGCTTCGAAAACCGATATTAATAATGAATAATAAATAAAAAGTAAATTAGATGTTGAATTCTGCCATATAAGGCCACTTATTGCTTCAGGAAAAACCATTAAACGAATTAATTGTCTTTACGATATTCCTCTTTTGCTTTCTTATAGGTTTCTTTAATGTCGGCAGCCCGTTTAGCTGGGGTGTATGATGATTTATCTTTTTGATTGAGTCTGACCGGTTCTGATTGTTCGCAGTTTTCTACATCATCACATGTTTGCTTGGCTTTTAAACGTTTTGTTTTCTTATTACTCTTTTTGTCATTTTTATTCTTGGAAAGTTCCTCATCGCTTTGTGATTTTACTGTTGCTTCCTCTTGCTCAGTAACATCGACTGCTGCTTCCTCATTAGCTGTGCGTTCCGGCCTTGGCACTTTTCGCCAAGGCGTCGCCACATTAACATAAGCCTTTTTCTCAGCGGTAATTCCGGCAGGCTTTTTATCACTGTAATGTACTTTGCCGGTTTCATCCGTCCAACGATATATTTCCGCATTCGCCAATGCAGGCAACAAAATTATTATCAGCGTCAGTGCTCTAAATTGAAAACCAAACACAGCATACTCCATCAATGTAACTGCAATAATTCAGATATTGGCATTAGCTATAAATTGATTTAAGCACAAGTTTAGAAAAACTGATAATTCTATACGAATAAAAAACGAAGAAAGTGCCGGAGGCAGGAAAAAATAACATTATTATTCAATAACTTAAAAGACCCTTGCTATTAACAAGAGCCTTTTAAGTGTAGAGCGTAAGTGTAGCGCGCGGTTACAATCAGATTCTTAAACCACCATCCATCTCAATAACACGGCCGGTAAAGAAATCATTTTCAATAATATATTGTAATGTGTGCGCCATTTCACTGACTTCACCTAAACGACGTAAAGGTACGGCCTGAACCATACGATCAATCGCTTCTGGTTTCATTTGTGCCGTCATTTCAGTGGCAATCACACCCGGAGCAATACTGGCTGTACGAATTCCGTAGCGACCTAATTCGCCCGCCCAGCTAACGATCATTGTCGCTACCGCCGCTTTGGTCGCAGAGTAGTTTGTCTGGCCTATATTACCCGCGCGCGATACAGAAGAGATATTGACGATAACGCCACCTTCACCCTGCTCTGCCATAATGCCTGCGGCTTCACGGCCACAGAGAAAAGTACCTGTCATATTGACATCAATAACCGACTGCCATTGATCCAGCTCCATACGCTTGACCAGCTTACCTTCCTTAAGTTTGATCAGCATACCGTCACGCATTAAACCGGCATTATTGACAAGCCCATGAATTTTACCGAAATCTTTTCGAATCGCAGCGAAAGTATCCCCCACCGCTTTTTCATCCGTAATATTACAAACGTATCCGTGAGCTTCACTGCCCATCTCCTGGAGCTTAGCAACAGAGGCATCCAGATCAGCGGCATTGATATCAATTAGCGCTAACTGACCGCCTTGCTGTGCTAAATGTTCAGCCATTGCAAGACCAAGCCCGCGTCCACCACCCGTAATCACAAAAACTTTATCTTTAATTTGCATTTATCGCTCCATCACCCAATCTGTTTTTATAGTATGTAATGCAAAACCAACTTGACGTTGACGTAAACTTATACCGCAAAACAGTACATTATGCGATAAAAATAAGCGTTATCCCCTACCAATTTAATCTAAAGAACAAGAGGAGATAGTCAGGGGTTATCACACGCTTATTCACCACGCAGCCCTTGATAAACGATCGATGTCCCATAAGACAACTCCAGGGCCAGTCGCTTCGTTTTAACCAACCCTTTAACAACCAATGCATAAGAACAGTCAATTTGCCGCATCAACTCACCATCGGGAATAGTACTGTTCACAAAGACGGTGTTCCAATGGCGTTTATTCATGTGATAGCCGGGAATAACAGCATCAAACAGGTCTCTTAATTCAATCGCATCCTGAGGATCACTTTTTAGATTGATACTCAACTGCCCCTGATGGCGAGTCAACAGCGCAAACATCTTATCTTTAACTTTAAACACACTGACATCAGGCCCAAAGGGATAGTCTACTATTGCTTCTGGCTTTGACAGCAGGTATTCAACCAGCGATTTTTTATCCATCAGATTAGCTCCTGTCTACTGACTGCTTGCGTACTTACGCGTCTGCGTACTTGCTAGCTGTTCAATTTCTTCATAAAGGCGTAACCGTGAACGCAACTACCTTGATGTTCATCAATATTATATTTCTTCACGCCAGACCCCATCTGGGTTTTGCTAAGCCATTCTGGCATAATAACCCCACATAAATGAGGCGTTATTAAAACATGACTATTGAACAAACTCTGATTCAGCGCTGCGATTCAAAATGTGAATTATGCTCCGCTACAGAAAACCTTTCTATTTTCGAGGTATTACCTTCTGACAGCACAGCAGATCAGTCTGTCATGATTTGCGACACATGCAGCAGTCAGCTCAACGATCCTGAATCCATTAATGTTAATCATTGGCGCTGCCTCAACGATAGCATGTGGAGTCAGGTTCCCGCAGTACAGGTAATGGCATGGAGACAACTGTCGCAGTTATCCTCCATGGGCGAAATCTGGGCGCAAGATCTTTTAGATATGCTGTATCTCGATGAAGAGACGAAAGCGTGGGCAGAAGCTGGCAGTGGTTCGGATGATGAATATCCACCTGCAAAAGATAGTAACGGAGCTGTACTTAACGCGGGTGACACCGTCACCTTGATTAAAGATTTAGATGTTAAGGGTGCTGGCTTTACCGCAAAGCGCGGTACCGCTGTCAGAGGTATTTCTCTCACCTCGAATCCAGATCAGATCGAAGGCCGGGTCAACGGAACACGTATCGTTCTTTTGACCAAGTTCCTTAAAAAGCAGAACTAAACACGCTGAGAAAGCACACTTAAAAAAGAAGCTTAACAAAACGATAGAGCTGATAACTGAAAATCAGCCCTATATCAGCCATCCACTTTCTGTGTTTCAGCCAATTTATTCTGACCAAACGGCGAATTCATTTCCATTCGGATCTGTGAAATGAAAACGCCGTCCTCCTGGAAATTCAAAGATAGGCTTAACAACAATCCCGCCCGCTTTTTCTATGTTGCTTAATGTCAGCTCTAACGCAGGGCTGTACAAAACAATCAATGCAGCTCCGTTAGCAGTGGTTGAACACAAATCTGCTTTGAAAAAACCACCCTTCAAGCCAGCATCTGAAAACGCTGTGTACTCAGTCCCATAATCGGTAAATGACCAATCAAATACGTCTTCAAAAAACTGCTTAGCGACCGCCAGATCCCGTGCGGGAAATTCCACATAATTGATTTTTTCGTGCTGGCTCATATCGTTCCCCTTGATAAATATCCCACTTTATTTAGCCTATCAGAACAAAAACCTATATTCGGCTTATCTTATACCAATAGAATCACGACAAAAAGCGGCTATACGAGTGGGCATTAGAAGAAGTCATTATCCAACGATAAATAGCCACTCAGATATTCTGTGCTCAGAAAAAAAACGCATCACTTCAATAGATGCGTTTTTTCAACCTAACTGTTACAAAAACGACGTAACACTTATATGTGCAGTGGTTATAATCAGCACTATTCGTTCAGACTAAACCTCTTTTTTTCAGGACCTCTTCGATCTCTGGCAAGATAGTTTCATCATCGATAGTAGAAGGCATTTTGTAACTCTCGTTAGCTGCAATTTTACGCAATATTGCACGTAAGATCTTTCCTGAACGCGTCTTGGGTAAGCGCTCAACAACTACCGCTTTGCGGAAACAAGCCAACGCCCCGACTTCGTTACGAACACGCTCAACCAGCTCTTTTTCCAATTGCGCTTCGTCGATCTCTTCGCCTGCTTTGAGAACGATCAGTCCTACCGGAACCTGTCCCTTAAGCGAATCATTCGCACCAATAACAGCGCATTCAGCAACGGCAGGATGCGCTGACACCACCTCTTCCATTTCACCGGTCGACAAACGGTGCCCTGATACGTTGATAACATCATCGGTACGCCCCGTGATGTAGATATAGCCATCATCATCTTTGAAGCCGCCATCGCCGGTATGGTAATAACCAGGAAAAGCCGTCAGATACGAGTCTATATATCGCTGCGGTTGCTTCCAGATACTCCAGGCGACACCGGGAGGCAATGGCAATTTAACACAAATATTGCCTGTTTCATTGGCTTCCATCTCTGCACCATCACCATCCAAAACACGAATATCGTACCCTGGAATAGGTTTGTTAGTAGAGCCAAGACGCGCCGGAGAAGGATTATCCCAGCCCATCATAGGCGATGTCATGGGCCAGCCGGTTTCTGTTTGCCACCAATGATCAATGACAGGTACCTGTAATAACTCATTGAGCCACTCATAAGTTGCAGAATCTAGTTTTTCTCCTGCAACAAATACCCAGCGGAGGCTGCTAAGATCATAATTCTTCGAAAGCGCTCCTGTCGGGTCTTCTTTGCGAATGGCGCGGTACGCTGTCGGCGCACAAAACATAGAGTTAACTTTGTACTCTTCAATAATCCGCCAGAAAGCCCCGGCATCCGGTGAGCGAATCGGTTTTCCTTCATAAAAAATAGCAGAACCGCCGCCCATCAATGGACCATAAACAATGAAGGAATGACCTACTACCCAACCAATATCGGAAGCACCCCACCACACATCACCTGCTTTCATGCCATAGACATTATTAAAAGCATAACGCAATGCAACCGCATGTCCGCCATTATCCCGCACAATGCCTTTCGGCTGCCCTGTCGTACCGGACGTATAAAGTACGTAAAGTGGATCAGATCCCTTCACCGCAACACAGTCAGCAGGCGTCGCATCTTTTTGGAACGCGTGCCAATCAAGATCACGCGCAGGGTCCATGTCGGCCGTTAATAAAGGCCGCTGAAAAACCACCGTATGAGATGGTTTATGGGCTGCTAACGCTACCGCTTTGTCTACCAGGGGCTTGTAGGCTATTTTTTTATCAAATTCGATACCGCAGGAAGCCGTCAGAATAAGCTTTGGGGTCGCATCATCAATACGAATAGCCAATTCAGTTGCAGCAAACCCACCAAATACAACAGAATGCACCGCTCCCAGTCGGGCGCAAGCCAGCATAGCAACCGGGGCTTCAGGGATCATCGGCATATAAATAACAACCCGATCGCCCTTTTCAACACCTAAACCTTTCATGGCGCCAGCAAAACGACTCACACGTTGCTGTAATTGGTTATAGGTAATCGCTTCTTTCGTTTGCGTGGATGGTGAGTCGTAATACAGCGCAACCTGTTCACCGCGGCCTTCTTCAACTTGTTTATCAACGGCCAGATAACAGCTATTTAACTCACCATCCGGATACCAGCAATAAGTGCCTTGTTCAGTTTTCTGCAGAATCGTTTGCGGTTCTTTAAACCAGCTGATTACTTTGGCTTGCTCTGCCCAATATGACTCTGGATTTTCAAGCGCGTGACGATATTCTTCTGTGTAAGCCATCGTAGGACCTCATGCTTTTTTTTATTAAAGGCATCTTATTAAAGGCGATGAAGCAGGCGCCCGGCAGAAGCACAGGCGCCATCATTTGAAATAAATCGATCAATGATTACTGATCTTGGTAGAGCTTCAGAACGCTGGAGAAATCCAACCCACCGTTGCCATTTACCTTATGTAAATTAAATAATGCGCGGGCTTGCGAGCCCATTGGTGTTGGTGAAGCACTTAATTGGCTCATTTCCATAGCCAGACCCAAATCCTTAAACATCAGATCAACCTGAAAACCACCTTGGTAGTCGTTTGAGGAAGGGACGCCTTCCATCACACCCGGAAACGGATTATAAACCTGTAAGGCCCAGTTATTACCCGAACTCTGTTTCATGATTTCAGACAGTACAGCAGGGTCTAAACCATTTTTAACACCCATGTTCAGGGCTTCGCTGGTACCCGTCATCAACACGGCCAACAACATATTATTACAGGCTTTAGCTACCTGCCCGGCACCATGAGAACCTGCATGGAAGATATTTTTACCCATGCACTCCAGAATAGGCTTAGCTTTAGCAAACTGCTCATCGCTGGCGCCTACCATGAAGGCTAACGTTCCCGCTTTAGCCCCACCGACTCCCCCGGAAACCGGAGCATCGATAAAGCCAATACCTCGCGCTTCTGCAGCAGCAGCTACATTTTGTACCGTAGCGGCATCAATAGTAGAAGAATCAATAATCAGTACATCTTTTTTGACATGTTCAAAGAGTGGGTCATCACCGCTGACAAACAAACCTTGAACATGCTTGCCTGCAGGTAGCATCGACACCACAAAGTCTGCATCCGTTACCGCATCCTTGGCAGATTGAGCAGTCACACCACCTTCAGAAACCACTTTTGCTACCGCTTCAGCGGATAAGTCAAAAGCTTTAACCGTGTGACCCGCCTTAACGAGATTAATCGCCATTGGGCCGCCCATATTTCCTAAACCAATAAAGCCTATCGTAGCCATTTTATAATCCTTGTTCTTATCGTTATTCTTAGTATTAAAATTCTTGATTGCCAATTCTTGACTGAGAGCTCTTGACTGAGAGGTCTTGTCAAAAAAGCTAACTCACATCTCAGCCAGTGGATTGGTGTCCCATGGAGACACGAATAACTCACTGAGGAAAGCCGGATCAACATCACTCACGGAGCTAAAGGTCCAATTAGGTTTGCCGTCCTTATCAACCAATAAGGCACGAACGCCTTCAGGGAACTCACGATGACGGCAACACTGAACAGACAACACCAGCTCAGATTCAAACACTTCTTTAAGAGACATATGCAACGTTTTCTGGAACTGTTTGTAAATCATATGGATCGCGAGAGGGCTACCATGACTGATTGCTTTTTGTGCTCGCTGCATCCATTTATCATCCGTTTCGACCGCGAGTAACGTCTCAATGATCTCCTCAACGGTATCCTGATCTGTTATATCCTGAATCAAATCAAAATGCGTTCTTACCGGAGATTCCATACTCTGACGCGTATCCCAGGCATCATCTTCAAGATCGCGCAGGACACGGCTGACCACCGCGTTCAGGTCACCCTCCCAGGTTTCCTGAGTTAAACGATCTAACACATCAGCTCGCTGAGACGTTTTCAGGAAACGGTCAGCTAAATTAAGAAACAATGCATCCGTTGCATTCATTCGGTTTCCGGTTAGTCCTAAAAACAGGCCGGTGCGCCCTGGGGTACGATGCAAAAACCACGTGCCGCCCACATCCGGGTACAAACCAATAGTCACTTCCGGCATTGCCATATGTGTTGTTTCAGTCACAATGCGGTGACTACAGCCACTCAGCAAGCCCATGCCGCCGCCCATCACAATACCGCTACCCCAGCAGATAATCGGCTTGGGATAAGTATGAATCGTATAATCCAGCAAATACTCGCTTGTGAAAAACTGCTCAGGAAAATCAGCATCCCCGCCGCCCGTCATAGACTTGTATAAACTAACGACATCACCGCCGGCACAAAATGCTTTTTCGCCCGTGCCATCCAGTAAAATTGCGACAACCGAATCATCCGTTTTGTACGCATCTAATTTAGGCTGAATCAGATTAATCATATCCAGCGTTAACGCATTTAGAGACTTCTCAGCGTTAAGGCAGATTTCAATAATTTTCTTACCGTCTTGCGTCAGGTGTTCTGTAAAAAGTACACAGCTCATCCGTTACTCTCCTTTATCGACCTGTTGCTTAACAGTTTTTCCATTCAGCTTTGCGTTTGCCCAAAAAGGCATTAACGCCCTCTTTCTGATCTTCTGAGTGAAACAGATCGACAAACAGTTCACGCTCAAGGATATAGCCCTGATCCCATGCGCGGGTACGATTTGACTGGATCAGTTGCTTACAAGCGGCAACGGCCATTGGACTTTGCTCTGCCACCTGTTCTGCCATCTCCATCGCCCGCTTAACAGACTCGCCTGTATCAACCATCTCTTCGATTAAGCCGATCTCTAATGCCTTCGCCGCTTTAACGCGCTCACCACACAGAATCATTCGCTTCGTCCAACCTTCACCGACCAACATAGTGAGGTTTTGCGTGCCACCGGCACACGGTAGCAAACCAACTTTCGCTTCGGGTAATGCCATCTGTACCTGCTCTTCTGCGATGCGGATATCACATGCCAGCGCTACTTCTAAACCACCTCCCATTGCCCAGCCATTCATCGCCGCAATGGACACGCCACGAAACTGAGAAAGCGTCTCAAACGCTTCACCGAAATAACGCGCCATATCTCTTGCGACTGAACGATCACTGTCTGCAAAGAGATTTAAATCGGCACCGGCAGAGAAGAACTTCTCGCTGCTACTTTTCAGCACTAAGCTGAATATCTGCATATCTGCATTTAATTCTTTTACGATTGAGGTTAACTCTTTCAGGCTGGCTTCTGTCCAAGTATTGGCAGGCGGATTATTCATCGTAATAATCGCAATATGTCCCTGCTTTTCTACTATCAATTTATCGCTCATCTTGTTCATTGCTCCATTCATTTTTCTGTTACAGAGCCTACCCAGGCCATATTCACTGACAAAGCTCTGCATAACCTATAACAAACAAATTACACAATATCAGCCGCATCTTTTAAGAGTAATCGACGCGCAATAATAACGTTCATAATTTCATTGGTACCTTCAAGAATACGATGTACCCGACTATCCCGGACATAACGTTCCAGAGGATATTCTTTGATATATCCATAACCACCAAAAATCTGCAGCGCCTCATCACAGACGTTAAAACCTACATCCGTCGCAAAGCGTTTTGCCATGGCGCAGTAAGTAGAGCGGTCAGGATGCTTATGATCGAGTTTGCTGGCGGCAAGACGCACCATTTGACGGGCAGCCACTAGTTCAGTATTGATCGTCGCGATTTTGAACTGCAAAGCCTGGAAGTTCTCTAGCGTGCGGCCAAACTGTTTTCTTTCACCCATATACTGAATAGCGTGATTGAGTGCAGCCTGCGCTGTACCAATTGAACAGGTTGCAATATTAATGCGCCCGCCATCCAATCCCATCATGGCAATTTTGAAGCCATCGCCTTCCTTACCCATCAAGCATGAAGCAGGAACTCTGGCATCTTCAAAAGTAATGAGTCGTGTCGGCTGGCTATTCCAACCCATTTTTTCCTCTTTACGGCCATAGGCAATACCGGCTGTTTTCGCATCAATTGCAAAAGCTGAAATACCTTTGGGTCCCTCTTCACCCGTGCGCGCCATAACCACTAATACATCTGTCGCACCGGCGCCGGAAATAAATATTTTGCTACCGTTAAGAACGTACTCATCACCGTCTTTACGTGCCGTAGTTTTAAGTGAAGCGGCATCGGAACCGGCATTAGGCTCAGTTAAGCAATACGAAGCAAGCTTTTGTCCTGCCGTTAAATCCGGGCACCACAACTGGCGTGTTTCTTCATTGCCAAAATCGGCAATCATCCACGTAGCCATATTGTGAATGGTGATAAAAGCGGTGGTAGAAGTGCAACCCATCGCAAGTTGTTCGAAGATAATACTCGAGTCAAGACGGCCTAAACCTAAACCGCCAACATCTTCAGGGGAGTACAAACCACAAAAACCCAACTCGCCTGCTTTTTGTAATACATCGACAGGAAAAATCTGCTGCTGATCCCATTCAGCTGCATGCGGCTCCATCTCGTTCTGAGCGAACGAACGTGCCATGTCGGAAAATGCGATTTGATCTTCATTCAGTTCAAAATCCATTAGCCTCTCCCTTTATTAACAAAGCTCATTAGCAAAGCCCGCCAGCCTTCGTAAAGGCTGATTATCATACAAAACAAGGCCTTGACGAGTATTGGAAACAATACCCATCAAGAGCTTCGCCTGACTCAGCAATATTATTTGAGGTGAATACTGGTATTTACACCGGTATCGATATCATCTTCGAACCAACGCGCAGTGACTGTTTTAGTTTCTGTATAGAAACGCACAGCCTGCTTACCATAAGCATGTTGGTCGCCATAGAAAGACTTTCTCCAACCCGTGAATGAGAACATCGGCAGAGGCACAGGAACCGGCACGTTAATACCTACCTGCCCGACTTTAATCTCATGCTGGTATTTACGGGCAGCAGCACCTGAAGAAGTAAACATCGACGTACCGTTACCGTACGGGTTCTCATTAATCAACGCGATAGCTTCATCCAGCGTATCTACTTCTAAAGCAATCAGAACAGGTCCGAAAATCTCTTCCTGATAAATCGACATATCTGTGGATACATTACGGAACATTGTCGGGCCAACCCAATTACCATCAGGGTAACCTTCTACCACACATCCAGAACCATCCAGAATACAATCTGCACCTGCATCTTTACCTTCCTGGATGAAGCGTAGAACGCGCTCTTTAGCCTGAGGGTTGATTAACGGGCCATAACCAGCGCCTTCATCATCCCATACACCGGGACGTACTTTTGCCAGTGCATCACGCACTTCAGGAATCCACTCCCGTGCACTGCCGACAAAGACAGCCACAGAGATAGCCATACAACGCTGACCACCCGCGCCCACAGAGGCACCTGCAATGCTATTAACAACCTGGTTTTTAGCGGCATCAGGCATGATAACCATATGGTTTTTCGCGCCCGCAAATGCCTGAACACGTTTCATTTTATCAGTCCCTGTGCGGTAGATATGCTCACCTACGGCAACTGAACCGACAAACGAAATAGCCGGTGTGTCTTTATGCGTTAACAACTGATTAACGACATCTTTTGTACCGTGAACAACCTGCAGTAACCCGGCTGGGGCACCTGCGTCCTGGAACAATTTAGCCAGGAGCATGGGTGTTAGCGGATCTTGCTCGGAAGGCTTAAGAACAAAAGTGTTACCGCAGGCAATCGCCATTGGGAACATCCACAATGGAATCATCGCAGGAAAGTTGAAAGGCGTAATACCCACACACACACCTAAGGGCTGAGTTATGCTGTAGCAATCGATTTTACGCGCTACGTTCTCAACGGTTTCTCCCATGCTCAGTGAAGCAATGTTGCAAGCGTGCTCAACGACTTCGATGCCGCGCCATACATCGCCTTTTGCATCTTCAAAAGTCTTTCCGGTTTCCAGCGCCAACACCTTTGCAATCTCATCGTGATTGTCTTTCAGTAGTGCCTGGTAACGCAGCATTAAGCGTGCACGCTCTCCAACCGGAGTTTCTTTCCAGATTTCAAAAGCAGCTTTGGCTGCTGCAACGGCCTGCTCTACCTCTTCAGCGGTTGCACAAGGCACTTGTGCAATAACTTCCTGCGTTGCAGGGTTAGTCACCGGAATCCAGTTATCCGATTTACTACTTACCAGTTCACCGTTAATCAGGAGCTGTACTTGTTGAGTCATGATTAATACCTTGTGTTGTTTTATTGTAGTTTTATTGTTGTTTTGTAGAGGTCTTACGAGCGGTAACCTAAACAGCCTGCTCAGTATTTACGTTGCTGATAATTTAAGCACACGCCATGTAGACCAGGGATTGATAATCTTGTCAGATTAATGGACTATATTGCTAATTAATAGTGGTTTTCCCTAGTCCAAAGGTCTAACGATATGAGCCAGCCCTCTGAATGGCCATTGCCGCCTGAAAGCACCCGATTCGTTGTGCCCCGCAAAATAGTGTCACAATTAAGAGGACATTCATTAGCCAGAGGGCTATATCCGATAGGCCTTGGCTACTATAAACAAGCATCCAACCATACTATGTTGCGGCGCACACATGATGACTACCTGATGATCTATTGCCTCGACGGACAAGGTGAGCTGACACTGGATCACCAATCTTACGAGGTAAAAGCAGGCGATATTATTTTCCTGCCAAGGGGGGTTGCTCACGCCTACAAAGCATCAGATATAACCCCCTGGACTATTTATTGGATACATTTCTCAGGTGATCAAAGTGAAGAGTTTATTGACTATCTTGCTATTCGTCAGAACAGTTTTGTTTTCCCGCTGGGCATCCACTCAAGGCTGACCAGTGACTTTGAGTCGTTACTTGAATGCCGCCAATCCAGCTACAATTTGAGTGCTTTTGTGCATGCATCCAACCTGCTGCGCCAAATATTAACGCATATTGCCCAATTACAACCGCTGGCTAAGCAGCAGCAAACCGCTCACAACTTCAATTTAGAATTAATTCACAGCCTGATGCAGGCTCGTGCTCATGAGCAACTGGATCTCAATACTCTGGCAGAAACAGCCAACCTTTCTAAGTTCCATTTCATTAAAAAATATAAAGAGTTAACGGGCACAACGCCCATCAATCATTTCATACATTTGAAAATTGAACGTGCTTGCCATCTGCTTGATGTGACGACCAAGTCCATTAATGAAATAAGCTTTGCCGTGGGTTATGAGGATGCATACTACTTTTCACGAATTTTTAAAAAGATTATGGGAATTTCACCCAGCCAGTACCGGCGTATGCGCATGGGGACTTATCCTTATCCCTCTTAAAGTTGATCAATACTATAACCAGACCTTAGTAGAGATCAGATTTACCTGTGCCTGTGCCATTATAACCTCAGCAAGCCTTTAACCAGGGTGTAACTAGCTTGCGGGGCTTCCTGCATAAAGCAGTGGCCACCTTCTACTTCAGTCAATTTAATGTGTGGGTTCGCTTTTTCTGCCCGCCTTACCGCAGGCGGCACAAAGGAGTAAGTCCGGGTGCTGTGCAGAATGTGTGTATATTCAGGAAGTTTGGCAATCGCGGGCCAAAGCCGCTTCGGGTATCCGGAAAAAATACGCGCTTCTAACCACGGCGGACAGCGTAGCTGCCACTCGCCTTGATCACTCGGTGTAATCGCGTCGTCGATATAGCTGTTCAGCGACGCCTCTGTCCAGCTTTTGAAGATGCCGCGACCATAAAAACTCTTATGTGCGTCCTCTCGACTCGGCCAGCTGTGACGTCTTTTTTTCGCTTGTTTTACATGCGGCAAATGCCCCGCCATACCGATCAAGTGAAGGAAGCGCATCATTGCAATCATTGATTTAGGATAGATAACGGGGTCTAACAAAATATATTGGTCAAACAAGCGGCGTTGATGATGTAACATCAGCGTCGTAGCAATAGCACCAAAACTATGTGCCAACGCAATGACGGGCTGTTTCGGATCCCAGCGCTGGCTGAAAGCTTCGAAACAATTGAGCGCCCGCATCATTAATGCTTGCCAATCTGAGTACTGATCCCGGGGTATATGGTCACTGTCACCGTGCCCCTCAATGGAGCCGAGAAACAAGTCATACTCGCCATGAAAGAGCTCGAGGAAAGGCCAGTAGGTCAAACTCGACAGTCCTGTACCGTGCAGGAAGTAAATAATCGGACGGTGATTGTTACCACAATCAGGTGACATCCACCCTCGCAGTATCAATGTACCGTCATCATGCTCCCATGGGATTAACGACTCTTGCGCCAGACTCATGAGACGCAATATCAGTCGTGGTGATGTCCGCCAGCGCCATGCGCGTGGCCATGCTGAATTTCTTCAGCAGTTGCTTCACGGATATCTTTAATTTCGATATCAAATGTCACCACTTTACCGGCGAGCGGGTGGTTGGTATCTACCGTTGCCATGAATTTACCCATTTTGACGATAGTCACCTGGCGGTTGCCCTGCTCTGTCTGAACGGTAGCAGTCATTCCTGGCTTCCATTTTTTAGCACCTTGCAAATGCTTAACCGGTACTCGCTGTGTCGGCTCTTCTGTTCTTTCACCGTAAGCATCAGCGGGCTGCAAAGTTTCTGACACTGTGTCGCCGACACTTTTGCCCTCCAATACCTTCTCAAGCCCAGGAAGCATACTGTTATGGCCGTGCAGATAAGCGACCGGGGAGCCTTCATCTGTTGCTTCAACAATATCGCCACTTTCATCTTTCAGTGTGTAGGAGAATTGCACTACTGAATCTTTACCAATCTGCATCGAGAGTTCCTAAAGCCATATAAAAAACACAATATTAGCAGCAAACCAAGGTTAACTTACAGTACAAAGTTGAGCCGTGAATTCACTCATTAAACAAACAGAACAACACAGCTATGGCTCTAGCCTGTAGCCAGCCAAATACCCACACCTATCATCAGGCTTCCTGCAATACGATTCATTAAGCGTACGTTGCCACTTTTCTGTAAAAAAGCCCGCATCGTCCGCCCACCTGTCGCATAACCTAATAAACAGACAAATTCGACGAGTAAAATTATCAAAATTAACATCGAAAGCTGTGGAGCCAGCGGAGCATCCGGATTAATAAAGGGAGGCAATAAAGAGATAAAAAATGCCCAACCTTTTGGGTTAGCGACCGCCGTCAGAAAACCTTGTAAGGCCAATGTCTGTCGGCTAACCGAGGCACGAATGGTAGTATCCTCTGTGACCGCCATCTTTCCACGTGACTGCCACATCTGAATCCCAATATAGATCAGATAAGCGCCACCTATCACTTTAAAAACAGCGAATATGCCGGGGTAATTTAGCATGATGGCTGCCACACCCACCACGGCAAGAAGTGCGACCAGCCCTACGCCTACAAGTTCACCTGCCATCATCCACAATGTCCGCCGCACGCCAATGGTCATGCCCATTGTCATTGACAATGTCATACACATTCCAGGTGTCGCTGAAACAAAGAAAAACGTAGGTAAAAAGACGGCTAATAAAGAAAGCTCTAACATCGGACAACCTGTCGCTTTAAGAGGAAAATAGTCATGCAACACTCACTTGATAATCACCTGATTTTTTAGTCAGATATTTTTTGATAAGGACTTAATAATTTTCTGCAGCTTGTTTACACCCGCAGGCATCTTTTCAACCGGCGTGCCAGCATATCCCAGAATGAGGCCCGATCTTACCGGTCTATGCAAAATATCACGCTGGTAAGCCGATAACGCTCTGATATCTAGTCCGTTAGCGTTTGCTTTTTCACAAATCCTTTGGTCACAATATGACGCATTCAGAAGGTAAACACTGTGCATGCCACCGGAACTGGGAACAAGTGTAAAATCAGGAAATGACTGTTGCATCAGATGATCTAATGACGCTTTCCTTATTTTGTAGAGCTTCCTCATTCTGCGTAAATGACGGTTATAGCCCCCCTCTTTCATAAAAAGACCCATCGCTATCTGTTGTGGTCCTGACAGGCCACCATCAACAAAGCGTTTGTACTTTTTGAAGAGGTCAATTAATGCTTCAGGCAGCACCATGTATCCAAGGCGAATGCCCGGAAACATGGTACGGCTGAATGTACCTGTATAAATGACTCTACTGCCTGTATCCAGCCCCTGTAATGCAGAAATGCTATGGCCGTTAAAGACAAACTCGCTGTCATAGTCATCCTCGATAACCCAACTTTGCGTTTCATAAGCCCAATCAAGAATGGCTAAACGCCGCTTCAAAGAAAGCGTCTGTCCTAACGGAAAACTTCGCGAGGGTGTCAAAATCAGCGTATGCGCCTGCTGTGCAATCGCATTATCAGCGTCAAAGCAGAGGCCATACTCGTCAGTAGGTAATGCTATTTGTTTTGCCCCAATGCTCGTGAGAACGCCATCAATACCCGGGTACCCGGTTTCTTCCAGCATGACTGTTTCATTTTGAGTAACCAGTAAATTGAGGGCGATAGCCAGCGCTTGTTGAGAGCCGGTTGTGATCATTACCTGATCCACGCAACACTTCACCCCCCTGGTTATCAGGAGATGTTCGCTGATCTGCTGCCTTAACAGCTGCGCCCCCATGGCCGGTTGCTCAGAGTAGGCGTTCTGATCCCGAAGACTTCTGGCCGTCGCCGCGTGCCATTCTTTTAAGGGAAAGTCTGATATCGCAGGCTGTGCAGGCAAAAATAGTGATTGTGTTGTTTCTTGCAGACCACCGGGCTTTGTCGAACTCTGATCGTCAATCGTCTGAATGCGCTGCGCGACCTCAGAGATGCGCACAACAGAGTTCGATAAATGATTCTGCTTTACTTCACCCAGCAACGGCTTTAATTCAATAATACCGGCAACGAACGTGCCCGCACCTTGACGGCTTTCTGCAAACCCTTCTTCAATCAACAGGTCAAACGCAGCGATGACAGAATTTCGTGAAATCCCCATCTGTTGGCTTAAATAACGGCTGGAGGGTAATTTATCGTTTCTTTTAAGCCGACCATGACAGATAGCCTCTTTAATATGCTCATAAAGCACTTCATATTTCGGCTGATTTTTATTAGTGAGGTGAGTATCTAAGGGGATAAACAGATCATGAGCAGACTGATTATTCACAAGTGGCTCTTTCTTAAGTTAGAAAATGACCGGTAATATAAACCAATATTTAATAAATACCTTCACATTTTAAAGTAACAAAAAGCACACTTACAAAAGCCTGATTGATAAAAACCAGGAAAGATAACGCTGCAAAAACAAAAAACCCACTTACTAAGCAGGTTTTTCAAGTCATTTTTGTTGAGTTTATAAGGTGCGTTGATTGGTCATAGCTTGCGGCAAAAATAACAAGGTTATTGCATCAAAATACCAATGTGACGCACTATACCACTCCTCTATCTTTTCCGACTCAAATACCCTTTCAATGTAGCTATCAAGAAGAGCTTCCTGTTGCTCTTCCCATTTTTCTGGATGACGAATTATAGGGTACATAAAATCACCTCGATGTGCAGTGAGCACATAAAATGGAACTTGGTAATACGATAAAACCTAATTACTTGAGTATATTACACGGATTTATTGTGCGCTGCAACAATTTAGAACTTTAGTCTTACTCTTTTTAACCCCTATTATTTATAGCACTATTTTTTAACATCAATATTTTTTAAGCTACACTTTATCTAATTCAGATTCAGACGTGACCTAGATGCCATCAGATATGCAAATACTAGATAGCGGTTTTTTTTATAGCCTGTTCGAACAGGTCAATGATGAGATATATATCATTGACCCTGTTACCTCCCTTATCATCGAAGCTAATAAGGAGGGATGTGACGCTTTAGGCATGTCCAGAAAAGAGCTGCTTAACCAAAGTGTTCTGTCACTCAATAAAGATGTGATTGGGCTTTCCCAATGGGCAGAAATTTCAGATGCCATCAAAACGGCGGGGGATTTTACATTTGTTGGACGACATAAACGCAAAGATGGCAGCGACTTCCCTGTTGAAATCAGAACAAGCTATTTTCAATATAACGGTACGCCTTACTTCGTTTCTATCGCACGTGACACATCACTGCGCTCACAACATGAATATGAATTTCATAATGATGATGCGATTCGTGCATTTGCTTTAAATGAAGCCAGTGATGGACTCTGGGATTGGAACATTCTGGATAACTCTTTATTTCTGAGCCCACAGTGGTACCGAATGATGGGATATGGACCACATGAAATCAGCGCTCCATCACTCAGTACGTGGAATTCAGCCGTACACCCAGATGATGCTGAACGCGTTACCAGACTCTTGCAGGAACACTTAAACTCCAAAAGCTCACGCTATGAAGCGAAGTACCGTTTAAGAAACCGAAATGGTGATTATTTATGGGTACATGATCGTGGACTTGTCGTAAAAAGAGATAGCGACAACAAAGCCTTAAGAATGATTGGGCTTGTTTTGGATATTACCCAGTCACAACTGCTGGCAGAGCAGCTGTTTCATCACTCTCAACGCGATGATCTGACCGGCCTGTACAATCGCAAAACAGGCTATGAGTTATTTGGGCAATATCTGAATGTTAGTATTCAACAAAATACACAGATGCAAATTGTCATGCTGGATATAGACAATTTTAAGTTGATTAACGAGAACTATGGTCATTTAAACGGGGATAAAGCCATCCAGCATTTCGCAAAAACAGTTCCAAAGCTGTTACGTAAAACCGATCTGCTTTTTCGTTGGGGAGGTGAAGAATTTCTATTACTTTGCCCGGATACAGCGCAGGATACAGCGTTGAATCTAATTAACCGACTATTAAAACAGCTATCTCAACATCCCTTTCTTACTGAAGATAATAGAGCGGTCTTTATGACAGCCAGTGCAGGTATCAGTGGATACCCGCACCATGGGTCATGCATCAGTGATCTTGTTAAAAGTGCTGATGGCGCTATGTATCAAGCCAAAGCAGAAGGAAAAGACAAGGTCTGTATTTCTGCTTAATTATCATTGCTTTATTTCTGATTCACATAAGTTCCCGGCGCTTCACACAATGAGTCATCTATAGGTTGAGCAGCGATTTTCTCACCCGAATGCTTTTCTAGCCATTGATGCCACTCTGGCCACCAGGATCCCTCAACGGCATTGTTATTTTGAATCCAGGAGTCTGGGTCAACATAGCGATCTTGTTTGGTTTCTGTGGCAACACGATAATGTCGGTGCTTGTGTCCCGGTTCACTCACAATACCGGCATTATGCCCTCCGCTAGTGAGTACGAATGTGACGGCCTCACTATCGGACAGCAAATGAAGCTTGTAAACAGATCGCCACGGAGCAACATGATCCTTCTCTGTGCCTACTGAAAAAATAGGCACACTGATATCCCGAATCGCAATCGGTTTATCGTTAACAAGGTAATGCCCTGACGCAAAATTGTTATCGAGAAATAGCTCTCTCAAGTACTGAGAATGCATTTTATAAGGCATTCTTGTCAGATCAAGGTTCCACGCCATCAGGTCATTAATACTCTCTTTTTCACCGAGCATATAATGATGAACAATCCGCGACCAAATCAAGTCATTAGAACGTAGTATTTGAAACGCCCCTGCCATCTGAGATCCATCCAGAACCCCTTGATCCCACATCATTTTTTCAAGGTAAGAGACTTCACTCTCGTTGGTGAATATCATCAATTCCCCGGCTTCACTAAAGTCGACCTGCGCAGCAAAATGCGTCATCGACTTAAGACGATCATCTCCATCTCTCGCCATAGTAGCCGCCGCTATCGATAGTAAAGTCCCGCCTAAACAATAACCTGTTGCATGCACCTGCTGTTTAGGGAAAATTTTACTGATGGCATCCAGTGCCGCCATCACGCCTTGCTCTCGATAATTATCCATACCCAGATCCCGATCTGCGGTAGTGGGATTAAACCATGAGATCATAAAAACAGTATGGCCATTTTCAACTAAATATTTCACCAATGAGTTTTCCGGCGAAAGATCAAGAATGTAGTACTTCATAATCCACGCAGGAACGATAAGAATTGGCTCCGGATAAACCTGATCAGTCACCGGCGAGTACTGTATCAACTCCATAATGTGATTTCTGAAAACTACTTTACCTGGTGTTATGGCAACCGTTTTACCTGGAATATAGTCATCAGCCCCCTCGGGAGAACGCCCTGCACTATACTGATCCATATCTTTAAGAAAGTTTTGCAAACCCGACACCAAATTAGCTCCACCCTGTTCTATCGTAGCCTTCATCACCTCAGGATTAAGTAAGGGATTGTTGCTCGGGGAGTATCTGTCTAAGATCTGCCTGGCGATGAATGAAATACTTCTCTCATCTGCCTCAGATAAGCCGTCAATATCTGTTGTAGCATTGTGCCACCATTGCTGAGTGAACAAAAAATTCTGATAGATATAGTTGTACGGCCACTGCTGCCATCCAACGTCTGAAAATCGATTATCCTGAGGCAAGGGAGTAATGCACGGTTTACTCTGGTTTTGTAACAACACGGGGCTAACCCGATGCATTTTTACTATTTTTCGCAACATTTTCTCAATTAATCTCACTTGCTTTCCCGGCGACATAGCAAGGTGAGAAGCCCATGTAAAATACAGACTCATTAAACCCGCAGGGGAAATTCCTCCGGTAACATGTGCCATGTTTGCTTTGAAAACGTTATCTAATGCCGTTACTGAAAAATACCCGGAATCCACATCCTTCGAATCAAACCCGGATACATCGTTGATGTCACCCCTTCTAATCGCCACTGCGTACCTCCTGATGTGTAAAAAAACGATTCAAACGCCTTATTTAATTATCATCCTTATAGCGACCTGATGAATTGACCCTAATCACTCTAGGCGAACAAAACCACCTAATTTTTAATGGACAAGGTAGCTGTTATTAATCACTCGATTAAAAAACCAGACTTGAGCATTTATTGAGTTGAAATCTGATCACGTTTAGTGGCGTTGATGGCGTTGATACATAAACTTACTCTTCCTCATCGATGACATCGGCGTGGGACGAGGCTTCAAACTCATCGATTTGCCCGAAACTTTCAAACCAGAAGGATGAACTGACGACACTAAACTGACGCGTTAATCCGTCATCAGCCAACTGCTGTAACTTCCATACAATACCCGGGGCTTGAGGAAACTGCTGACCCTTAATTTGCTCATCATAAAGACGATGTAATAAGGCATTATCACTCAACCCGCCCGCCAATAGACGTACCATCGAAGCACAGGGCGATTCATCAAATATAGCCATATCTTCAATATCACCGGCCCTGACATTAACGATAAATTCAACACCGGTAGGTTGTGCAAAAATACCATTAAACGCTTCTCGTAAGAGTGCATAAGCACTAAAGAAACGCTCATGATATAAGCAATCGGAATACTCCTCCCATAAGCGATCATCTGATATATCGTGGCTTAGTTGCTCGATCTTGCCTGCTGTTAGCTCATCATTTGCTAATTCATCAGCAAATAAATGCGTCAATACCACTTTTGCAGCTTCATCAGCCTCCAAGTCATTCAGAGACATCATACACATCTCTCTAAGCTCAGCGGCATCCATTCCTTCTAAGCCATCATCAAGCCCCATCATTTCCATGAGGGCATGATAATCCTCAGTAGACCACGCATTTGCAATCTTGTTAATTTTACGGAAAGAATCAATCTGGACGGTAAATAGAGCTGGCATCGGATACTCCTTGTTAAACGCTTAAACCGTTGTGTTATACAAGAAAAGTAATCTCAATTTACTCATTTCGCAATACTGTATGAAGATTAAATAATAATGATTCCAGCCGATCTCAAGGGCCAGTAAACAGTTATAATCTATTGATATTAATAGCTAAAATCACTTTTTCTTAGCGCAATAATTAAACATATTTAACACGCTATCGCACATATGAAATATTGCTGAATTATAACCACATAAGGCATTACTTATGCTTTATGTTAGCAAGTGCTAGAATTGCTCCATTTTTGATAACATTTATCGTAACCCTGGTCAGTTATTCCTATGTCGGCTCCTATGTCAAACATCATGCAAACCACCCCAAAAGCTTCGCAAAAACAGGCGGTTAAGCCCTTACGCTTCATTCCTTTTCGTAAAAAGGATGTGATTGAGATGTGCCTTTCTGGCGGCGGGCTGGAACAGCAGCAACGCCAGCAATTTAGAGAAGTAACCTCCCAGATCGAAAAACTATTTCATATCACCTTTCTGCCTCGTCACGAATCGCTTAAGGAAAGCTTTTCAAGCATTAATCCTGATTCGGATACAGTAAAAGTAGACCTTCCATCTACCATGCATAATGAGGACCCCGCCTTTGTTAAACAATTAGAAGCGCTGCTAGAAAAAGCTAATTATGAAAAAATCAATGAAGAAACCATAAAGCAGGCATTAAATCACGACTCCTTGATGAAAGTGCGCTTGGATGTTGATTTCAACGACTTTTCAGAAGTCCTCCTTTTTGCCCGCGGCGAAGATGAAAAAGAGGAAACAATAGCCAGTTTATGGGGATTCAGGAAAACAAAAATACGCTTCATAAACTATGAAAGAGTGATTATTTTCATCCGCTTTCATGAACAAATAGACCTGAAGCGACAACAAACTTTCAACTTGCAACCAGGCGGTGTCATCCTAAAGTTATTTAAAAACGTTCCCAGAGCCGACCTGGAGATGCTGTTCCCCAACACGGCCGTAAAAATGCGTTTTATTGATAAAGTATTTATCGGTGTTCCTGCCGTCATCAGCGGCGGTATTGTTTTATCAACTAAGTTAGGTGGTTCGCTGCTAATCTTGGCGTCATTATTTGGTTTTTGGCTGGGGCTGAAAAGCGAGCCCGTTGAGCTGGATAAAGCGGCATTAATTGTTTTACTCGCCGGTTTAGGGGCGGTTGGCAGCTATTTATGGAAACAGTTTTCTAACTTCAAAAATCGTAAACTACAGTTTGTTCAGACACTGACAAAACATCTGTATTTTAAGAATCTTGACAACAATGCAGGTGTCTTTCATCGCCTCATAGATGATGCTGAAGAAGAAGAATGCAAAGAAGCATTTCTTGCTTATTTCTTTTTACTACTATCATCCACGCCCATGACCAGACAGCATCTGGATTTATCAATAGAGTCGTGGTTTTCAGAAAAATGGGGATACCCTATCGATTTCGAGATTGATGATGCTTTGGAAAAACTTCTCAACCTTGGTCTGGTAACTATACAAGATGATCAGCGCTTATCTGCTGTGAACTTAACAAAGGCCCAGGAAATATTGGCACAACAGTGGCTTTGCTTAGGGCGCAGTTAACAAAACATCGCAGACCTGCCGCTTCTGCGCAATAATTAAGGTATATCTCGGTTTTTTAAATAAAAGTCTAGATATTGAGCATGCACTCAAGTTAAATATTACTGTTAGCTTATTAAACATAGGCTTCTCTTTACGTTTTTGAAGAAAGGATTTTTGTGAGCCGTTTACGCTTTTGCTTAGCTTTATTGATATCAGTATTGGCACTGAATTGCCCTGCTAAGGAAGTTCAACCAGTTTCATTGCAGCTGCTCTGGAAAAACCAGTTTCAGTTTGCAGGCTACTATATTGCCAAAGAAAAAGGGTTTTATGCAGAAGAGCAGCTAGAAGTCGATATACGCGAATACAAACACGACACTGACATCGTAGGTTCCGTTATCAACCATCAGGCAGACTTTGCTGTTGGACGTTCATCTATTCTTGTCAGCAAAGGTAACGGGGCTCCCATCACAGCCCTGTTTGCTACGTTTCAGAAATCCCCCTTTATGCTCATAACTCGCGGCGATATTAAAACCCCGGCAGAGCTGAAGGGTAAGCGCGTGATGTTGACAAATGAGGCGCATGAGGTCGCCGAAGTACAGGCGATGCTGATTAAAGCGGGTGTATCAGCGAATGACTATATTCATCAAGAACACTCATTTAACATCTCAGATCTTATCGATAACAATACAGATGTAATGGGCGCTTACACCTCAAATGAGCCATATCAAATGCAGCTTCAACAGCAGCCTTACGCCATTATCCATCCAGCCGATTATGGGTTTGACATGTACAGTGACATATTATTTACGCATAACGACACCCTTAATAATAAACCATTATTAACCAGTAAATTTTATAAGGCTTCTATTAAGGGTTGGCTGTATGCTTTTGAAAATATTGAAGAAACATCAAAAATAATTTTTGAAAAATACAACAGCCAAAATAGAACCCTGGACGCATTGATCTATGAAGGCATCGCATTAAAGAAACTGGCTATGACCGGTGACACTCCTTTCGGAGAGATC
Source organism: Neptunomonas qingdaonensis (assembly GCF_900113275.1). GTDB lineage: Bacteria > Pseudomonadota > Gammaproteobacteria > Pseudomonadales > Balneatricaceae > Neptunomonas > Neptunomonas qingdaonensis. The sequence continues at coordinate 301,552 of NZ_FOOU01000005.1, forward strand.
ATCCAAGAGCGCTTTAAAGAGATGGAAAATATTTATCTTATTAGCGGTCACCTTACCCCCTCCTTCGATATTTCAAATTTTATCTATCAAGGCAACCGCTCCTCTGATGGCGACATGCTGGACAATTTTCCAGTATGGCAAACGGTAATCATCATGTTGATTGTCATTAGCTATCTGATTTACCGCAATAATGTTGCCAGCCTGCGTAATACAGAATTAATTGTTATTGCCGAGCATGATCAACTAACCGGTCTATACAACCGCCATAAGTTGATCGAGAGCATTTCGGAATATATCCAGTTATCGATCCGTTATGACTGGAAAATATCATGCATATTTGTAGATATTGATAACTTTAAAGTCATCAACGACACCTTCGGTCATAATGCCGGCGATCAGGTACTCAAGAATATTTCACAACTACTGGTAAAAACGCTTCGCCGCACAGATATTATTGGACGTTGGGGTGGAGAAGAGTTCGTTATTATCTTGCCGGAGACTGACCTACTCATGGCCGAAGAGATCGCTGCCAAACTTCGCATAGCGGTTTACGAAGCTAAATTCAGTATTGATCATACTATCTCATGCAGTTTAGGCGTGACCCAGTATAAGAAAGATGAAACGGTAGAAGAGTTTATTGGCCGCGCTGATGATGCGCTTTATATTGCCAAGCATGCAGGAAAAAACCGTACTGCTGTTTTGTAATCGCCACAGACAACAAGGGTAACGAAGCCAATACCTGACCCCGTTACCCCGTCTTGTCAAACGTGGTCTTGTAGCTATTGCCTCGTTACTTTTGCCTCGTTACTACAGAGGCTATAACTACGCTATTTTTGGGCTTTAGCCCATGAATCACGCAATGTTACCGTCCGGTTGACTACCAGTTTTTCTGCACTACTGTCGACATCAATGCAAAAATAACCCATACGCTCAAACTGATAGCGAGTTTCAGCAGCGGCGCCTTTAACGCTTGATTCAATTCTTGAATCTGTCAAAACCACTAATGATTCAGGGTTCAAAAACTCCATAAAACTGCGTTCTTTGTCGCCATCCGGATTTGCTTCAGTAAACAAGCGGTCATACATCCGCACTTCGCAAGGAACTGATAACTCTTCAGAAACCCAGTGAATAACACCATTGGGTTTATAGCCTTCTGGGTTAGCGCCTTTAGTAGCCGGATCGTAGGTGCACAATAACTCAATCACCTCACCCGCATCGTTTTTAATCACTTCATTGCAGGTAATGACATAAGCGCCGCGCAAACGAACAGCATCGCCTGTTGCTAAGCGCTTCCACTTTTCATGTTTGTTTTTAGCAATCGGTTTTACTTCTATAAAGTCTTCTTGCTCGATCAACAAGTTACGTGTCAGACCGACCCGACGTACACCCATAGTGTCATCTTTGGGGTGCGCAGGAAGCTCAAACCATTCCTCCACGCCCTCTTCAATGTTAGTCAACGTCACTTTAAGTGGACGAGTGACACACATAGCACGCGGCGCTGATGAGTCCAGATCTTCACGAATAGCCGATTCAAGCATCCCCATATCGACGACACCGTTGGAGCGGGTAACACCGATCATATCGCAAAATTGACGTAGTGATTTGGGTGTATAACCACGACGACGCAAACCAGAGATAGTCGGCATACGCGGATCATTCCAGGCAGCAACGACCTGATCGTCGACTAACTGCTTCAGCTTACGCTTGCTGGTAATAGTGTAATTCAATTCCAGACGTGAAAACTCATACTGTTTCGGTTTCGCTGGAACCGGTAAATGTTCTATAAACCAATCGTACAAAGGACGATGGTCTTCAAACTCCAATGTACATATGGAATGTGTAACGCCCTCTACCGCATCTGACTGCCCATGAGCAAAATCATAAATAGGGTAAATACACCATTTATTACCCGTCTGGTGATGGCTTGTATGTAAGATGCGGTAGATCATCGGATCACGCAGATTCATATTTGGCGCGCTCATATCTATTTTTGCGCGCAGAGAGCAGGCACCCTCTTTAAATTCAGCATTTTTCATTCGCTCAAACAGCGACAGGTTTTCTGCAACAGAGCGGTTACGGTAAGGACTGTCTTTACCAGGTTGAGTAAAGTTACCTCGGTACTCACGTGCTTGCTCAGAACTCAAGTCACATACATAGGCGTTACCGTTCTTAATCAGATGCACTGCCCAGTCATATAATTGGTCAAAGTAGGACGAGGTATAACGAATATCGCCAGCCCATTGATAACCTAACCAATTGATATCACTGATAATGGAATCGATATATTCCTGACTCTCTTTTTCAGGGTTAGTGTCATCAAAACGTAAATTGCAGACACCCTGATATTTTTCGGCTGTACCAAAGTTCAGGCAAATAGCTTTTGCATGCCCGATATGAAGGTAACCGTTGGGCTCTGGTGGAAAGCGTGTCACCACTTTCCCTTCATTTACATTATTCTTAATATCATCTTCAATAATTTGATGGATGAAATTTGTAGGTTTCTGGTTCGATTCGTTTTTAGACATGTTATCTGCGTATATCCGAAACTGTTTGCCGGACCTGATGAGATCCAATATGAAGCTGCATTATAAACACTTAGCAGTTTAACTGCACACTGACAACCAAGAGAATTAACATGTAAAGATTAAGTAGTTTAGTCCGTGCAGAGATGTAAGACTTGCGTATAATAGCTAGACAACGACTGAGAACACAAAAGGAATCATTCATGATAATTCTCCATACTAACCACGGCGACATCACTATTGAACTCAACCATGAAAAAGCGCCTGCTACAGCTGCTAATTTTGAGCAATACGTGCGCGATGGTTTCTATGACGGCGTCATTTTCCATCGGGTAATTGATGGTTTCATGATTCAGGGAGGTGGATTTGAACCAGGCATGGTATCAAAAGAGACAGGAGCGACTATCGAAAACGAAGCTGATAATGGTCTATCTAACCAAGCCGGAACCTTAGCGATGGCTCGCACTATGGATCCGCACTCAGCATCAGCACAGTTCTTTATCAACGTATCGGATAACACTTTTCTTGATCACACAGCCAAAACGACTGAAGGCTGGGGATATGCTGTTTTCGCAAAAATAGTCGATGGTATGGACGTTGTTAATAAAATTAAAGGTGTAAAAACGACCATGACCGCTGGTCACCAAGACGTTCCTGCAGACGATGTGATTATTGAATCCGCAGAAGTGACTAAAGAGTAAGCTCCGAACGTTATGAAACTACTGTTTATTTCAGATCTTCATCTGAAAGCCGAACGCCCGGATATTACCCGGGCGTTTTTACACTTTCTAACGGAGACAGCTTCAGAAGCTGACGCGCTTTATCTTTTGGGTGATATTTTCGAAGCCTGGATAGGCGATGATTTACCTCTGCCAGAATTTGAACCTATTCTTGCCGCACTGAAGTCATTAAGCGACCAAGGTTGCCAACTTTATTTCCAACACGGTAACCGGGATTTTTTGGTGGGTGATGCTTTCCTGCAAAAGATCGGTGCGACCCTGCTAAAAGAGAAACAAATCGTTACACTTCCTATCGGGCCTGCGCTGCTGATGCATGGCGACCAACTCTGCACGGACGATAAAGAGTACCAGGAATTCCGAAGCATGGTCAGAGATGCAAAATGGCAAGCAGCATTTCTTGCCAAACCTATTAACGAACGTATTGCTATTGCCAAACAATTAAGGGCCGCCAGCCAACAACGTGCTACCGAAAAGTCTGACGAGATCATGGATGTCAATCCTGCAGCCGTTTGCGCAGTATTAAAAGAAGCGAACGTTGAGCTATTGATTCACGGCCACACCCATCGACCTGCTATTCATTACAACCAGACGGGCGAATCAACCGGCATTCGCGTCGTGCTTGGTGACTGGGATAGGCAACTATGGTATCTGCTATGTAATGAAAACGGCCTGACACTGGTCGACGAACCTATTGAATCTAACCCTGTTTGATACGGGCCTGTTAACACACAGCTAATACCTGGCTAACTCAAAACTCCCTGACTCGCCAACGATTTATTGAGCGTTTTTCAAGCCTTCGGTGGTATACCACTGTGAAACCGGAATACTTCATCTTCAGACTCAATCAGCCGGCCCTCGACCTCACGAAATAAAGCGATACGATCTTCAATAGGTTCGCCGGCATATACTTCTGCCAAGCTAAGATAGTCCTGATAATGCCGACATTCAGACTTCAGAAGTGAGCGATAAAACTTTGCCAGGACCTCATCCAGACGAGGTGCCAGTTTCGCAAAACGCTCACACGAGCGCGCTTCAATGAATGCACCCACAATCATAGTATCAATTAAGCGCGCCGGTTCATGGTTCCTGATATGCTTTCGCATCCCGCCAGCGTAACCAGAAGAGGATAAATGACAGTACTCAACACCGCGGGTTTGCAACAGCTCCAATACTTGCTCGAAGTGAATAAGCTCTTCACGTGCAAGTCGTGACATTTTATTTAAGAGATCTGTTCTATCAACATAACGGAACATTAATGTCATCGCCGTCGATGCTGCTTTTTTTTCACAATGAGCATGATCTATTAGAAGAATATCCTGATTCTCCAGTGCATGCTCAATCCATTGCGGTGGAGTCTCGCAAGCCAGAAATTCATGTATTTCGTTAAGCGCGTCCATCGATACCTACCTTAAAAATTTGGCGATATTATACACCCCTATAAAAGATTTTTTACATTCTGATTATTTCATCTACAATGACTCTAGGATGAACGGAAAATTAACAGGATGATATGCTTGTGGTAGACAACAGCGATTTTTCTGATGGAAATCCATTAGAACAGCAAGAGACTCTACTAGAAACAGTATTCAATAGAATCCCCCTCCCCACTTTCGTTTTGGATAACAATCACACAATCATCTTCTGGAACAAAGCATTAGAGCAACTCACCAATAAAAAGCGCAGTGAAATGATTGGTACCCAAAACCAATGGATCGCCTTTTATGCCACAGAACGCCCCACCTTGGCAGATTTAATAATCGAAGGCGGTAAAGACGAAGCTGTATCGCAACTTTATGAAAATAAATATAAAACATCAGCGTTAATCGAAGATGCCTACGAAGCTGAAGATTTTTTTCCTGACATTGGAGAAAAAGGAGAGTGGCTATCATTCACCGCTGCCAGTATCACAGATGCACAAGGCAAAGTTATAGGTGCTATCGAAACACTGACAAACATCAGTAAAGAAAAGCACAGCCAAATAGCTTTACAGGAAAGCGAAGAGCGTTATAAGCAGCTAAGCATTACAGATACCCTGACAGGGCTGTATAACAGGAGGCATTTTACTGAAAAGATGATCGCAGAATTAGAACGAACCAAGCGATATAATCAATATTTTGCACTCTGTATCATCGACCTTGATAATTTCAAACTAATGAATGATGCATACGGCCACTTATTCGGTGATCAAATTCTGCAAAAATTTGGTTCTATGATTAAAAATAACATCCGAAAAATAGATACGGCCTATCGCTATGGTGGTGAAGAGTTCGCCATTATTTTTCCTGGCACCTCACTCGAAGGCGCAGTACAGGTAGCCAACCGAATAAGGGTTGAACTCTCTGTTTTTGCATTTGCTAATGAAAATAGTGAAAAGCGGATCAGAGCTACCGCCAGCTTCGGCATTAGCACCTCCAGCGCGGCTGACAGCCAGATTGAAGAAGTCATTAAACGAGCAGATAAAGCACTCTATAAAGCTAAAAAGACAGGTAAGAATAAAATTGAAATTTTGAGAGATACAGCGTTTATGTCCATTCTAAACGGATAAATCACTCATCCATTAATGGTTCAACTAAATCGATCATAATCAGCCTCTTCCTGCCGCATTTTCATCCACCCTGGCATCTGCATACGTTCCAGTACTGCTTCCCACCCGAACGCCTGTTGCACGATTAACAAGTTAACCCGGATAACATCAGAGAGATCAGGATGACAGCATATTCATTTGCAAATACAAAGCCGTACATTGCTCTACCTTACTGCGGGACGGTTTTCGCCTGACAGACGTATACCCCATTAACTCGCCATTGCGAATATTAGGGATTACCGTGGCTTTCACCCAATAGTACGCACCGTCCTTACGCAGGTTTTTGATATAGCCATGCCACTTTTTTCCTGCCTTAATGGTAGCCCAAAGGTCATTAAACGTCGTAGCCGGCATATCAGGATGGCGTAAAATGCAGTGACTGGTACCAATCAATTCATTTAACGGATATCCAGACATATCAACAAATGCCTGATTAGCGTGAGTAATCACTCCTGACGGATCCGTTCGGGACACTATTAGCTTACCATCAGGGTATGGAACCTCCTGATCAACAATAGCCACATCTCTGATCGAGCCATCATGGTAGGTAATAAGCATGAAAAAAATAATCCCTCTCTAGAGTAGCTTGCCTATTGCTTCAGCGGCACGTTTAACATCGAGAAAAATAAGCCCTAAACGAGCATTAGGTTTGGCTACAACAGTCAGAACTGAATCACTATTCGCATGTGTCATTAAGATATAACCATTGACGCCTTTCACCAGTACTTGTTCAAGCTCTCCACGCGCAAGCTCCTGCGCCGTCCTTTCCCCAAGAGAAAGCATGGCCGCGCTCATGGCGCCTACTCTATCTTCATCCATGCTGGCAGGAAGTAAAGCCTCAATCATCAACCCATCCGTTGAGATGACAGCCGAGGCTTCAATCTCAGCAGACGTTCCATTCAGGTCACTAAGAATAGACCTCATCATTTCAGAACGCATAACAGCTTATCTCCATAATTTTATTAATAGCCGGGTTGAAGGTACAAGCTTCACGGCTCACTGATCAAGATAGCGACTCGCAAGTGCGCTGATTAACTCAACAAATTCATGCTGATTTAAATTAGGCTGCCCATGAATAATAACCGCAAACGACTGTGATCCTATGTGAATTATCCATACACCCAGCATGCTATTCCCGGCTGGATCAAGCAACCCCCATGACTCACCCATTAATTGTAACTCTTTATTTAATAATGACTGATGTCGCTGGTGAAGTGAAATAAGATCAGCAGCTAAGGCGGCTAAAGCATCTGCATGATCTCTATCAAAACCTGCAGATCCCAGGCAAAACCCCTGATCGTCTCCCAATACGACCTTGCCGGTCGCAGAAAGCGTCACCAGTATATCTGTCAATGTTGATTCCAGACTCCCCTGCCTTGGCTCTTTAGCTACCTGCACAAGCGCTAAAAACCTACGGGCGATGAGTCGATTAAATAACACGGCGGCGTGTTCTTTATCCAGATCTGCCAATTCTGCAAATATATCCATTGAGTGCTCAATCGGTATATCACTGCTCATTAGCTGCAATAACAAAGCACGAGCGTCATCTGGCTGAGAGTTCACCGTTGCATAATAGGCACCGCTTGGCGTGACTTGTAAGTAACGTTTATTAATGCCGGCTGTCGTCACATTATCCCCCTCCATAGATTAGCAAGAAACTTATACACTAAAACTCAAACTGCATCGCTGTAGTAGCCGCCGCCATTACGCCAAATACATATCGCTGTGGAACATTGAGCTGACTAACAATCTCAAATGCACTCATTGTACGGCTTTTCCATAAATCAATCACAGCTTGTACTTCTGGTATTGCAATATCTTTAAGGCAATCGGGAGCATGTTTCAAACGACGTGGTCGGGTTGGATCATCTCCGGGCAGAATACGCCCTTGTACTGTCCAAAGTCCGGCTAACCAAAGTAGGTCTTCCGCTGTCATTATGCGCTCAGAGAAACCTAAACCATCCTGCAAATCTTCTTCAAGAACATCGCCGTGCTTGATAGACAGTTCGCCGATCCCGAAACGACTTGTCATTACGGTATAAAGCACCTCTTCCGATAAGTTGGTGACAAAGCAGTCTGTCCATGGCAAATATTCCAGACGTAAATGCAGCCCATCGATTGAAAAAGACAGATCTTGTTTCCTGCCCTCTTCAACCGTTTTTCTGATCCAGGGCAACAACATGCCATCAGGGTTTATCTGCAAGCGACGTCGATCCGCCTCAATCGTCCAGTCGAGTTCAGGCAGATGACCGAAGACATTCGTCATGATTAACGACTGAGGCGAACTCCCCCCAGATTCCCGTGTTTTTTTAGCGTCAGTGTTTTGCAGCTTTTTTTGCTTTTCCAGAATCGGCGTTAGAGCAGCCGCACGCGTTTCGATATTTTTGGCACTGACTGAATGCAACAGATCAATATCAGTTGGCAGCCCTTTTTCAGAGTTGCTATGGGAATGATCATTTTCCGATAACCCAGAAACCACATCTGCCTTGGCTACAATCTGACTGATACTCGCTGGCTTAGTTTGCAGGTGTTGGGAAGGCGTATTCTGAGGTGGCTGGTAGTTGCCTAATGTTCTTTCAGCTTTCTGCCGTTTCATTGCCAGCTGGATATCTGCTACTTTCCTGGAATCAGACAATTCAGATGATAAACGTGCTTCTGCTGCCTCTGCTGCCTCTGCTGCCTCTGCTGC
>NZ_FOOU01000023.1 GCF_900113275.1 Neptunomonas qingdaonensis
CTGCGAGTAAGTAAGTCATTTAATGTGGTATGCATTGCACTGGCGAACAAGTTGTCGCGGATAGCCTATGCTGTTTTAAGTAAGAATGAGCCTTATCAGGCACAACAGGTTTAATCGGGTTTGCAATAATAGAGCGTGATGATGAAAACGGTTGACCGTCCGGGTGGCAAACCTGTCATAAAAAACAGCTGTGAAAAGCTGCCGGCTTTTTAAGGGCTATCTGGCGCGGATGCTCATCGTGGAGCGGGAATAACACATTCCTAATTAAAGACTCCGAATACATTAGCGCAAAACCACCTCATGATCACAAATCTGTGTTGCAATCATGAGGGGAACCATACATTTTTATGCCCGCTATTCAGGCTTTAGCGGCTTTTCAGGCAGCATGTTGATGCTTTATTCTCCGTGTTACCACATCTGTTTATCAACTGTGGATCTGCACGCATAAAAAAGCCACCTGGTCAGGTGGCTTGGAAATCCTAGCCTTGCTCGTTATCCGTAAACCAAATGCGGTAGCCATGTGGCGAGTGATGGCCATGCGGCTAATAAGCCGAGCATTGATAGTTGGATGAAAATAAACGGAATGACCCCCCGGTATATCTGTCCAGTTGAGATCGATTCCGGGGCTACTCCACGTAAGTAGAACAGTGCGAAACCAAAGGGAGGTGTCAGGAAAGACGTTTGTAAGTTCAGAGCAATCATGATTCCTAACCAGATAGGATCCAGACCCATGGTTAACAGGATCGGTGCAATGATAGGGACAACGACGAATGTTATCTCGATAAAATCAAGGAAAAAGCCTAGTAAGAACATTACCAGCATGACCACTGCTAATGCTCCCCATACACCACCAGGAAGACCTGTCAGGAAGTCGCGCACCATATCATCGCCACCAAAACCGCGGAATACCAGTGAGAAGATGGATGCGCCTACCAGTATGATGAACACCATAGAGCTAACTTGTGTGGTTGATCGCATCACTGCCGTTAGCGTTTCCATATTGAAGTTGCGCTTAAAGATGGAAAGCAGAACAGCGCCAACAGCACCCACAGCCGCCGCTTCTGTCGGTGTAGCAAACCCGCCGAGAATAGAGCCTAGTACAAGCCCGATCAGCAAAATGGGTGGCACTAAAGCACTGAGAACTTTTACCCAGAGGTTTTCTACCGCATCACGTTCCGTTTTAGGAATGGCGGGAACAGAAGAGGGCGAGGTAATAGCTTTAAACACAATGTAAAGTGTATAGGCCAGTACCAGTAATAACCCAGGAATCAAGGCCCCTAAGAAGAGGTCACCGACGGTGACAGTTTCAGGGGAGAAGAGACCTTGATCAATTTGCGACTGCTGATAGGCAGAGCTGATTACGTCGCCTAGTAGTACCAGTACAATAGAAGGGGGGATGATTTGGCCTAGCGTACCGGATGCACAGATAACACCACAGGCAATCTGAGGGTCATAGCCACGACGTAACATGGTAGGCAAAGAGAGTAACCCCATAGTCACGACTGTTGCCCCGACAATACCGGTGCTGGCTGCCAGTAACATACCCACTATCGTTACTGAAATACCTAATCCGCCGTTCATCGAGCCGAAGAGTATCGACATCGTATCGAGTAGTCCTTCAGCAATTTTGGACTTCTCCAGCATGACGCCCATGAAAACGAATAGCGGTACGGCAATTAAGACTTCGTTATTCATAATGCCAAATAGGCGGTTAGGAATCGCTTCCAGAAAAACTGAATCGAAGTGACCGGTTAATGCACCGATGCCTGCAAACAGAAGCCCCGTACCTGCCAGTGAAAATGCGACGGAGTAGCCCATCAGCAAAACAATAACGGCGCCTAAAAAGAGAAAGAGAGAGAGGTATTCCATCATACGGTGTGCTCCGTAACATCTTCTTCTAGGAGGTGGCCCTGGCCGGATAGCACCAGAATACAGCGACAAAGCTCTGATATGCCCTGCAGGCAGATTAAAATCGGCATGGCGATCAGAGCAGATTTAAGAATGTAGCGAAAATCGAGTCCGCCGGACTCCTGAGAGCCCTCTCTTAATTCCCATGATGTGGCGACATACTCCCATGAGATATAGCCGATAAAGCCAGCGACTGGAAAGAGTAGTAGTAAGATGCCGGCAATATTGATCCAGGCTTTGCCGCGCTCACTTAAGGGGCGATAGAAAATATCAACACGGACATGGCCATCATGTTTAAGGGTATAGGCTGCACCCAAAAGGAACACAAAGCTATGCATGTAGATGACAGATTCTTGTAAGGCAATATTGCCTGTATTGAATGCGTAGCGCATAACAACGATGACAAACGTGATGATCACCATCAACAAGGTGAGCCAGGATATGGTGCGTCCTGTCCATTCGCTGATGCTATCGAGTAATCGGACCAGCCGACTAAGAAAATTGCTATTCATTATTATTCTCGTATTAGCAAGATTAGGTTCGAAGTTTGAATGTATTTAAAAGTATAACAATAAAAAACTAGGATATTTATCCGTATTTCCACTTGTTTATGCATACGAAGGCTACAAAATCGATTAAATCCCTTACAATAGCCATGTCACTTTCCCAAGCAGAGATCTGTACATGACTGATAGATTGCCCGTAGAAGCTCAATTGCGCTCACTGGATCATAAAAAATTGGCCGCTTATTGTGCTGCATTGACTGAGCGACAGTTTCCTAATTTTGTGCTTTTTAGTAAATTGACAGAATTTGGCGACATCAAGCAGCTGGAAACCGTGCTGGATGGTGTATGGCAGTCTTTGGTGCCAGGCGGTGCCAAAATGAACTTCGAAGTTCAGCTGGATAAAGTCGATGCTAATATGCCGAATCTGGATGAGTATGAGATGTATGGTGCATCGCCGGCTCTGGATGCAGTTGTGTCCCTGTATTCGACATTAACCTGTATTCTGGAAGCGGATGTGGATGAAGCGATTGCCGTCGGAAATGTGTCGCGCGAATGTGTTGCCATGTTTATCGAGATTTCTGAAGGCGATGATCAAATGTCAGATGAAGAGATTATTCGTCTGATTAACAATCATGATTTGATGATTCAGGAAGATGAGTTTCACGAAGAAGTGGCTGAACGCCTTGTGGCCGTAAAGCAGCTAGACAAAGCTTTTATCAGCGAACTGCGTGCATTGGCGAACAATCAAGGTGTGAGTAATATTGGGATAAGTGACGAAGACGCCTGATGCTCAATATTGGATTACTATTGCTCATAGCCCCTTGTTTACTGCTGATGGGGGGCTACATGTACGAACAGTCTCTGGTCAGCGATTGTCTTGATCTAGGCGGTTCATTTAATTATGAATTACTTGCCTGTGATCAACACAATAACCATCCCTTCATGCCTTATATGGCGAGGCATCCCCTGTTTGTAAACGGGGGTATGTTATTGTCGGTTATCGGCTTGTTTTTCTGCATTATCGGTTTGTATAAAGGCCGGTAATCGGAGCTGGAAAGAGTTACCATGCTGAAAAAATCACTTTTAATTTTTTTATTGTTACTGGTCATTGCCGCTGTTTATGGCTGGATGAACAGAGAGAGCTGGTTGGCCGGTTTTAATCAGGAAAGAGCGCTTACAACCGCACAATTTAAACAAGAAGGTGAGTCTGTTGGGAAAACGGTTGGTCAACAAGAGTGCTTAGATCGTACCCTGAAGCAGTTTGATGGATGTTTAAGTTATAGCTGTACTGTCAATCAAGGGGTGTTTTTGAAAGCATGCTTGAGTCAGGCAAAAGAGACGCAGGGCTTTTGCGATGGTGTTCCGGAGTATCGTGAAAAACCAACCGAAGATGATAAAGACTGGGCCAAGTATTACTGCTGGGACAGAAACATCCGAGGGGAAGGGTGTCGCTTCTTAATGAAACAGCAAAAGTATTTTTGTAGTCAGCAATAGGTATTGCGATGGATTATTTTAATGACGGCTTAAGACTCAATCCTGAGTAGCAAACCAGCAACTCACCTGGCCCGGCCATTGAATGCGCAACAAACAAGCTTACTCTGCTCTCTGATTATCATCCCAAAGCAGAGTAGAGGTCATTATAACGTCAGAATAACCTTTCCCTGGGTATGCCCGGAAGCAATATCGTTGAAAGCATCAGCGGCTTTTTCAAGAGGATAAGTCGCCGCGATTTTTAACTGCAATTGTTGTTCAGCATTCAGTTTCGCCATTGAGCATAACTGCGCCGCGTTCGGCTCAACACGCAAAGGTAAGACCTTGAGCCCTTGAGCAGCCCCGGCTGCAATGACTTCATCTTTGGTTACCGATGGCAGTGTAATCATTATGCCGGAGCTTTTCAGGCAGGAAAGCGCCTCAATGCCAGTCTGCCCGCCAACACCATCGATGATCAGATCAATATCCTGTAAAAATTCACCGACTTTTTGCTCTTTATAATCGATCACCTGATCGCAGCCGAGGCTGCTGACAAAGGGGTGGTTGGCTGCTGATGCAGAACCTATAACGGTCGCACCTTTCCACTTTGCCAACTGCACCGCAAGATGCCCCACGCCTCCGGCAGCGGCCAGGATTAACACTCGCTGTTTGGCTTGAAGCCGGCCGTGATCAAACAGGGCCTGCCATGCGGTTAACCCTGCCAATGCCAAACCGGCGGCTTCAGTCAGATTACACCCAGAAGGTAAAAGCGCAATTTGCTCAGCAGGTACCGCTACTCGTTCTGCATAACAGCTGGCAGCTTTCGGGAAGCGGACAAATCCATAGACATGATCACCTGACTGAAAATCAGATACATCAGCGCCACAGGCGATAATTGTTCCGCAAAACTCCCAACCAGGAATAAAGGGAAGTTCTCCAATAAACGCTGCTGCGCCTCCGCCTCCGCTGGTTTTCCAGTCGATAGGGTTGACGCCGACAGCATGATTTCTGACTAATACTTCATTTGCTTTTAGTTGCGGTTCAGGCACATCTTCATAAACTAATGCTTCGGGGCCACCGAAGGCATGAATCCGGATCGCTTTCATGAGTGTTCCTCTGAGTATGTTAACAAATGAGTGTTACTTAAAACCAGAAACCACTCATCGACTATAGAGTAGTAATTTTAGAGATTATCTTTGCAGCCGACACAAAGCAATTCTGTTAGTCTTATCTGCTCAAAAATCTGACCAAATTAAGAAGTGAGAAAACCATGTACTTGCTGGTAATACTTGAACAAATACTGTTTTGGGGTGGTCTTATTGTTTTTCTGGTGTCTTTAGCCATGTATGCCGGTAGAACAAAAGACTTTAAGTCTTTGCTCATGTTCTGGCAGCCAACTATTGAATTCAATCCTAAAGAATTCAAAATAAATCGCACCGGAATGACCATGATGATCGCCGGGTTAGCGCTACGTCTGGCGGTTAATTTTATAGTTTAGGAGGGAAAATGAAAGGCAACCCGGTGAAAGGGGCAGATTACTTATTTCGCGGATTCGGCATGTTGTCGGAGCCGGGAATTCGGCGCTTTGTCCTGATACCTCTGTTGGTAAATATATGCCTGTTTTCTGCTGCAATCTGGCTATTGATTAATGAGTTTGATGGCTGGGTTAATTATTGGCTGAATAAATTACCAGAATGGTTATCGTTTCTTGATTGGCTGCTCTGGCCGCTGTTTGCCGTGTTGGTGTTGATTACGGTTTATTATGGATTCTCGATAATTGCGAATCTGATTGCCGCCCCTTTTAATGGCTTTCTGTCTGAGAAAGTTGAAAAAATGCGAAGCGGTGCTGTCATGGCAGATGAGGGCTGGAAAGGTATGCTGGCGATGATTCCACGCTCGCTGCAGCGTGAACTGGCTAAAATAGCTTATTATTTACCGCGTTTGTTTTTACTCCTGATACTTAGTTTCATTCCGCTGGTGAATGTTATCGCACCGTTCTTGTGGTTCCTGTTTGGTGCCTGGATGATGGCTATCCAATATTGTGATTACCCGATGGATAATAACAAAGTCAGCTTTGGCCAGATGAAACAACTATTGGCAGAGCGTCGCTTAACGTCATTAGGTTTTGGTGCACTGGTACAGGTTGGGATGTTGATACCACTCGTTAATCTGGTGATGATGCCCGCCGCCGTTATCGGCGCGACACTTTACTGGACAGAAGAGCATTCGGTTCAACAACGCATCAGATAACAGCGTTACGTTTTCGTTAGGATTCTGTCTCATTGATTTTGACAAGCATATCCAGAGGAAAGTGACAGCTGAACACACTTCCTTTGCCGGGCTGGCTCTCGATAGTCAGCTTGGCTCCATGCCGATGTAAGGCATGCTTAACAATCGCCAGTCCTAATCCGGTTCCGCCTGTGGAGGAGGAGCGTCCCTCTTCGACTCGATAGAATCTTTCAGTGAGGCGTGATAAATGAATAGACTCGATACCTAGGCCGTTGTCTTTAACGCAAACATGGCCGCCATTCTGATCGATCCACCATCGAATATCGATCTTACTTTTTGCCGGTGAGTATCTGACTGCATTGAATAACAAGTTTGAAAAGACGCTGTGTAGTTCCTGAGGTTGCCCGAGAAGATCGAATTCGGCGTCGACACTCACGCTAATCTCATGGCCTTTATCGTCAGAAAGTGCGATGCCATCCTGCTGAATGTTGTGTAGCATCTCTTGTATGCGGATAGGGTTTTCATCAGCGATATGTTGGCTGGCTTCTAATCGGGAAAGTAGCAATAAATCTGTGACCAGGCTTTCCATTCGGCTGGCCTGAACTTGCATTTGGGTCATGGCCCGCATTAATGGTGTAGGTAGTTCCTGATCAATAAATGTTTCTAAATAGCCTCTGATCACGGTAAGGGGCGTACGCAATTCATGTGATGCGTTGGCCACAAAGTCCTGTCGCGTATGTTCAAGACGGACTAGTTGAGTCACGTCGCGTGCTACCAGCAGCCTGTCACCAAAACCGAATTCAGTAATCTGGTATTGTAGAACAACATCATTTAGCACCGGGCTGGGGAGCTGCAAAGGGTCTTCATAATGACCTTTACGGAAATAACGAATAAAACGTGGATCCCGCAACAGATTGATAACCGGTTTGCCGCGGTCTGCGGAGGCTTTCAGTCCCAGTAGCCTGTCAGCTGAAAGATTCCACCACTCCAGATTACTATGCTGATCAATAATGACGAAGGCATCCGCAAGTGCAGAAGATGACTGCTGGAAGCGAACGATGATCTCTTTGAGCTGTTGGGTTTTAAGTTGATGGCGTTTTTGCAGTCGTGCCAGATCATCAAAAATCTCCCCCCAATGCCCCGGTGCCTCAGGCGGCGCTGTATCCGGGTTTTGCAACCAGGTTTTAAGTTTTGTTGTCAGGCGTATTTGCTGAACACACCAGATGCTTAATCCAACCACCAGTCCCCAGCTCATTTGTCCGAAAATCAACCCGAGCATTGCTGAGGTGGATGCATAGATCAGTAAACCCTGGACGGCGGCGTGCGGCGATTTCTGCATAAAGGTCAGTGGAGCTCTGTACTATTAAATGAGAGAGTTAAACGCAAGTATTAAACCTGTGTTAAACGAAGACACTAAAGACAGCATTAAGCAATTTGTGCCGAGAAACGATAGCCTGTTCCCCGCACTGTCTGTACAAGGTAATCATGCTGCTTACCCAGTGCTTTACGTAAGCGGCGAATATGCACATCCACGGTACGTTCCTCAACGTATACATTGCCTCCCCACACCATATCAAGCAACTGACCCCTGGAGTAAGCTCGATCTTGATGCGTCATGAAAAACTGTAGCAGGCGAAATTCAGTTGGGCCAAGATCGATGGGTTTATCATTTGAGGTTACACGGTGGGAGACCGGGTCCAGCATCAGGCCATCAACGGCAACAGGATCTTCAACACCTTTCGGTGTTGCTCGGCGTAATACCGCTTTGAGGCGGGCGACTAACTCGCGCGGAGAAAAAGGCTTAGTGATGTAATCATCTACACCGGCTTCTAAGCCTTTCACTTTATTTTCTTCTTCGCCTTTAGCTGTCAGCATAATGATGGGTATAGCGGCGGTCGTCTCATCTTTTCGCAGACGCCTGGCTAATTCGATACCACTCATATTTGGCATCATCCAATCTAATAAAATCATATCAGGCTGCCGGTCCACAATCATCGCATGCGCGGTTTGTGCATTATCAGCTTCACTGCATTGATAGCCAGCCATTTCCAGCGCGACGGCAATCATTTCCCTAATCGGCGCTTCGTCATCAACAATCAGAACTTGTTTACTGGTAGACATGTTAACCGTCCCTACGCATAAAATATGTCGGGAGTATTACACAGCTTTTATATGACATAATTGTTACACGCTATGTTCAGATTGCCATATAGTGCGCAAAAATGCCTGCAAATACGGCCAGGCCTGCATAATGGTTGTTCAAAAAGGCTTTAAAACAGCGGTCACGATCCCTGTCTTTGATCAACACTTGTTGATAGCAAAAGAGCGCGGCCGCTACGGCCAGACCGATAAAGTAGGGGCTGCTCATGTGTAGCTGTATTCCCACCAAGAACAAGATAAGCAGCGTTATGAACTGTAAAATTCCGATAATAACTTTATCCAGATCACCAAAAAGAATCGCTGTGGATTTGACGCCGATTTTAATGTCATCATCACGGTCAACCATGGCGTACATGGTATCGTAAGCGACGGTCCAGAGAATTTTTGCGATATAAATAAGCCAGGCGATAGTCGGAATAGATTCATTCACGGCTGTAAATGCCATCGGGATAGCCCAGCCAAAGGCGGCACCGAGTACCACCTGCGGTAAATGCGTATGACGCTTCATAAAAGGATAGAGGGAAGCCAGAAACAGTCCACCCAATGACATGATAATTGTCATGTTATTGGTGAATAGCACTAAGGTAAAGGCAAGCATCATAAGGACTGCAAACAAAGTAAGTGCTTCCTTACTACTGATGCGTCCGGTCGCCAGAGGTCTTTGAGACGTGCGCTTAACATGTGCGTCTATTTTGCGGTCGGCAAAGTCATTAATTACGCAACCAGCCGAGCGGGTCAGGAATACACCCAAGATAAAGATAGCTAATAGTTTCAGATCTGGAATGCCGTCAGAGGCAATCCAGAGTGCCCACAGTGTCGGCCAGAGTAACAGGTAACTGCCAATGGGTCGGTTAAAGCGTGTCAGCTCTATGTAAATGGCACAGCGCTCACGCAGGGATAAAGAACCTTTTGGCAGGGCATTTCTGGTTGGGTTAGCTGGAGTGCTGTCTGGCATTTTATGCATCACTTAATAGATTATGGACGATAGTTTACCTGTTCCAGTGCTGGTAGAAAAACCTCGCAAACCAGCAAGGGCTTACCGGACAGGAAAAAGGTTGATCGACGTGCCCAGACTTTCTGTTGATTCGACAGTTTTAAGCGGCTTATCTGTAATGGGCCGCGCCGCATGGTGGCATCAGTGAAGAGAATAGTGCCCAACGAGCGGTTGCCGACATGGCTTAGTTGGCGCTCGCGCCCGGTCATAGTTGATGCTGGAATAATAGAGCGTGCAAATACCCAGACTTGATCATTGCCCAGAAGCTGAACTTCACGGATCAAGGCCAGTTGGCGCATCGGAATACCCAGTTCCAGAGCTTCAGAACGTGTCGGGCGTGCCCAGCCTTGACGTACCACTTCAACCCGAAAGTGACCCTGGCTGGCAGTGAGCAGGTGTTGCGTCAGTGATGCACGGTCAGTTAACCAGCGCTGCCAGCATTGTGGCGCATGTAAGCGAGTCACACGACGCAAGCCGGTCCAGCGAACGTCAAAGTTCATGGATGTTAGGGCGGAGGGGATAGGCACAGTAAATTCCTTAGTAAACTGTGCCGTATTCTACCCTGAACTGAGCGGAAACAGTATATCAGGCTGGTTCCTTAGGACGCTTTGGATTAGGATGCCGCTATGAAAAAGAACAGTGAAAAAACCTATAGTGAAGCAGAGGTCATCTCTTTTAGCCGTCAATGGGTAGAGACGATCGTTGTCGGACTGAACCTATGTCCTTTTGCCTCGCCGGTAGTACGTAAGAATACTTTGCGTTATGCCGTCAGTGAGTCTGAGAATGTTGAAGCGTTAGAGAAAGCATTCTTGAATGAGCTAAACCTGATTCAGGAAGCTGATGAGAAAGAGATCGCCACTACGTTGCTGATTATGCCGCGAGCGGTTGCCGATCTTTATGATTATCTGGATCTGCTGGCGCATTTTGAAAGACTGTTAGCTAAAACGGGATTGTCTGGCATATTCCAGCTGGCAAGCTTTCATCCGGCCTATCTATTTGCCGGTGTTGATGCGGATGATTTAAGCCATTGGACAAACCGTTCTCCGTTTCCGATGGTACATATTATCCGTGAGGGACAGATGAGTCGTGTCCTGATGCACTATGAAAACCCCGAAGAGATTCCGGAGCGCAATATTAAACTGCTTCGTGAGTTAGGGCGGGAAGGCTTAGTAGCGCGTTTCCCACCGTTTGCTGAGTTTATTGATTAAGCGGCTACCACACAGTTACGTTGTGTACTTTTTGCTTTGTAGAGTGCCCGATCAGCAGACTCAACCAATTCATTCGGGCTGTTGCAGCTCGACGGAATCAGTGTTGCTACTCCCTGACTTGCGGTAACCACTAAGCCCGTTGATGAACGGTCATGCGTAATACCGAGCAACATAATCTGCTGACGGATTGTTTGTGCTACCCGTTCGGCCCCTTTTTGATCGGTTTCCGGTAATAGAATGACAAACTCTTCACCCCCATAACGACAGACTGCATCATGGGAACGATTAACGGTAGTCTGCATGGCACCCGCAATGCGTCTCAGGCAGCTATCACCTGCTAAATGCCCGTAACGGTCATTAAATGCTTTGAAATGATCAACATCTAACATGATTAACGACAGTGGCTGTCGGGTACGTGCGCTGCGTCGCCACTCCATCTCCAGAGTTTTTTCAAATTCTCGGCGGTTATTGACACCGGTTAATCCGTCGATACGCGCCGAACGCTCAAGAAAATCACGCGAACGCTTCAGTTCCAGCATCATACTGATACGCGCACGAGTGATCCCGGCGGCCCGATCTTTAATAAGATAGTCGGAGGCACCGTGTGCATAAGCCTGAAGTTCTTGTTGATCATCATTTTCCGCACCGATCAGTGCGATTGGAATAAAGGTGTTTTTCATGTTCTGAATCAGGCGCTGGCAATATAACAGGTTGTTCAGCCAATCATCGGTGGCATGTATTAGCACCAGATCAGGCGTTTGTTCGGCGGATTCCAGCTGTTGCTTAAGATCGTTCAGGGTGGCGGGCAATAAAATATTATAATCGCCGCGCAGCGCGTCGATGAGTTGCCAGACAGGCGCTAACCCTTCGCTGGCAAAAACCGCAATGGTATGATGCTCCGAGTACTTACACATTTTACGAGAGTCATATTCGACTTTGTTATCTTCACCTGCGAAAAAGGCTTCTATTTCGCTGACAGAGGCTAATCCGATTAATTTGCGCTGATCGGGTGAAAAGATAATCGGCACCCGGGAGCCCGTTTTACTGTTTTCCCAGCGATCCTGCCACTCTTCCAGTATCTCTTCAGCATCCATATCGATAGACAGTTCAGTGGGTAGTCCGGCCGCCTCCAGGCAGTCAAAAATAACGGTCGGGCTGGCAATATCCATTCCCTCGACCCACATGGCTTTGTAAAACAGGTCGCGGAAAATGAGTGCTTTCTCATCGTCAATCTGTGCTGCTGCAATCACACACAGGATAGCAAAGCGGCTATCCGGACGCTCGGGCGGCAGGGCAATTGATATTTCACCGGCACTACTACGAACCGAGAAAACATCACTGGCCAGTTCAGCCAACATATCGGGTGTGTTGCCATAGAGGCCAATATCCTGAGCATGTTCTACCAGCCGGTAATCAACTTTGCTAAGCAGGTTAAGTGCTTTTAATCTTTCATGCAGAGCATAGCTGTACGGGCAGTTCAGATCCCCATAAACAACATAGCGGCGCGTATCTGTCTTCGGCATTGTCATCGTACCATGTGTCTTATTGGTAATAGAGATAACGGCTGAAGTCGGTAAAACTTTTGTAATATAGATGTGAGTCTGTGAAACCGAAAGCAGAAACTAAAAAGCAGCCCACTTCAATGGCTGCTTTGTTAACGTCAAACAGAACGGCTGGGTGCGATTACTCCGGGCTGTCTTCCAGATCGTTTAGTCCGGCCGTTTGCTTTATCTTAGAGAGTGGCTGGTGACGAACATCAGTACCACTGACCAGATAGATCAGGTGCTCTGCCATATTGCGGGAGTGGTCACCAATACGTTCAAGGCTACGTAATACCCAAATGACATTCAGGCAGCTCGAGATAGCGCGTGAGTCTTCCATCATATAGGTCATCAGAGA
This sequence comes from Neptunomonas qingdaonensis, assembly GCF_900113275.1. Lineage (GTDB taxonomy): Bacteria > Pseudomonadota > Gammaproteobacteria > Pseudomonadales > Balneatricaceae > Neptunomonas > Neptunomonas qingdaonensis. The sequence continues at coordinate 12,375 of NZ_FOOU01000023.1, forward strand.
GCGCATGGCTGTCCGATATTCCTGATCAACCGCTTTATCTTGTTTAGCAACATGATAGGCCAGTTCTGTATCATTTCGGGCAAAAGCGGTCAGTACATCTTTTACCATTGAGCTGACCAAGCTACCGATATGACGGACTTCCTGATAACCGCGTTGTGACTCGCCATCTTCAACCAGCTCAATCGCCTGACGGCAAATACGGCTGGCTTCATCGCCCATACGCTCTAAATCATTTACCGATTTTGAGATGGCGACGACTAAACGTAGGTCGCTGGCGGCGGGCTGGCGACGCGCGATAATGGTGGTGCAGCGCTCATCAATCATCAGCTCCATGTCATTGGTCTGTGTATCGACACGGCGTGATTGCTCAGCAAGTTCGGCATCACCGGTTAATAGTGCCTGGATCGCATCATGAACCTGGCGTTCAACAATGCCACCCATGGTGAGAAGTTCGGTACGAATCTGTTCGAGTTCATCATTGAACTGCTGCGAAATATGCGTCGAAAATGTATCTTTGCTGAGTTCCACGGTAACGGTACTCCGTTCTGATTAATGGGTCACATACTGAGACAATATAAAGGAGCTGGTTTCATTTAGGGTTAAATTAATACTCAACCGTAGCGTCCGGTAATATAATCTTCGGTTTGTTTCTTTTCCGGGTTTGTGAAAAGTGTATCGGTGACACCAAATTCAATCAGATCACCCATATACATGAACGCAGTGTAGTCAGAAACACGGGCGGCCTGCTGCATATTATGTGTGACGATGACAATAGTGAAATCGTTCTTTAATTCATGGATCAATTCTTCAATTTTAAGTGTAGAAATCGGATCCAATGCCGAGGCGGGTTCGTCGAGTAATAATACTTCCGGCTTTACCGCAATCGTACGGGCAATGACCAGACGCTGTTGCTGTCCACCGGACATGCCTAATGCACTTTCATGCAGACGATCCTTTACTTCATCCCATAAAGCGGCTGACTTTAGCGCCCATTCAACGGTTTCATCAATATCACGTTTCTTTTTAATACCCTGAATTCGCAGGCCATAGGCAACGTTTTCGTAAATTGACTTGGGAAAGGGGTTTGGTTTTTGAAACACCATGCCGACGCGGCGGCGCAGGTCTGCGACATCCACGCTACGGTCAAAGATATTGCTGCCATCCAGCAGGATTTCACCGCTGATGTTGCAACCATCGACCAGATCATTCATGCGATTGAAACAACGCAATAGCGTAGATTTACCGCAACCGGATGGGCCGATAAATGCCGTAACGCGTTTTTTCGGGATATCCATATTGATGCCATGCAGCGCTTCTTTCTCGCCGTATGATAAACGTAAATCCTTCACTTGAAGCGTCGTTGTTTCGCGGCTCAGGTTCAGGTCCCGGGCTTCTCGCTGCAACGATGAGATATTGATACCGTGTGTTTTAGCGTTAGATGTCATGTTTATTCAAACCTTCTCAAAGTTATTCTTGGAGACCTTTGCACGATTGCTCCTTTGTCTTCTTGCGGTGTTAAAAACGTACTCATTCGGTCATTTATACACATAAACTCCCTCATTCCGTGCGTTTTTGCCTTGCCAGAAAACAAAATTTCGGCTCGTGCAAAGGTCTCTCATTTAACAGCGTTACATTTCGAGCGATTTATATTTTTCGCGTAGATGGTTACGAATCTGTACGGCTGAAATATTTAATAGGGCAATGACGACTACCAGAAGCAGAGCAGTGGCATAGACCAGCGGACGAGCCGCTTCGACGTTAGGGCTTTGGAAACCCACATCATAGATATGGAAACCCAGGTGCATGAATTTCTGATCCAGATGCAGGAACGGGTAGTTAGCATCCAGCGGCAAGCTAGGTGCGAGTTTTACTACGCCCACCAGCATCAGGGGGGCCACTTCACCTGCCGCGCGGGCAATAGCCAGAATAACGCCGGTCATCATTGCCGGGCTGGCCATCGGTAATACCACTTTCCATAATGTCTCTGCTTTGGTGGCTCCCAACGCCAATGAACCTTCACGTACGGCGCGAGGGATACGAGATAATCCTTCTTCGGTCGCTACAATAACCACCGGCACTGTGAGCAATGCTAATGTTATGGATGCCCACATCAGGCCACCGGTACCGAAGGTCGGTGACGGCAGAGCTTCAGGGAAGAACAATTGGTCTATGTTTCCTCCCAGAAAGTAAACAAAAAAACCAAGCCCAAAGACACCATATACGATTGAGGGTACACCTGCCAAATTGTTAACGGCGATGCGAATCAGGCGTGTCATGAAACCTTGTTTGGCGTATTCCCGCAGATAAACCGCAGCCACAACACCAAAGGGTGTCACCAATACGGACATCAGAATAACCATCATTACGGTACCGAAGATAGCGGGAAAGATACCGCCTTCTGTGTTGGCCTCACGTGGATCATCTGAAACAAATTCCCAGATTTTATCGGCATAGTGGGCTAATTTAGCCGCTATGCCCATATCGTTCGGGCGAAATGCACGCACTATTTTAGCAACGGCGATATCTATCTGCTGGCCATTCGATATTTCCGCTACGATGGAGTCACGATTGATTTCCGAATAAAGATCGATCAGGCTTTGCTGTAACCCTTCGTATTCAGTATTTAGCTCGTTACGACGGGTTTCTATGCTTGTATAGGCCACCGGGTCGACAACATTTTTCAGTTCCAGAGAACGTTGCTTCAGGCGCAGACGCTCCAGTTCGTAGTTAATCGCACCGATTTCATGCTTTTCGATCTGGTAAATATCTTTTCGAATGCTCAGGGCTCGCTCAATACTGGCTTCAAAGCGGTTCCATAAAGCCATGTATTCCGGCGTTTTATCATATCCTGCATATTGGCCGATCAGCGTATCGCCTTCTTTGAGTGCGCGCAGGTAACCATAAAAATTGCCCCACTCACGTCGCTCTGTGGCGAACAGCATCGCAGGGTAGCTTCGCTCAGATAAATTACTATCAAGTACCCATGTGAAATCGATACCGCTGACATCACGATTACCAATTTTCATCAGGTCGCGGCGCATCATTTTAGTGCCGTCAGGTACGATCACTCCCGCATCACGGAGTTGCTCTGCCGGCACTTGCTCTGATTCTACAATTTCACCGATAACCAGGCTCTGATTGCCATTTAGCGAGTATTTTGCCTGCAGAATGTCGGCTGGCCAGAAATGCCCCAAGCCACGAACAGCAATCAGGGACAGCAGACCAATGACCATGATGACACAGATGGTCACGGCCCCTGCATTTAACCAAACCCATGGTGAACCGGATTTTGTCCATTCTGTTAAAGAGATTCTCATTTTTTAATCCTCAATCATCAACGGGTTACAGAGAACCGTACTTTTTACGTAAACGCTGGCGTACTAATTCAGCCAATGTATTAACGACAAATGTGAACATAAACAGAACAAAGGCTGCCAGGAAAAGGATACGGTAGTGGGTACTTCCCACTTCGGACTCCGGCATTTCCACCGCAATGTTTGCAGCTAAGGTGCGCATGCCTTCAAAGATATTCATATCCATGATAGGAGTATTACCTGTCGCCATGAGCACGATCATGGTTTCACCTACGGCACGGCCCATACCAATCATCAACGCAGAAAATATCCCCGGGCTGGCGGTGGGTAGCACTACACGTGTGAGGGTTTGCCAGGGCGTAGCACCTAGCGCCAGAGAGCCGTAACTGAGGTGTTTAGGCACAGCAAAAATCGCATCTTCTGTAATAGAAAATATCGTAGGGATAACCGCAAAACCCATCGCAATACCCACCACCAGCGCATTACGTTGGTCGAAAGGAATATCAAGTTCGTTGCTCATCCACAGACGCATATCACCGCCAAACAGCAGACTCTCAATGCCATCCGAGACAAATAAGCTGAACAGCGTTGCCAAAATCACCACGGGAACCAGAAGCAAGGCATCCCAGCCTTCAGGTATCAAAAAGCGGATTCTATCCGGCACTTGCGCCCAGAGAAAGCCAAATGTAACAATCGCAATCGGAACAACCAGCAGAATGACGAAGATCCCTGCCAGTTTGTCTTCCATAAAAGGAGCAAGCCACAACCCAGCCAGAAAGCCGAGAATAACCGTCGGTAGCGCCTCCATTAGCTCTATGAAAGGCTTCACCTTACGGCGCAGCGCCGGCACCATGAAATAAGCCGTATAGATAGCACCACAGATAGCTAAGGGTGTACCGAGTAACATGGCATAGAAAGCTGCTTTGAGCGTACCAAAAGCGAGTGGAACCAGGCTGTATTTAGGCTCAAAGTCATTATTTGCGGCAGAAGACTGCCAGATATACTCAGGCTTTTCATAACCTTCATACCAGACTTTATCCCATAGTGCCGACCACGACACATCCGGGTGTTCGTTATGAATGGCCCACAGCGAAAGCTGGCCATTTTTTTCAACCAGCATGGCATTTGAGCGTGGTGCATAGGATAGTCGGTCAGCCATTCCGTCAACGATGGTTTCGGTAAGTGCATTTCGTTGGGCGGTGGTATTGAACAGGCGCAATGTGCCTTGCGTATCCAGCGAAGCAAAGCCCTTACGACGATGTTCGATAGAGAGATTAACAATAGGGTGCGTGCCGCCGGTAAATTCCCGGATCTTAGTCAGCTTCCAATCGGTGGCTTCGTCACGGACAAGGAACCATTGAGAGATCTTACCCAGGTCGTCAGCGATGAGTACGGCATTGCCGCCTAACAGCATCTGAAAGTCTGTGATGCTTCCCTTGGTTGCTTCGATCACCTGTGTGGTTTGCGCGCCATCTTCCGCTTTCAGATCCACAACAGCGAGCTTGCTCTTATCGGCTATCATTAACCAGCGACGGTCAGGCAATAATAATAGTTTGTGTGCTTTGATGTTGAAGTTAGGCAGTGCTTCTGACTCGGAGGATATATCAACCTCGCCTGTCATGATGTTTTCTTCAACTGAAATCTTAACTTGGGTCAGGCCGGTTTCATCACCGCCAATGAGATTCCAGTTCTCTTCGCCATGAGAAATGCCTAATAATTTAAGCGGCTTATCACCGATATGAATAGGCTCTTTACCGAGGGGGTAGACGAGTGAGGGAGTAATCACGCGATTACCATCAGGGTAGGAAGAGGAATAGTCATGCTGAATAACCAGTGCATCACCATTACTGAAACCAATGGCAAACTGACGCAAAGGATCAGAGATTGTCGATAAGGTTGTAATGCTTACATTGGCTGGTACATTGATCTGTTCTGCTTTAATCACACTACCATTAAGGGTGTTGAAAAAGACGACTTCTCCCTGATCTGATACGCGAACGCCTATTTCGGCTTGTTCTTCCATCGACAGGTACAGCGTTTTCCCCGTGCCGGGAACCGCATAGTTTTCAACTGCCTGATCATTTTTCTGCCATGGTTCCACATGGGCAGACTGGAAAAGTGGCATTACTTCATAGAGTAAGTAGAAAAAAATCAACACAATCGCAACAATGACGCTAATACCGCCAAAGGCAATTCCACCGCTAGCCAGCTTGTCCTTCAGCGCACGAAATTTGCGCATCCGCAGTTGGGCCGGTGTGTTGAAATCTATTTGAGGAGCAGATGTGTTTTCAATACTCATGGGGAATTTAGTCCTGATGGATCCATGATAACAGTGGCAACAGGATAGGTAATAAATGTGACATTTATGTTACAGATCGGCATAAACTGAAAAAGGGAGTGCCTGTCGACACTCCCTGATATGGCTGATCTAGCCGTCTGTAGTATTTGTTTCGCTATTTCGTGCAGCTGAGCTCGTTCTTACAGGCCCAGATCGGCCATCTGCTTCTCAACGACTTTAGCCGGTAGTGGGATATAGCCATCTTTTACAACGACCTCCTGACCTACCTTAGCCAGTACCATTTTCAGGAACTCGGCTTCCATCGGAGGAAGAGCTGCGCCGGGCTTTTTGTTAACATAAACATATAAGAAGCGAGACAAGGGGTAAGCGCCGTTGACGGCATTTTCCGGCGTCGCTTCTACAAACGCATCACCTTCTTTCTTAGCCAGTGGCAGAGCGCGAACGGAAGATGTTTTGTAACCGATACCCGAGTAACCGAGACTGTTTAACGACGTTGAAACCGACTGTACAACAGAAGCAGAACCCGGCTGTTCGTTTACGTTGTTTTTGAAATCGCCTTTACACAGTGCTTTGCTTTTAAAGTAACCATAAGTACCGGATACTGAGTTACGGCCGAATAGCTGTACACTCTTATCCGCCAAAGCACCCTCAACTCCGACCTGGCCCCAGGTCGATACATCTTCAGCAGCGCCGCATTTTCGGGTAGATGAGAAGATAGCGTCCACCTGCTGAATAGACAGGCCTTTAATCGGGTTATCTTTGTGCACAAAAACAGCTAATGCATCGATGGCTACAGCCACCGGTGTTGGTTTATAACCATATTTTTTCTCGAATGATTCAATCTCTTTATCTTTCATTTTACGTGACATAGGCCCCATGTTAGCGGTGCCTTCAGTCAGAGCAGGAGGAGCAGTAGATGATCCCGCTGCCTGAATTTGCACATTGACGTTTGGATAAACACGCTTGAACTCTTCAGCCCACAATGTCATCAGGTTGGCGAGTGTGTCAGAACCAACGCTAGACAGGTTACCCGATACGCCAGCAGCTTTAGTATAAGTTGGCAGATTCGCGTCCAGTAAATCTGCAGCGTTTGCCGTCAGGCATGTTGCAGTCATTGCAACAGCCGCGAATAACTTCTTCATGGGTTTCATTATCAGCTCCAGAGAGATTATGTATTGGTTAAGTCAGATAGCCGTAATATAAGCAGAGTTTGTGACAATAATGTGACATCGCTAGCCAGCGTGTTAAAAAGCAGGCTAAAGTAAGGTGTGCATCGCAGGAAGATTCGCAGTTTAGCTGTCTGTTTTTATACTCACTGGTGAGTTTCAGGTGATCTTTGTGTGACTTTGGTCTAATGTTTCAGATAAACTCCAAGACCATTCAAAATAACAAATAAACAATCAAGAAAAATAATGAATACAAATAATTCAGATTTATCGCCGTGTGGCGAACTCACGCTTAAACTGCCAGCCAATCATGCTGCCACGAATGTTTTTGGAGATGTTTACGGTGGCTGGGTATCGTCTCAGGCGGTATTGGCTGCTGAGATGCGTGCTGGTGGTGAAACCGCAGGTCGTGTCGCGACAGTGTCGATTGGTGGTATGGAGTTTATGTCACCCGTCCTGGTGGGGACGATTTTGAGTTTCTATACAGATGTGGTTGAAGCAGGCAACAGTTCTATCCGCATGAAGGTGGAGGTTTGGGGTCGTTGCCCGGATGGCCGCGCTATGCGTAAGGTGACAGAAACCGAATGTGTCCAGGTTGCCATTAATGATAACGGTCATATTCGCTCTTATGATTGAATGTTATCGACGCCAGACCAATAGTTGATTATTTGCCGGCATTTGAAAGTCGTCAACTAACGACAGACCTTGCTCACGTGCGAGGGTATCAACGGCTTCAAAATCGCGGATACCACTGGCAGGATCTCGGGCTTTCAACCACTGGTTGAACTGAGCATTGCTCGGGGAAGTGTAGGCGTTTTGATAGCGAAACGGGCCATAAACGAATAGGTATCCGTGTTTTTGTAACACTGAGCCTGCGCCTTTAAAAAAACTTTCGACCTCATTCCAGCTCATTATGTGCAGTGTATTGGCAGTGAAAACACCATCATAGCGAGTGTTTGGCCAGGTCTGTCGTACATCAAGTTCTATCGGTGGTAATACACCACTGGATGCATATTGTTCGATATTAATCGCTAAAGCATCAAGGTATTGATCCTGATCTGATGGCTGCCATTGTAGATGGTGATGATGAGCACTCAAAAAAAGAGCATGCTGCCCAGAGCCGCTACCGACTTCCAGAATGCTTTTCTGGCTGGCCAGGTAAGCAGATAAGCTATCTGAAATAGGCTGTTTGTTGCGTTCACACGCTTCACTGTAATTGAGCATAGAGACCGTTTTTTATATTGTTATAGTGAATATAATGGCACGTTAATTATTAAGACAAGGGAAAAAGAGAACAGTTTCGATAGTGCTAGTTTATGGGAGGTTTGTGAGCGATTTATAGAAAGCGTTTATCTCCAGCATATCTTTGTCATAGTCACCGCTGGTTGTCATGAACTTTCCAATACCGCCGCATTTGTTTTTATAGTCTATAAATGCCAATGCAATAGGGACGTGCGCGCCATGAGCAATGTGATAGAAACCGCTTTTCCACTGTTTAACCCGCGCCCGGGTTCCTTCTGGCGCGATCATGATTCTCAGTTCCGGAAACTCTTTGAATTTAGCGATACTGGCCTCCACCATATTATTGGTATGTGAACGGTCCACTGGAATACCACCCATCCAGCGCATTAAGCCGCTAAACGGGAATTTGAAAATGCTTTGCTTGCCGACCCAGTGCAACTGAGTATCAAGAGAGAAAGCAATCATCAAGCTGAGTGGCATATCCCAATTGCTAGTATGAGGCGCGCCAATCAACACACACTGTTTGATATCCTCAGGCATACTGCCGACGACTCTCCAGCCCAGGAGTTTAAGCATTATCCGTGAAAAACCGCGCAGTAAAGGGCGGATAATCGGTGTGGTAAACATGGTAGTACGCATAGGCTTTTGCTGCATGGCAGGAGGAGTCCTGTATAAAGGTAGCATTTCTTATTATGGATTAAGGAGAAGTATAGCGGGATAGCTGAATAGGTGAGAACATTTACCGAATCATACTTTATGCCGAAGCTGTATTTTGCAAAGACGAGTAAAATTGAAACTAAAAAAATGACACATATATTATCTTTCATCAGAACATATTGGGTGGTGATTTCACTGCTTATCCTGAGCGTAATTACGTTGCTGTCTTTATGGCCTGCTGATCAATTACCCAAGGTGCCGGGTACGGATAAAACCCATCATTTCATCGCCTATGCTGCGCTGATGTTCCCTGTGGCATTGCGACAGCATAAATATTGGCTCGTTATTGGCTTGGTCTTCATAGGCTGGAGCGGTGCTATCGAGCTAATTCAGCCGTATGTTAACCGCTATGGCGAGTGGCTGGATATGCTGGCCAATAGTGGCGGGATTTTGTGTGGGGCTCTATTGGCATATCTGGTCAGATTGCTGTTAAAACCTCTCGGGAAACTTGCGGAGTAATTTCCTCTTTCGAGGGTCAAGGTCTTTGCTTCGCCAAAGGCCGCTTTCTATTCCAAAGAATATCCAAAGGCGACCCCGCTGCGGGGTCTGCTTCGCAGACTTCCCTGCGTTTCTCGCCTGACAATAGCAATGCGTGTTCCCAATGGTTAGCTCGATACTGAAACGGGAGCCTAAACAGGCTCCAGTTTTGCAAATCCCAATACCAGCCACTTCATGCCTACATTCTCGAAATTGACCTGTACACGGGCTTTAGGGCCGCTGCCTTCGCAGTTCAGGACGGTGCCTTCCCCGAAGCTTTGATGGCGTACTTGTTGGCCGATATGTAGCTTAGGTGTGTCATCATCCAGTTGGACGGAGTTCGGGCTAAATAAGCTGTTGGATGATGCGTTGTAATTATTATTAGAGGTCATCGGGCGGCTGATGCTGGCATTCAGGCGCACCTCCTCGATCAGGTCGGATGGAATCTCCTGAATAAAGCGAGAAGGGCGGTTAAAGGTTTCCTGGCCATGCATACGCCGTGATTCAGCGTAAGTAAGAAATAGCCTTTGCATGGCGCGTGTAATACCGACGTAACAGAGGCGTCGCTCTTCTTCCATGCGTCCCGGTTCTTCAGCCGACATCTTATGAGGAAACAGGCCCTCTTCCATGCCACCCAGGAAAACCAGCGGGAACTCCAGCCCTTTGGCGGAGTGTAGCGTCATTAGCTGAACGCTGTCCTGATGGTCAGCGGCCTGCGCATCGCCGGCATCGAGTGCGGCCTGATCGAGAAAAGCCGACAGCTCATTGACGTTTTCTTCTTCCGGGCTGGCGACCCATTGACCGCTGAACTGTTTGGCGGCGTTAATCAACTCTTCAAGGTTTTCTAAGCGGGACTGCGCTTTCTCACCTTTCTCTTTTTTGTGGTGATCGATCAATCCGCTGAGTTGTATGGCGTGGTCGGTTTGTTCGTGTAGTTCTGTCCCCGTGCTATCCGTTTCGATCTGGTTGATCAGGTCGAGAAAGAGCTGTAGAGCGGTCAGAGCACGATTAGGTAATTTCTTATATTCGACGACTTCATTGGCGGCACGCCACATCGAGATGTTTTCGTTTCTCGCCTGTTCTCGAATGACGTCGATGGTGCGAGTGCCGATGCCACGTGTAGGCACGTTGATGATACGCTCCATGGCGGTGTCGTCTTCTCGATTTGAAACTAAACGCAGATAAGCCAGCGCGTTTTTGATTTCCAATCGATCATAGAAGCGGTGGCCGCCATAAATTTTGTAGGGGATACCACTGCGAATCAGGGCTTCCTCAAGTACCCGTGATTGGGCGTTAGATCGATACAGGATGGCTGATTCAGCACGCATATTACCCTGATCGATCCATTTCTGAATTTGCCCGACAATAAAACGGGCTTCGTCCTGTTCGTTGAAGGCGGCATATAAGCTGATATTTTCGCCTTCTTTGCCTTCACTCCAGAGCTCTTTGCCTAAACGTCCACGGTTGTTTTGGATAACGGCGTTAGCGGCTTTAAGTATGGTTTGTGTCGAGCGATAGTTTTGCTCTAGTCGAATAGTATCGGCACCGGGAAAATGCTCAGGCAGGTTCTGGATATTCTCGATGCGCGCACCACGCCAGCCGTAAATCGACTGGTCATCATCACCAACGGCCATCAGTTTACGATCATTACCGCACAGCAGGCGTAACCAGGCATATTGAATCGCATTGGTGTCCTGAAACTCATCGACCAGCAGGTAGCGAAAACGCTCCTGATAGTGGCGCAGTAGCGTTGGATTTTTGTCGCGTAGCAGTTCAAGGCAACGTAATAGCAGCTCACCGAAATCGATCATGCCGCCGCGGTCGCAGGCTTCTTCATATGCTTCATACAGGCGGATCATGGTGGCATCGTGCGGGTCGCCGGTTCGCTCAAGGTGTCGGCTGCGTAAGCCTTCATCTTTCTGGGCGTTGATATACCACTGAAACTGACGCGCAGGCCAGCGGGTATCATCCAGGTTCATCTCTTTGCAGAGGCGCTTGATCAGGCGCAGTTGATCTTCACTGTCCATGATCTGAAAATTTTCGTTTAAACCGGCATCCCGCCAGTGTGCGCGCAGCAGCCGGTGAGCGAGGCCGTGGAAAGTTCCTACCCACATGCCGTTTGGATTAACCCCCAGCAGTGTTTCAATACGGCCACGCATTTCACGCGCCGCCTTATTAGTAAAGGTCACTGCCATGATGGAGTAAGGGGACATCCCCTCTGTTTGTACCAGCCAGGCGATACGGTGCACCAGTACACGAGTTTTACCTGAGCCCGCGCCGGCCAGAATCAGTAAGTTTTGTACGGGTGCCGTCACTGCATTTCGCTGTGCGTCGTTTAAACCATCAATTATTGCTGTTACATCCATCAGTACAGGTGCTTTCTCAATGTCGTTCAGTGAAGCGAAACTGCCCTGTGTTTAGCCGGGCAGACTCGAAGGGGTAGCGATACGTTGCAGGAGTATGCGCTTGAGCTCATCGGGGTCTTTTATCACCATATCGCCACTTTGGCGCCCGGCTTGTTCGATACCGCATGCCGGAATTAGTCGTGACAGCCAGAAGCGCATGGCGGCGGTACGCGTTAGCTGGGGCCAGGCTTTATATTCATCTGGCGTAAACGGCCTTTCTGCATGATATGCTTTTAGCAGTGCTTGTTCGCGCGCTTGGTCCACGGTGCCGTCGGGCAGGGTGCACCAGTCATTTGCGACAATGGCCAGATCAAATAATAGAAAGGCGGTTGCGGCATTATAAACGTCTAGAATGGCGGAAACCTGGTTGCCATCAAACAGCGCATTGTCGTGGAACATATCGCCATGAATCGTTCCCATGGGAAGCCCCCAGGGCTGCTCACGTAATTCATCAAATAAACGCACTTCCTGAGCGAGCAATTCTCCATCTTCTTTACTCAGGTGGCGCTGAATATTCTGGCTCTCGCGTCGCCACCAGAATACACCACGGTGGGCTTGTCGGCGAAGATAGAAGCTTTCTGAGGCCAGATGAAATTTGGCTAAATGCGTGCCGATGGAAGCGCAATGCTCGGCGCTGAGGTCGGTTTGTGCGACATGATGACCGGTAAACCTGGGTTGTAATAATGCCGGTCGATTATGCAGTTTTTTCAGTGCTATGCCGTTACGGTCTTTATATGGGAAAGGAACCGGAATCTGTCGTTCTGCCAGCCAAGTGGTCAGTTCCACAAAAAAAGGCATATCGTCCATGCCAAACTCTTCAAAGACTGTCAGCACATAGTCCGTATGCTGATTGTTTTGTTCGAGCGTGACAAAGTAATTGGTATTCTCAATACCGCCTTCAATACCTTTGTACGACACCAACTGGCCCAGATCAAACTGAGCCAGCAAGTTAGTCATGTCATCTTGCGAAAGTTGTGTATATACGGCCACGTGATTACCAGCGAAAAATAACCCATTTAGGGATCAGGAGTGTTGATGTTTCAATACGAACCATAGGTCCATGCCCCTCTGAAGGGACAAGATAGTAGGGTTTACCAACAGAAGGCACAACTTTGATTTCTTGTAGCTCCCCATTGATACGGTATTCATAATAAGTGGTATCATCCTGATGGTGAATACTAATGTCTGGTTGGCCCTCTTCAGGGTCGCCGGGTAGTCCTGCGGCAAAAGCGGTAACTGACATCAATAGCGTCAGTATTATCAGTAAATGTTTATTCATTCTTCCATACCCATTGGTTTGGTCGTGCCATTTTTACTATGATTGTGATCCCGGACACCTGCTCTGTAAAGTATCCCGGGTAACTAACTGACGGATTGATAATGATTCAGCAAGCATCTCCCCTTATTTTAGTCGACGGTTCCTCTTATTTATACCGTGCATTTTTCGCCTCACAACAGGCAGATTTAAGAACCAGTGATGGCGTGCCAAGTGGCGCTGTTCGTGTGGTCACGTCGATGTTACGTAGCTTGATTAATCAATATCCTGAAAGCCGTATCGCCGTTATTTTTGATGCTAAGGGCAAGACTTTCCGCGATGAGATATTTGCTGAATATAAATCGCATCGCCCACCCATGCCAGACGATCTTCGGTTACAAATTGAGCCTATACATAACATTATTCGTGCGATGGGCCTGCCATTGATTGTCGAGGATGGGGTAGAAGCCGATGATGTTATAGGCACGATGGCGCTACAAGCGACGCAACAGGGCTGTGATATTCTGATCTCGACCGGCGATAAGGATATGGCTCAGTTGGTGAATCAGCACGTTACGCTGATTAACACCATGACCAATACGATACTGGATGCGGAGGGTGTTAAGGAGAAGTACGGTATCCATCCTCACCTGATTATCGATTTTCTCGCATTGATGGGTGATAAAAGCGACAACATTCCGGGTGTTCCTGGTGTTGGAGAGAAAACGGCACTCGCCTTGCTGCAGGGCATTGGGGGGATCTCTGAGCTTTATGAGCGTTTGGATGATATCGCTGCATTGGGGTTTCGTGGATCTAAAACCATGGCAAAAAAACTGCAGGATAATCGACAAGCTGCCGAGTTATCCTACTTATTAGCAACGATTAAGACAGATGTGCCCCTTGATTTCGAACTTTCGGATATTAAGCATCCAAAGCAGGACAAAGAAAAACTGCTGGAACTGTTTTCGACATATGAGTTTCGTAGTTGGGTCAAAGAATTGGAAGAAGGCATTGACGCGGTAGCAGAAGAGAAAGCAGCGGTAGCCGCGATGCCGGATGTACCGCAGAGTGTAAACTATCAGGTGATTACCGAGCAGGCCGAATTAGATCGCTGGCTTGATAAGCTCAAAGCCGCTGATCTTTTTGCTTTTGATACAGAAACAGACCGGCTGGATTATATGGAAGCTGAGCTGGTGGGTGTTTCTTTTGCCGTGCAGGCAGGAGAGGCCGCGTACGTGCCCTTAGCACATGATTATGTGGGGGCACCGGTTCAGCTGGATCGTAACGCAGTACTGGCGCAACTAAAGCCATTACTGGAAAGTGAAACACATCAAAAAGTAGGCCAGCACATTAAGTTCGATATGAATGTGCTGGCCCGTTATAACATCGAATTAAAAGGCGTTGCGTTTGATACGATGCTTGAGTCCTATGTGTTGAACTCAGTGGCTACCCGGCATGATATGGACAGTCTTGCGCAAAAATATCTGGGTGTTAAAACCGTTACCTTCGAAGAGATTGCCGGCAAGGGCAAAAAACAACTGACGTTTAATCAGGTCGATCTCGAGCAAGCGGGGCCTTACGCTGCGGAAGATGCTGATATCACGTTACGTTTACATCAGGCCTTGAATGCCAGGTTATCCACAGAATCATCGCTCACCAGTGTGCTTGAACAGATCGAGATACCGTTAATTCCAGTGCTATCAAAAATTGAACGTCATGGCGCTATGGTTGATGCCAGTTTATTGGGTAAGCAGAGCATTGAGATTGAGCAGCGTCTCGCAGAACTTGAGCGTGAAGTGCATGAGTTAGCCGGTGAGGTATTCAATCTGGCGTCGCCTAAGCAACTGCAGGTGATCTTGTTTGAGAAAATGCAGTTACCGGTGCGTAAAAAGACACCCAAAGGTGTGCCGTCGACAGCAGAAGAGGTTCTTCAGGAGCTGGCGTTGGAATATCCACTGCCTAAGTTACTGCTGGAACATCGCAGCCTGAGCAAGCTGAAGTCGACCTATACCGACAAATTACCACTGATGATTAACAAGCGTACCGGGCGTATTCATACCTCGTACCATCAGGCAATTACCGCCACAGGACGTCTCTCCTCTACGGATCCGAATTTACAAAATATACCGGTAAGAACCGCAGAAGGACGACGTATTCGTCATGCTTTTGTCGCGCCTGAGGGCTATCAGCTGGTAGCCGCCGATTATTCCCAAATCGAATTACGTATCATGGCGCATCTTTCTGGGGATAAGGGCTTATTAAAGGCGTTTGCATTGGGAGAAGATATCCACAAAGCAACAGCGGCCGAAGTATTCAATACAGAATTGAGTCAGGTGACGGCAGATCAGCGTCGTAGTGCCAAAGCGATCAACTTCGGCTTAATCTATGGTATGTCTGCGTTTGGTTTGGCTAAGCAGTTGGGCATCGGCAGAAACGAAGCTAAGCAGTACATCGAGCATTATTTTGCTACCTACCCTGGTGTGCAGAATTATATGGAAGATATCCGCGAGAAAGCCAAATCGCAGGGGTATGTTGAAACGGTATATGGACGCCGTTTATACCTGCCAGCCATAAATGCCAGTAATGCAATCCAGCGTCAGGCAGCAGAACGCACAGCAATCAATGCACCTATGCAGGGAACTGCAGCAGATATTATTAAGCGTGCAATGATCAAGGTTGATCAATGGCTACCCGGGAGTGCTTTTGATGCTTGTATGATTATGCAGGTGCATGATGAATTAGTCTTTGAGGTGCGTACCGAGCAGGTAGAAGAATTTAAGGTACGGATATCAGAGCAGATGCAGTTTGCCGCCGAGCTGGATGTGCCTTTAATTGTGGAGGCTGGAAGCGGCGAAAACTGGGAGCAGGCGCATTAAGTTTGAAAAAAAGTACTTTTTTTGAACAATCGGGGGAACTTTAATGAAAATTAAGTGGTCACTATAATACACATCATAAAAGTTCCCCTTTTTTAGTACTGTGTACGTGCAAGTACTCTAGTACAGATGTGTGGGTTTATAGCAGACATTAGCCTCAGACAAAGCCCTCCCCCTTCAGGGCTTTGCCTGGGGTTTTATTTTTACGGTATGCTTAGCTGCACAGGCTTAGCTTTCTTCTGATTCTTCTTCGTATTTATCACACCCTTGGGATAACCATTCATCTAAACGTGCGCTCAGCGTGTCGATACCGGTTCGCTTTAACGCTGAAAAAGACTGAATAGTTACTTTATCGCCCAACAGAGCAGTTAACTCTTTACGCAGCGAAAGCACCGTTGATTGAGCCGGGCCTCTTTTGAGTTTGTCTGCTTTTGTCAGTAACACATGCAAAGGCACATGTGTTGACTGGCACCATTCGACCATCATCAGGTCGAACTCTTTCATTGGGTGGCGAATATCCATGACAAGAACCACCCCTTTAAGACTGGCGCGCTGCTGTAAATACTGGTCAAGATGCTTTTGCCAGTGTTCTTTCATGGCGATAGGTACTTTGGCATAACCATAGCCTGGTAGATCGACCAGCCGAAGTCCTTCAATATTAAGATCAAAAAAGTTGATCAGTTGCGTTCTTCCCGGTGTTTTTGACGTCCGGGCAAGCTTACTGTTATTCGTCAGTGCATTAATAGCACTTGACTTTCCCGCATTGGAACGTCCCGCAAACGCAACTTCTGCTCCGCTATCATCCGGGCACTGGCTCAATTTATCGGCACTGATCAAAAAACGAGCAGCGTTATAATGGATAGGATTCACGTTAGCTGTCATAGACTTTAGGTTACCTAAAGGGATTGGTTCTATATTAACCGTTCCAGTTTGTGTGGATATTAAGTTATAATGCCGCCAAATTTTACCCTTGAACAGAGT
Source organism: Neptunomonas qingdaonensis (assembly GCF_900113275.1). Classification (GTDB taxonomy): domain Bacteria; phylum Pseudomonadota; class Gammaproteobacteria; order Pseudomonadales; family Balneatricaceae; genus Neptunomonas; species Neptunomonas qingdaonensis. The sequence continues at coordinate 29,104 of NZ_FOOU01000023.1, forward strand.
CTAGCTCTAGTAGCAGGGCATAATAAAGATTTCCGGTTTGTCTTGGGATTAGTGACTAATTTCAGGATAAGCATCCATTTTTCTGAATGACAAGAGTCTGAGTTCATTATGAATAAACTACTGATCGGCTTACTGTTAACCTTAGGTATCACTGGTGTAGCAAATGCAGCAGGTGATGCGGCAGCGGGGCAGGGAAAAACAGCAGTCTGTGCCGCATGTCACAGTGCAGATGGTAACAGCGCAATTGCAAACTTCCCGAAACTAGCAGGTCAGAATGCAACCTACCTAGTTAAACAGATGAAAGATATTAAATCAGGCGCGCGTCCTGTCGTAGAGATGACTGGCTTGTTGGACAACCTGAGCGATCAGGATTTGGAAGATATTGCGGCGTACTTTTCCGGTAAAGCTATTCAGGGCGGTAAGGTTGCTCAAGATCAGCTAGAACTGGGTCAGCAGATTTATCGTGCTGGTTTAGCTAAGAAAGGTATTCCGGCATGTACGGCTTGTCATGCGGCCAATGGTAAAGGTATGGCTGCTGCAGGCTTCCCTGCTTTGTCTGGTCAGCATGCTGCCTATGCTGAAAAACAGCTGAAAGATTTCCGGGTTGCTGCACGTAATAACGATCCGCAGGCGATGATGCGTGATATCGCGGCTAAACTTAGCGATGTTGAGATCAAAGCGGTTTCCAGCTACGTACAAGGCTTGTATTAATATCCGAGCGTTGTTGGTAATTAAGGCAGCTTAGGCTGCCTTTTTTATTCTCTGGAATAGATGAACCCTTTGGTTTGTTCATGGTCTGATTGAAAAATCTGAAAATTAATTGGAGAGCGGGTATGTGGAAGGCGTTATTGTCTGTTTTGTTAGTTTTAGGTCTGAGCACAACGGCTTCGGCAGCAGAAGATTACGAAGCGGGAAGGCATTTTGTCGAGTTGCCTTTTGCTGTTAAGACTGTCGACCCTGCAAAAATTGAAGTGACGGAGCTATTTGGTTACCCATGTCCACATTGTAATAGTTTCGAACCGATGCTGGCTGCATGGCATAAGCAGCAGTCTGATCAGGTTGATTTTCAGCGTATACCCGTAGTTTTTGGTCGTAGCTGGGAGCCGCTGGCGCGTGCTTATTACACGGCTGAGCTGTTAAATAGTGTAGAAAAAACGCATCAGCCTATGTTTGATGCCATTCATCTACAGAAAAAACGTTTCAGAAATATGGATGACCTTGCTGACTATTATGCCGAGATGGGCGTGGATCGTGCACTATTTGAAAAAACCTACGGATCGTTTGCGGTGAATACGAAAATGAACCAGGGTGAATCAAAAGTTCGTGGTTATCAGGTAGACGGTGTGCCATCGCTGGTGGTTAATGGCAAGTATCGGGTGACGGCGGCGATGGCTGGTGGGCAAAAGCAGATGTTGGATGTAGTTAACTACTTAGTCGCTAAAGAGCAAGCAGCGCTAGAGAAATAAGTGTACTGGAGTTGCTAAAAAGCCGCCCGAATGAGGCGGCTTTTTCATAGATGCATGCTGGGCAAGGTGAACTCTTTGGACTAAGATTAATTTGTAAATCGTTAATAGATGGAAATATGTAGTGAGCAAGGATTCAATCGACTGGAAAAAGAAATATAAAGACGCGGCGCTGGAAATTGATATTCTGGAAAAGAGTCAGAATAATGATCAGCTTCGCTTGGCTGTTTCTCATTTGACACTCGGTCTTCAGGGGCAGTCGTCTGATCTGGATCATGAGTTAACCTTGCTTCGCAGCACGTTAAATAGTCTTAGTTCACCTCCGCCATCCCGGGGTGTTGTTACTAATTTAGGCAAGCATATTCGTAAACTGGACCAGTCCAGAGAGAAGATCACTAAGGCTATTACAAAAATTGTTCTTGAGTGGATTTCTCAGCTAAAAAATCATGTTTCGGCGACCTCTTCAGAGCTTGAGTCTCTGCTTGAACTGGAGCGCGTAGTTGCTGAATCCGTTGAGTCTAACTATAAATTCCCTTCGTTACTGCAACGCCTAGTATCGTTGCAAGCCGCAGTGTTGGCTTCAGAAAAGGCTGAATTGAGTACCGTTAAAAGCCAAACGTCTTTTGATATAGACCTGTCACTCATTGGTACTGAGCTCATACAGTTGATTCATTCGTTAAATTTGACACGCGAGGGCCGACAAGAAGCCAATGCGCTGGTTGGTCGTATTGAACAAGGGTTGGTGTTAGAGGCCCTGTCAGAAGTTTTAGCAAATGTAGTGGTATTGGCGCAACTGGCTGCAGCGAGCAGTAATGAAGATTTTGAAAACTACCTGATTACGCTTAATACCCAGTTGGTCGAAGTGCAGGGTTTTTTGCACGAGAGCCATAGCGAGCAAATGGTTTCAGGTAAAGCGCACAGGCAGTTAGATGAGCGCGTCAGACATGATGTAACGACCATCAGTAAAGCCGTGAAAGATTCCCGCGACCTGGGTGAGTTGAAAATGTCAGTTTCTTCTCAGCTTGCCGGCATTGTTCAGGTAATGGATGATTTCAAGCGTGGAGAGGAGGAGCGGGATGGGAAGCTTCAAGAGCGTTATGATGCCCTTATGCGGCATGTTGCTGAGATGGAAGAGGAAACAGGACGTGTCAAAGCTCATATGGAAGAAGAACGTTTAAAAGCGAGAACAGATGCATTGACCGGATTGCCTAATCGGGCCGCATATGATGATCATTTGGAAAAAGAGTTTGAGCGCTGGGCGCGTTATCAGCAGGGCTTCTCGGTTGCTGTAGGTGATTTGGATTTCTTTAAACGAATCAATGATACCTATGGGCATTTGGCTGGAGATAAAGTTTTACGCCTGATTTCCCGCGTACTGACCAAAAATTTAAGAGGCTCTGATTTTGTTGCGCGTTTTGGTGGTGAAGAGTTCGTTATTCTTATGCCCTCAACGCAAGCCGAAGAAGGCGCCAAAGCGATTGAAAAATTGCGCGAGTCTATTAGCAAAAGTCCTTTTAACTTTCATGGTCAGCCAGTGACGATAACTATGTCTTTTGGTGTGACCGAGACGCGGGAATCGGACACCAAAGATGGCCTTTTTGCTCGGGCTGATGCTGCCCTTTATAAAGCGAAACAAGAAGGCAGAAATCGAGTTTGTATCGGCTAAGGCTTTACCTATCGAGCAGGAACGGGCACACTTGAGCCGCTGATTTACCTCTGTATTTATAGGATTTTTCTCCGGTGCGACGTCTCTCCCGAAGTTTGAAAATAGCTCATACTATTATTCGTTTTCGTCTTGATACTTTCTTTGACGATCTATCATTGCCGTGGTATCTGAGAATACTCCTTTATTTAATGCCGTGGCGGTACTTTATCAAAGCGACACAGCCAAGAGGCGCGCGTCTGCGTATGGCGTTAGAGTCACTAGGCCCTGTGTTTATCAAGTTCGGTCAGATGCTATCAACACGCAGAGACCTGTTGCCGGATGACATTGCTAATGAATTGAAGCGATTGCAGGATGACGTGCCACCTTTTTCAGGGGCTCAGGCGCAACAGATTATTGAAAAGTCGCTCGGCAAGCCGGTTTCTGAATTATTCGCTGCTTTCAATGTTACGCCTCTCGCATCTGCCTCGGTCGCACAGGTTCATGAAGCGACGTTAGTGGACGGTCGCGAAGCGGTTGTTAAGGTTATTCGTCCCGGGATAGTCAAAACCATCAAAAAAGATGTGGCGCTTTTGTATACCTTGGCACATATAGTTCATGCTGCCTGGCAGGAAGGGCGCAGGCTCCGGCCGGTAGAAGTTGTCGCAGAGTATGAGCAAACTTTATTTGATGAATTAGATTTAAGAAAAGAGGCGGCTAACGGCTCACAACTGAAGCGTAATTTTGAAGATTCAGACATTCTCTATGTGCCAGAAATATACTGGGATCTGACACGTCAGAATGTTTTAGTCATGGAGCGCATCTATGGCATACCCGTCGCCGAGGTGGATGAGCTTCGGGCGCAGGGAACCGATATGAAAATGCTGGCTGAGCGCGGCGTGGAGGTGTTTTTTACGCAGGTGTTCAGAGATAGCTTTTTTCATGCAGATATGCACCCTGGAAATATCTTCGTTTCCCGTGATAACCCCGTTATGCCGCAATATATTGCAGTAGATTTCGGTATTATTGGTTCGCTTACCGCAGAAGATCAGAGTTATTTAGCGCGTAATTTCCTGGCCTTTTTTACCCGGGACTATCGACAGGTAGCGCAGCTGCACATTGATTCTGGCTGGGTGCCAGCCGAAACCAATGTGACGGCGTTCGAAACGGCTATTCGTAGTGTATGTGAGCCGATCTTTAATAAACCGTTGAAAGATATTTCTTTTGGGCAGGTACTGTTAGGGTTGTTTCAGACAGCACGTCGTTTCAATATGGAAGTGCAGCCGCAATTAGTATTACTGCAAAAAACCCTTCTGAATATCGAAGGACTGGGAAGGCAATTGTATCCTGAGCTGGATTTGTGGCAGACCGGTAAGCCTTTCCTTGAATCATGGATGAAGGATCGGGTCGGTCCTAAAGCTGCGTATCGAACACTCAAGCAGCAAGTGCCTGATTGGTTAGATAAAATGCCGCTTATCCCGCAGTTGGCATTTGATACCCTTCAACAGATTAAGAATCAGCCATCCCAAAGCCGTTTAGCGTTGTCTGCGCAGATCAAACAGGATGAGGCACGGCGAAGCAAACTGAGTCGAAAAAGGCTGATTGGGGTGGCTTGTATTATTGCTGCTTTATGGTTTGGTCATGAACCAAGCCGTGAATGGATGGAGCAGCTCAGTTTGGTCGGTTGGTTTATTGGCGGCTTGGGTGTTTATCTCTTTATCAATTAAGCAGTAATAGACCAGGATCAATATACAAGGTATCTGGGATGGAGCTTCACAGGATGATCCGGTATGCTTCATCTCCTTTGAAAGCGAACAGTTGTAATAGTGATGACAGATAGCTGGTTAGAACGTATAAAGTGGGATGAAAAAGGATTAATACCCGCCATTGCCCAGGATTATAAGACGGGGCGGATTTTGATGGTAGCCTGGATGAATCAGGAATCTTTACGCCTGACGGTGGAAGAGCAGCGAGCTGTATACTGGTCACGTTCGCGTCAGAAACTGTGGCGTAAAGGTGAAGAGTCCGGACATGTGCAGACCCTGCACGAAGTGCGGTTAGACTGTGATAATGATGTACTTGTGCTGCAAGTTGAGCAAAAAGGCGGTATTGCTTGTCATACAGGAAGAGAGAGTTGTTTCTTTAGTGTATTACGTGATGGTAAATGGGTAGCTGAAGATCCTGTCTTGAAAAATCCTGATGATATATATAAAGGGTAAATGTCTGATGAGTGAAGTGTTAACACAGTTAGGCAAGATTCTTGAAGAGCGAAAGAGTGCAGCCTCGGATACATCTTATGTGGCTAGTTTGCATGCAAAAGGTCTTAATAAAATTTTAGAAAAAGTTGGCGAAGAGGCAGTAGAAACTATCATCGCCGCTAAAGATGCCAAACTTTCAGGTGATACGAGTGATCTGATATATGAAACTGCTGACTTGTGGTTCCATAGCTTAGTTATGCTGTCTCATTTGGGTGAGCCCCCGCAGGCTGTTTTGAACGAGCTGGCGCGACGTTTTGATATGTCCGGTTTGGTTGAAAAAGAGTCGCGGAACAAGTCATAAAATTGTAATTAATGTGTGTGATGCATCGCCAGTCAGCGCGATAGTTATCGAGGAGAATTGATATGGGTTTTGGTGGAATCAGTATTTGGCAGCTAGTCATCGTGCTTGGTATTATTATTTTGCTGTTCGGCACTAAAAAACTTCGCAATATCGGTGGGGATTTGGGTAGTGCTGTAAAAGGGTTCAAGAAGGCGATTAAAGAAGAGCCGGAAGATGCAAAAAAAATTGAACAGCAAGAGAAAGATGCCGCTTTCGAAGAAGAAGCTAAGCCTGCAGCCAAGCAGGAACACTCGACTGATCAAAAATAATCTGGATCTGTTGAATGTTTGATATCGGCTTTGCTGAAATATTATTAATCGGCGTGGTTGCGCTGATCGTGCTCGGGCCTGAAAAATTGCCTACGGCTGTGCGTGCTGTGGGCTTGTGGATAGGTCGTGCTAAAAGAGCTGTCTCCAGTATCCAGAGTGAAATATCAGAAGAACTGCGTCTTGATGAGATGCGACGCACAGCATCAATTAAAAAAGAAGAGCTTGATAAAGAGCTGAGTGAGATGAAGCAGCCATTTAAGCAGGCTTTTAGTGAAGACTCGCCAATGGCTCAGTCTGTTGAGTCTCCCGTTACTGAACCCATCGATACTTCCGATAAGGCAAGTAGCGGTAAAATTGAAAAACCAGCAAATGAGTAAGCAGCCAAGCGGGACTCCAGAGCAAGAGCAGACTTTAGTTTCGCATCTAGTAGAGTTGCGTCAGCGCATGATGCGCATACTGCTGATTGTGTTAGCTGTATTTCTTTGTTTATTTTATTTTGCAAATGATCTGTATGAATACCTTTCGGCACCATTGACAGCTTTGTTGCCGGCGGGAACCAGTATGATTGCAACGGATGTCACTTCACCTTTTTTTGCTCCGTTCAAATTAACATTAGTACTCGCCATCTTTATCGGTATCCCGTTTATCCTCCATCAGATATGGGGCTTTATAGCGCCTGGTTTGTATAACCATGAGAAGCGTTTGGCAACGCCGCTGCTGATATCCAGTGTATTTCTCTTCTATGCCGGTGTTGCGTTTGCTTATTATGTGGTGTTTCCATTGATATTTGGCTTCTTTACCAGTGTGGGGCCAGAAAATGTAGCTGTTATGACAGATATCAGTAGCTATCTGAATTTTGTATTAAAGCTGTTTTTCGCTTTTGGTATTGTGTTCGAGATTCCTATAGCCACATTGCTGCTGATTTGGTCTGGAGCAACAACGGCGAAAGATCTGACAGATAAGCGTGCTTATGTGCTCGTATGTTGCTTTGTCGTTGGGATGCTGCTTACGCCGCCAGATGTTATCTCTCAAAGTTTGTTGGCAATACCTATGTGGTTGCTATTTGAGTTAGGTATTCTTCTTTCAAAAGTCTTCGTTAAAGAAAATGAGGAAGAAGATATTGATGAAGAGCTGGATGCTGCAATAGAAGATGATGAGGTAAATAGTCAAAAATCTTAAGTGCTTTTCTCGATAATAAGTCACAACAAAGGCGCCTGCGTGGCGCCTTTGTTGTTTTTAGTGTGTTTTTGCAATAATTATCACTTTTTTAAGGCATGCCTGTTGACTCCTTTTGGGGAGTCTGTAGAATGCGCACCTCTTCCCAAGGAGGCTGCCAAATAGGTAGCTGAAATGAGAAGATGCTAGTCAGTAAGATATTGATATTTAACATTTTTTCAGGGTTTTGTGATTGGTGGTTGGAGTCAGGTTTTGCAGCCGGAAGATTTCGAAAAAGTTGCAAAATAAAGATTGACTTCAACGCGGCGTTCGGTAGA
>NZ_FOOU01000013.1 GCF_900113275.1 Neptunomonas qingdaonensis
GTTCCTCGGTCTCGCCCGACTCCAGCACCACACAGCTGGTGATACCCGCCGCATTCGCATCCGAGTCATCGCCCGCCGCATCCGCGTCCGTTGCCAGCTGCTGCGTGATCACGTAGCCACTTGGCGCCGTGAACTGCACGTAGTACTCGCCCGGGGCCAGGTTCGTGAAATTGTAAATCCCGTCCCCACCGGTCGTGATCGATGCCACCGGATTGCCATTGATGTCATTGGCCGCCGTGCCATCACAGTTGAACAGGCTGACCTTCGCTCCCGCGACACCACCTTCGCCAGTGTCCTGAATACCGTTGGCGTTCTTGTCATTAAACACCTGGTCGCCAATGCTCGCCGCCTGATAGAGCCCCGCATCAATGCTTTGATTTGATTCGCCTTCGGCTAGGGTAATTTTTTCAGTCATGCCCGTCAGAACACCGGCATCACTGTCAAAATTATCTTGTGAATTGTCTGCAGCATCAGCAACTGTTAGCAGCATATTTGCAGGTGTTAAAAACTTAACAGTGTAATCACCTGCTTTCAGGCCTGTAAATTGGTAATAGCCTGTTTCAACTTCTGCGGTGCTGTAATCGTCGCCTGTTTTTGTGCTTGATACCAAATTATTGCTGGCATCATAAAGCTCTACAACAACGCCATCAACACCCAGTTCATTTTCATCCTGGATACCATCTGCATCTTCATCCAACCAAACATAATCACCCAATTTTGCTGAATTTAGTTGGATAATCAGCGGCTGAACATTACCATCAGTACCACCATCAGGATCGACAACCATCGTGAAGAAGGTATCTGAAGGAAGAACATTAATACCACTGGCAACTGCAGCTTGGGATTTAGTCACTAAAAATTTAATATCAAGCGGATCAACTTCTTGATCGCCATAATTAGATAAAAGTTCTGAAGTAATACCGACGTTGTTATAGTACAACGGTGTGTATCCCAAGATCTCCCAGATAGCAGCTTGCACTTCACCATAGTTAAACTGATCGTCATATTTGGGATCTGAAGTAAAGTTTTGCGACAAAAGCCAGTTGATCTGAGAAATTTGTTTCTGAGTTATGCTAGAAGTGACGCCTGCGTCGGTATAATTACTGGTATTATTATCAACGTCATTACCAGCATTAGCATTAGCATCATCATATGTATGAGGTGCTACTGTGATAAACAAACCAGGGTGAAGACAGTAAGCGTCATAAATCCCGTTTAAGGTGCTGCTGTGTGTGATTTCTACATCCATATAACTTGGAGCACCCTGATCTGTTCCGTTTAAAGCTGGTGAAGTCACACGAATAGTCATAGTGGACATAACAAAATTCCTTCTTATTCTTACTTCTTAGTGGAATCGATCTGGGTAGCAGCGTTTTTTAAGACCTTACTTCTAGAAAAAAGAAAATTATGCTCGTAAGTATTAACACGTCATCCAGAACTTATTTTTATATGCAAAACTGTACTAAAAAAAGCGAGACGTAAACGTCTCGCATTTTTCTTTTTACTTTTTCATACGACGTGCAATAAAGAATGCAACAGCGGCAGCCCCCATCAACGCCAACACACCTGGCTCAGGAACAGTTCCATTTGGAACAGGATTAGCAAAAGCAGGAGCAGCGGCCACCATCAAAGCAGATACAGCGATCAATTTATTCATGTTAAACACCTTTGTTAAGTTGGGTTTTCCCACCTGTATTAAACAGATGTAGGGGTTTCAAGAAACTCCTTTATTTGATATGTGCTGATTTTAAAAGCGACTAGCCACATACCAGCACTAAGCTAAATTTAAAACCAGCAATTAACATACCAACAGAAAAGCCTAAGCTGAACAGAATATTAACAAGAATAATCTAAAGAATATTAACAATAAAAAACAATGAGTTAGAAGAGACTGCCACCTTTTTTATTGAGGAATAATTTAGTCACACTAATGAACTAATTTTTTCTGTCTGATTACGTTCTCAATATGTAAAAAAACCTGACGTTTTAGACAGGTTTTTTTCAATAAGACACAATAGAAGAAGAAATTAAAACAGATGTTCTATTTTGATTTCGCTAACTGTTTAGAAATCAGTCGGATACGAAAAAAGCCATCTTGGCTAATCTTCAATAAATGAACGCGCAACAGTATTAACTAGCGGATCAGCGAAATACTGGAACAAGGTGCGCTCACCTGTTTTGATGAAGACCTCAGCAGGCATACCAGCGACCAGTTTAAGGTCGCTGCCCTGTAAATACCGGAGCCCTTCTTCGGTCAATTCGACGATCGCCAGATAATAAGGTGTCTGCGTCGAATCATTCGGGTCGAGGATACTATCAGCCGATAGGTTTATCAGTTTGCCCTCTATTTTTGGCGTCTCTCTCATTTTGAATGCTGAAAAGCGCACATCAACAATCTGTCCAATAGCAATTCGATCGATATCTATAGGAGATACCCGCGCCTCTATGATCAGTCGCACGCCCATAGGGACAATTTCCATCAGCTTTTCACCTTCGCCTATGACGGCACCGACGGTATGAACTGCAAGCTCTAGTACTGTGCCAGATTGCGGCGAACGGATCTGAGTACGAGCCAAGGTGTCCAGCAAAGCCTGACGCTGCTCTACCAGTTGAAACAACCGCTCTTGCAGCTCATCAACTTCTGCTGCGACCTCTCTTTGCAGTTCTTTTTGTAATTGTAAGGCCTGTAGCTTTGAAGCCACTACTTCAGATTTTGTTGAGGCAATACTCGCCAGCAGCTCGCCTAACTCGCCGCGACTCTGCGCCAATTCCCGATAAATTTCGCGTGCACGACCTCTTTCAGCAAAGCCTTTTGCTTCCAGAGATTTCAGATCCTTAAGCTGAGTAGAGTATGAATACACCAGTCGCTCCTGGCTCTTTCTTTGTGCATCAAGACCGGTTAACTGAGATTCCAGCTGCTCGGCTTGCTGAACATATAGCGCCAACTCATTTTCATAGGATTCTTTGCGCACCTGAAAGATCTGGCGCTGTACATCGATCGCCTCCTGCACCCTTCTATCTTCCTTAAGATCCTGTAAATCCTGAGGAAACACAACAGACTCCAATTGGTCACGCTGAGCAATCAACCTCGCTTCACGCGCGCGAGACAAGATATATTGCCCCTGAATCACCTCTAACTGAGCTTTGGCCTGGGTATCATCCAGGACCATTAATACCTGGCCTTTTTCGACATGATCACCATCTCGCACCAACACAGACTTAACAATCCCTCCCTGAAGATGCTGTACCGTTTTCTTATTATTCTCGACACGTACTTTACCCTGAGCATGCGCAGCACTGGCGATAGGAGCAACCGCCGCCCACGTACCCAAACCGAAAAAAACCACAAGAATAATGATGAAACCAATCATCAGAAAACGGCTGTCATCCACCGATTTTTCGAGATATTGGGTTGTCGTGTCAGCTTTTTTTACATCAGACATAATTAGTTCTCTACCACAGCGTTATGGGTTACTGACTGAGTTGTGGACTGGGCTGCTATAGGAGCTATACCAGGTGCTGACTGTACGGCGGGACTAGGCGAGGCGGCCCCCTGACTTAACTTTTTCATCACTACTGCCGTTTCATCAAATGCCACTAGGGTACCGTTTGACAGCACCATTACCTTATCAACTAACTGTAATAAGTTATTCCGATGGGTAACAACGATCAGCGTAGACCCGGCAGCTTTCAAGCTCCGTAATGCGTTTGCCAACGCAAGGTCACCCTCCGTATCCAGATTCGAATTGGGCTCATCCAGCACGACGAGCTTAGGGTTATCATATAGCGCACGTGCCAGCGCAATACGTTGCCGTTGGCCAGCTGATAACAAATGCGCTTTAATTCTGGTTGAGTAGCCATCAGCCAACTGCAAGATCATCTGATGCACACCTGCCGCCGTAGCCGCAGCGACTACCTTTTCTGGTTCGACTTCCCCAAAGCGGGCGATATTCTCACTCACCGTCCCTTCCAGCAACTCAATATCCTGCGGCAAATAGCCTATATGCTCACCCAAGACTTCTCGGTCCCACTGCTTAAGCTCAGCGCCATCTAAGCGAATCGCGCCCCTAGTAGTCTGGTAGATGCCGAGCATGGCACGTATTAAAGTGGACTTACCGGCCGCACTTGGCCCGATGATGGCGACTGACGTACCCGATTCAATGGCAAAACTAATATCCTGTAATACAGGCTCCGCGTTTTCACCCAGCGCCACAAATACTTTTTTAAACTCGACCCGCCCCTGTGGTGGCGGCAGTTGCATAGGCGGCTCCTGCGAGGCATTCGCTTCCAGCAGGGCCGACAAACGCGTATATGCTCCCCTGGCACCTAAAAAGCCCTTCCATGAATTAATCAACTGATCGATCGGAGCCAGTGCCCTACCCAACAAAATTGATCCGGCAATCACAGTACCACCGGAGATATCTCCCTGTATTGCCAGATAAGCCCCGAGCCCCAGCATCAAAGACTGCATGGTCATTCGAAAAGTCTTAGACAGTGTTGTTATCAAACCACCTTGCCGACTTGCTCGGGTTTGCAGCGCCAGTAACTCATTCTGCTTCTGCTGCCAGCGATCGCGCAATCGAGGCAACATCCCCATCGCTTCAATTACTTCTGAATTACGTAAATTCAATTGAGTTTCGTGGGTGTTTTCGATATTCAGCTTGTTAGCATCCTGAATATCACGTCGTGTCAGGCGCTCGTTAACGATGGCGAGAATAATCAGAAAAATAGCGGCAGCAAGCGCTACGCTGCCCATCAGGGGATGGAACAGATATACAACTCCCAGATAAATAGGCAGCCACGGCGCATCAAAAAGCGTTAGCAGGCTGGCGCCTCCCAAAAACTGCCGAAGTGTTAAAAGATCTGACAAAGGTTGCGCTGTGGAGACACTCCCTCCCGACGCCAGTGACTGCTTAAACAACGAATCAAACACACGTGGACCCAGGCTTTTCTCTAATCGATTACCGGTGACAATCAACACCTGTGAGCGAACCCACTCCAGCGTTCCCATCACAATAAAAAGAAATACCAGCAACAATGTAAGCATCAACAGGGTTGATTCACTGCTACTGGTGAGCACCCGATCGTAAACTTCCAGCATGTAAATAATCGGTGCCAGCATCAGTATATTGATACAGAAACTAAAAACACCGGTTGATATAAATGACGTACGCGAAGCAGACAATGCCTTATATAGCTCTGATTTCTCTACCGATTCCTTTTGATTCAGTGACTGCTTTTTCATAACTTCGCTGATTTCCATTTTATTTTTAAGCGCACAATATTTAAACGGTCGTATTAACTTTGCAACGTGTTTCAAACGCAATAAATTAAAACATCCCAACGTACGAACTATATCGAGTACTCCAAGGAATACAAAATATTTCGGCGCTCATAGCGGATTATAATGCCGGGCTCGCATACCAGGTTCTCATTTCGGGCTCTCATCCCGCGCCTTCACTCAAAATTCATCGATTGTTTTACCGCCTTTATCGCTCTTATATCAGATATCATTAATTAAGTGATCTCGGTCAAAGGAATTGTCACAAGAGAGAGGATAATTATTATTACAACCAGTCTTTAAGAGGAGAAACTGATGGATGATCTTGTACAAGTAGTGCCGCAAGAAACTATTGAAACACCTGAGACGGCATCTGAGCTGAAGGATTCACCTGTAGAAATAAAAAACAGCTCAGACGAAACTGCAATCCAAGAAAAATTATCCCGAAAGGAATACGAAAAGCTCAAAAAAGATCTACAGATAGAACTGTTGAAAATGCAAAGCTGGGCACGCGAAACCGGCGAACGTATTGTTATTCTATTTGAAGGGCGGGATGCTGCCGGTAAAGGGGGCACAATAAAACGTTTTATGGAGCACCTGAACCCTCGTGGCGCAAAAGTGATTGCACTTGAAAAGCCCTCCGAAGAAGAGAAGGGCCAGTGGTACTACCAGCGCTATGTAAAACACTTCCCGACCAAAGGTGACATCTTACTATTTGACCGCTCCTGGTATAACCGTGCCGGTGTCGAGCGAGTTATGAATTTTTGCTCTCCTGCCGAATATCTTGAATTTATGCGCCAGACACCTGACTTTGAGCGTATGTTAGTGCGTAGCGGTATTCGTCTATATAAGCTCTGGTTTTCCGTTAGCAGAGATGAGCAGTTTGAACGCTTTCAGGCACGTAAAGTTGCCCCGCTAAAACAGTGGAAATTATCTCCCATTGATCTGGCATCACTGGATAAATGGGATGCTTATACTGAAGCCAAAGAAGCGATGTTTTTTTATACCGATACTGCAGATGCCCCCTGGACTGTTATCAAATCAGATGACAAGAAACGCGCCCGTATAAATGCCATGCGCTTTATATTGAACTCGCTGCCCTACCCCAATAAAAACCCCGATATTCTGCTAACACCAGACCCACGTGTTGTAGGTAACGCACGCGATATTCACGAACAAGATGAACATATTCTGCTACCCAACAACAAATAATTCACAAGGAGGATCTGTCCATGTCACAGAAGCAAACACAGCACTCTCACAATGTTGTTGAAGCATTTAAGGGAAAATTAACAGCGGAACTTCGCAGTCAGATTGGCGAGTCCAAGTTCTCTGATTTAGAATTAATCGTTGAATCAGCGATCAGCACTGCGGTACTGGAAGAGCTGGAAAAAGCAGCAGATCGGGTCGAACGCCTCTCACACGAGATTCGTAACTTTGCTGAGCACTATGATGCATAATACGCTATGAAAGAAGCATCATTTAAATAGTTGCTCATAGTGCACCTATGGGCAACCTGCTAACCGCCAACGCCTCTCTGATTGCATCACTAAAAACCACCCTGTAAACTCCGCCTCCAGTTACTCAGGTGCCTGCAAAGGTTAAACGGGAAGAACGGTGCGTATTGCTCTTACTATTAGCGCTAATACAAAGCCGACACTGCCCCCGCAACGGTAATCGATTACTCTCAGAGCAGTCGAAAGTCCGGATATCGGCCTGTTTCTCATCTAACCCAATGCGCGGCGGGCGCATATAAAGGTCGTTTACATGAAATCCCATTTTATTACTGCAGCTGCATTTTTTGTAGCGAGTAGCTCGTTTGCTTCAGATATACTTTCTGAATCACAGATTGCACACTTAAATACCATCACAGTCACGGCAACTCGTTCAGCACAAACAACGGATGAAGCACTTGCCAGTGTTACTGTTATCTCTCGTCAGCAGATTGAACAAATGCAGGCATCTGACCTGACTGATATTCTGCGTTATGTGTCTGGTGTAGAGATAACGCGAAGCGGCGGCCCAGGGCAGATCACCTCTATTTTCACCCGAGGAACTGAGGGTGACCATACTCTGGTCTTGGTTGATGGCATGAAGATAAATCCCGGCACTCTGGGATCAGCTAATATCAGCTACCTTCATCCCGATAACATTGAGCGCATCGAGGTTGTTAAAGGCCCCCGCTCGACGCTTTATGGATCTGAAGCGATCGGCGGAGTTATTCAGATATTTACCCGCCAGACAGGCCCTGCATTCACTGCGCATGCAACAGCGGGTAGCAATAATACTAAGGAAGCGGGCTTTCAAACCTTCCATAAGACACAACAAGGCTCTCGTTTGGGTTTTAGCCTGAACAACAGCAGCACTGACGGTTTTCCGGCTTTACAAGGATCGGATATTAAAACCGGACACGACAACCTCAGCCTCAACGCGACAGCCGCGCATACACTGGGCGAAACTGAGATAAAACTGAACCTGATACACAATGAAGGTAATACCGAATACCTGGCTGAAGATTACTCAAACTACCCCACGATCGCGATTATCAAACAAGATCAGGATTTCACACAACAGGCGATTAATCTTGATATCGATACACAGGTTAGTGATCGCTGGTTGTCCCGCATTAAATTAGGTCTATTTAACGATGAGTTAGATCAAAACCAATCGCCTGATTTTGCACACACACGGCGTACTCAGTTAGAGTGGCAGAACGATTATTTTGTAGGTGATCACGCACTCACTGCAGGCATCTCATTGCAGCGCGAAGCAATAGAATCGTTATCGTTCGGCACTGGTTTTGACGAAACCCTCGATACTCATGCGCTTTTTCTACAGGACAATATTCAGATCGGCAAACACAGTCTGGTATTAGCCGCGCGAGTTACCGACCATGAAACCTTCGGTCAGCATAATACATGGGAAACCAGCTACGGCTACCAGGCAACCCCTGATCTTAATCTATACGCCAGTATTGCCACCGCTTTTCGGGCACCAAGCGCATCTGACCTATATGGTTACGGAGGCAATACTAACCTTCAACCAGAAACCTCCAAAAACTATGAGGTCGGTGCAAAATACCAGATCAACACAACGAACCACGTCAGTGCTGCCGCGTTCTACAATCAAATAGATAACCTGATAAATTTTGTTGAAACCGCTCCTTTTAGTGGTATTTACCAAGGGCAGAATGTGGATAAAGTACTAATCCAAGGGGTAGAGCTGGGCCATAGCTTGTCTCTGGACAATCTGAACTGGAGCACTTCGGTGGTGATTCAAAGCCCGCACAACGAAGTGACTGATACGAGCCTGCTTCGTCGCGCCCATCGAACCTTGAGCAGCTCGGTCAGCTACCGTGTGGGCCAATATCGGCTGCGTACTGAATTCATTGCTCAAAGTAGCAAGAAAGACACACCCAGTGATGTCGCTGGCTACGGCATTATTAACCTGACGGTTAGCAAGCAACTTAACCAGACCTTCACTATTGAAGGAAAACTGCTTAACCTAACGGATAAAGAATACGAGCAAGTCTCTGGTTACAATACTCAAGGACGTGCTGGCTTTGTGACGCTTAAAGCAGTGCTCTAAGGTTAATAGAAAGGAAATACCGATGAAAGACAGGCTGACACGAATCTATACCCGCACCGGCGATAAAGGTACCACCGGTCTTGCCGATGGCAGCAGAGTTTCAAAAACCTCTGCGCGTATTGAAACGCTGGGCGATATTGATGAGCTTAATTCGGTGTTGGGTATTTTGCTGACCGAGCTAACAGCCGAAGATCCGTTAAAGCCTGTCTTCTTTCAGATTCAGAATGATCTCTTCGACCTGGGAGGAGAGATCGCTATGGCGAATCATGACTATCAGGCGATCACACCCGACATCGTCACTGAGCTGGAAAATCATCTCGACACACTCAATGAACAACTTCCTCCGCTAACAGAGTTCATACTGCCCGGAGGAAGCCGCGCGGCGGCATACTGTCACCAGTCAAGAAGCATCTGTCGTCGTGCAGAGCGTCAGATGATTCGGCTTTGCGATGCAGAAAAGCAAAACCCGATAGGCGCGATGTACCTGAATCGCTTATCAGATCTGCTGTTTGTCTGTGCCCGCACGTTGGCGCGCAGAGCGGGTAGCACCGAGATCTATTGGAAACCAAGGAAAAAATCCTGACCCGACGAGCGTAATGGAAGTGAAAAACCTACTAACGCTGCTCTGAGCGCCCCTGGTCTGCACGCACCCGATCTAATAACTGGCACACCTGCTTCAGTCCTTCAACGCTGCGCAGTGTCGGGCGGTTTATCAAGTCTGCATTAAGCGAATAAAGATGCTGCCCTTTGACTGCTGTAATCTCCGGCCATGCCTGCCAACGCTGTCGCCAGTCTGGTGGCGTACCTTGTTCTGGCGCTAAAATAACATCGGGATTAAGCACTAAAATACTTTCAACATTGGTTTGGGGTACGACTTCAAGCTGCTCAGAGAACAGATTAGAACCTCCACAGAGCGTGATCATCTCATTGATCATCTGCTGCTTATTGGCCGTCATCAAAGGTTCACTCCACAACTGATAAAAAACACTGACCGGCGCTTTATCCTGATACCGATTTTTTACATTGGCTACCTCATCCTTAAACTGCTCCACCAGCGGTGTGGCTATGTGTGTTTTTCCTGTTAACACCGCCAGATCAAGCAAGGTCTTCGCAACCCCGATAATGGCCTGACTAGAAGCCCGATACACCACAACATCCAAAGACTCCAACAGCGCCAGAACCTCTGCAGGACTGCCTTTATCCCAGGCAACCACCAGATCCGGCTGCAATGCCAGTATCACTTCAGCGCTAATATCTTCTGCCCCGCCAATGCGCGGGATCGACAAAGCCGCTGCCGGGTAATCGCTATAATCAACCGTAGCGATAATCCGCTCCCCGGCTTCTAATGAAAACAACAGCTCGGTTAAGTGAGGGGCCAACGTCACAATACGCTGCGCGGGCTGCTGAAGAATGACATCATGGCCAGCATCATCCACTACCGACACTGCATGCGCTGTAAACGAGAAGCAAAATAACAGAATAAAAGTAAGCGGATACAACACGATGGCGTGTCCTTATATTGATAATAGCGCCATCATAACGGACAAAGCCGCCTACCGTTAATCTCTGTTATGACGAAACAAGAGATAACGACAGGCGGCTTTAGAGTAACGCTGAAATGACGAAAAGGTCTCTTTCTATTTTTTAAACAGCACTCTTTTGCTGGATAAAAACTCCAAGCGCTATTCAGATAAAGAAAGCTTGCTCAGATCATTACTTATTTAAATCTACGATAGTTCTGCCCTGAACCTGGCCGTTAACAATTTTTGAAGCGTATTCAGGAACCTGATCTAAACTGATAACCTGACTGATCTCGCCCAAGGCCGCGGCAGGCAGGTCTGTTTGTAAACGGTTCCACGCCTTTACTCTGCGCTCAACCGGGCACATGACCGAATCGACACCCTGCAAACGCACATTACGCAAAATAAACGGCATCACGGTGGTTGGCAATTTAAAGCCGCCAGCCAAACCACAGGCCGCAACCGTCGCATTATAATCCGCTTCTGCCAGAATCCGCGCCAGCATGGCATCACCGACCGTATCGATACCACCCGCCCAACGTTGGCGCTCCAGTGGGCGAGCTTTCTCGCTCATCTCTTCACGCGTTAAAATAGTCGTCGCACCTAAACCACGCAGATAAGGTTCAGTTTCTGCGCGGCCAGTAATCGCTGCCACTTCGTATCCCAGTTTTGCCAGTATAGCCACGGCAACAGAACCTACACCGCCAGCTGCACCCGACACAACCACAGGGCCTTTATCCGGAGTTACGCCACCCTCTTCCAGCGCCATCACACACAACATGGCAGTAAGACCAGCGGTACCAATCGACATCGACACTTCAGGCGACATACCAGTTGGCAGCGGTACCAGCCATTCTGATTTAAGACGCGCTTTCTGCGACAATCCACCCCAGAAACGCTCACCAACACTCCAACCCGTGAGAACAACCTGATCACCGGCTTTATAAGCATCGCTACTGCTTTCTGCCACAGTACCGACCAGGTCGATACCCGGAACCATAGGGAATTTGCTGACAATTTTACCTGTTCCGGTAATGGCCAAGCCGTCTTTGAAATTAATCGATGAGTAATCTACATCGACTAATACATCTTCATCAGGCAGATCACTGACATCCAACGTTTTAATTTCGGCAATCGTTTTACCGTCTACTTGATCCAGAACCAGTGCTTTAAACATCACAAAACCCCTATTTGTCTTACAATTTAACAAATCATAACATCGGTGCTTATCTAAATACTACACCGTTGCTTAATTATTAAGCAGAAGACTTTGGCAGCACCCAGTCCGGCCGCGGAAAATGGCAAGTATAACCGCCAGGGAAATGCTCAAGATAATCCTGATGATCAGGTTCAGCTTCCCAGAAATCCCCCACCGGTTGCAACTCAGTCACTACTAATCCCGGCCATAAACCTGAAGCGTTAACATCGGCAATCGTATCCTCAGCCACCTGTTTCTGTTCTGGATTAACATAATAAATGGCTGAGCGGTAAGACATCCCTTGGTCATTCCCCTGCCGATTAGGCGTTGTAGGGTCATGAATCTGGAAAAACAATTCCAGAATACGACGGTAAGAGACCTGATCAGGGTCGAATAGAATCTCAATACCCTCAGCGTGGGTCCCATGATTACGATACGTCGCATTGGGCACATCACCACCGGTATAACCGACCCGTGTCGCCACAACACCCGGCAACTTTCGAATCAGATCCTGCATACCCCAAAAACAACCACCTGCCAGCACTGCGCGTTGTTGTGTAATGAGTTGGGTTGTGTCTTCTGTCATGTGTGTGTCCCCGCTTGAAAAGTGTCTTGTTTTAAAGGCTTGTTCTAATGGCTTGTTAACTAACGGTATGATGCTTCGACGCTAAAGTACGGCAAGCAGTTCCGTTATATAACCGCTGTTTTCAAACAGAAGTTAAATAACTAAGGTTTTCAAATAAAGAGTTTTACTCTTTATCAAAGCTATCAACAACAATCGCTTCCATTGAAGCAGGCATAGTGATAACAATCATGCGAAAAATGAAAACCAATAAAGATACTCACACTTCCTGTGGATAAGTGTGTCTATTTCAACTGAACATCTCCTCTAAAGCCCAGCATAGCAGTGATTCAGGCACTGCTTATTTTTCACTCAACAAAAGTACACAAAGCGACTTTGAGCGTATAGATACAATCCCCAGCGCGAACCTTTAGTTTATTTCCGCTTAGTTGATATTACGCTGGGCAGCCTAATTGGCTTTATGGGGGGCTGGGTTATCCATCATCCTCACTTTTTCAAAAAGATTGAAGCCCGAATCAGACATGCACGCTACTCTGCGCCCGAATAAAGCACGCTGAGCAATAAAATAAGGCTCGATAAAAGTCACACCCCCGTATCGACATATCGATGATAGATATCACACTGCTTTTTGCTTTCTTTTTCAGTGGTGTAGGTTGGTTTTTGCTGGTGCATGGCTGTCCAGTCTAAACAGGAGCGCCACATAGCTTGTGCTTTTTTACTACGTGAACGCTGCTTTTTGGCAGCTTCGTGCTTTTGATCTAAATCCACTTTCATCTTGTCTACGATTCTCTTGCGCTCTACATCCATAGCGGCATTCGCTTGTTGTACGCCATAGGCTACAAGGCGCACAGAGATGTAATTGGACAGTAGATTACCGGACGTGACCGCCAGCGTGATGACAAAAAAGAGAGCTAAAAAGTGATATGTTTTCACTGTGCTGAAATGACCATATTTCAAAGAAAAGCCCACTGATCTGAGAGTGACAGGCCAGCGGGTCTAATAGCCTGGTAAGTTTAGCCGCTATTCAGTGACGAGCTTTGTCTGAGCTGTTTTGTCCTAAGAACTTTAGTCCTGAGCTGTTTTTTCATGATCCATTTTTTCATGAACACTGCTGACTTTATCTTCCATGGTTTGCATGCGGTCTGTACGCGTACCCAGCTTCATGTGGCTGATAATCCTTACTGCGCCAGCCTTATGTAGATCTTCATGGCAACGCTTCACCGCGGCCATCACATCATCCCATTCGCCTTCTACGTTGGTGCCGTAGCCATGCATGCTGTGGGTTAGCCCTGCTTCTTCAAAGATCTTCTGGCACATAGCCACATAAGGTGAAATGGAAACACCTACGCCGCTGGGCGATACCATGATATCCATCAGTACGTACATACGTTACTCCTTACCAGCGGTGGCTGCTTTGCTGGTTACTCTTGTTGACTATTAAGGCTCAGCGCCATGGCTTCTGCGATTTTAATACCGTCTATTGCTGCTGACATGATACCACCTGCATAGCCTGCACCTTCACCCGCCGGAAACAGACCGTGAGTATTGATACTCTGGAAATCTTTGCCGCGTTTGATGCAGATAGGGGCAGAGGTGCGGGTTTCCACTCCAGTCAGCAGCGCATCTTCCAGCGCAAAGCCTTTTATCTTTCTGTTGAACGCCGGTATTGCTTCGCGAATTGCCTCAATGCAGAAATCGGGCAACGCTTTCGACAGATCAGTCAGCTTGATGCCCGGCTTAAACGATGGCTCGACACTACCGATGCTTTCTGATGAGACACCTTTGAGGAAGTCACCGACTTTTTGCGCGGGCGCATCATAGTTTTCACCTCCCAGAACGTAAGCGTTACTTTCCAGCTGTCTCTGGAAGTCGATCCCGGCGAGTGGGCCGCCCGGATAATCCGATGGATCAATACCGACAACGATAGCGCTGTTTGCATTGCGCTCTGCACGTGAATACTGGCTCATACCGTTAGTCACTACACGGTGCTCCTCTGACGTCGCTGCCACCACAGTACCGCCCGGGCACATACAGAAGCTATACACAGAACGACCACTTTTACAGTGATGCACCAGTTTGTAATCGGCAGCCCCCAAAATCTCATTACCGGCATTGGCTCCAAAACGTGCTTCATCAATCAGGGATTGCTGGTGTTCTATTCTGAAACCAACAGAAAACGGCTTGGCTTCGATATAGACATTTTTATCATACAACATCTGAAAAGTGTCACGCGCACTATGACCGATCGCCAAGGCGACATGTTTGGACTTGATCACTTCGCCATCTGCCAACGTAACGCCGCAAATCTGCCCCGCTTCGATCTGCACATCATCCACCCGAGCGCTAAAACGTATTTCGCCGCCCAGCTCGATAATTTTTGCGCGCATCTTTTCAACCATTGAAACCAAACGGAAGGTACCGATATGCGGCTTACTGACAAACATAATTTCGTCCGGCGCACCGGCGTCTACAAATTCGCTTAATACTTTACGCCCATAATGATTCGGATCTTTCACCTGGCTATATAACTTGCCATCAGAGAAGGTGCCTGCCCCGCCTTCGCCAAACTGCACGTTAGACTCGGTGTTGAGAATTTTTTTACGCCAGAAACCAAAGGTATCTTTGGTACGCTCACGTACCTCTTTACCGCGATCAAGGATGATAGGTTTATAGCCCATTTGCGCCAGTACTAAGCCGGCTAACAGGCCGCAGGGGCCGAAACCGATCACGACAGGACGTTCCTGCAAGTTAGCCGGAGCCTGCGCAACAAACTGGTAACTCATGTCCGGTGTTGCTTTGATTAACTGATCATCTGCAAATTTTTCCAGAAGCGCTTGATCATTTTTTGTCTCAACATCCAGCGTGTAGATGAGGACGATATTGGTTTTTTTACGGGCATCATAGCCGCGCCGATGCACGTTATAGCTGACCAGGTCATCAGCTTTGATAGATAAACGCGACAATATAACGTTGCTGATTGCCTGTTCATCGTGATCAAGCGGTAATTGAATATTGGTTAAACGTATCATTCGGGGCTTCCAGAGAATCGTTCCGGAGAACTGTTCAGAGAACCGTTCCAGAAAAAAGGTTACTTAGTTAGAGTAAAGGCTGCATTTTACGCATTTATTCCCGGTCTGTCGCAGAGTCAGCCATCATCCGCTGTTAATTTATGCTCAATAGGCATATTAATATGAGTGCTTTCATAGGCTGTTAATTCCCGGCTTTGACCGGGCGCTAATCCAGGGTCAAGTGACAGCGCACCAATAGCGGTGCGATGTAAATGCAAAACAGGGTTTCTGAATCGACCGAACATCCGCTTTATTTGATGATAACGCCCTTCGGTCAGGCTCACCTGAGCGACAAATTCCGAGAGAATTTGCAGTTTAGCCGGCTGCGTGGTGATATTCTCATACGCAAAATACATCCCCTCTTCGAACGCCGCGATATACTCTTGTGAAAGGGGATTTTGTAACGTGACCTGATACACCTTAGTGACTTTATTTTGCGGCGAGGTCAGCTGTCGCGACCAGCGGCCATCATTAGTCAGCAGCAATAAACCTGATGAATTCAGATCCAAACGCCCGACAATATGCAGAGCGTTTTTATCGACCCTGTTATCCAGCAGGTCAATCACAGTCCGGTGCTGCTCATCCTTAGTGGCGCTAACCACACCTACCGGTTTATGCATCATCAGATAAACGCGGCTATTGGTCTGCAATACCCGATCATCCAAGACAATACGTGAGAACTCATCAACCAACTGGTCAATATTCTTCGCCACCACACCATCAACCGTCACGCGGTTATGTGCCAGCATCAGCCTGACATCTTTACGATTAATCTGCAGATAACTACTCAAGAAACGATCGAGCCTTGCCCGCTTTGACTGCATTACTTTATTTCCTGACCGTTATGTCTATGGCGGCCGTAATATTGGTTTTACAATTTAACAATAAGTCCAATCTATGAAATACTCTGATTCTGTTTTTTATGAGTGATACCGTGTGAAATCTATAGATTTTGAACCCGTCAGCCAACAAAGCCTCTCTCGCCAAATAGCAGACCAGATACGTCAGTCTATTATCGATGGGTCATTAGCGGCTGATGATCGTTTGCCAACCGAAGACGAGCTAGCAATACGCTTCAAGGTCTCACGCCCAACTATCCGCGAAGCACTAAAACGCTTAGCAGCGCAAAATCTTGTGCGCTCTAAACGCGGCCCAACCGGGGGAACCTTTGTTAACCGCCCCAGTATAAGTGACCTAAGCGACTCATTGGCAGGAGCAACGACTCTTTTAATGGGATTAAATGCTTTTTCACTGGAAGAGATCACTCAAACACGTTTGGAACTTGAAAGTATTTGCTGCAGGCTAGCTGCGCAGAATCGTAGCGCCGAAGATCTGGACGCTATGCTTCTCGAACTCCGGACTCAAGCGGATCCCAGCATTTCTGCAGAAGAATTTTGCGCATCTGACGTCAATTTTCATCGTTTGATCGCTAATGCAACGGGCAACCGTATGCTAGGCTTTGTCATGCATACCGTCATTGAAGCTTTACAGCCTGTGGCTAACATGGTGGCACATCGTTATCGCCAGAAAGAAGTTATCCATAGCCAGCATGAGCGTTTATTCGCCGCTATCTCTTCACAAGATTGCGTACTAGCGACACAGATTCTTTCAGAACAAGTGCTTTATTTAAGCGAACAACATCACGCGGCCCAACAAAACAAACAATCAAGTTAGGCTAAAATTAAAACTAAAAGCATGTTAAGTTGTCAGTTCCTTGACGAGGGTTAATAAGCTTTAGGGGCACTGCTATTATTCTGTACTGTAATAGCAGACTTCACTACAACAGCTTAGTGAAAATGGCCTCAAATAAAAAAATAACGTGAATATACAGTGAGGACTTACTGTGGAAGAGAGTAATATTTGGATTATTGGTATTGTCGCACTGCTTATTGGTGCACTGATTGGCTATCTACTTGGTCGTGCGGGTGGAAACTCAGGCGAAAAAGAACAATTGGAAGAAGCGAAACAAGAGCTGGAAGACTACAAAACCAAAGTGGCTAGCCATTTTGAAGAAACGGCTGATTTGGTAAATAAAATGACGGAATCTTACCGAGGTGTTTATAAACACCTGGCAACCAGTGCTCAGGCGTTGTGTGATGCCGATACCGCACGTTCTATAGAGTCCAGCATGACGCCACAGTTAACCGTTCAGAAAGAAGTTATAGTTGAGGAACCCGAAAACTCAACAACGGCAGATAAAGCAAAAGCAAACACTGACGAAGAAAAAATCACAAATGCTGAACCGCCACGTGATTATGCGCCAAAGAAACCCGACCAAAAAGGCACCCTTTCTGAATCCTATGGTTTGGATAAAGAAGCGATTAAGCAGTCTGAAGCGAAATCTGAAAAAACGTCTGACAAACCAGAAACTGCAAAAAAACCGGAAACAAAACCTGAGAAACAAGAAACTGCAAAAAAATCTGATAAGGACGACGTTGCTGAAAAAGCATAAATGCCCATCAGATCTTAATGCTTAAAATATCGGCCTCTCTATGAGGCCGATTGACTTTATATAAGAGCGCTAGACTTTATTGAACACAGAATTTGAGACAGACTGGCTTTATACCGGATTATCAATTTCTACATAACAATGTTCGACACCAAAGTGTTGTTTCAAATGCTCTCCCAAAGCCTGCACACCATAGCGCTCTGTCGCATGATGGCCGGCAGCAAAATAGTCGATACCCGCTTCCCTTGCTACATGTACCGTTTGCTCAGAGATCTCACCCGAAATGTAGGCATCCACTCCCCGTTCTAATGCCTTTTCAATATAGCCCTGAGCGGCCCCCGTACACCATGCAATTTTTTTAATAGGCCGGTTGATCCCTTGTATATGCTGCACCGGACGGTTCAGCACCCGTGCCATGTCAGCAGAAAATTGATCTGCATTTTGTGCCTGTGTCAATTCACCAACCATACCGATAGCCTGTCCTAGCTCACCATCCAAACCGCTTACAACATTCCAGTGCATCTTTTTAGCGAGCTGTGCATTATTTCCCAGTTCAGCATGCGCATCTAATGGCAGGTGAAATGCCAGCAAGCTGATATCATTGCACAGCAAGGTGCTGAGGCGCTGTTTTTTTATTCCGACAACCCGCTCATTTTCACCTTTCCAAAAGTAGCCATGATGCACCAATATAAGATCCGCCTGCATAGCAACAGCAGCATCCAACAACGACTGTGATGCTGTCACTCCGGATACAATCTTGTTAACCTGCTGTCTTCCTTCGACCTGAAGCCCGTTAGGGCAGTAATCCCGAAACAGACTGACGCTCAATAAATCTTCGCAATAACGCACTAACTCAGGCAATAAAACAGACATAAAATAAGATCCTCATTAGCAACCGCTTAACACTAAACGTATAATTCTACGGTGTGGTTTTGTTTTCACCAGTGTTTGCGGGATTTATTTTAATGCGAAGATTCAGCTTTCTCGGTTGGCCAACAGTAACAGGCGTACTTATAGCCATTATCCTGTTACAGTTTTTCCCCCAACTGCTTTCACCGCCGGTAACGACCGTCGAGATACGAGAAACACCGTTACCCACCCATGTTTCAGTGGGATATGGCCCTGTTTCCTATTCAGAGGCCGTTGAAAAAGCGGCGCCTGCCGTCGTCAATATATATACACGCACCGTTGTTAAACAGCAGCAGTACTCCCTAAAAGAAGATCCACTTTTTAAGAAGTTTTATGACTTAGGAGATATGCCACAACGCGAGCGAATTCAATCGAGTCTCGGGTCTGGTGTCATTCTGAACTCGCAAGGTTATATTATTACGAATAACCATGTCATCGCTGGTGCCGATAGCATCATAATTGCGTTGAAAGATGGCCGCGAGGCACCCGCAGAGGTTATTGGAACGGACCCGGAAACAGATCTGGCCATCCTTAAAACCTCGATGGAAAATCTACCCAGCGTCACTCTGTCTCCCTCAGATGCATTAAGTGTAGGGGATGTCGTCTTAGCCATCGGTAACCCTTTCGGCGTGGGCCAAACCGTTACCATGGGTATTGTCAGCGCCACAGGCCGCAACAGCCTGGGTCTGAATACCTATGAGGATTTTTTACAGACAGATGCAGCCATTAATCCCGGTAATTCTGGAGGAGCGCTGGTAGACGCTCATGGCAATCTCATTGGTATCAACTCTGCCATTTTTTCTAAATCGGGTGGATCTCAAGGTATTGGTTTCGCTATCCCGTCCAACCTGGCAAAAAAAGTCATGACTGACCTAATCACCCAGGGGCGGGTAGTTCGCGGCTGGATGGGGATTGAAATCCAGGAACTGACGCCCAACTTAGCTGAATCATTTGGCCTGGAGGAGATGAATGGTTTAATCATCGCCGGAATTTATCGTGACGGCCCGGCGCATAGAGCGGGCCTTCAACCAGGTGATATTATGCTTTCCTTAAATAACAAACCCGTTGAAGGACGTCGCTCAATGATCAGCATCGCCGATTTCAGACCTGGTGAGCCATTAAGCGTTGAGTTTTTACGAGAAGGCAAGCACTTAAGCACAGAAGTAACCGTTGGAGAAAGGCCGCTGACACGCCCTAACTCCTAAGCAGGGAAAGCTAAATCCCACGCGCTCTCTTGAGTAAGAAGACAAGAAAAAGGCCTCAATTGAGGCCTTTTTTACATTATAAAACTATCTGCATTCTGCGAACTTTCGACGTTCTGACTCCATTCAGAGAACTATTTTTTGATTCTGTATTCAGCAGAGCGGGCGTGAGCAGTCAAGCCCTCTCCTCTCGCCAGAATGGAAGCAACCCCACCAATGTCAGAGGCACCATCGGCAGAAAACATAATGAGCGAAGAGCGTTTCTGAAAATCATATACACCTAATGGCGATGAATATCTTGCCGTACCCGAGGTTGGCAATACATGATTAGGGCCTGCACAATAATCACCAAGCGCTTCTGCAGTATGACGCCCCATAAAGATGGCACCTGCATGCCGAACGCCAGGCAATAAGGCTTGCGGATCTTCTACAGATAACTCCAGGTGTTCGGGCGCGATGCGATTACCGATCTCAATCGCTTCATCCATATCCTGAACCAGAATCAACGCAGCACGATTACGTAATGAAACTTCGATAATTTCTTTACGTTCCATCGTCGGTAATAGCTTTCGGATACTTGCTTCAACCTGATCAATAAAATCAACATCCGGTGTAATCAAAATCGCTTGGGCGTCTTCATCATGCTCGGCCTGTGAAAACAGATCCATGGCAACCCAGTCAGGATTGGTTTTTCCGTCACAGACCACCAGGATTTCTGAAGGCCCGGCAATCATATCAATACCCACAGCACCAAAAACAGCGCGCTTTGCGGTGGCGACATAGATATTACCCGGCCCAACAATCTTATCTACTTTAGGAATCGTTTCAGTACCGTAGGCCAGGGCCGCAACGGCCTGCGCACCACCGATAGTGAACACCCGATCGACACCAGCCAATGCGGCTGCAGCCAAAACCAGTTGGTTAAGCTCACCACGGGGTGTTGGCACAACCATAATAATTTCAGTAACACCGGCCACTTTGGCAGGAATCGCATTCATTAACACAGATGATGGATAAGCCGCTTTTCCGCCAGGCACATACAAGCCGACACGGTCTAACGGTGTAACTTTCTGGCCCAACATAGTGCCATCATCTTCCGTATACTGCCATGAGTCGCTTTTTTGCTTTTCATGATACTGACGAATACGCTGAGCGGCTTTTTCAAGCGCTGTACGCTGCGCCTGCGGCAATGTCGTTAAAGCGTCTGTAAGGCGATCAGGGCTTAATTCGAGCTCACTCATGCTGCTGACAGTGGTTAAATCAAAACGATTAGTATATGAAACAACCGCAGCATCACCCTGCTGCTTCACTTCCGATAAAATATCATCGACTATCTGATTAACCTTTGCGTCGGAAACACTTTCCCACGCCAGTAGATTTTCAAGCTGAGTGTCAAAATTTTCCTCGGTGCTACTCAAACGCGTGATAGAGAACTCACTCATCGTCTACCCCTCCCGTCGCTGCACAACAGCAGCCGACATCATATCAATGATCGGCTGAATCTGGCGGTGTTTCATCTTTAATGCTGGCTGACCAACAACCAGGCGTGAACTAATATTGGCGATAAAGTCCATAGGTTCAAGCCCATTGGCACGTAATGTATTACCTGTATCGACGATATCCACGATACGATCGGCCAATCCCATAATAGGTGCCAACTCCATCGCGCCATAAAGTTTTACGATATCTACCTGACAGCCTTGCTGAGCGAAATACTGACGGGCAATATTGACAAATTTTGTGGCAATGCGCATACGCCCATCAACGGGATCAGCATCCGTCAAACCCGCCACCATAAGCTTACATTTGGCAATCTCAAGATCCAAAGGCTCATAAAGCCCTTTTCCACCATGCTCCATCAACACATCTTTTCCGGCGATGCCCATATCTGCACCACCGTACTCTACATAAGTGGGCACATCAGTCGCTCGAATGACCACAAGTTTGATGTTGTCATGGTTGGTGTCAAAAATCAGCTTACGGCTTTTGAAGATATTTTCTGCCGGAATAATATTCGCCGCTTCCAATAAGGGCAGCGTTTCTTCGAGGATACGACCTTTTGACAGCGCAATCGTAAGCTGTTGTTTTTTCATCATACTTTTCACTTAGCCCGGGATGCGGCGAATTCGCGCACCCATCATCTGCAGTTTCTCTTCAATACACTCATAACCACGGTCGATATGATAGATACGATCAATGGTTGTTTCTCCGTCGGCGACAAGCCCGGCAATAACCAGGCTAGCTGACGCTCTTAAGTCAGTTGCCATCACTGGCGCGCCCTGTAAACGCTCTTCCCCTTCGATGGTAGCTGAGTTACCGTCGATAAGAATATTTGCGCCCAAACGAATCATCTCCTGCATATGCATGAAACGGTTTTCAAATATCGTTTCTTTAATATGCCCAACCCCTTCAGCGACTGAGTTCAACGCAGCGAACTGCGCCTGCATATCTGTCGGAAAAGCGGGATAAGGAGCCGTTGTAATATTGACTGATTTCGGCCGGCGACCTTCCATATCCAACGAGATCCAATCGTCACCAACTTCAATTTTTGCACCCGCTTCGGTCAGCTTCAGCAAAACTGCATCGAGAATATCGGCACGTGTATTTTTAGTTTTGACATATCCGCGTGTCGCAGCAGCCGCCACCAGATAAGTTCCGGTTTCGATACGATCCGGCATAACGGAATATCGACAACCTTTCAGAGACTCGACACCATTGATGATAATTGTATCGGTACCCGCTCCTTTGATATCTGCGCCCATGGCAATCAGACAATTGGCCAAATCAACAACTTCCGGCTCTCTCGCCGCATTTTCGAGAATAGTTTGACCTTCCGCCAAGGTGGCAGCCATCAAAAGATTCTCTGTTCCGGTGACAGTCACAATATCAAATAAGATTTTGGCACCTTTCAGGCGCCCATTGCTGCGCGCATGAATATAACCTGCATCCACAGTGATTTCTGCACCCATCGCCTCTAATCCGCGAATATGCAAATCGACAGGCCTGCTACCAATCGCACAACCACCGGGAAGGGATACATCAGCCTGCCCGTAATGAGCCAATAAGGGGCCCAGTACCAGGATTGAGGCACGCATCGTTTTGACCAGCTCATAGGGCGCATGAAAGTCTTTAATGTTACGTGTATCGACTTCGACGCTTAGCTTTTCATCAACGGTTAGCTCAACACCGGTGCGACGAATCAGCTCCAACATGGTAGTAATATCGTGCAAATGCGGCAAATTACAGATAGTCACTGGCTCATCAGCCAGTAAGGTTGCCGCCAGGATAGGCAGTGCAGAGTTTTTTGCGCCTGAAATACGGACTTCACCGTTTAGACGCACCCCACCTTCAATAATCAGTTTATCCATTCAGAAAATTCCAACCGTTTATTAGCTCTGCAGTTTTTTCCACTGTTCAGGCGTATAGGTTTTGATAGTGAGTGCGTGAATAGTGCCATCGGCAATATATTCATTCAGGCACTGATAGACTAACTGTTGTTTCTTGACGGGCATCAGACCCGCAAATTGTTCATCGATGACGGTAACTTCGAAGGAGCAGCCTTCACCACCAGTAATTACCTGCGAGCCTTGCAGCTGCGATTCAATAATATTTTTAACTTCTTCAGCGTTCATGCAGCGCTCCTAAACGAGTTACGATTACAATATAGGGGCGCAATGATAACGAATTAGCGTCTAAAAGGCGAAATTAATACCTGTTAGTTAGCTTGGTTGGCATGCAGGATTGCCCTTAACCCAACCAGGTCAGCAATGGCTATCATCTCTTCCGGTAAGTTTATAAAGGTCAGCTGTTTACCCTGCTTTTTGGCCAACCTTAAAAAACATAAACATAAAGAAAGCGATGAGCTATCAACTCTATTTACACTGGCAAAATCGAGAACACAGTCACCGTCCCTGGTAGATAGTTCTGCTTCAATCTTTTCTCTGATGCTATCGATTTCAGGAATAATCAAATCTCCTGTTAAGCGGATCTGATTCATTTTCATCTCATCGCTATTATCTTTCACGGGCTAACTCTGTACCGGCTTATCGTCAACTTTAGCTTCCCAGGAATCCACTACACGACCTACGTCATACTGTGTGCGCTGCATCATCTCTGCAAACTGATTCTGGAATGTAATTCTCAAATTAATGCCATCCAACATGACATTAACTAACTTCCAGTCCCCATTAGCTTTAACCATGTAATTGACCAGGGTGTAGCTTACACCCGCCTTTGACGTAACTTCCACCGAAACAATCTGTTTGTCATCTTCAGGGCTGACAGCGTTTGGTTCGACTAACTTATAAGCATCAATATCAAATTCAAGCAACGATTTAGCATACGTTTTAATCAACGTTTGCTTGAATACCACGGCAAATTTGGCACGTTGATCATCGCTTGCCTGGCGATAATATTTACCCATTACCCATTTCGATATGTATTCAAAATCCACATCCCGGTCAACTATCTTCTCGATATCCGTGCTCACAGCAGTGATGTCGACCGGCTGCTGAGCCCGATGTGTATCGATGACAACAATCATATCTTCGATTGTCTGTCGAACCTCAACGCTCGCTTCCTGCCAGGTTGCGGCAGCCATAAAAGACTGCAGAAACAGACTTAATCCAAGAAAAACTGTAACAAAAAAACGCTGCATCAGGAGAACCTCTTCTAGTTACTCACTTTATTAAAAAGAAACTTGCCAATCAGTTCTTCTAAGACCATAGCTGATTGAGTATCGTTTATAGTATCACCGTCTTTAAGGGAGGCTTCTTCAAAACCAACGGATATACCAATATATTGCTCCCCCAACAACCCCGCTGTCAGTATTTTAGCTGAGCTATCGGTAGACAGGTAATCTACATCTGAATATATTTTCATTGTCACTATCGCCACAAGGCGCTTCTTGTCGATTTGAATACTTTTCACTTCACCGATCTGCACACCTGAAAGCGTCACTTTTGCTCGCGATGTTAACCCGCCAATATTTTCAAAACGGGCCTGAACCGTATAGGTATTAGCTTTTGTGGCTAACTTTAAACCACTTACATTCAATGCCAGCCCCAATAATGCCAGAATACCCAGCACCATAAAGAAGCCAACCATAATTTCAATCCATCGCATACGCATTTTTTATAAATCTCCGAACATCAATGCGGTTAAAATAAAATCCAATGCCAACACAGCCAAAGACGAATAAACAACCGTACGAGTGGTTGCCTGGCTAATGCCTTCTGACGTCGGCACGCAATCATATCCCTGAAAAACGGCTATCCAGGTCACTACCACCCCGAACACAAGCGCTTTAATAACACCATTAAGCACGTCTTCTGAAAAATCGACTGAGTTCTGCATATTCGACCAGAAAGAACCCTCAAAAATCCCCAGCCACTCAATACTCACCAATGCGCCACCAAAAACGCCAACCATCGCGAATATGACGGCAAGGATAGGCATTGAGATAAAACCTGCCCACAACCTGGGGGCCAGAATACGCCGCAATGGGTCAACGCCAATCATTTCAAGACTGGACAGCTGCTCCGTCGCTTTCATCAGGCCAATTTCAGCCGTTACCGCAGAGCCTGCCCGCCCAGCAAACAGCAAGGCAGTCACCACCGGCGCCAGCTCACGCACAAGACTTAATGCAACCATCTGGCCAACGGCTTGCTCTGATCCATAATCTACCAAAATAGTGTAGCCCTGCAGGCCTAACACCATGCCAATAAACAGCCCGGAGACAATAATAATAACCAGCGATAACACGCCGACAAAATAGATCTGCTTAAGCAATAATGGAAACATCACCACGGGCTCAGGCTTGGCTACTAAGGATTGCCACAATACGCCTCCCGCACGCCCCGCGCCTGCCAGCCGATCAAGCCCCAAACGCCCCAATGAGGCAATCTGATCAAGCATTAGCACTCTCCTGTGAAAAAAGATCAGTGAGCATATCATCCGTCGAAAAATGGAAAGGAACAGGACCATCAGGCAACCCTCGCATAAACTGCTGCACCTGTTCTGTGTCATTATTCAACAATTCCTCAGGTGTCCCTGAAGCAATAACATGCCCATCTGCCAGAAGAAAAATATAGTCTGCAATACTCAGGGTTTCCTGAATATCATGGGAAACAATAATACTGGTATGACCTAAGGCTTGATTAATCTGACGTATCAATTTGACCAGCACACCCTTGGCGATAGGGTCCTGCCCGGTAAAAGGCTCATCATACATAACAAGATCAGGATCCAGGGCTATCGCTCTGGCAAGGGCAACTCGCCTCGCCATACCTCCGGATAACTCACTCGGCATTAATCCCCTGGCCCCGCGTAATCCAACAGCCTGCAGCTTCAGCAAGACAATATCGCGGATCATGTCTTCTGGCAGCTCTGTGTGTACTCTTATAGGAAACGCGACATTCTCAAAGACGCTCATATCCGTGAATAAAGCGCCACTCTGAAACAGCATCCCCATTTTTTCACGCAACAGGAACAACCGCTGCCGAGATATCTGATGCACATTCAGCCCATCAACTTTAATAGAACCAGCGTCAGGTCGTAACTGACCACCGATTAACTTCAGCAGCGTAGTTTTACCTGTGCCTGAAGGCCCCATGATAGCGCTTATCTTGCCACGAGGAATTTGCATATCCACTGAGCGAAATATTTGCCGAGATCCACGACTAAAACTCAACCCCTCGATATCGATAATCGACTCAGAACCTTTGTTCATCGACATATAATTTAAAACCTGTTTCCTGCTAATGAGGAATTTTAGTGAATCGTTTTATACGTATTAAAATACAGCGGCGCACTATACCATCCGCAGAACAAAACATGAACAGAACTTCCTTTTAACTTGCACCATTTTTTGGTTCTGATTTAATAGGTCGCTTTTAATCAACGAGCACAATAAACACTATGTTATTTCCGATTTTATCCATCATCGCCGGACTGATTATTTTAGTCTGGAGTGCTGATCGTTTCGTGATTGGTGCCGCGGCAACCGCCAAAAATTCGGGAATGTCACCTATGCTGATCGGTTTAACGATTGTCGCTTTTGGTACATCCGCACCTGAAATCTTAGTGTCTATTATGGCCTCTATCAGCGACTCAGGCAGCCTGGCCGTGGGAAACGCGCTAGGCTCCAACATCGCCAACATTGGTTTAGTATTAGGTATCACTGCATTAATTGCACCTTTACCTGTTAAATCAGCCGTTTTACGTAAAGAAATCCCACTATTGCTAGGCATCACCCTGTTAGCAGGGGCAGTACTGATCAATTTAAACATCAGCCTTATCGATGCAATCTTGCTATTTTGTGCTCTGATCGGCTGCTTAGTGCTGTTTGCTAAGTTCCAAAAAAATAGCTCGCCGGACGATCAGCTTAACGACGAAGCAGAAGAGATCCCTGAGATGAGCACCCGTAAAGCGCTTTTCTGGCTTTTTCTGGGTCTTACATTACTCATCGTCAGTTCTCGCATGCTGGTGTGGGGTGCCGTAGATATTGCAACGCAATTAGGTGTATCCGAACTGGTCATTGGCCTGACGATTGTTGCCATTGGCACAAGCCTTCCGGAATTGGCGGCTTCTGTTGCCAGTGCATTGAAAAAGCACCACGATATTGCATTAGGCAACATCGTCGGCTCCAATATTTTCAACCTTGCAGCCGTCATGGCCATACCTGGCTTCGTTAATCCGGTGACGCTCGACGCCATCGCATTTAATCGTGATTATCTGGTGATGCTGGCGATGACCGTAGCACTGATTATCTTCTGCCTTCTGCAGCGCCCCGCTAGCATTAGCAGACTGGAAGGCGGCATACTAACAGCTTCGTATGCGGCATATATGCTTGTACTGTACAATATGTCTACCTGATTATGTCCACCTGGTTATAAAAGCAGAGCCTTATGAACGATATGAACAACACTAGCAAACCTTTTCTTGAGTCGGCTATCCGCACCATTAAATTGGAAGCCGATGCTGTTAATGAACTACTCGTCTACTTAGATGACAATTTCAATATGGCATGCAGCCTCATGATGGCGTGTACAGGGCGTGTGATCATTACAGGAATGGGTAAGTCTGGTCATATAGGCAACAAAATTGCGGCAACATTGGCCAGCACCGGAACACCTGCGTTTTACGTCCACCCCGGCGAAGCCAGTCATGGTGATATGGGAATGTTCACATCTAACGATGTGGTACTGGCCCTGTCTAACTCTGGCGAAACTGCCGAGATTATCACCATTTTACCTTTAATTAAGCGAATGGGCGCGCCGCTCATCAGCATTACTGCCAACCCACTTTCAACGCTATCTCAGGCAGCCAATGCCAATCTTCACATCGGTGTAGAAAAGGAAGCCTGTCCGCTGGGACTCGCGCCCACATCAAGCACCACCGCTCAGTTGGTATTGGGTGACGCATTAGCGATCGCGTTGCTAGAAGCCAAAGGGTTCAGCGCTGAAGATTTTGCTTTTTCTCACCCCGGCGGCAGCCTGGGCCGAAAACTATTATTGAAAGTTAAAGATATCATGCATTGCGGTGAAGATATTCCTATCGTCAAACAGGGCACACCGATTAACCAGACACTAATTGAAGTGACCGAAAAACGTCTGGGCATGACAACGGTAGTCAACGATCAAGGCGAGCTAGTGGGTATTTTCACTGATGGTGACTTACGCCGCACCCTGGATCAGGAGTTAAATCTCAAAACCACGGCTATTGAAAGCGTCATGACTCAACAATGCTCTACAATATCCGGGGATCTGTTAGCCGCCGAAGCACTTAAAATCATGCAAGATAAGAAAATCAACGCATTAATTATCTGTGACAACCAAAAACACCCTATTGGCGCATTAAACATGCACGATATGCTCAAAGCAGGAGTCATTTAATGCGCAAAATTGACAACCCGGCTTTGCGTTCACTAACAGCCAAGGTAACACTGGCTGTCTTCGATGTAGACGGCATCATGACTGACGGCAGCCTGCATTTTTTACCCGACGGACGTGAAGTGAAAATGTTTAATACACTTGACGGCCTCGGCGTTAAATTACTCCACAATGCCGGTATCGAAACCGCCATCATCACCGGCAGGCGCTCTCCGCAAGTAGAGATCCGCGCAGAAGCTCTGGGCATTACATACTTACGCCAAGGACGCGATGACAAGCTGGAAGCGCTAAAGGAAATTTGGGCTATCTCGGCGCACTCTGCATCAACAACAGCCTACATCGGTGACGACCTACCTGATCTTTCTGCCATCCGCGCCGTCACTTTCGGCGCAACCGTTCCAAACGCGCATCCTTTCGTACTTGAACATGCCGACTGGTGTACTGCATTGACTGGAGGGTATGGCGCTGCACGTGAGTTTTGCGAAGCGATACTGGATGCTCAGGAAAAACTAGACAGCGCCTATGAGAGGTTCTTATAGTCATGTTTTTTACGCGCAGTAAAACCAGAATCACATTGGCTGCGCTGCTGCTCGTACCTGTTTTTTCATATTGGATTATGAACGCTGATACCAGGGTTACAAATACGCCTCAGCCAGTGATCACTCATGGTGTAGATTACTTTATGAAAGAAGTCTCTACCAAAGAATTTGATTCCAACGGGGAGCTGCTACGCACCTTAAGCGCGGATACACTGCAGCATTTCCCTCAGGACAAACTAGCCAAACTTGAG
Organism: Neptunomonas qingdaonensis; assembly: GCF_900113275.1. Lineage (GTDB taxonomy): Bacteria > Pseudomonadota > Gammaproteobacteria > Pseudomonadales > Balneatricaceae > Neptunomonas > Neptunomonas qingdaonensis. The sequence continues at coordinate 29,480 of NZ_FOOU01000013.1, forward strand.
CAACCTCGCATCAATCTATTCTCAAAAAACACGCACACCCTGCAAGTGCAAAGCCAATCAGGCATCTCCTTTGATGACACTGATCAGCTGGATCTGGTTGAACAGGTCATCATCACCCATAAACCATTAAGCGCAGAATCCAGCGAGTTGAAAACATCTACACTGAGCTTGCATCAAGCCCAGGGGATTGCCAAAACCAGCGCCCCGGTCGTGATAACTAAGCAAGCACACATCACGACAGCCACTGGCATGATTATTAACTATAAAACTAATACATCAGAGTTACTTTCCGATGTTAAAGGCACTTTCTATGTTAAATAACAGATCACTCATACAGCTGACTATTATTATCAGTGCCTGGCTAAGCCCACTCTGTTTCGCTTTGCCAACTGATCGTCAGCAACCCATACACATTAGTGCTGACAGCGCACAGATCGATGACAACACTGGCACGACCACCTACAAAGGCAATGTGCTAATGACGCAAGGCAGCCTGGAAATCCGTGCTGCCAACGTTTCCCTTTACCGGATTAATGATGAAGTCAGCCAGATCATAGCGACCGGCAGCCCGGCAAACTTTCGCCAACAGCCATCTCCGGGTCAAGCGGTAACTGATGCTTTTGGCGAAAAACTTGACTACCAGATTACAGATCAGACGGTCACCATCAGCGGAAAAGCACGCGTAGAACAAGCTGGCGATACCTTCAGCGGTGAACGTATTGTTTATCAAATGGATAAAGCCATAGTAAACGCATACAGTGGAAAAGGGTCATCTGGGCAGCGCGTCCAGATGGTCATTCAGCCCAAGGGCAAACAATAACGATGAGCACTCTTTTACAAGCTTTACATTTAGCTAAGTCCTATAAAAAACGACAGGTTGTACGTGACGTATCCCTGGAAGTACGCAGTGGCGAAATTGTCGGTCTGCTGGGGCCTAACGGTGCGGGAAAAACAACCTGCTTTTACATGATTGTCGGACTGATTAATTCGGATAAAGGTGCCATCCGTATTCAAAGCGATGATGTTACCAAGCTACCTATGCATGAACGCGCCCGCAAAGGTATTGGCTACCTGCCACAAGAGGCTTCGATCTTCCGCAAACTCTCAGTCCATGACAACCTGATGGGCATTTTAGAGATGCGCAAAGAGTTAAGTGCCGAACAGCGTACTGAAAAAATGGAAAGCCTGCTTGACGAGTTTCATATCACACACCTTCGCGACAGCCTTGGTATGAGTCTGTCCGGAGGTGAACGCCGTCGTGTAGAAATTGCCCGGGCGCTCGCATCGGAACCCACATTCATTTTATTAGATGAGCCTTTTGCTGGTGTCGATCCGATCTCAGTTAATGATATAAAACAAACAATAAAACACCTACAATCAAAAGGGATAGGCATATTAATTACCGATCATAATGTCAGAGAAACACTCGATATTTGTGAAAAAGCCTATATTGTTAGTGAAGGCGTCATTCTGGCTCAAGGTACACCTAAAGAAATTCTGGCTAACGAACAAGTAAGAACAGCCTACCTGGGGCACGCATTTACACTTTAAGCATTTTTAAATAGTAAGTACTCTTTAGTAAGCACAATAAGCAAGTTTTTCGGAGTAACGTTGTAATTTTATGAAGCAGTCATTGCAACTAAAAATGGGTCAACATCTGACAATGACCCCTCAGTTACAACAAGCTATTCGCTTGTTGCAGCTATCCACGCTTGATCTCCAGCATGAGATACAAGAAGCGCTGGACAGCAACCCCATGCTCGAAACCGGAGATGAATCTGACGAGCCATCTGAGGCACAACGAGAAATAACCACCCCCAGCGAAGATCACGATTTCGCAGAATCAAACGCGTCAAAAGATGAAAATATCGACAACTCTGCTGTCGATCAATGGAGCGACAGCATTCCAGAAGACCTTTCAACTGACTCGTCCTGGGAAGATACCTTTCAATCAACAACAAGCTCTGGCCAGCGAGACGATGACTCCTTTTTTGAATCCAATGATTCGGCCGAAGAAACACTACAAGATCATCTCAACTGGCAACTGAATCTCACGCCAATGAGCCCTGCCGATCAACTCATCGCAGAAGCCATCATTGATGGCATTGATAACGAAGGCTATTTACGCACCACAACCGAAGAGATTCTGGAACATTTCAAAGAAAGTGAACCGGACCTGTTTGCCGAAGCCGAATTAGATGAAGTCGAAGCAGTGTTACACCGTATACAACAGTTCGACCCGCCCGGTGTTGCCTCAAGAGACCTGGGAGAATGCCTCAGCATTCAATTGCGTCAACTGCCTGCTGACACACCTCTTCTTTCGCAAGCACTCACACTGTGCAAGCAATATATTCACTTACTGGGTACGCGTGATTACAAACAACTGTTACGCAAACTCAGGCTGAAAGAAGATCAACTCCAAGCCATTATTGTTCTTATTCAGTCACTTAACCCTTACCCGGGCTCAATGATTTCGAGTAGTAAAGCTGAATACGTGATTCCCGATGTCTATGTTGAGAAATTCCAAGGCGTCTGGACGGTCAGACTCAACCAGGAATCCTCTCCCAACCTCAGAATTAACACCAGTTACGCAGATCTTATCCGCCGTGCGGATAGCAGTGCCGATAACACCTATCTGAAAAACCATTTGCAGGAAGCACGCTGGTTTATTAAGAGTTTACAAAGCCGTAACGAAACGTTACTCAAAGTTTCCAGCCAGATTATCGAACGCCAATCTGAATTCCTTGAGCATGGCGAAGAGGCAATGAAACCAATGGTTTTGCATGATATAGCCGAAGCGGTTGAGATGCATGAATCTACGATCTCTCGTGTCACCACGCAAAAATACATGCACACCCCACGAGGGATTTTTGAGTTAAAGTACTTCTTTTCCAGTCATGTAAGTACGAACGATGGAGGCGCGGCATCATCTACTGCTATCCGTGCCGTTATTAAAAAAATGATCGCTGCTGAAAGCACAACCAAACCACTCAGTGATAATAAAATTGCACAACTGCTAGACCAGGAAGGGATACAGGTGGCAAGAAGAACGGTTGCAAAATACCGCGAAGCGATGGGCATTGCTCCTTCTAATGAAAGGAAGTGTCTGGTTTAATGAATATGTTCTGACGACAAACGTCGTTGTTTCTCGTTGTTTAAGGAGATACCTATGCAAATCAATATTACAGGTCATCACGTAGAACTAACTGAAGCGTTATCTGAGTATGTACATAATAAGTTTCAGAAGCTTGAGCGACATTTCGATAATATTACCAATGTACAAGTGACCTTAAGCGTTGATAAGCAACGCCAAAAAGCAGAAGCTGATATGCATATTGCCGGTGGAGAACTGTTTGCCACCAGCGAACAAGATGATATGTATGCATCTATTGATGGATTGATTGATAAGCTAGATCGCCAGATAATCAAACACAAAGAAAAAACCAAAAGCCATAAGTAACCTGAAAACTGAAATCACATGCCCATTCTGTCATTGTTAACACCTGAACGCGTTCTTCAAAATATTGAAGGCGGAAGCAAAAAACGTATCATTGAGTTAGTCAGCAAAATCATTGCTGAGTCTGACGATGACCTCACCGCGGAAGCGGTCTTCAGCGGCCTCATTGGCAGAGAACGATTGGGTAGTACCGGCATTGGCGAGGGTGTAGCAATACCGCACTGTCGCCTTGCCGGCGTTAACCAAGCCATCGGCGCTCTTATTTCCTTATCCGAGCCCATCGACTTTGATGCGATCGATAACCGACCGGTAGATTTACTCTTTTTCCTGCTAGTTCCTGAAGAAGCATGCGATGATCACTTAAGCACATTAGGAAAATTGGCTGAAGTATTCAGCCAGGAAGAGCTTCGTTCAAAGTTAAGAGACACCCACTCAAAAGAACAGCTATTAGAAGTAGCCACCGAGCTATTTCGAACATAGGATGGGATTTATGAAACTTGTCATCATCAGCGGGCGATCAGGCTCAGGTAAAAGTACTGCACTCCAGGCGCTTGAAGATGTTGGTTTCTATTGCATTGATAATCTTCCGGCAAAGCTTTTACCTGATTTAATTAACCACATGCTAGAAGATGACGCACAATTAACTCGTATTGCGGCCTGCATTGATGCAAGGAACTTATCAAGCAACCTGGAAAAGCTACCCGATATCTGGCGTCAATTTAAACAACATACTCAAATTTCAGTAGAGCTACTTTATCTGGACGCCTCTCACGATACATTGCTTAAAAGGTATAGCTCCACCCGACGGCGACATCCTATGGCCGAACTGGTTAGCAATTTACCTGACGCTATTGAATACGAGAGAACCCTGTTAGAACCCATTGCCGATTTGGCAGATCTGCGTATAGATACGACCCTCCTCTCTATATACGATCTTAGAGATTCTATTAAGCTAAGAGTCGCAGAACGCAGCGAACAGTCTCTTTCATTACAATTTGAATCCTTTGGTTTCAAGCACGGTGTCCCCATGGATGTAGACATGGTGTTTGATATGCGGATTTTACCTAACCCCTTCTGGATTCCTGAATTAAGAAAATTCACCGGTCGTGACCAGCCGGTTATCGACTTTCTGGATAAAGAAAAAGATGTCAAAGAAATGATTGAGGATCTTCAGAAATATCTCAGCAAATGGTTACCCCACTTCATGAAAAACAACCGTAGCTATGTCACAGTAGGTATCGGTTGCACCGGTGGACAACACCGCTCTGTGTATGTCACAGAACAACTCGCTAGTCATTTTAAAACACATATGGATAATGTGAATATCAGGCATCGTGAACTACATTAGATATAGTTCTACTATTCAGAAAGGAACAGGGCGCTATGCTCGATTTGAAAATAACCATAATAAATAAACTGGGCTTGCATGCGCGTGCCGCTGCCAAATTAATCAGCACAACCACTCGCTTTTCATCTGATATACGCATATTTAAAGACGGCCGGGAAGTGGACGGCAAGAGCATCATGTCAGTCATGATGCTAGCCGCCAGCAAAGGCACTGAACTAACTATCACCGCTGACGGTACTGATCAGGAAGACGCCATTTCAGCCATTGCAACCTTGATAAATAATCGCTTCGACGAAGAAGAATAAACACCGATGGCTAGCCGCAATTACTGAACCCATCCTCGCAATCCGCTATACTACGCCATCAAGAAATAATACCGTGATATTTCGCAGTTAAGGGCAATATGGCTACGAGTGACGAAACGACAGCGCTGGATAAACTCAATCGCTCTTTAGAGAGCGGAGCTTTTCAACATGCACGTTTTACGCTTAATAACTCGCTACGTCCTGCCGAAGTAGCACATTTACTAGAGAAATCTCCGCCTAAAGAGCGTGAAATTCTCTGGAATCTGATACACCCGGATAACGAAGGTAAAGTACTTCAATACCTCGCCGACGACATACAGTCAGACCTCCTCAGCAAAATGGACACCGATCGCGTTCTTGCCATCACAGAAACGCTGGATGCCGATGATGTCGCTGATGTTTTGCAACAACTACCCGAACGGGTAACTAAAGAACTGCTGAAGATCATGGATCAGCAGTATCGTGAACGCTTAGAAGTCATTCTTGCGTATCCGGAAGATACTGCCGGCGGCCTGATGAATACGGATACCGTTGTTATTCGTCCGGATATCACCGTAGAAACCGTATTACGTTATCTTCGCCGCCATAGTGAAATTCCGGAAATGACTGATAGCCTGTTTGTCGTCAGTCGTCGCAAAGAATCTTACATCGGCACGTTACCACTGACTAAACTACTGGTGTCCGATCCCGATATTACTGTTCGTGAGATCATGAACACCGATGTCGAGCCGATCCCTGTGGACATGCCTGATGATGAAGTGGCATCGCTGTTTGAAAAACACGACTTAGTCTCAGCACCCGTAGTCAATAAAAAAGGCAAATTGCTCGGCCGTATCACCATCGATGACGTGGTCGATGTAATCCGTGAGGACGCTGACCACTCCATGATGAGCATGGCCGGCCTGGATGATGATGAAGACACCTTTGCACCGCTGATGAAAACCACCCGACGGCGCGCCGTCTGGTTAGGCATCAACCTGATGACAGCGCTCCTCGCTTCGGCCGTTATCGGGCTTTTTGAAGCCACCATCAATCAAGTCGTCGCACTTGCTGTACTGATGCCTATTGTTGCTTCTATGGGAGGAATAGCGGGCAGCCAGACACTGACATTAATGATTCGAGGACAAGCATTAGGGCACGTAGAACGCTCAAATGCCGGTTGGCTATTAAATCGTGAACTGCTTGTTGGTACTTTAAACGGCGTACTGTGGGCACTTGTGGTCGCTGCTGTGGCCATCTATTGGTTTGATGACACCACCATAGGGTTAGTCATTGGGCTAGCGATCATTATCAATCTGATTGCCGGGGCATTAGCCGGCACTCTGCTCCCCATGATTCTTAAGTCATGGGGAATCGACCCTGCCTTGGCTGGCAGCGTATTATTAACAACAATTACTGATGTTGTAGGCTTTTTTGCATTTTTAGGTCTGGCAACCTACTTCTACGGATAACACAATGAACGAAGATAATTTCGAAAATATAGAGCATGACGATGACGATGACGAAAACTTCGTTAGTCGCTCGCAAAAAAAACGGGAAGTGGAAGCTTTGCAGTTATTGGGAGAGCGTTTGGTTGAACTCAAACCCGCCCATCTGGATAAGCTCCCTATCGATGAAACATTGCGCACCGCTATTGATTTCGCCAAAACCTTACCGCACCGCAGCGCACTGCGTCGTCAAATGCAATATATCGGCAAACTGATGCGTTTTGCTGACGGAGAAGCGATCGCAGAAGCGATCGACCGTTTTGATGTTACAAAAGAGGCGCATAATAAAGTTTTCCATAAACTGGAAAAGTGGCGTGACCGCCTGATTGCAAATGATAAAGACAACAGCATGCTGGATGTTATCATCTCAGAATACCCGCATACCGATATTCAACACCTTCGCCAGTTGGTTAGAAATGCGCAGAAAGAAGTTGCGCTAAACAAGCCACCGGCCGCCGCCCGTAAATTATTTAAATATTTACGAGAATTAGAAGAAAACCAATAATATCAGACAGGCTTAGGGGTTAAACAGTGACACAACCCCGGGCCTGTGTATTTTAGCGACGATGCAGCAGAACAGGCATACGCTGCCGCACTTGGCGCAACAGTTCAAAGTCTAACCCGGCTAACACAACGGCTTCTCCGCTTTCACAACGAGAGAGTACCGAGCCCCATGGATCAATAATCATTGAATCACCTGATGTTTCACGTGAGACGCTATGCACACCACCTTGGTTAGCGCCAAGGACAAAACACTGTGTTTCAATCGCACGAGCTCTTAACAACACTTCCCAATGTGCTTTTCCAGTCACCTTAGTAAAGGCAGATGGCACAACAATGATCTCTGCGCCCAGCTCTCTCAATTTCCAGAAATGATCAGGAAAACGCAAGTCGTAACAGATGCTCAAACCCACCCGCCCCATCTCCGTGTCCACCACGATCAACTCATTGCCTGGCGCAATCACATCTGATTCACGGTAACTGCCGTGACCATCTCTGACATCCACATCAAACAGATGGCGTTTATCATAACGACCTACCACATCACCTTCTGGGTTATATACCCGCAGTGCTGAGCGGACTTTCTGGCTTTCAGGGGTTTCGGCAAGTAACGGAAAACTGCCGGCAAATATCCATACCTTTAAAGACCTCGAAAGCTCACTCAGCCAACGGCTTATATTGCCTGCTTCAGTTTCATGTTTTGCCAACCTGAAAAGCTGCTGACTATCAAAGAGTGCAAAATTCTCTGGCAACAGCACTAATCTTGCACCCGCCTGCACAGCCTCGCGGATCAAGCGTTCCGCCACACGTAAATTGCTATTAAGGTCACTCGTAGAAACCATCTGTATAACAGCAACACAACTCACTATTTATCTCCTGATAAACCGGGATGAAGCTTACGCGATTTTGCACTACCAGGGGTCACAATTTTAATCTCGGGCTCTGCCCATGCCCCTGATAACTGGTAAGTTAATGTCGATACTTTTTCAAATTTATCGCCAATCAGTTTATCCAACAAGAAAACGGCTCCTGCTATTTGCGGCGCACCGAGTAAAACGGCTGCAATAGGTACATTACTGGTTAATGGCAACACGACATCCATCTTACTATCCAACGTTTGCTCAGCGATATTGATACTACCCTGCAAGTTTACATTCGCAGAAGGGCCATCCATCGTGAGGGGCTCCTGACTGTAGGCAACACCATTATTTAACAAATAGTTTGCTCTGATACTATCAAAAGCCACACCGGCTTTAACAAGATCAGTAAAATTAAGCTTCAAACGACGAACAACAGTATTGAGATTCAAAATACCGAACAGGCGTAAAATATTACTACTCTCCCCTGTTTCAATAATGCGCCCTTTTTTCAATAGCATAGTGTAACGGCCATTCAAGCGCTTTGTTTCAAAGTCCCACGGATACCCTGGCCATGAGAAATCACTCTGCATCTTCGTAAACTCCGACTCGATAACACCCTTATAGCCAAAGTGCCCGAGCAAGCTACCAAGATCCCCTCCCTCCAAAGTCATATTCACAAAGCTATCGGCATTGTTATTCTGCAGTCGCCAACCCGCCTCTCCCTTCATAATGAAGTCATTAAAGCTGCCCAGAATGTTTTTCATGGTCAACTGACCCACAACATCAGGCTCAATTCGCATCGACCAATGGCCAAACTTTTTTGAATCGATATACAGCTGCTTAATAGTAAGGTCTATCATTGGCCACTCTTGTGTATCTATAACCCGCGAGCCATTTTTACTACTGACTGAATCCTCTCCCTGCTCCTTATTCTGATTCAGATACAAATAATCAAGATTGATCTGATAAGGCCCTGAATTAACAGGCACTTTTATTTCACCAGCAACTTTTGGACTAGCAAAACCTATGGCTGTATGGGTAGCTGGAGCCGTACTCAGCACCAGATCAACATCATTGATCTGCACACTCCCTGCATTTAATCGCGCTACTTTCAGAACAAGTTGTTTCAGGCCTGCCCGGGAAGAAGACGAACTCTCATTACCCCACCACTGGTTACGGATCATAAAGGCTTTTAGTACGTCAATATCAACCAGAGCAAGACTCCCTTCTATCCAAAGCCCCGGCTCAGATGGCTCAAGAGGACGCTTACCACCAAAACTAATGCGCGTACGTGGCGCACCGTCAATAGCCTTGGTCACACCACGAAGTTGATCTCCGAGCTTATAGCGCCAGACAGGGTCTGTAATACCTATTTGTGCAACTATCTGCAGTGGCAAAAGCGCAGCGGCCTCTTTACCAAACGGCACCGGCGCCTGTAACGACACCCCCTTCAGATCGGAGTCGATCACCAGCTTATTACACGCGGCAGAACCGGAACAAATATCCAGCCGTGCATTAATCGCGGCGCTTCCTGCCGCACTTTGTAACAGATTGAAATCTATCTGTTTTTTTAGTGCATCAATACCAATATTACCGGAAAGGTAGACGCGTGTAAGTGCCGGAACCCCCTGCCTTTTTACAACCGGTTCTATACGAATACTCACCGGCGCGTTCATTAGGCTTGCCTGAAGATTGTTACTAGTGAGGCCTTTTTCTGAACTAAATTTAATATCGCCAACTACCTGACTAAAAGCCAATTTAGCCGCCCGATCCTGAAATAGGCTATTGGCCAAATGGGAACTCACCGTCACCACAGGTGTTGTTTTTCCCTGTAACGGCACCACTAGACTGACATCTGTATTATGCTTCCCACTGAGTTCCCAGGTATCCAGCCCTGCCCCAACGCTATCGTGCAGCGATGTGGTACGTAAGACTGTCAAAATATCGCCGGCATCTCCCGCTACTGTGGCTTTTACACTTAAATCAGTCGATCCCGCCGGCAACTGAACCTCTACCCTGCTGGCACGGCTGTTCAGCAATGCGCCACGCTCTGCTTTAATATCTAATCCCGTCTCATCCAGACGAACTTTCAGGTCGGCCTGACTGATAACCGGCCAGTCAGGCTGGAACTTAACGGTCGCATCAGACACGTCAAAGTAGAGCTGCACGGATGGCGGCAAGCGATCAGGTAAGCTCCTGGTGCCGGCTCTGAGAACTACCATCCCCTCATTAACATGGCCTCCCTGAATAGCATCAGATACCCATTGATGCAGCGACTCGCCAACGACTTCAGGAGGAATATATAAAGAAGCCTGGCGACCATCAGTATCCTTCATGCCGATTAATAATGTCAGCTCTGTCTGATACTCTCTATCTAACGGCAGATACATACTAAAACGCCCGGCTGCCGTTGTTGCTGAACTTTCAAGATTGAGTAAACTACTATTAACCGTCACCACTGGGCGCTCGTGCCCTACTCTGCTCTCGATAACCCAGTTAACCCGACCCTTGGCGTGACTATATTCCCACCCCTGTGGGAAAAGATGAGGAAAACCCATGTGGAAATTTTCAGTATTAAGATCAATAGATCCCGTATCCTTGGTAAAGCCCAAACGACCCGTTACATTTTTTAATACGGGCGCGCCATAATAATTCTCAACACTGACCTGATGCAGATCAGCAGCGCCTTGGAAGCGTGAGTAATCATGTCTATCTGACCAGGCTATTTGCAGATTTTTCAGAGATCCTTTTGCATTGAGTTTTAACAACGCATCGTTAAGGCTCTCAGGAAGGTAGGGCTTATCAGTAAACCATTCTGACAACATGCCAAGATCTATCTCCTTCACATTGATCTGCTGCAAAGCGACTTCATCTTTACCCCAGATAACGTCGGCGGAGACAAAAGGCATAGTTAATTTCGCCTTACTATTCTGAACAATCAGATCAGATACAACGACATTAAATTGTTGGGGGTTGCTCGGTTGCAGCGTAAAAGTCAGTGCGCTGTCCGTAATATTCTCCAGCGAACTTTGCTCAAAAGACAACTGAGTAATCTGTAATGCCCCCTGCACAGAGTCGAGCCTGCGGTTATTCCAACGCCCCCACAGCTCAGCACCCATATCAAGGCGTTTTACACTAAACGGCAACTCGATAAGGTTCAGGTTTAGTAACTGCTGCCCTAGATTACTGACTTTTGCATAAAGCCGGTAATCGCCCGCCAACGGATCTAAAGGAAGGTTTTCTGTTTCAATGGCAAACTCAACTTGAGACTCACTGTTACCCGCCACTGGCAATGTTAACGAGCCATGCAGGTAGTGCTGTTCAGCCGCATTGTTTAACAGAAAAGTGATCGGGAATAACCGTTGCATCTCGCCCTGCTCCGGGTACAGTGACAAGCTGGCATTGCTAAAGGAGACTTCAGGTTGCCGCGACAATATCGCGATAATTTGACGAACAAAAGCCGAGGCATTGGCAGGCATATTATCATTCGAAGCAGCGGCTCCCCAGCGTCCTTCGCGCTGATGGACGTTTACCTCCGTCTGCTCAACCGATAATTTCGCAAATACAGGAAACAGCGACCACAAGGATGCCAATAGATCCACTTCAGCATCCAGCTGTCGGACACTGAAGTTAATATCAGGTCCTGCTTCAGACTCAGTCAGGGTTCTGATGTCGCGCAATTGAAAAACCGGATAACGCCCTTCCCAATGCGCCGAAAGTTCGCCAATACTGACCGCAGCCCCGGTTCTTTCAGAAAGGAAAAGCTCAATAGTAGATTTATGTTCTGCTATAGAAGGCAAGAACTGACGGCTAACCGCGACCAATATTGCCACTAACAGCAATAACACCAGTATTGCCCAACCAACCCAGCTATAGATACGATTCAGCATCAGACTTTATCCACTCGCCGTGTCGGAGAGTACTGTTTTGCAGAGTACTATTACGGAAAGTACTATTAATGAAAAAATAACGCGAAAAATATACGCTATACCACTAACCAAACACGGTTATCGCAGTACAACATCAAATTGCTCAGGGCTATACATCGCTTCCACCTGAAAGCGAATAGTTTTATTAATAAAGGCTTCCAGTTCGGCCACATGGTCTGAAGCGTCATCTGTTAAATATTCGACAACAGCGGCGGAGGCAAGCACCAGATAAGCATCAGTATCATAAGCCCGATGCTGACGTAAAATCTCCCTGAAAATTTCATAACATACCGTGACAGGGGTTTTAATAGAACCTCGCCCCTGACATTGGCTACAGGGTTCGCAAAGAATATGCTCCAGACTTTCCCGGGTACGTTTTCTGGTCATTTCGACCAGCCCAAGCTCAGATACACCCGTCACTTTACACTTAGCATGATCACGCTCAAGCACCCGCTCAAGCGTTCTCAGCACCTGACGCTGATGCTCAACTAACTCCATATCAATGAAGTCAATAATAATAATGCCACCCAAATTTCTTAGTCTCAACTGCCTGCCAATAGCAGTCGCTGCTTCAAGGTTGGTCTTGAAAATAGTCTCTTCCAGATTACGATGACCGACAAAACCACCCGTATTTACATCAACGGTCGTCATCGCTTCTGTCTGATCAAAAATCAAATAGCCACCGGACTTTAAATCAACTTTTCGCCCCAGCGCCCTTTGCATCTCGTCTTCAACGTTATAAAGATCGAATATAGGCCTTTCACCTGGATAATACTCAAGGTGATCAAATATTTCAGGCACCAGCGCTTTCGAGAAGGACTGCGCTTTCTGGAAGGTTTCCTTGGAATCAATACGAATTCGCTCCATCCCTGTATGTGCCATATCTCTCAACGCACGCATATTAAGCGGTAGATCTTCATATACATTTGAGGGTACTGCCGCGGTCTTAATATCGGCTTCAATAGATTTCCACAAACGCCTTAAGAACTGAACATCGGCCACTAGCTCTGTTTCAGAAGCGCCTTCGGCCACCGTTCTTAAGATATAGCCTGCGGTATCAGACTCATCTGATGCAACGCTGTTCTGCAATGCCGTACGCAGCCGCTCGCGCTCTTCAACATCTTCTATACGTTGCGAAATACCCACATGGCTGTTACCCGGCATATAAACAAGATAGCGGGAAGGGATTGAAATATGTGTGGTTAAACGCGCGCCTTTAGTACCGATCGGGTCTTTAGTCACCTGTACGACCAGCGCCTGTCCCTCTTTTAGCACCTGTGAAATCGATATACTGCTTTTCTCTTCACCATTGGCAGGCTGTGGTAACACATCCTCAACATGAATAAAGGCGGCTCGTTCAAGGCCAATTTCAATAAATGCCGCTTGCATACCAGGCAGCACCCGCACGACCTTCCCTTTATAAATATTACCGACTATTCCCCGTTTCGCCGAACGCTCTACATAGATCTCCTGCGGCATCCCGTTTTCAATAACAGCAACGCGGGTTTCCATCGGGGTGAAATTAATCAGGATTTCTTCTCCAACGTTTGCTGCCACAGCAATATTCCTATCTATTTTTTAATGTTAGCTTTTTAAATATTAGATTTTAAAACATTAGACTTGCCAAATTTTGATCCCAGCCTTACCTAAGAGTTCCGCGGTTTCTGCTAATGGCAGACCGACAACGTTGGAATAACTCCCTTCTATCTTGCCAACAAATACAGCGGCATATCCCTGAATACCATATCCGCCGGCTTTATCGCATGGCTCCCCTGTCTGCCAATAACGGCGACATTGCGCGACATCCAAGGCTTTAAAAGTAACATGTGTCACGACCACCTGGCTATTAGCATAACCATTACCGGTCAACGCGATACCCGTCATAACCTGATGCGTTCTGCCAGACAATTGCTGCAGCATCTCTACTGCCTGTTCTTCAGAGTCTGGTTTACCCAATATTACGCCATCAACAACGACCGTCGTATCTGCACCCAACACTGCACTCTGCTGAGAGTTAGGGAGAGGGTTGCGCTGGAATCCTGCTTGCGATTTTTCACAGGCTAAACGACGCACATAATCTTCAGGCCGCTCACCAGGCAGGACGCTTTCATCAATATCCACACTGCATTGTTTAAAAACAACACCTATCTGTGCCAATAACTCCTTGCGCCTGGGAGAAGCCGAAGCCAGAATCAAATCACACATAAGCGACTCTAATCAGAAAATTTAATTGACGTGAAAAGTCCGTCGTATGCCTCTTAAAATAACAAAAACCCAAGGCCACAAAATCGCACTAACAACAGCCGGCAACAGAAAAATAAGACTGTCGCCGGTACTACCGGACAGAGATTGAATCCAGTGGAAGATCAATTGATTAATACCCACCAGCACCAGCACCATCATCGCCTGCTGCCACAAAGGATACATTCTCAACCTTTTATGCAGTATCAAGGTGAGGAATGCTACCATCGTTAGTGAAAGCGCATTCATGCCAAGCAAACTGCCCTTTAACACATCCAGTGCCAGCCCTGATACCCACGCCATACCAATGCCGAAACGGTGCGGTAATGCCATGACCCAATAAATAACAATCATGGCAACCCATTCAGGCCGCCACCAAACAAACATGGCGGGCAACGGCATTTGACTTAGAATAAATCCAATGATCAAGGTGCCGATAACTATCAGCACGCCCCCATTATGCCGTTCATTCATCTGCTTTCTTTTCCTCAGGAAGCACTGGGTTTTGCAAAGTGTCTTGCAAGGGCTCTTCCCGATTCTCACTCACTGGCTCAACCAGTAACAAATGCCGGCTTTTATCTAAGCGTGCCGCAGGCACTGCTTTTACAATTGAAAATGGCCGCCCCGGGTCACGCACAACACTGGTCACTTTCGCCACCGGATACCCATACGGGAAACGCCCTCCTAATCCAGAAGATACCAACAGATCACCAACACGCACATCCGCCGTATCAGGAACATGCTCTAACTCCAGCTCATCCAATGTGCCTTTACCCAGTGCAATAGCACGAAATCCATTGCGATTAATCTCAACCGGCAGCGCATGGCGTGCATCTGTAATCAGCATAACCCGGCAGGTATAGTGCGATACATCTACGACTTGCCCAAGCACGCCTCTTGCATCCAAAACAGGCTGACCAAGGAAAACACCGTCCTCCTGGCCTTTTCCCAAAATGATCTGATGCTGGAAGGGATCAGGATTAACGCCAATCAACTCGGCTAGCTGCACCTCATTTTTAATCCGCTGACGACCGCTCAATAGCTCACGAAGCCGCAAGTTTTCAGTCGTCAGTGCGGACATTTGCTGGACTTGCTCATCCAACAGGATAACTTCAGAACGCAACTGAATATTATCTCTGACAAGAGAACGACGACTCACCAGTACATCAGACAGATCATCTGCTACACGGGTGGGCAGATCCACCAACCACTGGACAGGCGTCATCACGAGAGAGAGCACACTACGTGCTTCGCGAGTACGGGAAGAGTTCAGGTCGCTGACTATAAATAAAATGGCAAGCAAGACCAAAACAATGAAAAAAAGACGAGGTATACCGCCCTTAAATATTGGCTTCACGCGACCACCCTCCTCAATCTCAAAGAAGGGGTTTCACAGCTATTCATAACAACAACCGCTGTTATTCGAACGTTAGCAGCTCAAACGCGTGCTTATCCAGCAACTCCAACGCTCGACCACCACCACGGGCTACACATGTAAGAGGGTCTTCCGCCAGAATAACAGGAAGGCCTGTTTCTTCGCTGATCAAACGATCAATATGGCGCAACATTGAACCACCACCGGTTAACACGATACCTTGCTCTGCGATATCAGATGCCAACTCAGGAGGACATTGCTCAAGCGCACTTTTAACCGCCTGCACAATAGCAGAAAGTGGATCCTGTAAAGCTTCCAGAATCTCATTACTATTGAGTGTAAAGCTACGTGGAATACCTTCTGCCAGATTGCGACCGCGCACATCGATTTCAAGTACTTCTTTACTTGGATATGCAGAGCCAATCTCTTGTTTGATACGCTCAGCGGTAGCTTCACCGATCAGGCTACCGTAGTTGCGACGCACATAAGTAACGATTGCTTCATCAAAGCGATCCCCACCAATGCGCACAGATTCTGCATAAACAATACCGTTCAAAGAGATGACGGCGATTTCAGTAGTCCCACCGCCGATATCCACAACCATCGAACCACTGGCTTCTTCAACAGGTAAACCAGCACCTATCGCAGCAGCCATCGGCTCTTCAATCAGATAGACTTCACGTGCACCGGCACCCAAAGCAGATTCTTTAATGGCACGTCGCTCTACCTGCGTTGATTTGCAGGGAACACACACAAGCACTCTCGGGCTAGGCGAGAAAAAGCTATTATCATGTACTTTGCTAATAAAATACTGCAGCATTTTTTCAGTAACATGAAAGTCTGCAATAACACCGTCTTTCATTGGACGGATCGCTGTAATATTACCTGGTGTACGGCCCAGCATGCGCTTAGCGTCTTTACCAACAGCAGCGACAGACTTTTGATTACCACTTTGTCTGATCGCAACGACAGAAGGTTCGTTAAGAACAATGCCTTTATCACGTACAAAAATCAGCGTGTTAGCTGTACCCAGATCGATTGATAGGTCGCTCGAAAACAGACCCCGTATTTTTTTGAACATGTCGAATGGAAACCTTAAAGAGTTACAGGTATAGCTGAGGTATTTTTAAAAACACGTAACTCTAGCAACGGCAGGCATTTAGAGCAAGGAGCAAATATGTTAAGTTAGTCTTTTTTTCGCCAAAACCGAGACAGTTAGCGAGATCACCATGGCTCTAAACAGAACCGATGTAGAAAAAATCGCCCATCTGGCGCGTTTGCAAATAGATGAGAACGATGTACCCGAATATGCAAAAAATCTGTCCAACATACTGGACCTTATCAGCCAGATGCAAGATATCGACACCTCCGATGTGGAACCACTGGCCCATCCACTCGATGCAGTGCAGCGCCTGAGAGCGGATATCATTACTGAGCAAAATCAGCGCGAGCACCTTCAACAAGCCGCACCTGCAGTAGAAAACGGCCTGTTTCTAGTGCCTAAAGTGATTGAATAATAGCGCCCGCGAACGATTTAGGACTAAATAAAGATGTTAAATAAAACACTGGCCGGATTGGCCAAAGGGCTTCAACAGGGCGAATTCAGTAGCGTTGAGCTGGCTCAGGCATATCTTCAGCGCATCAAAAACGAAGACAGTAAATACAACAGTTTTATTACTGTTACTGAAGAACTCGCACTACAGCAAGCCGCGGCTGCCGATGCCAGCCGTGCAGCAGGTAACGCCAGCATAATGACCGGCTTGCCAATTGCGCATAAAGATATTTTTTGCACACAAGGCGTACGCACCAGCGCTGGTTCAAAAATGCTGGATAATTTCATATCACCTTATGATGCAACAGTTATCCGCAAATTTAATGCAGCAGGCTCAGTGACGCTGGGTAAAACCAATATGGATGAGTTCGCTATGGGCTCGTCAAATGAATCCAGCTTTTACGGCCCATCCCGCAACCCCTGGAATACGCAGCATGTGCCTGGTGGATCTTCTGGTGGTTC
Source organism: Neptunomonas qingdaonensis (assembly GCF_900113275.1). Lineage (GTDB taxonomy): Bacteria > Pseudomonadota > Gammaproteobacteria > Pseudomonadales > Balneatricaceae > Neptunomonas > Neptunomonas qingdaonensis. The sequence continues at coordinate 46,997 of NZ_FOOU01000013.1, forward strand.
AGCGGCAGCCATTGCCGCCGGACTCGCGCCTGCAGCAACCGGCACAGATACTGGCGGATCGATTCGCCAGCCCGCTGCATTTTGCAACCTCACAGGCCTTAAACCTACGTATGGCCGTGTTTCCCGTTACGGCATGATTGCCTACGCATCTTCATTAGACCAAGGCGGCCCCATGGCTCAAACGGCTGAAGATGCGGCTATGATGCTGAATGTCATGGCAGGTATGGATCCACTCGACTCTACCAGTGTTGAGCGTGCGGTTCCTGACTACACAGCCAACCTGGATGCACCACTGGCAGGTTTAAAAATTGGCTTACCAAAAGAGTTTTTCTCTGCCAGCCTGAACCCTGAAATCGCCGCACTGGTTCGCGCCGCTGTCACAGAATATGAAGCATTAGGCGCAACAGTAAAAGAAGTCAGCCTGCCAAATACAGCCTTATCAGTGCCCGCCTATTACATCGTTGCACCAGCGGAAGCGTCATCAAATCTGTCCCGTTTTGACGGTGTACGTTACGGTTATCGCTGCGAAGATCCGACAGATCTTGAAGACATGTATAAGCGCACCCGCGGAGAAGGCTTTGGCACCGAAGTCAAACGTCGCATCATGGTCGGCACCTATGCCCTTTCTGAAGGGTTTTATGATGCTTACTACAAAAAAGCGCAGCAGATCCGCCGCTTAATCCAACAAGATTTTGTGCGCGTATTATCTGAAGTCGATGTCATCATGGGGCCAACAACGCCAACGCCGGCCTTCAAGCTAGGCGAAAAGACATCTGACCCTGTAGAAATGTATATGGAAGATATCTTCACATTATCGTTAAATCTGGCAGGATTACCCGGCATGTCTATTCCCTGCGGTATGAGCAATGGTCTGCCGGTAGGCTTACAGATTATCGGTAACTATTTTGCTGAAGAAAAACTTTTAAATGTCGCCCACAAATTCCAGCAGGCAACTGACTGGCACACCCTGAAGCCTGCAGGTCTTTAAGAGGAATAACGAATAATGGAATGGGAAACAGTGATCGGGCTGGAGATTCATGCTCAGCTCGCGACAACCACTAAAATTTTCTCGGGTGCCAGCACTGCCTACGGGGCGGAGCCAAACACCCAGGCGTGCGCTGTCGATTTAGCATTACCGGGTACACTACCCGTTTTCAACGAAAACGCGCTACGTATGGCCGTTATGTTTGGTACGGCGATTGATGCTGAAATTGGCAAGGTATCTGTCTTTGATCGTAAGAATTATTTTTACCCGGATTTGCCGAAAGGCTACCAAACCAGTCAACTTTTCTACCCTATTGTGGGTGAAGGGCACATTGATATCGAATTAGAGGATGGCAGCACAAAACGCATTGGCGTAACACGTGCCCATCTTGAAGAAGACGCGGGAAAATCACTCCACGAAGAGTTCGCCAGCATGACAGGTATCGACCTGAACCGCGCCGGCACACCACTGCTGGAGATAGTATCTGAACCGGATATGCGCTCTGCTGAAGAAGCCGTGGCCTACGTGAAAAAAATCCACTCTCTGGTGACTAATCTGGGGATCTGTGACGGCAATATGGCAGAAGGTTCTTTCCGCTGCGATTGCAATGTATCTGTTCGCTACAAAGGAGAGGCTCTGGGCAACCGCACAGAAACCAAAAACATCAACTCTTTTCGCTTTATAGAAAAAGCGATTAAGGGTGAAGTCGCGCGCCAGATCGATATTCTCGAAGATGGTGGCCGCATTACTCAGGAAACCCGCCTGTACGATGCCGACAAAGATGAAACCCGTTCAATGCGCAGTAAAGAAGAAGCCAACGATTATCGCTACTTCCCTTGCCCGGACCTGCTCCCTATCGTCATTGATGACGAGTATATCGACGCGATCCGTAAAACACTGCCAGAATTACCCGATACCCGCCGGGCGCGTTTTATCAACACTTACCAATTATCATCTTATGATGCCGGCGTGTTATCTGCTTATAAACCGCTATCTGACTTTTTTGAAACAGTGGCCACCACATCGGCTGACGCTAAACTCTCCGCAAACTGGGTGATGGGGGAGCTCTCCAAGCACTTGAATCAGCACGATACTGACATCAAAGACAGCCCTGTATCGGCAGAGCAGTTGGGCGGCTTGCTGCAGCGAATTAAAGATAATACCGTTTCAGGAAACATTGCCAAGAAAGTATTTGAGGCCATGTGGAAAGAAGGCGGTAGTGCTGATGAAATTATCGAAGCAAAAGGCCTGAAACAGGTAACCGATACGGGCGCTATCGAAAAAATAGTCGACGAAGTCATTGCTAATAACCAAAAGCAAGTTGATCAATACGTCGCTGCGGAACCCGATAAGCGCGGAAAAATGATTGGTTTCTTTATGGGACAAGTGATGAAAGTATCAGGCGGCAAAGCCAACCCAGGCCAGGTACAAGGCATGATGAAGCAAAAACTGGACGCTCTCTGCCCTTAGGGTTTGCCCTATAGAAAAACCACTTAAAAGCCAGAAGTAATTTATTGCTTCTGGCTTTTCTATTTAGATTTATAGCGCTCTGACTAGCAATCGGAATTTTTAAGCTATAATTCAGTTCAGTGTCGATTCACCGAATTCCATGATAATACCAGCCTTCTGACCTTGTCAGCTGATATCACTCGTAAACACAGTCTCAAAAGGGAGTTTATAAAAAGTGCGTCATGAAATCATATAAAGTGCTTTTTGTTGGTTCACCGGGTTCGGGGAAGACCACAGCAATCAGAACCATCAGCGATGTAGAAGTAGTCGATACCGACACTAAGGTGTCTGACTCAACTATTAAGCGAAAAAGAACAACGACCGTCGGTATGGACTACGGTAAGTTATCCCTGGGTGAGGATAGCGTGCTTCATTTATATGGCACGCCGGGACAAGAACGTTTTAAGTTCATGTGGGATCTGATGGTTAGCGATTTAGCGAACGATGCTTCAGCGCTTATCCTGCTTATCGACAACACACGCAACTACCCTTTTCGCGACATTGATTATTATCTGAGTGAGTTTTGGGACTACATTGTCAAACGACACTTTATTATCGCAGTTACACGTTCCGACCTGATGGCTAGTCCGAATGAGGCCGATTACCAGAACTACCTGAAAGATAAAGGCATCCTGGCGCCTATTCTTTTCATCGATGCACGTAAGTCGGTGGACGTTTTGGATCTGGTGGTATCCGCTCTGAATCAAGAGAGCGACATCGATTGGGCGGAAGTCCTGCATCGCGTTGCCATGACCGAATTAAAGAACCGCAACCCTGACCCCAACTCTCCTCAATTTGAATGGCTACGAAAAACCCGGGATGTGCCCAAAATATCTATTATCGAAGCAGCCATGCAAGTAAGAGGCATTTCCGGTGCCACCCATCTGAATAAAGAATTTAATACCATCGATACCTCTCAGGAAGATCTGGAATGTAACAATCTTTTCAAATCCCTGGCCAAACTGGCGGCAGCCATTAAAAGCAAAGCCCCTCAGCTCGAACCGGTACGTAACATCTCACTGCATGCGCCCCGTAAAGACTCAGTTTCAGTTTTTCTCGAACAAGATCAGTCTTTAGGGCTGCTGACATTACCTGCACTTACACACAAACAGATCCGCCAACAAGCAGAAGACCTGCTCCAATGGAGCGACAATGTCGAAAATACTCAGAAAACTTGAGGGAATGGCCGGCACAAATTGCAGCGCCCTTGTGCAAAACAGTCAATCCCTCGCAACCACGTTCACTAAAGAAGAAAGTGTTTACCTTAAGCTATCCCTGCAAGCATTTACGCTCATTTTCAAACATGCTGATAAAGCCGATGCTGAAAAAGTGGCAACTCATGACATCGCAGAAAAATACGACGAAGCACATTTGCAATTAGGACAACGTCGTTTGATCTGCTTCCGCCTAGAAAACAATACATTATATATATCCATGATTGGCCAGAATCAGGATGTACACAAAGCCCAGAAAGTTATTCGTGGTGCAGTCAATATTTTGAGCAAAGTTGTAAACGCAGCCTCAGCCCACCCACCTAAGGTTTGAAAAACAGATCGTGAACTCTCCCGTCACCAGCTTCAACCCCATTGTCGCGCCTCAAGCAAAGCTCTTGATTCTCGGCTCAATGCCGGGGGTTAAATCTTTACAGGAACAAGAATATTACGCACACCCTCGTAACGCTTTCTGGCAAATTATGAAGCAACTGCTGGAATTTGATGATGAGCTGAATTACACACAGCGATTAGAAATTATTCAGAGGCATGGCGTTGCGCTGTGGGATGTTGCGCATCAATGCATCAGACCCGGCAGCCTGGACAGTGAAATTGATCGAAACAGCGTCATACCCAACGAGATCGCCAGGTTATTAAAAGCGAATCCGAGCATCCAGGCAATTTGCTTCAACGGGCAAACGGCAGCAAAAATGTTTAAGCGACATTTTCCAGACTTGCTGACCACTCCCGGGATCTCTTTCATCACCCTGCCATCTACCAGCCCTGCACATGCCTCGCTTAGCTTCGCTGATAAATTAGCAGCATGGCATATCGTTAAAGAAATATTACGCGCTGGCGCCTCACGGCGTCATTAACACAGAACGCCCCATAGCACTTTGCTCCCCACTATGATCTGTTTCACGCTTTCGTTCCTCTCGTGGCGTCACACCATAATGATTTCGGTAAGCCGTGCTAAAATAGGATGCGCTGGAAAAGCCACAGGCTAACCCAATCTGTAAAATTGTTTTATCGCTTTGGCGTAATAATTGGCGCGCATGCTCCAGACGAAGATCCAGGTAATATTTAGAAGGCACCGTCTGCAAATGTTTTTTAAACAAGCGCTCAAGATGCCGCCTGGAAACCCCGACATGGTGTGCCAGATCATCTGTCGACAAGGGCTCTTCGATATTCATCTCCATCAAGGTGACCGCTTCGATCAATTTTGGCTGGCTGGCACCAATTCGCGCCTTTAAGGGGATACGCTGCTGCTCCTCTGACGTACGCATACGCTCATAAACAAACTGCTCGGATATCGATGCAGCCAACTCCATACCATGCCCTTGAGCAATCAAAAACAACATCATATCCATAGCAGCGGTTCCGCCACTGCAGGTATAACGTGCGCCATCAATCTCAAACAGGTTATTTGTTACCAAAGTATTGGGAAATTCATCTTTAAGGCTGGCGATATCCCACCAGTGTATCGTTGCCCTATAATTATTCAGAAGCCCCGCACAAGCCAACAGATAAGAGCCCGTCCCGATACCACCCAATGCCATGCTACCCCGGCTCTGGCGTCGTAACCAGCCAATTACGGCTTCATTGCCGGTTCGGGCAATCGGACTCGCACCACAGACAAAAACGGTATCTAATGAGGGAATATCATTAAGGCTGCAATCTACCAGAATCTCAACACCCAGGCTGCTGGCAACCGCTTCACCGTCATGACTCACCAAGACAGTCTCGTAGAGATCATCTCCACTCACCCAGTTCGCCATCCGCAACGGCTCTATTGCCGATGAGAAGGCAATGAGGGAAAAATTAGGCAGCAATAAAAAACCAAACTTTTTAGGTCTGGGTTTATTTTCTTGCGTACTCTGCTTCCATATTGCCAACCGACTTGCCTCTGCATATTCTTATTAGTAAATAGATCTGAGCCTAACAATAATGATCTTTAGAGCCTAATTCCTTAGCCTTTTTTCTAAATGTCAGCTTAGCGCAAGTTCATGTCGCACTACAGAAATTAAAGGCCTGTTTTCATGAACGTTTTTTACTGATACTGAATATAGACAACTCAACAGGCTGGTTGTTACTGGCCTTTGACCTAATATTGGGCTGAACGGACGCCCACCATAAGCTCCGAATTATTAATGAGGTAGTACTCCCATGTTGAAACAACCGGTTAACCGCGCACTTTTTGATGAAGTGATGGTTCCCAATTACAACCCTCAACAGATGGTACCAGTTCGCGGCCGTGGTTCACGAGTATGGGATCAGGAAGATAATGAATATATCGATTTTGCTGGAGGTATCGCTGTCAACGCACTTGGCCATGTGCACCCGGCGCTGGTTGCTGCACTCAAAGAGCAATCAGATAAGCTGTGGCATCTAAGCAACACCTTTACCAACGAACCCGCGCTTCGTCTGGCAAAAAAACTAATCGATGCAACATTTGCGGATAAAGTATTTTTCTGTAACTCGGGCGCAGAAGCAAATGAAGCAGCCTTCAAGCTGGCTCGCAAATACTCCTATGATAATGTCGGTCCTGAAAAGCATGAAATTATTGCCTTCTATCAAGGTTTTCATGGCCGGACACTGTTCACGGTCTCTGTCGGTGGACAAGCCAAATACCGTGAAGGCTTTGAACCTGCCCCAGGTGGTATTTCACATGTGCCCTTCAATGACTTAGCAGCACTCAAAGCCGCTATTTCAGATAAAACCTGTGCAGTTGTCATGGAACCTATTCAAGGAGAAGGCGGGGTTATTCCAGCAGATCCTGAATTCGTCAAAGGCGTACGTGAGCTATGCGACCAACACAACGCCCTGCTTGTTTTCGATGAAATCCAAACAGGCGTAGGCCGAACCGGACACCTGTATGCCTATATGGGAATGGGGGTAGAACCCGACATACTGACCAGTGCTAAAGCACTAGGAGGCGGCTTTCCCATTGGCGCTATGCTGACAACCAATAAAGTCGCATCCAGTTTCGGTTTTGGCACACACGGCAGCACCTATGGTGGTAATCCATTGGCCTGCGCTGTCGCAGAAACCGCATTGGATCTGATCAATCAACCCGAATTGCTGAATGGCGTCGCTGATAAGCGTGCATTGTTTGTAGAAGAACTGCAAAAAATAAACGCTAAACATGAGATCTTTAAAGAGATTCGTGGTGACGGCTTATTGATAGGTGTTGAATTAATCGACAGCATGCATGGCAAAGCGGCGTCCTTTCTGGCGGCCGCCCGTGAAGAGGGACTGATGATTTTAATGGCGGGCCCAAATGTACTGCGCATGGCACCTTCTCTGATCATACCCGATGAAGATATTCGTGACGGTATGGCATTATTGGAAAGCGCCGTAACGAAAGTACTCATGGCGGAAAACGCTTAATCTGCCAAAGCTCAGTGCTACTTGTAACCAAAGCCCAGTGCTATTTGTAAGGTAATAAGTAGCACGGGCATCTTTCAGATGTGTGAATAAAGCTCAGCAACCACTTATTAGCAATCAGAACGGGACAAAAAGAATTTTCTGGAGAGGATTGTCAGTCAAACAGGAGGTAAAAAAACAGGGCGGTACATATTCAAAGATACACTCGTTTAAACATGCACTCGATTAATACGCAACCAGCCCATCCCGACTATTACTTGTCCGCAGGCTTACCCAAAACAATCTGACGTGGCCCGGCAAGGTTCTGCTGGCCAGTAACACCGCTGGCAATTTGCTGAATCTGACCACCAGCACGGAGGAAAGCCGCTGTTTGTTCTTCGATAGAGTCATGAGTTTCGGTTGCTGCTTTTTTCTTAGGCTTAGCTGCCATAATAGAGAATCCTTTGGGGAGATTGGAGGCCTAGTATAGCAGTTTTACAAGCAAGAATCTTGCGGCCTGAGTGTCGCAACGCTCAAACTCCCCTAATCTCTGATTTAACTCCCCTCCTTGATTGCCCTTAAGTAGCTTGTATCTCTAACATTAGTTGTGTATTGTGATTCTGATGTATATGATTTTTTGATCAGCTACATCTGAAAACAACCGGTATTGAAGACATTATGACTTCCCGGTTTTAACTTACTATTTATGAGAAATATTGAATATGTCCGACAAGCAGACTGGAACAGTTAAGTGGTTCAACGATGAGAAAGGTTTTGGTTTTATTGAGCGTGAAAATGGTAAAGACCTTTTTGCCCACTTCCGTTCTATCGTTGGTGAAGGCCGCAAAACTCTTCACGAAGGACAGACAGTTCGTTTCGTAGAAGTACAAGGCGAAAAAGGTCCTCAGGCTGACCAGATCGAAGCTGTATAAAGAACTTCTCGGGCATTGTTGAATAACAATGCTGAGGCTGAATTGAGAGCAGTAGATTAACCTTTACCGCTCTCGATCTTCCGATCAGAGTTAAGCTCGAAAAGCCCGCATTAGTGTGGGCTTTCGTCGTTTTAGAGCATCCGTAAAACCTGAATTAACTCAATCACGCGAAATGAATTTCCCCGTTTCTGTATTAATCCTCACTTTTTCACCTTCTTTTATATATTCAGGCACTTGCAGCTGATAACCGTTGATACATTTTGCTGGTTTAGTCCGTCCTGTAGCACTAGCCGCTTGCATTCCCGGTATACATTCCACGATTTCAAGAACAATCGTCGTAGGCAGCTCCAGGCCAATGATCTGATCATCCACCAGCATCGCATTAATACCGCCCAAACCATCACTGAGAAACGCTAGCTGTTCACTGATAATTGGCTCCTCGACACTGTACTGGCTGTAGTCATCCTGATCCATGAAGGTGTAAACATTACCCTCACGATAAAGTAGCGATACCTGACGCCGTTCAAGCGCCACTGAAGTAATAACATCGTCTCCAGTATAAGTTTCTTCGCGCTTACCACCCTGTGGTAATTGATTAAAGCGCACTTTATAAAGCGTCTGCGCACCTCTTGATGATGGGCTACGCACATCAACATACAGGACTCGATAGAGTGTTCCGCTGATTTCTACAACATGACCTTTTCTAAGTTCTGAAGCTCTCGGCATGATAGTGACCAAAATAAAAAAACGCTATTGAAAGGGGGAGCAGAAGTATACTTCACAGGCAAGAAAAAGTGATCTCTTCTGATGAAGACAGTGCAGCTATTTTGTCTGGTAGACATACCATCAAGTCAGCTTCTTAACTATTAAAGCGCCTGCATCTGTTCAGATTAATAGACAAACGATGATGCTTGTTTATGTATAATCATTTCTAATAGTAATTCGACAGGAGGTACCTTATCTATACTCTCTATTGGGATCGAGGCGGTGCCAACATGGCTACTCACGCAATGTTGGAAGAACTTGGCGTTGATTATCAGCTTGTTGAAATAGACCTTACTCGCCAGATGCAAAAAACACCTGAGTATCTCGCCATTAACCCAAACGGCAAGGTGCCCACTCTGCTACATGATGGCCATATTATTTATGAATCGGCCGCCATTCTTATATACCTACTGGATCAACACCCTGAATCAGGCTTATCCCCTCTCACAACGTCACCGCAAAGAGGCCGTTACTACCAATCACTCATCTGGATGTCGAATACTCTGCAAGAGGCCGCCAACCGCTGGGCACATCCCGAACATTACTGTGATAACACAGCAGGTCAACACTCGCTACAAGCAAAAGCTTCTCAAGAGCTTGAACGCTGTTGGCAAGTTATCGAAAAAGACCTTCACGAGAAAGGCCCCTGGATACTGGGAGATACATTAAGTGGTGCTGACTTTCATCTTTTTATGATTGCCTACTGGAGTCGCCGCTACGAAAGACGGGCACAAGATTATCCAAAGCTTCAACAGTTGCTGAGAACCTTACTCAATCGCAGTTCTATTCAGGCAATGCTGAAACAGGAAGGCCTCTTTTTCGAGCTCTGATAGATAAAAAACGCGTTGTACGGTAATCCCTCCTAACCAGAAGACGCGTGAATACACGTTCTACCCAGGCGGCCTCTTCGCACACAGACTGTATTATTCTCTCAAGTCTTTCGCCGGCATTTATCGCCCGCCGTACGCGCTTTACTGGACTTTCTGGTTGAGCGCTTTGCATCACCACCGTGGTGATGACACGATAAATAATTTAGAAATCTGAAAATCAGGTCGCATACTCAACAGATTCTTTTAATGTTTTCACCAATAATGGTCAAATCAGACAAAAGGACTCAAGTATGGCTCACGACTACACACCATGGCTGAACTGGCTGGATTCGCAACAAGATGAGATGCTGGAGAAAACCATTCAACTTGCTTTGATAAACTCAGGCTCGCTTAATACAGCCGGCGTGAATCGTGTTCGTCAAAAGCTAGCGCAGTACTGCGAAGCTCTTGGCGGTATCCCAGAGGTGATTCCTGTCGCGCCCTTCGAATTTGTCAATGCTTCAGGAGTCGTGTCCCATGCCCCCTTAGGGGATGCACTGCGCATTCGCAAACGCCCTGAAGCACCACTACAGATATTTTTCTGCGGTCATATGGATACCGTATTTCCTGCAGACTCCTCTTTTCAGGATATCACCTGGCTGGACGACAATACCTTAAACGGCCCCGGTGTTGCCGACTTGAAAGGAGGATTAATGGTCATGCTTAAAGCCATTGAAGCCTTAGAACGCAGCCCTTGGGCAAATAACATTGGTTGGGAGATTCTGTTCAATCCCGATGAAGAGATCGGCTCTCCCGGCTCAGCACCCTTAATTGCAGATGCAGCGACCCGCGTTGATCTGGGTATGATTTACGAGCCTTGTATGCCCGATGGCACGCTTGCCGGCGCTCGCAAAGGTAGCGGTAACTTCAGCATTGTGGTGCGAGGCAAAGCAGCTCATGCAGGCCGTGAGCATCACCTTGGACGCAATGCGATCCGTGCCATGTGTGATTTCATTTCAGCTTTAGATGATCTCAACGGACAGCGCGGGGGCGTTACGATCAACCCTGGTTTTATCGAGGGTGGCGGTGCCGTCAATGTCGTTCCTGATCTGTGTTTGTCACGTTTCAACATCCGTTTAGAGCGCCCGGAAGATGAAGCATGGTGCACGCAAAACATCGAAGAATTGATAGCAGAACTCAACCAACGTGATGGTATCAATGCCACATTGCACGGCGGTTTTGGGCGCAAACCCAAAGTACTCAGTGGTGCTAACCAAAAGCTATTTGAACTGGCAAAAGAATGCGGCGCAGATCTTGGAATGAGCATCAATTGGGTTGCTACTGGCGGCTGCTGTGATGGCAACAATCTGGCAGCAGCGGGTATTCCTAATATCGACACGTTGGGCGTACAGGGTGGAAAGATCCATTCCAGTGATGAATATATGTTTGTCAGTAGTTTATCAGAGCGTGCTCGCTTAAGCGCTTTACTGCTCATGAAACTGGCTAGCGCCGATGACCTTAGCTGGCTAAAGGAGCAATAATAGATGCTGTTAATTCGCCCTCTTACATTTGCCGACCTGCAAGGCCTGGAACGTTTGGCGGTTATCTCTGGTGGCCGCATGACCACATTGCCTGCCAACCGTGATCATCTGAATGAGTTGATTAACCGTACTCGACAGTCGTTACGCAAGGAGGTGACGCAATATTCTGATGAGAGCTACCATTTTGCCTTAGAAGATCAAACCAATGGTGAAATAGTCGGTGTCTGCGGTGTTGATGCAAGTGTCGGCATGAATACACCCTTTTATAGCTATCGGGTTGATGATGTCGTGCATGCGTCCAATGAACTGCAGATCCACAACCGTATTCCTGCATTACATTTATGCCAGGATTACACCGGTTCAGCGCGGTTATGTACGCTGTTTCTGGATAAAGCACATCGCACGACAGCAAATCTGAACCTCCTGTCTCGCTGCCGGATGCTATTCATCGCCCAATATCCGGAGCGCTTTGCAAACAAATTAATTGCCGAGCTACAAGGTGTCGCCGACAGCGAAAATCGTTCTCCTTTTTGGGAATGTCTGGGACGGCACTTTTTCAATATGGACTTCAACAAAGCTAACTATTTAACCGGCATTAATTCAAAAGGTTTTATTGCCGATCTGATGCCCCACTATCCGGTTTATGTGCCGCTCTTAAGTGCGGAAGCCCAGGCAGCATTGGGCCAACCCCGCCCTGATATGGCAGAGGTTAAAACCCTGCTCGAAGCAGAGGGCTTCAGCTATCGCCGCTATGTCGATATTTTTGATGCGGGGCCTACGCTCGAAGCACGCACCCGGGATATTCACACGGTCGCACAGAATCGACTAACCGAAGTGAAAATTGGCAACACAGATGCAACTGAGCAACCAGTCGATGTGCTGATCAGTAATCTGGGACGCGAAAACTTCCGTTGTCTGATAACCTCACTTGATCCTCAACACCCCGTCATTACCTCAGAGGTAGCCGAAGCGTTACTCCTTAGCAGTGGCGATAAGGTTCGTATCATTCGCCTTTAACCACATACAGGAGAAAGTACAATTATGATGGTAGTTCGCCCTATTCAGGCAAATGATTACAAAGCCCTGCGGGAACTGGCACGCAAAACCGGGCCTGGATTCACTTCATTGCAAGACAATGATGAGCAGGTCGCCGCTAAACTTGAAGCAGCTCTCATCCCTTTTACTGCCACCCCCCCCCCAGAAGAGGCCCTCTACCTGTTTGTCATGGAAGATACAGACACACATGAAGTGGTGGGCATATGTGGAATCGAATCAGCGGTTGGTTTAACCGATCCCTGGTATAACTACCGGGTAGGCACACTGGTTCATGCTTCTCGCGAATTAAAGGTCTATAACCAAATCAGTACCCTGACGATCACCAATGACCATACCGGGTACTCCGAACTCTGCACGCTGTTTTTAACACCCGAAGCACGCCACAGCAAGCAAGGCTCGCTGCTGTCGAAATCTCGCTTCATGTTTATGGCTGAGTTTCCACAACGATTTAATGAACACCTGATTGCGGAGATGCGTGGTTATTCAGACGACAAAGGTGTCTCCCCATTCTGGGAAGGTCTGGGCCGACACTTCTTCTCTTTGGACTTTGCGGAAGCCGATAAAATTTCGTCAATGGGCAAAGTATTTATTGCCGAGCTGATGCCCAAAAACACCATCTATACCAATCTGTTATCTAAGGAAGCGCAGGGGTCAATTGGCAAAACCCATGAGGCGACCACGCCTGCGCGCCGTTTGTTAGAGAACGAAGGGATGCGCTATACCGGCTATGTCGATATTTTTGATGGAGGCCCGACCCTGGAAGCACGCGTTAACGATATACGTGCTATTCAGGAAAGTCGGTATGTCAAAGTACATATCACTGACACACCCGCTAAGGGTGAAGCTGAAGGTGAGCTTTATCTCATCAGCACCACCGAGCTTTGCCAATTTCGTTGCTGCATGTCGATGCTGACACGAGCGGGTAATAACTTAATTAATATAACGCCAGACGTGGCCTCTGCACTGAACATTATTGAGGGCACGACTGTTCGCATCGTTCGACTGTCCTCAGGAAGGAGATTTTAATATGACGGCATCACTCTTCATTAACGGCCAGTGGCTGGCAGGCCAGGGCAAAGTCTTTAACTCCGTTAACCCAACAACCGGCGAAGTCATCTGGACAGGCCAGGCAGCCAGTGCAGAACAGGTATCCTCTGCAGTCTCTGCAGCGAGGACTGCCAGTGCCGGATGGGCAAATCTAAGTTTCGAACAACGTTGCGAACAGGTTCGCCGTTATGCTGAACAGCTAAGCGAAAATAAGATGCTATTGGCGCGCACCATCGCAGAAGAAACCGGCAAGCCTTTCTGGGAGACACAAACCGAAGCCGCTGCCGTTATTGGTAAAATCGAGATCTCAATCAAAGCGTCCATCGAACGTACTGGCGAGCGCAGCAGTGATATGGCCGGAGCAACGGCTGTGCTGCGTCATAAGCCTCACGGTGTTGTGGCTATTTTCGGCCCTTACAACTTCCCGGCTCACTTACCTAATGGCCACATCGTTCCGGCTTTACTGGCAGGCAATACGGTTATTTTCAAGCCAAGTGAACTCACGCCTAAAGTAGCTGAACTGATGACCTCACTGTGGGAAAAATCAGGTTTACCTGCCGGTGTGATCAACCTGGTTCAAGGCGAAAAAGAGACCGGAATAGCCCTGGCATCGACCCCGGATATTGATGGACTTTTCTTCACCGGCAGCTCGCGCACCGGCCATCTGCTCCACGAACAATTTGCGGGTCATCCGGGAAAAATTCTCGCACTGGAAATGGGCGGTAACAACCCACTGATCATCGATGAGATCAGTGACATTAAAGCGGCCGTACACGAAACCATTCAATCTGCTTATATCACCTCAGGCCAACGCTGCACCTGTGCTCGTCGCTTATTTGTACCGTTAAACGCAAGCGGCGATCAGTTCCTTGAGCAGCTCAAAACAGCCGTCAGCCAGATTAGGGTAGGTGGTCAGTTTGATGAACCGGCTCCTTTCATGGGTAGCCTTATCTCTGAAGCGGCCGCCGATGGCATGGTCGCCGTACAGCAACAACTACTGGACATGGGGGCTACTTCGCTACTCAAACTGGAAAAAATAAAAGCAGGCACCGGACTGCTGTCACCGGGCTTGATCGACGTAACAGCCGTTAAAAACATGCCCGATGACGAACACTTTGGCCCGCTGTTAAAAGTGATCCGTTACACTGATTTCGATGACGCTATCCGTCAGGCGAATGCTACGCAGTTTGGCTTATCTGCCGGTCTGTTCAGCGATAATGCCCAACACTTCGATCACTTTTATCGCCATATCCGTGCCGGCATCGTCAACTGGAACAAGCAACTAACAGGTGCCAGCAGCGCGGCACCATTTGGCGGCATTGGTGCCAGTGGTAACCACCGCGCCAGCGCCTATTATGCCGCAGACTACTGCGCTTATCCTGTTGCCGGCATTGAAGCAGATCATCTTTCATTGCCAGACACGCTATCCCCAGGCCTGACACTCAACTAAGCCCAATGGAGATTGAGATGACATCCACTATAAATGCGGTAGAAGCCAATTTTGATGGGCTGGTCGGACCAACACACAACTACGCTGGCCTATCATTTGGCAACGTTGCTTCACAGAGCCACTCTGCCCAGGCATCAAACCCGAAACAAGCAGCACTACAGGGCTTAGCTAAAATGAAAGTCCTGCACGATGCCGGTATGACGCAGGGAGTCCTTGCGCCACAAGAACGCCCTGACCTCAATACGCTGCGCCGCCTTGGTTTTACCGGCACGGATGCTGACGTTCTTCAAGCCGCCAGACAGCAAGCACCTAAAATCCTGGCAGCCTGCTGCTCGGCTTCCAGCATGTGGACAGCCAATGCCGCCACCGTATCACCCAGTGCTGACACGACCGATGGCAAAGTCCATTTTACGCCAGCAAACCTGACCAATAAATTTCATCGTTCCATTGAGCATGAAGTAACCGGCCGTATTCTTAAAGCGACCTTCAGTGATGAGCGCTATTTCTCTCATCACCAGGCACTACCGGGTGTAGAACACTTTGGTGATGAAGGTGCAGCAAACCATACGCGTTTCTGCCATGAGTATGGCCACGCCGGTGTTGAATTCTTCGTCTATGGCCGTTATGCATTTGATAGCAGCAAGCCTGCACCGGTTCGCTACCCTGCCCGTCATACTTACGAGGCATCTGCAGCCGTAGCGCGTTTACATGGTTTGCAGGATAAAGGGGTCGTTTATGCTCAACAGAACCCGGATGTGATCGATAAAGGCGTATTCCATAACGATGTTATTGCGGTGGGTAACCGTGACCTGATGTTCTGCCATCAGGAAGCCTTTTTAAATCAAGCCAAAGTGCTGAAACAGCTCACTGCTGCCATGAACAATCAGTTCACTGTGATTGAAGTGCCCAGTGCACGCGTCTCTGTTGAAAATGCCGTAAAAAGCTATCTGTTCAACAGCCAGCTACTTTCTATCAAAGGCAAAACCGTGATTGCTATTCCTGAAGAATGCCAGCAAATACCCGCTGTCTGGGATTACCTAACTGAACTACGCGACGGTGATTCACCGATTAACGAGTTGAAAGTCTTCGATCTGAAACAGAGCATGAGCAACGGCGGCGGGCCTGCATGCCTGCGCTTACGCGTGGTACTTAATGAACAGGAACAAGCTGCGTGTAACCCGAACACCCTGATGAGTGCAGCACTTTATTCTCATCTGATTCAATGGGTTGAGCAACATTACCGCGACCGTATCACAGAAGCAGACCTAGCCGATCCACAACTACTGCTGGAATCTCGGCGTGCACTGGATGAACTTACACAGATCTTAGATCTAGGCTCTGTTTATCCCTTCCAACAAACCTGACTTGCAGGAAATCTCTTGATTAGTTGTCGCTCTTCTGTCACCGGGTGAAAGCCCGGTTTTTTTATTTTTTACTCTATCATCGAAACCGACAGCTTGATTGCACAAGCATATAATTTACACGCAGCCTTATTATTTACTACCTGACGGCATTTACTCAATTTTGAAAAGTGGCGCTATCAACACTGATCGATAAGTTCTCATCTAACCCATCTATTTTTGCCAGTGTGTCTCTATTACAATCTTCACTGAACTGAATGATGTAGTTATATAAAAGGCCATCATCACCAGTATTCTCCGATACTTCATAATCCAAGCCGCAGATCTCATCGTATGTTAAGCCAAGTGACAACGCTAAAGCCTTTCTTTGCGCGATATCATCATTGGGTACATTTAAAGCTTTTGGCAAAATAGTAAGCTCGACACTCTTTATTCCTTTGCCTCTCCATCCTCTTAAAAATCCAGACCAAAGGTTTCCTCTTAAATTAGAAGATTCACTTAAGCGATTGGCTTTCCATCTGCTGATCTCTCTGCTCCCATCAACCTTGTAAATCACAACTTCAGCTTCTTTGGTTTCAATCAGCCTGAGCTTAAACTGCTGCTCATCGCTAGGATAAAACGCTAGCGTTGGTTTTGTATCTGTATTTCCATCCATTTTATCCAGCAAGCGAATAATCACTGATTCCGGAGTATCAAACCCCTCAGCCAGCGCTTCTAATCGTGAGTAAGTAGTTGCTGATATTTCTATAGACTTATTCATAAGTATCTCCGCATAAAAACCAAACAATAAATCATATATGATAAATATACAATCATATATGATTAGACTATGATTAAAATACAGTCTGCCTTAACTTGAAAAATCGTTGGATGAAGCAGATAAGCCCACTGCCCGTTAACTTGTAGAAATTCATTAATATAGGAAGCAACGTGTTTGCGACATGCAAAACCCAGCGCTGATTCTTATCTTCAAAATTGACCATCAATGGGAAAATATCTACAAGTGCAACTTGGTCACTTGGGTTGCTGAGCCTTGACGAAAAAGCGGATTTGGCTGAATAAACTCAAAAAAAATGAAAATCTCCTGATAGACATATATTACTATTGTCTATCAGATACGATTTATCAAAAGCTGCTTTTTCATGAGCGCTTTGAACGAACTTTTGAATCTTCTTTAACTCACTTTTAACTAACTAAAGGTATACAAACAATGTCGATCACTCGCTATGAAACCGGCGTCCGCATGAGCCGCGCAGTGGTACATAACAAAACCGTTTATCTTTGTGGCCAGGTAGCAGAAGATCGCACCGCGGGTATTACACAACAAACACAGACCATGCTGGCAAAAGTTGTTTCTCTGCTGGAGTCTGTCGGCAGTTCAAAAGAAAGTATCCTGTCAGCCACTATCTACCTGAAAGATATGAGCCTGTTTGCCGAGATGAACAGTGTTTGGGATGCATGGGTTGAGGAAGGCAAAGCCCCTGCCCGCGCTTGTGTAGAGGCGAAGATGGCTTCTCCTGAGCTGCTGGTAGAAATCTCTGTCATTGCTGCCGTTAATTAACAGCTGAATCGGATAGCCTATTTAACACCCATCAAGCCTGTCACCTGATAGGCTTGATTTACTAATCATCCAACAACTGATCCAGCGGGTAACCACGAAAGGGCTTGCCGCTTTCAAGGACAACATGACTGCTAATATTAATTTGCCCGGGTATCAGATCGAGTAATCGGTCATTAATGGCGTTATATCTCAGCATGTCTGGTGCCACTATTTTAAGAAAAAAATCAAAGACACCACTCACCGTATCACACTCAACGACTTCAGGAATACCTTGGGCTGCCTGACGAAACAGACGAAACGCCTCAGTGCTCTGATCCTTTAAACTGACGGTCGCAATCACCGTGACACTGCGACATAATTTTGGCAGATTTAGCACAGTCAGATACGGACCGATCAATCCTTCTTCTTCTAATTTTTTCACCCGATGTAAACAGGAACTCGGGGAGAGGCTTACCCTTTCCGCCAGATCCTGATTAGTGATGCGTGCTTCTTTTTGAAGCACTGCAAGAATCTTTCGATTGATACGGTCCAGCGTCATAAAACAATCCAATTCTTACTATTTTCAATCTGCATAGGGTACCAATTATTCACCAGATTACGTAAAGCATCGACAAAAAGCCTCAGCACTCATGGATACCAGAGGCACTCCTCTACTCGAGCTACCTCTATACTCATGCACAAAAGAAGCTAACTAAAAAGCGGCTCCCTTTCCGAGAAATGGCCGCTTTTATCGATCATCTGACAAAGAATAAGTTACATCTGCGACTGCAGGTAGTTTTCCAGCCCAATCATCTTAATAAGGCCCAATTGCTGCTCAAGCCAATAGGCATGATCAACCTCTGTATCTTCCAACAGCTTCTCAAGAATCTCCCGAGACTGATAATCCTGCTCTTCTTCACAGATTTTAATCACTGCTTTGAGCTGATCGGCCACGGTATATTCAATACGCAGATCGCTTTCTATCATCTCGGCAACATCAGAACCGATTTTTAAACCTTCTCGCGTCACCATATCAGGTATGCCTTCGAGAAAAAGCATACGCTCAATCAGTAACGCGGCATGCCCCTTTTCATCTTCGACTTCATGATCGATACGCACAAACAGTTTGCTTAACCCCCAGTCATCGTACATGCGTGAGTGGATAAAGTACTGATCCATGGCCGCCAGTTCCATTGCCAGCAACGAGTTCAAGCCGTCAATAACACGTTGATTACCTTTCATATCTTCTCTCCGCCCGGTTAAAGCTTGCTCTGTAGATAATTTGCGATACTCATCTGGCTAATCAGATGCTGCTGCGCCTCAATCCAATCGAGATGCCCTTCTTCGGCTTCAAGAATCTCTTCCAGCATATAACGGCTAACATAGTCAGATTGGGTTTCACACAACGCAATGGCTTGACGAAGCAGCGCCAATTGCTCCATCTCAAAATCCAGATCGCATTGCAGCATCTCAGCGGTATGCTCGCCAATCCGTAACCGCTCAAGATGCTGAAGATTAGGCAATCCTTCAAGGAACAAAATTCGCTCGATCAGGGCATCAGCCTGCTTCATATCTTTGATAGATTTTTTATAGGACTTTTCATTCAACTCATCCAGTCCCCAGTGCTTATACATACGAGCATGCAAAAAAAACTGATTAATAGATGTCAGCTCAGCCGTCAAAACCTTGTTGAGCATACTTATCACCTGCTTATCACCCTGCATAAGACCCTCCGGCAGACTTTACTTAAGTTTATAAAACACATGAAGCTTAAAACGATGCGCGGCAAAAGTCATACGTTAGGATTAAAATTCGACCAAAGCTTGCTTTAAATCTACATGAGAATTATTATCAATCTTAATAACATATAGGTTTTAGCATATCAGGTTCTATCATCATGTATATTTGTATTTGTAACGCAGTAACTGATTCACAAATTAAAAATGCCCTCGATGAAGGCGCTACGAGCGTCTCTGATCTGAACAAATCGTTATCGCTGGGTAGCTGCTGTGGTAAGTGCACACGCACTGCACGAGAGATCATCAAACAGCACAGATCTGCAAAGGAAGTTGATGAACTCGCTTACAGCGCTGTTTAACGCTTTACCCTAAGCCGTTCCCTATCTCTGTTGCCTCACGCTTTTAGAGTGACTGCTGTGTAAGATAAGTAGCTGATAGCTTCGCACCAGTCACGAAATAATATTTCGCCCCATACTCCACATACCACTTCGCTATTTCTGCACTGCTATTTAATCACTCCTTCACTACTCGTAAATATATGTTATCAAATTAAATAACTACAAAATCACACACCTATAACTTTTGCTTTCTATCCGAATTAAATTTGGCATGGACTATTATTTCCGTATTTTATTGCTCACCAAGCGCCTATTTAAACAGCTCATTTTGTCAGCCCGCGCGTAAAATACAAAAATAACAATGAGATATAAGCGAGCCCAACATGCTGATTATTCGCCCCTGCAAAGAAAGTGATCTGGATGATCTGATGAATATCTCTCGTGCTGTCGGCAAAGGGATGACGTCAATGCCTGCTGATGAAGCCGCATGGCAGGAAAAAATTACTGCATCGGCTCAAGCCTTTAACTCTGCCCTTCCGGCAGCGGATAGCAACACCTATTTCATGGTACTGGAAGATACGGCTACCGGACACCTTGCCGGCACCACTGCTATATACACCGGTGTAGGGCTTAAGCGCCCTTTTTATTCTTACAAAATATCCACACTGGTGAGTAGCAGCAGCGACCTGGATATTATTCGTAAAACCCAAGTCCTTAATATCGTCAATGATTACACCGGCTCTACTGAGGTCGGCTCTATCTATCTGTTACCGGAATACCGTAAACCCGGCGTCGGGCAGTTTCTTTCACGTGCACGTTTTCTCGCAATGGCTGATTTCCCACAACGTTTCGGCGATCAGGTTATGGCCGAGCTACGTGGCTGGCAGGATGAAAATGGACGGTCTCCGTTGTGGGATAACTTAGGCAAACCTTTCTTTGGTATTGAGTTTCAGGATGCCGTAAATACCGCTGCACTGAAGGGTTCGCAGTTTATCTCTGATCTGATGCCCAAGTACCCCATCTATATCAACTTGCTACCGCAGGAAGCACAAGACGTGATTGGCAAACCTCACGACTCTTCTGCGCCCGCTTTATATATGCTGAAAAAAGAAGGGTTTCAATTCACAGGTTATGTCGATCTGTTTGACGGAGGCCCTTCGGTACAGGCAGATATCAAAGAGATACGCAGTGTCAAAGACAGTAATAGCAGCCACTTTCAGGTAACCGACAGCCTACCCGCTTCATCGCAAATGTACCTGATCAGCAATGAAGATCTGGATAACTATCGTGTTGCATTAGCCCCGGGAAACCTCAACGAAAACGGCGATATCATTATCGACCAAGCCACATTCCAGACATTACAACTGGCTGTTGGCGGACGGGTGCGCTTTATTACTATGAATCAATCATCAGCGCATAAAGCGCATGCTAAAGCGGCATAATTAGTATGTGAGTGTGATACCTTTATACTTAATACACTCAATGAGTTTCGTTATTTCCCCGGAGATAGAGTGATGACCACGAGTAACTGGATTCTTACCGCTCAATGCCCAAGTCGTTTAGGTACGATTGATGCCGTCACGGGGCTTTTATATCAGCATCAGCATTACGTCACTGAGTTGAACTCTTTCGATGATTGCCATAGCAACCAATTTTTTATCCGCGCGCAGTTCAGAGTTGAAGAGGCTTTTGATGAAGCGGATTTCCGACGTCAGTTTGCAGTGAGGGCCGGGAAGTTTGGCATGCAATGGCGGCTGCGCTCTACCGCTGACAAACCCAAAGTAGTGATTATGGTTTCTAAGTTTGATCACTGCCTGAACGATCTTCTTTATAAACACCGGATTGGTCAGCTATCCATCGAAATTCCCGCTATTATCTCCAACCATCCTGATTTGGCATCGTTAGCTGAGTGGCATGGCATTCCTTACTATCACCTACCTGTCACCGCAGCCTCTAAAGCGGAGCAAGAAGCCAAGGTGATGAAAATCATCAAGGACTCGGATGCAGAATTAGTCGTGCTTGCACGTTATATGCAGGTGTTATCGTCAAATATGTGTCAGCAGTTAGAAGGCTGGGCAATCAACATTCACCACTCACTGCTGCCTGGCTTCAAAGGTGCTAAACCGTATCATCAAGCCTATGAAAAGGGTGTTAAAACCGTTGGCGCTACCGCACACTATATCAACGATGATCTGGATGAGGGCCCCATCATTGCGCAGGGTATTGAACCCGTTGACCACACTTACTACCCGCAAGACCTGATTGCCAAAGGCCGCGATATCGAACGTCTGACCTTATCTCGGGCTGTCCGCTATCATGTCGAACAACGGGTCTTTTTAAATGGCGACAGGACAGTAGTTTTCGCAGATTAAGACTCAACCAACCGGGCGCTGCACTCAGGGCGCAACGCCTTATAATCGAAAAGAATTTGCTCTACATCCCGGTTCGGGTTTTGCGCCATGCGTTGATAATGGCTGATAGTGCGCTCTAAATACGTCAGATCCTCTTCCCGGGACAGATCCCACATAAGCGACCCCGTCAGTGAAATAGGCTGCTCAACGCCCATCGCTACATGCAAAATTTCATAGAAACGATTATTTTCACAGATCAGGTGCTCATTGATCAGCCCAAAGTTCATGTCGACAAGCGCTGCCCGCACTTTGTAGTTATGCAGTACAGGGCACAACAGAAATTCCATTTTTTGTGTAGGGTTGGCGTTAACCAAGCCCTCTACCAACTCAATTAACAGATCCCCGCCCACACCGGCAATAATAATCAGATGTATGCTATCAGCGTTCGCCAACGCGGCCTCAGACAACTGTAGTTTTGCCACATCTGTACAATGCACCTGCCAGGCATGCTCAGGAAAACCCTCCGTAAAGTAACGCTGTAATTTACCTCGCACCTCTGCTATCAGTGGCTCAATCACATCAACAAAATGCACTGTCCGAGCAGCATCGCGACGCAATAATAAATAACCCAACAAGCCATGATCGCAACAGCAATCCCAGATATGTTCGTAGGGTTGGGCAATCATCTTATCAATTTGCTGCAAACGCTGACTGGTCTTCACGTAGCCTTCTCTGTAATGCTTCTCTATAAGCTGCTGTAAATCGGTTCTGTATAACCGCTCTGTATATCGATTCTGTATAACGGTCTCTGTCACTCTACTATCTCAAAAGAGATCTCTGGCCAACCTGCCTTATTAAAATACTCTGAATGGACGATCACCAACAGACAACATCAAGCCGTCTATTCTAGCGTCGTATGCTCGTATTCTGTCTATCCTTTTTTCTACGTTTAAGCGCATTCATTCTCAAATTTCACACACTCAATCCCAAACAGGATGTCGAGAGGCGCTTTTACTCTCATTTGAACAAAAATCATCCAATTATTTGCACATTACCCCTTTGAATCACTCCGCAATCCTTTATAGTACCGTACCGCTTATGCAGCATTTTTAAACGCTTCCCAGATTCAGGAATAATTCATTGATCTCCACCGCAAACATCACCATGCAATTTGGCACCACGCCATTGTTCGAAAATATCTCAGTAAAATTTGGCAACGGTAATCGTTACGGCCTGATTGGCGCAAATGGCTGCGGAAAAACCACCTTTATGAAGATTCTGGACGGTAGCCTTGCGCCTACTTCCGGTAATGTCTCGATCTCCGCGAACCAACGTGTCGGTAAACTGCATCAGGACCAGTTCGCCTTTGAACAGTTCAGTGTGGTTAATACGGTCATCATGGGCCACAAAGAGCTATGGGAGATCAAACAGGAACGCGAGCGTATCTACTCCCTGCCGGAGATGTCTGAAGAGGAAGGGATGAAAGTTGCAGAACTCGAAGTCATCTTTGCCGAGATGGATGGCTACAGTGCAGAAAGCCGTGCAGAAGAAATATTGCTGGGTGCCGGTATTGATCAGTCCCTGTTTTATGGTCCGATGAGCAGTGTTGCACCCGGTTGGAAATTACGCGTGCTACTCGCTCAAGCGCTGTTTTCAGACCCGGATATTTTGCTGTTGGATGAGCCAACCAACAACCTGGATATCAACTCCATTCGCTGGTTGGAAGCGCTACTTAACGAGCGCAAGAGTACCATGGTCATCATCTCGCATGATCGCCATTTCCTGAATGCGGTTTGTACTCATATGGCTGATATCGACTATCGCGAGCTGCGTGTTTATCCAGGCAACTATGACGACTTTATGATGGCGGCAACTCAGGTACAGGAGCGTCTGCTCTCTGAGAACGCTAAAAAGAGCGCACAAATAGCCGACTTGCAGCAATTTGTCAGCCGTTTTTCTGCTAATGCTTCTAAAGCTAAACAAGCAACATCACGTGCGAAAAAGATCGATAAAATCCAGTTGGATGAAGTAAAACCTTCCAGCCGTATTAACCCTTTTATCCGCTTCAATCAAGATAAGAAACTGTTTCGTCAGGCACTTGTTTTGGAAGACCTGGGACATGCGTTTGATGGAGAGCCGCTATTCACAGGTGGCAACATCATCCTGGATGCGGGTAGCCGCTTAGCTATCATCGGTGAAAATGGTGCAGGCAAAACGACCCTGTTACGTTGTTTGCTAGGCCAGTTAAGCCCTAAGCAAGGTGTTGTTAAGTGGTCAGAAAACGTCAATTTCGGCTACTGCCCACAGGACAGCAGCGCTGACTTTAACTCGGATCTTAATCTGTTCGATTGGATGAGCCAGTGGCGTAAACCCAACCATGGCGATCAGATTGTGCGCTCAACACTCGGACGGCTGTTGTTTTCGGCTGATGACTACAACAAAAAAGCCAAAGTCTGCTCCGGTGGTGAAAAGAACCGTCTGCTGTTCGGCAAGTTGATGATGTCTGATCCCAACGTTCTGATTATGGACGAACCGACCAACCATCTGGATATGGAAGCGATAGAAGCGTTAAACATGGCACTGGAACATTACCCAGGCACTCTGATTTTCGTCAGCCACGACCGTGAGTTCGTCTCCTCATTGGCCACCCGTGTCATCGAGATCAAAGGTAAAAAACTGATCGATTTCCAGGGTACCTATGAAGAGTATCTGGCAGACCAGTTGGCCATGGAAAAGAAACTAAGCAAGCGCGGCTAATCCCCTCAGGCAGGAGCGATATATTCCTCCTGCCTTCTTCCCTGTCATCTCTTTTGCCGCTTCACTTCATATTTTTTGTAACGCCTGCCCACTGACTCAGTGCTTTCAACTGGAACCAAAAACGGACCTTTCTATCAATGGGACCATTTTCGGTTCAATTTGACTTAAGGAACCATTAATGGTTTTATTTGAGCTACGCTGCAATCAGAGAAAGCTAATGTCCACCCTCTCAGTATTAACAGGCGATATTGTCAACTCGCGGAACATTGATGCGAAACATTACGACACGATGCTGTACAGTTTGCAGCAAACACTTACCGAAATAAAAGAACACTACGCCGGCGTGTATGAAATATTTCGCGGTGATAGTTTTCAGGTGACATTTAAAGACCCTATCCCTGCTATGCGCTGCGCACTGTTATTGAAAATGGCACTGATCGCCTCTTCACCTAATGCCCCAGTAGAGGTTCGCTTGGCATTAGGGGTAGGCGGATACCGCGATTTGAGAAACAACAGCGGCACGTCCAGCGGCGAAGCATTCGAACTCTCCGGAATGGGTTTAGAGGCGCTGAAAAACAGTGATATTGCACTCCTCAGCAACATCACTCCACTGAATAACCAACTGCAATTAGCGACTCAATTCTTAAACTTTCAACTTTCAAGCATCACCCCAAAACAGGCAGAGGCTGTTTTAGCCTATATTCGCTGTGACTTTGGCGACCACCAACAAGTCGCCAAACAGATAGGCGGAAGCCGGTCAAATGCCAGTAAACTGTTACGCCGCAGTGGTGCCATTTTGATTCGTGATTATGTACTCTGCTTTGAAAAGACATTGGCGGATAATATTCAATGAATGACATCAGCTTACTTCTGTTACTGATCATCGCTCACGTCATCGGTGATTTTTACCTGCAACCAAACCCGTGGGTCATATGCCGCTACCGCAAACATTTTAAATCACCTTCACTCTACAAACATGCGGGCGTCCATGGGATTCTGACTTTTTTAATTTTAATACTGTTCAGTCCCATCAGTTTACTCACCTGTGTGGCGCTGGCAGCTTTCATCCTTATCTGCCACCTGAGCATCGACCTGCTAAAATCCTACCTTCAACCTAATTTGAGATGGTTTCTGCTCGATCAGGCACTGCATATTCTTTGCCTGATCGCTGTTTGGGGATGGCTTGATGGCTGGAACCTGGGCACAGTAACATCTGGGCTAATCAATATAATCAACGAAAAATCGCTGATAATAGCGATGGCTTACATTATTTGCGCGAAACCGGCCTCTATCATCATCAGCCTGATTCTTAAAAAATGGACGCCTCATCTGGACAGAGCCAATGCAGGTACTGATATCACTACCGATGCAAGTAGCGTATTCACAGAGGGTGCTAGCGTCGGTAGCCTTAAGTCTGCCGGTGAAACCATAGGTTATCTGGAACGCTGGTTGGTACTTAGTTTCGTACTGCTTGATCTGTTGAGTGGTATTGGATTTTTACTCGCTGCAAAAAGCGTATTCCGTTTCAACGACCTGTCAAAAAGCAAAGATATGAAACTTACCGAGTACATCATGCTGGGGACGTTCAGCAGCGTGACCATTGCGCTGGGTGTGGGTCTGTTTGCAACATATATCATTAAATAACAAAAGCACCTTATTTTACAAAACACCAGCGGCCCACGCGATTATGCTGTCGTGTTGTTGTAAGCCGGAACTTCGGCCGGACTTTCGATCGGGCTTTCAACCGGACTTTCGACCGGACTACAAAACTGAAGAGAATGACCATGCTAGCGCCAATTGGCGCTAGCATGCGGATATCCTAAACAAATTTTCAATCTTACTTTTGAGATGGCATTTCTTTAATATACAAATCTTGTTTGGCGTAAGGGATTTCAATATTATTCGCCCTGAATTCCTTCAATATTGAACAATTGAGAATATCGATGATACGCCCCTTAATTGCGGGTCTGTCTATCCATACTAGTAATTCAAAATCGAGCGATGAGCCGCTAAATCGACGAAACCTCACCCGAGGTTCAGGGTCCATGCAAATCGATTTATCATTGTTGGCTACTGCCATTAACACGCTGCGAACCAAGTCGATATCTGCATCATAAGACACGCCAATAGGTAAGCGGCAGCGCGACTTTTCATGTGGTCCGCCAGACTCATTGACAATTTTAGTATTGCCTATGACTGAATTCGGAATGGTAATTTCAATATCGTCTCTTGTTAGCATTCGCGTGCTGCGCAGCCCTATATGCGTAATTTCACCCCGCTCTCCGGAATCTAAGACAACATAATCGCCCACTTTATAGGGCGCGTCTGCCATAATAAACACCCCCGAAAACAAATTGGCCAAGGTGTCTTTGGCAGCAAAACCAACGGCAATACCGACGATACCCGCAGATGCGAGCCATGCCGTCATATCTACATTCCAGATAGAGAAAATTAAATATACAGAAAGGATAATAATTACGATATTCAGAATATTCTGAAAGAGCGGCAAGGTTTTATGATTAACGCTTAGGAAGCGAGCCGGGTTTAAAGCAAGGCTTTGAAGTAAAACTCTATTGCCTCTTAACAAAAACAATGTCCATATAAGCATGCCAATAGACGTTAGGATCGACAGCCATATAAATAAATATTTTGGCTGTAAAATCGATATTGCGCTAGATAGACCGATGAGAAGAACCGTATAGTAAATAGGCCCATGTAGTAGCGCCCAAAAGCCATTGGCGAGATTTATTTTCGAGCGCGCTATTATTCTTTTTAAGCCGGCAATAACGATATATTTGAAAATAGAGGCTATAACGAAGGAAATTAATACCACCATTGTCGCTTGTATCATCGGACTGTCGCCGAATGATTCTAAAATGGGTGTAATAAATGTCTGAAACTGCTCAAGCATAGTTAATATCTCAGCTTTTTGAGTGGAGGTGTAATGAGCGCACGAAAAGTACGTTTAAAAAATCAATTGATCCTTTTGAGTCTCGACTACGAGTCTTCAGTATAGTTGGGGTCAGACTAGAATTACACTAAGTTAAGCCTGTTTAGCACGATATCTGCGCCTATGTTTATCGCCGACATTTCGTGTCAGCTTGGTTTAATAATCAGAGTGGTTGTGGCCTTCGTTTGACCGCTTTGAATCGTTGAGCGACCTAATTCGCTGTGAATCCATTCAGATCAAGCGGTTGATCGAAGACTATAAACAGACATAAAGAATTGTTATTCTGACCCCAATTGCCTGAATTAAAGGATTGTTGCTCTGACCCCAATTAACTCCTGGAGACCGAACTATGGACAAGTACATCGTAGTAACTCCTAATGACCGACCAGCTTCACTCAAGGTATTTGGAACCGACGTCACTGTACTGGCTGCCGCCTCACAGATAGGCGCTTACGGGATAACACATCAGCAGGGTGAAGAAGGAAGCGGCCCGCCACCTCACAGTCACGGATGGGACGAGGCGTTTTTTGTGTTGTCGGGCGAAATTTCGTTTCAATGCGGTGAGGAAAAGTACTTATGCGCACCTGGTACGTTAGTCCATGTTCCGGGGAATACGGTCCATGCATTCACCTATGGTGCGGGGGGCGGCTCGATGCTGGAGTTAACAAGTCGGGAAAGTCGATCGGCAGAAATGTTCACCGAAGTGGATGCTGAGATCGACCCAGCCAACCCTGATATCGGGAAAGCATTGAAAATACTCGAGCGAAACGGAATTAAGGTAGCAAAATAGCAGGTGCGTTGGTCTTGAATTGAGAATTGTTGCTCTGACCCCAATTACTCTAACCCATGAGGGCGTTGAGCTCGTGTTTATGTATATACATTCGTTTATCACTTACACCCACTAATGTTTCGAGATCGCGCCCATCTTTCGGATAGGAGGAAACACCGAAGCTACCTGTAATATCCAGAGACTGGCCTGCAATATCAAAGGGCTGATCAAAAATAGAAAGCAATTTATCTGGAATGTTGTAGTCCCATGCAGATAACTTGTTGACCTCTGGGAGCAGGATGACAAACTCGTCGCCATGAATGCGAGCTACAGTGTCTTCAGCCCTTAACGCCTGCTTTAATCTCAGTGCTATTTGAATG
Source organism: Neptunomonas qingdaonensis (assembly GCF_900113275.1). Taxonomy (GTDB): domain Bacteria; phylum Pseudomonadota; class Gammaproteobacteria; order Pseudomonadales; family Balneatricaceae; genus Neptunomonas; species Neptunomonas qingdaonensis. Next base: position 75,853 of record NZ_FOOU01000013.1, read on the forward strand.
AGCAGTTCATTACCTGCATCATGCCCCCATGTATCATTAACCACTTTAAATTTATTTAAATCCAGATAGCAGATTGCGACAATACTACCGGAGCGCTCTGCCATTCGAATAGCTTGTTCCGCCCGGTCCATTAACAGGTTGGTATTAGGCAACCCCGTTAGTAGATCAAAGTTTGCCTGACTGTAAAGTTTGTCTCTTTCATATTTAGCCAAAATATCTCTGCTGTGGGCTTTTGATAGTCTGCTGGTTAAATAATAGAAAAACAGAACACCTGCCAATGTAATGCCCAGAATCTGTAACCAGTTGAAAGCCTTCCAACTAATGTCTTTTTCCAGCGTTAGTCTGAAAGGTTGGGACTCATTCTCCACCTGCACTGTTTTTGTGTATGTATACAGTGGGTAGGCAGATGCATCAGTCTTGATCGGTTCGACCAACACCTCTGCTACATCTTCAGTATTTACCCTAGAAAAAGAGAGAGTGGAACGGTAGCCACTTTGCTCCATTAACCAGTTGGGAAGCAAATCCTTCCCTCTTATTGCCAACATAGCAAAATTTAAAAACGGCATCTTTGCATCATCAAGCTGGACATTTGGCATAGCCACGGCTGGCCGATATATAACGTACCCTTTGCCCCCTTCAAGAAGCTCAAACGGCCTTGAGGCAAGAGGTCTTAGGGCTTTTAAAGACCCAACCAGGGTGTCAATTAAAATACTTGATGAGCTCGCAAGATCTAATCCAAGTACCTCCATTACCTCTGGAGACTCAGGCTCGATAAAACGAATGGGATAGTAAAATTGTTTTTCCGCAACAGTCGTTACCTGTCGGGTGCCAGTATAATCAAATCCATGTATTCTGAAGTCAGGATAACCTTTTATTCGCATTAAACGTTCAAAAGAGTCTCGAGCAGAATATGGCACTTTACTGGCAATTTCAAACATATACAGATCAGGGTATAGCCTTCGAATACCTTGAGCATACGCACGAATCTGATCATCTTGGATATCATGAGAGATGGCGATAAAGTTAGCAAACCCTTCTAATGCCACCTCAAAAGAATTTACTTTGGTTTCTATTTGATAAACAGCGGTATCTACCTCGTCCTCGAATGACTGTGCTAACCCGTTAAACTCAATCAAAAAAGCGAGCAGGACCGCGGCAATTGGACTTACAAAATAGAGAAGCTTGATGTGTAGTGGAATTGAAGGTAATTCTGTACAACGTCCCATTTCAAATCCCTTTAGGTCAAACATTTCCATCAAAGCGTGTACTTTGTTACAAACAGAAGGTATTCAGTACCCATGGAAGCAGTTCAGTATCCATAGAACAACTCATCCCTATTGAAATAACTCTCGCTTACCTTTATGCCTGAACCTTTCAGGCTAACAGGAGAATTTTGTCTGATATTATAGACACCTAGCTAACGAAATATAAACAAAATCATTTCAAATAGGAAAAATAAATGTCGATGATTAACCCCGTGCAAATTAAAACGAACGTTTAGTTTTTGCTGCTTTGTTTAATCTGTCTTCTGCTGTGTTTTATTCACTGTCATCAACTACTAAATTTACCAACTTTCTTACCGCTGGAGATACAATAATTACCATTGGAAAGGCCACAGAAAATGCAAAAGACCAGGCTTTGAGCCAAATTAATATAATGCCATCGACTAAACCAACATTGAAAATGCTAATTAAAAGCGACATTAAGCATGACATCAGCAAAGCCATAAAAAATGCGAAAACATATGACGTATATTTCTTGGGTATCACTTCTATTTCCTATAAATTAATCCCTAGTGCAGAATCATATCTCGTTAGTTATAAAGTTCAATAACGAAGCACTTTATTTCCGTATTCGAGGGCAAAGGGCAGCTCATCATGCAACCTTTCCGGGCCCATCTCAAAATAGAGTTTTTGTAGAGTAAAGTTCACCTGTCCCATCCGCCCTGCGCTGTGTGAAACTTTTCCTGTCTTTGGAATTTATCCGGATAAGCAATGTCGAATTTTTATCTTAATCAAATATCGGGATATTTTATGGACACTCGAAGCCTGCTGGATCAACTGCTAAAATCCGGGACTGATTTTTTACAAAACAAAAATACCGATAGCACTGCCTCAACTCAAGGAGATACATCTCAACAAAGCACCTCCTTAGGCAGCCTGCTCTCCGATAATAAAGGTGGATTGCTGGCTGGAGGCGTACTGGGCCTGTTACTCGGCAGTAAAACGGGGCGAAAAGTAGGTGGCAAAGTGCTCACTTACGGCAGTCTTGCGGCATTAGGTACCGTTGCTTACAAAGCCTATAACAACTGGCAAGCGCAGCAAAACCATTCCTCAACTGCAGCCGCTGCGGCTCCCGCCGCTACCCCGTTAAGTGCCCTGCCCGCACAAGAAGCAGAAAAACATAGCCGTGCTGTATTATGCGCCATGATAGGCGCAGCAAAAGCAGATGGGCATATTGATGAAAACGAGCGACGTTTAATTGACCAGGGAATTGCTAGTCTGACAAACGACTCGGAGTTACAACGCTGGTTTGATCAGGAACTACATAAGCCCTTGAATCCAGTGGAAATAGCTCGTCACGCAAGCAGCCCGGAAATGGCCGCAGAGATGTACCTGGCCAGCTTATTGATCGTTGATGAAGACAGTTTTATGGAAAAAGCTTATCTGGATGAGCTAGCACGCCAACTGAAATTTGATCCTTCATTAAAGGCGGAGTTGGAAGCACAAGCAAAACAAGCGGCTTAGGCGTAACCCGGCCACCAACAGGCTTTCTCAACTCAACTTGTCGTTTCTATTGACAGCATAGAGACGACAAGTGCATTCCCCTCTATTTATTGAATAGCGTTTAGCACGACTGATTTTTAATACTTAAACATTATATAAAAAGGTTTTCTTATTTCAGTTTCGTTTCAGTAACGGGTTTTATAGTACACCCATCAACTTAAACAACTGGAGTAACACACCATGAAAACTTTAATTAACGCGGCCCTGATCACCTCTGCACTTTTCGCTTCACAGGCTTTTGCCGGTGGATTAAATGATTTTTCTGCACAATCGGTAGAACATAACTTAGCGTCAGGAGTGACTACACCAGCCCAAGGTTTCACAGCAGCTATTAGTCCACTGTCTGTCTTAGGTGCATCAACTGAAGCACACTTTGCAAACACGACTCACATAACATCTATTGCCAATAGCACAGTCGCTAGCTTTGGCCTGGAAGCACCAGCAAATTCAACTGAAGTACTGTTATAAGTGCGATCGACACAAGAATGGGAGACCCGGTCTCCCATAGTTTTAAATTTTTATGCTATTAAAGTGCTTCCGCTAAGATATTTCAAATAACAGATAAACGCCTTCAAATTCAAACCTTCCTGGAAATATTCGAACACACAGGCAGTCTTAAAAAATGTATTATATTGACATTTTAATATCTTTCTATTTTAATGCATCAAAAATACATCTATAAGTGAGACTTTCTATGCTGGCATCAAATATCGAGATCATTAAACAAACCGTACCTGTCATTCAAGAACGCGGAGAAGAGATCACACAACATTTCTACCATCTGCTCTTTGAAGAAAACCCTGAACTCAAAGATGTATTCAATATGGCAAGCCAAAGCAACGGCCGCCAGCCAGCCTCCCTTGCTAACGCTATTTTAGGTTATGCCGCCAATATCGATCGTTTAGCAGCACTTGGGGATGCGGTCAACAACATTGCGACTAAGCATTTCAGTTTAGATATTCAACCAGAACAATATCCTATTGTTGGCAGAAACCTGTTAAAAGCCATTCGCGAAGTACTAGGAGCCGAGGTCGCTAGCGACGATGTGATCAATGCATGGGCAGAAGCGTACGGTCAACTGGCAAACATTCTCATTGGTGCAGAAAAAGCACTCTATGAGAATATGAAAAATACTGCTGGTGGCTGGTCAGGCTTTAAACCTTTCCGTGTCGTTAATAAGGTTCAACAAAGCAGCGAAATCACTTCTTTCTACTTAAAGCCTGTAGATGGCCAGCCTTTACCAAGCTATAAGCCGGGCCAATATCTCAGCTTAAAAATCAATGATGCGAGCCTGGCCAATACAGAACTGCGCCAATATAGCTTATCGGATTCACATAACAGCGACAGCTATCGGATATCTGTTAAACGTGAACCCGCACCACAACATGACATACCTGCAGGAGTCGCTTCTAATTTCCTTCATGATAACGTCAAGGTAGACGATACAATTTTAGTGCATGCACCGGCGGGCAATTTTTATTTAGACGATTCAGATAAACCCGTTGTTCTCATCAGTGGCGGTGTCGGCGTCACACCAATGCTTAGCATGCTGAATGACTTAGTTCGTCAGCACTCACCACGCAAAATCACCTGGTTTCATGGCACTCGTAATCGCCAGACACACGCCTTTCGTGAGCATATCAATGCTCTCGATAACGACTTAGCTAACCTGACAAAAGTGGTTTTTTATGATGACGTAGCAGGTGCTACACAAGATACTGATTATAACCATGAAGGTTATATGACGGCGCAGCTCATAAAAGAAAATTGCCCACTGGATGCCGAGTTTTACTTCTGCGGACCGCTGCCTTTTATGCAAGCAATACACACGCTTCTACGCCAGTTAGGCGTAGCCGATGAGCAGCTGCATTATGAGATTTTCGGCCCAAGTGAAGCGCTAAATTAATTTACGCATAGCCTTGAAAGGCCCGATATGATCACCATAAAGGGCCTAAATAAACACGGCGTAAATAACTGAGGTATGTCCTATTGAAACAGCAAAACCTGATTAAATATTCTCTTCAATAAGCTAATAATGAACTAAAATCCTCTTCCCACATCCTGACACTGAAATCAGCTTCATATTATGAATAAGAGTCTCATCACCAACCTTATTGCCATTGTTCTCGTCATCGCCGGTTTCCTCTCGCCAGTCTATGCAGACGTATTATTATCCATCGGTTTATTTGCACTCTCTGGTGCAATCACAAATTGGCTGGCGATTCATATGCTCTTTGAGAGAGTGCCACTCCTGTATGGATCAGGTGTTATTCCAAATCAATTCGAAGATTTTAAAAGCGGCATTAAAAACATCATCATGTTGCAATTCTTCACCACGGATAACATTAAACGCTTCATTCAATCGGAAGAAGAGTCTGCCAAAAAGACCTTAGACCTCACGCCCGTTTTAGATGCTGTCGATTACGACAATATCTTTCAAAAGCTGATCGATGCCATTAATGCCTCTTCTCTTGGCGCCATGCTTAAAATGGTGGGCGGTGCAGAAGCTCTTGAACCATTACGCCAGCCCGTGTCAGAGAAAATGCGAGCTGCATTACAAGAAATAGCCCAAAGCGAACGCTTTCAGGCCGCTATTCACAAAAGTCTCAGTACAGAAAAATTGAGCGCTGATATTAGTGTCCATATTGAGAAAATAGTCGACGCCCGCCTTAACGAATTAACACCGGACATGGTGAAGAATATTATTCAACACATGATCAAAAAACATCTTGGCTGGCTGGTCGTATGGGGAGGAGTATTTGGCGGACTAATTGGCCTAATAGCGAGTTATATATAATGTGAAGAGCGAAGGTAAAGAGTTTATTTCTATTGAGATTAGCCCATTGTCACAGTGATTTATACACTATGATTTTTCGATAACCATTATTTGCCTGAGACAGCATCGGGTATATCAATCAAAAAATCTGTCACACCTATATCGAGTCCTTTCCGATAAAGTAAAGCACTAAGCTGACCACGATGATGTGTCTGATGATTAAAAAAATGTGATAACAACTCGGCAAAATTCCGGCTACTCACCACACCTTTACTGTTGGTATAGGTAAGGTCACGATCAAGATCTTCTTGCAAAACCTCATTCGACAACCACTCCTGAATTATTCCATCCAGATCCTTTCGGACGATCCAGCACGCATCTAAAGTATCATATAACTGCTCATCTAAGGCCGATGGTTTAGGGTATACATTTAGGCCTGTTAAAGATTGGTAACGTAGCGAATGCTTTGCAAACCGTGACAGCCAGAGTAAATCTGCGACGAGCAAATGATTCAGCGACCCTAGAATAGACTTAAAAAACGCACCCAGATCTTCTTCAAGTTCTGCTGCAGTTAAACCGGTTGAAGCCCGATAGACCTGCACATTCAGGCGCTGATTATAGGTCGCCATAAGTTGAAAATGATGACAACAATTCATTGGGTTATCCTGCCCCTCGGTTTAGCTTAAACGGTTATATCTATCTCCTTAAACGCATATCTCTGCTCTCAACATAGCATAAGAAAAACGAAGCCGACCCTCAAGAAAGGGAGAAGGATACTAACCATTAGTTGACTCAAAAATTTTGTCAGCATTTGCTTCAATAAAACCCTGATAGACAACACCCTGAGCATCCGCATGGCGCTTAGCAAATTCGTAGAAGCAGGTGGGGATTTCATGCTGATCACCAGCAGAAAACTCAAAAATCTGGCGATCCGCCATGGTTGAAGCTTGCTCTAAGAGAGACTCAGGTGTGCCTTTAATTTCGCCGCCCACCGTATTCACTTTATATCCGGCAGCCTTGACCCGATCCAATACTTCATGAATAGCATCGGTAGTGGTAAGGTGGTTAATACTGACCGTAAAGTGATTAACCCGTACACCTATAGCCAGCAACCAGGCGCCATATTCACTTTCAGCCATTAGCGTACTGTAATCGTCCCAGCTAGGCATAGCCCAGTGCCGACCAGACCAAAACACAGATTGATGCAGCGATTGCTCTGTTATTTCGGCCGTGTATTTTCCGATAATTTTCTGCGCCGAATCACTAAGCTGATCCACCAGCAATTCAGAACAGAAGATTTTAGGCAGCAGCGGATTCGAATGGATATAGCTGTGAGCACGTAATTTCTTGGCATTGAACTCGTAGCTATCTTGGCGCTCATATCCCATCGCTAAAATCAGAGGCTCAAGCAGATCGAGCCGTAGCGGCGTATTGGCAAACGTACGAAAAGCCACATGATCATTAATCACTTCACCATCAGTGACAACAAACAGATCATGAATTTTCTGAGCCTGCGGAGCGATACTGACATAGTCGGTCCACAATTCATTAAAAAAGGCTTCAGCTTGCATAGTGCGCTCCAAAATCAGGATTATTTTTTCGTAAGTTTGACCTTGAAAGGGCCGCAGAGCAAACAATAAAACTTACCACCAAGAACAAGTTTTTTAAGCAAAAGAATTAAGCTTTCATTACCACTGTAACAACAAGTAGCAGAGACACTTCTATGACCGCAGGAACACTGCAGCGCAATCTCAAGGATACAAGTGCAAGCTATCAGCAACGCAAAGACCGATTGCGTTGTGATAACAGATGGAGCTTACTTGAGCTCGTCAGACAACTGTACTTTCATCTTTCTCCGTTTCTATCAACTTCAACATTGCGATTTTAACCTGATCCTGACTCGGAAAGTCGTGATACTCAACCGCCCCGTCGGCACCTTCCTTATAGATTTTTTTAAGTTCCCCGGCTCTCATTGAGCGTATACCTTTTGGGCCGACTTTTGCTGAACTCAGAAAATCCAAGGGAATAATGACACCGCCAAGCTCAGTTGGTAATTGCAATTTACCAACCCCTATCTGACGCACAATGAGTGATCCGCCATCCATCAGTGCTTCTAAAAAGGCCATTCGATAACGCTCAAAGTCATTCTCATTGCCGTTTACCGGTCCTTGTTCACCGCAACGGTTTACTTCACCACTGTCAGAAACATAAAAGCGTTCCTGTTGGCTTCCAAAACTAATAATGATGACTTTATCGCCATCAAGTGACATCAAGGCACCGTCTAGATATGCGGTACTTTTTTGAAAATTTTCTGTATTCACAAAAACTCCAGGCATAGTGGGTGTGTTAATTAGGTGACTAGTCTGTACTCGTCATGATAAGCATATCGGCTTAAGGCGTTGCTTCTTTAAGGAAGGCTGAAAAGATCTGAAGACCTGGCTGGGCTTATTAACAGCTGAACTTTTTACCAGATAAACCTTGTACCAGCTAAACTTGGCCGTTCATCAGGTGGCTTTAAAAGTAACTAAAGCAATGTCTGCTTCAAGGAGTTGTAGAAAATATGAGTGGCAACATGCTGTAATGAACATTAAGGAAGCAGCATGCTGAAATGAACATTAAGGAAGCAGCATGCTGAAACGCAGCTGGGGGTCAAAAGCTCAAAAACCGGCAAAGCGCTCATCGCCTTTGAGTGTATTGAATAACCATTTTTTGAACGCTAACGTCAGCGTATCCTGCTGACGCTCTTCTCCTACCACCAGCCAATAACCTGGCAATAGTGCCGGATTAAGCACACTCACGGGCGTTTTCCATAATGGCATTATCAATCGTCCTTGATGACAAGCCTGAAGTGCTAATGCATCAGAAATCAGCGCAACACCCAATCCTTTTTCTGTTGCTTCCACTTGGCTCGCCTGACTATCCAGTACGAGCGCTTGCTGATCTAAGAGCAGATCCAGGTTTAATGTATTGGAAAGTTGCTGCCACAATGAAACTGATAGCTGAGTACACAAAAGACGATGATGTTTAAGATCTTGGGACGTGTTTAAGGTTTTTATATCGTTCAATAACGATGGTGCACACACTAAGCGTTTATCATCTTTGAGCAACAACTGTTTAGCACTGCTCGGCCATTGTCCCCAGCCCCACTGGATAGCACAATCCAGACGCTGGTCTGAAAAATCAGGAAAACCCACGGCTGTAGTGATCTTTATATCGATTTCAGGATGTAACTGTTCAAATTGATCCAGTACAGGTAGTAAACGATGCACAGCAAACCAGGGTGATGCATTAATACGGAATTGACGCCGTTGCTGGCACGCCTGCGCTTCACGAATGCCCTGTTCTAAGAGTTGCAAACTACGCTCAGTATATTCATACAAGCGCTCACCAGCAGGCGTAAGCCCAACACCTGCAGGAAAACGCTGAAACAAAGTGATGCTCAGTGCCTCTTCCAAAGAACGTATCTGCAAGCTCACTGCCTGCGAAGTAACGCACAACTCATCTGCCGCTTTCTTAAAGCTTTTAAGCCGCGCTACCACACGAAAGATATTAAGGCTTTTTAATGGTAAACGTCCCAAAAGAGTCGCCAATGTATCCCCTGCTATACCCGATTCAGTATATCAAGAGTAGATAATACACCATTGAGTTCATTATCTGAGGTAACAAAAACACGATGGATCTTATTTTTACACATCAACGCTGCCACTTTTGTTAATGGCGTAGATGCATCAACAGAAACAACCTGCGGCGTCATAATTTCGCTGACCTGATGCTGCGTATGTACATCCCCGCCCACCAAACCTAACTGCTCAGGTGAAGCGCCGTCCATATTATTGTAGTAATACTGCGTAGATGGGTTTTCATTTATCGAGTGGGCACTGCTATCAAATTTTAAGATATCGCTAAGACTGACAACACCGACTAAATTACCGCTCTCGCCCATCACTGGCGCACCGTTAATTTTATGCTGATCAAAAAATTCAATTAATTGTTTTAATGACCAGTACTGTGGCACGGTCAGTACGGAAGGAGACATCACTTCACCCGCCGTTAACATCGTTAAAGTGCTCATTGTTATCCCTATTTATGAAAAAATTCAGCTACACCGCTCCTAGCTCTGCGAACGGAATAAAGTCTAAAAGATCACCTTTTGTTACCGGGGTCTGCTCCGGCACCACTAACAACCCATCAGCCATAACCGCTGAACTCAAAACTCCTGAACTTTGGCTATGGGCCGGTGCTGCAAATAATTTACCATCTTCGTTGGTAACGGTGACGCGTAAAAATTCTTTTCTGGAAATGGCTTTAGTACGATCAAAACCGGCATGTACCTGATATTGACGCGGCTGCAGATTGCGAGCACCTTGCATTTTTAACAGATACGGACGCGCCAGCATCAAAAAGGTTACCAACACAGCCGAGGGGTTACCTGGCAAGCCAATAAACGGCGTACCTTTCACTTCGCCAAACGCAAGCGGTTTGCCCGGTTTGATCGCCAACCGCCACAAGCTCAATGAGCCCAATGCCTCGACTGCCGATTTGACATGGTCTTCTTCGCCGACTGATACGCCACCGCTGCTGAGAATAAGATCGGCTTTACCTGCCGCTTTTGCCAGCGCCTGTTGCGTCGCTTCAGGGGTATCTTTGACAATGCCGGGTGTCCAGACATCACAACCCAGTCGTGACAGTAATCCCGATAGCGTAAAAAAATTAGAGTTGTAAATTTTTCCCTGAGGACACGGCATACCTAGCATCACCAGCTCATCACCGGTATTTAACACCGCCACACGTAAGCGACGATAAACCGAAACATCTGCGACGCCCACTGAAGCCAGTACACCCAGATGCTGAGGAGCCAGTACCGTACCTTGCATGATCACCTGATCACCAATGCTGATGTCCTGCCCCGCCCGGCGAATGTGATCACCTTTGCATGGCTTCCCGACAAAGCGCACCCCTTCACCTTCCAGTCGGGCTTCTTCCTGCATGATCACAGTATCAGCACCCTCAGGAATTTCTGATCCTGTAAATAAACGTACCGCTGTGCCCTGCGTAAAAGCAGTCGCTTGATGACCCGCGGCCACCCGTTGTGATATCTGAAAAACTTTCCCTTCGGCCAGGTCCTTATAACTAACCGCATAGCCATCCATTGCGCTGTTATCCGCCGGAGGTACAGCCAGTGTCGACAGCACATTTCTGGCAAGCACTCTGCCAAGCGCATCCTGCAACTCAACCACTTCAGTTTCCTGTACGCTGCTGGCCGCATTTACCAATTGCGCTAAACCGCTTTCGAAAGGCTGTAATTTTCCTGAATCACAAGAGCAACTCATGAGCGCTCCCCGCAGGCTGTTTGTGCATGCGGCAACACCATCTCAACGAAGTTACACGGGCGATGACGAGCATCCAACTGTTCTTCAATAATCCGCGTCCAGGCTGTTTTACACGCTTTGGGAGATCCCGGCATACAAAAAATCACTTTACGGTTGGCAATACCAGCCACCGCACGCGACTGAATCGTTGAAGTACCGATCTCTTCATAAGACAAAGTGCGAAACAGCTCACCGTATCCTTCAACGTGTTTATCAAATAATGGTGTGAGCGCTTCGGGGGTACTATCGCGGGTGGTAAAACCGGTGCCGCCGGTCACTAAGATAATTTGCGTGGTGTCACAGGCAATCCAGTTGGATACGGCGGCGCGCAGCTGATAAATATCATCTTTAACAATTTTACGTTCGATACAGCAATGGCCAGTTGCCGTTAACAAAGATTCTAAGGTATCGCCTGAGGTATCTGTTTCAGGGGTTCTGGTATCAGATACAGTTAATACTGCAATATTGAGAGGCCGGAAAACCACCCCTTCTTTAGCATGTCCCATCTGTTTTCTCCACTGTATGACGGCTGCCAGCCACTCGCTCACTATGCTCTACCTATAACGCATAGTGGCTTTAATCGAGTGCTTTTAGCCGTTCGAAACTTTTAATGGTTACATCTCTGCCGCCCACTGTCACGACTTCTTCTTTAATTAGTTCTCGTAAAATGCGCGACAGGGTTTCTGGCTGCATCGCTAACCTAGCGGCTATCAGCTGTTTGGCGACAGGGAGATGAACAACCTGATTATTAACAGGGTTTTCTCCTGCAAGACCAATGAGATAACGACATGCTCTGTGGCGTGCATTTTTTAATGTCAGCGTTTCTATTTCATTCAGGCGGGTGTGCAAACGCCGTGACAAAGTGCCGAGAATTTTAAAACAGCTTTGCGGCGATGATTCTAAAATTTGCAGGTATAAACTGCTGTTAAAGCTAACAACCGTCGATTTTTCCAGAGACTCAGCGTTCACCGGATAACAACTGAGCTCCTCCATAAACATGATCGCTTCAGCCATAGAGTGTCCTTCCTCGACCACTTCTATAACCTTCTCCTGACCATCCTTCGAGAACCTGAATAATTTAACGCTGCCAGATACCACGATATAAAAACGATCTGCTTTTTCGCCTTGTGAAAAAAGCTTCTCATGCGCCCCTAGATCAATGGGGCGCGCACGCTCAAACAACTGCGCTAATGCATCATCATTTAATGATGAGAACAATGGATGCACTCGCACCCGGTCCAGCACGTTGACTCGTATTATCGGATTCATTGTTAATGCTAGCCTCCCGTCATATTCATAAACCGCACAACCTGCGGTTGGTCATCCTGATAAAAAGTATGTTCTTTGGGTTTGTATTGCATCGCATCAATAATGGTTTGCTTCAAACGCTCGGTATCCCCCGGATAGCGACGTACTACCGCACGCAGATCGACGGCATTCTCGCGTCCCAGGCAAAGCAATAACTGCCCCTCTACGGTTAAACGAATGCGATTACAGCTATCACAAAAATTATGACTGTGTGGCGAGATAAATCCTACGCGGGTATCACTATCCTGCATACGATAATACCGCGAAGGACCGCCGGTTTTCTCGGCAGAGGCTTGTAAAACATGCTGTTTCTGTATGCGCTCAAGCACTTCATCGCTGGAGCAAAAAGCTTCCTGACGATCATGAGAGCTGACCACACCCAAAGGCATCTCTTCAATAAAGCTGATATCGATGTTCAGATCACGGGCGAACTCGACCAGATCGACCACCTCATCATCATTACGACCTTTCAGGACAACGGCGTTCAGCTTGATTCGCTCAAACCCAGCCGCTGCAGCCGCACGAATACCGCCCAGAACCTGATCTAGCTTTTCACGACGGGTTAACGCGGCAAAACGTAATGGCTTTAAAGAATCCAGACTGATATTGAGTCGTTTAATACCCGCTTTTTGTAAAGCATCTGCATAACGCACCAACTGAGAGCCGTTAGTTGTCATAGTTACTTCATCTAACCCGGGTAAAGCCGCAAGCTTTTCCACCAGAGAAACAATGTCATGACGTACCAGTGGCTCACCACCCGTAAGGCGGATTTTTTTCACACCTAACTCACTAAACGCCTGGCCGATTGACGCCAGTTCTTCCAACGATAAGACTTGATCGCGGGGAAGAAATTTCACATCTTCTGACATGCAATAAACACAGCGAAAATCACAACGGTCGGTAACAGACATCCGCAGATACTCAATACGCCGTCCGAAGCCATCCATTAATTCTGTGGTAGTCGTACTGCTCATATTTGTCCTGCCAGTGATAGCGCGAATGACTGCACTTGCTTTGATGACACAAGCACTTTTCGATTTGTTTTATTATGCAGCGGCGTGCAACCCTGAAATATACCTAACAGGTGGTAACTCAGCGGATTAAAAGAGATACAAGAAGAATGGAAACGACAATATCCGGTTCCGGCCTCAACCACGGTTACCGGGCAACACTATAAACTGCGAACTCAACTTCCCGCTGCTTTTTTCCTCCTGAAGAAAAAAAAGCTTCGCGTAATAACGAATACTTTTCAATTCAATACACAACCGAAGATCATCCATTATTTCAACAAAGCTACCAAAAGTTGTAATTGGGGGACTCGTACACCATTTTTATCCAACCGGCTATTGACTTAACATCCAAATACATACCAAATAACTACACAATAAAAAAGGAGTAAAAACATGACAACAAAATTAATTGTCGGTTTAGATGGTGCGGAGCCAGGAGAACGGGCTCTCGATCATGCTAAACACTTATCAAAACTCATTGGTGATTGCACAATCGAACTCGTGTATATCATTGAGTGGTCTCCATACAGTTTCCAAACCCCCGAAGAAAACGCTATGCGCCATAAGCGCAACGAGCAAGAAACAAAAACTGCAACAGAACGTGTGATATCCCCCGCATTGGCTACATTAAAAGCTGAAGGCTTCAAAGCAAACGGACGTGTATTACATGGCGATGCTGCAGAGCTACTAAACAAAGTAGCCACCAAAGAGAAAGCTCAGCAAATTATTGTAGCTCGATCGAAGGAAAGTGGCTTTGCAGCAAAACTGTTTGGTAGTGTCACTGCAAAACTTGTAATGAGTGCCGGTGTTCCCGTTACCGTCGTAAACTGAGGTTTATTATGCAAAATAAACAAATGGTAAGTTGCGCGATAATATCTATTATTTCGTTTTTTCATAGTTCCGCCGCGTTTGCCGAAGGAAGTATAGATGAAACGGTAAATGAAATATTTGCATCAGCAACAGGTTGGTTCGTCAATCTGATTTTTGCACCACTACCCGGCACCAGCTTTCCATGGATCGTTCTATGGTTGGTGACAGGCGCCACCGTTTTTACAATCTACTTCGGATTTATTCAATTCCGTGCGATCCGACATTCTATTGACCTGGTTAAGGGTGATTATTCTGACCCTGACGATGCGGGTGAAGTATCCCACTTCCAGGCACTGGCTACTGCGCTATCCGGTACCGTCGGTTTAGGTAACATTGCAGGTGTTGCCGTAGCTGTCAGCATTGGTGGCCCGGGGGCTACTTTCTGGATGGTTCTGGCCGGCTTAATGGGCATGGCGTCTAAATTTACCGAATGTACACTGGGTGTGAAGTACCGCAATGAATATGCTGATGGAACAGTATCCGGCGGCCCTATGTATTACATCTCGAAAGGCTTCAAGGAGCGCGGTGTCCCTGGCGGAAGATTCCTTGCAGGCTTATTTGCAGTATTTTGTATCCTTGGTGCGCTCGGCGGCGGCAATATGTTCCAGGCGAATCAGGCGCATGCTCAGATCAGTAGTATTGTGGGTGATTATCCGGGCTGGATCACCGGTATTATTTTTGCGCTTGTCGTGTTTGCAGTGATTGTCGGTGGTATTAAATCCATCGCGAGTGTCACTGAAAAAATAGTGCCAATAATGGGTGTTTTGTATGTATCAGCAGCATTAATCATTATTCTGATGAATGCTGATAAAGTTGGCTGGGCTTTTGAGCAAATTTTCCTCGGTGCTTTCACTGGATTAGGTGTTGCCGGAGGGTTTGTTGGGGCACTGATTCAAGGCTTTAAACGCGCCGCATTTTCCAATGAGGCTGGCGTGGGTTCCGCCGCTATTGCCCATTCGGCCGTACGTACCAAAGAGCCGATTACAGAGGGATTAGTTTCTCTGCTTGAGCCATTTATTGATACGGTTGTGATCTGTACTATGACGGCTCTGGTCATCATTATTACAGGCCAGTTAACCTCAGATCCAGCTACCGGATTGTATCTCGTTGGAGAGAGTGGTCGCATTATCACAGCAGATGGTTCATCCGGCGTTGCGTTGACATCGGCAGCATTCTCATCAGCCATCAGCTGGTTCCCTTATGTGCTTGCTGTCGCTGTTGTAATGTTCGCCTTCTCAACCATGATTAGCTGGTCTTACTATGGTTTAAAAGCCTGGACTTACCTGTTTGGTGAGGGTAAAACGACAGAATTAGTATTTAAACTAATGTTCTGTGTTTTCGTGGTGATTGGTGCAGCAGCCAATCTTGGCCCTGTCATCGACTTCTCTGATGCTGCCATTTTTGCCATGGCAGTTGCCAATATCATCGGACTTTACTTCTTAATGCCAATCGTTAAGAAAGAATTGAATTCATACATGTCACGCTTGAAATCAGGTGAAATCAAAAAATTCAACGACTAGTCAGTAAAATGCAAAATGCCACCTTCGTACGAAGGTGGCATTTTTTACAAATCTTTGCGCTAACTCATTATTAACTATTTATTCATAGCGTAAACGTTAGCCATATCTTCCTGTTCGAACAGCCTGTCTAGGTTAATACGATCGGCAGCTTATGAAACCCACCCACCGGAGCCACTTCCCGCTCTGCTTGTTGATCAGGTGCTAATTCAACAGCCTGCACCCCAACTATCAGTGCCTGCAACGCGATACGCAACTCTAAAGTGGCCAGCAGTCGACCCGGGCAGACGTGTTTTCCTATCCCGTAGACAAGGTTTTTTGCCGCATTTTCTTTAGCGTCGAATTTATTTTTTTCGAAAACGGCCTCATCACGATTAGCTGAAGTCCAGTTAAGTTTAACCATTGCGCCGCTCGGAATATCCTGATCGCCGATTCGCACGGGACAGGTAGTGATGCGCCGATTAGAAACGAAAGGATCATCGAGGCGTAACACTTCATCGATGAAAGCGTCTACTTCGCAGTCTCCGGACTCTCGAAGTTGCTCTATCAACCGCGGATTTTCGGCAATATGTGCTAATATAACGCCGATACACAGAGCGATAGAATTCAAGTCCCCGCCTGTCCAATTACGCAGGATGGACACCAATTCAGCATCGGTTAGCAGCCGGCCGTATATCTCTTCTTTGCATAACCGCGTAGTCACGTCATCTGGTGCGTTGCCTGCTAGCGCTCGTCGAGGCTGAACAACCGAGCGAATAATTTCGTCAAACTGTTCTGCAACATTGGCCATCCGGGCACGGTCTCCGGAGCGCGTAGCTGAATGGTTCCGGGCCATCCACGCCAGGAGCCGAGGCTCTAACTCAGCAGGCCACCCCAACCATTCACACTGAGCTCGCACGGCGAATACAGCGCCGATGTCACTCACAGCATCCAGCACCTTGCCTCTGGGCAATTGTGCTACCAGATCAGTCGCAATGCGCGTAAAGACGGGAATGAACGGTTCCAATGCGTCAGGGCTCAAATGCCGTTCGATAATTTCTCGGTAATGTGTGTGCTCGTCACCATCCAATCCGTTAGGCACCTGGAGATAGTGAGAAACATTACTGGAAAACCGTTCATGGTCCAGAGCGGCAGCAACCACA
This sequence comes from Neptunomonas qingdaonensis, assembly GCF_900113275.1. Taxonomy (GTDB): domain Bacteria; phylum Pseudomonadota; class Gammaproteobacteria; order Pseudomonadales; family Balneatricaceae; genus Neptunomonas; species Neptunomonas qingdaonensis. Next base: position 92,631 of record NZ_FOOU01000013.1, read on the forward strand.
TCGGCATGCCTGAGCAACACCCATTCGCCCGATTCGTTCTTTACTACCGGATGTTGAGGACGCAATTCATCGGTGTAAGCACGCAAGTCACGGCCTACGGCGGATAGATCTTCTGGCATGTGGTCGGTCATATTGGCTCCTTTACCATCAAAGCCTACTCTCCAGGCTAGGATTGCCTAAGTTGTTGAAATCTCGCATCTGTAAGGTCTGTCTCTAACAGCAAAATGCCACTTCTCATGGAGGTGGCATTTTCACGACTCATATAACTCGTCAAGTATTCATACAGTAAATTTCAGGAATATCCTCCAACCCACTGATATCAACATTGAGTTCCTTGATAATGCCGTCTTCGATGCTGTATATCCAGCCATGAACTGTCAGTTCATGACCATGTTTCCAGGCTCTTTGAACGACTTTGCTATGACAAATATTAGTGACTTGTTTTTGTACGCTCAATTCACATAAGCGGTCTACCCGCTGATCTTCATCAGCCTCAGCATTCAATATGTCCCGGTATTCAAAACCAATATCTTTCAAGTGACGCAACCAGTTATCGATCAATCCCAAATCCTGATTACCCAGCGCCGCTTTCACACCACCACAACCATAGTGCCCACAAACAATAATGTGCTTCACTTTTAAGACTTCAACGGCGTAATGCAGTACCGCCATGCAGTTCAGGTCGGTGTGAAGAACCAAGTTAGCAATATTGCGATGTACGAACAGCTCGCCCGGCAACATACCAACGATCTCATTCGCCGGAACACGACTATCAGAACAACCGATCCACAAATATTCCGGCTTTTGTTGTTCCGACAGTTCTTTAAAAAAGCCCGGGCACTGTATTTCCATAAAGCGTGCCCATTGCTTATTGTTTTCCAGCAAATCACTCAGCATCTGTTGTACTCATTATTGCATTAAGGGTGAATCTGCGCTCTGGATGTCCACGCCCTCAATAGAAGCCTGCCCAGCCAGCAATGAGATATACTGATTGATACCGCGACGATACACCTGATCTTTCAGGTAAGTTGCGATACGATCTGCCACCATATGGTATAATAACGGTTTGCCTTCGACACGTTTATCAAGACGTACGATATGATATCCGTAGCGGCTTTCAACCGGGTGCAGGGCCAAGCCCTCTTCCATCTTAAATACCTGTCGCTCAAATTCCGCGACAGTTTGCCCTTTATCCAACTGGCCTAACTCACCGTTGACCTCTTTAGATGGGCAATCTGAATACTGTTTTGCCAGATCAGCAAAACGCTCTGGGTTTTTCACTAATTCAGCAATCAGAGTCTCAGCCTGCTGAGCAGCGAATTCACGCGCGTGCTGGTCTTGTGGGTCTGCACCTAACAAAATATGGCTGGCGGCGACTAATACAGGCGTTGTAAATTTATTCTGGTTGGCAAGAAAATACCGTTCGCACGCTTCATCATCAGGGGTGGGCTGCTGCACTTCCTGAGCGATCAGAGTTCTGATTAGCGCTTCTTCCTGAGTTTCACCAGTGAGTATTTCGGCACTCAACTCTAACTCTTTGGCGCGTTGCAACAGTAACTCTTTTACTACTAAAGCCGAGGCGGCTTTTTGATGAGCGGCCTCTATTGAATCAGCAGCGTGATATTGCATCTCTTGCAAAATCTCGGCTTCTTCAATCGCTTGGCCATTGACACTGACAGGTACGAAGTCATCAACAATATCTGACACCGTAATTGAATCGATAAGTTCCATAAGAGTCTCCTGAAAACAGGGGCAGCAAGCCGCCCCCTTTCGATAGCTTTTGTCCTGATTAACGTTGGCGCACAATCTGGTAACTACGTGCCAGGTACTTCACAGGAGCACTCCAGACGTGTACCAAACGTGTGAACGGGAACAGTAGGAACACCGTCATACCCAGGAAGATATGCAGCTTATAGATAAAGCTGACACCCACCAGATAATCTGCTGCTCCACCGTTAAAGGTCACAATACCCTGCGCCCAGCCAGCCAACAGCAACATAACACTGCCATCCAGATGCCCTAGCGATGCAAAGATAGTGAATAATCCCAGCACAACCTGAACCATTAATATAACCAAAATCAATATATCGGCTGCAGTACTGGATGCACGAATACGTGGATTATACAGACGACGCTGAAGTAATAACGCGGCACCAATCAAGCATGCCACACCGGCTATACCGCCAATCACGATAGCGATCACCTGCTTAGTACCTGCAGACATGAAAGGCGCATAAAATGCATGCGGCATTAACAAGCCAACCAAGTGTCCAAAGAAGATGGTGAGTATTCCCACATGGAACAAGTTACTGGCGCGACGCATACCTGCATTACTCAGCATCTGGCTTGAACCACTTTTCCAGGTATATTGCTCACGGTCATAGCGCACCCAACTGCCGACCAGAAATACTGAGCCGGCAAGGTATGGGTAGATACCAAAGAGCAAGTCATTTAGATAAGACATTTTTCTTCTCCTCGGCCCCTCAAGAGCCGGATGGTCCAGTGGGGGTGAACTGTTTAACAGCATCGCTGATATACAACGGCTGCACCTGTTCCAACTCGCGGCGACGCTGCGTCACTGCATCATTGCCGCAATCCTGAGTTGCGGGTTCAGTAAAGCGAACCATCTCCTCTTCCCACACTTTATCAAGGGCTTCGGGTGTATCGTCGGCGGCTTCACTAGCAACTTTTGCTTCTAGCTCCTTGCGCTCAACAACGGCACCAGAAATTTCTATCAAGGCAGTACAGAGCAGCGCATAAATACTATTTCGCTGCGCTAATCGGGTTTCCAGTAGTGCCAGAATATGACTAACATCCGTCAACCACTGTTGCACTTCCTCCATCGGACGCTTAGACAGGTACTCCAAAAACAACGGGATATAATCCGGCAGTTCTTTGGCATCAAGCTGGAAGCCGTTATCTTCATAAACAGCCATCAGATCCACCATCGCCTGACCACGGTCACGGGATTCACCGTGGACGTGTTCAAACAATAGCAATGACAGTGAGCGACCACGATCAAACAGGCCAACATAATTGTCCTGAGCATCAAGCAGATCCATGCTGCACAACTGATCGACAAATTTAATCAGCGGTTCACGCTGCCCGTCGGGCAGCGCTGGGTCGGCGCTGATCTCTTCGATCAGCTCCTGCCTTATACCTAATAGCTCCTCACTGGGATAATCCAGCAACAAGGAGATCACTTTAAGAGTACGCATCTTATCGGTCCTCGTCGTTCAGCAGCGCAGGATCTACCTGCTGTACACCACTGATCTTTTTAACCATCGTGACGGTCTGCTTCTTAGCACCAAACATATTGGTATCTTCACCACCACCACAACCGTTACCGAAGGTGAAACCACAGCCACCTCTTTCAGGGAATGCATCCGTAGCAAGTTCACGATGACTGGTAGGTATGACAAAACGGTCTTCGTAGTTGGCAATCGCCAGATAGCGGTACATCTCCTGTACCTGCGCTTCTGTCAAATCCACATCTTCCAGCACTTGCAGATTAACTTTACCTTCCACCTGCTCATCACGTTTGTAAGCACGCATCGCTAACAGACGCTTCAGAGCCAGACGCACGGGTTTTTCATCGCCGGCAGTCAACAAGTTAGCCAGGTATTTAACCGGAATACGCAGTGAATCCACATCCGGAATCGCACCATTCATGCCAATAGAGCCGGCATCAGCCGCGGATTGAATCGGGCTTAGTGGTGGTACGTACCAAACCATCGGCAATGTGCGGTATTCAGGATGCAAAGGCAGAGCCAGCTTCCAGTCCACCGCCATTTTGTAAACCGGTGATCTTTGTGCCGCTGTAATCACGTTATCAGTAACACCATCCAGTTTTGCCTGAGCAATCACTTTAGGGTCAAACGGATCCAGGAAGATCTCGAGCTGTTTCTCGTACAAGTCCTGTTCACTTCCACTGGCTGCGACTTCTTCAATACGATCAGCGTCATACAAGAGCACGCCCAGGTAACGGATACGACCTACACAGGTTTCTGAGCAGACAGTCGGCATACCGGATTCAATTCGTGGATAACAGAAAATACACTTCTCTGATTTACCACTTTTCCAGTTGTAGTAGATCTTTTTGTACGGGCAGCCGCTAACGCACATACGCCAGCCGCGACACTTGTCCTGATCGATCAGGACAATACCGTCTTCTTCACGTTTGTAGATCGCGCCACTTGGGCAAGAGGCTACACACGCAGGGTTCAGACAGTGCTCGCACAAACGTGGCAAGTACATCATGAAGGTGTTCTCGAACTGGCCGTAGATCTCCTTCTGTACATTGTCGAAGTTTTTATCTTTGGAGCGTTTAGAGAATTCTGTACCCAGAATCTCTTCCCAGTTCGGGCCCCACTCAATTTTCTTCATTCGCTGACCTGTGATCAGTGAACGAGGACGCGCAACCGGCTGGTGTTTACCTTCCGGTGCGTTGTGCAGGTGCTGGTAATCAAAGTCAAACGGCTCATAGTAATCATCGATCTCTGGCAGATCCGGGTTAGCGAAGATGTTCGCCAACACACGCCATTTGCCACCGATACGCGGTTCTATACTGCCATCAACTTTACGAACCCAGCCGCCTTTCCATTTTTCCTGGTTTTCCCACTCTTTCGGGTAACCGATGCCGGGTTTGGTTTCTACGTTGTTAAACCAGGCATATTCAGTCCCTTCACGTGAGGTCCAGACGTTTTTACAGGTAATTGAACAAGTGTGACAACCAATACATTTGTCAAGGTTCAGCACCATACCTACTTGGGAGCGGATCTTCATTTCGCTGCCTCCTGAGTGTAATCGTTGTCTTCACCATCTAACCAATCGATATTTTTCATCTTACGCACGATGACAAATTCATCACGGTTAGAACCCACAGTACCGTAGTAGTTAAAACCGTACGCTTGCTGTGCATAACCACCAATCATGTGTGTCGGTTTAGGGCATATACGCGTCACCGAATTATGAATACCACCACGATTTCCGGTTGTTTCGGAGCCCGGTATGTTGACGATACGTTCCTGTGCGTGATACATCATTGTCATACCAAGTGGCACACGCTGCGACACCACCGCACGGCAGGCAATCGCGCCGTTCGCGTTAAACACTTCTATCCAATCGTTATCTTCGATACCGGCGCTGGCAGCATCACCTTCACTCATCCAGACAATCGGACCACCACGCGACAACGTCAGCATCAGCAGGTTATCGGAGTAGGTTGAATGGATACCCCATTTTTGGTGAGGTGTAATAAAGTTCAACGCGATTTCCGGATTACCGTTGGGCTTTTTGTTCAACAACGGCGCAACAGATTTAGTATTGATCGGCGGACGATAAGAGACAAAGCCCTCACCGAAATCACGCATCCATTCATGATCCTGATAGAACTGCTGACGACCGGTAACCGTGCGCCAAGGAATCAACTCATGAACGTTGGTGTAACAAGCGTTGTAAGACACGTGCTCATCTTCCAGGCCCGACCATGTCGGTGAGGAGATGATTTTACGTGGCTGCGCCTGCACATCACGGAAGCGAATTTTCTCATCCTGTTTAGGTTTTGCTAAATGTGTGTGGTCAAGACCGGTCATTTCACTCAACGCGGCCCAGGCTTTGACTGCTACCTGTCCGTTGGTTTCCGGTGCCAGACTCAAAATCATCTCGCAGGCATCGAGTGCTGTATCCAGTTTAGCTCTGCCTTTATGAATACCTTCTTCGGTATGCGTCCAGTTAAGTTCTTTGAGTAATTTGACTTCGTCTTTGGTATCCCAAGCGATGCCTTTACCGCCATTGCCGACATTTTCCAGCAACGGACCAATCGAACTAAAACGCTTATAGGTATTCGGATAATCACGCTCGACCACCATCAGATGTGGCATGGAGATACCCGGCACCGGATCACATTCACCTTTTTTCCAATCCATAACACCCATAGGCTGAGCCAGTTCACCCGGCGAGTCATGCTGCATTGGCAGAGTCACCAGATCCTGCTCTACACCCAGATGGCCGACACACACTTCTGAGAATTTTTCAGCGATGCCTTTGTAGATATCCCAGTCAGAACGCGCTTCCCAGGCAGGGTCAGTTGCTGCAGACAATGGATGGATGAACGGATGCATATCCGATGTATTCAGGTCGTCTTTTTCATACCAGGTTGCGGTGGGTAACACGATATCTGAGTACAGACACGTAGTAGACATACGGAAGTCCAGAGTCACCAGCAGATCAACTTTGCCTTCAGCTCCTTCTTCATGCCATACAATATCTTCCGGTTTTTTAGTGCCCGCTTCGCCCAGGTCCTTGTTCATCACACCATGAGTGGTACCTAACAGGTATTTCAGCAGGTATTCATGCCCCTTACCGGACGAGCCTAGTAAGTTAGAGCGCCAGATAAACATGTTACGCGGAAAGTTTTTCGGATTATCCGGATCTTCACAGGCAAAGTTGATTGCGCCTGATTTCAGTTGATCAACCGTGTAGTCCTGAGGCGTTTTACCGGCCGCTTCAGCGGCTTTAGTAATGCTCAGCGGGTTAAGGTCCAGCTGCGGAGCTGATGGCAACCAACCCATGCGTTCTGCACGAATGTTGTAATCAATCAAACTACCTGTCCACTTCGATTTATCAGCCAAGGGCGATAAAATCTCAGTCACATCCAGCTTCTCATAACGCCACTGGCTTGAGTGATTATAGAAGAAAGAGGTACCGTTCATGTGACGCGGTGGACGCTGCCAATCCAGACCAAAGGCTAACGGTGTCCAACCTGTCTGAGGACGTAGTTTTTCCTGACCGACGTAATGCGCCCAACCACCACCTGACTGCCCGACACAACCACACATGATTAACATGTTCATCAGGCCACGGTAGTTCATGTCCATGTGATACCAGTGGTTCATACCGGCACCCACGATGATCATGGAGCGACCTTTGGTTTTATTCGCTGTATCGGCAAATTCCCGCGCAATCTGAATCGCAACTTTACGATCCACACCGGTGATCTGCTCCTGCCATGCAGGTGTATATGGCGCGTTATCATCGTAGCTGGTTGCAACAAAATCCCCACCTAGCCCACGATCGATACCGTAGTTAGCCATCATCAAGTCATAGACTGTTACCAGTAGTGACTCTGAACCGTCCGCTAATTTGACACGTTTGGCTGGAAGGTTGTGGTGGATAATGTCAGAGAAACTGTTATGCGAGAAATGCTCGTGCTCCACACCGCCGAAGTAAGGGAAGCCGACAGACGCAATCTCATCATGGCTATCCAACAAACTCATTTTCAGCGTCGTTGACCGACCTTCAAGACCTTCTTTCTGCTCGATATTCCATTTACCCTTCTCGCCCCAACGAAAACCAATAGAGCCATTAGGCACTACATAGCTATCCGTTGCTTCATCGTAAGCAACGGTTTTCCATTTAGGGTTATTGTCCTGACCCATATTGCCATCGAAGTCAGAAGCACGGATAAAGCGACCCGCAGCGTAAGAGCCATCTTCGCGCTGCTCCAACTGTACCAGGAATGGCATATCCGTATAGTCACGGCAGTATTCAGTAAAGTAGGCACTTGGATTATCAACGTGGAACTCTTTCAGAATAACGTGGCCGAATGCCATCGCCAGTGCAGCATCGGTACCCTGCTTAGGGTTCAACCACTGATCACACAATTTTGAAACTTCAGCATAATCAGGTGTAATCGATACTGTTTTCGTACCTTTATAACGTACTTCGGTAAAAAAGTGAGCATCCGGTGTACGTGTCTGAGGAACGTTAGATCCCCAGGCAATAATGTAGTTAGAGTTATACCAGTCCGCTGATTCAGGAACATCTGTCTGCTCACCCCAGGTCATAGGAGACGCAGGCGGCAGATCGCAGTACCAATCATAAAAGCTCAGACAGACGCCACCAATCAACGACAGATAACGCGCACCCGCGGCATAAGAGACCATCGACATCGCAGGAATCGGCGAGAAGCCAATCACGCGATCTGGACCGTATTCTTTAATGGTGTAAGTATTTGCAGCGGCGATGATTTCGTTTACTTCATCCCAGCTAGAGCGTACAAAACCACCCTGGCCACGCATCGACTTGTAAGATGTTGCTTTAGCAGAGTCTTCAACAATAGATGCCCATGCTTCTACCGGCTCTTTAGTGGCACGTGCTTCACGCCACAACTTGATCAGGCGCTTACGTACGGTTGGATACTTAAGACGGTTGGCACTATAGATATACCATGAATAACTGGCACCACGAGGACAACCACGCGGCTCATGGTTTGGCAGATCAGGGCGTGTACGCGGGTAATCTGTCTGCTGAGTTTCCCAGGTAATCAGACCATTCTTAACGTAGATTTTCCAGCTACAAGAACCCGTACAGTTAACTCCGTGAGTGGAACGGACGATTTTGTCATGCTGCCAGCGCTGACGATATCCATCTTCCCATTCACGGCTTTCTTTAACAGTTTCCCCATGCCCATTAGCAAAGGTGCTCTGCTTTTTCTTCAGAAATCTTAGTCGATCGAGCAAATGACTCATTTTATTCTCTCCTGAAACCGCTAGGTCAGGACGGGGCAGAACCCCGAGCCGTTTTATTAATACGCCGGCAGTGTTAGCTGTCTTGAGCGTATACCGATTTATCCGGTCATAAGACTGTTCTTACATCCCTGCAAAACACGTCCTATTGCTTACTGTGGGCCAACAATAACCCCTTTATTGGCTAAAACTTGTTGATCTACATCAACACTAGGCAAAAGCATAACGACTCCTAACCCCCTGAATACCACTTTGGTGATACACCGAATTACGAGAATAAATTATTGTTTTAAAAGAGAAAGCAGATGTAAAACAGCTGACTTTTTTATTCTTAAATCACAATGCAGTGTTTTTGTGGGTAGTCAGAAAATTATAGAAACTCAAAACAAAAAAAGAGCCCGTTACGGGCTCTTCAGAAGGAAAGTCAGCATGCTTAACTGATCATGCTTATGGGTTCTTAAATTCAGCTTTAGGACCGAGGTAAAACCACCAGTTCAATGCCAAACAGAGCAAGTAAAATACTGCAAAGCCATATAACGCCATTTCCGGTGTAGCCAGCTTGATCTGCTCACCAAACACCTGAGGGATAACAAAAGCACCGTAAGCAGCCACCGCAGAAGTCCAACCCAATGCAGGACCGGCCTGCTCTTTCGGGAACACCATCGCAATCGTACGGAAAGTAGAGCCGTTACCAATACCAGTGGCAGCAAACAACACTAAGAAAAGACCTAAGAATGGTACAAAATAATCTTCAGGCGTCGCTGACTGATAAGCGTCTTTAAGGAAGTAAGCAACACCCAGCGCACTGGCAATCATCACGATCGATACATAATGTGTTACACGTGCACCGCCCATTTTATCGGCCATCCAACCACCAATAGGACGAATAAAGGCACCGATAAACGGCCCCATCCAGGCAAACATTAATGCAGACGGGCCATTAGCATTGATCACATTGTGCGTCATTACGCCATCCACGAGGATGTGCTGATAACCGAATACTACTTTGATTGCCAATGCGAAGCCTGCAGAGTAACCAATAAAACTACCGAAAGTACTGGTATAGATAACACTCATTACCCAGGTATGTTTGTTCTCAAAGATTTTAAACTGACGCTTCAGGTTAGGCTTGATATCCCCCGGCACCATCTTCATCAAGACAACAGTAAAGAACAGTATTCCCAGAATCACAAACCATTTAGCCCAGCCAGGCGCACCCAAACCCGTAGGCGCAGGCAGAATAATGAAAAGCCCGACCGCCGCTGTAAAGAAGCCGATCAACAACAACCCCAACACTTTAGACATCGCGCCCACAGGAGAACCGATATCAGGTGAAACATCATCCGTACGGATGTTGTTCATGCCAAACCAGCCCGCTATCGCGAGCGGTATTAATAGCACCAACCAGACAAAGCCCGCATTGTGGATATATGTTTCAGTACCGGCCGGAATTTTACCGATCAAAGTCCCTGAAGTATTTTCCAGAATCATCGGCTCACCACCGAAAATACCGAATGTCATCACCAGCGGTACCAGTATCTGCATGGTGGTTACACCCGCATTACCCAGACCCGCATTCAAACCCAGCGCTAAACCCTGCTGCTTCTTAGGAAAAAAGAAGCTGATATTAGACATGGATGACGCAAAGTTACCGCCACCAATACCCGACAAGAACGCCAGCAACTGGAATACCCACAGTGGCGTATTCTGATCCTGCAAGGCGAAACCCGTACCGATAGCAGGAATCATCAAGAGCGCTGTCGTAAAGAAGATGGTATTTCGCCCACCCGCTATTCGGATAAAGAAGCTACTCGGTATTCGCAAGGTCGCCCCTGTTAACCCCGCTATCGCCGCTAAGGTAAAGAGTTCCGCTTTAGCAAAAGGAAAGCCGAGGTTAAGCATTTGTACCGTAATGATGCCCCAGTACAACCAGACGGCGAAGCCACACAATAGGCTGGGGATCGAAATCCAGAGGTTACGGCTAGCCACAGCCTTCCCTTCAGACTCCCAGAATTGTTCATCTTCTACGTCCCATTTTTTTATATCAGACATATTTTTTCTCCAGAGTGAACACAGCGGTAGCCTAATGACACCATTTGTATTCGATCTACATAAACTAAAAACACTCTAATATCTGCCTGCTTTATCGCAGCAGATATCAGTCATTTACAACCTCAGAATCTTCTTTCAGAAAGTTATTGCGGATCGCTTCCTGCAATCGAGTACGTCGCTCTTCGATGGAGATGCCGTAGTACATTACGCACATACATACTGCCAACACACCATAGAGCAACATAAAGCAGGAGCTACGAACCCCCAACGTATCGGCCATCAGACCGAACAGGATTGGCAGTAAAAAACCGCCAATCGCACCCAGCATGCCTACCATGCCACCCACCACACCCATTCTTTCGGGATAGTAGTCGTAGACAAGTCGAAACACGCTGGCCTTCCCAAAGCCCATAGCCACACCCATCACCATCACTAAAGCAGTAAACAACCAGACCGGCATATCAATCACGAAAGTCGTGTCCTCACGAATTCCGTGAACCGTCATGGTGGTAGGGGGATAGGAAAGGAAAAACAGGCAAACAAGACAGACCCAGAAGACGCTCCAATTAACATGTCGAGCACCTAACTGATCTGCACTCCAGCCTCCCAAAATACGTGTCAGCGCACCCGGGAGGGTAAACATCAATGTCAGAAACGAAGCCGTCTGGATATCCAGACCATAATGGCTGACATAATAATCCGGCAGCCACAATGCGAGCGAAATAAAGCCTCCAAATACAAAGAAATAATAAAGCCCAAAGCGCCACACACGCGCATCTGACAAAGGCTTCATTTGTTCGGCTAACTTATAAATACGACGCGGCTGACGTGCCGTTTGCTGATCTTCATCAGTTAACATCCAGAACAAAAAGGCTAGCAGCAGCAGCACAACCCCGTAAGCCGTCGGAGCCATTCGCCAGCCGTAAGCAATAATCACTAAGGGTGCAATCAGGTTTGTAATAGCAGCACCCAGATTACCTGCGCCAAAAATCCCCATTGCCAAACCTTGAGAACGCTCACTGGAACGCGAAGAGACGAAGTGGATACCCACACTAAACATACTTCCGGATGCACCCACCCCCAAACCTAACAGCAAATAGTGATTAAAGCTGGAAGCATAAGAAAACAGAAATAACGGAACACTGACGAATAGCAACAGGGCAACAATCAGCTTTCGGCTCCCCCAGCGTTCAGCCAAAATACCCATTGGCAATCGCAGCAAAGCGCCCGTCAGAATTGGCGTCGCTACCAGCACTCCGAATTCTGTTTCAGAAAGCCCTAATTCGTTCTTAATTTGTAAGCCAATAACAGACACCAACGTCCAAACCGCAAAACATGCAGAAAAGGCCAGTGTGGCCATCGCAATCGCGGAAATTTGCTGCTGGTGACTGTTGGCTATCATCGAACACCCGTTCAACGTTATAGGAATGGGTATAAAGGTAAGCCCGTAGCCGTTATATTTTGTTGATCGAAATCAAAGCCTAACCTTATGATTAAAGTCGGTTTTTATCAAAATACCACTTTATGAGTACTCCTCATGCTCTTTGTAAGAGCATGATTTTGCTGGTATTTTGCAACGAGTTTACGTAAAACATATAGAAAGCCGTTTACATCGATCTCTTTGTGAGTATCCGGCAGTATCTGGGGCAGAAATACACGCATGCACTTCTTCAAACAATCTATCATTGCCCGATTAGGCGCTGCGATGCTGGCGATCAGTATTATGGCCGTTGTCAGTATGGTCGTCTCTGTGATCGTGGCAGAAAGCACGCAGGGGGATGCTGCGGGGATCAATGTGGCCGGATCTCTGCGTATGCAATCTTACCGAATCATTGCTGAAACCAGCCAGCTATCCCAAGACCCAAGTGATGAAAAGCTCAGTAAAGTACAATTATCCATATCCGAATTCGAAAAGCGTATCAATAGCCCCATTCTCGTAGCAGTCATTCCTCAAGATGGAGCGCATGAACTCTATAACCTTCATAATAATCTCATTAAAGACTGGCATGAACTGATCCTCCCTTCTCTGCAGAAAGTAATGATCAACACGTCAGCTACACCCCATTATATTGACTTAATAGAAAAGTTTGTCCACAGAATCGATGCAATGGTATTGCTACTAGAACGCAGTACCGAGTCAAAAATAAAACTGCTCAGTCTGGTTCAGGGCGTCAGCTTATTCATGACGGTACTGATTATCTTTATCGCGATGCTGGATATCAAGAATAATGTCGTTGGACCCTTGCAGGCGCTGGTACAGATGGCCCGCCGTGCAAGCCGTGGAGACCTGACCGCGCGGGTAGAATATGAAAGCCAGGATGAATTAGGCGTGCTGGGTGATTCATTCAACCATATGGCCGAAGAGCTTTCAAAAATCTATACCGACCTTGAGCAACGGGTAGAAAGAAAAACAGCGCTGGTGCAACAATCCAATGAGTCTTTGCAGCTACTTTATGACACGACTCGCTGTTTTAACCGAAAAGAAGATATATGCCGTCGCCTTATGCCGGTGATGCAGCAGCTAGAAGCAGTAAGCCCGTTTGGCCCTATAGACGTGTCGCTGTGCGAGCCCAATAATAAGAAAAGCTATCGAGAGATCTCGACTCAAGCCACCTCAAGACCCGAGGATTGTCGGGTACTCAGTTGCAATAGCTGCATAGTGCAGGACTTGGACCCGCGATTGCATAAAACGCTATCCCTACCCATCCAAACACGCGAAACTTATTTTGGTGAGTTCAAAGCACAATTCCTTCCGCACTCACCTCCCAATCCATCTGATATCAAACTGATAGAAACCATTGTAGAAAATCTGGCAACTTCGATGTCGCTTGAATTAAAAGCAGAGCAGGAACAAAAGCTATCATTGAATGAAGAGCGGGCAGTTATCGCCAGAGAATTGCATGACTCATTAGCACAGTCTCTTTCATACCTGAAAATGCAAGTCACTCGATTACAGATATTACGTAAAAAAGATTCTACAGCAGGACAAATTGACGATGTGGTTGATGAACTGAAAGAAGGGCTTAATAACGCTTATCGGCAACTTCGTGAACTACTTACCACCTTTCGCCTCAAACTTGATGAGCCAGGATTAGAGCACGCTGTAGACACCACTATCAATGAATTTTCCGAGCGATTAGGCTTACAAATAAACTATCAATACAGTATTCCTCACATCACACTCACCCCGAATGAAGAGATTCATCTGCTTCAGCTACTCAGGGAAGCGCTCGCCAATGTAGTTAAACATGCACAGGCGACTGAAGTCAGTGTGAGTATCAGGGCAGAGAAAGAAAACATATCGCTCTGCATCGAAGATAATGGTATCGGTCTGCCTGAAAATAAAGAGCAAACCAACCATTACGGGTTGGTCATTATGCAAGACCGGGCCGCCACGATAAATGGCCAGTTGAGTGTTGAAAACCAACCGAGCGGCGGCACCCGTGTTCTGTTAACATTTAAAACAAAACATCATTGAGCATAACTAAGCATAACCACAAGGACTCAATTTTTATGAGTGAAACCAGCATCGCCAGCATTCTTCTCATTGATGACCACCCTCTGCTGCGTAAAGGCGTTAAACAGCTGATCGAACTGGATGAAGAGCTGCGAGTAATTGCAGAGGCCAGTAACGCCATTGATGGCATAAAAGCCGCGAAAGAAACGGAACCGGATCTGATTCTGCTAGACCTGAACATGCCGAATATTAACGGCATAGAAGCACTAAAAATGTTACGTGATGAAGACGTATCGTCGCGCATCATCGTCTTTACCGTGTCTGACAATGAAGAAGATGTCGTTGCCGCACTAAAGGCCGGAGCAGATGGTTACCTGTTAAAAGATATGGAACCGGAGGAGCTACTGGCCAGCCTGCGTCAGGCAGCGCTGGGCAAGGTCGTTATCAGCGACAAACTGACCACGTTACTGGCACAGGCACTGCAATCCGGACGTAGCAGTAATAAATCAGATATCAGCAGCCTGACTCCGCGTGAAAAGCAGATCATCAAACTGATTGCCGGCGGGCTGCCGAATAAACTCATCGCCCGTAAACTCAACATCACCGAAGGCACGGTCAAGGTTCACGTTAAGCATCTACTTAAAAAACTGCGCTTACGCTCTCGTGTAGAAGTCGCTGTATGGGCGGTACAGGAAGGCCTGGGGTAAAGAGAAGTAAAGAGAACTAAAGAGAGCCAAAGCTGGCAATTCTGCTCATAGATCTGTTATATATTAGGTGTAGCAAATATACATCGGGATATCTTCCTTTGATACACCAACCTCTATGCGCCAGGGACTCTGATGAAAGTTTTTTTTCAAAAGCCTTATATCTTCTTCATCGTTTTACTCATGGGCCTTGCGGCCGCTGCTTTTCTGATAAAAAACAAACCCGCGATTGAGCATACAGATTCCGGGATGCCGGCTAAGCCGGTCGATGTTATTGCTGTGCGCAGCATTCCAATGAGTCCACACGTCACGGCGTATGGAACCGTTGAGCCCTCGGTTTCATTAAAGATCAAAGCGCAGGTTAGCGGCAAAGTCAGCTACCTTCACCCCAATCTGCAATCCGGTTCCAGTATTTCAGCCGGTACCTTGGCTATCAGGATCGATCAGGAAGATTCCCAGGTATCACTTAACCAAAGTGAAGCAGATCTGCGCGCTAACCAGTCATCGCTGGCACAACTTGATGAAGAGGAAAAAACCACACGTCGTTCTTTGCAATATGCCAAAGAGAACCTTCGCGTTGGTGAAAAAGAGTTAGCCAGGATCAGAGGCATTTGGGAAAAGCAGCTCATCTCTCGATCCACATTAGATGCAGAAGAACAAAAAGTGCTGCTACTGCGCCAAAGTACTGCTGATTTACAAGGTAAGCTCAATGCCTTCAGTAGCCGCAGGGACTCCATCAACGCACAGATTGAACGCGCCACTGAGCAGGTCAAAGGCCAAACCACCACCTTGAGCCGCACCGAGATCCATATGCCTTTTGATGCACTTATCGGTGATGTCCTGGTAGAAGAAGGCGAATATGTCACGCTCGGCACATACTTATTTGAATCGCTGGCCATCAATCGTATTGAAGTCAACGCCCAGCTTCCAATCCAACAGATGCGTACTTTGGTGAGTACAGGGCTGTTAAGCAGCAGTCAGGCATCTCAAAGTGGCGATTTAAGCCTGATTCTAAAAAGACTGAAGTTAAGCGCAACAGTGAGCTTAGTGGGAGGCAGTTCTGACGCTATCTGGGAAGCCGAATTGCTGCGTTTCAGCGAATCCATTGACCCGATTCGCAGGACACTCGGCGTTGTCGTCGCAGTGGATAACCCTTATGGAAAAGTCATTCCGGGAAAGCGCCCTCCTCTGATTAAAGGCATGTACACCGCGGTTGATCTCTATGCACCTGAATATCCAGCTATTGTCATTCCACGTAGTGCCTTACATGAAGGCCGTGTCTATCTGGTTAATGCCCGGCAACGTCTGGAAATAAGACCCGTTAAAGTACTCTTTCAACAGGGCAACCTGCTGGTGATTGAATCTGGGTTGCAAGCTGAAGAGCAACTGATCATCAATGATCTTATTCCGGTGATTGAAGGCATGCCACTGTTACCGGAAGTAGACAGCCATTTTGAAGCACAGTTAATACAACTGGCCAAAAGACCGCTAGTCGCTGAAACCTCTGTACAGATAGAGGCTGATATCCAAAGGGCAATACCATGATCCGTTACTTTGCCGGTCATCCGACAGCGGCCAATATTCTGATGATGGTGATAATTCTACTCGGTCTGGTTGCCCTGCCTCAGCTAAACAAAGAAACATTTCCAGAAGTGAAGCTCAATAAAGTCAGCGTGACGGTTGCCTACCCTGGTGCAAGCCCTGCGGATGTTGAAGAGGGGCTGTGCAATCGTCTGGAAGACGCTACTGACGGCATTAGCTTTCTTGAAGAACAAATGTGTGAAGCACGCGATAGCTTAGCTACGCTGACACTGGATATGCAGGAAGCCGGTGATATTAAACAGTTCGTTAATGATGTAAAAACCGCCATTGATGCCATCAATGACTTCCCGGCAAAGGCCGAAGACCCCGTTGTTAAAGAGCTCGGTCGCACGGAAACAGTACTCAGTATTGCCGTCACTGCCGATATTACCATGCCCGAGCTGAAAGCCCTGGCAGAATATTATCGTAATCGTCTGCTGGCACTCCCTGACATCCCCATTGTAACCGTCAGCGGTTTTTCAACACATGAGTTAAGTGTGCAGGTCCAACCTGATGCTATGCGCCAGTATCAGCTGAGCATTCAGGATGTGGCGAACCTGATCTCCGCCCAAGCCATTGATCTGCCTGCAGGCATACTGGAAGGAAAGCAAAACTCTTATCAGATCCGTATTGAAAATGCGCGCCGTACAGTCAGTGAGTTGGAAGATTTGGTTATTTTGGATAATGCACGCGGTGGCCAACTGAGACTCAGCGATATAGCGACCATAAAAGACAATTTTATTAACGAAGAACAATACACCCAAGTCAATGGTAAACCTGCAGCCCTGATACAGATCAGCAAGAACAAAACGGACGATACCTTAACCATCTATAACGCGGCTAAGACCTTTATCGACAATGAAAATAGCCGCTTACCAACGGGCACGGCATTAATCATCACACAAGATTCCGCCTCTATCGTACAGGACAGGCTAAGCCTGCTCCTGAAAAATGGCTGGCAAGGTCTGCTACTGGCAACCCTTGCGCTATTTATGTTTTTTAACTGGCGCTATACGTTTTGGGTGGCACTGGGTCTGCCCATCTCCTTTCTCGGGGGCTTAGTGATTATGTCTGCGATGGGGGTTAGTATTAATATGATCTCCATGGTTGCTCTGTTAATGGCGATCGGTATCCTGATGGATGATGCTATTGTGTTGTCCGAAAGCATAGAACATGAACACCGAAAAGGTAAAAGCCCCTTTCAAGCCAGCATCGACGGTATTAAAAAAGTCGCTCGCGGAGTACTTTCTTCCTTCATCACATCCACCATCTTGTTTGGTAGTTTGCTCTTACTCAAAGGCGATATGGGTCAGGTATTAGGTGTTCTTCCGGTTGTTCTGCTTGCCGTGCTATCCATCAGTCTGATTGAAGCATTCCTGATTCTGCCGCATCACTTACAACACTCTTTATCACATCAGAGCAAGCACGAAACACCCGCTTGGCGCGTTGGCTTTGAAGCCCGGTTTGAAAGGCTACGCATGCAGGTAGGAAGAATGGCGGATGCGGCTATCCGTTATCGCTATCTGACAGTAGGTCTCGCCATTGTCATATTTATCCTGTCCATCAGCATGGTCATTTCAGGTAATGTGAAGTTTAAAGGCTTTCCGGATATAGAGGGTAATCAGCTTGATGTGCGCATATTGATGCCACAGGGCACGCCTTTTGAACGTACCAAAGAAGTGGTCGCGATTCTGACAAACAGCCTGGAAAAAACGATCGAGAAACTTCCTGCCGAAACAGAAGGGAAACTGATTAAAAATAGCTCCGTATTATTCAGCCGTAATGACGATGCTGACGAAGAGGGAGCACATCTGGCGACGATCAGACTGGACTTGCTCGATGCAGAAAAACGTCAAACCTCATTGGTAGAACTGAAACGGGTCTGGCGTGAGTCCACACCGCAGATCAAAGATGCAATTTCGATACAGTTTAAAGAGCCCAAATTCGGCCCCTCTGGCCAGGCTATTTCTATCCGCTTACAAGGCGGCGATATGGATACGCTTTATAATGCGTCATGGGAGTTACAAAACTGGCTGCGCGGCTATCCGGGCACGAGCAATATCATGTCCGATATCCGCCCCGGGAAAACTGAATTAGGCGTGCAGCTTCAGGCTGGCGCGCTCAGCTCAGGTATGGATGTTCAAAGACTGTCATCGCAGCTAAGAGCGGCCTATCAAGGCGTTAAAGTAGCCGATATCTACCGTGGCAGTGAAGCCTACGAGATCAACGTTAAGCTCGACAGCGACCCGAAAAACGCATTGCGCGATTTCGAAAACCTGAGCCTGTTCTCAAAAAATGGGACCGACATCCCCTTAAGTGCCATTGCCGACATCACAGAGAGCCGACAGTATTCGCGTATTGTCCGCGTAAATCACCAACGTACCGTAACCGTCACTGGGGATGTCGATACTCATCTGGCCAATACCAGTGAAATTATAGAGCACACTCGCGATCAGTTTTTACCTCAACTCAAAGCACGTTATCCTGAGCTGACTTTCAGCCTTGAGGGCGAAGTCAAAAATGACCAGGAAACCAGCGGCTCAGTATTAACCGGCTTTATCCTCGGGATTGCGGGTGTCTATTTACTGTTAAGTCTGCAGTTTTCCAACTTTAGAGAACCGATGATTGTTTTACTCAACATCCCCTTAGCATTAATCGGCGTGATTTGGGGCCATTATGCCATGGGCCTGAATTTGAGCTTACCCAGCATGATCGGTTTTGTATCACTGGCTGGCGTTGTGGTAAACGATTCAATTCTGCTCGTTGAGTTCGTAAAAACTCGCAGCATGGAGGGAATGAGCCTGCATGATGCGGCAGGGCAAGCGGTACGCGACCGTTTTCGCGCCATTTTCCTGACATCCATAACCACCGTGGCGGGAATGATTCCATTATTATCAGAAACCAGCTTACAAGCTCAGGTCTTAGTACCCTTAGTTGCCAGCGTCGTATTTGGCATGCTCTCTTCTACGCTGCTACTGCTGCTGGTACTACCCGCCTCCTATGCGATTCTCGAGGATCTCGGGTTTACCGAGCTAGATAGCCTGAGCGACGATAAACGCCCTGGCTATGCCTGACTGAATACCCATCAGATAAAAACAGCATCAGATAAGTCAGCGTCCTGAAAAAAATCATCAACTCTGGCTATTTAATTGCTCAGATCCGTAAGTTAATTAACCTTAATACCCAGCTACCCCCAATGAATCGCACTCGCGCCAACACACTGATTAACGGCAATATAAAATCCATAAAAATCATTATAAAACAAATAATTAAGTACCGAAAACAGATACCCACTAAGTGGTATATGCAAAAGAATCACTCAAAACTGCGTTAGTAAGCGTTGACTCATATCAACACGTCAACAACAAAACTACTCTATTTTTACCCCATATGGATAACTGGTTATCTGCTGATGACTCGTTTGGGCTTGGATAGCTGAATTAATCTCATTTTTAGACTCGATGCTTTCAACCGACGCAGCGATGGCTTAACCCGTTTCAGGAGTAGGTAAATGACCACTGACAAAATCAAATTACTGAACTTTAGTGATCCCAAAATAAAAACGCTGCATATCACTTGGTTTGCGTTCTTCCTGACCTTTATGGTCTGGTTCAGCCATGCGCCCTTAATGGCTATCATTAAAGAAGCGTTCGACCTCACCACCCCCGAAGTTAAAGCGCTACTCATTCTCAACGTTGCACTAACCATTCCTTCTCGTATCGTCATCGGCACTTTAGTAGACAAATACGGCCCTCGTACTGTTTTCAGTATGCTACTGATGATTGGTGGGGTTATTTGTGTCGGCTTTGCATCGTCTCAAACCTATGAACAACTCGCCATTTTACGTTTTCTGAGTGGCTTCATCGGTGCAGGCTTTGTTATTGGTATCCGCATGGTATCTGAATGGTTCCCGGCTAAGCAGGTAGGTATTGCTGAAGGTATTTACGGTGGTTGGGGTAACTTCGGGTCTGCAGCGGCGGCAATGACACTGCCTACTCTTGCACTCATGTTTGGTGGCGAAGACGGCTGGCGTTATGCGATAGGATCGACTGGTGTACTGGCCTTTGCATACGGTATCTTTTATCGCAAAGTCGCACGTGATACCCCTAAAGGTTCCACCTATTTCAAGCCGAAAAAACACGGGGGTCTGGAAGTTACCAGTAAAGGAGATTTCTACTTTTATCTGCTAATGAACGTGCCTATGTATTTGGCACTGGCGGTTCTTACCTGGAAGCTTTCGCCCTCAAACCTAGGCATTCTCGATGATGTAGGTACTTATGGCATCTATGCGGTTCTGGTTATTTTATTCCTGGTACAAGTTCGCGCGATCTACCATGTCAATGCAGAGAACCTGAAACACGGTGTGCCCGAGATTCATCGCTACAAATTTAAACAGGTGGCTGTGTTGGATGTGGCTTACTTTGTTACTTTTGGTTCAGAGTTGGCGGTGGTTTCTATGCTACCACTGTTCTTCCTGGATACGTTCGAAGGTCTCAGCGCGGTTCAGGCAGGACTGCTGGCTTCTGGTTTTGCTTTCATGAACCTGGTATCACGCCCTACCGGCGGACACTTCAGTGATAAATATGGCCGTCGTAAATCACTCTCTTTCCTGATTGCCGGTTTGGCCGTCGGCTACTTAGTGCTGAGCCAGATCGATGGCAACTGGTTCATCTGGGTTGCGGTCTTAGCGACCATGGGTTGTTCTTTCTTTGTACAGGCCGGTGAAGGCGCTGTATTCGCAGCAGTGCCTCTGATCCAGCGCCGGATGACTGGCCAGATTGCCGGTATGGCGGGTGCCTACGGTAACGTAGGCGCCGTATGCTACCTGACAGTATTCTCTTTTGTAGACTACTCCACTTTCTTTATGGTCATTGGAGCATCAGCAGCGATTGCCTTCTTGTTTGTTCAGTTTATGGATGAACCGTCAGGACAGATGGCCGAAATTCTGCCGGACGGTACTGTCCAGCTTATTGATGTTCAGTAAAGCAAAGTATTAAAAGAGAGCTTCAGGGCTCTCTTTATATGTTCACCTGATGAAATAGCACTTAATACAGGTTCTGCAACAGGGATAACTATGCACCTTAACAGTGAAATCAGATTGTCGACCGCCCAGCAAAGCATTACAGGCCGAAAAGCCCGCAATGAGGATTGTTTGGGCTTTTTTATGCCGGTCGGTAATTTACTCACCACCAAAGGGGCATGCGGCATGATTGCCGATGGTGTCAGCACAGCGGAAGCCGGCGCAGAAGCTGCCGAATATTGTGTCCGGGAGTTTATTAATGATTATTTTGATACACCGGACATTTGGACTGTAAAAAAATCCGCGCAAAAAGTGCTCACCGCAATTAACCGCTCACTCTACTCCCGAAGCCATGAATACCTGAGCAGCACCCGTGGCTATGTTTGCACTTTTTCCGTTTTAGTTATCAAGTCCCACACTGCGCATATATTCCATATCGGTGATAGTCGTATCTACCGCATCCGTGCCGACCATATGGAGTGTCTGACAACCGATCATATTACCCCATTAAGCCAAAGCTCCAGCTGCCTGTCACGCGCTATGGGAATGGACACCCATCTGGATATTGATTACCGGACTATCTCAATCGAGCCGGGTGATATCTTTTTCCTGAGCACGGATGGTGTGCATGACACATTACCGCCTAACGAAATTCAGCTCGTCATTTATGAAAGCAGTTCACTGGATGCAGCCTGCGAAAAGCTGGTTAATCTGGCTTACGATAAAGGCAGCACAGACAATCTCAGTTGCCAACTGATTCGTGTTGATGAGATCATTCGCGAGAGCATTGATGACCTCACAGACAAACTGACAGAACTGCCCTTCCCGCCTGATTTAGAAGCGGGCATGAGCATCGATGGTTACCAGGTAATATCGGAACTCTATGCCAGTAGTCGCAGCCAGCTGTATATCGTTAAAGATCCACTCGATGGTAAAGAGCGGGTGATGAAAACCCCTTCGCAGAACTTTAATGATGATCCCGCGTATATCGAGCGTTTCATTATGGAAGAGTGGGTTGGCAGTCGCATAGACAGTCCGCATGTCGTCAAAGTCTGTAACGCAAATCGCCCAAAAACATTTCTCTACTACGTAATGGATAAGGTCGAGGGAGTCTCTCTGGAACGGTGGATTGAAGAAACCCCTTACCCTAAACCTTCAGAAGCAATAAAGCTGGTTAAGCAGATCGCTAGAGGCTTGCAAGCATTTCACCAGCGCGAAACCCTGCATCAGGACCTTAAGCCCAGCAACATTATGATCTCTCCTGACAATCACATTACTCTGGTCGACTTCGGATCAGTGTTTGTCTCAGGTATTAATGAAATATTTGTACCTATCGAGCGTGATCGCGTCCTGGGTACCGTTAATTACTCCGATCCGCTACTCAGATTGGGCCAGAACACGGGCATTAAAGGAGACCTATTTTCACTCGCCTGTATTACCTATGAAATTTTTACGCATCATTTACCTTATGGCGAAGGACTTGAGCGCTGCGAAACACCACAACAACTGGAAAAGCTGAAATACATCCCCTCCGATCGCTACAACCCAGTACTGCCACTTTGGTTCGATCGGGCATTAATGAAAGGCTTGTCGATCAAGCCCGAAGAGAGGTACGACAGCATTGATCAGTTTCTACTGGATGCAACTCAGCCTAATCCTGATTTCCTGCTACCCAAAGAAGTAGAAAAGAAAACACAGAGCGTCATTTTCTGGCAGATGATGTCTTTAGTCTGGTTTATTACATCGATGTTTTTAGTGGCCGCCTTATGGCTGCAAGATTAACAAGCTATAAGCACACTTCAACCCGATTACGCCCTTTTTCTTTTGCCCGATAAAGGGCTGAATCAGCGCGTTCGAGTAATTTATCCAAGTTTTCCGCATTATCCCACTGCGCAACACCAAAAGAGCAATGTTGGCGTGGCAGACCATCAATCACGATATCACACACCGCTATACGAACAGTCTCAGCAACACGTTGCGCATTGTTAATGTCTGTTTCAGGAAAAATAAGTACGAACTCATCGCCCCCCCAACGTCCCCGGATATCACCTCGACGAGTGGTAGACCCCAATACATCAGCGATACTCTTTAATACCTTATCCCCGGCCAGGTGACCATATGTATCATTGACCGTCTTAAAATAATCGATATCAAAAATTACAATTGATAATGGTCGGGTATAACGTTTAGCAAGCGCTGAGGACTGCTGAAATGCATCATCAAGCTGACGACGATTCGCTAAGCCGGTTAAGCTATCGGTTAGCGACATGCTTTCAATTTTTTTCTGATCCGTTATGTCAGCCGACACTTCTGTATAACCAATAACCGTGCCATACATGTCCCTATGTGGCTCAATTTCGCTCGATACCCAGTAGTCATACCCTAGTTTGTTTCTATGTAATAACTCACCGGACCACACCTTGTTCTGCTTGATGGTGCGCCAGATAGTGCGATAGACATCAGTTGGAACCTCAGGGTGTCGAAACATCGAATGCGGCTTGCCAACCAGCTCATCAGAGGAATACCCCGAGAGATCGCAATACGCTTTTGAGACTTCGCTAATAATACCATCCTTCGTTATTGAGCACGAAACTACATACTTATTAAGCATTTGAAGATAACGCGTCAATGAATAGTTCGCTTCTTCAAATTTTAGTGTTCGTAGTACCACTTCTCGCTTAAGACGCTGATTAATCACCCATAACACCAGTGCTAATATTGATAGGGTTACTAACACCAGAATTGAGGAGTAAATCCAACGTAAGTGAGCATCCTCTCCGGCATAATAGGTAACATAATCAATACCCTCAATTTCACCGTTTATAGGCGCCAGCCCCAGGCTTTTATAGATGTCTGCAATACGTAAAAAACGGTTAGCGCTAAAATATCCCAGCTCGACAAGTTCAGGCTGGATAAGACGTGCGGTGCGCTCGGCTTCATACAGAAGGTGCTCTCTGCTTTTATCAGTCTTAAGATTATTTAGAATCCAATCGACCATCTCTTCCTGATGCCCTATTGCATACAGCCAACCTTTAAGGCTCGCACGACGAAAAGCCAGGACCTGCTCCTTATTTTCTCTCAAATAGCTTTCTTCAACAAAAATCATATCCCCATAAAAATCGATACCGTAATTTGCTGGCGATAGGATATTAATGGGGATGCCTCTTTCTTTAAAATAGAAAGGTTGATCCGTAATATAGGCTGACATTGCATCTATATCACCGCTGATTAATGCATCATCACGAAAGCTATGCGCTATGTGGGTGTGATCTTCGTCAGTTAATCCTAACTCTGTAAACATCGCCAATAAGACTGCATCATCAATATTGCGTTGATACATGATTTTCTTATTCTTGAGCTCTAACGGACTCAGAATTCCCGAGGATTCAAGCGTTATTAGTACCATAGGAGAGTGTTGAAAAATGGCAGCAACAACGACCAAGGGACGCCCTTCCAGTCGGGAGAGCACTAAACTGGAGTCCGCTATGCCGAAATGAGCATCACCGCTTAACACTATATCTGTAGCGCTGCGTTCTGTATCAACTTCGCGGATATCGACATCGATGCCTTCTTCTGCAAAATACCCTTCTTTTAAGGCCGCATAAAAACCGGCAAACTGAAACTGATGTTTCCATTTAAGCTGTAAAACCACTTTATCCGCAGCAAGCGCAGCCGGTGAAAAAGTGATGAGACATAAGAGCAAAGTAATGCTCAGGCCTGGATTTAGATTGCATATTAATACTCTACAGAAAGCTTTTATATCAGCCTTCAATAAAACCAACGTCAGAGGCACTCGATACACACCTGTATTTTTTTATATTAACTATTTTTTATTTTAATGAAGTATAGATGAAGAAAATATTTCTACATTATTCTGTACTATCACAGAAAAATGAATCAGCTTGACATCTGAGTGACCCGAAAGCAGAAAAGGAAAGGGAAGGAAAGGAAAGGAAAGACCCACTATGTCATTCCTGAGTTAATATAGCGGGTCAATTTACAGCATTTAGCGGGCTTGAAGCAGTACCGGGTGCTGCTGGCGATCCAGAATAGTGTAACCGGACAGGTCCTGCCCCATCATCAGATCATTCGCCATTTGGTTCAGATAGGGCTCAGCGGCTTCAGTCGGGGGCGCTTCACCATTATTACCGCCTAAACCGGCAATCAACACGAAGCTCCAATCATCCACAATGGCATCTGCCTCTTTAATAAGCGCTTCAAAACTATCGATTTCTTCAGGTAATTTATCAACACACATCAATGGAGTAACGGTCCCTGTCTCATGAGAAGCATTATCTTTCTTTTTCTTGTTACCTTCTGCGCGCGCAAAAAGCATAAGCAGACGTTGTGGTTGTTCCTGCTGCTTAGCGGCTTCAAGCAGCTTGGTAAATTCTCCTGACACTTGCCCCTTAAACATTGTAAATACCTCCACAAAAAGATCACTCTATTCTGTCATAACTACAAGGTTTTGTTTATTCCTCTGAGGGAGTATATGAAGCAGCCTATAAAGATCAGCAGGGTGGCGGGGAAACTGACCAGGAAACTATTGCGGGTATCTGTACTCTAATCGATAGAGACTCTCATCACAGTTTTCATCACAGCTCTCATTGCAGTTCTCATCACTGAAATATGAGCTGATTTTGCAGGAGAATATCATGACGAAAACACGCCAGGAAAGCGACAGCATGGGCCAATTAAGCGTCCCGGAGAACGCACTCTACGGTGCACAAACACAAAGGGCTATTAACAACTTCCCCGTAAGCGGAGCACGTTTGCCAGAAGCCTTTATACGCGCGCTGATTCACGCAAAAGCATCGGCGGCCAGCGTCAATGCCTCATTGAATGAAATCCCTGATGAGATGGCACAGGCCATTTGCAAAGCAAGCAATAACTTGTTGGCTGACCCTGAAATAATGCAACATTTTCCGGTAGACATCTTTCAAACCGGATCAGGCACCAGCACCAATATGAATGCCAATGAAGTATTAGCAACACTGGCAAGCAGAATCTCAGGTCATCCTATCCATCCAAATGATCATATCAACCATGGCCAAAGCAGTAACGACATCATTCCCTCGGTTCTGCATATCAGCGCTGCGGTTGAGTTATCCGAACAATTACTCCCAGCCCTGCACCATTTAGTTAACGAAATTAACCGCAAAGCAGAGACTGTTGAACATTGCATAAAAACAGGCCGTACTCACCTGATGGATGCTATGCCCATCAAATTAAGCCAATGCATGGGGGGGTGGGCAGCGCAGATAGAAAGTAACATCAAACACATCAAGCAGCTACAACCGAGCCTGCAACAACTCGCTCAGGGCGGCACGGCAGTGGGAACGGGTATCAACGCCCATCCAGACTTCTCCTCACTCTTCTGCAAAGAGATCAGCGCCAGAACCAGTGTTTTATTCACACCCGCCGATAACTTTTTTTCAGGCATCAGTTCACAAGACACAGCCGTGGCGCTGTCAGGTCAGCTGAAAACCACAGCCGTATCGCTGATGAAAATCGCCAATGACTTACGCTGGATGAATTCAGGACCACTGGCAGGACTTGGAGAAATCGAATTAGAAGCTTTACAGCCTGGCTCATCTATCATGCCAGGAAAAGTAAACCCCGTCATTCCGGAAGCCGTTGCTATGGTGGCCGCACAAGTTATCGGTAATGACACGACAATCACCGTTGCTGGCCAGTCAGGAAATTTTGAATTAAACGTAATGCTGCCGGTAATTGCCAGTAATCTACTCACCAGCATCCAACTACTCTCCTCTGCCAGCCAATTACTGGCAGATAAAGCAATAGCAACATTTCAGGTTAATGAAGACAAGCTAAATGAAACACTCTCACGCAACCCGATACTGGTAACCGCTTTGAACCCCATTATAGGCTACCAAAAAGCAGCTGAGATCGCTAAGCAAGCCTATAAGGAAAAACGTGCAGTTATTGAGGTGGCGGCAGAACATACGGACTTAACCATTGAAGAACTAACCGAGTTGCTGAATCCTGAAAAACTCGTCTAGTCTAGCGGGGTAGTATCGAGCTGGACATGGATCTTACTTGCTGTAAAACGCAAAAAGCCAAATCAATATTGCTATTGATTTGGCCTCTTTATATCTTACTTCTTCGCGATTCCAGACAATAAGCGCAACACTCATAGTGGAACGGTGATAGGTGGTTATCCCGCTTCATCTCGCCAAAATCTAAAAGTAATCATTATGAGTTTTCAGCAGTTATCCGAAAGGGAAATGATAGCAGGTTTCGTTACTTATTTCGCAGGGATTTAACGAAGCAGATATTTCCCCTGCATCAACGTACGCCGTTCAACGGTCGGGAGAGAAATCAAACGTAACAGCTCAAAAATATCAGCCGGACGTAGCTGAGATATTGACTCAGAACTGTCTTCAACAAGCGAGCAAGCACAGAAAACCATCCAATATCGTAGTGTATGTTGAATGGGCACTAAGTCTTGACTGGTATCCTGAGTAGATTAGCGCTGTCAGTAAGATTATTGGGTATCGTCTTAGCCATGAGTGGATTTATCGCCTTGTGGCTGCGGATAAAGCACTTGGCTGGCAGTTATTTTGGCATTTACGACAAGGTCATAAGCGATATGGACGAGGTGAAAATGGTAAACGTTCACCGATTCCAAACCCCGTCTCTATTGATGAAAGACCGGCTATTTTTGGTACTTGAGAGAGTGTAGGCGATTGGGAGGCGGGTACTGTGTGAGGAAAACAAGGTACAGGGGGCTGGTGACGTTTGCCGAGCGAAGAAATAGCGGGTCGACAGTAAGCATTTGAACGTCATCACTCAGGCAATTATAGATAATGTGGATACCATCACCTGGTGAATTCGCAGCGCACGAGGAGATAGCCAAAAGCCTTGATGCCAAAATGTACTTTGCACATCCGTATTCATCCTGGGTACGCGACGTGAATGAAAACTTTAATGGATTGCTCAGACAATATATTCCGAAGGGAACTGATTTGCGTGGAGTGAGCGACGAACGAGCGAAACAGATACAGACCGGATAAACTTAAGACCGAGAAAGTATCTTGGTTTTAAGCAACCGTACAAGATTTTTGAGGAACTGTGTCAGGCTGCAGGCGAGTGTTGCGCTTAGAAGTTGAGCCGCGCTTTGTATCTTATTAGCATAGGTAGCGAGGACAAGATTTGAACCAACGACCTTCTAATTATGAGAATTAAAATTTTGAGATATATTAAGGTTCTCAAAAATCTGTTCGGCGTCTACTGTCTTGGCCGGTAATCCTATTTTCGCCGAACAATCAATTTGTGCGAGAAAAAAAGCAATAAGGTAAAGAAAGGAAGCAAGCAACTCTTGATAAAAGTATTTCTTAAATGTTTTTCTAAAGTATTTAGGGTTAAGTTAGGAAACCACTTAAATCTAAATTATACTTTATTTACGAAATCAGTTGCTTTCTCCAAGAAAAAGAGGCTCACCATCATTCACTCCACCACGAATAATACCATCGTCAACATAGACACCGGCTGTTGTAGATAGCCTTAGTGTTGTTACAGGCTTGACTTTTAAGGGGCTGTAAATCTTCGTCCCTGTTAACAAATTAAAAATTTCAGGAAATATATCCTGTAACACTGAAATTTTTTCTTTATCGATAACCTCATTGTTTGGAAGCTTAATAGCTAAAAATGTACCAAACCGGTCTTGTATATCAAGACGGCTTATTTCTTCTGGCGCATACCCCTTCAACATAGTACAGTTTTTAGTCAAGTATGGTCCATGATCACCATTAATAATTATTATTGCATTTTTATCTCGAGTCCGAATAGTTTCAATGTCTTTTTTCATTTCAATATTCGCAATACTGAGGCGCCTTTTAAACCTTTCGGTTTCATCAGGCAAGCACTTACCTGAGTTTTGGCTATGACTTGGGCCAGTGTGTGTGTATATAAAACGAGGTTGCTCAGGAGCTGAATCTAAAAACTTATATTTCGCACTTAAAAACTGATCATGAGTAATTTGATCATACTCCGCACCAACATCAAATCTAAACTGTCCCTCTTTTATCGATTGAATTACATAAGGTAGGGCACTGACCCCTTTAGTTTCAGATATTTTTATATTAGGGTAGGTGACTTTATAATTAATTTCTTTTTCACTTCCTCTAAAAAAATAATCATTATTGAAATACCCAGCAGTTTTATAATTATTATAGTGTAGAACGTCTAATACGAATGCATTCCCTCTAGTGCTTTCTTTTAAATCAGAAAAACTAGTTTCATATTTAATATCAAGAACACTGCCCATTGTTGTTATGCTCGCAGCTTCAATAGAATAGGTATTCGGGTAGATAGTAAAGCCCATGCCTTTCAAATACTTTTCCTGATGACTATTATCGATACCGTACTGAAGCATGGTTTCATTTATCACATAAGAATCATAGGTTAGCAAATAAATACTATTTTTTTTCTGAAAATCCATACCTAAAGCTTTTATTCTTTCTTTAGATACTAATGTTTTTATCGACTCACCCTCTGCATCCATCGAAGTATTGTCATTATCTGAATCAACAATAAATCCACTCATGCTATTAGTAAGAAAAATTACTACACTAAAAGAAAATATATATTTATTGTTAACTTTTGTTAGCAAATAGGTTAAGAAAAATCCTGCGACAAAAAATGGGAACAACCGTGTTAAATTAGCTTCATTGTGAAAGCTAAAATAATTGCTAAACATTGGCATATAAAATATCACAGCCAAAGAAAAAAATAGTGCCGCTTGAAGTATACGTTTATCAATCAATACAGACAGTTTGAAAGGCAAGTAAACTAAAGCAAGTACAAGGGCAAAAAAAGCAAATACTAATGACTGAATAAAATATATCATCAGTAAATCTTTTGAATTGGCAATTAAATATTGCGCCAACGGAAGGTAGAGCAAAAAAACAAAAGTAAAGTCTAGATAATTTAAAGATTCTCGCTCCTTAACATATTTAAACTTTCTAATCATTGCTAATTTAAAAAAAACAAATACGATAAATAAGGTTGGTATAATTTTGTAGTACTCTTTTGATGTGGAAAAAAAGTCCTTTGTTACACCAGCAGGCAAATACCTTTCCAGCACATGTGTGATAATAAAATAACCTAGAAATATCAATAATAAATCAAAAAATATATGCTTAAAAAACTTAATAGTGTTATTGTTATAAACTTTATTTATTTTAACTAGATTTTTATAAATAATATTTTTAACCAACGAAAAAACATTATTCATTGTCCAATAAAGCACAAGGGCTACAGGCATTGAATAAAGAACAACCAAGAATAAACCAGCTATCACATATACTTGTATTTTATCTTTCTTAGTAAGACTACTCGCATAAACATAGGCAGAAACTAAGTTTATAGCTGTCATAACAAAAGGCATTAGGTTAATATGCCACTCACCTATAGATAGTAATCCGTCTGGTTTGCTTAAGTCCTCAAAAATAAAAAATGAAACATTGCTTAAAGCCCCATACTGGCTTATTAATTGGTAAGCAGCAAAGAAAAATGGAACTTGGATAAGCAAGCCTACGCTGCTACGAACTGCCATTAACGGATGATAATGATTAAGGCTATAAAGCATTCTTGTCATCATAAAGCGCTCTTGGCCTTTAAAAGCTAACTTTATTTCTTTTAGCTTTTTCGCCATTCTCTCTTGAGCACATCGATCTTCGGCCTGCCATTTATCCGACATATAATAAACGGGTATTAAAGCGATATTAACAATCAAACTTAGAACTAAAATCGCCAATCCATAGGAATGCACTAAGTCATAAGACTTGGCAAATACCAACCCCATACTCCACTCAATGGGAAGAATAAAAATTGCGTATAAAATATCTAATACCATGCTTATAAATCTTCCATAATTTTAACCAAATTATCCGCGATTACGCTCCCTGAGTGCTTATAGTTGTAGAGACTATCATCTCTAAAAGCTCGCAATTCCACTTTCTTTTTTGGGTCAGTTAACAATCTTTCAACCACGCCTGAAATATTATTCAAATCATCTGAACTTATGCACTCGCCAATTTTATTTAAAACATCTAGCTCCCATACTTTATAGGGCAAATCATTTGCTTCTTGCCCTATAAAGCTGTAATCAAGCTCTACAGTAATAACAGGCTTTTCAAAAACAAATGCATAATCAAACACAATACCTGACAAAGCCGAAATCAAAATATCTGAATCCCTTAAACTCTCAAAGTTATCTGGTGAGTTATCCCACTTTATATTTTCAAAAGAACTAAGCTCGTCTTTAACAGCTACAATAATCTCTGGCTCTGCCATATAGCTTTGCGGGTGCGGTCTTATAATGACCTCGTAGCCTTGATTAAGAAGTGCTTTAATGGGCTTTGCACCAAATATTTTTAGTAAGTTATGCTCGCCCCAAGTTGGTGCTACTAAAACTGTCTTTTTGTTTTTTGGTATAGAAGGCTTAGCGTTTTCTTTTTCAAGGCGCAAACCTAACACATCCATATAAGGGCATCCTGCTTTTACTAAAGTCTTTTTATGGAAATTTCGAAGATCCTCAAGAACACGTATTGTTTTTTCTTGATGAGCACCGCTGCAGAAAATGCTGTCATAGTATTCGAACGAATAAAGCTTATATGTCCCCATATCTGTAGGCGCATGAACAATATGAGCATAATGCCCTACGCCCTTAGAGCGACGAATCTGCAAGACACCTATCCCTGGAGTTGTCATCACACAAACTTTTGCCTCAAGCATATTCAAGTATGTGTAAGCTTTATTGCCTTTCCCAATATAGCGCGTACTAATGTAATCAGTTCTAAAACTCAGTCCTTCATCTTCTTCGGAGGATGTTAAGTAGACAGCCTCAACACCTTTTTTATTTAACGCCTCAAGAATAGGTTTAAACGTATGCCAGTAATACTTACCTTCAGAATAAAAAACCAACTTATGTTTGTTTTTTTCAATATTTACTCCGAATAATGACACCACAAAGGATTTTATTTTGTAGTAAAACCCTTTCATACTGAAAAGAACTGTAGCTACCACTCCAACTAAAGCAGAAAGCAATATACTGCCACTACCGGGGTCAAGATATGCAAAAGCTGATGGCTGGTAAGATAAAAGTAACAAGGTAAATGCTATTTTTTCCATATTTTTACTTTTGGTGATTCCATGACTGATAAAGAATAAGGTCGAGGTCACCTTCTTTAATATCTACCAAGTTATTGGCCGCTCTGCTCGGGTTATACATTTGATTTTTCAAATACATCAAGTCGTTAAAGTTGGTGATATAACTCTTAACTCGCTCCGCTACATCAAGCTTATTATTAAGCTTTAAGAAAATACCGTGCAAGGCTTGGAGATCTGATATATTTATCAATGACTGAGTAAGTTCTGCAAAACGTCCGTCATCAGCTGCAAGGTTTAACTTGCACACTTCAGGCATAGTAAACGCACAAGCTAACCCATGCGGCACACCATAATGTGCAGTCAGCGGATAAGAAATGGAGTGGCATAAAGCGGTACGCGTGTGACTAATAGCCAATCCCGCTAGCAAGCTTGCTTCAGCCATCTGTTCGCGTTCAGAATACCCGCCTTTCCCTTCAACTAATAAAGGTAGGGCTGTTAAACTTAATTTTAAGGAACGTGTTGCTAGCGCAAGCGTAATACTGTTTGCGTTTTTGTTCCAAACAGATTCTGCTGCCTGGTTAATAGCATCCAGCCCTGTTGATAGGGTTACATTAGTTGGCAAGTTATCTGTTAGCTCAGCATCAACAATTGCCATACTAGGGAAAACATTTTCACCTGCTAAGGAAAGCTTCTTTTTTATTTCATGATTCCAAACAGTAGCAAAGGGAGTAACTTCACTACCTGTGCCTGCCGTGGTAGGCAAAGCATAAAGCGGCGATTGTTTATTTCCTGCCAGCAGGCTCGTATCTTCAAGCAGTTCTGCTAGCGTACTTTTACCTTCCACAGCTAAACTCATGCGAAGTGCTTTAGCTGCATCCATTGCGCTTCCACCGCCAAAAGCGATAATCGCATCAACTTTTAAGTTTTGCAGTCTATCTACCTCTGCCTGTAAGTCGGTTAGACCAGGATTTTCTTTAACACTATATGCCCAAGTTATACGATTATTTTTAACTACCCCAGCAAGAATCGAATCTTCCGAGAACTGCTTCTTTCCTCGTAAGGTAGTAACAATTAATAGTGTTTTATCTGTTAATTCGTTAACTAGCAGAGCACGGCTACCACGGCCAACAATGATCTTAACCGGGTTATGAAACTTCCACTGATTAATCACTTCAGTCATCGTGC
This sequence comes from Neptunomonas qingdaonensis, assembly GCF_900113275.1. Lineage (GTDB taxonomy): Bacteria > Pseudomonadota > Gammaproteobacteria > Pseudomonadales > Balneatricaceae > Neptunomonas > Neptunomonas qingdaonensis. The sequence continues at coordinate 126,294 of NZ_FOOU01000013.1, forward strand.
TACCCAGTTCATAAATGCTTGTTTGTTTTCGATAGGTGTACTGGTTGGGCGACCTAAGTCATCACGTGAACCATTAGCAATCCTAACTTCAAGCATTACTGGACCATTTTGTGCTGCAAGCTCGTGCCACGCATTCGTTAACCCTTCAAGGGTTGATGCAATAGCATAGGCGGCATAACCACTAGCAAATGCAATGGCTTTAAAATCCGTTGTGTCAGCCACGGTAGGTTGCCCACCAACCGACTCATGGGCGGCATTATTTAAAAGCACATGTACTAAATTACTTGGTGCAATGCTGCCAACAATAGGTAAAGCGCCTAAGTGCATTAACACGGAACCATCACCATCAATGCAAACTACTTGTTTGTCTGGCTGCCCCATTGCAACACCTAAACCAATAGACAGAGTATGCCCCATTCCGCCAACCGTTAAGAAGTCACGTTGAGCCTCATTCCGTTGCGCCCTTAGCTCAAAAACCTCACGTGATGTTTTACCCGTAGTCGACACTACACACGCATCACCAATAAGTGGCAGTAACGCATTTAAAGCAGTTTCTCGACCTAAACTGGAACCCATAGTTACTTTGCGTTGACTTTTATAAGTAGAGAAAGCACCTTTTTTAACTAAAAAGGCAACAGGTGCACTAGTCTGTTCCAGGGTACCCTTAGCCCACGCAGCTAATTCTTCAGCGTCACAGCTTTCATCAACAATTTTATAAGGAATTTCTAACAAGTCTAATTGTTCAGCTGTAATACGGCCCTGCTTAACGTGTTGTGGCTCGTCCTTAACATCAGGCTCACCCCTCCAGCCAATAACAAGCAACATTGGAATACTATAAACTTCTTTATCCGCTATCGAGGTAAGAGGGTTAATAATATTACCTAAACCAGAATTTTGCAGATAGACCAAAGGGCATTTACCCGTGGCCATATGGTAGCCAGCAGCCAAACCAACCGCATTACCTTCATTAGCAGTGATTATATGTTTGCCAGAAGCACCGTGATCATCAACGTAAGCACAAAAATCCTTTAATAGTGAGTCAGGCACACCTGCGTAATAATCTATGCCTTGCTTAGCAAGGCTATCAACAAAGTGCTTTGGAGCAATCATTATTTAGTACCTGGAATCAATTCAAGAATTTCTTTGATTGATAACATACGTGCATCGCACTCAGCTGAACGCTCGTTAGTTAAAATAGATTTTGCAGTATCCATCATAGCTGGGTAGGCGCTACGTAATAGATGATTGGCATAAATCACGATATTAACGCCGTGATCTTGTAGCTCTTTTTCAGTAACTTGGTTGTAGCTAGAAGGTACTGCCACCAAAGGCTTGCGATTAGGTAAAGTGGCGTAACGCTCACAGAAAGCAAAGATTTCATCAGGCGACTTTTTACGGCTATGAATCATAATGCCATCGGCGCCAGCCGCTAGATAAGCTTTTGCTCTTTCAAACGCATCATCCAAACCTTTACCTAAAATAAGGCTTTCAATGCGGGCGATAATCATAAAATCATCGGTTGCTTGTGCCTTTTTGCCTACTTTAATTTTCTCGCAAAAGTTTTCAATACTATCTTGCGTTTGAGGGACGTCATTGCCAAACAATGAATTCTTTTTTAAACCTGTTTTATCTTCAATAATGGCTGCTGAAACACCTAAACGCTCAAGTGTTCTAACTGTAAACTTAAAGTGCTCTGTTTGACCACCGGTATCGGCATCATAAATAATAGGTTTAGTAGTGACTTCAAGCACCTCATTCAGTGTGGTCATACGGGCAGACACGTCTACTGCCTCTGTATCAGGCTTACCCTTGGCGGTTGAATCCGTTAAAGAACTACCCCACATGCCATCAAATTGACGTTGACCATTTGAAGTATCAATTGAGGCATGCTCTACAATTAAGCCACTTAAAGCATTATGAATATCCAAAAAGCGTAATAAAGACTTAACTTGAAGCATTCGACGTAACGATTTTAAACGCAGCTCAGGCGTGGTACCAATCTCTTTAAGCGCTTCGTTTAATTTAGTTGAAGAAATCCCTTTAGTGTAAGGCACTTCTATCAACTCCCCCCCCCACTCAGCCAAAGCCTCAATAACCTTAGCGCGGGTTTCTCTCTGCACGCCTTCTTTCCAGTCATCACCATGCACAACGAAATCGGGCTTATACTTTCGCAGGTTAGGAACGTAGTCGAGTGTTTCTTGAGGCACAACTTCACTAATACCTTTAATGTTCTCGATCACAAGTTTGCGTTGCTCAAACTCCATAAAAGGAATACGTTTATAGCTTGCGATAGCTGCATCTGTTAACAGGCCAACTATCACTTCACCATGCCTCGCAGCTTCTTTTATAATATTCAAGTGTCCTGGATGAACTAAGTCTGCGCTCATTCCTACATAAACTTTTTTCATTTACTAATTCCTTTTTAAATAATAGTAACTACTACCAATTATAATAGTTGGGCTAGCTCAATTTCCTTATAGCTTATGGAGAGGCACTCTGTTTTTATAGTACTAGCAGTGTAAATACTTCAAAAGTCTAATCATCTATAATTTGCACGCCATTGTATACAAGACTGGATAATACGTAACATTAAACTTTAGGTAACCTCAAGCTACTTCCTTCACCGCACATAGCTAGCTGCTCTGGCATAAGCCCGGCCATAGAGAATGCATAATCCCTAGCCGAAATATCCACGAAACCTGACTTTTGACACCGACATGAGAGGATTCTTTTGCTTGGCTGAAAACACACTTAAACATAATACACCCTGTCTAGATGCATGGGGATTTTTATCTTGCTTATCCTTTAAGTTAGTTAATATACCTGACGTTTTCCAATTGAATCGCCACTAGTTCATTAGACACTTACCAGCCGTCTTTCAAATTGGTTTTCATACTCTAATAGGCGGCAACATATTATTGGAACCATGTCGACGCTTGCTGTTATAAAACATTTCAATGTAATCAAAAATATCTTGCCTGGCTTCGTTACGCGTATTGTAGATCTTACGTTTTATTCGTTCCCGTTTTAGTAACTAAAAAAAGCTTTCAGCGGCGGCATTATCGTGACAGTTTCCACGACGACTCATGCTTCCTTCTAGTCCGTTATCCGTAAGCGTCCGGTAAACCCATCTTGAGCCTGGTGCGACAGGCGTCATGATAGTGTCCACTTATTCGTTAGTGGACACTATAAATGAACAACGTAAGCGTAACTCGCCCATACCGAAAACGCCGTCAATACACGCCTGAATTCAAAGCCCGGCTGGTTGCTGAAAGCCAGCACCCTGGCAAGTCTGTTTCACGCATCGCTTTGGATAATGACCTTAACACAAACCTGCTTCGACGCTGGATCAATGAATCGAAGGAAATGGATCAAGGCTCGTCGCCAGCCTTTGTACCAATTCGTTTGCCGGCAACGGTCGGCCATGCCGCCCAGTCTTCCAGCAAGACGCG
>NZ_FOOU01000010.1 GCF_900113275.1 Neptunomonas qingdaonensis
GCCAAAGCATTGGATTACAGCCTTAAACGCTGGAAAGCGCTAACGCGCTATCTGGAGGATGGTGCGGTGCCCATCGACAACAACTGGGTGGAAAACCAGATACGCCCGTGGGCGCTGGGTCGCTCGAACTGGCTGTTCGCGGGTTCACTGAGAAGTGGTCAACGTGCGGCAGCGGTAATGACACTGATCCAGTCGGCCAAACTGAATGGGCACGATCCGTATGCCTACCTGAAAGATGTGTTGACGAGACTGCCAACGCAGAAGAACAATGTCATTGGTGAATTGCTACCGCACAACTGGACGTCGGCGGTTATTAGCAAGGTGTGATAACCGGCCGCTTACTCTGTTGGCTGCTGTTAGGTATGTTGAACTAAATCCTGTTAAGGCTCGACTGTGTCAGACGCCTGAAGATTGGGTGTGGTCAAGCACGCAAGCCCATTTGAGGGGTGAAGATGATGCGCTTGTTTCGGTCAATCCGATGTTGGATAGAGTCAGTGATTGGCGAGAGTACCTTGGGGCTGATGAAAATATCGATATGCAACAACGTATCCGCGAGTACACGCGTACGGGCAGGCCTGGGGGAACAGATGATTTTTTGAATAAGCTTGAGCGACAGACAAAGCGTATTTTGCATAAAGGAAAACCAGGGCCTAAAAGTAGGGGAGTTAAGTAAACTGTCCCCGGAATAGTAAAAACCAGGGCCTAAAAGTAGGCTAATTAAGTAAACTGTCCCCGAAATAGCGAATTAAGTAAACTGTCCCCGAAATAGAAGTTTTGTTGCACTGCGGTAGTTAAATGTCTTCTCTGGCTTTATAATACGCCACTCTTTTACTGACTGCGTTTATCGAATGAGGTATCCCCATGCTTAATGGCTTTTTGGCACTGCTGCTCTGTCAGTTGTTGGGTGAGTTGTTGGTGTTGGTGACTGGTATGCCTGTACCGGGGCCGGTTGTGGGTATGGTCTTGTTGTTGCTGGCGCTGATTGTTTTTAAAAGAACACCTGATTCTGTGCGGCTTGTTTCTGAAGGTTTGTTACGACATCTGGCTTTGTTGTATGTACCTGCCGGTGTTGGTTTGATGGTGCATCTGGAGATGATCTCCCAATACTGGCTGGCTATTTTGGTTGCTCTGTTCGTCAGTACCTTGATCACTATGTTAGTGACCGTGCTGGTGTTTCGCTTGGTGGGTAAATTAAATAACTCTGCCGGGGAGCCATAGCCATGGAGTTTTGGGTATATTTTGCAGCTAAGCCATTATTCTGGCTGATCGTCACGCTGGCGGTTTTTATGTTTGCCACTGCGTTGAATAAGCGCTCCGGTGGTACGCCGCTGTTGCATCCGGTGTTGGTAGCCATGGCTATTATTATTACTTTTTTGCTGTTGACCAAAACCAGTTATGAAACCTATTTTGAAGGTGCTCAGTTCATTCACTTTTTGCTGGGGCCGGCTACGGTTGCTCTGGCGGTTCCTTTGTTTGATCACTTTGAGCGCATTAAGACTATGTGGTTGGTTCTGCTAGTGGCGTGTGTCACCGGTGCTGTGAGCGCCATTGTTTCGGTGCTGCTGGTGGGTTTGCTGTTTGATCTACCGACAGGGGTGTTGTTGTCATTAGCGCCAAAGTCGGTCACGTCGCCTATTGCTATTGGTATTGTTGAGAAGATAGGTGGTTTTCCTTCGCTGGCGGCCGGCCTTGTCTTGATTACCGGGGCGATGGGTTGCTTGTTATCGCCGCTGATATTTAAGCTGCTTGGTGTTAAAGATGATGCCGTTAAAGGTTTTTCGCTGGGCTTGTCTGCACATGGTTTTGGCACGGCGTATGCGTTTGAAGTGAGTGCGGTGGCGGGGGCTTTTGCCGGGTTGGCTATGGGTATGACGGGGCTGTTAACGGCCTTTTTGTTGCCGGTGGTTATCTCGTTGATGGGGCTTATTTAGCCTATTGTTGAATTTTCAGAATGGGAGCGGCTGGGTAGAGTGCGCTCCTGTGTTTTGTGCCTACTGATTTAGGATGATGTTGGAAAATGAATCCACTAGACCGTTATAAAAAAGATTTGCTGCGTGATGATTTTTCTTATGATCCGGCACAAGAGAATGCTATCGGCCATCTGCAGCGCTTATATGATGATCTGGTTGCGGCTGAAAAGGTTCAGCCTCAGACATTGATGCAGCGTTTAAGTGGGAAGTTCAAAAAGCAGGAAGTAACACCGGTTAAAGGCCTTTATTTCTGGGGTGGTGTGGGTCGTGGTAAGACCTATATGATGGATATTTTTTATGAGACCTTGCCTTTTACGCGTAAAAGACGGACGCATTTTCATCGCTTTATGCAGGGTGTGCATGCTGATCTGCGTTTGTTGGACGGTACGAAAAACCCGTTGACGGAAATTGCCAGAAAGTATGCAAGTGAAACCCGTATTATCTGTTTTGATGAGTTTTTTGTTTCTGATATCACCGACGCGATGATTCTCGGCAGCTTGTTCGAGCAGATGTTTGCAAATGGTGTGACGCTGGTGGCAACGTCTAATATTGTGCCTGATGGTTTATACAAAGACGGTTTGCAGAGGGCGCGCTTTTTGCCCGCTATAGAATTACTGAACCGGCATACTGAAGTAGTCAATGTTGATGGCGGGATCGATTATCGCTTGCGCGCGTTGGAACAGGCTGAGTTGTATTATCACCCGTTGGGTGAGGAGGCTGATAAAAGCCTGAATACCAGCTTTGAGAGTCTGGTGCCTGATATAGAGGAAGTGGTTGAGAGTGAGATGGTCGATATTAACGGCCGTGGTATACCGTCTTTGCGTACCTGTGAAGATGTTGTCTGGTTTGACTTTAAAGCCTTATGTGAAGGGCCCCGGTCGCAGAATGATTATATTGAAGTGGCAAAAATCTACCATGCTGTACTGATTTCTAATGTGCCGCAGCTGGGCACGAAGAATGATGATGCAGCCCGCCGCTTTATTAATATGGTGGATGAATTCTATGATTGTGGTGTGAAGTTGATAGTTTCTGCGGCTGTGCCTATCCATGAGATCTATACGGGTGGCAGGTTGTCTTTTGAGATTGAGCGCACGCAAAGTCGCTTGCTTGAGATGCAGTCTCACGACTATTTGGCTAAAGCGCATAAGGCGTAAGATTATTCTTCATTTATCCTGAAAATAGTGTGCTGCGGCACTCGCATTGAAGGGCGTTTTTGACTATAATTCGCGCTCTTCATTTCAGGATGAAGTCTCGTACGTTGTTTTTTGCTGTTTTACAGCTCAAAACAACCAATAATTATAAGGTAAGTCGGGCGCATGTTGTTTTTAAAGCGGCAGTGTTTCCAGACTTAATTTAACTATAGGCGAACAATCGATGACTACTTTTGTTGCTAAGCCAGCTGAAGTAAAACGCGACTGGTATGTAATTGACGCAGAAGGCAAAACTCTTGGTCGTATGGCTACTGAAATTGCCCGACGTCTGCGCGGTAAGCATAAAGCAGAATATACCCCTCACGTTGATACTGGCGATTACATTGTTGTAGTAAACGCAGAAAAAGTACATGTGTCTGGTAACAAGCGTAAAGCTAAAATGTACTACCATCACACCCTTTTTCCAGGTGGTCTGAAACAGGCTAACTTTGAAACAATGATCGCTAACAAGCCAGAGAAAGTAATTGAGTTGGCTGTTAAAGGTATGCTACCTAAAGGTCCTTTGGGTCGTGCTATGTACACTAAATTGAAAGTGTATGCAGGTACCGAACATCCACACCAGGCTCAGCAGCCTCAAGAACTGAAACTCTAAGGGGAAGTAGATAATGTCAGCTACTCAGTATTACGGTACAGGTCGTCGCAAAACTTCTACAGCCCGAGTTTTCTTGCGTCCTGGTACAGGCACCATTTCTATTAACGATCGTACTATCGAAGTTTACTTCGGTCGCGAAACTGCACGTATGATCGTTCGTCAGCCATTAGAGCTGACTGAAACTCTGGAAAAATTTGACGTTTTCGTTACTGTTAAAGGCGGTGGTAATTTCGGTCAGGCGGGCGCTATCCGTCACGGTATTACTCGTGCTTTGATGGAATACGACGAAACTATGCGTCCTGCACTGCGTAAAGCTGGTTTTGTTACCCGTGACGCACGTGAAGTTGAACGTAAGAAAGTTGGTCTGCGTAAAGCACGTAAGAAACCACAATTCTCTAAACGTTAATTGTTTGCCGGTCATCCGGCATGCAATTTGGAAAACGCTCGCGGCTCTTATGCCCCGGGCGTTTTTTTTTATCTGCTATCAGGTCCCTGTATCAGGTCAATACTTAGTCTTATAGATACCTCAGAAGGGATATTTCACCTTGTAAGATAGGGGTATTTTCTTTACTATTTGGGCCATTTTACAGAACCTGATTTCGTGAATTTTTTATACTGAACGGTTGGTGATTATTTGTACAAGCAAATAGCCTGGCCGAGCAAGGGGGATATACTTGATGAGCAATGACGGCGTGAATAAGGGTCGGCGTCGGCTTCTAATAGGTGCCACTTCTGCCGTTGGGGCAGTGGGTGCTGTAGGAGCTGCTGTCCCGTTCGTGGCTTCCTGGAATCCAAGTGCCAAGGCGAAAGCTGCCGGTGCACCAGCTAAAGCTGATATCAGCAAGCTGGAACCAGGGCAGCAAATGATAGTTGAGTGGCGTGGAAAGCCAGTCTGGGTTGTCAAACGTGGTGAAGAAGCGTTAGCCAACCTGAATAGCATTGATCCGGGCAACATGTCGGATCCAAATTCGGAAGTGCCTCAGCAGCCTGATTATATTCCTAAGGATGCGGGTCGTGCTATCCGCTCTGATGTATCAGTATTAGTCGGTATATGTACCCATTTAGGGTGCTCTCCTAGCTATAAGCCTGAGGTTGGACCACAAGATTTTGATGCTAATTGGGTAGGTGGTTTTTATTGTCCGTGTCACGGCTCTCGTTTTGATTTATCAGGCCGTGTCTATAAAGGCTCACCGGCTCCGACGAATTTAGTGATACCGCCTCATAAATATGACGGCGATGATATCCTCATTATTGGTATCGATCAGGAGAGCGCATAATGGCTGGTTACCGTAATAAAGGAAAAGGCGGTTTTATGGGATGGGTCGATGACCGTTTCCCTGCGACTGCTATGTGGGAAGACCACTTATCAAAATACTATGCACCAAAAAACTTTAACTTTTGGTACTTTTTCGGCTCGTTAGCGATGCTGATGTTGGTTAATCAGATCATTACCGGTATCTGGCTGACAATGAGCTATAACCCTTCTGCGGAAGGTGCGTTTGCTTCAGTTGAGTACATCATGCGGGATATTGATTACGGTTGGCTGTTGCGTTACCTGCATTCAACCGGTGCTTCTGCATTTTTCTGTGTGGTCTATCTGCATATGTTCCGCGGCATGATGTACGGTTCTTACCGTAAGCCACGTGAATTGATCTGGTTGTTCGGTATGGCTATCTATCTGGCGCTGATGGCAGAAGCTTTCATGGGTTACTTGCTACCATGGGGTCAGATGTCTTATTGGGGTGCTGCGGTAATTGTATCTTTGTTCCAGGCTGTTCCTTTTGTGGGGCCTGAACTGGCTGAATGGATTCGTGGTGACTATCTGATTTCAGGTGTTACGTTGAATCGTTTCTTCTCGTTGCATGTTATTGCATTACCTATCGTATTGCTGGCTTTGGTTGTGTTGCACATCATTGCGTTGCATGAAGTGGGTTCTAACAACCCAGACGGTATCGAAATTAAAGAAAACAAAGATGAAAACGGTGTGCCGAAAGATGGAATTCCATTCCACCCTTACTACACAGTGAAAGACATTGTGGGTGTTGTTGTCTTCCTGTTTGTCTTTTGTATTATTGTATTCTTCTTCCCTGAAGGTGGTGGTTACTTAATTGAAGCGCCCAACTTTGAGCCGGCTAACCCGCTGAAAACGCCGCCGCATATTGCGCCTGTCTGGTACTTCACGCCGTTCTACGCCATGTTGCGTGCGATTCCGCCAATTGCTGCGTCGCAGTTCCCTGGTGTCGTAGTAATGGGTGGTGCGATTGCTATTCTGTTCGTTCTTCCTTGGTTGGATCGTAGCCCGGTTAAATCTATGCGCTACAAAGGCTGGATGAGCAAAGTGGCACTGGCCGTCTTCGCGATTAGCTTTGTGATTCTGGGTTACCTGGGTGTCGTTGCATCGACTCCTGGACGTACGTTGGTAGCTCAGATCTGTACTGCACTTTATTTTGCTTTCTTCTTCTTAATGCCGTTCTACACCAAGATGGAGAAAACCAAACCAGTACCAGAGAGGGTTACAGGATAATGAAAAAGTATTTGGTTGCATTCGTTATTGCGCTGTTTCCATTGGCAAGTTTTGCTGCTGGTGAAGGCCCAAAACTGGATCACATGGCTGTGGATCTGCATAACCAGGCTTCATTGCAGCGAGGTATGCAGGTATTCGTTAACAATTGTCTGGGTTGTCACTCGGCGCAATATCAGCGTTATCAGCGTGCCGCCGAAGATTTGGGTATGCCGATTAATCTGGTTGAAGAGAACCTGCTTTTGGGTGACCAGAAAGTAGGTGAGCAGATGACAAACGCCATGTTCAAGGAAGACGGTGCGAGCTGGTTTGGTACTCCGCCACCTGATTTGACATTGGAAGCGCGTTTGCGTGGGCCTGACTGGATTTACACTTATCTGCGTAGTTTCTACAAAGATGAGTCGCGTCCATGGGGTGTGAACAACACGGTTTTCCCTGATGTGGGTATGCCTAACGTGCTGGAGTATTTGCAGGGTGAGCAGGTAAATCACTGTACACCTGAAGAAGCACTGCATCATGAAGTTAAGATTGATCCGCTGACCGGTAAAGCGATGGGTGGTTGTATGACTATCGCTCAGGCAGGACAGCAGACAACAGCCGAGTTTGATAAAACTATTTATGACCTGGTTAACTTTATGGCCTATATCGGTGAGCCGTCTAAATTGGACTCTCATCGTATCGGTACAAACGTGTTGATCTTCCTGTTCTTGTTCTTCTTCGTTGCTTATGCACTGAAAAAAGAATATTGGAAAGATGTTCACTGATTTGACAGTGTAATTCTGTTAGAATCGTCTTTTGCGCGGCCTGTGTCTCAGGCCGCGCTTCTTTATTTTCTACAGTAAGTAATATGGGGATATATTGATGGGAGTTGTGGCTAAACGTTCTTCCATGACCTTTTACTCTGATGGCGCTGATCATTACAGCCATCGCGTCCGCATTGTATTAGCGGAGAAAGGGGTAGCGGTTGACGTGATTGATTGTCATGTCGAGGATCTTCCTGAAGATCTGGCAGGTTTGAATCCTTACAATAGCTTGCCTACTCTCCTGGATAGAGAACTGGTTCTTTATGAGCCAAACGTAATGATGGAATATCTGGATGAGCGTTTTCCTCATCCGCCGTTGTTGCCTGTCTATCCTGTTGCGCGCGCAGAAAGTCGTTTGTATATGCACCGAATCCAGAAAGATTGGTGTAAGCATGTGGATGTTTTGGTCTCTGCGAAATCAACAGATGATGAAGTTGAAACAGCACGTAAAGAGTTACGTGATAGCTTGGTCGCTATTTCGCCAATCTTTGCTGAAAAGCCATACTTCATGAGTGAAGAGTTCACGCTGGTTGATTGTTGTCTTGCTCCATTACTATGGCGTTTGCCATATTTGGGTATTGATCTCCCGGAAGCGCAGTGCAAATCGCTTTATGAATATATGGGGCGTCTGTTTGAGCGTGAGTCTTTCCGTGAAAGTTTGTCGGAAGCAGAGCGCGAAATGCGCGACTAGTATTAGATCCGATGGATAATTTTACTCAGAAAGGGATGATGATATCATCCCTTTTTTATGCTTTACGTTGATGGTTGGAGTGTTTATGAAACCTAGTCGTCCCTACCTGATAAAAGCCTTACAGGAATGGTTGCTTGACAATGATTGTACTCCACACATGGCGGTGGATGTTGCTGTAAAGGGCGTCATGGTGCCTGAGCAGTTTATTTCTGATGGTCAGATTGTGTTGAATATCAGCCCTTCGGCGATTCAGAATTTTGTGTTAGATGATGAGGCTATTAGCTTTAGTGCGCGTTTTGGCGGTGTGCCGATGAATATTTATGTGCCGATGGCCGCCGTGCTGGCAGTGTATGCGCGTGAGCATGGAGCAGGTATGGGGTTTGGCATGGAGCCGGGGGCTGAATATTACGCGCTTGAGCACGAAGAGCCGGAAAATCCGGAACCGCCCAAACCTGGATCTGGGCGGCCGTCGTTAAAGGTCGTTAAATAAAATAGCTTTGTTAAGCTGAGCTGGTCAATAAGAGTTTAGCGGTAAGGTATGTACTCAAAAACCTTCACGATACGCTGTACACCAGGGATGGTTCTTATGATGTTAACAGCGCTGTTTGCTTCTTTTTCTGTGACTAATCCCATCAAATAAGTTGAGCTGTTTTCTGTCACGACTTTGATGCGGGTTCCATCGATCGTTTTATCGGCGATCAATTGTAATTTTATACGGCTGGTTAAGTAGGCGTCATTCGCGCGCACTATGCTGGATGTCGGGCCGGAAATTTCTAATTCATTATGGATTTTGCGAACTTTTCTGGTCTGCATCGCTATCTGTTCTGCTTCCTGTTTGGCTGATTCGTTCGGAACCTGGCCTGTGAGTAACAAAATGCCGTTGTAGCTGGTAGCGCTGATATGGGAGTCTTTGACGACAGCAGATCCTTTGTTGATATTGACCAGGGTTTTATTTTCAATGACTTCATCTTCTATGTAGGCGCCAAGCGTCCGGCTGCCTTGGTCGTCGCGGATAGGTTCTTCGCGGGTGGCACTAATCAGGTTAGAGCAGCCTGATAGCGTACCCAGAATACAAACCGTTGTAATACATTTCAGCAAAGTGTTGTTCATAGCATCAGGCTCCAAATAGTTGGTATTCGATTAAATCACATAAACAATGCAGCACCAGTAAGTGTGCACTGTAAATCATTGCATTGTCATCAGAAGGAACGCATATTTCGACTTCGTGTGGCCTTAAAAGTGCAGAAATATTGCTGCTATCATGACCAGTTATTGCGACAACGACCATGTCACGGTCGTGGGCGGCCTGTATGGCTTGTACCAGGCTGTTTGAGCGGCCTTGGTTAGAGATAACCAGCAGGACATCGCCTGGTTGTCCTATGGCCCGAATCTGTTTTGAGTAGACCTCACTAAAGCTGCTTTCTTCTGCTATGCCGGTAAGTACTGCGCTGTCGGCCCCGACGGTGATGGCGGGTAACCCGGGGCGCTCATTCCTGAAGCGACTCAGCAATAGTGCCGAGAAGTGCTGTGCCAGTGCAGATGAGCCGCCATTACCGACGCAGACAATTTTTAACTCATTGGCAAGGCTGGCGAGCATAAGTTCGCTGGCATGCGCAATCATGGGTGTATATTGCTCAATGGTATGCGCATTGGTGTCCATCGAATTGTGGAAAAGATTGACAATTCGCTCTTCAAGTTCCATGTATTGGTTCCGGTCTTAAAGTCTGAAGGCGTCTTTATACCACATTGGTTTGTTTTCTTCAGAGGGAGTTTCATAAGCAATGACATCAAATCGACAGTTATGTTGCTGAAATTGGCTATGTGTCATTAAAAAGTGCTGCGCTGTGCGAATGATCTTGTGTTGTTTGTTGGCTGTTACTGAGTTGGCTGCACCGCCAAAGCGTTTGTCGGCGCGGTATCTGACTTCTACAAAAACCAGAGTGGCGCCATCCAGTAGTATCAGGTCAATTTCGCCCAGTTTGCACAAATAGTTTCTGCTGACGGGTTTCAGGCCGTGCTTAATTAGCCAGTGCCATGCTTTTTGTTCGGCATCCTTGCCGCGTGTTTGTTTGTCCATGATTTGTCTCTGTTAAATCGCTTCTCTGTTCAGCTCTCTATTCGACTCTCTATTTAGTTCTCTATTCTGTGCTGTATTGAGTGCTTGGTTCATCTGCGTATTCAGTTCTCTCTTCGCTGCTCTCTTCGGGTCTATATTCGCTTCTGTATTCGAAAGTCTGCTCACTTGTCAGTTCAATCGTTTTTGGCATGCCGTTCTCGAAGATAGCCCACTGTAAGTGGCGGTTTATCTTGTTATCCTCGGTCAGTGCCAGTTGTCCTGTTTCGCCTTTGAGGCGGGTCCCTTGCGTTGCTTTGAGTTGTTGTAAGTACGGGTAGAGGTTATAGGCGTCTATGCCAAGGGCATACAGCCTGCCAAAGCGGGTGTCGGTGTTGTCGCGAATAGCATCGAGTGCGCGTCTGTTGTCAGAGGGGGCGGATAACACCCAGGGTATATCTCCAAACATGACGCCATTCAGGTCAATGTCTGCTCTGGCATTGGGCGCGCCTGAATAAACCTGCGACGTAGCGTAAACAGGTAAATCTCCGGCAAAATAGAAGGCCAGTATCGGTTTTATCAGACGGGCATCTTGCGGCCGGGCTGAGAGCAGAATGACGTCTGCATCCTGCCTGCGTCGCTCTTCGAACTCAAAATTTAAGCCGGTCGCGCGTCTCAGGCTTTTAGCTCTTTCTTTACTTTCGTCCGTCTTGAGAGCCTGGGCAATATCCTGATTGAGGGCGTCCGCAGTAAATGATGTGCGCGCAACAACCGTACCGCCGAGTGACTCAAAGGTGTCGGCAAACGCCTGATCTGCTCTGTTACCCCAGTCGGTATCCGGTGTCAGAATCAGTGCAAAGCGTTTGCCTGCATTAATGGCTTGGGTCGCCGCATCGCGTGCTTCATCTTCTGCAGAAAGGCCAAACTGGTAAAGATTGGCGGCGCTTTCGTCTGTGTAGTTGAGCGCTAAAAATGGAATCGGCAGTGGGCCGTATTCTGCGAGTGATTTGACCATGCTTTTATCCAGAGGGCCGATCACCAGTTCAAGATTTCTTTGTTGTGCTGCCAGAATGATTTCATCCGCAGTGACGTACTGGGTGCTATCCATGAAAAACAACTCGGGAGCCATGCCGCGCTCCTGGCTGGCGTAGTGCGCGGTAGTAATGCCATCCTGGATTGCCTTGCCTGCGGATGACAGTGAGCCGGATGTAGGTAGAAGGACACCAATTCGGGCGACATTAATCAGCACAATATCTTGTGGTGCTGTGAGGTTTTCTGGCATCAGTTGTGCTGCCGGATGAGCTTCCCACAGGTTTAGCCAGTTTTCGATGTTGTTCGTCTGCGCAGTGACATCGGCAATTGTGCGTGCGGCTTGTGCCAGTTCGAGCCAGCCTTGCAGTACGTAGCTGTTATTCGGTTGCTGCAGGGCTATGTAGAGGTTTTCATCGCGGCTTGACTGGAGTGCTTGCCAGATACGGTCATGCAAACGTTGTAGTTCGGTCGGATCCTGAATGTAGTCGGTGCTCTCGATCAGAATTTTTGCTTCTTCCAATGATTGCCCGCTGAGGTTGTATGCATCGGCAAAGAGGCGTTCTGATAGTAATACATCATCTTCGGCCAGGGTGCTGAGTGATGGCATGTAGGCAAGATAGCTGAGTGCTTGCTCAGCATCGTTGTTGTCCAGTGCCTGCTGGGTTTGCAGTCTGATGACAGCGAATTGCAAACCGGGAGGTAATATGGACGTATCAATATCGCTGAGGATTTGTGTCGCGCGCTCTGTATCACCCTGTGCTATGAGTAATTGCGCGGCCTGCAACCTGAGTTCGGCTGCACGTATAGGCATTGACTGACCTGCCTGGGCCAGCAATGACTCGATATCTGCTTCCTGATAAGCCGTCGTTGACTGGCTATCTCTCACAGTTAGCGGTGACGTCGGTGGCATTGCGCAGCCAGCAATAAGGCTGGTTAAGGCAACAGTTAGAGACAGGCGTTTCAAAATCATCATATACTTATCACCCTGATGATGGATGGAAAAATTATGTCTGACGCGGTTTTTTATGTTGTAGCCACGCCTATCGGCAATCTTGGAGATTTGACACCCCGTGCGGTGGACGTTTTACAGTCCGTCGCCTTGATCGCAGCTGAAGATACACGACACAGTGGCCGTTTAATGGCGCACTTTAACATTAAAACACCGATGATTTCAGTGCATGATCATAATGAGCGCCAACGACTGCAGACAATACTGGATAAATTGGCTGCTGGCGACAGTATTGCGCTGATTTCTGATGCTGGTACGCCTTTAATATCAGATCCTGGCTTTATCGTTGTGCGCGGTGTGCGCGAAGCCGGTTATAAAGTAGTGCCTGTGCCAGGTTGTTGTGCTGTCATTACCGCGATGTGTGCCTCCGGTCTGCCCACTGACCGTTTTATGTTTGAGGGTTTTTTGCCGGCTAAGCGTTCGGGACGTCAGCAGAAGCTCTCTGAAATTCTTGCTGAAACCCGCACCGTCATTTATTACGAATCGACACATCGGATTCTTGATTCTTTGCAGGATATGATCGAGGTGTTGGGTGCCGATCGTTATGTGGTGTTGGCGCGTGAGCTCACCAAAACGTTTGAAACGATCCATGGTGATAAGGTGGAGGCTTTGCTGGAATGGGTGAAGCAGGATGCGAATCAGCAAAAAGGTGAATTTGTTGTATTGATTCAGGGTGTTGAAGTGCAAGAGGAAGAGGGCCTTTCCGTTGAGACGCTTAAAGTCCTGGGTATTTTGTTAGAAGAGCTTCCTGTGAAGCAGGCTGCTGCATTGGCGGCAAAAATCACCGGTGAAAAGAAGAATGCACTCTATCAGGAGGCTTTGTCGCGTAAGTAGTTGCTTCTCGTCTGATTGTTGGTATCCTTGCGCCCAAGAGTTCGCCGGACAGTCGCTGTCTTGCTTGTTTGCACTTGTTGTAAGCCAGTGAGAGGGAGGAAAGTCCGGGCTCCAAAGGGTAGAGTGCCAGATAACGTCTGGGCGGTGTAAGCCGACGGAAAGTGCAGCAGAGAGCAGACCGCCTAAGTATCTTTAGATCTAGTATCTTCGGATAACGGTAAGGGTGAAAGGGTGCGGTAAGAGCGCACCGCGTGGGTGGCAACATTCCACGGCATGGTAAACCCCACTCGGAGCAAGACCAAATAGGGATCCATATAGGTGTGACCCGCACCGGATCCGGGTAGGTTGCTTGAGGCGTATAGTGATGTGCGTCCCAGATGAATGACTGTCTATTACAAAACCCGGCTTATAGGCGAACTCTTAATTTTTACCTTCTTTTTGTGATTTCTTTTTTAACAGCTGTTTTTCCAAATCTCTTCTTTTCAGTTTCTTTTTTTCAGATAAAGCTTCCTACGTAACAATATTCGTTGTTTGGTTTGTTCGCTAATAAATGATAGTCGGCTAGCGATGCTTAGTGAAGTACACCTTATGTCGCCTAGGTTACGAGGTGTTTTATATATAATATCTTTTACTTTTGATTATCTGAGGCTTAAACAAAATGAGTCTTTTCTGTATATCCTCTGCTCAAGTATGCGATACTTTTTAGATAGCTTGGCTTGCTTGGATGTATTAATGATTCGCGTTAATTTTCATGACTATGGTGAAGTGTCTGGCTGTCTTTGTTGCTAAAAGTAGTGTTTTTGCATTTGGGCGTTTCCTGTACATGATTTGCGATATGTTACACATGTTATTTTTCGCCATGAAAGTGGGTCTGATAATTGTCAGGGGCAATGTATGAAAAAGAAGGAATTATTTATACCGTTAAGCATATTGGCGACGTCTGTGTTGTTTGTGGGTTGTGGTGGAGGGGGAAGCTCTTCTGTTAAAACGACTGGGCCGGGTGGCTATCCAATACTGGGTGAGAATAAGTCAGTGGTGTTGGAAGCTATGTCTGCAGAGGTTGACTATACATCTACCGGTAATATCGCGACATCCGTTAGCCCTATGGGGATTGTCAATACCTCAACGACTGAGTTGATTTTTGAAAATAAAGTCTTGAAGAAATTGATCATTACTACCCCTCATTCAACGTTCACATGGAGCGCGGCCAGCGGTGATAGTTTTGGACAAGTGCCTAATTACCCCAGGCAAACTATTTTTGAAGATACTGCCGCCACGTTTGCTGCCGTGTTGTCCGGTGAGTGGGATTATCAAACATTTGGTGCGTGGAGAACGGGCTTTGGGTTAGGCGCCGGGACTGTTGGCGCGATCAGCGCAGGTTATAAAACTGAAGGGCCAGCGTTGCCAGTCGTTGGTACGTCAACATTTACAGGTAAATTGCTCGGGGCTTATACGAATCAGGCTGGCAATGGCAATTTTGTTGAGGGAATGGTTTCAGTTGCATCTGATTTTTCTGCTCGCTCGCTTGCTTTCACAACAACCGATAGCAATTTGTATAATTTGAGTAATGGTGTTGTGACTGCGTCAGCTCCTGGGTTGGATATGTCCGGTACACTGACTTACAGTCCGGGTGTGAACTCATTCAGTGGGGCTGTGACGGCACCTGGTTTGGGCTTGTCAGGGTTGGCGTCTGGCGCTTTTTTTGGCCCTAATGCAGAGGAGCTTGGTGGTGTGTTTGATCTTAAAGGTGCAGGGGTGGAATACTATGTAGGTGGGTTTGGTGCCAGTCAATAATCGTTTATGAAATATTTGCCACTGATAAGTGCTGTCTCATTATTATTGGCGATGGGGAAATATTCTCAGGCGTCTGACGCTGACGTGAAAGATGCTCCTGTGAATGAGGGTGCAGTGTTAGATGCTGCCTCGGCTGAGCAGGGCTCTCTGCAGTACTCTCCACAGTATTATTCTTCGCAGTATTATCTAGAGGGTTTTCTGCTGGGCTCGCTAGAGGATTCCTATCAAAAGCTTTTTGTCATGGGACTGCTTACTCTGGAGCAGAGTGATTATAAGGCTTCGATTGTTATATTTTATGAGATGTTAAAGCGAACAAGCAGCCCGAGAGTTAAGCTTGAGCTGGCGCGGGCTTTATTCCTGGATCGCCAATTCAACTCCGCTAAAGCTTTATTTCAAGAAGTGCTTTTTGAGACAGAGACCCCTTGGGCGGTGAAGCAGAATATACGTTTATATCTTAACCAAATAGATAATGATATTGGCTATGTGAAATTTGATATTTCGTTTATTAGTGACTCTAACCCTGAAAACTTTACCTCAAATGAAGAGGTTAATATTGCAGGGCAAGCATTTAAAGTGGTTCAGCCGTTGGGTAATCGTGAAGTAAAGGGGCTGCGTCTGAATATGAATAGCGGCTTGCCTGTATCAGCAGATGCGCGTACACAGGCGCTTTTGAATGTTTCGTTTACCGATTTTGCAGGAAGCGAGTTTGATCGGTTGGTCGGTAGTGTAGGGATTATTTCGTCAT
Source organism: Neptunomonas qingdaonensis (assembly GCF_900113275.1). Classification (GTDB taxonomy): domain Bacteria; phylum Pseudomonadota; class Gammaproteobacteria; order Pseudomonadales; family Balneatricaceae; genus Neptunomonas; species Neptunomonas qingdaonensis. The sequence goes on from NZ_FOOU01000010.1 coordinate 15,256, forward strand.
TTGAGCTGTTGCCAAAAATCAAAGCGAAAGCGGGTGTGGAATATTCAGGTAAAAATGGAAAAAAGCAGTATGACTTTTCTTACCTGAGTGTTTTTTATACGCCAAGCATTGTGGATCAGTTTAGCTTTCGCCATGAAGTGAGGGTGGGTAAGTTAAAGGTTGACGGAGCTTCTCACCTTGATGCGGATGTCTATAGGGTGGCTAGCGTTTTTACCCGTCCATTGAAGAACGGTATTTTTCTTGATGGTGGTGTCACCGTCGAAAAATCAATTGCCCGGGAAGATCCGTATTCTTATGACGAAGGCACTTTATCTTTGGGGCTTGATCTGCCTGTTAGTGATTGGGGGGTAAATCTTTCTGCTGCATTGGGGTTACGCTTATATGCAGATGTTGATCCGTTTTTCGGTGAGCGGCGGCGTGACACGAATCAGAAGCTTGGCTTCTTATTGAGTCATAAAAAGATTAACGCTTACGGATATAAACCCGAAGTGGGTGTGACGTATGAACAAAATGACTCCACTCTGGCGTTTTTTGAATATGATAAAGTTAGCTTGGTTTTTAGTTTTAAAGAAAGTTACTAAAAGTGGCATTGTTTGTTAAAATAACGCGCAAGCCTTGGTCTGATTTCTCCCGCGCTTAATTATCTATCGAATTAAAGATAACTTTTTATGGTTACTTGTTTTGTTAGTTTCAGGTAATGGTTTCGGGTAATGGTTCGGCTGTTTTCGGGCATATCTGATGTTATCTCTGTTTTTTCTTCCTTATTCAAAAAGGTATCCACAAGTTTAGTGTCCTCTCCTGTCTGTAATTAATCGACTGAATTGTAAGGGCTTTATAAGGTGTCGATTAATTGTGTCTTAATCTTCTTCAATTTTATGCTTATTTTCCGTGCTTTTAGCTGCTTGTCGCCGCTTCTCCACACTTGCAAAAAACAAGGGTAGTTTCTATAGTGTGTGTAGTGGGTAATTGTGGATAAAAGTGGGTTTTTATGATGAATTTTGGTGAATAGGTGATGTTTCGTGGTGTTAATCAGGTCAACCTGGATGCGAAGGGCCGTATGGCTATTCCAGCCCGCTACCGGGAGATGATCTCGGTTCAGTGTGCCGGACATCTGGTGATGACGATTGATACTGAAGAGCGCTGCTTACTTCTCTATCCCATTGATGAATGGACAATCATTGAAGAAAAAATTAATGCATTACCCAGCCTCAACTCAGTTACACGACGCCTGCAGCGTTTAATTATCGGGCATGCTGCTGACCTGGATATGGATAGCCATGGGCGCTTGTTGATTCCTGCATTGTTACGTGATTATGCAGGGCTGAGTAAAAAGACCATTTTACTGGGCCAGGGGCGGAAGTTTGAAATTTGGGACGAGGATAACTGGAACTCTACTCGTGACAGATACTTACAGGAAGTCGAAGCTGAGCAGTTGCCGGATTCGCTGCTCAATTTATCACTTTAACTATTTAAACAGGATTTTTCTGTGAGTACTGAATCGCTACAGCATATTACCGTATTACTTGATGAAGCCGTGGCTGCACTGGTGCAGAATCCTGATGGGTTTTACGTCGACGGTACGTTTGGCCGGGGCGGTCACTCTGCGTTGGTTTTGAATCAGCTGTCGCCTACTGGCCGATTGATGGCGATTGATAAAGACCTTGAAGCGATCGCGTGTGCACATACCCGCTTTGCTGATGATGCGCGTTTTGATATCGCACATGGTTCATTTTCGCGATTGCAGGAATTTGTTACCGATCGTGACATGTTTGGTCAGGTCGATGGTGTTTTGCTGGATCTGGGTGTGAGTTCTCCGCAACTGGATGATCCGATGCGTGGCTTTAGTTTTCAGCATGATGGCCCGTTGGATATGCGCATGGATACTACGTCTGGCGAAAGTGTTGCGCAGTGGATTATGCGTGCCTCGCAGGATGAGATCGCGGATGTGATCTATACCTATGGTGAAGATCGTCATGGTCGCCGCATGGCAAAAGCGGTTGTTGAAGCGCGGGCTATCGCGCCTATAGAGACAACCGCGCAGCTGGCAAAAATTATCTCTGACGCCAATCCATCATGGGAAAAGGGCAAGCATCCTGCTACCCGGGCTTTTCAGGCATTTCGCATACATATCAATCGTGAATTGGAAGATCTGGAAAAATGTCTGGATCAATCGCTTGATTCATTAAAGGTCGGTGGGCGTTTGGTGATTATCAGCTTTCATTCATTAGAAGACCGTATAGTGAAGCGCTTTATTCGTAAGCATGTGAAAGGTGATGATCATTTGCCGATGAGTATTCCGGTGACCAGTGACATGTTGAAACAGCGCTTAAAAGCGGTAGGCAAAATGGTAAAAGCCAGCGCAACCGAGGTGGATGAAAACCCACGCTCACGTAGTGCTGTGATGCGTATTGCTACAAAAATTGCCTAGTGCGGCACCTGGCTCTGGCGCAATAAGCAGCTTACGACTGTATGAAATATGACATAAACATAACGCAATAAAACGTAATAAAAGGTACCAACAGTGTTTAGCAAGCCTGCATGGTTGATCAGAAACAAAGAGGATGACGCACAGCCTGTTCTTGGTGCTGAGGCGCTAGTTCGTCCGGTTTTTGTTATTGCTGTCCTGGTGGTGGTTATCGTTTGTAGTGCTTTAGCTGTGACATATTCTGCATTTCAGTACCGGCTGTTATTTAATCAGCAGCAAATTCTTATCGCACAATGGGATGACTTTCAGGTGGAGTGGGGACAATTACTGCTGGAACAAAGCGCCTTGGGGACTAACAACCGCGTTGAGCAGGTGGCCCGAAAACAGCTTGATATGATGACGCCGCAACCGGCCATGATAGAGATTGTTCAGTATGAGCGATAATAACGATACCTCAATTGTCGAGTCTGCAGGACGTAGCTGGCGTTTGCTTTTGGTGGGCGTGCTGTTGTTCGCTGTTGCGGGCGGTATCGTTAGCAAATTAGTGTCTTTATATACACTTGATCAGGCTTTTTTACAGAACCAGGGGGATGCCCGTAGCTTAAGGACTATGCTGACGCCGGCGCACCGTGGTGTGATTACCGATCGTAATGGTGAGCCGCTGGCGGTGAGTGCGCCTGTAGCAACTATTTGGGCTGATCCGAGTAAAGCTGATACGCATCATCAGGGGTTAGTGAGGTTGGCTTCTTTGCTCAATATGAAGCGAAGCGACCTGGTTGCTCGTCTTGAAAAAGATAGCAGCCGTCAGTTTATCTATCTGAAACGTCAGGTAACACCGGAGCTGGCCAGGCAGATTGAAACGCTGAAAGTGCCGGGTGTGCATGTTGATGTTGAGTACAAGCGTTATTACCCTGCTGGCGAAGTGTCGACGCATCTGGTTGGCTTTACCGGTATTGAGGGGGCGGGTCAGGAAGGAATGGAGCTGGCCTATAACGAATGGTTAAGTGGTGAGACCGGGCGCAAGTTAGTCATGCAAGATCGTCTGGGGCGCACCATCAAGCATATTAAGTCGATAGAGGAAGCGAAGCCTGGACGGGATATACAGCTGAGCATCGATCTGCGACTGCAGTATATGGCTTACCGTGAATTGAAAGCTGTAGTGCAGTCGCATAAAGCTGACTCTGCTTCTGCTGTGGTGCTGGATGCTAATACCGGTGAGGTTTTAGTCATGGTCAATCAGCCTTCCTATAACCCGAATGACCGCAGCAAAATTGATGTTAACGGGCTGCGTAACCGGGCGGTGACGGATCTGTTTGAGCCGGGCTCAACCATGAAGCCGTTAACCATTGCCGCAGCATTAATGAGCGGCAAATACACGATGGACTCAATCATCGATACGTCGCCGGGCTATATCAGAATCCGCAGAAGCACTATTCGTGATCATCGCAATTATGGAAAGCTGGATCTGACCTCAATCATTACTAAATCAAGTAACGTTGGCGCGACCAAGATCGCTTTAAGTTTACAGGAAGATGCGGTTCGCAATTTATTTCATAATGTTGGCTTGGGGCAGTCTTCCGGTACCGGTTTTCCGGGAGAGCGTAATGGAAGTCTGCCTTATTATCCTGCTAAACGCGTAGTTGAACGCGCGACTATGTCATATGGCTATGGCTTGTCCGTCACACCTTTGCAGCTTGCACAGGCCTACTTGCCTTTGGCGAATGGGGGTGTGGCTTTACCTGTTAGTCTGGTAAAGCTTGACGGGGAAGCTAAAGGGGCGCGGGTCATGCCTAAGGGCGTCGCTAAAAATGTCCTCGGGATGATGGAAACGGTGACGCAAAAAGGCGGTACCGGACGTCGTGCGGCTGTTTATGGCTACCGGGTGGCCGGTAAAACGGGCACGGTGCATAAGAGTACCCGGGGTGGTTACGCGGATGATAAATATATCTCAGTTTTCTCCGGTATCGTTCCGGTGGCTGACCCGCGTTTTGTGATTGTGGTTATGGTTAATAATCCTAAAGGGCAGGAATACTACGGTGGAGAAGTCGCTGCACCGGTATTTTCACGTATTTCGAGTAATGCACTGCGCTTGTTGAATGTCGCTCCAGACCAGTGGCCGCAGAAGCCAACGGAAACGGTGGTGATGAAATGATAACGTCTTTTCCTGAATCTCAGCCTGCATCACTACCTATACCTATATCTGTGCAACAGTTGCTGGGTGTTGAGGCGGGGCGTGAATTAACCGATGTGGTTGCTGATGATGTGATAGTTACAGGCATTTCATCTGATAGCCGATTGGTGCAGGCCGGTGACCTGTTTATTGCGCGCGATGGTATCAGTCATCGTGGGATTGATTTTATTCAGCAGGCGGCGACAGCTGGTGCGCTGGCCGCCGTTGTTGAACGTCAAACGACGCAGGTTGATGAACTTGCGTCGTTTTCGATTCCTGTGTATCAAGTTGATGATTTGGCTAATAAAGCCGGCGTTTATGCGTCGCTGATGTGGGGTAGCCCGAGCAAAAAAATGACGATTATCGGTGTGACCGGCACCAACGGTAAAACATCATGCGCGCACTATATCGCTCAAGCCCTGGCAGCTTTAGGGCAAAAGACAGCGCTGCTGGGTACGGTCGGAAACGGTTTTCCTGGCGCACTGAATACCGCGACCCACACGACGCCTGATGCGATTAGTTTGCAGCGGATGCTGGCAGACTTCTATACCCAGGGTGCTAAAGCGGTGGTGATGGAAGTCAGTTCGCATGCGCTGGATCAAGGCCGCGTTGTGGGTGTCGAGTTTGATGTGGTTGCCTTGACGAATCTTAGCCGTGATCATTTAGATTATCACGGTTCGATGGATGCCTACGCAGCGGCCAAATCCCAACTGTTTATCCCTCTAAAGCGCGAATCAGCGCACGCTAAATCGTCAGGTGCTGTTGATGCTGACTGTGCGTTTGTCAGCGATGTTCACCGGCGTATCGTCTTGAATGCTGATGATGAGTTTGGCCGAACTCTGGCAGAGCAATTACTTGCCAACGGTCAATCCTTTTGTAGTTACAGTGCTCAGGTTAGTGGTTCGCAACAAGCTGACATCGTTGTAAAAAGTGCGCTGCTCAGCCCTAAAGGGGTAGCGTTAGCGTTACGCCTGCCGGGTGCGGATATTCATTTTGACGCGCCGGTTGTTGGCGATTTTAATGTCTCTAATTTGTTATTAGTCGTGTCTGTGCTGCATCAGTTGAACACACCTTCTGCTCAGATCGAAGTGGCAATGGCGCAAGTGTCTGCGGTTCCCGGGCGTATGGAATGCTTGAATCGGCCAGGCTGCCCCGCTGTTGTGATCGATTATGCGCATACACCGGATGCGCTGGAAAAGGCGTTGCTAGCTGCCCGCAAGCATTGCCAGAATCAATTATGGGTTGTGTTTGGTTGTGGTGGTGATCGCGATACAGGAAAAAGAGCTGAAATGGCGGCTATCGCAGAACAATTGGCAGACAAGATTGTGGTGACAAGCGATAATCCGCGCACCGAAGATCCTGACGCTATTATCAATATGATCATGCAAGGCTTTGCAGCGGCGGATCAGGTGGTTGTGCTGCCTGAGCGTGAGGCGGCGATTAGTCGTGCCATTCAAATCGCAGGGCCGGATGATCTTATTTTGATTGCAGGCAAAGGACATGAGGACTATCAGGACATTATGGGCGTTAAATATCCATTTAGTGACAAAGAGATAGCCGATAAATGGATGGGGAGCAAATCAGCATGATGAAGCACAATATTCATCTCAGCGAGCTGCTGGATGCCTGCTCATATGAAAAGGATGCAAAATTGTGTCATCAGGATGTTGTGTTTTCACGTGTGAATACGGATACCCGATCCATCCAGCCAGGTGACCTGTTTGTAGCGCTTAAGGGTGAGCGTTTTGATGCGCATGATTTTGCTCAACAGGCAATCACTGCCGGTGCTGTCGCGCTGGTTGTTGATCATCAATTGGCTTTAGATGTTCCTCAGCTGATTGTTGCCGATACACGTATCGCTTTAGGTAAAATTGCAGAATATAATCGCCGCTTTTTTAACGGACTCTTATTTGCTATCACCGGTAGTAGTGGCAAAACCACTGTGAAAGAGATGCTGGCAGAAATTCTTGCCGGTATTGCCGGTAAAGATCAGGTATTGGCTACGCAAGGCAATCTGAACAACGATATCGGTGTGCCTCTAACGCTGTTGAGGCTTTCGCCGGGTGAGCGCTACGCAGTGATCGAGATGGGTGCCAGCGGCCCCAACGAAATTGGCTACTCAGCGGGTTTGGCTCATCCTGATATTGCGCTTGTTAATAATGCCATGGGTGCGCATCTCGAGGGTTTTGGTTCATTACAGGGCGTCGTAAAAGCTAAAGGCGAAATTTACGATGGTCTAACGGCGCAGGGGTGTGCGGTTGTTAATCTGGATGACCAGCATGCCCAACAGTGGCTTGAGCGTATCGGCGAAAAAGGCGTGGTCAAAAGAGTGGTGACATTTGCTGTGAATGCGCCAAACGCTGATGTGAGAGCATCTGATCTGCAGTTGCAAGAGAATGGTTGTTACGCATTTACGCTGTTGCATGCGGATACATCCGAGCGTGTCCATCTTAAGGTGATGGGGCGCCACAATGTCATGAATGCATTGGCAGCGGCTGCCTTAATTATTGCAGCGGGTATGCCTTTGTCACTTGCTGTGGCAGGGCTTGAGAAGTTCCAGGCGGTGAAAGGGCGGATGTGCAGTTTGCCGGGTATCGCTGGCGGTCGCGTTATTGATGATAGTTATAACGCTAATCCGGGTTCCGTTAAGGCGGCTATTCAAGTGTTACATGAATTACAAGGTGAACGGGTTTTGGTATTGGGTGATATGGGCGAACTAGGGTTGGGTGCAGAGCAGATGCATCGTGATATTGGACAGTTTGCAGCAGAGCAAAAGATAGACCAGTTATTAGCGGTCGGCCCTTTGAGTAAAGCAGCGGTTGAGGGCTATCAAGCAGCACAGGTATCTATGATAGACGGGGACAATGCTCAACGAGTTGTTCTGAAAGCGCAGCATTTTGCCGATCAGCAGAGCCTGGTAGCGGCGATTCTTCCGCAGTTGAACTCAGATATGGTTGTTTTAGTGAAAGGTTCCCGTAGTGCCGGGATGGACAAAATCGTAACCCTATTAACGCAAGAGGTGTAAAGACGATGCTGTTAATTCTGAGTGATTACCTTTCAGAGTTTTTTTCTGCCATAGCCGTGTTCAAGTATTTAACACTGCGAGGCATTATGGGGGTTTTGACAGCGCTCGCCATCTCCTTATTTATCGGCCCGAAATTGATCAATTATTTGAAAGCAAAACAGATCGGCCAATCTGTGCGTAATGATGGGCCACAATCTCATTTGAGCAAAGCAGGTACACCCACTATGGGTGGTGCATTGATTATCCTGTCGATAGCCATCAGCACTTTACTATGGGCGGATCTTTCCAATCGCTATGTCTGGATTGTGCTGATTGTAACGCTGATTTTTGGCGCCGTTGGTTGGGTTGATGATTGGCGTAAAGTGGTCGAGAAAAATTCACGGGGTTTACCCGCGCGCTGGAAGTATTTGTGGCAGTCAGTCGGCGGTTTAGGTGCGGCTTCAGTGTTGTATTTTACGGCGCAGAGCCCTGCAGAAACGCAGTTAATTGTTCCTCTTTTTAAAGATGTCGCTATCGATATGGGGATCTTCTTTATTGTATTTACCTATTTTGTGATTGTCGGTACGTCTAATGCCGTTAACTTAACCGACGGTCTGGATGGTTTGGCCATCATGCCAACGGTAATGGTGGCAGGGGCTTTAGCTGTTTTTGCTTACCTGAGTGGTCATATTCGCTTTGCAGATTATCTGCATATTCCTTACATAGCGGGTTCCGGTGAACTCATCGTTTTTTGTGGCGCTATTGTCGGTGCTGGTCTGGGGTTTCTGTGGTTTAACACCTATCCCGCGCAAGTATTTATGGGCGATGTGGGCGCATTAGCTTTAGGCGCTGCGTTAGGCGTTGTCGCGGTTGTCGTGCGTCAGGAGTTGGTGCTTGTGATTATGGGAGGTGTCTTTGTGATGGAGACCGTCTCTGTGATTTTGCAGGTTGCTTCTTATAAGTTAACAGGGCGGCGAATATTTCGGATGGCGCCGATACACCATCATTTTGAATTAAAAGGTTGGCCAGAGCCCAGAGTGATTGTGCGCTTCTGGATCATTACGGTTATTTTGGTGTTAGTTGGCTTAGCCACACTCAAATTACGTTAAAAACCTTTTATAAACACTTTTTTATCAATAGTGTTTATCAACAAGGTTAATGCGGTAAGCGAGTTAAGTAAGTTAAGGAAACAGGAAGAAAAATGTCATTGATTACGTCAGATCAGTTAAAGATAGTCATCGGTTTAGGACAAACCGGGCTTTCTTGCGCGCGTTATCTGGCGAAAAAAGGGCAGCGTTTCGGTTTGGCTGATACGCGCACTAATCCGCCGAATCTGGCGCAGATTAAAGCTGAGTTTCCCGGAGTCGAGTTGCACTTAGGTGAACTTGATGAAGGCTATTTGAAGCAGGCCAGTGAGTTGGTGCTCAGTCCTGGTGTATCGCAGCAGCTGGCAGCGATTAAAGCAGCGGTTGCCAGCGGTGTCGCACTGATTGGTGATATAGACCTGTTTTGTCGGGAAGTAAGCGCACCTATCGTTGCTATTACCGGCTCTAATGCAAAAAGTACCGTCACTACACTCGTTGGCGAGATGGCAAAAACAGCGGGCATTGATGTGGGTGTCGGGGGAAATTTAGGAACGCCTGTACTGGATATGCTGGAAGCGGGAGAACAGTCTCTGTATGTGTTGGAGCTGTCCAGTTTTCAGTTGGAAACCGTCCATGAATTACGCGCACAGGTTGCAACCGTGCTGAATGTCAGCCCGGACCATCTGGATCGCTACGATGGGATGCAGGGGTATTATCAGGCTAAACATCGGATTTTCCGTGGTTGTAGAGCGGCCGTTGAGAACCGCGATGATGCGCTGACACACCCACTGTTACCTAAAGATGTTCCTTTGTGGGGTTATCGTCTGGGTAAGCCTGATTTGAAAATCTTTGGCTTGATCGAAGAGGCCGGCGTTGAGTGGTTAGCTCTGGGGCACGAAAAGTTGCTGCCCAGCCGTGAGATCAAAATGCCGGGTCGTCATAATGTAGCGAATGCACTGGCGTCATTGGCGCTTGGTAGCGCGGTTGATATTCCATTGTCGGCGATGTTGGAAACACTGAAAAGCTTTGCGGGTCTGGAGCATCGATGCCAGTGGGTAGCGAATAAAAAAGGCGTCAATTTTTATAATGACTCTAAAGGTACCAATGTTGGTGCAACCGTCGCTGCTTTAGAGGGTTTGGGGGCTACCCTTGCTGACGAGCAGCGTATTGTGCTGATCGCTGGTGGCGATGGTAAAGGTGCGGATTTTGATGATTTGATCGCACCGGTTAATCGTTTTGTGCGTAAGGTTGTTCTGATAGGTCAGGATGCAGAAAAAATTCGCCAGACGCTGTCTCATACGAAAACGATGCCAGTTTCTTCATTAGAAAGCGCTGTGCAATGTGCCGTTGAATCAGCGCTTATCGGTGACATTGTGTTGTTATCGCCCGCCTGTGCAAGCATTGATATGTTCAAAAATTACGCTGATCGTGGCCATCAGTTTGTGGCACTGGTGGAGGCGTTATGAGTACGTCTGTGAATGCGCCCACGAATACAATTAGTGCAGCAAGGCAGTCTGGCTGGTTGTCTTTTCCTCAGCAGGGGGTGATGCCTTTCGATCCATGGTTGTTAGGCACTGCGGCGGCTTTGGTTCTGACGGGTTTTGTCATGATTACCTCCGCCTCTATGGATGTGGCTGCTCAGAAGTTTGGTGGCCCTTTCTTTTTTGCACAGCGTCATGGTTTTTTTATTCTACTGGCCATAGTGGCATCAATCATTGCAGTAAGAGTTCCCATTAATAAGTGGGAAAAGTATGGGCCGGTGTTATTGGGTATTGGTTTTGTGTTTTTGGTTTTGGTACTTATTCCGGGTATTGGTCGTGAAGTTAACGGGAGTAGTCGCTGGATAAGTCTGGGCCCTTTGAATCTGCAGGCATCAGAGGTCGCTAAATTTTGTATGGTGATCTATGTCGGCGGCTATTTGGTAAGGCGCTTGTCAGAAGTGAGAACCAGTTGGGGTGGTGTGGTTAAACCTGTGCTTCCGCTGGCTTTTTTTGTATTTTTGCTGTTGCTTGAGCCCGATTACGGTGCGGCGGTGGTACTCATGGGTACCGTCATGGGGATGATATTTCTCGGTGGTATGCGTTTTGGGCAGTTCATCATGGTATTGGTGTGTGCTATCGGCCTTGTTGGTGTGATGGCGATTGCTCAGCCTTACAGGATGGCCCGATTGAAGTCGTTTCAGGATCCATGGGCTGATCCTTTCGGCAGTGGTTATCAGTTATCGCAAGCGCAAATTGCGTTTGGGCGAGGTGAGTGGTTTGGTACAGGTTTAGGTAACAGCGTACAGAAATTATTTTATCTGCCTGAAGCGCATACGGACTTCGTATATTCCGTACTGGCGGAAGAGTTTGGTCTGATCGGTGCGCTGATGGTGGTGATTTTATATGTCATCATGATCGGTCGGATTTTTCTGATCGGGCGTCAGGCTGAGAAGCAGCAACAGTTTTTTATGGGTTATATCGCTTATGGATTTGGCTTGATATTCGCGGCGCAGGCTTTGATCAATATCGGTGTTAATGTTGGTGCTTTACCCACCAAAGGGCTGACGTTGCCGTTGTTGAGTTATGGAGGCAGTAGTTTGTTGGTTTGTGCTGTGATGATTTCAATTGTGATGCGCATAGATTTTGAATTAAAGACACTTCGTTATAAAGAGGCGTCCGAGGAGGATCCTCAGAAATCACTTAAGAAATCGTCAAAGGCTTCATCGAAGGAATCGCCGAAAAAGCCAAAACTGAGGATTGCTAAATACAGCAAGTCAGAATCTCCTCATGAACTTTCTCATCAATTATCTCCTCATGAGTTATCAAAAGGGAGGGTGAATGAAAAAGCATAAAACGGCGTTGGTTATGGCAGGTGGTACCGGTGGGCATGTGTTCCCGGCGCTGGCGACAGCGCACTGCTTGCAGCAAGAGGGTGTATCCATACATTGGATGGGCACACAAAAAGGCATTGAGTCCACGGTTGTCCCCAATGCAGGCATCGCGCTGCACACTATTGATGTACAGGGATTACGTGGTAAAGGGCGTCTGAGTTTGCTGTTAGCGCCCTTTAAATTGCTCAAAGCTATTTGGCAGGCCGTTAAGGTTGTGCGCGCTGTTAAACCTGATGTGGTGTTGGGTATGGGCGGCTTTGCTTCAGGCCCGGGTGCTGTTGCCGCTCGTTTGTTGGGTGTTCCTCTGGTGATCCATGAGCAGAATGCCGTCGCCGGTATGACTAACCGGATATCAGCCAAGTTGGCGCAACGTATTCTGGTGGCTTTTCCCGGTGCGTTTGGTTCAGCAGTAAAAGTAGAACAAACAGGCAACCCGGTACGCGGTGCGATCCTGGATCTGCCCGAACCGCAGCAGCGTTATGATCAACGCAGTGGGGCGATTAATTTGCTGATTGTTGGCGGAAGTCTCGGAGCCAAAGCAATTAATGAACTCGTCCCACAAGCGCTGGCGCAGATGGCTGTTGATGAGCGCCCGAATGTTTGGCATCAGGCGGGTAAACAAAATTTTGAAGCCACACAACAGGCCTATAGCAGACTCAATGTCAGTGCTCGTGTGGATGCGTTTATTGAACACATGGATGAAGCGTATGGCTGGGCCGATTTGGTTATCTGTCGTTCGGGTGCATTAACGGTGAGTGAGTTGGCCATTGCCGGTGTTCCTGCGTTGCTTATTCCTTTTCCTTTTGCTGTCGATGATCATCAGACGGGTAATGCCCGCTATCTTGAGCAAGCCGGTGCTGCATGGATTATCCAGCAGGCCGACCTGAAGGTAGATGATCTCGTCGAGATTTTACGTAATAAGACTGATCGTGGCTTACTAGCTGAAATGGCATTGAAGGCACGTAGTGTGGCTAAGCCGGATGCCAGCAAGCACGTAGCGAGAATCTGTCTGGAGAGTATGAAATGAGTCCTGTATCACAAGCCCCAACCGTTTATGAAGTGCCAGAAATGCGCCGTATCCGTACTATTCATTTTGTCGGTATCGGCGGCGTCGGTATGTGCGGTATTGCTGAGGTGTTATGTAATCAGGGGTATCAGATTTCGGGTTCAGATATACGGGCATCGGTTACCACGGATCGTTTGGTCGGTATGGGTGCCATCATTCATATAGGTCATGCCTCTGACAATATTCAGGGCGTTGATGTTGTGGTTATTTCCAGTGCAGTCAACGATACCAATCCCGAAGTAAAAGCGGCGCGTGAAGCGCGTATTCCTGTAGTGCGTCGCGCTGAAATGTTGGCTGAATTGATGCGTTACCGTCATGGCGTGGCTGTTGCCGGAACGCATGGGAAAACGACGACAACCAGTTTGCTGGCATCCGTATTTGCTGAAGCGGATCTGGATCCGACATTTGTTATTGGCGGACGGCTCAACAGCGCAGGTACCAACGCGCGCATGGGCGCCAGTCGCTATCTGATCGCCGAAGCGGATGAAAGCGATGCATCATTTTTGCATTTGCAGCCGATGGTTTCGATCGTCACGAATATTGATGCTGATCATATGGACACCTATGGCGGCGATTTTAATGTATTGAAAAAAACATTTGTCGAATTTCTGCATAATTTGCCGTTTTATGGTTTAGCCGTTTTATGCACTGATGATGCCGTGGTGCGGGAAATATTGCCGGAAATTAGTCGCCCTGTTGTGACGTATGGTCTAAATGAAGATGCCGATTATCGGGCAGTCAACATTAGTCAGTCGGGAATGCATACTCGTTTCACTGTGAAGCGTCCTGAAGCGCATGCTGATCTGGATATTACCTTGAATATGCCGGGTGAGCATAATGTACTCAATGCATTGGCTACCATTGCGGTTGCTACTGATGAAGGCATTGACGGCAAGGCCATCGCTGCAGCTCTAGAGAAGTTTTCGGGTGTTGGGCGTCGTTTTCAGGTGTTGGATGATATTAGCATTGCTGGTGGATCGGTAATGCTGGTGGATGACTACGGACATCACCCGCGTGAAGTGGAAGCGACGATTAAAGCCGTTAAGGCCGGTTGGCCGGATCGTCGACTGGTTATGATTAATCAGCCTCACCGCTATACACGTACCCGTGATCTGTATGAAGACTTTGTACAGGTATTGTCGGATGTGGATGTTTTAATGTTGATGGAAGTTTATGCGGCAGGTGAAGAACCGATTGCGGGCGCTGATAGTCGCAGTTTATGCCGCAGTATCCGGCAGCGCGGGAATGTTGAGCCAGTATATGTGAAAACTGCCGACGAAGTACCCGAGGTTTTACGCAATCTGCTGCGCCCGGGCGATCTGTTACTGACACAGGGCGCCGGAAATATTACAGCGCTGGCTCATCAGCTTTCGGGCATTGATCTGTCAGGAGAAAAAGCATGAGTGAGCGGATAAGTGAGCAGCAATCAAAAGCATTTGGCCGGGTGGCCGTTATTTATGGTGGGAATTCTGCTGAGCGAGCTGTGTCACTGAACAGCGGCACAGCGGTGCATAAAGCCTTATGCGCTGCAGGGGTGAATGCTTTTCTTCTGGATCTGTATGGTCCACAGGGTGAGCTGAATCCTGTGAAGCAGATACAGCAGGAACAGATTGATTGTGCGTTTCTGATTCTGCATGGGCGTGGTGGCGAAGACGGAACCATTCAGGGCTTGCTGGAGATGATGCAGATTCCCTATACAGGCAGCGGTGTTGAAGCGTCAGCGTTAGGCATGGATAAGTTGCGCAGTAAACAGTTGTTTGTTGGTGCGGGTCTTCCTACTCCGCCTTTTAAAGTACTTCGTGCTGAAAGTGATTTATTAGCGTGTGCGCAGGAACTTGGCTTTCCTTTGATGATCAAACCTGCCCATGAAGGTTCCAGTATCGGCATGCACAAGGTGAACAGTGCAGCTGACTTAGCATCAGCCTGGGCGGATGCCAGTGGTTATGATCAGTGCGTAATCGCCGAGAAATGGATTACCGGGTCTGAGTTTACGGTCGCTATTCTGAAAAACAATGCATTACCTGCGATTCGCTTGGAAACGCCGCATGATTTCTACGATTACGATGCCAAGTACCAGGCGAATGATACTCGCTACTTGTTCGATGATACGTTGAGCGCAGAGAAAGGCGATGAATTGCTCAGGTTATCAGAGCAGGCGTTTGCTGCTATTGGCTGTAAAGGCTGGGGGCGGGTTGACGTGATGCAGGATGCTGCGGGTAATTTCTACCTGCTGGAAGTGAACACCACGCCGGGTATGACGGACCATAGTCTGGTTCCGATGGCGGCAAGGCAAGCTGGCTTGAGTTTTGAACAGCTGGTTGTTGAAATTTTGAAAGAGGCGCACTGAGATGGCTGCCGGCCTTCAGAAGCTCAGGGTATTTGACCAGTCGGCACTGCCGCCTCTGGTGGCTGATGCTGCGCCTGAAAAAGGCTCTCAAGACGAGAGTGAAAAACAGAGCGAAAAAGAGACTGAAGGATACTGGCGCCCATTATTGATACTGACTGCTTTTTTGATTTTTTGTAGTTTGATGCTCAGCGCCTATTCGCAGACGGTGATGTGGTTAGATAAGCCGATTGCTGAAGTCAGAATTATTGGCGATACAAAATACCTTAATAAACGCGTATTGGCAGAAAAGCTCGCGGCAGGTATCAATGCACCGTTAATGAATGTTGATATTGCGACCTTGCGTGAAACGATTTTGGACGACCCTTGGGTGCATGGCGCAAAAATCAAACGAGACTGGCCACCGGCTGTTGAAGTGACGATTGATGAGCAAATACCGGTAGCTCGCTGGGGCGGTAAAGGTTTGCTTAATCATCAGGGGGATATTTTCTGGCCTGAATCGACCCAAGGGTATTTGTCTTTACCTGTTTTAAATGGTCCAGCGACCCAGACGCAACAATTGATGGCGCAATATCATGATTTGAGTCGGTTATTTCAAGGCGCTGATGTTAAAATGACAGGACTCTCAATGGAGGCAAGAGGCGCGTGGTCTCTTGTTCTGGATAACGGAATAGAAGTGATCGTCGGGAGAGAGCAGTTGCGGGAAAGGTTACAGCGCTTTTTACATGTATATCAAAAAGAGTTAGCGCCACGTGCTGAGCAGATAGAGAAAGTAGATATTCGGTATACCAATGGTGTTGCTGTGAAGTGGCGTAAGCATGAAGAACAGGTTAAGGCGGGTTAAGAAAGTATGTCAGATGATAACATGATCGTCGCACTGGATATCGGCACCTCTAAAGTGGTGTGCCTGGTAGCCGAAGTTATGCCGGATGGCCATATCGAGGTTGTCGGTATTGGTTCGCATCCGTCGCGGGGTCTGAAGCGTGGGGTCGTGATCAATATAGAATCGACGGTCGGATCGATTCAGCGCGCCGTTGAAGAAGCTGAATTGATGGCCGGTTGCAAGATACACTCTGTCACCGTTGGCATTGCGGGTAGCCATATCAGCAGTCTGAACTCACATGGCATTGTCGCTGTGCGTGATCGTGAAGTAATGGATCATGATCTGGAGCGCGTTATCGATGCCGCCAGTGCGGTGGCCATTCCTGCTGATCAGAAAATTCTGCACATCCTGCCGCAGGAATATCTGATTGATAACCAGGAAGGCATTAAAGAACCGCTGGGCATGTCTGGTGTGCGTTTAGAGGCCAAAGTACATCTGGTGACGGGCGCGATTAATGCGATACAGAATATTGAAAAATGTGTGCGTCGTTGTGGGTTAGAAGTCGATGGTGTGGTGTTGGAGCAATTGGCCTCCAGCTACGCAGTACTGACCGATGATGAAAAAGATCTCGGTGTTTGCATGGTGGATATTGGTGGCGGCACCACCGACATTGCCATTTTCACCGGTGGCTCAATCCGCCATACTGGCGTGATTCCGATTGCCGGCGATCAGGTGACCAATGATATCGCCATGGCATTACGCACGCCGACACAACATGCCGAGCAGCTCAAGATAAAATACGCCTGTGCATTGGCACAGTTGGCTAATGTAGACGAAACCATCAAGGTACCGAGTGTCGGTGATCGGCCACCGCGTGACCTGTCTCGTCAAGCACTGGCCGAAGTGGTTGAACCACGTTATGACGAATTATTGTCCATGGTGCAGGCGGAGTTACGCCGCAGTGGATTTGAAGATTTAGTGGCTGCCGGTATTGTGTTGACCGGCGGTACCGCGAAAATGGAAGGGGTGGTCGAACTGGCAGAAGAGATCTTCCATATGCCGGTACGCCTGGCGATGCCGCAGGGCGTGCGCGGAATGGACGACATTCTGCATAACCCGATTTTTGCGACCGGTATTGGTTTGCTGCATTACGCCAGTCAGGGCGGGCGGGCTGGCAGTGCCTCATCGGTACGTATGCCTTCTAAAGCAGAAGTGCTGGCGGGTGAGAAGCGCGCTACACCACCGATTGTTGCAAAACCAGTCTACGAAGGCCCGGGGCTTGTTAGCCGGGTAAAAGATTGGTTTAAAGGAAATTTTTAATTTATCCGATACTTCAAATGGTATCGGTATCGATCAGTATCGCCGGGTTGCAGTTAAAGGCGTGGAATCCGACAGGAGAATGAAATGTTTGAACTATTAGACAGTGTTCCACAGAATGCAGTGATCAAAGTGATCGGTGTAGGCGGCGGCGGCGGTAATGCTGTCGAACATATGGTTAAAACTGATTTGGAGGGCGTTGATTTTTTGTGTGTCAACACAGATGCTCAAGCGCTTGCGAAGATGTCAGCCAAAGGCTTGCTTCAGCTCGGAGCCTCTACGACTAAAGGTTTGGGCGCAGGCGCAAATCCTGAAGTGGGGCGTCTGGCAGCAGAAGAGGATCGGGAGCATATCGCTGAGTTGCTCAAAGGTGCTGATATGGTCTTTATTACCGCTGGAATGGGTGGGGGCACGGGTACAGGTGCGGCACCTATTGTTGCAGAAGTGGCTAAAGAGATGGGTATTCTGACCGTTGCTGTTGTGACCAAGCCATTTCCGTTTGAAGGCCGTAAGCGTATGAAGCTTGCTGATGAAGGGATTACGGAATTACGTGAAAACGTAGACTCACTGATCATTATACCAAATGAAAAGTTGATGAAAGTGCTGGGTCGTAACTGCAGTCTGATATCTGCATTTAATGCCGCAAATGATGTGTTGCGCGGAGCCGTACAGGGCATCGCAGATTTGATCACTCGTCCGGGTATGATCAACGTCGACTTTGCAGACGTGCGAACCGTGATGTCTAAAATGGGCATGGCGATGATGGGTACTGGAACAGCACGAGGAGAAGATCGTGCAACAGTGGCGGCTGAGGCAGCAATAAACAGTCCATTACTCGAAGATGTCGACCTGAAAGGGGCGAGTGGTATTCTGGTAAATATCACTGCGGGTCTGGATCTGAGCTTAGGAGAATTTACTGAAGTCGGACACATCGTTGAAGAATATGCTGCTGATGACGCGACCATCGTTGTGGGTACGGTAATCGATCCTGAAATGAAAGATGATATTAAAGTGACCGTCGTTGCTACCGGTTTTGACAAGCGTCTGGAAACCGTTGAGGCGGTAAAACCGACTCATCAGCGTAGCGAAAATAAGGCTAAGTTTAATCAAATAGAGCTGCCTTCGGTTTTACGTCGTCAGAAGCAGGAAGCACTGGTTGAGCCTGTGAAAAACTCGGAGCATAAGACGGATAAACAGCAAGATGTTGATATGTTGGATATACCCACATACCTTCGTCGACAGGTTGATTAAGATCAGTCTTAGCGGTGGCATTGGTTGCCGATTTGGCGCTTTTTTGTTACTATTTTGAGTTATTGAGACATTTTTCATATTGGCGGACGCATGATCAGACAAAGAACCCTGAAGAACAGTATTAAGGCTACCGGAATTGGTCTGCACACCGGCCAAAAAGTGTATTTAACGCTTAAACCGGCCTCTGTAAATACGGGTGTTGTTTTTCGCCGTACTGATGTTGAGCCTGTAGTTGATATTCCAGCGCGCACCGAAAATGTAGCAGATACAACATTATCTACCAACTTGAGTAAGGATGGTGTTCGTGTTGCTACGGTTGAGCATTTGCTATCTGCTTTGGCGGGATTAGGCATCGATAATGTTATTGTCGAGTTGAGCTCTGAAGAAGTACCGATTATGGATGGGAGTGCAGCGCCGTTTGTATTCCTGATTCAATCAGCGGGTATCGCTGAGCAGGAAGCTGCTAAGCAGTTTATCCGTATTAAAAAAGAGATCAAAGTTACTTCTGATGGCAAGTCAGCTACTTTTCGTCCTTTTGATGGCTTTAAAGTCGGCTTTAGCATTGAATTTGAGCACCCTGCTTTTGAAGGTCGTAACAAAGAAACCACATTGGACTTCTCAAGCACCTCTTTTGTGAAAGAAGTAAGCCGGGCGAGAACGTTTGGTTTCATGCGTGACTTTGAATACTTGCGTTCACAAAACCTTGCCTTAGGTGGCAGCTTGGAAAATGCGATTGTTGTTGATGACTACCGTATTCTGAATGACGATGGTTTGCGTTACGATGACGAATTTGTGAAGCATAAAGTGTTGGATGCGGTAGGTGATCTGTATCTGCTGGGTAAAAGCTTAATTGGTGAGTTTATTGGTTATAAATCAGGCCATTCTCTGAACAATTTATTGCTGAATAAGTTGTTGGAAACAACGGATGCCTGGGAAATTGTTACGTTTGAAGATCAGGAGCAAAAAGCTCCGATCTCTTATCAGCAGCCGGTTCTGGCTGATTAAATTGTATGATTATTAGAATGCCGGGCTTTAGCCCGGCTTTTTAATATATAAAGAGAAACAGGTTACAACTTTATTAGTGCGGCGGTTGAAATTCTTAATATAGCCCTAATAAAACAGAGTATTGATTTTACTATTTACCTTTATAATCATACCTTAATAACAAAAGTGCAGACGCTTTCGCTTCTGGAACCTACGGAAAGATAATTTATATATGCTGACCTCATTGTTTAAAAAAGTCTTTGGTAATAAAAACGATCGAGAGTTAAAGCGTATGGGTAAGCTGGTTAAGCTGATCAATGCGTTTGAAGAAGAGATCGAAAAACTGTCAGATGCTGAAATAATAGCCAAAACAGAAGATTTCAAACAGCAAGTCGCTAATGGCACTACCCTTGAAACGATTCTTCCTGAATCGTTTGCGTTAGTTCGTGAGGCATCTAAACGCTCCATGGGTTTGCGTCACTTTGATGTGCAGTTAATCGGGGGTATTACGCTGCATGAAGGTAATGTCGCAGAGATGCGTACAGGTGAAGGTAAAACGCTGGTAGCGACCTTGGCTGTTTACCTGAATGCGCTGGAAGGCAAAGGGGTTCACCTGGTAACGGTAAACGATTATCTGGCAAGCCGCGATGCTGAATGGATGCGGCCCTTGTATGAAGCTTTGGGGTTAACGGTGGGTGTTGTTTTATCACGTCAGGACCCTGAAGTTAAACGTGCAGCGTATGCCGCAGATATTACCTATGGTACTAACAACGAATTTGGTTTTGATTATCTGCGTGACAACATGGCATTCAGTCTCGCTGAGAAAGTACAAAGAGATTTTCATTACGCGGTGGTCGATGAAGTCGATTCGATTCTGATTGATGAAGCCCGAACACCTTTGATTATTTCTGGCCCGGCTGAAGACAGCTCCGCTATGTACCAGAAAGTCAATCTCCTGATGCCTCACCTGACGCGCTTTGATGGCGAAATAGATCCCAAAGACACTGAACAAAATATTCATGAGCACTTTGTTGTTGATGAGAAAAACCGTACTGTCGAGTTGACGGAGGCGGGTCATCAGGTCATTGAAGAGTTGTTGACTAAAGAAGGTATCCTGGCAGAAGGTGAGAGTTTATATGCGCCACATAACCTTAATCGCCTGCATCATGTATTAGCGGCCCTTCGTGCACATAATCTTTTTATTCGTGACAAAGATTACATTATCCAGGATGGCCAGGTCGTTATTGTCGATGAGCATACCGGGCGTATCATGCCAGGTCGTCGTTGGTCAGAAGGTTTGCATCAGGCTGTTGAAGCGAAAGAAGGCGTGCCTATTCAGTTGGAAAGTCAGACGCTGGCATCGACCACATTTCAGAACTACTTCCGTCTTTATCAGAAGTTATCCGGTATGACAGGAACAGCGGATACTGAAGCATTTGAGTTGCGTCAGACTTATGGTTTGGATGTATTGGTCATTCCAACGAACCAGCCGGTAGCGCGAATTGATTCAAACGACATTATCTTCCTCACTATGGAAGAAAAATATGACGCGATTATTAAAGAGATTCGCGACTGTCGTGAACGAGGTCAACCTGTACTGGTCGGTACCGCATCGGTAGAGTCTTCTGAACTGATCTCTAACTACCTTAATAAAGCCAATGTTGAGCACAATGTGCTGAACGCGAAAAACCATGAGCGTGAAGCGACAATCATTACTGAAGCCGGACGACCTGGCGCGGTGACCATCGCCACTAACATGGCCGGACGTGGAACGGATATTAAGCTCGGTGGTAATCTGGAAGCTGAACTGGAAGATCTGGTTAATCCGACAGAGGACGATCTCAAAGCCGCTAAGGAAGATTGGCAGGCTCGTCATGAAACAGTATTAGCAGCGGGTGGCTTGCATATCATTGGTACTGAGCGTCATGAGTCTCGTCGTATCGATAATCAGTTACGTGGTCGTTCAGGTCGACAGGGTGACCCTGGTTCATCACGCTTCTTCTTATCATTGGAAGATGATTTGATGCGTATCTTTGCTTCTGACCGTGTGCGTGGCTTTATGCAAGCGCTGGGTATGGAGAAAGGCGAAGCGATTGAGCATAAAATGGTGTCCAACGCGATTGAAAAAGCTCAGCGTAAAGTGGAAGGGCGTAACTTTGATATCCGTAAGTCATTATTGGAATATGATGACGTGGCCAATGATCAGCGTACCGTTATTTACAATCAGCGTAATGAGCTGATGGCCGCTGATGATATTTCTGACACTATTGCCGCGGTACGCCAAGAGGTAATCGACAACTCTATTAGTAACCATATACCTCCACAGAGTCTGGCTGAACAGTGGGATATTGCAGGATTAGAGCGTGCTTTAGAAGCGGAATTCTCTTTGGCTCTGCCGGTTCAGCAATGGCTTGATGAAGATAGTTCGCTTCATGAAGAAACGTTGCGGGAGAAAATTCAGGCGGAAATTACGGGAGCTTACGAGGTTAAAGCGACTATTGCTGGTGAGAAGAGTATCCGTTTATTTGAGAAGCAGGTTATGCTTCAGGTGCTTGATACGTTATGGAAAGAGCATCTGCAAACCATGGATCATTTGCGTCAGGGTATTCATTTACGGGGTTATGCACAAAAAAATCCTAAACAGGAATATAAGCGCGAGTCGTTTGCACTGTTTCAGGAACTGCTTGAAAATATTAAGCGCGATGTTATTAAAATCCTTAGCCATGTTCAGGTGCAAATGCCTGAAGAGGTTGAGGCCGTTGAACAGCAACGTCGCGAGCAATTAGAACAACAGCAGATGAATTTTGAGCATCAAAGCAATACTAGCTTTGCCGATGAGGTAAATGAAGGTAAAGCCGCCGATGCAGATAGAAATCCAGATGACAGGGTCATGCCTCCGCAGGAAACATTCGTCAGAGACCAGCCCAAGGTTGGCAGAAATGAGCCGTGTCCGTGTGGTTCTGGTAAAAAATACAAGCAGTGTCACGGGCAATTAAATAAGTGATCACTATTCATAACAGTTAATATTTGAAAGCAGCTTTGGCTGCTTTCTTTGTTTTGTTAAGAGTTTTGTTAAGAGTTTTGTTAAGAGTTTCTTTGAGAGGAAAATAACATGGCAGTAGGTCCGGCAACATTACCAATACTTCATCCTGTAAGCGGTGTGCGTTTGGGTATCGCTTCTGCTGGCATTAAAAAACCTGGCCGCAAGGATGTGGTTGTTATCGAAATCGCTAAGAAGGCAACACTCGCTGGCGTTTTTACCAAAAATGCATTTTGTGCAGCGCCGGTTATTGTTTCTAAAGCGCACTTACAGCAGGGAAAAAATCGTTACCTATTGATTAATACGGGTAACGCGAATGCAGGCACGGGCGAGAAAGGCATGAAGAATGCTTATGCTTGTTGTAAAGCGCTGGCCGAAGTCGCTACCACGGCTAATGCTGAGAGTACTGAGCTTAAGGTGAAGAAAGAAGACATCTTACCGTTCTCTACCGGTGTTATCGGTGAGCCGTTGCCTGTTGAAAAAATCGTTGCCGTTTTGCCTGATGCATTAGAGAGTCTGGATGAAAACCGCTGGGCAGAAGCGGCAGAAGGAATCATGACGACAGATACACGCCCTAAAGGGGCCTGTGTTCAGTTTGTTTATGAAGGTAAAACCATCACGGTAACCGGTATCTCCAAAGGCGCAGGCATGATTATGCCTAATATGGCGACCATGCTGGGTTTTGTGGCAACAGATGCCGCTGTGAGTGCGGATCTGCTTCAGGCGCTGTTAACTGAAGCGGCAGATTTAACCTTCAATCGCATTACCATTGATGGTGATACCTCGACGAATGATTCTTGTATGCTGATTGCGACTGGAAAGTCAGGCGCAGAGGTTACAAAAGAGAATGACACCCTATATCGCTTGTTCAAAGACGCTTTGCATCAGGTGATGCTGGAATTGTCATTGGCCATTGTTAAAGACGGTGAGGGCGCTACTAAGCTGGTAACCATTCGGGTCGAACAGGCTGCATCACAGCAAGAAGCATTGGCAACTGCTTATACCGTCGCACATTCGCCGCTGGTGAAAACCGCACTGTTTGCCAGTGACCCGAACTGGGGGCGTATCCTGGCAGCAGTCGGAAGGGCTGGTATTGAAAACCTGCAGCTGGATAATTTGCAAATCTATCTTGATGAAGTGTGTATCGTTGAAAAGGGTGGGCGAGCTGATAGTTATACAGAAGAAGCCGGAAAAAAGGTCATGAGTCAGGAAAATATCCTGATTAAAATTGTACTAAATCGTGGCACGATCAACGAAACAGTATGGACCACCGACCTCTCAACTGAGTACGTCACTATTAACGCAGACTACCGTAGTTAATAGATGATAATTCATGTCGCGGCGGCGGTTATAGAAGACGGCTTGGGTAATATTTTCCTCGCAAAACGTCCTGATGATAAACATCAGGGCGGATTGTGGGAGTTCCCCGGGGGAAAGGTTGAATCGGGAGAATCGCCCACAACCGCTTTGATTCGCGAGCTTGATGAAGAAGTCGGAATTCAGGTAACCGAGAGTCATCCTCTGATTCAGGTTCCTTATCATTACGCCGATAAATCTGTGTTTTTAGATGTGTTTCGAGTGACTGCTTTTACCGGGACAGCCTGGGGTAAAGAAGGGCAGGAAGCCTGCTGGGTACCGGTTAACGAACTGGATTCCTACTCTTTTCCTGCGGCAAATAAGCCCATCCTGAATGCTGTTCTCTTGCCAGAGAAAGTGTTGATAACGCCAGCCTGTGAGTCTTTATCAGAGTGTCTTGAAGGTATCAAAGTAGCTATGGGTAAACATGACCTAACGTGGGTTATGTTGAGGCAAAAACAGTTATCAGACGAGGATTATTGCCATTGGGCAGTGGCTATCAGTGCTGATATAAAAGCCGCTATAAAAGATCATGTTAGTAAGAGTGCATTGCTGACATTAAACTGTTCGGTTGAACTGGCAAATCGCTTGAATGCGGATGGACTGCATTTGACATCAGCGCGTTTAATGTCGCTTACATGCAGAGAAGAATTTACCGGGCGCTTTTTGGGTGCCTCATGTCATTCTCTTGAAGAATTGAATCAAGCGGCAGCACTGAAGTGCGATTACGTGACTCTATCTCCTGTGAATGCGACGGGCAGCCACCCCGAGACACCAGCCATCGGCTGGCTCGAGACTGAAAAATTGATTTCAGAAACCGCACTGCCGGTATTGTTATTGGGAGGAATGCACGCAGATGATTTATCGCGTGCGTTTAACATTGGGGCGCACGGTATCGCGGCTATTAATGCCTGGTGGACTTAGGTAAAGAGTTTTGGATGAAATCACCTTCGCTATACTCATCCAGATCATCTACGGAGGGTGAA
The DNA here is from genome assembly GCF_900113275.1 of Neptunomonas qingdaonensis. Lineage (GTDB taxonomy): Bacteria > Pseudomonadota > Gammaproteobacteria > Pseudomonadales > Balneatricaceae > Neptunomonas > Neptunomonas qingdaonensis. Next base: position 39,979 of record NZ_FOOU01000010.1, read on the forward strand.
GCGGGTATTTGATACTCTTCGCTGGCCCACGCACCTAAATCAATCAATTTACAGCGCTCACTGCAGAAAGGCCGGGATTCATTCTTTGCATCCCAAATGGATGGCCCGCCACATTGCGGACATTTAATCTTCTTCATACGCGGTACTCGTTAACAGCCAATTCACGTAATTTTATATCCAATAGTTTTATCTGATTTTTCAGGTTGTCTAAGGTGCTGCCGTTTTCTAACACGCTATCGGCAAGATCAAGGCGTGCTTGTCGGCTAAGTTGAGCTGCCATAATACGTTTGATCTGCTCTTCGTTATTAGCATCGCGAGAAGCCGCACGTTCAACCTGTAGATTTTCAGGCAGATCAATAACAACGACATGATCAACCATTTTATGCTGATCTGTTTCCAGTAGCAGAGGAGAGGCAAGAATGATAAAGGGTGACATGCCTTGGTAACTGTCTATTTTATCCATAATGCGGTGGCGGATAATAGGATGTAGTAATTGTTCCAGCCATTCACGGGATTTGGTGTCTGAAAACACGGTTTCTCTTAAGTGAGCGCGATCTAAGCTTCCATTATCGGATAATATAGCCGGGCCAAAGTGCTCAACAATCCTGGTTAATGCCGCTTCGCCTGGTTCCACGACTTCACGCGCAATAATATCAGCATCAATAATGGGCCTGCCCAGTGCTTCAAACTGCGCTGAAGCCGCACTTTTCCCGCTACCAATTCCACCCGTTAAACCAACCACCAACATAATAAAACTCACTTAATGATGTTTCAAAATTTTCAGAAAAACCAATATTCACTATAACATCAAAAGATAGGCTGCTGTTATCTGATCACCCCAGAGTAGCGCTATCCAACCGGCAATCGCTAAATAAGGCCCGAAGGGGAGTGGGTTTTGAACTTCGTGTTTTCTCGATAACATCAGGATAACCGCCAGAATAACACCGGTGACTGAAGAGAGTAAAATGATTAAAGGCAAGGCCGTGGCACCACACCAGGCTCCCAGTGCCGCCAGGAGTTTGAAGTCACCATAGCCCATGCCTTCTTTACCCGTGAGAAGTTTAAATAACCAGTAAATAGACCAGAGGATCAGATATCCGAGAGCGGCTCCCCACACGGCGGAAGACAATGATGTGAAGCTATCCTGAGAGTTGATCAGCAGGCCCAGCCATAAGAGTGGCAGTACTATTCTGTCGGGTAGCAGTTGATGGTCAATATCAATAAAGGTTAATGCCACTAAGCTCCAGGTGAAAAATACGGCGGCTAATCCATAAGCATTGAAACCAAACTGGTATACAGCAACAACACTCAATAGTGCGGTTAACAGTTCAATCAAAGGGTATCGTAACGATATAGAGGTTTTACAGTGTGAACATTGGCCGCGTAAAAACAGATAACTAACAACAGGGATGTTTTCATACCAGCGGATCTTATGTTGGCAACTGGGGCAGGTGGATGCCGGCGTGGCCAGATTGAAGGTTTCCTTAGAGTCCTTTTTATCCGTGCTATTGATATCATCTGATTGGCTATCGGGTAACGCTTCTTCTACCAGGCTTGCTTGCCATTCGCGCTCCATCATCACCGGGATTCGGTAGATCACGACATTTAAAAAGCTGCCGACTAATAAAGCGAAAACAAAGGTAAACATTGCCGCATATAGCGGTTCAGCACTAAGCCAGGTTATCAAGGGCGTCATCTTGTCTTTTTCACCAAACTAAATAATATATAAAGGCATAATCAATGCCTACGTAACTGAAAGGCTACACGACATTACCTAGCTGGAAGATCGGCAGATACATGGCGATAACCAAGCCGCCTACTAAAATGCCCAGCACGGCCATAATCATCGGTTCCATCAGGCTGGAAAGGTTGTCCACTGCATTATCGACTTCCTCTTCATAGAAGCTGGCGACCTTGTCGAGCATCCCATCCAAAGAGCCTGCTTCCTCGCCAATAGCGATCATCTGTATCGCCATGTTGGGAAACACACCTGTCATAGTGACTGCGTTTTGTAAGGATTGGCCGGTAGAAACACCGTTACGGATTTGAATAATGGCGGTGCGATAAACAACGTTTCCGGCTGCACCGGAGGCTGAATCTAAGGCATTCACCAGCGGGACACCGGCAGCAAAGGTGGTTGATAATGTTCGCGCGAAACGAGCAATGGCTGCTTTGTGTAATATTTCACCTAACACAGGTAGTTTGAGTACCGCTCTATCAATAAAGTCGGCAAATTTTTGAGACTTTTCTTTCATTTTGACAAAAGAAAAACCGATTAGCATTATGCCAATTAGTGCAATAAACCAATAGGTTTGAGCGAACTCTGACAGTCCAACTACAAATTGTGTAAACGCAGGTAGTTCAGCTCCAAAGCTTGAGAAGACACTTTCGAATTGAGGCACTACTTTGACCAGCAGAATAGCGGAAACAATAATACCGACTACTAACACCGCGGCTGGGTAGGTCATCGCTTTTTTAATCTTTTTCTTTAATGATTCCACTTTTTCTTTATAAGTAGCAATACGGTCAAGCATGGTTTCCAGGGCACCGGATTGTTCGCCGGCGCTTACCAGGCTGCAATAAAGTTCATCAAAGTATTTAGGGTGGTCGGCTAGTGATGCTGCAAAGTCCTGACCGCCATTCACGGACGCGCGAATGTCGTGAATCAGTTCTTTGACTTTGGTTTTTTCAACGCCGTTAGCGACAATATCCATCCCCTGCAGAAGAGGTACACCCGCGCGCATCATGGTGGCAATTTGTCGGGTGAAATAGGCAATATCTAAGGGTTTTATGGGTTTGCTTTTATCACTAAACAGGGATCCTGAGGATTCCTTAGCCACCTTTTTTGGTAGAATGCCTTGTTTGCGCAGCAGTGCCTTTGCAGTTGCTATATCGGTCGCATCAATTTTACCTTTACTTATATTGCCGCTTTTGTCTTTGCCCTGCCAGCTATAAGTAACGGATTTTTTTTGTTTGGCTGCCATCTTTATCTGTTCCTTTTTCTGCTATCAGGTTTTAATAACTCGGTTCATCTCTTCCAGGCTGGTGAGGCCTTGAGCCACCTTATCCAGTCCGGTTTGGCGAAGTGGTCTGAATCCTTGTTCGCGGGCAATACGGATAATATCGATAGAGGAGCCATTATTCATAATCACTTCTGCTATTTCAGGGGTCATAGGTAGCATCTCATAAATACCTACGCGGCCTTTATATCCACGTGTGCACTTAGCGCAGCCGTCAGGATTGGCTTCATACAGCGTCATATTGTGCATTTGTTCAGGGGTAAACCCTTCTTCCATTAATGCTGCTTCTGGTACAGACGAAGCGCGTTTACAAGGCTCGCATAAACGGCGTGCCAAGCGTTGAGCAATAATTAAGCTGACAGAAGTAGCCACGTTGAACGACGCGACACCCATATTGCGTAATCGGGTGAGCGTTTCCGGCGCGCTGTTTGTGTGAAGTGTAGACAGCACCATATGGCCGGTTTGCGCGGCTTTTACTGCGATTTCAGCGGTTTCAAGATCGCGAATCTCCCCGACCATGACCACATCCGGATCCTGTCGCAGGAAGGAGCGTAACGCTTCGGCAAAGGTTAAACCGACTTTGGCATTTACATGCACCTGGTTAATTCCTTCAAGGTTTATCTCAACAGGATCTTCCGCGGTAGAAATATTCAATTCAGGTGTGTTAAGTATATTGAGGCCTGTATACAGCGTTACCGTTTTACCACTACCGGTAGGGCCGGTAACCAGGATCATTCCTTGTGGTTTGTGTAAAGTGCTCATGTACAGATCATTCTGCACCTGGCTAAAGCCGAGTGCATCAACCCCCATTTTGGCACTGGAAGGATCGAGAATACGCAGTACTATTTTTTCACCCCAGAGGGTAGGGAGCGTGTTAACACGGAAATCAATGGCGCGGTTTTTAGATATCTTCATCTTGATACGGCCATCTTGTGGCATACGTCTCTCAGAGATGTCCATCTGTGACATGACTTTTAAGCGCGCCGATAAGCGTTTGGCAAGGTTGTTAGGTGGTTTGGCAATTTCCTGCAAGATACCATCTATACGGCTGCGGATACGGTAGCTTTTTTCATAAGGCTCAAAGTGAATATCGGATGCGCCTTTTTTGATGCAGTCGAGTAAGATTTTGTTTACAAAGCGCACAATGGGAGCATCTTTGGAGGCATCTTCACTGCTTTGCTCTTCCTCTTCCTTGGCGCTACCGTCGTCAATTTCCAGAGAGTCTAGATCGGTGTCCTCGAGCTCTTCAAGCGCTGATCCCTGTCCATCAAGGAACGCCTCGATAAACTGTTTGAGTTTATCTTCCTCAACTATGACACCTTCAGTGGTAATTCCTGTATGAAATTTAAATTCATCCAGTGCCTGAATGTTGGTAGGGTCTGCCAGCGCGATATAGAGCCGGTTGTCTCTTTTAACTAGGGGAATAGCGTGGTGCTTGGAGATTAAATTGTCGGATACCAGCCCCTGTGGGATGGTATCAGTATTGACACAGTTGAGATCCAGCAAAGGTAAACCAAATTCATCTGAAGCTGCGCTGGCGGCACGATGTGCACTTACCAAACGTTCATCAATGATGTGGCTGATAAAAGGTTTTTGAGAGGCACGCGCTTTTTCAATCGCATTACGGGCTACATCCGCAGAGAATACGCCGTCTTTAACCAGTCTTCTGGCTAGGCCGCTTAAAGGTTGCTGGACCTGCATGTACTCTCCTTTTTGAAAATTGCTCTTTGGTAAACTGTTACGTCACTTTGTGAGCCTTTGTCTTTGTCTGTCTTTTTCCAAAGATGATCCGATTCACAAGTCATTAATAATTATAGGCTAAAATCTTGGCCGCAACAGCACAAACACAAATACTATATAAAGGATAAATTTTTTTATATTAGATTTAACAAATTTTTAATTGCCTCTGTGGAAATTACAAAAAGCTAGTCTACACTGGTCTGTAAGTACTTCTTACACAAGGTACCGATACAAGGAAATACGGATTCACCAATTTAAATATTACTTTTAATTTTCGAAAAGTCGCTGGAGAAGCACACATGAGAAACATGAAAAAACAACAGGGTTTTACATTGATCGAGCTGATGATCGTAGTAGCGATTATCGGTATTCTGGCAGCGATTGCATTGCCTGCGTATCAGGATTACACAAAAAGGGCACATGTTACTGAAGGCTTGACGTTGGCTGCAGCAGCAAAAACAGCAGTGACAGAATATTACTCCTCACAAGCTACTTTTCCCACGACTAATGCAAGTGCAGGACTCACTCCAACAGCAACAGATATAAATGGAAATGCAGTCACGTCTGTGGCTGTTGGTACCTCTGGTGCGATAACAGTAACATACAATGGGAAAGTAACATCTGGTGCAACAGTAATCTTACTGCCAACGGCAGCGTCGGGTGGTGTTACATGGACTTGTAATACTGGTACAGTTGCGGATACGTTCCTTCCAAGTAATTGCCGATAAAAGCTATAATTATCAACCCGCTATCATCATAGCGGGTTTTTTTTGCTCAAGTAATACTGCGCTGGCTTTAGCAAAGTAGAAATATCCCACCTAGCGATTACCCTCATACATTAAGTATTTCCTTTTTTATCAACAGCTTTGAATCTTTTATTCTTTGTTTTTATCTAACTTCAAAGTATTATCTTTTATTGATTACTCACGTTAGGTTGGTCTGATTTTCTATGAAGCGTACAATAATTATCCTCCTTATCGCTGCTTCTATAGCAGTTACTCTCTATATCAACCAAACCAAAAAACTCATTCCGCCAGAAGTTAAGGCAAAAATTGAGCAAACCTTGTTGGATGATGCGTTGTTTCCTGCGCGGCCTGTGTGGTGGAGTGATGATAAAATTCTCGCATTGGGTATCGTTGCTAACGGTATTAGCGGTGATGAGGCTGCTAAAAAAGCCTGTGAATTGTTATCGGGGCGTTCTTTACCTGTGTCAGGATTACTTATTGAAATTTATGATGTGGTTAAGATTCAAAAGTCTGATGATTGGGGCTTGCTTGGATCAGCTAAGTGCCTGTAAAGAGATGCTCGTAAAAGAAGTGTCCGTAAGTGAATGCCCATCAGTGAAGTTTGCATAAGCTGAAAAGGGTGAGTTCTCAGCTTATTTAATTCAGCCACTGCTTGGCGGTGGCTAAGATATACTCACATTAAGAACTGGGTTTTAAACCATCCCCACAAGCCAAGTGAGTAGTTGGGGAATATATCAATCCCCAGTGCTGATTTAATCAGATACAGAACTATCAGTCCTACGATTGTTGCAAATAACAAAAACGAAGCCACAGCGAAGGCGGTGGCTATGCGTGATAAGTCTTGTTCGCGTCGAGAAAGATCACGTTTGTTGCGCCCTGCCAGAAAAACAAAATAATAGCGCCAGCGCCAGAATTTCAGGGTACCTCGCAGATCAACAGGGTGTTGTCCCCACTTGCGTGCGCCAAAAGCGATTTTAAGCGCGGCGAGCTGCTCTTGGGTGAAGGATTCTTTCAGGTCTTCCGGTAGGCGATCTTTTAAGCCGTCTATAAAAGGATCGTTTTGCACTATATAGCCCTTGTTCAGACGCTTCTTAATTAGAGTATTCAGTTAGATCAAGCGCATCGATAGATCGATGGCGCGGCAGTGTTTGGTGAGCGCTCCTATCGATATGTAATCAACTCCTGTTTGAGCAATATTGAGAAGGGTGTCTTCGGTAATATTGCCAGAGGCTTCCAGTTTAGCCTGAGCGCTGTTTGCTAGTGCTTTATTAATAGCAACCGCTTCGCGTAGCTCTTCTGGCGCAAAATTATCCAGCATAATGATGTCGGCATGTGCATCTAACGCTTGTTGGAGTTGTGCCAGTGTTTCCACTTCTACTTCTACTTTTTTGCCGGGAGCCGTTTTCTGGGCGGTTTCAATCGCTTGTTTAATCCCGCCGCATGCCATGATGTGGTTCTCTTTAATCAGAAAAGCATCATAAAGACCAATGCGGTGGTTGTAGCATCCACCACAGGTGACGGCATATTTTTGTGCCATTCGTAAACCAGGAATGGTTTTACGGGTATCGAGTAAACGAACCGAAGTGCTGGCCACCTTATCCGCGTAGTGTTGGCTGATAGTGGCGGTGCCGGATAGGGTTTGTAAAAAATTAAGTGCACAGCGCTCTGCTGTGAGTAAAGATCGTGCTGACCCTTTAGCAGTAAACAGCACCTGATCAGGCTTTACCCGGTCGCCATCTTTGATTTGCCATTGGATCTGCATGTTAGAGTCGACCTGACGAAACACTTCATCAACCCATGCGGTACCGCTGATCACTGCTGATTCGCGTGAAATGACGCGCGCCGTTGCTTGCTCTGTTTCACAAATCAACAGAGCAGTAATGTCGCCACTGCCGACATCTTCTGTCAGTGCTGCTGTAACATTGGCGTGTATAACAGGTTTCAGGTCAGTGATAGTTAACATAGTGATCCGGCTTTTTTGTTAAAAGGGTTTGATTAAAGGGTTCTATTAAAGGTTTGATTAAAGTATTTAATAAAGGGTTGTCTAACTGCTTGTATAAACATTGCATGCTAAAATGTTGTCATTAATCGTTTGGCAATTTTAGCCCAATACTAACAAGGCGAGTAGGTTAAGTGCTGAAAACAACGTATAAAATTGAAAATGGCTTACTCTCCGGCTGCCAATGGTGCCCGTCGCCTAATTATAATGCGCGTCCGTTGCCTAATTACAGCGCACGTCCAGCGTCTAATGAAAGCTCACTTAATCAAGACATGTTAGTGACCGCTATTGATCTGCTGGTGATTCATAATATAAGTTTGCCCCCAGCGCAGTTTGAAAACGGTTATATCGAAGCTTTTTTTCAAAATATTTTGCCTGTTAACGACCACCCCTATTTTGCTGAAATAGCGGACTTAAATGTGTCGGCGCATCTGCTGGTTACGCGAAGCGGTAAGGTTATACAGTTCGTCAATTTGAATGAGCGCGCCTGGCATGCGGGTGCCTCTTGTTTTGCCGGGCGTGTCAATTGTAATGATTTCTCGATCGGAATAGAGATGGAAGGTACCGATCATCTTGCCTATACCTATCAACAATATCAGGCGCTGGCGGCTGTCACGTCTGCTATTCGGGTTGCTTACCCCGCTATCTCAACATCTTCTATTGTCGGGCACTCTGATATCGCACCGGGACGAAAAACTGATCCGGGAGAATCATTTAATTGGCCTTATTTTTTTCAGTTGATTAGCGCTGCTGATGAAACTAGCTGTGATGATCATCACTCACGCTTTAATGACCTGGACCTTAATGAATCAGCTCTGAATGAGCCAGGTCTTAATTTGCCAGATGCTAAGGAGCAGCAGGTATGAAGTTTCTTGCGATATTGTTTGTATTAGCTTTACGTAGATTCACTCAGTACAAACCGTTGTCGATATTCAGCTCCGAACAACATTGGTCAGCGCGCTTTATTATTGCTGGTGTATTTTCGCTGGCTGTAGAGTGGGTGTTGATAACCTTGTCAGGTGTGGCATATGGGCTAGCGACGCTAATTTTGCAGTGCCTACTGTTTTTTTATCTGGTGGTCAGGCCAAGCCCTGCGGGGATGTTGGATCAGTATATTGGGTATATACAGCGAGGGGATGTCGAGGCGGCTTATCTGCATGCTTCGGGCTTTTTGGCCTTGTCATCAAATGAAATAGAAACGGATGAGACGTTGGAAGCTGAGGTTTTCGATAAGTATGTTGTCTTAATGTTTAATCTTTTCTTTTTACCCTTGTTGATGTTCTGGATGTTGGGGGCTGTAGGATTAATTTTTGCCGTACTGGTGTTTGATTTTAGTGATGACAGCACACGTACGCCCGCTTTCTTTAAGCTGTTAAGACGAGCCCTGCAATTTCCGCTGATCTTTACCTATTATATTTGTGGTCATTCTGTGGCGGTATGGCCTGTGATTACATCGGGTAGGTTTTCCGATGCTGGCTTAGTGGCGGCGGCCCGTGATGCCATAGCTAAGGATGAAAAGCTGGCTTTATATAGTATTACTTCTTTAAAAAGCCTGCATGAGAGGGTGTTATTGGTCTGGTTGCTCCTAATGGGACTTAGTGTGATTTTTGGTGTGAGTTCGCCGTTGTATTAACGCTATAACTGATAATTATTTTCATTTATCATACGTTTTTGAATTTTTATATATCTGGTTGTTTTTAATGTCCTCACTGCTGTCGGTTGAATCTCTTTCCTGTGCCTATGCTAACCATGTGATTGTCGAAGGTGTCAGCTTCTCAATTAGAGAGGGAGAGATAGCCTGTCTGTTAGGGCCTAGCGGTTGTGGTAAAACAACCTTGTTGCGTGCGCTGGCAGGTTTTAATCCGGTTGCTGCTGGTTCTATTCGTATTCAGGGGCAGGAAGTCTCATCCACGTCGGCAACGCTTCCTCCTGAGAAACGCCAGATGGGCATGGTGTTTCAGGATTATGCGCTTTTTCCTCATCTGAGCGTCGCGGATAACATCGCTTTTGGGCTTAAGAATAAAAGTCGGGCTGAAAAAAATGAGATTGTTCTCTCAATGCTACAGCTGGTGAGGTTGCCTGACCTGTCAAAACGTTTTCCTCATGAGCTTTCGGGTGGGCAGCAGCAGCGTGTGGCATTGGCGCGAGCATTGGCGTCGCGCCCTCGTTTATTATTGATGGATGAGCCTTTTTCAAATCTGGACACTGAGATGCGTAAAGAGCTGTCGCTAGAGGTGCGGGATATTATCAAACAGCAGGGAATTGCGGCGGTTGTGGTAACGCATGATCAGGAAGAGGCGTTTGTTATCAGTGATGTGCTGGGTATTTTAGCAGACGGAAAGCTGCAGCAGTGGGGTACAGCCGAATCGCTTTATTACCGTCCGGAATCTGTGCAGGTGGCTAAGTTTGTCGGTGATGGCGAGCTGTTTGATGGCACTTGTCTGGCAGAGGCGCGTGTTGAAACTGAACTGGGTCTGCTTGAGTTCGCCGAACCGTTATCACTAAGCCCGCAGCAAGCGATTAAGCTTTTCATCCGTCCGGCAGATATTTCACCAGTGGTTTACAGTGAAGCGCATACCAAAGCGCAGGTGTTAAGTCGCGAGTTTATGGGTGAAGCGACGCGCTATCGTCTGCAATTAGATTCTGGCAGAGCGGTATCGGCGCTGGTGCGAGAGTTGCTGCCGTTTAAGATCGGAGATGTTGTCGGTATTGAGGTCGCGGTGCACCGACCAATTGTTTTTCCCGCCTAACGTAAAATCTATTTTATAGACTATGATTTTAACTTGTTGATCCAATTCAAGTGAGTTGCCAGGGCAGAGCGTGCGGCTGCGAGGTAAGGAGTGTTTTTTGCGTCTCTCATTTTTATCCCCTTTTGTTATAGCTTGTATCGCATTGTTTTTTTCCGCTTTTTACTTTCATCCGAATATGGGGGGCGAGGGTTTATTTATTCCTCTTAATTCAATAGTGTGGATAGCGACAGCGTTTGTGATTCTTCTGGCTGTTTGGAGAATGTGGCAACAGCAGACAATTCGGATGCCTGCTTTCTTTGGTTTGATCTTAGCGATGCCGATGTTAATTCTGTTAACCGGTTTTATTGTCGGGATGGAGCAGCCTCTTTCCTGGATGTTGCGTATATCAGCGATCCTGCTAGGTTTTTTGCTGTTTTTTGGCTTGTTTCAATTTAAAACTTCTCGTCGAGATGTTAACAGCTGCTTGTATGTTTTGTGTGGCGCATTGTCGTTACATGCTGTGGTTGGTGTTATACAGCTGTTACCAGGGGCTCTTCTATCCAACTTTATACCTAATGTTTACGACCCAATATCTATTGGTATGTTTCAACAACCAAATGTTCAGGCTAGCCTTATGGCAACGGCCATTGCTTTATCGGTTTATCTAATAAGTTCGCCGGATTTTCGTGGACGGCCTGTGTGGGTTAAATCGCTGCCCCTCATATGTTTATTGTTGTCCACTTTTGCGTTGATGAGTTCAGACTCGCGTGTCGGTCTATTGGGAGGGAGTGGTGCGTTGGTATTGATACTGCTGTCGCGCTTTAGTCTGCTTAAGTTACGCCGCGGCTGGGCGTTAGGAATGCTGCTGGTGTTACTCGCAGGTGGTGGTTCAGGGCTTATTATTAATGATGGAGCCCTGCGTGCTTATTCGAAAATAGAGCAGTTGAGTGGGCAAGGGCAGGATATTCGTAAAGATGTTTATCGTATTAGTTGGGAGATTATTAAAGATAAGCCGTTGTTAGGGCATGGGATTGGCAGTTTTCAGCAAGTGTTTCATGAAAAAGCTGCTGAATATCAGTTAAAAACCGATGGTTTTAATTTAGGACTGTGGTTTTCACATCCGCATAACGAGTTGCTATTGTGGGGTATTGAAGGTGGTGCTGTTGGGCTGTTGGCTTTTCTTTTTGCAATTGTTGCGGTGCTTTGTCAGCTAATTTGTTTAGGCTGGCAGCGCGGAGGAGCGATGGCGGCATTATTGCTCCCTATTGCTCTACATACTCAAGTTGAACATCCATTTTATGTATCGGCTTATCATTGGGTGATGTTCTTATTTCTATTGTTTGTCGTTTTTAATCAATCGGGAAGTAAGGTTTACCCTTTGCGTGTGAGCTTTGCAGCAGGGGCGCTAATCAGAGGGTTATCAATTATGCTTATGCTTGTAGTGCTTTGGTTTTGTACTACATCCTTATATTACTCTAACCGTATTGTTCATATGCTTTATTCGGACAAAGCTAAACTTGCAGAATTAAACGCGATTCAACAACATCCTTATTTTTCTGAAGTAGCAACGCGTTTATTATTAGCTCATTTTTCTGAAGCGGAGAAGTTATCGAAGGGGACCAGTGTAACGTTAGAATATGTTGAGTGGTTGGAAGTGTATATCAAGCATGTGCCTGATATAGGTGTTTTTATAGACCTGATTCGTGCCTATGCTTATCTTGGTGATTCTGAGAAGGAGCAGGCTACCATTGATCGCGCCCTTTATCTATATCGCGGTCATCCTTTGATATTGAAAACAGCTAAAGAAGTGAAAGAGAAATATAGTGTTGATTAATTTATTACGAAATTACGAATTACTAATGCGCTGTGCGTGTCCCTGTAATGGATTTGCTCAGCAGTATCACCGGTATAATCCCTACCAGTACTATTAATAGTGCTGCCAGTGCACATTGTTCCAACTGCTCATCTGAGGCGTACTGATAAACATAGGTGGCCAGCGTGTCGTAGTTAAAAGGGCGTAAAATCAGGGTGGCGGGCAGTTCTTTCATACAGTCGACAAACACAACTAACGTCGCCGTCAGTAAACCGCCTTTGATGAGAGGAAAGTGAACCTTTATGAGTGTTTTGCTGGGTGACATGCCCAGCGATCGGGAGGCCATGTCCATGGTTGGTGTGACTTTATTTAATGAGCTGTCTACGGCGCCGGTGGCTACCGCAAGAAAGCGAACACAGTAAGCAAAAATTACAGCAAAAACAGTACCGCTTAACAGTAGCCCTGTCGAAAAGTTGAATTGTGCGCGCATAAAAGCATCGACACGGTTATCGAAAGCAGCGAGTGGAATAATCACGCCAATGGCTAATACAGCGCCCGGTAGCGCGTAACCTAAACTGGAGAAGCGCACGGCTGAAGTCAGCCCGAGGCGGTTGGGGTTTAAGCGTTTTGCATAGGTGAGCAGTACGGCTAGCGTCAGACATAACAGTGCAGCGCCGCCAGACAGTAAAAAACTGTGGCTGGCGTGAGCTAAAAAGTCGGTCGATAAAAATTGATCCAGATGGCTGGCTGAGTAGCTAACCAATAAACCTACCGGAATGATAAAGCCTAGCAGTATCGGTAATAAGCAGGCTAAAAAGGCAAGCGTGCTCCTAACACGGTTTAATGGATAAGCCTGAATCGCTTTGAACCGGTCGGTGCTATGAAATTGTTTTTGTTTGGCCCGGGCGATGCGTTCCAGTGCGATTAACACGACGACAAAGATCATCATCATGGTCGCAATTTGCGCCGCGCCTCCTAAATTACCCATATTCAGCCAGGTATCATAAATACCTGCGCTCATGCTTTGCACTGCAAAATAATCAACCGTGCCGAAATCGTTGAGTGTTTCCATTGAAACCAGTGCTAAACCTACCGCAATAGAGGGGCGTGCGATGGGGAGGGAAATACGGTAAAAACTTTGCCATGGGTTGCAGCCCATTAATCGGCTGGCATCTTTCAGGCTCATGGATTGTTCTAAAAAAGCAGCGCGTGACATCAGGTATACATAAGGATACAGCACAAAGGTAAGCATCAGAATCGCACCTGAGAGCGAGCGAATCTCCGGAAACCAGTAGTCTCTGGCGCTTTGCCAGCCAAATATATCCCGCAGAAACCCCTGAACGGGACCGGCGAACTCTAATATGTCAGTATATATATAAGCGATCACATAAGCGGGGACCGCAAAGGGGAGCAGCAGCGCCCATTCGAAAAAACGCTTGCCCGGAAACTGACACATGGTCACCAGCCACGCGGTCGTTACGCCGATAATGACCGAAAGTGAAGCGACACCGAACATAAGCTTCAGCGTCGTACTGATGTAGACGGGCAGGATTGTATCAGCGAGGTGTCGCCAGATGTTTTCTTCCGGAAAAAGCGCCAGATAGAATACGGATAGAACAGGAAGAGCCACCAGTAAAGCGGCTCCCCAGCTACTGATATACCAGCCAGTGGTATTGCTGGTAGTATTATTAATGCGGATAGAATGTGTTTTCATTAGCCCAAAACAACAAAACGATAGCCGCGAAGACTATCGTTTTTGTAAAGTAAAGTCATTAACGCATTAGTCAATCAGAACCCTGTGTCCAGAAAAATCAGACGCTCTTAATTATCAAAACCAACTTTGTCGACCAGTTTTGCTGCAGCCGAGCGCTGTGCTGATACTTCCTGAAGGTTAATTGAATCACCTTTAAACTCACCCATGTACTTTTCGATCAATTCTGAACGAGGCGTATTTGGGCGCACCGGGAATTCGAAGTTCGAATTTGCGTAGTATTTTTGAGACTCTTCTTCTGTTAAGAACTCAATCAGTTTTTGTGCCGCTGCAGCATGTGGAGCGTGCTTGGTGATACCTGCGCCTGAAATGTTCATATGAGCACCGCGATCAGCCTGATTCGGAAAAACCAGATTGACTGATTCTGCCCATGTCTTTTGTTCAGGTTCTTTGTCGTTAGTGAGCATGTGTCCAAAATAATAGGAGTTGCCCAGAGCAAGGTCGCAGACGCCTTCTTTGATCGCTTTTACCTGAGCGCGGTCATTTCCCTGTGGTTTTTGAGCCAGATTCTCTTTAAGAGCCCCTAACCAGTTTTCTGCTTCCTCTTCGCCGTGATGAGCAATCATGCTGCCAATCAGAGAGAGGTTATAGGTATGCTTACCGCTTCGTGTGCAGATACGGCCTTTCCATTTAGGGTCAGCGAGTTCTTCGTAAGAGGTGATTTCACCGTCTTTAACACGATCTTTAGATGCGTAAATCAGACGGGCACGCGATGTCAGACCAACCCAGCGACCTTCAGGATCACGGAATTGGGCGGGTACGTTTGCATTAACAATATCACTGGATAATGGCGCAAAAAGCCCTTTTTCTGTCGCGTCAAATAGGGGACCAATATCGGATGTTAGCAGGATGTCCGCCGGTGAGTTGCGGCCTTCGTGTTCGAGACGCTCGAGTAACCCTTTTTTTGCAAAAACCACATTGGTTTTAATGCCGGTCTGTTCTGTGAACGCTGTTAATAACGGCTCAATCAAAAACGGCTGACGATAAGAATAGATGTTTACTTCTTCCGCTTGTGCCATTGGATTAAAGGCGAGTGTTGTCGAGAGTGTGGCAAGAGCAAACAGAGATTTACGCAACATGGTTTATACCCTACTTGTTTAATAACGATCGCATCTGGAATAGATCGGTTAAAAGATAACGCGAATTATTATCGTTTAGAGCTTCGCTGTCAATGCGGATGCGTATAATTCTCAATACCATTAACTTATAACTCTAGATTCTTTGATGCACATCATTTTTTGAGATATCTGTTTTAGACGGTTGTTTTATCGTCAAGAGACCTTTGCACGAGCCGGAATTTTGTTTACTGGCAAGGCAAAAGCGCACGGAATAAGAGAGTTTATGCCTATAAATGATCGAATGAGTACGTTTTTAACGCCGCCAGAGGGCAAAAGAGCAATCGTGCAAAGGTCTCGTCAAATAATGGGAAATAGTCTGGATAACACCGCGGGAATGGCTGTTTCAACTCGCAGGATACGTTGTCCTATATGAAAAGGTGTTAGTCCTGCGTGTGCGAGTTTATCGATTTCATAGGGAATAAAGCCTCCTTCGGGGCCGATTGCCAGTGTTGTTGGCGTAAGCGTCGCTTCAGGGCAGTCGATAGCGTGGTAAGGGTGCGCAACTAACCCCCGTGTGTTAGCGCAGATGGCAGGTAATTCGTCTTCTACAAACGGTTTGAAGCGCTTTCTGATATATACGTTGGGCATTTGTGTGTCCAGTGCTTGCTCTAATCCTAATTGTAACTGCTCATTGATAGCTGCTTCAGCAAGGAGTGGAGAGGACCAATAGCTCTTGTCGACACGATAACTATTGAGTAGGTAGAGCTCTTTTACGCCCATCGTGCTGATCGTCTGTAAAATACGCTTCAGCATTTTAGGCCGGGGTAAGGCTAGCAGGAGGGTCAGAGGTAATGCTGCCGGTGGTGATTGAATAAGTGAAACCTGCAGTGTTACCTGTTGATCGTCAATACTCATTACCTGACCAGAACCGCTGAGCCCGTTTATCTGGCCTACGCGCAATAGCGAGTCGGGTTGTGCCCGGTGGATTTCAGCAATATGTTGGTGACGTCTGTCATGCAGACAAATGCGATTATCGCCGCAGAAATCGTGTTCATTAAACAAAATCAGATTCATTCTTTATCCGCTGGTAGCATCTTGGGAACATATTCTTCCATTATGGAGGTTTTTCTTTTGCTTATCAGCCGTTAGGATAGCCGCTTACTTTAAATAGAGCTCCCTATGGCCACGCCCGACTTGCTGCAGGACAATATTCGACCAACCTTGCTGAGAATGACGGGCCCGATGATGGTCGGCATTGTCAGTCTGATGTTGTTCAACCTTGCAGATATCTATTTTGTATCTTTACTCGGCACGGCACCTATGGCTGCGTTGGCATTTACGTTTCCTGTCACATTTTCAGTGGTGAGCCTGGCCATTGGTTTTGGTATAGGTACATCGGCGATTATGGCCAGACTTATTGGCCAGGGGCGGCAAGGAGAAGCCGCAGAGCTGGCAACTGATAATTTAATGATGACCCTGATATTGGTGTTATGTGTCAGTTTGACCGCTCAATTTTTAATGGTGCCATTATTTACACTGATGGGCGCTACTCATGAGCAACTTCCTTATATTCTTACCTATATGGATATTTGGTGGTTTGGCGCCGTATTTCTGGTAACCAATATGGTGGCCAATAGCGCTTTGCGGGCCAGAGGCGATACCAAGACACCGGCATTAGTGATGGCTGGATCGTCTATACTCAATATGCTGCTTGACCCTTTGTTGATCTTTGGCTGGGGTCCTGTTCCTGCCATGGGCATTAAAGGCGCGGCAATGGCCAGTGTGATCTCGTGGGCTTGTGTGTCCGTCATTGTTAGTTATGTTCTGTATCGGCGTTATCAGTTGATTATTATTATGAAGCCGGTTGCCAGCAGAATTTTTGGACATTGGTTGAAAGTAATGAAAATAGGTTTGCCTGCGGCTTTGTCGAATATGATGACGCCGCTGGCGGGTGGTATATTGACGGCCATGGTTGCACAGCATGGTGCCGAAGCTGTGGCGGCTTTTGGTGTAGGCAACCGGCTTGAGTCACTATCATTGCTGGTATGTTTAGCTTTATCCATGACGTTACCGCCGTTTGTCAGTCAGAACTTTGGAGCGGGTCAGATTCAGCGGGTGATCGCCGCCTACCATGGGGCCATAAAGTTTGCTTTAGTATGGCAACTTCTGGTGTTTGTTTTGTTGTGGATTTTTCGTGATTCCATTGCTGATTTATTCGCGGCATCTGAGTTAATTAAAACACCGTTGCTGATGTGGTTATCTGTCGTGCCGCTCGGATTTGGTATGCAGGCGGTTATTTTTCTGAGTGCATCAACATTCAATGCACTGCATCAGCCGTTGCGTGCTATGCGCATTAGTATTTTACGCTTGTTCGTGTTCTTCATTCCGATGGCGTGGGTGGCGAATCAGGTGTGGGGGTTGCAAGCTATGTTTGTGGCCTTTGTCTTGGCAAATACGGTCGCTTCATGGGTAGCCTACCGAAGCGTTAGTCGGTTATTAGTGACAAAAAGTGCGGCGACTCCCGGTGAGTCTGCGGCGAATCAATAGTTTTTAAGTTAATTCTGCCCTATCATTATTTGTTAATAATCAGATACTATCCTAAAGACTATAAACCAAAGTCATATTATGAAATGGAAGTCATAGGTCTATGATCGGATGTATGACTGTGTAGAATCATAAAAATTAAGTTACATAGATAAAATAATAAGTTACATAAAACACAATAAATTCAAAATAAGGGATGTAGATATGGGTAAGTTGGTTGCTCTTGTAACAGGTGGTACTGGTGGGCTGGGTGCTTCAATATGCCGTAGTCTGGCGGATAAAGGGTTTACAGTAGTAGCGGGTTATAACAGTGGCGGTAATCACGAAAAAGCAAAAGCATGGCAGGCTGAGCAAAAAGCTGACGGCTATGATATCCATGTTGCTTATGGTGATGTCACTAATACAGCTTCATGCGAAGAATGTATTGCTACTGTTCAGGAACTGACAGGCGGTACAGTTGATGTACTGGTAAACAACGCTGGTATCACCCGCGATGGTCAGTTTAAGAAAATGAGCTGGGATCAGTGGGATGAAGTACTAACGGCTAACTTGGATTCAATGTTCCATATGACCCGTTTGGTAATTAACCCAATGCTGGAAAAAGGCTTTGGACGTGTTATCAACATTTCATCTGTTAACGCTCAGAAAGGCCAGTTTGGTCAGTGTAACTACTCTGCTGCTAAAGCAGGTATTCACGGTTTCACTAAAGCGTTAGCGCAAGAAGTGGCATCTAAAGGCGTTACTGTAAACACAGTATCTCCTGGTTACGTGATGACGCCGATGGTCGCTAAAATTGCTGTTGAAGTTCAGCAGAAAATTTGCGCTACCATTCCTGTGGGTCGTTTTGGTACGCCTGAAGAGATCGGTCGTATCGTGACTTTCCTGGCGGAAGACGGGTCTGGATACATCACCGGTGCTGATATGTCTATTAACGGTGGTCTGCACATGTCGTAATGACATTGGTTTGACTATAAAAAAACCCGCTAATCGCGGGTTTTTTTTGTTTTATGTGACCTGCCCTAAATAAGGTTGTCACTTTTCTGCTGTTAATTAAACACAGAATCAATCAGTTGATTGAAGCGCTTATTCAGGGTTTCATTTGTCAGCCTGAATGGCACAGAGAGGGATTCAAACTCCAGTGTTTTGATGTCCGTCAATTTGACTGATTTTTGTTGTTGCTCCAGTGCTTTTTGCAGGCGTTGCATCTGATATTCCATTCTCAAGGCCTGATCTCGCTCCGGTGAAGGCAAGCTCAGAGCGATCTCCAGGCGAATACAGATTTCTCTGAGTTCTTTGTCTGCACTTGCTAGCAGTGGCTCCAGATCGACCTCTCCTGAGGCTATTGACTCAATCTGCTTGCGCCGCCTGGTGATTTTCTCATGGAAATCGTTGCTGGTATTAAGTTGCCAGCTTTTAAAGAGTTCTTCAGGCGATGCAGTGAAGTTGTTTTGCAAAATCATTTCTTCAAACTGGTCACATAATTGTGCATGCTCGAATAATTTTTGTATCTCTGCATTATCAACGAAACGAGTCAGATCACTCGCTTGCTGTTCAATATAACGTGCCGCCTTTTTAAATTTTTCAATATCATGAGGGGGTAATGACTCTTTGTAGTTTTCAATCAACTGTCGTGTTTCATTGATGTGATTGATTTTTTGTTGTGTATTAAGCGGTGTTTCTTCGAAAGCAGATAGCTCTTCAATGATTTGTTTAAGGTGCTGCCTGGCCGATTGCAGGGCTTCCCGTGACGGTGCTTGGTCCTGCAGACGTTGGAAAATAATATCGCAGTGAACCCTGAAGGCTTTCCACAGTTTTCGTTCCTGGCTGTGAAATGTGGGACCACACTCTTTCCAGGCTTTTTGCAGGCTTTTTGCTTGCTCTGCGGCTGCAGAAACATCATCTGCTGTCGTCAGTGATTCTGCTTCAAGGATCAGCTTTTGTTTGACAGCCATAGAACTTTCTTTGATAGCCTGGAAATGTGTTTCAGCCTCAAGAAGTAACTCATTGAATTTGATTTGTAAGGCCTGGCCGGGTGTTCTGTCAACAGGCGTGAAACGGCGCCACTCTTGTCTGGCTGTTTGAATAATCTGTTCAACCGAACGCCAATCACATGTGTCCCAGTTGATCTGTTGCAAGTAGGTCGCAACTTCGCTAAAGATCAGTTCTTTTTGTTGAAGGTTGTAGCGACGAGCTTCGTTTTGTTGTGCGAAAAAGGCTTCGCAAGGCTCATAAGCTTTATCTGAAGCTGTTTTAAAACGTTTCCAGATAGCCTGAGAATGGAACGGATCAGTGGCATCCAGCATTTTCCATTGTTGCTGGAGTGCTTTTATTTGCTTAGCCTTTTCCAGGTGAGGAAGTGCTGCTTGCTCTGCCAGTGCTTCCATATCGAGACACAGCTGTTCTTTTTTCGGCGTTACAGCGAAGCCTTGCCAATCTTTTATTTCATCCAGACGAAGCACAAGCCCCTTGTATTGTTGATCAAGCACGTCATTCGTTGAGCCGTTGACCGACTTGTTAACCGGGTTGTTAAGTAGTGCGAGTAATTCGGTGGCTTTGCGGGATGCTTTATCTGCCGCCTTGATGCTGCCGCTTTCAATGTTGCTTTCTAGTAGCTCTAGTTGTATTTGCAGCTTGTCTTTGAGCGACTTGGTTTTTTCTACTTGCTGTCGTTTTTCTATATTCAATTGCTGCGCCAATGCATCCAGTAGTTGGATAGGCTGTGGCTTATCTGCGTTTTCGGGCCAGGCTATTTTTTTAATAATGGCGTTAACTTTTTTTAGCTTCTCTTGCAACGGCTTATGCTTAAACGCTGTTTTTTCGCAGCTTGCCAGAAACTCTGAAGCGCTAGTGAGTTTGTCTTCAATGGAGATGCTATGTGAATAGACTGTTGCTAATTGACTTTGTAGTCGGTCAAATGCTTTTTGTTGTTCACTGCTGGCATCGTCAGCAAGCGGGGCCCATTGAGCTTTAAATTGATCTGATTGCTGCAGCAGCATAGCGAGTGAGTCACTTGATTGCTCGGCGCTTTGTAGGTCTTGGATATGTTGTTGCATCTGATCTATTAACGCAGCGGCCGTTTCGCGCACCTGTACAATGCGTTGCTGTTCTTTTTCAATGGCAGCTTCTTTATCAAGAACCGCTTGGATACGTTGTAAGCAAGTATGCGATGCTTCATCAAACTGTCTTTGATAGACCGCGGTGGTTGAGCTGTGAATA
This sequence comes from Neptunomonas qingdaonensis, assembly GCF_900113275.1. Classification (GTDB taxonomy): domain Bacteria; phylum Pseudomonadota; class Gammaproteobacteria; order Pseudomonadales; family Balneatricaceae; genus Neptunomonas; species Neptunomonas qingdaonensis. The sequence continues at coordinate 60,615 of NZ_FOOU01000010.1, forward strand.
GTGCTCCAGTCCTGAAGAAGCGCATCATGTTTAGCCGGATATAGTGGATACCACTCACCTGTGGACAGATGTGTTATTTGTTCAAGAACGGTTTGGGCATGAAGTTGAAGTGCTTGCTGCTGTTTTTGCTGTTCACGGATAAGGCTGGATTTATCGCGCATGATGCGATGAATAGCTTTGTCGTTTTGTCGTGTTAGCTTTAATAGCTGCTCAATCAGCGCTGGCTCAGTAATGCGCTCAGCTGCTTTTTTACGAGTATTGATAGGTGACGAGGAGATAGCAATATCAAGTAGCTGCAGTTCATCTTCGGTTTGCTCAACAAACTGGTTTTGTAAGGCGTGGAATGGGGTTTTACAAATGACTCGCCAGACCGCTGCGGGGGCGACGTTTTGTTCCAGTTGCTCCAGTAGTTTTTCGGGCTGTTCTTCCGCGCTGAGCAGGTGAGCCAGATGTGTTTCAATAACCTCAGAATGAGAACCTGGTTCAGCAAGTGATGCTGAACTCTGTAAAAGCAGAATCAGGTTATTGATGCTATTTATCCGTTCGATTGCCGCTTGCCTGACATGAGTATCAGGATCATGAATCGCCAGTGTGGAAAGGATACGATACTGGTCATCACAATCATCGCGTAAATTTTTTACGGCGTTTAATCGTATGGTTGGGCTGGTATGTTGCCATTTAGGCTTAAAAAACTTTGATAACATTAACGATTTTCTTGTATTAGCAATACTGGACAACAGAAATCCAGATGAATGGGGAGGCAGATTCTAACGGGCACTAGGCGGTCAGGAAAAGCCTTTATATATGGGTTAAATAGGGATTTTTTGCAGCTTTCCTTATCCAACCGTTTCACTGATACCCTGCTTTTCACATCAGAGCTATATCACATCAGGGCTACATCACATCAAGCAACAGATCTGACATTCACTTCTCCATCGGCATAGTACCACTGGCCGTTTTTAGCATAGAAGCTGGATCGCTCATGTAAAATACATTGATCATCTTCTGTTTCAAATGCCGCTTCAAACTCCACTACACCTTGAGTGTCTTCTTTACTACCAGCTTCTTTGTTGAGAATGGTTAAGCCTGTCCACGTAGTGAACTGAATTTGTTCAGCAACAATGGCGCGGTCAATTAATTCACGCTTCTCCGGCACAGTAGTGTCTATCAGATAGTCTATGGCTCCCAGGGCAAAAGCAGTATAACGGCTGCGCATCAGTTGCTCTGCTGTGGGCGCTGGCTTTTGACCTTCAATATAGGGCTCGCAACAGAATGCAAACGACTTCTCTGATCCACATGGACAACGCTGTTGTGTTGTTTGACTGGTCAGCATATGTAATCCTCCCTATCAGACCTGTTACTATTTGAATTTTATTATAGCCTGCTTACCCGGCATATATCACGGATATTTGAACACAATGACAGCGGAACGCACTTTTTTTTGGCACGATTATGAAACCTTTGGTATTGATCCTAAAAGAGACCGTCCTGTGCAATTTGCAGGCGTTCGCACGGATGAGAACCTGAATATCATTGATGAACCGGTGATGCTCTATTGCAAACCAGCCGATGATACTCTGCCGCATCCGCAAGCATGTTTAATCACAGGCATCACGCCTCAAAAGGCTATCCGTGAAGGGGTCTGTGAAGCCGAATTCATTAAGTGTATCCATGACGAATTTACACGACCAGGCACCTGTGCCGTGGGTTATAACAGTATTCGTTTTGATGATGAGGTGACGCGTTATACCCTCTATAGGAACTTTTTTGATCCCTATGCCCGGGAGTGGCAGAACGACTGCTCACGCTGGGACATCATTGATATGTTGCGCCTGACACGTGCGTTGCGCCCGGAGGGTATTGTCTGGCCTGAGCATGAGGATGGTACGCCCAGTTTGCGCTTAGAAGACCTGACAAAAGCGAATGGCATTGATCATGGACATGCGCACGATGCGTTATCAGATGTGTATGCGACGATAGCGATGGCAAAGTTGGTTAAAGAGCGCCAGCCAAAATTGTATGAGTTTACACTGGCCAACAAAGATAAGGCGTCAGCGCAGAAAATGTTGGATGTCTCCTCAATGAAGCCTGTGTTGCATGTGTCATCCCGTTACGCAGCGGCGTTGGGGAATTTAGCTGTGGTTGCACCCTTGATACAGCACCCGGTTAATCGTAATAGTATTCTGGTGTGGGATTTGCGTGCCGATCCTGCCCCATTGCTGACATTGTCGGTTGATGAGATCAGGCACTACATGTATTTAGCTGCCGCCGATCGTTCCGCTACAGACCCTGTTATTGCATTGAAGCAGGTACATGTGAATAAGTGCCCGATTTTAGCACCTGCCGGGATGCTGAATAAGGATGAAGCGGCGCGCTTCTCTATCGACGGGGATATGTGCAGGGCGCATCTGGCTTTATTACGAAATTCTCCTGAATTAAAAGCCAAGCTTGCCGATGTACTGAGTGTAGATGGTTTTGAATCTGACGGTGACCCGGATCATATGTTGTATTCGGGTGGTTTTTTTAATGATACCGATAAAAAGATGATGCAGCAGGTCAGAGAGAGTGATCCGGAAGCGTTGGCAGAGATGCAACTGGCATTTCAGGATCCTCGATTGGAAGAGATGTTATTTCGCTACCGCGCTCGCAATTACCCATTAACTCTTAATGATGATGAGCAGTCTCAATGGGAGCAATACCGTAGTGATAAATTATTGAAACCAGATAAACGTGGCTTGATGACAATGAAAGTGTTTTACGAACAGTTGAATGCCCTTTATCAGGACCCGGAGCTAAGCATGTCTAATCGGGAAGTGCTGGAAGAGTTGGCAATCTACGCTGAGTCCATCTATCCCATGGAGAACTCATGGTAAAAGCCATGGTAAAAACTGCAGTAAAGCGGGTGCTGCTGATCAGATCAGGCGTTTATGCCGGCGCTCTTACCGGTGCTTGTGCTGGCGTTCTTAACAGTGTTTATGCCGCGGCTCTTACCGGAGCTCTTGCAGGGGCTGTCAGTGCCGAGGAGCTTATCGCTTATCAGGTGGTTTTACCCAGCGGGTATTCACAGGGTACTGTTAACGGTGAAACAGCCTACTTTCGAAAACGCCGTGGTGCTTTGGATAGCGAACCTATGCAAGTGATAGCTTACTTTAATAAACCTTCTGATCTGCCACCGCCGACAGTGGTCGCGCCTTCACCGCTGCCGCTGGTGCAAGAATTCAGGGCCGGCAAGGTATTATCAAAAGCTGACCTGAAGGGCGAAGATGCTGTTTTTCAACGCATCTTCGACGATCAGGAAAAGGAGAGATGTCTTTGGCAGCCTGAATCGTGTCAGCAGGCTTCAGGTATACAGCAGCGCCGTGAGTTTGTGCTGCCGAAACCTTAAATTTATTGAGTAGCGCTTTCCTGAGCAATACTTACTTTAGTTAGATTTTTTAGCATGTTGGCCTCAGCTACTTCGCTACCTGATCCGTTGTTCTGCAAAATCATTTGTCGTGTTAAGAGTGAGCTAAAGGCGTCAGTTAAATCATCCTTACTCAGCAGATCAATCATCTGCGTTAGTTTTATCTGCGTATCGAAATTTGTTTCATCCTGATCGATCTCTTGCCATAAACGGTTAGAACGATCCTGTAATTGGCGATCTTGCGCATTAATTCTTGCTTTAAGACTGCTTTTGAATTGGTTGACCTGCTCGTCTGGGATATCGGTTAGTTGCTGTTTAAAGCGATCAAGAAAATCATTCATGCTTTGTTGAATGGCTGTAGGTGAGGCACTTGGAGACTGAACCACAAGGGCAATACCTGGCATTTTGCGCAATGGCATCGGCGTTGCGAAGACGATATAGCCCAGCTGCTGTTCAGTGCGTAGCTGGGTATAGAAGGGGGCAGATAATACTTCACTTAATAACGCCGTAGATGCCCGGCTTTTAAGCGATTGGTCCTGGCCTTGCAGGTAAAGAACAACGGCTGAGTCGTTGTGTTCTATTTGTAGTGTTGTTCGTAATTTGTCTGCGGGTGTTAGTCTTCGAATGTCGACGAGTGGCGCTACGGCTGCTGTCTTAACAGGCTGCAAGGCCTTGATCAGTGTATCGCTGATATTTAACGCTTCTTCTGCTAGCAGGTTGCCATTTGACAGTACCCGCAATTCAGTCGATTCGAAGAGTCGTTCAATCAAAGCCGACAACTGTTCTAGTGTATAGCTATCAGTGGCTTGTTGTAGTTCGGCAAGGCTTGGGTCCTGCATCAGTTGTTCATAACTGACACGAAAAAGCTGATTGTAAGGTTTGTCTTTTTCCGCGTTTTTAAGCTGCTCCTTGTATGCCTGAAGCACCCGTTCAAAACGCGCTTGTGAAAGTTCAGGTGAGCGCAAAGTTTTTGCAATTAATTTGCTGAGGAGATCTATTTTGTCGTTAAAGCCTGAAATGCGAACACTAATGCCGCGTTGATGCGCATAAATTCGTGCATTCAGACCTGCCATAGCCGCATCATAAAGCGTTTGATTAAGTTCATCGCTGAGCATGTCTGCATAAATATTCAGCCCGGCCGTAACAGCAGCGCCTTCTCTTGCAATAGGTGACAGAAGTGTAAAGTAGACGTCAGCTTTTGGAACATTAAAGGTACTGTCCTGAAGATGCCACAATGAAACTCCTGTCTTGCCGGTATCGATGTTGATTGGAGTCTGGTTCTTCTCTGGTTGGCTACTCTCCTCTGGTTGAGGCTTAAGCTCGATATTTTCGGCAATAAAAGGGTTGGCGTTGCGAATGTGTAAGTTTTCGCTCAAGTCAACCTGCTGCCAGCGCGAAATACGCTCTGAGGAAATAGGGGTGATACGGTAGGCGCTATTGTAATAGTGCTCGTTGCGATCTGTTTGAAGTTCCGGCGCTTGAATTGATAACACCATATTGTCCGGGCGAATCGATTCAGTGAATTGATTAAATATATCCGCATTATATTGCTCAATGATAAAGGCCGCATTCAGCCAGTTGGCTTCCGGGTAGTCCTGCATGCTATGGGTCAGTTGGGTGACATAATGAATCGGTTCCTGTTCGGATAGGAAGCGAAATTGTTGTTCATTGAGTAAGTGTTCTTCCTGAAAGAGTGCTTGGCTGATGCCGGTTTTTTTCAGGTCTTTCATGAAAGAGAAAAACAAACTGACGATCTCGTCGGTATGCTGAAGACCTTGTGGTGTTAAAGATATTTGAACATGGAAGCTGGCTTCAGTATCAAAGTCTTCCCCTGGCGATGCTCCGAGTCCTGTTGCCCAACCTTTGTCTTTCAATAAAGCCAATATACTTCCTTTACCTTCATAACCTACAAGGCTGCTGAGCAGGTGAAGCGGTTTGCTTTTCCAATAGGGCAAGCTAGGCTGCGTCGGAAAGCTAAGACTGAGGGAGCGATTATCTTTTAATGTACTAATCGCTATTTCGAGGGGTAAATCACTGGGCTTAAACTGTGGTTGGTTGAAACTAAAGGGTTCTAAATCTTTATTCTCAATGTTGGCGAAGTACTGCTTTGCCATGACTTCAAGCTGTCCGATAGGCTGTTTACCCAGAATGACCAGTCGCATGCGGTTTGCGGAATAGTTGTTTTGGTAAAAACTAATTAAGTCTTTGCGTAAAGCGCCTGGCTCGTCGTTAGCTAAGGTGTCAAGGTTGCCAACGGCAAAGCGACTAGCCGGGTGTTCCGGGTTCATCGCTTGTTGTGTGGCGGCATATATTCTGCGGCCATCGTCTTTGAGTTTGGCGCTGTACTCTGAATTAACGGCGTGTCTTTCTCTATCGGTATATTCTTCTGAGAATAACGGAGAAATGAAAAACTGAGAGAAGCGATCTAGCGCAGGCTCAAGATCATCTGCTTTAATATCGAAAAAGTAATTGGTGTTTTTTAAGGCAGTGAAGGCGTTATGGGTGCCACCATGAGATTGTATGAATGACTGGTATTCGCCTGCTTCAGGGTATTTTTTTGTGCCCAGAAAAAGCATGTGCTCAAGAAAATGGGCCAGGCCCGCTCTGTCTTTGGGGTTCGCTGCCGAACCAATACTGATATCCAGCGATGCTGCTGCTTTGTCAGTATCCGGGTCAGAAATCAGCAGTACCCTTAAGTTATTTTCCAGCGTGATTGAGTGGTACTCACGGCTGTCATTCGGGCTTTTAATAATGTTGCCGGCAAACGACAAAGATACCGAGCAATAGATAAGTAGTAGTGTGAGAATCAATTTTACTCGTGCAAAAAGCGCAGTGTGCATCCAACAGTCCTCAAAAACACAGAATGAAATCAAATAGCTACCCTGATTCAGGATAGTCAGCCAGTAGACATTAACTTATCTTGGGGGTTCCGTGAATCAGCATAGCCATATTTATCAACAGCCGATACAATCGGTTCTATTTCACTCATATTAAAGGATGTTCTGATGAATCGTGAAAAGGTGATTTTTGCTTTCTTTATCGTATTGGCCCTGACGCTGAACTTCGGCTTTTTTCTCGGCGATATCGATAAGGTAGTTCATCATAATGAGTTTGAGTTATTTGCCGCGCTGACGGTCAGTATGATCTGTACTGTGCTGAAGTTTGGTGATCGGACACATCTTGGCGCACTAATGCTGGCGACCAGCCTGGTGGCTGACTTACAGTTAGTTATTGCTGCTACTTTATGGGGGTTTGCTGAACAGATAAGCGGCGGAATGACCGCTTCGATGATGTCAAGCATAGTGTCGCTTTCTGGCGGTGCGCTTCTCGCCAATATTATTTCTGTTGTTTTGCTGGTGGTTGAGACCATTGTTGTTCGTCGTTAAATTATGAATAACGTCTTTTATCTCTTATTACGGCGACTTCGTGTTCCTTTCATCACGATGATCGTTGTTTATTCAATCTCTGTTCTCGGTTTTGTCCTGATCCCCGGACAAGATAATGACGGCAATATCTGGCATATGGATTTTTTCCACGCTGTGTATTTTGTCTCTTTTATGGGAACGACTATTGGTTTTGGTGAGATTCCTTTTGCATTCACTGATGCGCAGAGAATGTGGACGCTGTTAATGATCTATGCCACGGTGGTCGCATGGTTATACGGTATTGGTTCGATGTTAGCCTTGTTACAGGAGCCCGTGTTTGGTCGCTTATTACGCCGCCGCGCTTTCACCAGCGAAGTGATAGGCATTGCTGAACCGTTTTATCTCATCTGTGGTTACGGTGTTACTGGGCGAGTGATTGTCCATAAACTCGCCAACAGAGATATCAGAGCGGTCGTGATAGATATCAAGCAGGAACGCATTGACGATCTGGAAATGGATAGTTTGCCGATACGTGTACCAGGCTTATGTGCCGATGCGGCTTTACCCGATGTGTTAGATGACGCAGGGCTTCAGCACCCTCATTGTATAGGTGTGCTTGCGCTGACAGATGATGACAACTCTAATTTGGCAGTCTCTATTGCCAGTAAACTACTGATGCCTAAACGCTTGGTGATCAGTCGCACTGAATCTGAAGTTACCACTGCGAACTTACTTTCGTTTGGTACTGACCAGGTGGTTGATCCGTTTCAGGCTTATGCGGGATATCTGTCCATGGCCATCCATTCCCCGTATAAACATCTGGTGTATGATTGGCTGGTCAATCCTTATCATCGTCCTCTATCCAGTGTCTATCAGCTAAAGCAGGGGCGGTGGATTATTTGTGGTTTTGGTCGGTTTGGTCGGTCGCTTTACAAAGCTTTTAAAGCGGACGATGTGTCTATTACGGTTGTTGATGCAAAAGAACACAATGTCAATCAAACCGAGCATCAGATCTGGGGCGTTGGAACTGAAGCTCAAACGCTGGAAGAGGCGGGTATCCATGAAGCGGTAGGTATTGTTGCAGGAACAGAAAACGATGCCAATAACCTCTCTATTATTATGACAGCGCGCCAGCTTAAACCTAAGTTGGTGACGGTTGTCAGACAAAACCTGGATGCGAACCGCTTAGTTTTTCGTCATTCAGGCGCTGATTTTGTCATGGAGCCTGGCAGAATAATTGCGAATCAGATTATGGCGCAGATAAAAACGCCGCTCTTGCCTGCCTTTATAGATGCCTTACAAGGCTATGATGATGTCTGGGCGCATACTTTATTGAATCGTATGAGTAGCGTCGTTGGCGAGTATGAGTTGGATAGCTGGGCATTTACTATTGGCGAAGCGGACACACCCGCAATACAGATGGCGCTGGAAGAGGCAACTGTTATTAAAATGAAGGTTTTTCTTAAGGATCCGCGTGACCGCAGTCATATGTTACCGGCGTTCCCATTAATGTTACGCCGTGGCGAAACTATTAAAATTTTGCCGGGAGAACTGACTGAGTTAGAACTGGGCGATGAGATTCTCTTTTGCGGTTTGAGTAAGGCATTCAAACAAGTTGAGTGGACGGTAAATAACTATAACGTGCTGCAATACATCTTGACTGGTAAAGACGCGAACTCCACCCTGTTATCCCGTTGGTTCAATAAGGACTCATAATGGCTTATTTGTTACTCACGCTGACTACGCTTTTTTGGGCGGGTAATTTTGTACTCGGGCGAGCCATGCATAATGTGCTGCCGCCGGTGACGATGGCAGAGCTGCGCTGGAGTGTTGCATTACTGATAATTTTGCCTTTTTTAATGCCTAAGTTGAAAGCGCATTGGCGTAAGATCGTAAAACACTGGAAAGTACTCATACCACTCGGTGTTCTAAGTGTCGGTAGCTTTAATACGTTCATTTATCTTGGACTGACGACAACGGGAGCAACCAATGCTACTTTGCTGCAATCGGCAATCCCCATTATCATTTTAGTTATTTCTGGCTTTTTTTTAAAAGAGACGGTGTCTTTCCGCCAGTGGATAGGAGTCGTTTGCTCGCTGTTAGGGGTGTTGACGCTGATCTCATTGGGGCAGCCTGGCCAATTACTCAATCTGGATATTAATCAAGGAGATTTGTGGATTTTGGCAGCGGTGTTGTGCTGGGCAAGTTACTCGATTTGTTTGCGTTGGCGCCCTGCGGAACTTGATGGTTTTACTTTTTTTGGCGTGACCGTTATTGTAGGAGTTGTTGCGCTGTTGCCTTTCAGTTTGCTGGAGTTGCAGAGCGCCGCTCCTATTATATGGAAGCCTGAGGCGTTCGGATCCATATTGTATATGGCTGTTTTTCCCTCTATTCTGGCGCATCTGTTCTGGAATCGTGGCGTGGCTGAATTAGGTGCAGCTAAAGCGGGCTTATTTATTCATCTTATGCCATTATTTGGTATGCTACTTTCAACGATATTTTTAGGGGAGGGAATTCACGCTTATCATTTAACAGGTATGGTATTAATATTCATTGGGATATACCTTGCGGTAATTACTAATGTAATGAAACGGATTCCGAAATTAAATAGAGGTAGTTGATGCGTAACGTTCTATTAGCAGTTTTCATGATGTTTTTTACACTGAGTATCGTGGCGCCAGAAGCACAGGCAAAGCGTTTAGGTGGAGGTTTTAGTTTTGGGAAATCATATACGGCGCCAAAGTCGGTAAAGCCATCACCGACTCAGCAAAAAGCTGCACCTGCACAAAATGCGGCGGCAGGTACTGCTAAAAAAGCTGGCATGGGTGGAATGTTAGGTGGTTTGCTAGCCGGTGGTTTGCTGGCCTCATTGTTCATGGGTGGCGCGTTTGATGGAATCCAGATGATGGATATTCTGATGATAGCCGCTATCGCTTTTATAGCCTTTAAAGTGTTTGCGATGATGCGTAAAAGCCAGCCTGTACCCAGCTATGCCGGACATCAACATCGATCCATGGAACCTGAAACGGCAGAACCTTCTCAAACACACCACTTTACACCGATGTCAGCAGCCAGTACTCAGCTGTCTGAGCCTGACCTTGAACTACCTGCGTGGTTCAATAAGGTTACTTTTTTGAATGGAGCGCGTGACCATTTCACCAATCTGCAGGCTGCCTGGGATCGTCAGGATTGGTCTGAAATTTCGACCTATACTACGCCGGAGTTGTTGGAAGAGTTAAAAACGGAGCGTGTCAAATACCCTGAAGAGCAGCAGACAGAAGTGGTATCTGTGATGTCCGAACTGATTAACTTTATTAATAATCAGGATCATGTTGTTGCCAGCATTCATTTTTATGGATGGTTAAAAGAGTCAGAGGATCAGCACACCAGTGAATTTAGTGAGATCTGGCATCTGAAACGTGATTTAAGCGAAGAGAATGCATCGTGGTTTATCGTGGGAATTGAACAGCCTTCGTAAACGCTTTGTATTATCGATATGAAAATGGCGCCTTTAGCGCCATTTTTATTTTGTACGAGTATTTTTTGTAACAGACATGTTATTCGTGATCACGAATGAATACCCAGGTATTACCTTCAGACATTGATTCGGCAAAGCGATAGCCTTCAGAATCAAACTCTTTTAAGGCTTCAGGTGTGTCAATTTTATTCTCAATAATATAGCGCGCCATCAAACCACGTGCTTTTTTAGCATAGAAACTGATAATTTTATATTGTCCTGGTTTCCAGTCTTTAAACACCGGTGTTATCAGGCGGGCATTGAGCATTTTGGGCTTTATCGCTTTAAAATACTCATTGGACGCCAGATTGACTACAACCGGATTGTCATTCTGATGGCGTTCATCATTTGACTCTTCGCTTAGCTCTTCGTTTAAAGATACCGTGAGTCTGTTATCCCAAAACTGGTAAAGGTTTGTACCACGAGGGTTGTCTAGCTTTGTACCCATCTCTAAACGGTAAGGATACATTAAGTCCAACGGCCTGAGTACGCCGTATAGCCCCGATAGAATCCGCAAATGCTGTTGAGCATAATTGAGCTGCTCATTGGATAGGGTGGCTGCGTCCAGTCCGCTATAGACATCACCTTTAAAGGCTAGAATAGCTTGCTTTGCATTTTCGCTTGTTAGTTTGGTTGGCCATGAGTTATAGCGGGCAACATTAAGGCTGGCGAGTTTGTCGCTGAGCTTCATCAAATCGGCGACCCCCTGAACCGAAAGTTGCTCTAAAACACTGATTAGCTCGTTGGAATGCTCCAGAAAGCGAGGCAGAGTGTGTTGGTCTGTATGTGCAGGCGTTTCGTAATCAAGCGTTTTAGCGGGCGAAATAAGTGTCAGCATAGTATTCCGTTCTGTTGGGTATGGGAGGCATTCAGGCTATTTTAATTGAATTGTAATGAGGTTGTTATGGGGTTGTCATATTGTTCTGACGTTGCTCTTGTCAAAGCCCCGATAATTTACCCCCTTTTAGCATTGATTCACAGGGCTGGAAAGTAATAGACGCTTAGTTAAGCGAGCGATGGGCAAACCAGTAAACGGATGATGCGCAAACAAGATGGGTAGGCATAACAACTTGATATTGTGTATTATTAAGCCAATTTTTCTTTGATTTGTTTTGGGATTTATCTGTAATGTCTAAAAAGACAGTATTAACCGGTATTACGACAACCGGCACGCCACATATTGGTAATTATCTGGGTGCTATCAAGCCTGCTATTGAGGCCAGTGAGGATGCCCGCTATAACAGTTTCTTCTTTCTGGCGGATTATCATGCACTGATAAAGTGTCATGATCCAGCACGTATTGCGCGCTCATCTCAGGAAATTGCAGCCACCTGGCTAGCGCTGGGGCTGGATACTGATAAGGCCACCTTTTATCGTCAGACAGACATTCCTGAAATTACAGAGTTGACCTGGCTGCTGACGTGCATGACGTCTAAAGGCCTTATGAACCGCTCGCATGCGTATAAAGCATCGGTTGATGCCAATCGTGAAGCCGGTAAAGAAGATCTGGATGACGGCGTGACAATGGGGTTGTTCAGCTATCCGATATTGATGGCGGCAGATATCCTGATGTTTAATGCTGATATTATTCCGGTTGGAAAAGATCAGGTCCAACATATCGAGATGACGCGGGATATTGCCGGACGTTTTAATCATACGTATGAGTCTTTGTTTGCATTGCCTGTTGCTCAGGTGGATGAGTCTTCGCCGCTTATTCCCGGGCTGGATGGTCGCAAAATGTCAAAAAGTTACGATAATACAATCCCCTTGTTTTGTTCGGCTGATGAGTTGCGCAGATTGATCAATCAAATTGTCACCGATACCCGAGGTCCGGGCGAACCTAAAGATCCCGATAACAGTACGTTATTCCAGTTATATAGTCGTTTTGCAACAGGGCACGATGTTGCCCTAATGCGCCAGAAGTATCAGGAAGGGATAGGGTGGGGTGAGGCGAAACGCGAGTTATTTGAACATCTGGATAGCCAGTTGAGTGACCCGCGTGCTCGTTATCATGAATTGATGAGTGATCTTGGTGCTGTTGAGGATGTCTTACAAAAAGGCGCATACAAAGCGCGTGAGAAATCAGCACCCTTTATGGAAAAGATACGTATTGCTGCGGGTATCCGTCCTTTGACGTATGTACCTGTGCAACCCGAGACCGGTACTCAGGTTAAAAAAGAGAAAAGTGTTGAGGAATTGTTACGCGTGGAAGAGGGGCGCCGTCGGGCGATTCTTATGCAATTAAAGTCATTGTTTGAGCGAGTAGAGTCATCTGATAATAAAGCAGAAGCGGCGCTGCAGGTATTGGCAGAGAAAACCGCCGAAGTTGAGGGACTGAAGAAAAAACAGAAACAAAAAGCTCAAAATGAGTTGGACGTATTAAAAACAGAGCTAGCCCAATACGTGAATTAAAAAAGCGTGAGTTAAAAGATGCGAGCCAGAGAGGTGGGTATGTACCGGACGTTACTGAGTGTTGACGCGTTGCAGAAAGATTATTCACCGCAGGCGTGGGTGATATTTGATTGTCGTTTTGACTTGGCTGATGTGACTAAAGGACACCAGCTGTATAAGGAAGGGCATATCCCCGCTGCTCAGTTTATGGATCTTGAGCAAGATCTTTCTTCTCCCGTTACCCCAACGACAGGACGTCACCCTTTACCTGACCTTGAGCAACTTAAAGATAAGCTTGGCAGGGCCGGAGTGACAGCAAATACTCAGGTCATTGCTTATGATGATTGCGGCGGTGCTATGGCCGCTCGTCTTTGGTGGTTGCTTCGTTTCATTGGCCATGAGGCGGTTGCTGTTCTGGAGGGAGGTTACCCTGCCTGGGTACAGCAGTGCGGAGAGGTGACGACTAATGTGCTTCTTCCTGTAAAAGCGACTTATCAGGAAAACAGTGTGAGCGGTAACGGCGGGATGCCTGTTATTAGTAGTGAAGAGCTGCAAGGGCAGCTAGCCTCTGTTCAATTAGTTGATGCTCGGGCAGCGCCGCGCTTTCAGGGCGAAGTTGAACCCATTGATTCTGTCGCAGGGCATATCCCCGGTGCATTAAACCGTCCATTTCAGGATAACCTGACAGTGAGTGGTGTTTTTAAGTCAGCAGAGCAATTGGCAGAAGAGTGGTCTGTGTTGATAAACACTGATTTACCCGTCGTGCATATGTGCGGTTCGGGTGTGACAGCCTGCCATAATATTCTGGCGATGGCGCATGCAGGATTGGATAATTCGGTATTGTATGTGGGTTCATGGAGTGAATGGATTGAAGATAAATCACGGCCTATAGCGTCAGTCTGATGCCTATAAACGCGGTCTATCAGTGACTTTGGTTTTAGTTATTGGTGATCTGCTGCAAATAGCGGCTATGATAAAGGCAATCTCAGCTAAGGAGGAACTGATATGCCAGCCAATTATCAATCAGGTGTTATTGCACCAGCGAGTAGTGATGCGTTATTTATCACCCTGAATGTTAAGCAGGGTCGGGATCAGGAAATTATCCATGCGTTACAGCAGATACAACAGTCTGTTTCTCAGTTTCAGGAGCGCTTTTCGGCGCAATCTGTGCATGCAGTAGTTGCAATAGGCAGTGACTATTGGGATCGGCTGACCTTCCATTTACCGAACGCTTGGCAACGCAGGCCTGCCCTGTTAACTCCTTTTCCGATAATGCAGGGTGTCGTCAATATGCCTGCAACGCCGGTCGATTTACTCTTGCACTTACGATCGAACCGTCGGGATATTACTTATAAACTGGCTCGGGAGTTAATGGCATTGTTCAGTGATGCGGTTGAGATTGCAGAGGACGTGTCCTGTTTTCGCTATTTGGATGCCAGAGACTTAACGGGCTTTGTGGATGGCACAGAAAATCCACAAGGTGATCATAAAAAAGCGGTTGCTCTTGTCGGTGATGAGGATGACATTTTTGCCGGGGGATCTTATATCCATTTGCAGCGCTATGTTCACAATCTTGATCGATGGAGTGCACAATCCGTGAAAGATCAGGAAGATGTATACGGGCGAACCAAGGAGGATAATGTTGAGTATCCATCGAATGAAAAACCTCTTACCGCACATACGAAACGCGCATCTTTGAAAGATAGTCACGGCCAGTCCGTTGAAATACTCCGCCATAGCATGCCTTACGGCAATCTGACGGAAGCGGGGCTGTTATTTGCCAGTTATTGTCGAACACCTGAAAGCTTTACTCTGATTTTAAAGAGTATGGTTGAAGGTGACGGCAATGGGCATACCGATAAATTGATGCAATTTACTACGGCGATAACGGGTCAGGCGTTCTTTGCTCCCCCTTTGAGTTGGTTTGAGAAATTACAGTAAGTCTATGAAGTTCATAATAAACTAATATTTGTTGCCGGATGGCCGATAGTTAGTATAAGTGTATCTGTTGATAGATATGTGTGGTTTTTATGGATTTTAACTGATCTTCGGATGCCGGTTTACACTGTTGAGTCGTCATCTTTTAATTTGTTCAGGGTACAGAAGTATTTACAGTAGTATTTACATGAGTACCGACTGATTTTAATTCTCTTTTTCTGGAAGCAGATACATGTCAGGAACGCTTGGATACAGGACGTTATTTTGGGTAAGTGCATTTTTACTTAATAGTGTTGTAATGGCTTCAGATGATATGTCGCTCGATGATCTCAAAGCCCTGTCCATTGATGAGCTTTCTTCGCTTGAAGTGGGTATCGCATCCAAAATTCCCAGTAAGGTTATTGAGACCCCGGCTTCGGTTTACGTATTGACGGCAGAAAGTATTCGCCGCTCTGGTGCCAGGAATGTACCTGAAGCTTTGCGTATAGTGCCTGGCTTAAATGTCGCTGCTGTGAGTGGTAATTCATGGGCGGTCAATTCGCGAGGGTTTAATGAGACCTTCGCCAATAAATTTTTAGTGTTATTGGATGGCCGAAGTTTATATAACCATACTTTTGGTGGCGTGTATTGGGATATGCAAGATGTCCGCATGGAGGATGTTGAACGTATTGAGGTTATTCGTGGGCCCGGTTCCGCTGTGTGGGGTGCGAATGCGATGAATGGAGTTATTAACATCATTACTCGTTCCTCATTTGCTACACAAGGGGGAGAAATTGTTGGATCATTGGGAAATCAAAATCGCGAAGTGGGATTGCGTTATGCTGGCGAATTTAACGATCGCAGCAGTTACAGGTTTAGCGTTAAAGGGACAATGAGCGAAGAGAACTCGCCCACCTCACATTCAGGTTTTGGCCAGGGTGCTGTGGCTAATGATGATGCGAGGCACACACGATTATCATTGCGCACGGATACGGACTTTGGTGATGGAGAGTCATTATTGTTAGATGTTGGTTACTTTCGTGGAGAGTCAGATCAGCGTTTATTCGCATCCGAAAAAGTTTCATCAGGACCCGACTTTAATACGATTGTGGCTCCGGCAATTAATAATATGTTGCTTAATGGTGCCACTGAGGATCAAGTATTTGCTGCCTTAGCGTTTCCGCAGTATGGACTGTGTACATTTTGCATGATGGACATCAGGGATAATCAAAAATACTCAGGTGGTCATCTGTTGGCTCGCTGGAAGCAGGTGAGCAATAATGATTGGCAGACTATACAGGCGTATCTGGATTACTCGCAGCGGGAAGATTACCAATTAGATCAGCAAGCTAATGCACTTGATATCGATTTTGAGCGTGGCTGGAAAAATAGTCTGGGAAAGTTTGCCTGGGGTATGGGCGTCAGGTCTGTGGCGGATGATCTGCAGCCCAATTTGTCACCCACGTCAGTTGTTTCGTTTGGGCCTGCCTCCCAGCGTAATAATGTGATAAATGCATTTGTGCAGAGTGAAGTGAATGTTTCGGAGGATATTAGAGTCTTAACTGGAGTGGGTTATGAATATTCTTCAATTTCCGGTAACCAATGGCAACCGACGATCAGAGGGATATGGTCGGTAAGTCCTAAGACTCAGTTATGGAGTGCGCTGTCTTATTCCTCGCGTGTTCCTTCCCGGTTAGAAACCTCGAACGCTAGTCCTAAGAATGCTTATGAGCTCACAGGTAATCCAAACCATGGCTCAGAAAAGCTGACGTCATGGGAGTTAGGGTTTAGGTATAATCCACAAAATACGTTGGCGTTCGATGTGACTGTATTTCGTTATTGGTACAGTGATCTAACGACTATCAATATTGATAATCTGTTTAATCCATTTTTAAGCACTAGCACCCCAGGTCAACTTAGTATTGCTAATGGTGCGGAGGCTGATGCCTATGGTGTTGAATTATCCACCCGATGGACGGTGCAGCCAAATTGGCGTTTGGAGGCTTCCTACAGTTTGTTACAAACGTCGATGAGTCGCTTGCCCGCATTCACAGAACCTATGATATCTACAAATAAGGCCCCGAAACATCAGTTTTCACTGCACTCCAGCTGGGATTTGACAGCAACTCTGGAGCTGGATCTTGGGGTCTATTATGTGTCATCGTTATCATCGACCGGATCAGACTTCCTGGTATTTGGAGACGATGGTATTGATGATTATGTCAGAACAGATGTCAGAGTCGGATGGCAGATCTCACCAGAGGTGGAGCTCAGTATTGTCGGGCAGAACCTTTTGCAGGATACCCATCAGGAGTTTAGTACATCACCATTGAATGTGGGTGGCTACCCGGAAAGTACGGAAATAAATCGTAGTGTTTCAGCCAAACTCACGGTCAGGTTTTAAGAATGGAAACCTTATTTTCCATGCTTAGGGTTATTATCAAGCCAATACTGCTGGGTGGATGTTTGTTATTCGGTTCAGTCGCATTGGCTGAAGATAACGCTGTCGATAATATTAAGACGGTGTATATCTATAATTTCTTATCCTTTATTCAATGGCCTGAACATAAGAGCTTATCGGCTGAATATCGGTTATGTGCGCTTGCTGATCAAGCTTTGGTCGATAAACTGACGGCGGTTGTGCAAGATGAACAGATGAATGGCCGTTCACTGATTGTTGTCCCTTATAGTTATCTGTCAGAGGCTGAAAACTGTCATCTTATCTACCTGCAGGAGAGCGCATTGTTGGAGGCTGATTCGTTGGTGGATTTTGATCAGCCTGGAACATTACTGATTGGTGATGCAGATGGTTTTGTATCAGGGGGAATGGGCATGGTCGGTTTTGAGACCCGAGGACGTAAAGTACGTGTGGCAATGAATCTGACGCGTTTACAGGAAGCTGGCTTTAAAGTCAGTTCAAAATTATTGCGGGTGGTCAGAATCGAACGTTAATCATTCAGAGACCTTTGTACGATTGCTCCTTTGTCCTCTGGCGGCGTTAAAAGCGTACTCAATCGGTCATTTATAAACATAAACTCCCTTACTCCGTGCGCTTTTGCTTTGCCAGTAAACAAAATTCCGGCTCGTGCAAAGGTCTCAATAAATATTCAATAAAGGCCACCCGGGGCGAGTGGCCCTTGCTGTTACATTTACTGAACTTGTTCGTTTTCGGTAAATACTCCGTCATAAAGAACTGTCGACAGGTAGCGTTCGCCTGAGTCAGGTAAAATCACGACAATGGTCTTTCCTTTGTATTCCGGGCGTGCCGCAAGTCGCAAAGCGGCGGCCGTTGCCGCACCACAGGAGATACCTGCAAGAATACCTTCCTCTTTCATTAAGCGTTGTGCTGTGGCAATTGCTTCTTCATTGCTGACCTGCTCAACAACATCCACGATGCTTAAATCCAGGTTTCCCGGTATAAAGCCTGCACCTATTCCCTGGATTTTGTGTGGCGAAGGTTTTAGTTCCATTTTATTTAATGACTGAGTAATGACGGGTGAGTCGACGGGCTCGACAGCAACGCTGATAATGGCTTTGCCTTTAGTCTGTTTGATATAACGAGAAACGCCGGTAATCGTCCCCCCGGTGCCAACGCCAGCAACGAGTACATCAATGCTGCCATCCGTGTCATTCCAGATTTCAGGCCCAGTGGTTTGTTCATGGATGGAGGGGTTGGCTGGGTTCTGGAATTGTTGAAGCATTAAATTTTGTTCAGGGTTGCTATCCACAATTTCCTGGGCTTTATCGATGGCACCCTTCATGCCCTTTTCCGGCGGGGTGAGGATGATTTCAGCCCCCAGCGCTTTCATTAATTTGCGTCTTTCAATACTCATAGAAGCAGGCATAGTGAGCTTTAACGAGTAACCCCGTGATGCGGCGACAAAAGCGAGAGCAATGCCCGTATTACCACTGGTTGGTTCAACTAGTGTTATGCCGGGCTTGAGTTGGCCCGATTTCTCAGCAGCCCAGATCATACTGGCACCGATGCGGCATTTTACCGAACCTGCCGGATTGCGAGACTCTATCTTGGCTAAGATGGTCGCATCAGGTGCAAGTCTGGCGAGTCTGACGAGTGGAGTATTTCCAATAGAGAGTGAATTGTCTTGAAAAACCGGCATTTTGTTACCCTATCTTATTGAGTGATATTGCCTGAAGTGTACTGCCGATAAAGTTATTTTTACAGATTCCTTTGCTATATGTTTATTGTTAATCATACTTAACTTGTTCATCTTCTGTTAATTTTGCCAGGTGAATGTTATTTTCGAACGCTTGTTCTAAAATATTGTAAAGTATGTATTGTCATAACCTACTGTTTAAATGGGTAATTATTTTTGAAACGGTTGCTCCGTAATCTGCCAGTTCGACACAAGTTGTCAGCCCTCGTCATGCTGACAGCCTCAACCGTATTGGCAATTTCCTATGCTTTTTTTATTGTCAATTTCTGGATCAGTAGCCGGGAGCAATTGGTCAGCTCACTGCATACGTTAACAAAGGCCGTGAGTATTAATGCAACAGCGGCATTGGTTTTTCACGATGAGCAGACAGCAACAGAGTTGTTAAATACGCTTAGCGCCGATATGGATATTGAATATGCTGTATTGAGGAATGCTAATGGGGATGTATTTGCTGAATACCGGCGGATGAATAGCTCGTCGGTGGTGGAAACAGATTATCAGCAGCACATAACAGAGCTTTTGAAGGTTGAGGCTACTACTGATGATTGGCAATATAAGTTTTATGCTGATCACTTAGCAGTTGAGCAGTCGATAAAAGAAAAAGATCGGTTTATTGGAAGTCTTGGTATTCGGGTGAGCCTATCCAGTTATAAACATATGTTAAATAACTGGATGTTTTTTGGATTGTTGGGGCTCTTAGTTGTGCTGTATTTTGGGTATTTCATCTCTTCCCGATTACAGAATGTCATTATTAAACCCATTGAGAAATTGATTCATGCGATGCATGCTGTATCTGAAATCAGCGATTATTCGAGACGCGTTGAGAACACTTCAACGGATGAATTTGGTGTGATGGTTGATGGTTTTAATACCATGATAGGACAGATTCAAGAGCGTGATGAGGCGCTAAAGCTCGCCAGGGATACTGCTGAAGAAGCGAGTTTGGCAAAATCTCGTTTTTTGGCAACCATGAGTCACGAAATCCGTACACCGATGAATGGCGTTTTAGGCATGACTGAGCTGTTGTTAAACTCATCCTTATCGCCTGACCAAAAACGTCAGGCTGATACAATTCAGCGCTCTGGGACTGCATTGCTCAATATTATCAATGACATTCTCGACTATTCAAAAATTGAAGCGAACCAGCTAAAGCTGGAATCTATTCGGTTTGATTTATATGAACAGATTGAGGAAGTTTTGCAGTTACTAAGTGAAACTGTAAATGGTAAAAAATTAACCGTTTCTCATGATTTTGATCCTGATTTTAATGGAAAGATGCTCGGTGATCCAATAAGAATCCGGCAAATTCTGCTTAATCTTGTGGGCAACGCACTTAAATTTACGCAAGCCGGCTATGTCAGTGTCAATGTCGCCGTTGTGTTTTCGGGTAAAAACCCTTACGTGCGCATTGAAGTTCATGATAGTGGTCCTGGTATTTCAGAAGATGCTCGAGAGAAAATTTTTGAATCTTTTTCACAAGCCGACTCATCTACAACACGTAAATATGGAGGGACAGGATTAGGGCTGGCTATTTCGAAACAACTTGTCGGGTTGATGCGAGGTAACATTGGCGTTGATAGCGAATTGGATACAGGATCAGTTTTTTGGTTTGAGCTACCTTTGGATCGTCAGAGTTTTAAATGTGTAGTTCAGGGCAAAACATTGCTTCAGGGTATCCGGGCACTCATATATGGGCAGCATAACGTCGAAATGGATTTCTTACATGATTTGTTAACGGATTGGGGAGTGGTTATTGAAAGAGCAGCAGTCCAAAGCGAAGTAGAAGAAAAAATACAGGCGGCTGTAGAAAAAAACAACGCTTTCAATTTGGTTTTACTCGATACATTGGGCAATGAAACTGAGGCAGCTCGATTTATTCATGCACTTAACTACCGGTATGGGCAATTTGCAACTAAGTTTATGGTGTTAGCTTCGAAAACATCACCTCTGATGGGACTGCCGGGATACGTAGGCATCATACGAGAAGATCAGGGGGCGATAAAGCCGTCAGTATTTTTGGCTGCATTATGTGATTTGTTACTTCCAGAAGGGCATGTCAGTAACTCTACTGTGCCGCTGATAGGGCAAACTGATAAGGCGTTAGCAGAATTACAGGGGCACATTTTACTGGTTGAAGATAATGCGGTGAATCAGCAGGTAGCCACAGGTTTGTTGAAGATGATGGGGTGTTCGTTTGATACAGCCACAAATGGAGCTGAAGCTATCGATAAGTGGCGTAATCACCCTTATGATCTGATTTTAATGGATATAGAAATGCCCATTATGGATGGCATTACAGCCGCCTCCTGTATACGTGAAGAGGAAGTACTGGAGCATTTACCCTACACACCTATCGTGGCGGTAACGGCGAATGCAATGGATGGTGATAGTGAATTGTATCTGAGTAGAGGGATGGACGACTATTTAAGTAAGCCTTATAGCCGTCAAAGCTTGCATAAAATGCTGACCCATTGGCTAAAAGAGCAAGCACCTCTCAAGTTTTCTGACATGGACGTAATACAGAAAGTGAGTATAGATAGCGAGTTGTGTGATCTTAATATGCAGCAGGTGGATAGTTTTAATGATCTGCAGGATGACGATGGTCAGCCTTTATTAGGCTCGTTGATTGCTACATATATTGAGAACAGCAATCAAATTATTATTGAGTTGAACGAGGCGCTTCGCCAAAAAGATTTTGAAGAGATTCGTCGGCTTTCGCATGCTTTAAAATCATCTAGCGGGACGCTCGGGCTTGATAAGGTTCACGCTTTAAGCAGGGAAATAGAAGAGGGGTGCAGGATGTCGCATACAGATAATTTACAGGCGCAGTACCAATTATTGGTTCAGGCTAACCAAACATCACAGCAGAAACTTGTCGATTTAATGTGATGGAGCAAAACTCTGTTATGCCCAAAACCAACCGCCAGACAATACTCGTTGTCGATGATGACCCTACGATTCGAATGGTAGCGGCAGCACATCTTCGTCAGCAAGGATACGCTGTCGCATCAGCTGAAAATGGGCAGATGCTTCTCGATATTTTGCAGGATATCAATCCTGATCTGATTATGCTCGATGTGGACATGCCGGTGATGGATGGTTTTGCGGCGTGTCGGCGACTGAGAAAATTCCATTCAGGAAAGACGGTTCCGGTTTTGATGATGACTGGGCTGGAGGGCGATAACTCGATTGAAGAGGCTTATAGAGCCGGTGCGACAGACTTTATCGCGAAACCGGTGAATTGGACGCTATTGAAGCAGCGCTTGCGTTTTATGTTACGCGCCGTTGATGCAATGAGTAGCCTTGTAGAAAGTGAAGCCAGGCTGGCAAAAGCACAATCAATAGCACGTCTGGATTACTGGCGTTGGGATGTGTTTAAGAAAAAGATGATTATCTCTGAAGCACTAGCAGAAAGATTGCAGCTGGATGTGAATAATATCATGGCTGAACAATTGCTCTCCCGAGTAGCTGAGATCGATCGATCCCGCATTACTCAAATAGTACAGCGTGCAGTGAATCAACAGACAATTCCTGCTGATTTTGAAATAACGCTTAACGCTGGGGGCGGTTCAACCAGACATCAGGTTTTTCGGGTTCAGTCTGAACTTGAGTATGATAATCAGGAGCAGTTGGTTGCCATTGAAGGTACTCTGCAGGATATAACTGACCGCAAAGAAACCGAAGCGCGTATTCAGTTTCTTTCCCGGTTTGATCGCTTGACCGGTTTACAGAACCGCGAGGCCTTTAATCGTGCGATGCATGGATTGATTGGTGAGTGTGTCAGCAGGGATGGATGTATAGCTCTTATATTGATAGACATTGACCGTTTTGTTCGAATCAATGACATGTTTGGGCATCGCACCGGTGATGCTGTTCTGATAGAAGTAAGCCATAGAATCGTAGCTCTTGTAGACCAGCTTAGTAGAAAAATGGGAGACCTGAGAACTGAAGCATGCCGTTGGGGGGGGGATAAATTCAGTTTAGCTATCTGCTGTTCCGCTGCTCATCCTTGTCATGTTGAAGTAGCGGCAATGTTGCTGGACTGTATATCGGCTCCTTTTAAAGTTAATGGGCATGAAGTGTCGCTTACCTCGTGTATCGGTTATGCCAACAGTGCTGATAGCGAATTGGATCTGGGGACTTTGCTTCGCAATGCTGAAAATGCAATGCGCCATGCAAAACGTCAAGGCCGCAATATTATATGTTGTTACGATGAAAGTATGCTGGCGAATACTCAGCGTCGTATGTTGTTGGAGGTCGAGCTTCACAAGGCATTAGCAGAACAGCAATTCAGATTACACTATCAACCACGCATCAACGCAGATGATAAGCGTATTGTGGGTGGGGAAGCCTTGTTACGCTGGCAGCATCCGGAGATAGGCCTTATTTCCCCTGATGAGTTTATACCCGTTTTGGAGGAGATGGGCGCAATCCACGAGGTTGGAGCCTGGGTCATGGAGGTCGCATGTCAGCAATTGAAAAGCTGGCATGATGCTGGGTATACAGACTTTGTTATGTCGGTAAACTTAAGTGCGGTTCAATTCAGAGATATTCGTTTAGCTGAAGCGATCGGAGAGGTGATACAACGCATCGGCATTAATCCTGAGTTTTTAGAGGTTGAATTGACCGAAACCGCTATTATGGAAGATGTCTCCCAAACACAAACGACGCTGGCTTTACTCAAAGAGATAGGGGTACGTATTGCCGTTGATGACTTTGGTACGGGTTATTCATCATTAGGCTATTTGCGGAGTTTTCCACTTGATACATTAAAGATAGATCGCACTTTTGTTTCGGAGCTTCCCGGGAGTAGAGAAGATAGATCATTAGCGCTGGCTATTATCGCAATGGCGCGTTCACTGCATCTTCGGGTGGTAGCTGAAGGGATTGAGACTCAAGCTCAGGCCGCTTTTTTACAGGATCAGGATTGTGACGAATTACAAGGGTTTCTGTATTCGCGACCTATTGATGATCAGGCTTTTGATCAATTGTTAAGAAAAGGAATAATTGCCGTATAAGTGTGCGGATATTGTCAGAATAAATGATATATTAACACCATCTGATTTTAAGGTGGTTTGATAATGAATAGTCTGATGAAGTGGCTGGCTCCAGGAATTTTTAAGCTCGCATTTCTTCTCTTTCGTGCTCCATTGTTTAAAAACTCCCGACGTAAACATCAGTGGATCATGCGTATATTTCGCTTTGCAGCGGATAATGACAGTTGTCAGGCGTTATCCGTTTATGGTCACCTGCTGCATTTTCGCGGCGAGGGAATAGATAATCGCATACAGGGCGGTATCTACTTACAACGTGCTGCCGATAAAGGTGATATGAAAGCGCAGTACCAGATGGCCAGAATTTATGAGTCTGGTTTTGAACATTACTTTCCTGCTTCGGATGAAAAATCATTTCATTACTATCAGTTGGCGGCTTCACAAGGGCATGCGCTGGCCATATCACGAATGTTGAAGATATATCAGTTGGGAGAGTTGGGGCAGGCGGTTAATGCGAAGGAAGCTGAGCGTTGGCAATCACTGCAACCAACGCTCGCTATTACTCCATAACTGATTGAGTAGGTTTTTAACACCGCTGGGAGTCTGTCGGACTTGGCCGGTCGTAGCAAGTAGATCAGCGTTAAATTCGACAGGCTCCTGAGGACAAAGGAGCAATCGTGCATATTTATTGCGGTTTTGTCAGTCTCACCCGCATGGTCAGTAATGATTCGCTGTTTCCGTGAACGGTTATTTTCCATTTTGCCATGCCTGCGCTTTGTTCAACGGGCTTTGAGGTACTGCTGATAAGTTTCCATGGTTGTGAGAAAAGACTCGTCACTTCGATATCGCGGCTGCTCAAAGCGCTGTTTCTGATACGGACTTCATAGGCAGTAACCGTACCGTCAAAAGCGGTCTGAAAATCAGTTTGTTTACGAATGATAGTGACATCAAACGCTTTCCCCATGGCTAACTCAACGTGTTCATCTTTTGCCGTCTGGTTGATATGAGAGCTGCCGATATAGTGGAGTTCACCTGTATTGTCGGGTGAGAAGAAACGCACCTGACCCGCCGGTAACGGAGCCCCTAATCCGTGTTGCTGGTTATTTGTGAAACGTATGAACGACTCAGGTTTAACGGTATGACTTTGGTTATCGACACCATTACTCATATAAAACTGGTATCTTTGTAATGCTTTTATGCCAACTTTGTCAGCCTGCATTAAGGGAACTTGAGTGCGCTGCTGATGCTGCAAGGTTACACGCTCCCCTAATGTATATAATTGGTAGTCATTGAGTGCCTCCGGCATGGGCGAGCTGGAGTCTTCAGCCATCGACTGTGCCATCATCACTGTTTTAGCTCTGTGGCGGGGGCTGGTATCCTCATATACATCGCCAGCCAGAAGGCGTATGCGAGCATTCTTTAAGGGAGTGCCGGTATCGTTCATTAAAGAAGCCAGACCCTCTAGTCTAAGCTCACTACTATCCTCATTTAACGTCATTACATAGTCCATCTGCCAACTGAGACCTTGAGTCAGATAACTGAATTGGGCCGTGCCTGCTGTGTGAGTACCTTCGCTTCGAAAAGTCAGGCTTGGCTTTAATAAAAGATCGGCGGGGCTTGTCGGAAATATAATCCGCCATTCTGACGAGAGTGGAATTGACTCAATACGGCCATTATTCTCAACGAGTGCTGTAGAGCCTTCTACATTGAGTAGCTGAACAGTCTGTTGTATCTCCTTAGCATTGCTCTGGCTTCGTGCCAGAATGATATTTTCGCCGATATGACGCTCTAACAATGCATAGTAGTTGAGTGATGCAGTATTCAGCGTCTGCTCTTTAATGGCGCCGGCATTTCTGATCTGTAGTGTTTCGGTTTGCATAAGCTTGCTGACGTCGCGAATAACAATCGTTTCATCTTTTTTCAGAGGAGGGATGGATCGGCTATCTTGAATCAGGCCCAAATTTTGAGTGTATAAGGTAACCGCAAGATCTGTCTGCTCCTCATCAGTAATAATAGTGTTGGCTTGTGTGGCTAGCGGATAGAGAAGCGCAGTGAAGAGAGTGATTGAGAGAAGTTTAAATGGCATCTTTGTCGTCCTTTATTCATTGCGATTCTGTGTGAGTATGCTGTGTAGAAAGCTTCTATGTAAAAACTTATATGAAAAACCAGTCTCGTTTTACCTGGATTGAGCGAAGATCCACCAGGTCGGCTTCAGTGACATGATACTCCGGTGTTTCTGGTTATTCTTCACTGGCGGCAATAATTTTCGATGATTAGACGTGAGTTTTCGGCGGTTCTTAAGGAGGGTTTACCGCTAGCAAAACAGGCGCTTCGCCTGGATAATTCAAGCGGTTAGTGTTAATACGTCTGTAAACGTTAATCAGTCGGTTTTTGTTCATTAGGTAGATCTAACGCTACACGAAATCCCCAGGTATTGCGTGCAGCATCAGGCGGGTGGCGGTAGCGGCTGGCAGAGCGAATAACCCGGCCAATATCAAACCATGAACCGCCTCGCATGGCGCGGTAAGCGCAGTTGCTGGCTACGCGCGCACTGCCATCTGTCGGATGTCCGGAATAAGTATCTGAATAACAATCCTGCACCCACTCATCGACGTTTCCGTTTAGGTCATGCAGTCCCCAAGGGTTAGCGGGTAACGCACCAACGGGTGCTGGCTGTTTTGCATCCCAGAGCGAACCGCAACCATCACATACGGCTCGTTCGGTTGATAATTCATTACCCCACCAATAGGCTGAACTCGTACCGCTACGTGCGGCGTATTCCCATTCTGCCTCTGAAGGTAAACGGTAGGATTGTCCGGTTTGGGCAGCGAGCCATTTCACATAGGCGTTAGCGTCCTGCCAACTGACATTAATGACGGGCTGTAAGCCGCGTCCCCAACCTTCGTCATCGGGGCGTTTTCTTTTTGTGATGTCAGCAAAGTGATCATATTCATTAAACGTGACTTCATAACGGGAAAGGGCGAATGAATCTGAAAATATGATGGTTTGGATGGGTTTTTCGTTATCGTCGCCCTGATTGTTCAGATCTCCCATCTGAAATTGCCCGGCAGGTAAACTGATCATCTGCGGCCCATAAGCACCATCCAGCAAGGTATCCTGGAAAATCTTGAAGTTCTCTTGAAGCGGGCTGGCTTCTCTGGACAATGGCTCTGTAGTCTTGATATCCGATGTGTTTTGTTTAGCGAGTTGTTCTTCTAACCGGATTATCTTATTGGCTTGATCATCCGCTGTGGTTTTCCATATTTCGGCTTGCTCCTTCCAGGCGGCAAGGTACTGGTTGGTTGATGTCTGTTGCTGTTGAGCGAAGAAGAAACTAGCAAAAAAGCCTACCGCCACGCCTGCGATAAAGAGTGTGCTGCCCATAAATAAAGAAGACCAGAATCGACTGATGCCGCCGGATAGCCTGGCAGTCGTTGAAGTATCCGTTGTCTTAGTTTTGAGTGGCTCATTGTCTGCAACAGGCGATGTGCTGTTATCCGCTTCCTCGATGAAAAGAGCACTGATAAGTTCAGCAGAAGTGCGTTGACGTAGTTCTGGGTCAGTCGCAAGCGCTTGTTGTAGTGATGCCCATTGTTTTTTGTTTAAACTCGAGGGTTGCTTTAGCTCTTTGCGGACATGTAAGGCTTCATCCTCTTCCAACCCGAATGGTGGGGATCCTGATAGTGCAGCATAAGCGATACACGCCATTGAATAGGTGTCCGCAGCAGTGGGCAGCAGGTTGGGGTGAAATGCCTCGGGTGCCTGATAGGCAGGGAATTGAAACGCCGGGTCGAGTTTGAAACTGGTTTTTTCCAATAAGATTCGTGGGCTAATGGGTAAAACTTTTACGCCACCCTGACGGTTAATGTAGATCAGGTCCGGTGCCAGTGCTGCGTGTGGTTTGTAGACTTTATTAATATAGACGTCAGCAGCGCCAGCTATTTGTGTGAGCAGGCCCTGTAATTGATTTTTTTTCAGTTTATTGATTTTTTTTGTTTGTATGAGCGTTTGCAGCGTTAACCCGTCCAGCGCTTCACAAGCAAAAAATAAAATTCCACCGCGTTGAACAAAATAGCCGTAGATAGCGGTGATGTGCTTATGGCGAAGATTCTTTGCAAGAATGATTTGCTGCTTAAAAGCGGCTAGAAATTCTTTATGTTTTGTAAGATTTTCTGAAAGAACAATCAGTGACACAGGCGTGGGGCTGGGCGTGCTGATATCGTCAGCTTGCCAGAACTCTCCCAGAGGGTGAGGCGTGGCCGTACCTTTGAGTCTGAATTTATGGTGTTCCGGGCCAATGATCTGGCCATCATTCAGTGAAAGTGCTTGTTGTCGGATATCCATTGCCCGTGCCTGTCAGTATTTACTACTTAATAATAGACAAGAATGGGCAATGTTTTAAATAAAATCAGTTGTTTATCTATTACGCCTGGCTAGTCGGTCTGTAAAGGTGGAAAGCTTTTAACCAGTTCATCAACAGCTTTCAGCTGAGCCAGGTAAGGCTCCAGTTTGTCCAGTGGTAACGCACAAGGGCCGTCACATTTTGCTTCAGCCGGATTAGGGTGTGCTTCTAAAAACAAACCTGCAATCCCCTGAGAAATGCCCGCACGTGATAGCTGAGCGACTAAACCACGGCGACCATCAGCAGAGTCTGCACGCCCACCGGGCACCTGCAATGCATGAGTCGCATCAAACATGATGGGGTAACCAAACTCTTTCATGATGGCAAAGCCCAGCATATCAACGACCAGATTGTTGTAGCCAAATGTGCTGCCGCGTTCACAAAGAATCAGCCGATCGTTACCGGCTTCCTTACATTTGTGCAGAATGTGCTTCATTTCATGAGGGGCCAGAAACTGAGCCTTTTTGATATTAATCACAGCACCGGTAGCGGCCATCGCCTGAACAAGGTCGGTTTGGCGGGATAAAAATGCTGGCAGCTGAATAATGTCACATACCTCAGCGGCCGGAGCGGCCTGGTGTGGTTCGTGTACATCAGTGATCAATGGGACATTAAAAGTCGTTTTGATCTCTTGAAGAATTTTTAAACCTTCATCCAGGCCGGGTCCACGGAATGAAGTCAGTGATGAGCGATTGGCTTTATCAAACGAAGCTTTGAACACGTAAGGGATGTTCAATTTATCGGTGACGGTGACATAGTGTTCGGCAATACGTAATGCCATATCACGTGATTCCAGTACATTCATGCCGCCGAATAGCACCATTGGTTTATCATTCGCAATTTCTATTTTGCCTACCTGAACGACTTTCTGTTGCATGATCTCTAACCTGATAAAAGCTGTAAAGCCAGCATTATACGTGAAGGCTTGATAAAATGGTGCAAGTGATACTTGAAAATGAGTTTTCAGATGAATGATGAAGAAACAAAACACCTGAAGGACTGTATGGCTTTGCTGAATACCAGCAAAACACTGCAGATAGCCACGGTTGATTCACAGGGAGTGCCACATATTAGTTATGCTCCTTTTGTGCGACAGGGTGAGCATTTTTTTATTTATGTCAGCCAGTTAGCCAGCCATACGGAGTATTTACAGCAAACACCTAAAGCAGGTTTGATGATTATTCGTGATGAAGCGCTGAGCCAGAACCTGTTTGCCCGTGAGCGCGTAATTGTTGATGCTGACGTTGAAATGCTTGATCAGGTGGCTAACGTCACAGTGCTGGATAGTATGGAGGCGTCGTTAGGAGGAACGGTTGGCTTGTTAAGAAACTTGCCTGACTTTTTGTTGTTCAAACTCTCGGCTGGTAATGCTCGCTATATTGCGGGTTTTGGTAAAGCATTTCAGTTAGATCTTCAAAAGATGGAGCTGGCGCATGTTAGTGGTGAAAAACTGGCAGGTCGGTCACGTTATTAGACTCTGCCCTTAAAAAAGGCTATTACATTCTCGTTATAAAATAAGGGGCTGCCATCTAATTAAACGCGGCTAATTCATTAAGAAGTGATATAGCAGAGCGCCTTCCCCGATCAGTGCAAGTAAGGCTGTCAGGGCATACCAGCCATATCGAGTGGCGAGTTTCTCTTCGTCAAAAGTTGATATCAGAAAGGGATTGTTGTTATCGTTCGGGCAGCAAAGAACATGCATAGTGGGAGCTACTGCCATGTCCGTTCGGCGTTGTACGGCTTCTTTTTGTGCGGCTTGCTGAACGTCGCTCCACTCCTGCATATCAAGTTTTTTGTCGTTGTTTTTGTCAAAACGCTGCAACAGGTCATTATAAGATTGTTTCCATTCGCGGATAACTTCTCCCGAGAGTTGTTGCAATGGTGCCAGGTGCCTTCCCCCGCCAACACTTTGGAATTGCCCTAATGCGTATATCTGTTCATGCGTAAACAGCAAGGTTTCCTGATAGCGATAGCGTGAACCGCTCAGCTCTGTAAACAGCAGCTTGTTCAGGTTGAACCCTGATAGATGCATGCCTGGCTTATTCGGATGATGCGCCGCGAGCTTGTTTGGGTTAGGAGTGTCACCATACCAGGTGCGAGTATTGACAGTTCTGACGGTGGCGCCAGCAGGGTCTATCAGCCCGGTCGCTGTACCATCATTCACCTGAAACCATATATCAGATTCACCACTGCGTTCTGTTCGCCAGTGCTTGGTTTTTCCGCTGCTTTGCAGATGGGAAACTGAATACCGATACCATACACATTCCCGACCCGATAGAGGGGCTATTAAGGGGCCGTATTCGCCTTCAATAATATGGCCGGTAATTTCAACATAGCCTTGATGGGCTGATCGAATCCGAGAGGTGGGAGTGCCTGTTATTAAGCGGTAGTGTTTTAAGCAGGCAAAGCCTTTCCACAGAGTGAAGGCTGCCGCGGCTAAGGTCAGCATGATGCCAATGGCTGATTCGCTGATCATCAGACGTTCAGATCAATGGCTTTTGAAGAGCTGGCCGATATTGACATCCGTAAGTTCGGCATCTTTGAAAACGAGTAATGCCCGGGAGCTGAAATTTAGCTGCCGCGCGATGATCAGATCAGGAAATTGTTCAATACGGACATTGTAAATATTGACGGATTCGTTATAAAACTCACGACGGTCTGCAATCGAGCTCTCAAGGCCGGTAATGCGGCTCTGCAGGTGTTGAAATGAATCGCTGGCCTTGAGTTCAGGGTAATCTTCAGCAAGTGCAAACAGACTTCCAAGGCCAATTCGCAGTTGAGTTTCAGCTTGGCCCAGCCCATTGATGTCTTGTTTTTCTCGCGCCGTTGCGACCTGTGAACGAGCTTCAATGACACGGGTTAGCGTCTCCTGCTCATATTGCATATATTCACGGCAGGTATCGACCAACTTTGGCAGCTCGTCATGACGTTGTTTTAGTAATACATCAATATTGGACCAGGCTTGAGATACATTGTGTTTCAAGCGCACCAGATTGTTATACAGAGAGATAACATAGAAGGTGATGAGCGCGATAACGCCAATAAAAATCAGAGTACCTGGTTCCATTTGAATGATCCTTTAACAACTAAACACAAAAAGAAAGAGGGTCAGTTGTTGATCAGCACGCTAAACGTGACCTTCTATCATCTCGACGGCAACTGTTTTGATGATAAAGGCTGCTAATCCTAACCCTAAAGCAAAAAATAGCACAAGAGTTCCGAATTTGCCGGCATTAGAGCGTTTTGCAAGATCATAGATGATGAAAAAAATAAAACAGGAGAAAACAATTATCCCGATGTTCAGCATCAGGCCTTCAATATCAGCTAAGCGCATAGTAGAAAAACCGAATATGTTTGAGAATTTGGCGCGCTATTATACATCAAAGCCAGACGCGAAAGGTATAGGTGTAAGAAATAGATTTTACGAGAAGGCTTGTCTAATGAATAGAGTAACACTAAGGGAATTATTATAAGTTACACGCCCAGGCTGGCGGCTAGTTTGTCACTATCATGTGTTAAGCAGAATGTAAGGGTTTGGATAATTGTGTGTGGGGTCAATAAGGGGGATAGGATAAAACGGTTGTTTATAATCAAAGGCAATGAAAAAAACTGGTGGTGAGGGGTGGATTCGAACCACCGAAGCTCGCGCGTCAGATTTACAGTCTGATCCCTTTAGCCACTCGGGAACCTCACCAGAAGGGCGCAGATAATAGACTTAAATTTTCTGATTGTAAATGCCTGAACGACACTTATTAGCATGTTTTTTAACATGAGTACTTTGTTTGATATTTGAACCGGCGCAGCCGGTTGGTTTGTTAATTAGCTTAAGGGCTCATTAAGGAAGCAAAGCTCTGTTAACTTTACTCATGCTATGCTTTCTTGATCGCCTGCCAGCCTTGTCTTAATTAAGGCAAAATAAAGATCGCATTCTGCTGCATTTGTAAATCATTAAAGCACATTTTCAGTAAGTTTTTTTCCGTCGTAAATGATGCATTGATATTCAAAAATTATCTAAAAATTATTTTTAATTTGCTTGATTTTAGTGGCCGCCGCATGGGCGCTGTGTTTGCGTCAGTCGGCCACGGCTCGGCACAATAGATGACGAAAATCAAGACTGAAATAAGCTTGAAATAAAGCCGAATATAGCTATATTTAGTGCCTGTTGCCGATCGGCGTACAAGATGTTGTGTGTTTTTTGCGACGATGCCACTTGATGAACACTAGAATACAAACAACATATTTTTCATAATTATTATATTTAGCGGAACATAAGAGTCTTATTATGCAGAAAGATTTGATGGTCACTAAGCGTGACGGACGTCGTGAAAAAATTGATCTGGAAAAAATTCATCGGGTTGTGATCTGGGCAGCAAATGGCTTGGATCAGGTGTCTCCTTCTGAAGTAGAGTTAAAGGCACATATCCAGTTTTACGATGGCATCAAAACTTCTGATATACATGAAACATTGATTAAATCTGCGGCTGATCTGATCTCTGAAACAGCCCCGGATTATCAGTATTTAGCAGCCCGTCTGGCCATTTTTCATCTACGTAAGCGTGCTTTTGATAGCTTTGATGCACCACATCTGTTTGATCATGTTGCCAGCATGGTTGAGATGGGCCGGTATGATAAACATCTGATAGAAGATTACAGCCGTGAGGATTTTGATCAGCTTAATGAGCATCTCGATCATAGCCGCGATATGAATTTCAGTTATGCGGCGGTTAAGCAACTGGAAGGTAAGTATCTGGTTCAGAATCGCGTATCCGGCGAAATTTATGAAAGCCCGCAGATTCTTTATATGCTAGTGGCGGCTTGTTTGTTTGCTTCTTACCCGAAAGAAACGCGTTTAGGTTACGTTAAACGTTTTTATGATGCGACCTCGCTGTTCAAGCTGTCGTTGCCGACGCCTATCATGGCGGGTGTGCGAACGCCAACACGCCAGTTCAGCTCCTGCGTATTGATAGAGTGCGGTGATAGCCTTGACTCTATTAACGCGACAGCAAGTTCTATTGTTAAATATGTATCGCAGCGTGCGGGTATTGGTATAAATGCTGGGCGTATTCGTGCGATTGGCAGCCCAATCCGTAATGGCGAAGCTTTTCATACAGGGTGTATTCCTTTTTATAAGCACTTTCAGACAGCGGTCAAATCATGCTCACAGGGTGGTGTGCGGGGCGGTGCTGCAACGCTGTTTTACCCACTTTGGCATCTTGAGGTTGAATCGTTACTGGTACTGAAGAACAATCGCGGCGTTGAAGAAAACCGTGTTCGCCACCTCGACTACGGCGTGCAATTAAACAAACTCATGTATCAGCGTTTGATTAAGGGCGGAAATATCACCCTGTTCAGCCCGCATGAAGTCCCTGGTCTGTATGATGCCTTCTTTGCAGATCAAAATGAGTTTGAGCGTCTTTATCAAATGTATGAACAAGACGCTTCTATCCGTAAACGTACGATTAAAGCGGTTGAACTGTTTGGTTTGCTGGCTTCTGAGCGTGCGTCTACTGGCCGTATCTATATTCAGAACGTCGATCACTGCAATACGCATAGTCCGTTTGACCCTGCTGTCGCGCCTGTCAAGCAGTCAAATCTATGTTTGGAAATTGCGCTGCCGACTAAAGCGATGAATGACATCAATGATCCTGAAGGTGAGATTGCACTCTGTACTTTATCGGCGTTTAACCTGGGTGCGCTGAGTAATCTTGATGAGCTGGAAGAGCTATCCGACCTGATTGTCAGAGCATTGGACAGCTTGTTGGATTATCAGGATTATCCAATTCTGGCTGCACAAAATGCGACAGATAATCGTCGCACCTTGGGCGTAGGGGTGACAAATTTTGCCTATTATCTGGCAAAAAATGGTACGCGTTACTCAGACGGCTCTGCCAATGGGCTGGTACACCGTACGTTTGAAGCGATTCAGTACTATATGCTGAAAGCGTCTAACCAGCTGGCAAAAGAACTGGGCCCGTGTCTTAAGTTTAAGGAAACAACGTACGCCAAAGGTATTCTTCCGATTGATACTTATAAGCGTGAAATTGATGAGTTCTGCGAGGAGCCGTTACATTATTTCTGGGAAACGCTGCGTGAAGATATTCGTGAGTTTGGTCTGCGTAACAGTACATTAACTGCGTTGATGCCTTGTGAAACCTCATCACAAATTACTAATTCAACCAATGGTATCGAACCACCGCGCGGTTATGTATCCGTTAAGGCCAGTAAAGATGGCATCATGAAACAGGTCGTACCTGACTATGTTGCATTAAAAGATAATTACGAACTGCTTTGGAATATTCCAAACAACGAGGGGTATCTGCAGTTAGTCGGAATCATGCAGAAGTTTGTGGATCAGTCGATATCGGCTAACACTAATTATGATCCGAGTAACTACCCGGGCGATAAAGTGCCGATGAAGCAATTATTAAAAGATCTGCTGACCGCTTATAAGTACGGTGTAAAAACACTGTATTATCATAATACCCGTGACGGTGCTAAAGATCAGCAAGACGACGATGGTTGTGAAGGCGGTGCCTGCAAGCTATAGGTTTTAAATTCTGAGTGGCAGATGTCCGCCGATAAGGCGAGATATCTGCTTAACCTCCAGTAAATGAATTAGCAGATTACTTATCAATGTCTTACTCTACTTTTAACACCAGCGGGCATGATGCTACGCTTGAGCCCATGTTTTTTGGTCGCAGTGTCAATGTGGCGCGTTATGATAAACAGAAATATCCGATTTTTGAAAAGCTGATTGAGAAGCAGCTGTCTTTTTTCTGGCGTCCGGAAGAGGTCGATCTGTCAACTGACCGTAAAGACTTCATGAATATGCCTGATCATGAGCAGCATATTTTTCTGAGTAATCTTAAATATCAGACATTACTGGATTCTGTACAGGGTCGATCTCCGAACGTAGCTTTTTTGCCTATCGTTTCATTGCCTGAGCTGGAAACCTGGTTTGAAACCTGGGCATTCAGTGAAACCATTCATAGCCGCTCTTATACGCATATTATTCGCAATATCATTACCGAGCCTTCAGAGGTGTTCGATGCGATCGTCACTAATGAAGAGATAGTAAAACGTGCGGAAGCGGTAACGCGTCTGTATGACGAGCTAATCGAGCTGACCAGTGTCTATTCCGTGCATGGTATCGGTGTGCATGTGATTGCAGGCAAAACGCATGATGTCAGCATGCGTAACCTGAAGAAAAAGCTATACCTGACATTGGTCTCGGTTAATGTACTGGAAGCTATTCGTTTTTATGTTAGTTTTGCCTGTTCATTTGCGTTTGCTGAGCGCGCCATCATGGAAGGTAACGCCAAGATTATTAAACTGATTGCGCGCGACGAAGCGCTGCATCTCACCGGTACACAGCATATGCTGAATATTCTGGCATCAGGCGCAGATGATCCGGAGTTTAAAGAGATTGCCATCGAGTGCAAGGACGAGGCGATCGCTATTTTTGCAGAAGCGGCTCAACAGGAAAAGGAGTGGTCCACCTACCTGTTTCGTGATGGGTCCATGATTGGCTTGAATGCGAAAATTCTCAGCGACTATGTTGAATATATTACAAACGTGCGTATGCGTGCTTTAGGTTATGCTGATTTGTTCCCTGCCACGCAGAATCCCTTACCCTGGATGAATGCCTGGTTGAGCAGTGACAATGTTCAGGTGGCACCTCAGGAGTCGGAAATCAGCTCCTATTTAGTAGGGCAGATAGATAACCAGGTTGACGATACTGATTTTGATGATTTTGACCTCTAAAGGATAAGTGATGGCTATACCAAGAATCAAAGTTAATCACTTTCATA
The DNA here is from genome assembly GCF_900113275.1 of Neptunomonas qingdaonensis. GTDB lineage: Bacteria > Pseudomonadota > Gammaproteobacteria > Pseudomonadales > Balneatricaceae > Neptunomonas > Neptunomonas qingdaonensis. Next base: position 96,590 of record NZ_FOOU01000010.1, read on the forward strand.
CATTCTATTATCAGTATGAATCTACGCTGCTGGATGCACTGGAAGTGCAGGATATTCCGGCACCTTATAACTGTCGCGGGGGTTACTGCGGCTGTTGTAAAGTTCGCCTCATCGATGGCGAGGTAGAGTATGTTCAGGAAACACTGCTGGATATGGATGACGGAGAAATTCTGACCTGTTGCTGTATTCCTAAAACGCATCTGGAAATAGAGATCCCGGAAGCCTGATTGATAACACGCTGCTTTTCTTCTGGTGAACCCCTTCCCGGGATAGTTCTGTTTATCTGTTAGCTCTCTTTGTTGTGAGTAATTTTTCAGATAAGGGGCTATTTCATGCTTTTATCCACCGCGCAATCTTTATTCATCAAAAACCGCCCTAATAATGACATTATTAGGGCACTTTTGTTTGCGTCATCCACAAGCTGAAAACCGCTAGTATATTTTAAATAAAAATCAATAAAAAAATTGATATTTTACTATTGTAAAACATAAGTCATTGAAAATTAGATGTTTATTGTTTCTGTGTGAAATTCGGACAATTTAACATGGAGTGAGTAATGACGGGCGCTGCAGGTATCTACTCAAAAGATTTCCACAGAATTATCCACAGTTTCTGGGGGTAACTATAAATCCACTGGGAAGATCAATATTTACAGTTATTCACAGCCTATTTCAGTTTTTTCTTTGAATTCACACAGGTCTTCAATTAAACAGCTGCCGCATTTAGGTTTACGTGCTGTACAGACATATCGACCATGTAGAATCATCCAATGGTGCGCATCGACTAAAAACTCTTTAGGGATTACCTTGAGCAGTTTTTTCTCAACTTCCAGCACATTTTTTCCAGGGGCGATTCGGGTGCGGTTACCGACTCTGAAAATATGTGTGTCTACCGCCATGGTCGGGTGGCCAAAGGCGGTATTCAACACCACATTGGCAGTTTTCCTGCCGACCCCGGGAAGGGCTTCCAGCGCTTCCCGGTTATCAGGCACGATAGACTGGTGTTGATCCACTAAAATCTGGCAGGTTTTAATGATGTTTTCGGCTTTGGTGTTATATAAGCCAATGGTTTTGACATAGCTCTTTAGCTTTTCAATGCCCAGCTGCAAAATGGCTTCTGGCGTATTGGCGACAGGATATAGCTTGCGGGTTGCTTTATTGACGCCGACATCGGTCGATTGAGCCGACAGCAAAACGGCAATGAGTAGCTCAAAAGGGCTGCTATATTCCAGTTCGGTGGTTGGGTGGGGGTTGTCTGCACGCCAGCGGCTAAAAATTTCGTGTCGTTTCAGCTGATTCATGTGTATTTCTGTTGATTTAAAGAGGCAGTATCTTATCGATCTTGCGAGTAAAAACCAATCTTCTCAGTCGAGAATGTCGTGAGCAGAGAGCGCAGTCAGAGGAAAGCGTCGTTAGAACAGGATGTCGTTAGTAGAGACAAGGTAAAGCGTATCCTTTACCTTGTCCTGCCTGGAGGGGCTTGTTAGCTTATCTGGCCGGTTACACGGACGCGTTTACTGCCAGCTTCCTGGCTGTGCGCAGGCGCTTTAGCGGACTGGCGATCCTTAAGGCGCTTATCAATGATATTTTTTAACGCGATGAGCAAGCCTAAGCCGACAAAAGCGCCCGGCGGTAATATGGCGAACAGGAAGCCTTTGTAATCATCCACAAGCACAATCGTCCAGTTTTCAGCCATAGGGCCGAACAGCAAGTGCATATCAGCGAATAAAGTACCCGATCCTAAGGCTTCACGTAAGCCGCCTAACAGCACTAAAACAGCGGTAAAGCCAATACCCATCATCGCACCATCCAGAACTGATGCGGATACTGGATTTTTAGACGCGAACGCATCTGCTCTGCCCATGATGACGCAGTTGGTAACGATTAACGGAATGAAGATTCCCAGAATCTGATAAAGTTCGTAAGTGACGGCCTGCATTAGTAGCTCGATACAGGTAACAAACGACGCGATGATCATCACAAACACCGGCAAGCGTACCGCATCAGGCACAAACCTCCTGAACATTGAAATCGTCAGATTTGAACCTGTTAATACCAGGGTGCTGGCGATGCCGAGGCTGATGGAGTTGACGACTGACGCGGTAACCGCCAGTAATGGACACAAGCCTAATAACTGCACAAGTGCAGGATTGTTATGCCACAGCCCGTTTAATGTGATCTCTTTATAGTCGATACTCATGAAGCCTCCTTATCAGGCGTTGGGCTGGGACTGGGGCTGGGTCTTAAGAGCGTGGTGCGATTGTTTTGAAAAAACTGAAGCGCACGACTAACGGCGATAACGACGGCACGTGGCGTAATAGTGGCGCCGGTAAATTGGTCAAATTGGCCGCCATCTTTTTTCACCGCCCAGCTTTGGTCATCTGATCCCTGCATGCTGGTTTGGTTGAAGCTCAGTATCCAGTCTGATTTTCTCAGGTCGACTTTATCGCCAAGCCCAGGCGTTTCTTTATGCGAAAGAACCCGAACACCAGCAACCGAAGCGTCAGCATTAATGCCAACAATCAAAGAAATGTCGCCGGAATAACCATCGGGTGTTAGCACAGGAAGAATCACAGCAGTGACTTGGCCTTTTTGCATTGCCTGATAGGCTTTGGCGTGAGCGTAGCCCAGCATAGGTGCTTCAATGTCGATCTGATGGTGTAGCAGGTCATTATCGATGCTATCTGCCGGGATAATTTCGTATAGCGCTTTAGCTTGCTGTGTGCGCTCGTTTTCAATGATCTGTTCTTTGGTTGACACTTGTGTAAGGGCGATCAGTCCTGCGGTGACAATGGCAAAGATAGAAATGCCCAGTGTGTTTTGCCGAAGTGATATCAGGAGTTCCATCAAGCTTTTCCTTTCAGGCCGCTATTAGGCGCTTTGTGGCCATAGGTGCGCGGCTGTGTGTACTGATCAATAAAAGGTGCAGCAAGGTTCATTAACAGAATACTGAAAGCCACCGCATCCGGATAATTTCCCCAGGTACGAATGGTGAAGATCAATACGCCGATGCCAATACCAAACCAGATTTTGCCTTTATTACTGGTGGCCGAGGAAACTGGGTCGGTAGCGATAAAGAAGGCACCTAATATGGTTCCACCTACCGTCAGATGAAAGAAAGGGTCGGCGTAAGTATCGGGCGAGATAACATAAAAGAGGGTCGACATGGCACCTAAAGAGATAAGTACTGCCGCCGGGGTGTGCCATGAGAATATTTTCTTATAAAGCAGTAAAATGCCGCCCATAAAGTAAGCAGCACTGACCGCGTGCCAGGCGCCGACATTCGCCAGAACATCTGATGCTCTCCATGCTTCCTCTGTCGTAAGGCCGCCACGGTGACGCATGACATCCAGAGGTGTAGCTGACGTGAAGGCATCGGCATGCTCAGACCAGCCGCCAAATATCAATTGTAGCGTGTCCACAAAACCAAGAATATTCCAGCCATCACCCTGTAGCATAAAGGGGGCTGTCCAGCGGGTCATTTCCAGCGGGAATGAGATCAATACCAGAGCGTAAGCCACCATCGCCGGATTAAACGGATTTTGGCCAATCCCTCCGTACAGTTGCTTGGCTACGACAATTGCAACAAACACTGCGACAGCGGTTAACCACCAGGGCACAAACGGTGGCAACGCCAATGCTATTAACACGGCTGTCAGAATAGCGCTGTAATCTTTCAGATAAAAATACAGCGGACGGTTTCTCGCCTTTATGCAGATGGCTTCAAAGGTCACGGCCAACAGGGAGGCCCAGATGATATTGATCAGTGTGCCCCAGCCAAAGAAAAAAGTCATGGCCAGCAGACCTGGCAAGGTGGCTAGAATCACCAGGCGCATGATACCAGCCGTATTGACGGGTTTATGTACGTGGGGTGATGTGATACGAATCAGCGCCATAATCTACCGCATTTCCTATTCAAATTGGCTAAGTGTGTGGGTGAGTTTGTCTGCCTGTTGCTGGGCGGTAATTAGTTCTGCCTGCAGCGCATCCAGATTGTTTTGTTCAGACTCCTGCTCTTTTTTGATCGATCGTTGCAGTTTAGTGGCGGCGGCGCGAGCAAGCGCAGCGTCAATTTTTAACTGTTTAAGATCAATGCCCTGAGCCGCGGCCGCTTTGATTCGAATGGCTTCTTCAGCATCAAGTTGTGCTTTGGCTTCCTGATGCAGCTGAGTCAGACGTGTAATTTCTTGTTGTAACTCAGAGGCTTCTGCTGAGTTCTCGTCTGTTGCCTCCAGCAGCTTTTCAGCTTTTTTCAGCTTGGTGCGCATAATAGAAACATTTTGTTTCAATGCTTTTAGGTCTATCGGTTTACGTTCAATCGCTTGCTGGCCAGTAGCTTGCTGGATAGAAGGCTGCTGCGTTTTGGCGTTGTCTTGCAGTGCAGATAATGCTTCTGTGTATTTGCTTTTTAGCTTTTCAACACCGGCTTGCATCTTGTCTGCTGCCGGGCTGTTGTTTTCTATTGCTGTGGCCAGAGCCGCTTCTGCTTTTTGTAACGTTTGTAATGCTTTGTCGGCAGCTTCCTGAAGCATCGCTGATGACTGAGAAGCGGCTCCGCTTGAACTATTACTCGCTTCAGCATCAGCAAATGCCTGCTGTGCATTGGCTGCTTTGGTTTCCAGCTCTGCTACTGTCGCACGTAGCGTTTCTACACCGTCATGGCCTTTTTCTTCAGCCATTTTAAGTGCTTGTTGCGCTTTTTTGAGCTTGGTGCGTGCCACGGCTGCCTGTGTTTTTAGTTGTTTAATATCGGGTGCGTTACTAGTCGCTGCGGATACAAGTGCACCTTTTTCTGCGGCCTCAAGTGCTGTTTGTGCCTCTTCGGCCGCATGTTCCGCCTGCTTATATTGAAGGTCTAGTTGTGCGATATCATCACTACTTTCAGCTTTGGCTTTTTCCAATGCAGAAAGCGCTTTTTTTAGCTTAGTGCGTGTTACTGCCGCTGCAGTTTTTAGCTGTTTGATCTGGTCTTCGGGGTTTGTCTGGGCCGTCTCAAGTGTGGTTTTCTTGATGGCTTGTGCCGCTGCTGCCTGTGCAGCACGCTCCTTACGGCGTGTTTCTTTGTCGACTTTGTCCTGTTCCAGACGAGCCTGTCTGGCTTCAAAACGTAGCCGCGCCTGATCCGCTTTACGCTGTTCTGCTTCTTCGGCACGTATTTCGTTTTTAGCAAAACGATAGTACTGCACTAGTGGAATATTGCTTGGGCAAACATAGGAGCAAGCGCCGCATTCAATACAATCAAACAGGTTATGATGTTTGGCCTTTTCAAATTCTTTGCTTTTGGCAAACCAGTAAAGCTGTTGCGGTAGCAGTTCTGCAGGGCAAGCCTGTTCACATAGTCCGCAACGAATGCAGGCTTGCGCAGGTGGCGCTGGCGGCATCTCTTCTGCCGTCGCTGCGATAATGCAGTTGGATGTTTTTATGATGGGAATAGAATCATTCTCAATGGTGTAACCCATCATAGGGCCACCCATCACCAATCTGCTGAGCTGGTCGTGGTTGATGCGGGCGGTTTCCAGCAAAGTATTAATCGGCGTTCCAATCAGCACTTCCAGATTTTGCGGTTTGCTGACGGCGCCTCCGGTGACGGTAACGATGCGCGAGATCAGTGGGGTGCCGTAGTTAACGGCTTGGTTAATGGCCGCCGCCGTACCAATATTCTGGCAGACAATGCCGACATCGGCCGGGATATGCCCGCTGGGTACTTCGACACCTGTTAATAGCCGAATTAGCTGTTTCTCACCGCCTGACGGGTATTTTGTTGGAACAACGATAATATCGATATTGAGTTCTGTGTGACGTAAGGCGTCTTCAAGAACGCGAATCGCATGTGCTTTGTTGTCTTCAATGCCGATGAGGATGTGAGTTGGCTTGAGCAGGTAGTTGATGATCTCTATACCGCCAACAATCTGCTCAGCCCGTTCCCGGATAAGCATATCATCAGCCGTGATATAGGGTTCGCACTCGGCGGCATTGATAATCAGGGTGTTAACAATATGATCATCACCCAGATGTAGTTTTACATCGGTGGGAAATCCTGCCCCCCCCATGCCGGCAATACCATGATCACGGATGTATTCGATCAGGGTCTGCTTAGGAACACTTCGATAATCATCAAGGCCCTGATGATCAATCCACTCATCTTTGCCGTCTGTCTGAATGCTAATACAAGGCGCATTCAGACCGGAAGGGTGTGGTACAGCCTTCGGGCTAATGTCGGTGACAGTCCCTGAGCTGGAGGCATGAATAGAAACGCTGATTCGGCCTTGCGCTTTAGCAATGAGCTGACCTTTTTGTACATAATCACCGGTCTTGACGCAGGGTTTAGCGGGTGCGCCGATATGCTGCTGGATAGGAATCGTCAGCTGTGCAGGTACAGGAGCAGGGCGAATCGGCGATCGCGTTGATTGTTTTTTATTTTCAGGAGGATGAATACCGCCATGGAAAGCAAAAATTTTACTCATGAGGCGGTCTCTTCTTCACTTAACACTTTATCTAATCGTCTGCCGCTATCTGTCGCAATTAATTGCACACCCGGTATAGGAGGTGTCCACTTCCAGTTATTTAATGTGGTTTCAATCGGTAGCATATCAATACAATCAACGGGACAGGGTTCAACACAAAGGTCACATCCGGTGCACTCCGAAACTATTACCGTATGCATCTGCTTGGCGGCGCCTAAAATGGCATCGACAGGGCAGGCCTGGATGCACTTGGTGCAGCCGATGCATTCATCTTCACGGATATAGGCGACGGTTTTAACGCTTTCTTCGCCATGCTCAGCGTCAAGCGGAACCGCTTCGACATCTAAAAGATCGGCAAGTGCGTCAATGGTGCTTTGGCCGCCAGGAGGGCATTTATTAATCGCTTCGCCATTAGCAATCGCTTCAGCATAGGGGCGGCAGCCAGGATGGCCGCATTGGCCACATTGAGTTTGTGGTAAAAGTTCATCGATCTGGTCGACAATGGGGTTGCCTTCTACTTTGAACTGGACAGCCGCATAGCCGAGTATTAAGCCGAAAACGACGGCTAAACTAAGTAAAACCAGAATGGCAATTAAAATTGGACTCATCGATACGGCCTACTCAAAACTTAACCAGGCCGGTGAAGCCCATAAACGCCAGTGACATTAAGCCAGCAGTGACCATGCCGATGGCTGCACCACGAAACGGTGTAGGTACATCGGCCACCGCAACGCGTTCACGAATGGCTGAGAACAGAATGAGCGCTAACGAGAAACCCACCGCGCCGCCAAAGCCATAGAAAATAGACTCCATAAAACCGTTCTGCTTTTTAATATTCAACAGCGCAACACCTAATACGGCGCAGTTAGTGGTAATTAACGGCAGGAATATCCCCAGCACTTTATGCAGCAGAGGGCTGGTTTTTTTGACCACCATCTCGGTGAATTGCACAACAACGGCAATAACAAGGATAAATGAGATGGTTTTTAAATAGGCTAATTCAAATGGAAGCAGCAGGTAGGTGTATACCAGATAGCTGCACACTGACGAGAGGGTCAGTACAAAGGTGGTGGCCAGTGACATGCCCATGGCTGTTTCGAGCTTATTGGATACACCCATAAAAGGGCAGAGACCAAGAAACTGAACCAGTACAAAGTTATTCACCAGCACGGTGCTGATTAAAATGAGAAGAAAATCTGTCATGATCTCTGCATCAAAATGCGAAAATCTACCTTGGTTTCCCCCGATAGATCTCTGAAGTAAGCAAAGGCTGAATTGTACCCTAAACTGCCTCTGTAGGCACCGTTTAAGGCCTGATTTTACACAATGCGAGGGCGGCCTGAGCCGCCACTTGCATTGAGGTGCCTTATATCAGCTTTTGATCGCGCAATTGTTGAATGACGCTGGCGACCTGTTCACTACCTTTGGGTAGCTGATCAACCTGGATTGTCAGGGCTGGTGTCTGGATTTGGGTATCAGTCAGCACCAGTAAGCCATTTTGTTTTAACAGGTCGGCCAGAGATGAAGCGTGCTGTGACAGTTCAGTTGGCAAGCTGCTTTTGATTAGTGTGGCAACACCGTGGCCTGCTGTGTGCAACGCCTGTTCTAGTGAGTGTATCAATGTTTCAGTCGCTGCTGCTTCCCCCGATAGTGCGATCACGGCAGGCTGTTGGCTAAAGCGACGGGCTTTTTGCTCAGCGCTTACCTGGGCAGTGTTGAACAGCTCATAAGTTGTTGCATCTGTATTTGCATCGATGATCATACCGGCAGCAACGGTTGCGTTGCTCAGACGATCAACCACGATGAAGGAACCCGTACCGCGAAATGCTTTATAGTTATCCGCCAGTATGGGGCGCTCGAGAGTAATTTCGCAGCGACCAATTTCATTCAGTTGCAATGTGCTGGCATCTGAGCACTCGTGCGTGTTGACATTAATTTGGTGACGGATAGTTGTAACTGAGCCGGCTGTGCGGCTTGTCAGTAGCTTGATGTCATATGTTTTACCGATGGCCAGAGGCTTTTCGTCCATCCAAACCAGTGTGGCGTCAAAGCGATTGGTTGCTTTCGGAATGTTTTGGCTGTGAACGATGATATCTCCACGGGAGATATCTATTTCATCCTCCAGTGTCAGAGTGATTGACATAGGCGGGAACGCTTCCTGAAGCTCGCCGTCAAAAGTTACGATCGATTTAACACGTGATGATTTGCCAGAAGGCAGTACGGTGACTGCATCACCAGGCTTGACAATGCCGGATGTTAATGTCCCGCAGTATCCACGAAAATCCAGATTCGGGCGGTTGACATACTGCACAGGGAAGCGTAGTTCTTCAAAGTTTTTGTCGCGTGCTATTTTTACCGTATTCAGTGTTTCCATTAACGGCAGACCCTTGTACCAAGACATATGCTCGGATGGGTTGACCACATTGTCGCCTTTCAGCGCGGATAACGGCACAAACTGAATGTCCTGTAGTTCCAGATCTGCAGTGAATTCTAAATAGTCAGCTTTGATCTGCTCATAGCGTTCTTCGCTGAAGTCAACCAGATCCATTTTGTTGATCGCGACGATGGTGTGTTTCAGGCCGAGCAGGGAGACAATAAAACTGTGTCGCTTGGTCTGGACCTGTACGCCATGACGGGCGTCAATCAGAATGATCGCCAGGTCACAGGTAGACGCGCCAGTCGCCATGTTGCGGGTATACTGCTCATGCCCCGGGGTATCAGCAATAATGAATTTGCGCTCAGCAGTGGAAAAGTAACGATAAGCGACATCTATGGTAATGCCTTGCTCGCGTTCTGCCTGCAAGCCATCGACCAGCAGTGCCAGGTCGAGTTCTTCACCGGCGTTGCCGACACGCGCATTTTCGCTCTGAATAGCGGCTAACTGATCTTCATAGATCATTTTCGAATCATGAAGCAAGCGGCCGATCAAGGTTGATTTTCCGTCATCAACACTGCCGCAGGTTAAAAAGCGCAGCAGTTCTTTATTTTCGTGCTGGTGAAGATACGCTTCAATGTCTGTAGAAATTAGCTCAGATTGGTGGCTCATGGTTTCGCTCTCTAAATTCGGTATCAGAAAATGCTTAAAAAATGGGGTTAATAGCTAATAATCAGGGGCTACTAGAAATACCCTTCCATTTTCTTTTTCTCCATTGAACCGGAAGAATCGTGGTCAATGGCTCGGCCCTGGCGCTCTGATGTGGTGGTCAGTAGCATTTCCTGAATAATTTCTTGCAAGGTTTCTGCATCGGATTCAACCGCACCGGTTAGCGGGTAGCATCCCAGTGTTCTGAAGCGTACTTTGCGCATGACGGGGTGCTCGCCTTCAGCCAAAGGCAGGCGTTCGTCATCAACCATGATCATCATGCCGTTGCGCTCAACGACAGGGCGTTCTTCAGCCAGATACAGGGGTACAATCGGGATACTCTCAAGATAGATATATTGCCAGATGTCCAGTTCAGTCCAGTTGGACAGTGGGAATACGCGAATACTTTCGCCCTGGTCTACACGTGTATTAAAAATGTTCCACAATTCAGGGCGCTGATTTTTTGGATCCCAGCGGTGATATTTATCACGGAAAGAGAAAACACGTTCTTTAGCACGTGATTTTTCTTCATCACGGCGCGCGCCGCCGAAGGCTGCATCAAATTTGTATTTGTCCAGCGCCTGCTTTAAGCCCTGGGTTTTCATAATGTCAGTATGTTTGGATGAGCCGTGAGAAAACGGGCCAACGCCCATATCTACCCCTTCCTGATTGATGTGCACAATCAGATCCATTCCGGCTTCTTCAGCCATTTTGTCACGGAAGGCGATCATCTCTTTAAACTTCCATGTGGTATCAACGTGCATCAGCGGGAAAGGTGGCTTGCCTGGGTAAAAAGCTTTACGAGCCAGATGGAGCATTACAGCAGAGTCCTTCCCAATAGAATAAAGCATCACCGGGTTGTCAAACTCAGCTGCAACTTCGCGAATAATCTGAATGCTTTCAGCTTCCAGTTGTTTTAAATGGGTAAGACGGCGCTCTGGTATAGATGTCATCTGTTTCTGCCTGCTCGATATATAACCTGGATTAGCAGATAGGAAACTAAGGTCGCCTATCTGTCATATGTTGCGGTGCATTATTGCAAAGAGTTTTATTAATTAAAAGTAATAAATAGAAATCTGTTTATACATTAATGGAATAAGAGTGCGATTATTTCTTTATTCCAAAAAAAAATAACAAAATGAAAAACTATTATTTTCTGTTATATAAAAATGTAGGTATGATAGCCCTCTGATTCGTTTAAGTAGTGAGTACTGATTTTATGGAATTTGCTTACAGCTTTGCTGGGCTGGTGGTAGGATTTGTTGTCGGATTGACAGGTATTGGAGGCGGCGCTTTAATGACGCCTATTCTGATCGTTGTCTTCGGTATACCTCCTATTATTGCTGTCAGTACCGATCTGCTCTATGCCTCTGTCACTAAGTTTGGCGGGGTGTTTGCTTATGCTCGGAAAAAGATGATCGAGTGGCGCATTGTTATTTTGCTGCTGTCTGGCAGTATCCCAGGCAGCTTGTTGACGCTGGAATATCTTAAAGGTTTGGAGGCGTTAGAACAGATAGAACATCTGATGAATCTGACACTTGGTTTTTCACTGATTCTAACGTCAATAGCGGTGTTTGGACGTAACAAAATTCGTGAATACGCACTCAAGGTAGAAGGGCGCTCCTGGGTGGCTAAAGCTAAAAAAGCTCGTCCTACCGTGACCGTGCTAACCGGCATCTTATTAGGGGGGTTGGTAACCTTGTCCTCCGTTGGTGCAGGTGCGTTAGGCACCGCACTATTGATTACGCTTTATCCTCGTATGAGTATGCCCGCTATTGTTGGTACCGATCTGGTGCATGCGGTGGTCCTGACCGGTGTTGCCGGTGCCGGACACTATGGTATGGGAAGCGTCGATCTGTCGTTGCTGGGGTACTTGCTGATAGGCTCGCTTCCAGGCGTATTCATAGGAAGTCATATTGGGGCAAAACTGTCGCCAAAAGTAATGCAGCCTATAATGGGCTCACTTCTGTTAGCCATCGGTTTACGCTTTGTGCTGGCAGGGTAGATGAACTAATAAACAGTCAAACCACTATTATAACGAACTATAACGAACAATTTTTTAAACATTTTTCTAGAATCAAAGTGGGCAGTAGAGCTGCCAAACGGGTGAAACATTCATGTATCAGTATAATGAAGTCGACCAGACCCTGGTTGATGAGCGCGTCGAACAGTATCGTGATCAGACACGTCGCTATCTGGCAGGAGAACTGCCGGAGGATGAATTTCTTGTCTTGCGACTGATGAATGGCCTTTATATTCAACGCTATGCACCGATGTTGAGAGTGGCTATCCCTTATGGTCTGATCTCTTCAGAGCAGTTACGTAAATTGGCACATATTGCCCGTACTTATGATAAAGGCTATGCGCACTTTACCACCCGTACGAATATTCAGTTTAACTGGCCTAAGCTGGAAGAGGTACCAGATATCCTGGCTGAACTGGCTCAGGTGCAGATGCATGCGATTCAGACGTCGGGTAACTGTATTCGTAATACGACGACAGATCCTTACTCCGGTGTTTATGCGGGTGAGTTGGAAGATCCGCGTGCCTATTGTGAAATTATCCGTCAATGGTCAACTCTGCACCCTGAGTTTGCCTATTTACCACGTAAGTTCAAAATCGCCGTGACCGGTGGTGCGGAAGACCGTGCGGCCTCACAGGTTCACGATATTGGTCTGCATCTGGTGCAGAACGATGCAGGTGAAATAGGTTTTGAAGTGTTGGTGGGTGGTGGTTTGGGACGTACACCTGTGATCGGTAAAAAGATCCGTGACTTCCTGCCTAAAGAGCATCTGTTAACCTATCTTGATGCCATTTTACGTGTTTATAACCTTAAAGGGCGGCGTGACAACAAGTATAAAGCACGTATTAAAATACTGGTTAATGCTTTGGGTGCTGACGAGTTCCGCCGTTTGGTTGAAGAAGAGTGGGAATACTCACGCGGTGGTGAACTGACATTAACGGATGCAGAAATTGCACGTGCTAAGTCATTCTTTAAGCCATTTGATTATGATGCTAACGCCGCTGCAGATACCTCATTTGAGCAGCAACGTGCATCAGACAGCGCCTTTAATACCTGGTACGAACGTAATACGGTAGACCATAAGGTGCCTGGATATCGCATTGCGATTGTCTCCCTTAAGCCTTACCTGAAACCCGCTGGTGATATTACTGATACCCAGATGGAGTTGGTTGCTGACCTGGCTGAAAAATACAGCTTTGGTGAAATACGATCGACTCATGATCAGAATCTGGTATTGGCTGATGTTAAAAAGTCAGATCTTTATGCGGTATGGCAGGCGCTGGATTCGAACAATTTAGCACGTCCGAATATCGGTACATTATTAGATATGATCGTTTGTCCCGGCTTTGATTTTTGTGCGCTGGCGAATGCTAAGACATTGAATATTGCTGATCAGATTAATGAACGCTTTGATGATCTTGACCATCTTTATGACCTGGGTGATATCCAACTGAATATGTCAGGTTGTATCAATGCATGCGGTCATCACCATGTGGCCGACATCGGTATTTTGGGTGTCGATAAAAAAGGTGAAGATTGGTATCAGATCACCTTGGGCGGGTCTTCCCGGGAAGATGCGTCATTAGGCAAAGTGTTGGGTAAATCGGTTGCCGCTGATGATGTTGCTAATACACTAGAGAAGATCTTGGAGGTGTTCGTAGAGCAGCGACAAGAAGAAGAATTATTCCGTGATACGTTTAAACGTGTCGGTATCGATCCGTTCAAGGAGAATGTTTATGCCGTTGCTCATTAATCAAAAAATTGTTGAGAACGACAGCTGGCAGCTGGTTGATATTGAGGCGCTGGAGCAACTTCAGGACCTTTCTGATGCTGATATTCAGGGCGATATAATAGTCCCGCTGGCATTTTATCTGGAGCATCGCGATCAGTTATTGAGCCGTTCGGGCCGTTTAGGTCTGCAAGTGAATGGTGATGACGATTTAGCAGCATTGTATGCAGAGCAAGCCAATGTTGCGTTGATTGCCGTTGAGTTCCCGACTTTTAGAGATGGACGTGGTTTTAGTATTGCCCGTCAGTTGGTTCGTATTGGCTTTGCCGGCGAGATACGTGCGGTCGGAGATGTTGCGCGTGACCGTTTAGCGCACATGCAAAGCTGTGGGTTTAATGCATTTTTAATCCCTGAAGATCGCTTTTCTGAAGAAGATTTAAGTGCTTTTGCTGAAGTGAGTGTTAATTATCAGGGCACTGTGGCTGACCCACGGCCAATTTTTCGCCGCTGATTCTAGTGTCAGAGCTAATATTTCAGAGCTGAAATCTATAGATTCAGCTCTGCACGAAGGAGAAAGAATACAATGAGTATTGATCTGGTTGCTGCTAATAAAGCGCTCGAAGGTAAGACTCCACAAGAGATCATTGCATGGGCTATTGCTCAATCTGTAAATCCATTGGTGACAACCAATTTTCGCCCCTACGAGTCTGTGATACTGCATATGGCCGTTCAGGCAAAGCCGGACATAAAAGTGTTATGGGTAGATTCGGGTTATAACACCTCAGCGACTTATCGCTTTGCTGAAAAGATGATTCAGGACTTCAACCTGAATGTGGAAACCTATATACCGCAGCAGACATCCGCCCGTCGCAACGTCTTGATGAAAGGCATTCCTGATGTTGACGATCCTCAACATGATGAATTTACACGTCAGGTTAAACTTGAGCCTTTCCAGCGGGCGCTGGCTGAAATGAAACCCGATTTGTGGTTAAACGCGATCCGTAAGGATCAAACGGAATTCCGTAACTCGTTAGAGATTGTCTCGGCAAGTAAAGATGGCATCATTAAGGTTGCGCCATTGTTTAATTGGACAGAAGCGGATCTTGAAGCGTATCTGGCAGAACACAATTTGCCAAATGAGCATGATTATTTTGATCCAACCAAAGCGATTGAAACCCGTGAGTGTGGTTTGCACACCCAGCTGTAAAGATCTCAAATAACGATATTTGCATATAAATCAAGCAATGAGCCTGATCTAATCAGTGGTATTTAGCCGGATTATGCTAATCTGGGCTCATCAACTGACGGAGGGTTCATTGTGGATTTTTTACCTCTCTTTTTTAATCTCAAATCTCGCCAGGTACTGTTAATCGGTGGTGGTGATATCGCATTACGTAAAGCACGCCTGCTTAAGCGTGCGGGTGTTTTTCTGACGGTGGTTTCGCATACCGTTGAAGACGAATTAAAAGCCATGTTAGTCGATGCCCACGATCAAATTATCATTGGTGAATACCATAGCGGGCTGTTAGACGGAAAAACACTCGTCGTGGCGGCCACAGATGACCGCAGTCTGCACGAACGTGTGCATTTTGATGCGATAGAACGCAATATACCCATCAATGTGGTTGATACGCCTTCCCTGTGTACATTTATTTTTCCTGCGATTGTTGATCGTTCTCCCATCGTTATTGGGATCTCTTCGGGTGGCGAATCTCCGGTGTTGGCACGCTTGTTACGCGCGCGTCTGGAAACACTCATCCCTAATGGATACAGCCGTCTTGGCGCTTTGGTAGGGCGTTTTCGTCATCAGGTCAAAGCAACCTTTGGATCAGTCAATCAGCGCCGCCGGTTCTGGGAACATGTGCTGGAAGGTCAGATTGCAGAAAAAGTATTTTCCGGACGAGATGATGAAGCTGAAGCGTTATTAAAAGCGGCCATCGACAAAGGTGAAACCGGACATCAGGTTGGCGAGGTCTATCTGGTCGGGGCGGGTCCGGGTGATCCGGAGCTGTTGACCTTTAAAGCGTTGCGATTGATGCAGCAGGCCGATGTAGTCTTTTACGATAACCTGGTGTCAGCCGAGGTGCTGGATTTGTGTCGCCGAGATGCTGATCTAATCTATGTCGGCAAAAAACGAGATAATCATGCGGTGCCACAAGACGGTATCAATGCACTGCTGGTTCAACATGCGCAGCAGGGTAAGCGTGTTGTCCGGCTAAAAGGCGGTGATCCTTTTATTTTTGGGCGTGGGGGAGAGGAGCTGGAAACACTAAAATCGCACGGTATACCGTTTCAGGTTGTACCGGGGATTACGGCTGCCAGTGCCTGTTCAACCTATGCAGGCATACCTCTGACACACCGTGGTTATGCGCAGTCGGTTAAATTTGTCACCGGGCAACTGAAGAATCGTAAAGATAAATTGAATTTTGCTGAGCTGGTACATCCCAATCAAACCGTGGTGTTTTATATGGGACTGCATACGTTACCTACCTTGGCTGAGGGGTTAATTGAGCATGGTAAGCCCGGGAGTACACCGGTAGCCATTGTCTCAAAAGGTACGGCGGCGGATCAGAAAGTATTGACAGGAACCTTGGCGGATATCGCAGAGAAACAGGCCAAAGCTCAGTTAGAGGCGCCCGCTCTGATTATTGTCGGTGAGGTTGTTGCGTTGCAGGAACAGCTGGCGTGGTTTGGCGATAAAGTCGATGAGCAGAATATAACGCATGCACTGGGTATGATTAAAGGGGAAGATAAGTCATCCTGTTAAATTTGAAACGCAGAAAACATAGCTGATCGGCGTTTTTGAAAATCGCTATCGAAAAATAATAAGGAAGATAAATGATGAGTGAAAAAGCTGTGATTGCGCAAAAAGCGCCGTATGCTACAGATGTAGTGGCTGGAGAACGTTATCGCTGGTGTGCTTGCGGACAAAGTAAGCGACAGCCATTTTGTGATGGTTCACATAAAGGCAGTGGTATAAGACCTGTTTCCTTTACTGCAGAAAAGACAGAAACAGTATATTTGTGTGGATGTAAACAAACAAAGAACCAGCCTATGTGTGATGGGACTCATAAGTCTTTGTAAGCATTATTAAGCGGGACTGTTACGACTATTGTGAAGCAGTCCTTTGTGTATGAGTTTTTCAGGGAGGGGGTTCGATGCGTCTGAAGGTTCAGTTTGAAAGTAACGGACATAGGTTGGCAGGGCTGCTCGAAACCCCGGAAACAGCGATTCGTTGCTATGCACTGTTTGCACACTGCTTTACCTGCGGTAAAGATATTGCGGCCGCTTCGCATATTGCACGGGCGCTCACCGGAAAAGGTATTGCGGTACTCCGTTTTGATTTTACGGGGTTAGGTAATAGTGATGGCGATTTTGCGAATACGCACTTTTCATCCAATATTCAAGATCTGCTGGCGGCCACAGAGTTTTTGCGCCAGGAGTATCAGGCTCCTGCAATTTTGATCGGTCATAGCTTAGGCGGGGCTGCTGTACTGGCTATAGCTGCGGGGGTGCCTGAAGCACAAGCGGTGGTCACCATCGGGGCTCCGCATAATGCTAAACATGTGGTACATAATTTTGCAGCATCATTAGATGAAATTCATGCTAAGGGTGAAGCTGAGGTGTGTTTGGGGTCGCGTAAGTTTCTGATCAAAAAGCAGTTTATAGATGATATTGAGACGCATACGGATAATGATATTGGTAAATTAAAAAAAGCCTTATTAGTCATGCACTCGCCGCTGGATGAAATCGTACCTATTTCGGAAGCAGAAAAAATATATCGTAATGCCAAGCACCCTAAAAGCTTCGTAAGTCTGGATGATGCAGACCACTTGCTGACAAAAAAGAAAGACTCCGAATATGTGGCAGAAACGATTGCTGGTTGGGCCAGCCGTTATCTGCCTGAATCTGAAAATCATCATCTTGATGTTAAAAAAGGTCATGTGATGGTAGAAGAAAAAAATCATGTGTTCAGTCAGCATGTCAGCAGTGATAGTCATTATTGGTTAGCCGATGAACCAGTGGCTGTTGGCGGTGGAAATACAGGTCCTGATCCATATGAGCATTTGCTGGCGGGCTTAGGTGCCTGTACATCAATGACAGTGCGTATGTATGCATCCCGCAAAAAAATACCCTTACAGCACGTAAGAGTGGAACTGAGTCATAGTCGTAATCATTTTCGAGACTGTGAAAGCTGCGATGAAAAACCACAGGCAATCGAAGTGATAGAGCGTAAAGTAACCCTGCTGGGGGATCTCACTGAGGAACAGAGGCAAAAACTGTTGGAGATCGCCGATAAGTGCCCTGTACATAAAACCTTACACAGCAATCTTCAGGTAAAAACCCGGTTAATTGAACAGGAATGAGAGACTGGCAGGAGGCGTACTGGCTTCACTTAATAGAGCTTATAAGGAAGCCAGTACTGCACGTGTTTTATCCAAGGTGGTTATGAAAATCGGTTATGAAGCTCGGTTATGAAAAGTGTAGTTTCAATGACGCCAGCAAGCCTGCATAGATTGGGTTACAAAAGTCAGCGACCTCGTCAGGATCAGTAGAATCGAAAGATGATGACCATTCTACAAATGTACTGTTTGAATCAGTGACAGGTGATAATTTCACTTTGCCGATATAGTTTTGTACAGCGTCTTTAGCGACGGGGCCGGGACCATCATCAATACTGTAAGTGAAATTGAATTGTGAATTATCGATCGACAGCAGTGTTTCATGAAATGCATTGTTGAGCACACGTTGCGCACCAATTTCATCGCTATTTTTGCTGCCAACTTTGTCGGTCGACGTAACAACCGCTGAATCCCACGATAAATCATGAAAGTTTTTTATTGTTTGCCACACCCGTTCAATTGGTGCGTCGATGACTGTCGAATTATAACATTTACCCATTGTGTTCCCCTTTATTGGAATCGCGACCAGTTCTTATTATCATTATTGTCTTCAGATAACGAATATTTACTAAAACAGATAGAAGACAAGCTGTTGTGAAAGATTCAAGATGCTTTCACTGTATGTCAACGAACATAGCATAAGGTCGGCTGTTAATGCCTTAGCTCAGAAGTTTAATAGTGGGCCTTCTTTAGTACAGGGTGCCCTCAGATACATCTTCTGATTTTCATGAGAATAATTCCAGATTCAACTTCATATTCGTTTATTCTTCTTTATGACTACCAAATATCTTTTTAAGTTTATCTTTCATAAAAAATAAAATAACTCCAAATATACTGACCAGAAGGGCCTCCCAGAACTCAAGTAACTTGCTCCACAAGACGTTCAGTAACGTGAAGCCTTTTTCTTCAGCAACCCCACGCAGGTCGACACTAACGACAACATCCAGCGTTGCTGTTGTACGTGGAATAGGAGGGCCACTGCAGTCAGCGGTTTCAAATAGGTTAACATTGGCTCCCACCTTATAAGTGCCGGGTTTTTCAGGCGTGATTTGAAACCTGACTTCTGATCCCTGAGGATGTATTTTTATACATTGAGCCTCTTTGGGGGTGATAACAAACTCAGGTGCAAACGCCTCTACTTTCGCTGTTTCACCAACCGCCGGCAGCGAAGTACTATCGCTCGTCATGTTGGCTGGGAATTGAGGATCGAAGAGACTGCTGCCAATCCAGACTCTTAATTCGCCTACCGGTCCAGGTAGCGTTAATTCAGTGCTGGCGGCAACTTCAACCTTGTAGTCTTCCAGTGGAGAGGCTGGCCCAACAATGACAGGTGCTTCCATTACTGATGGTTCAAATGGAGGCGAGGGTGAAGGTGAGGGTATAGGTAATGGCGCGGCTTCTATTGCAACTGGCTCGGGGACTTGTGGTGGTGTTGCTTCGTCGGGGAGGGCAAGCCCTGCCGTTTCAGGTTTTTTGTCTACATCTTCGACAGGAGATATATCAGAATTATTGGGTGTTACTGTTCCATTGGATTTATTTTCTTCAGCTGATTCGTTAGCTTCCTGCGAGCAGGCTGATAAAAATATAATTATCCACACAAGCATTAAAGCTTGTAAGGTTGGTTGTGATAATTTGTACTGGGCTTGCATCAATAGACTCCTGTAGGGATGTTAATACTGAAGCGCATCCGTCATTATTTATGACCTTGCCAAGGCCTCCCGTTTTAGTTACCTCACACAGGCAATAGCCGGCCAGGAATTACCCAGCTCTGGCAATACCCGGTCATGCAATATAGGTTTCACCGCTTTCAAACTTTGTACGCACGATGGCAATTGGAAATACTGTTTTCAATTGATAGTGGGGTGTGTCCGGAAAGGATCGCCAGTTACCTCCCCATTCAAGGTGATCAGAAATACCGAATTCTGCGGCTTTTATGTAATCCTGATGGTTACTTGAGTAACCTCCATTGGCAGTGAAAATGCCGATATCCCAAGCGATGCCGAAGTTATGATTACTTCTGCCACCACGTGCTTTTGTAACAATAGGGCCGGGATTGTTGTATCTGCCTTGGCGATAAAGTTTGTTTTGCTCGTCGTAGGTGCGTGTGCCTGAAATCATCTTAGCGTTGATATTATTACTTAGGAGCCGGTTCATAAAATGTCTGGCTTCTCGTTGGGCTTTAAGAGCGAGAGTGCAGATGTGTTTTTCAGTTCGATGGTCAAATGCACCGATCTGTTCCTTTAGTGCATCAGATCGCTGGTAGAATTCAGTGGCTCCTTTTTCTGTGAATTTACCCCAAATGCCATCCAGTGCTTTGTTATACAAACCTTCTGTTTTTAAGAGGCGTTGAAAGAAAAGTACATCATCTCCAAATAGTCCATAACTCATGACGTTCTCCTTATAGCTTGTTTGTAGTAAGTAGTTCGGAGTCGGTAGTTCGGAATTTCAGGTTGTTATTTACCTGTTCGCTTCTATTTCTCCTGATAATAGATTAATAATCTGCTTAGCGACGACCTAAGGATGGCAGCGATGATATTGCCGTATTATCACTAAGCTGATTATTATAATTTTTCGATAATTGGTGTCTTGCTACCTTTATTGTGTGTTGATGAAAACATCTTTTTAATATATCCAAATAACAAATGCTTAGAATTTACCTTGTTATTATTTAAGCTTAAAGGGAGTGCTGTTGTCTAAGTTATTGAAATTTAGACTGTCTCTACTGGCGTTTGTTGTTGGTGCGCATTTTTTCAGATCGCATCGTGTTTGCAACACAGTGAGGGCATTATTTATAAATAATGAAGAATATAAATTTGAAGGCAAACAAAACTTTGCGTGTGAAATCCATTTTTTCATTGCATCACCTACCGCTTTATTATTGCTTTAGGTAGCTTGTGTTTTTTTGACTGGCGCTATTTCATAAGACAAATCTATACTCTTTTTTGATTTTTATAGCAAACGTTTGTTCGGATCTTGTTTTCATATTAGCTGAGAATTGTATTTATAATGGTTAATGTTCTTTCTGGATTTTCATTAATAACCAAATAAAATCAAAATGTTATATCACTGTTATTTTAGTTTTAAATTGGGTTATAGAGTTTTTCCGACGTGTTTTTGATGAAAATTGCTTATGATAATATTCAGTTTGGCAATCAGCGGTATAGACCTAATATGAATCAAAAAAAGAGGCAAAAGCCGGTGTGTGCTGCTGAATTGGATTTAGCACAAGGTGCCGTGTTAGTGATGTTTGGCAGTAAGACTTGTGGCGTGTGCAAAGTGATTTGGCCGCAGTTGCTGGCTGCACTGAAATCTCGCTGGCCTGAGCTGCAGTTTCGATATATAGATTGTGAGAATGATCCGCAATGCTGTGCTCAGAACAGTGTATTTTCACTCCCGGTGATTAGATTGTATTTTGATGGCCGACAATATCTTGAACGAATACAGGTCTTCAGCCTTGGGCCGTTTGTCGACGAGGTCGATCGTCTGTGTGAGCAATATGATTGGCCTGGCATTGACAGCTCTGGCATTGAAAGCTCAGGTACTGATCAGCAGTAACAGAGTACTCAACGTATAGCGACAGCGTGTTCCTGTCGCTATACGTAAGTCATCCTAACTAAATAGAACGGTTCCCACCGCATAACTGCCAGCAAATCCCAGTGTATAAGCCAGGAAGAGGTAAAAGCTGAAGCGCATATAGCTAATAAAAGTGACTTCCGCAATTTTGCTCATGGCAACGATACCGGCGGCTGAACCGATGATTAGTAACGAGCCGCCTACACCAACGCCATAGGTTAATGATAACCAGCTGGCTGGAGACATCTCTATATTAGCTTTCAACAAAGCGGCTGTGAGTGGCACGTTGTCTACCAGAGAAGAAAGTAAACCCATCACATAGTTTGCTTGTAACGGTGGCAGGGTGTCGTAGATTGTCACCAGATTATCAAGTACTCCGATCTCTTTTAACATGCCTACCAGGAGTAAAATACCCAGGAAGAATAGCAGCGTATCAAACTCGATTACGCGAATGTAATCGAGCATGTTTTCGCGATCATCTTCACGATAAAACAAGCGACCGATTAAAAACATCATGGACAAGCCAAAGAGGAAGGTTAGCACCGGCGGCACGCCTGCCAGTACGTTAAGGATAATGGTTGCCAGAATAGTAAAGAGGAATAACACGGCAATACTCATGCCTACCCGGTCATAACGGCGTTCGACACCCTTGATGACTAATTCTTCTTTTAGTCCAAACGAGAGGAGGCCAGCAAGAAACAATACACTGACAAAAGAGGGAAGGGAAAGCCAGAGTAAGTTTTGTATCGCCACTTTGTCAGCCAGGAATATCATCAGTGTGGTGACATCCCCGGTGATCAGAGAAACGCCTCCGGAGTTCACTGCAAAAACGACCATCACGGCGAACTTTAAGGTTTTCTTGGGCGGAAGCTTGAGGGATAGTACTAATGCCACAGATACCAGGGTAGCTGTGATGTTGTCTGATAACGAGGAGAAGACAAAGGAGAAAATCGCGACCATAAACAGTAATTTCTTTTCGCCAACTTTGGACGGCAAAAATTTATAGATGACACTTTCTATCAAGCCTTGATGGTTGAGAAAGGCGACAAAGGTCATGGCCGCCATCAGGAATAACCATAAGCTGGCAATTTCCAGTAGATTCTCGTTTAGCATGCCTTGAATCTGTTTCGGTGTTACACCATCTTCAGGAAAAACAAACAGTAATATCCACGCGAGTGTTCCAAGAAATAGAGTGGTTTTTGCTTTGTTGAGATGTAACACGTCTTCAAGCACAATCATAAAGAACGCGATGACAGCAATGATGATCAGAACAGTGTGCATCTGCACGACTCCACAAAGTTTAAGAGAGCAATATTTTAAGGGGCGTGCATAATATTCGCATTGATTAATTCGATATAAACGTTATATTTTTTCAATTTATTTACATAATGTGGCTTTGATAGTGCGATCTACAGGCTTTACCTGCATTGAATAATTCTCCGACATGGTACATTTATATCCTTCTTTGTGCGGATGGTAGTTTGTACACGGGTATTACAACGGATTGCGATAGGCGACTGAAGGAGCATAATGAGAGCCGCACTTTAGGTGCGAAATACACACGAACCCGGCGGCCGGTTACGATGGTGTGGCGTGAAGATGCTGGGAGCCGCTCTTTGGCCAGTAAGCGTGAATATGCCATCAAGCAACTATCCAGAGCTAAAAAGTTGGCACTTTTTGGCGGACTATAATCTGCTATCGGCTTTGATTGAGCGCTTAATGTGTCTTTGCAAGCGATGTATCAAAACAGATCTATTAATAAAATGTATGCTGAGTACGCCTAAGTGAATTAGGTCAGACAGCGATTACCACTTCGTGCTATGTCTCTTTGATGATAATAAGTGTTATGTTATATTATAACGTATTGTTTGTAATCAAGGTGTTGCTATGAGAATATTTAGGAAAATCCGTGTGAAAGCCCGTTCCCAGTGTGCGACATCGGTATTGGTTGCCGTGCTTTCATCCTTCATGCTGACCTCTTTAGTGCATGCCGGTCAGGCGCATGAGCATGGAGTGGTAACGCTTGATGCGGTAGTCGAAGAAAAATTGCTGGATGTGATGTTGATTACACCAGCGGTTAATGTTGTTGGCTTCGAACACGCCGCCGAAACTGAAGCGCAGAAAGCAGAGGTTATTCAGGCGATAAATTCGTTAAAGCAAGGTTATCAAATTATTCAGTTACCCCGTGCTGCTCTGTGCCTGTTGAAAGAAGCAGATGTTATCCAATCATTACTTGAATCGCAGCATGAGCATGAGCATGAAGAAGAGCACGGGCATGCGGATATTAGGGTTCATTATCAGTTCGTCTGCGCTAAACCCGAACAATTAACGGAAATCGCGGTCGGACTGTTTGATCAGTTTTCGATGGTTGAATCTGTTCGTTATCAGGTGGTGAGTCCAGCGGGACAGAAGGGTGGAACCTTGTTCTCTTCACGCGATGAAATTTTAATTCGCCAATAGCATATATAGGAATAAACATGGCAGCGGTAACGTTGGAACAGGTTACGTTTTCCTGGAAGTCAGGAACTCCTATTATTGATATAGCAAAATGTGAGATCAAAAGTGGTGAGCACATTTTTATACAAGGTCCATCAGGCAGTGGTAAAAGCACACTACTTAATTTGCTAACAGGACTGTTGCTGCCGGACTCTGGTGAAATACGAATTGCAGGTTGTTGTATCTCCTCGCTTTCATCATCGGAGCGAGACTGCTTTAGAGCTGACCATATAGGGTTTATCTTTCAGATGTTTAATCTGCTGCCGTACCTCTCTTTACGAGATAATGTCATGCTGGCGTGTCGCTTTTCTAATGTACGTAAGCAGCGTGCAATCGCGCAAGCGGGGAGTGTTTCGCAGGCGGCTGATCAGTTATTGCTCGAGTTGGGATTGGGGAAACAGTTACACCAGAGGCTGACTGTTGCAGAATTATCAGTGGGGCAGCAGCAACGTGTGGCGGTGGCGCGTGCTTTAATAGGCTCTCCTGATGTGTTGATTGCTGATGAGCCTACCTCGGCTTTAGATCGTACGACGCGTGACACCTTTATCCAGTTACTGCTTAAAGAGGTATCTCAACGCAACAGTACCTTATTGTTGGTAAGTCACGATGACACCTTGAGCCCCTTTTTTGATAGAACGCTTTCGTTGCAGCAGATTAATTGTGCTGGAGTAACGGATGCTATTTAACGTTGCGTTGGCGAGTAGCTGGAGCCGCCGTCACACTTTGTTTTTTATTGTGCTGACGATCGCCCTCAGTGTTGCGTTATTGATCGCTGTAGAAAAAATTCGGACAGAAGTGCGCGATAGTTTTAACCGCTCTGTTTCCGGCACCGATTTGATTGTTGGTGCCCGGGGTGGAGAGCTGCAATTGATCTTGTATTCTATTTTTCATATTGGTCAGGCTTCCAATAATATTAGCTGGGAAAGTTTCGAACTGATTAATAGTAATAAAAACGTTGCCTGGGCTGTGCCTATTTCCTTGGGGGATTCACATAAAGGTTTTCGTGTCGTGGGAACTTCATCAGGCTTTTTTACGCATTATCAAACGGGGCAGCAGCAATCACTGCTGTTTCAAAAAGGTAAGGCATTTAATGATCTGTTTGATGCGGTTATCGGGGCGGATGTGGCGCGACAACTTGGCTATCAGGTGGGCAGTCGTCTTACGCTTTCTCATGGGGTAGGTAGTGCCAGTTTTTCTCAGCATGATGATCGCCCATTTAGCGTGGCTGGAGTGTTGCGTTCGACAGGTACTCCTGTTGATCAATCGGTGTTTATTAGTTCCGAAGCCATTGTCGCCATTCATGACGGCTGGCAGTCGGGTAGCCGTATACCCGGACAGCAAATCTCTGTCGAGGAGGTGAGGAAAAAAGTACTGCAACCTAAAGAGCTGACAGCGATTTTATTGGGTATGAAGTCAAAATTAAGCACTTTTCATTTACAGCGCCAGATTAATAACTATAAAGCCGAGCCTTTACAGGCAGTATTACCGGGCGTGGCGTTACAGCAATTGTGGCAACTGATACGGGTGGCTGAAAATGCACTGCGCATAGTCTCCGGCTGTGTGGTGCTGGCAGGATTGATCGGTATGTTGGCCGTGTTGCTTACCAGTTTGGGGGCCCGCCGAAAAGAGATGGCTATTATGCGTGCCATTGGTGCCAGGCCATGGCACATTATCACTTTGCTGGTATTCGAATCTACATTGGTCAGCGCCATTGGAACCTTGCTTGGGGTGCTGCTGTCTGTTGGTTTGCTGATGTTGGCTCAGCCCGTATTAGAAACGCAATTTGGATTGTTTATTCAGTCGACAGGATTGTCGCTGGATGACGCGCCGTTGCTGGCAGGTGTTGTATTGGCGGGCGCAGCGACGGGATTATGGCCGGGTTATCGGGCTTATCAAATGACGGCCGCTGATGGGTTAACGCTACGATGCTAAAGATTCTTTCAGTATAGAGTTATTCAGTGCGTCGCTTTTAGTCAATAGGTTTTTTTAATAGAGAGTATGCCTGGGTACTCTCAATCAGGATGGATCAATGCAGATATTCCGCTTAGTTTTTATTGTGTTTGCCTCGTGTGTTGCATTGCTTGCTACCAATATTCACGCAGCTTACGAAGAGCTCAATGGTGAGAAACTAGAACAAATTGAGTGGGAGCAACTGATGCCTGCTGATTATTCGCTGGATGGCTTATTTGATGATCGCGATCTCGGGGCTCTCGATGATCTCGATCCTAAAGCGGCTTTGCTGATGGATCAACTGCAGCAAGCATTACAGTCGGCTCCTGTTGTGCCTCAAATGAACGGTAAAATGGTACGAATCCCGGGTTTTGTCGTTCCTGTCGAGAGCGAAGATCAAAAGGTGTATAGGTTTTTTTTGGTACCGTACTTCGGTGCCTGTATTCATGTTCCGCCGCCGCCATCAAATCAGATCATCTATGCGCATTACGAGCCGGGGGTTAAGGTAGAGAGCCTGTATGATGCTGTTTGGATTAGCGGAAAACTCAAAACTGAGACCTTCAGTCATGAGCTGGCTTCATCCGGTTACACTCTGGAAGTCTTTCGTATTGAGCCTTATGAAGAGTAGCGCAACGCACTTCTGGCATTGAGTGTTGATATTCTTATTTGTGTTACCTGAAACCGTTATTCTATTATCTAAAACCGCTATGCTGTAGGGAATAACGGGCTTATAATCGCCGCAAATTTCAACCCTGCCTTACGTTTTCAATGTGCAATCAAACTGATTGTGGGATAGTGACAATGACTTTATCGGGGACACAGTATTGAACGATGAACTTCAGCCTCAAGATGAGCTATTAGTTGCCGGTTGGCGGGAATGGGTTTCGTTGCCCGGTTTAGGTATAGGCTCTATTAAGGCAAAGATGGATACCGGTGCCCGAACGTCATGTTTGCATGCTTTTGAAGTAGAGGCGTTTGAGAAAAAAGGCAAGTCATGGGTCAGGTTTTCTATTCACCCCAATCAAAACGAGACTGATACGGTTATTCAGTGTGAGGCAAGGGTACTAGATTACCGCAAAGTGACAGACTCCGGTGGCCACAGTGAGTTACGTTATGTTATTCGAACCAATGTACATTTTGGTGATCATCAATGGCCTGCAGAGGTTACTCTAACTAATAGAGACAATATGAAGTTTCGTATGTTGATAGGGCGTACTGCCATGTCAGATCGTATCGTTATCAATCCAGCACTATCATTCCAGTTTGGGTTGACGGGAGTTAAAAAATGAAAATTGGTATTTTATCCAGAAACTCAAAGCTTTACTCCACTCGGCGTCTGATCGAGGCCTGTGAAGCAAGAGGGCATGAAACGAAGGTGATTGACGCATTACGCTGTTATATGAATATCAATTCAGAACAGCCTTCGATCCATTTTAAGGGTGAAGATTTAGTCGGCTTCGATGCGATTATTCCGCGTATCGGTGCTTCGGTTACTTTTTACGGATGTGCCGTCCTACGTCAGTTTGAAATGATGGGTGTTTAC
This sequence comes from Neptunomonas qingdaonensis, assembly GCF_900113275.1. Taxonomy (GTDB): domain Bacteria; phylum Pseudomonadota; class Gammaproteobacteria; order Pseudomonadales; family Balneatricaceae; genus Neptunomonas; species Neptunomonas qingdaonensis. The sequence goes on from NZ_FOOU01000010.1 coordinate 123,852, forward strand.
CCGGTGAATGAGTCGGTAGCCATTACCAGATCGCGTGATAAATTGCGCTCTATGCAATTGTTGTCACGAAAGAGCATCGGTATGCCCGTAACGGGCTTTGCCAGTAAACCGGATGATATAAAAGATCTGCTGGACATGGTGGGCGGCGCTCCCGTCGTTATCAAATTGCTCGAAGGTACGCAGGGTATTGGTGTTGTACTTGCTGAAACACGTAAAGCAGCAGAAAGTGTGCTCGAAGCTTTCATGGGACTCAAAGCGAATATCATGGTTCAGGAGTTTATTAAGGAAGCAGGCGGAGCGGATATCCGTTGTTTTGTTATCGGTGATAAGGTTATTGCCGCGATGAAACGCCAGGGTGCTGAAGGTGAGTTTCGTTCTAATCTGCACCGTGGTGGTAATGCATCGCTGATCAGAATTACACCTGAAGAGCGCAAAACAGCCGTCACTGCGGCAAAAGCGATGGGCTTGAGTGTGGCGGGTGTTGACCTTCTTCGTTCCAGCCGTGGGCCACTCGTGATGGAAGTTAACTCATCACCGGGTCTTGAAGGTATTGAAGCCGCAACGGGTAAGGATGTTGCGAGTATGATCATTGAGCATATCGAAAAGAGTGCTAAACCGCAGAGCACGACAACACGAGGTCGGGGATAGTTATTAATAGTTAGCTGTTAATCCCCTTTAATAGACCGCTCAATAGTCAATCCTCCCGATGCCTGTTGTTCTTCTCTGTGAGAAGAGCAACAGGATCTGCCTAAAAGCAGAATTTTTATACTGTTTGTAATAAAATCCTCTCTCATAGTGTTTCTGTTCTCCATATGGCTGGTTTTCTGACATGAATTATCCGACAACAAAATTGCCGAAAGTCGGCACAACTATTTTTACAGTTATGTCTCAGATGGCCGCCGAGTATAAGGCAATTAATCTGTCTCAGGGTTTTCCTGATTTTGATGGCCCTAAAAACTTGTTAGATGCCGTTGGGCAATATATTGCTCAAGGGGCTAATCAATATGCACCTATGACAGGTGTTCCGGCATTGCGTGAAGAAATCGCTAAAAAAGTGGCCATGCTGTATGGCAATACAGTCTCACCAGAAACAGAAGTGACGGTAACCTCCGGTGCCACAGAAGCGCTGTTTGCTGCGATTGCTGCTGTGGTCAGGCGCGATGATGAGGTGATAGTTTTTGATCCCGCTTATGATAGTTATGAGCCGGCGATTGAACTCAATGGAGGCGTAGCGGTTCATTTACAGTTGCAACCACCCGCTTTTCATATCAATTGGCAGCAGTTAAAAGATGCGATTACGCCGAAAACGCGGATGATAATCATCAATACACCGCATAATCCAACCGGTTCTGTTTTATCCGCTGAGGATTTAGAGCAGTTGGCAGAATTGGTGCGGGATACTGATATTTTGCTGTTGGGTGATGAGGTGTACGAACATATTGTCTTTGATGGCCATCAACACCATAGTTTACTCAGCCATCCTGAGTTATATCAGCGTAGTTTTGTGGTGTCCTCGTTTGGTAAAACGTACCACACGACCGGTTGGAAAGTTGGCTATTGTGTAGCGCCAGCAGCGTTGTCGGTTGAATTACGTAAAGTGCATCAATACCTGACTTTTTCTACATCAACGCCGATGCAGTTGGCGCTCGCCGATATTATGCGTGAACAGCCATCTCACTATCAGGCGCTGCCGGCATTTTATCAACACAAACGTGACCTGTTCAACACACTGATTGCACCCGGTAAATTTACTTTTACCGCGGCACCAGGTACTTATTTTCAGTTGGTGGACTACAGCAACATCAGTGATATGAATGACATCGACTTCTGCCAATGGTTAATTAAAGAGGTAGGTGTAGCGGCTATCCCTGTGTCTGTTTTCTGTAACACGCCACCGGAAATGCGCTTGATTCGTTTCTGTTTTGCTAAAGGTGATGAAACCTTGAAAAATGCTGCTGCCAGAATTGTGGCTATTTAGGAGAAAGGCTATGGAGCAAAAAGATGAATTACGGGTAACACTGGTTCAGACTGAGCTACTTTGGCAGTTGCCTGAAGCAAACCGTACGCTGTTGGCTGAGAAACTTCGCCCGTTGGCAGGGCATACCGACCTGATTATTCTGCCGGAAATGTTTACCACCTGTTTCATGATGAATCCTGAAGATCACGCCGAGCCGATGGAATCCGAAACGCTGGCGTGGATGCGCGCACAGGCAGCGGCGTTAAATGCCGCTGTATGCGGTTCTGTCGCTATGCAGGATGGTGATGCCTACATCAATCGAATGTTATTGGTTAGCCCTGCAGGTGAAGTGCAATTTTATGATAAGAGCCACTTGTTCAGAATGGGAAATGAACATCAGCATTATCGGGCTGGTACTGAGCGTGTGATATTTGAATATGCCGGGTGGCGTATATTGCCGACTATCTGTTATGACTTGCGCTTCCCGGTATTTATGCGGTGTCAGAATGACTATGATCTGGCGATATGTGTTGCTAACTGGCCTGCGCCGCGTCGCGCGCCCTGGCGGACCCTGTTGCAAGCGCGAGCGATCGAAAATCAATGCTACATGCTGGGTGTTAATCGCATTGGCGAAGATGGTGTGGGTCTGCAGTACAGTGGCGATTCGTTAGCAGTGAATTTCAAAGGTGAGCTGCTGTTGGATAAACCTCAAGGTGAAAGCTTTGTAACAACGGTGTGCCTTCATCTGGACGAGGTTCAGCAGTTTCGTGAAGTGTTTCCTGCGTGGCAAGACGCTGATTCCTTCTCGCTTAAAATCGGTCGTTAAGTTTTGTGGTTACTGCGTAAGCCGGCGCAGTAGTCAATATCCAGTTGTTTCGGTGTAAACCATATATAGTCAGTCTCAAGGGTGGTTGCATACTCGCTGGGGTTCTCATGAGTCTCGCTGACTTCCGCCAGCAGTAGCGTTTTAATCGGCTGGCGGGTTAGCTGGCTGATATGCAGCGGTACACCGATGTTTTTCTGCGTATGAAAACTACCGGCAATCAGGATGGTAGGGCGCTGAGTTTCAACTGTCTGCGCATCAGAGATCATTGCGTGTGCCATGCTGGCATCGCGTGCAAGCTGAATGTTCAGCATCGGTGTCAGTTGCTCTTTTGGCATCGTCTCGCAATGGCTCTGATAAACCTGATCCAGTATCTTTTCTCTCACAAGCTGAGGAATCGACAGCATGCTATTAAAGCGAGGGGTTGCTAATTCCGTGGCAGAACTCCCTTGCCGATAGATCTTTTTGAGCAACGCTGAACTGATATTTCCAGCGGTGATGCTGGCGCCCTGCTGCACCGCTGTATTGATCAGCGGGCCATAATCCTTCCACGGCCAGCCTTCGCCATTCCATTGCAGTTTTTGATACATCTGCTGCAGCGTGTCGTTGGGATGAAGTGTGTCTACTAGTAGCTGCTGTTCGTCTGTCAGCATTTCAAAGACGATGTGTGCCGGAGCTTCACTACCTAGAGCGATGAGGATCTTTTCTTCAAGGCGATGATGGTCGGCGTTATCGTGCTTTTCTCCAATGAGAACATAAGGTGTTTTTTGAAGCCGGGAGAATAACTCAGCTTCACTGACAAAACTTTGCTGTTCAAGACTGTATATCTTGCCAACAAGCGGGTGGTTTTGTAATAGCGGTGCAAGCCAGTGGTGAGACGCGTTGGCATAAGCAGGTAACAACAGGATTAACAGGCCTGTTATCAGCGGTTTTATCGTTAACCGCCTGATAATCGGAATAAATCGTCTGGTTCTCAGTGCTGTAGCCCTCACGGCTTTGTATAACCACGGCATAGTGTTAAGCATTTCTATCATGTTAGCCTGATAATAACTCATGTTTTGCTCTGATATTATCCCATGTATTCATTAGGGCATTAAAAAAGACCCCGAAGGGCCTTTTTTGTACAAAGCATGATTACTGCTGTTAACTTTTAATTAACGCTATGCTCTATTGGACCTGATAGACCTCTTCATCTTCGATATCATCATCGTTGACGGAATCTTCACCAATCAGGGTAGTATGTTTAGGCGTCCCTTTTTTTTGTACCTGTTTGTCATGAAGTTTGGCTAGCTGGCGATCAATTTTTTGTGCCATGGCATCCAGTGCGGCAAATAGGTTTTCATCAGATGCTTTAGCGTTAATTTCTCGTCCGGCCGCATGTAGGGTGGCCTCTACTTCTTCTAGTCTGTCGGTTTTATCAAGAGTGACCTGAGCGCTTGATATTACATCGTAACGTTCCTGGCTGTGTTCGAGCCAAGACTCAATTTTTTCGCGAAGGGCTGGAGAAACTTTATCGTGACGGTTAGTGATGTTGATGATCATATAATTTCCTTACTACGTAAAATGCAACGCCAAGGTTGCGTATAAAACAACATTGAAAACTTAATGAACCGTGGCTCCTATCTCTATCGTTGTTTTGATTTTTTACATCGTGCAAAATCACTATAGCGCTGAATTTACAAAAAAGGAAAGAGATTTTTCCCCTTTATTCCTCAACCCATATTTCGCGCACCGGTTCACCAAAATCATCATAGATGATTTTCTTGCGAGGGCGCTTTGAGTGTGGCAATGTGGGTTTTTCGGTTTTAGAACGGCGTCTGGCATCAATAGCATTCAGTGCTTCAGGCACCGGTGTGCGTTCTTGCTTCGGATGTCCAAAAACAAAGCTATTACGATGATAGGCACCGTCTTCAAGTCCAGTGGCACCACTGTCGACTTCTTTGACTGTGCCGCCTTTATTGAGAAATTCTTGAGTTTTACGTTCAAGCTCTTCACGTGTTTGTGCTTTGGTGGGACGTTTATTCATGGAGCGTATTATGCCTGATCGCTCGGTGCGATGAAATGTATTGAAAAGATAACCTTGCCAGCCTACACAGGTGTGTCTGTCAGCGCTAGCCGGTATACTCTGCAAAAATGTCTGAATTGAGTCGATAGATGAATTATATCCCCTTAAATAAGTACCGCTACTTGTGGTTTTATCAACATCAGGATATGCCTGTGCCTGCGGTTGACCTGGAATTTATTAAACCACTAACAGAGTCGCGCTCTTTAGAAATATGGACGCTCAATGTCAGTAAAGATAGTCTGGACGCCAGTGAATTAGAGAAGGACGACTGGGCCAGTCAGGCGGATACCTGGATAGAAAAAGGTTTTTGGCAAAGTGCCTGGGACAGCGACGATACAGCATTGCCTGAGCAGCTCGCTGATTTTATCCAATGGGAAGGCAATACGATTGTTTATTTCTGTTATGCCGGTGAGCATGTGGTGGAAACCACATGGGATGTTTTTAAACGGCATTGGAAAAACTTTCTTTTTCTTGATGATGGCTCGCTACTTCTGGGTAAAAAACGTAAAGAAGTGGTCCAGTTTCAGCAAAATGGCTCTTTTTCACTCGGAAAGCGACCATAGTCAGCTGTATGCAAAAACGTTCCTGGCAAGTATCCAAAACAAACATATCACGTAGTTGCAAACAGCGTTATTCGAAACTGAAGCCAGGAATCGTCTCAATCAGGCGTTGGCATCATCGACCCAATGCAGCGCCTGTAGGAACTGGCGTTCTTCAAAGTGTTGAGTTTCACCTTTTATAAGATAGGTGCCCAGCTTGGTTGCCCATTCCATCCATTCTGGGCCGCCAACGACTGCCAGACGTATGAAGTCTTCAGTATGTGATAGCCCCAGTTTGGCGTCTTCCCAAATAGCACCGGCTGTCATCCCTGTGAATGAAGGATCCAGGTAGATGACAACTCGCAGTGGACCGTAGGTTGGCAGTTTTTCTTCAATAAGCGGCGCCAATACGTTTTGATAATCCTCGGCGTTGAGTGTTTCTGAAGCCTGTACAACGATCAGGTCGCCGGCCGTGTCGGGTAATATTGATAACATAGTTTTTACTCTGAAGTAGTCTTTGAATGGGTAGCCTGTATTATGACGAACTCTTTGCTAACGAACTCTTTATTTAGAAGAATTGTCCACGAAAAAGCTATTAAGGAACAGATCTATTAAGAGATCTGCATCGTTAGCCAGATCTGTTTTTTTTAACCGAAGGTGCAGGTTTACCTCAATTAAGCCATGCAGATAGCTGTACAAAGCTCCGGCAAGAAATTCAGGACCGTGCTGGCTATGTAATAGTTGCTGCTGATGCAAATGGGTTAACGCAGTGACCAGTGCCTGGTAGACAGCGTCCGACTTGCTTTCGAGGTAAGTCTGCAACTCGGTTTGATCATGCGTTGCTTCGAAATAATTAAAAGTGATGCGTATGGCCTGGCTATTTTTCGGGTCTTGCGTTACCTGGCGTAGCATCTCTTTGATCGTGTTTTTGAAGTAGAGATCCGCTGGCATATCAGTTTGACGGCAGCCTTCATCCGTGAGCTTAGCGATGAAAATTTTAAAAAAGGGGGCTGCATCCCGTTCCCACAGCGCCTTAATAACATCTTCTTTGTTTTCAAAGTGCCAGTAAACAGCGCCGCGAGTCATCCCTGTGAATTTAGCTATTTCCAATAGTGTCGTATGGCTGATACCTTGGTGGCTGAATAGCTCAGCCGCAGCATCCAACAATAAATGATAGGTTTTCAGTGCTTCTTCTTTGGTTTTTCTGGCCATGAGATGTCGCTGTCTTTTTGATAAATTCTTTATTCTGCATAGTATATCGAATAATATACATACATTCATGAATGTTTATGGTTCCCGTAATGAAAATTGTAACTCGTATTGTCTCTCTCGCACTGATGAGTGCGTTATTAACAGCTTGTGATAACCCTTCAGCGATGACGGAAGAGCAGGTTGAATTGGTGCGTCCCGTGAAATTAGCGATAGCTGAATCGAATGCGGCTGAAATGAAGCGTGTTTTTCCCGCAACTATTGAAGCCTCAAAACATTCGGCACTGGCGTTTCGGGTTTCTGGCCAGCTAAGAGAGCTACCGGTTAAGGCGGGAGCGGAGGTGAAAGAGGGGGATGTACTGGCGCAGCTGGATCAGGCTGACTTCAAAAACACACTGGCAGATCGTCAGGCGCGTTATGATCTGGCAAAAATTCAGTTTGCACAGATAGAATCTTTGATAAAGAAAAAGTATGCCAGCCAGACAAAACTGGATGAAGCACGGGCAAACCTGAAAGCCGCCGCTGCAGCATTGGCGGTAGCAAAAGATAATGTTAGCTATACGCAGTTAATAGCGCCCTTTGATGGTGTGATTGGTCGCGTTGATATTGAAAATTTTCAGTCAGTTCAGGCTCAGACGCCGATTATAGAACTTCAGGATACCCATGAGATTGATATCAAATTCAGTGTGCCAGAAGGCTTGTTAACACAGTTAAAGCCGGATCTGGATGCGAAAAGCGTCTGCGCTAACGTAACTTTTGAAAGCCAATCTGATGCCTCGTTTACTGCCTGTTACAAAAAACATGACTCTGTTCCTGATTCGGTAACGCGCACTTACCGTGTGGTATTCAGCATGGACAGGCCGTTGGCGTTCACAGTATTGCCGGGTATGTCCGTGAATATTGAGTTGGACCTGACCGATGTACTGCAAGGACAGCCAAGTGATCATGCGGTGAGTGTGCCGTTGGCTGCTGTTTTTGAGCAAGCCTCTCAAACTTACGTATGGCGCGTGAATGCACAAATGCAGGCCGAGCAAGTCGCTGTGAAGACAGTGCGCATAATTGATGAGCAAATGTTGGTCAGCGGCCTTTCTCCCGGTGATCAGGTGATTGCAGCGGGTGTTGCCTATATTCAATCAGGCCAGAAAGTCAGGGCAATTAAAAAAGAGCGTGGGCTATAAGGAACATAGAGCGATGAATCTGGCTGAATATGGTATTCGTAATACAACAATTACCTGGATGGTGGTCGTTCTGCTGATCATCGGTGGAATATTCTCATTTATGGGGTTGGGGCGCCTTGAAGACCCGGCGTTCACGATTAAAGAGGCGTTAGTTAATACCGCCTATCCCGGTGCTTCCCCTTTGGAAGTAGAGGAAGAAGTTACCCTAGTGCTGGAAAATGCGATCCAGCAACTTCCTTATGTAGAGGAGGTTATCTCTACCTCCAGTGCAGGGTTATCACAGATTAAAGTGGAGATGAAAAGCATCTACCGCAAAGATGATTTGGCTCAGATCTGGGATGAGATGCGGCGAAAAGTAAATGATATAACGGCTTCGTTACCTCCCGGTGCATACCCGCCGCAGATTATTGATGATTTCAGTGATGTGTACGGTGTTTTCATGTCGGTTACAGGACAGGGATACGATTATGAGCAGTTAGCCGACTATGCCGACTTTCTCAAGCGTGAACTGGTGCTGGTGCCAGGTGTCAGCAAGGTAAACGTGGGCGGTGAGCGGAGTGAGCAGATCAGCATCGAAATTGATCGTGCTCGATTGGTGGCGTCGGGTTTTTCTGTGGCTGCGTTGCAGCAAGTGCTCAGTACTCATAATGCAGTCGCCGATGCGGGTAACATTAAGGTCGGCAGTGAATATATCCGAATCAGCCCGGTAAGCCAAAACAGCGAGCTGGCGGCCGGTTTAGGCGGTATTTTACTCGGTGAGGCCAATGGTGAACTGATTTATTTAATTGATGTAGCCAACATCAAAAAAGAGTATGTCGATCCGCCTACACATTTGTATCGTTTTAATGGTGATGCCGCGCTTACCGTTAATGTCTCATTTGCATCGGGCGTGAATGTCGTCGATGTTGGCCATCTGTTAAAGCAAAGACTTGCAGAGCTTGAATATGCACGCCCTGTAGGAATGCAGATTGATTACATTTACAACCAGCCTGCACAGGTTGAAACCTCCGTTAATGATTTTCTGATCAGCCTGGCACAAGCAGTGGCGATTGTCGTAGTGGTGTTGCTGGTGTCTATGGGGATCGGCCCGGGTGTGTTGATGAGTGTTGTGTTATTGCTGACGATTCTAGGTACGTTTATCGTCATGCGCATCACCGGTATTGAGTTACATCGAATCTCATTAGGTGCCTTGATTATTGCTCTGGGAATGCTGGTGGATAATGCCATCGTTATTACCGAAGGTGTGATTATCGGTATGCAGCGTGGGCTCACCCGTTTACAGGCCGCCAATAAAATAGTCAGTAACACCAGTTGGCCCTTGTTAGGAGCCACGGTGATTGCGATTACTGCTTTTGCGCCTATCGGTTTGTCGCCCGATGCCAGCGGCGAGTTCACCAATAGTTTGTTTTGGGTGCTGTTTATCTCGTTACTGCTGAGTTGGATTCTGGCGATTACCATCACCCCCTTCTTTTGTTATCTGATCTTTAAAGATAAACCCATTTTACATACGGATAAGTCAGATACGGATGAGCCAGCTTCATTCGATCCTTACAAGGGCGTGGTTTATCAGGTTTATCGTGCCCTGCTGAACGTATCGCTGCGCTTTCGTTGGACAACCCTGTTACTCATGTTAGTGATCCTGATGGGGTCGGTATACGGCTTTAAATATGTAAAACAGGGCTTTTTTCCGTCGACCTCGCTGCCGATGGTGCAAGTGGATTATTGGTTGCCTCAAGGCAGTGATATACGTGCAACCGAAGCCGATATAAAGCAGCTTGAGCAGCAAATTATGAGGCTTCCCAATATTGATAAAGTCGTCAGCACTATTGGTCGTGGTGCTGATCGGTTTATGTTGACCTACAGTCAGGAGTGGAGCTTTGCCAGTTATGGGCAAATTATTTTACAGACTGACAGCTTTGAGGATCTTGAGCCTGCCATATCGCAAATAAAGACGATCTTGCTGGAAGAGTACCCACAAGCATTTACTAAATTTACCCGCGTATCGATAGGGCCTTCGACTAAAGCAAAAATTGAGGCGCGTTTGATAGGATCAGACCCGGATCAGCTACGTGCATTGGCGTCTCAGGTGACAGCCGTTTTTAAAGCTGAGCCTGAGGCGGTTAATGTCGATCAGGACTGGCGTTCGCGGACTAAGGTTTTGCGGCCTGTCTATGATGATGCAGAAGGTCGTCGCCTGGGCATCAGTGAGACTGATCTTAATCAGGCGATCAAAATGCATGTCAATGGACTGCAGGTTGGCATCTATCGTAATGGTTCGCAGTTATTACCGATTAGGTTGCAATCGCCGGAGTCTGAGCAGCAGGGGGTTGATGCACTGAAAAACCTGCAACTCTATAGTCCGGTTAAAGGGGCTTATGTGAGTATCGGCCAAGTTGTAAACCGCTTTGACATTGCGTGGGAAGACCCTCTGATAAAACGCCGTGACCGCAAGCGCACACTTTCGGTGATGGCCGATCCGGATCTTGAAAGTGGTATCACTGCCGCGGATTTATTGAGTAAGTTAAAAGATAAAGTTGAAGCTATACCATTGCCGGCGGGATATGAACTTGAATGGGGAGGCGAATTTGAAGCCCAGCAAAAAGCCAATAAAGCCGTGTTCACACCGTTTCCTTTAGGGATATTGGTGATGTTTATTATCACGGTTTTCATGTTTAATTCCATGAGGCAAACTTTAGCCGTGTGGCTGACAGTGCCTTTGGCGATTATTGGCGTCACCTGGGGATTAATCATCATGGGCGCGCCGTTTAGCTTTACGGCCTTGTTGGCGATTCTTAGTCTGGTGGGAATGCAGATTAAAAACGGTATTGTCTTAGTAGAAGAGATTAAACGCCTTGAAGAGGAAGAATCTGCCCCTTGGTTATTAGCCATACAAGATGCCGCGGTGAGTCGTGTCAGACCGGTAGCCATGGCCGCGCTGACAACGATTTTAGGCATGATTCCTTTATTGAGTGACGTGTTTTTTGAACCCATGGCCGTGACTATTATGTTCGGTCTGGGCTTTGCTACTATATTGACCCTGTTTGTTGTGCCTGTGCTGTTTGCTCTGTTTTATGGCGTAAGTAGCCATAAGAAAGGCAGTAAAGAGAGGGATAATAAGCTATCTGTTCTCTAGGAAATAAACACTAAAGAAAGTTAACCAAGGATGGTTTTATGATTTATCTGGTCAGCTAAAAACAGTTATGGCAGGGAAGCTCGGGGTAGTCAGCTTCCCTAAGGGTTTTAATTAGTCTTCGCTTTCGATGACAACTTTGCCGAAATGTTTAGCTTGAGCCATCCATTGATAAGCGTCAACTGCCTGTGAAAAAGGGAATGTTATATCTATTTGAGGATGAATTTGATGAGCTTCCATTGTGGAAGTTAGCTGTTCAAGCATCTCTGTACTACCGACATAAATACCCTGAATCCGTAATAGGTTGAAAATAGTCATTAAGCTCATAGAGGGGCTCTCTAGCCCGGTAAGAATGCCTATAAGCGATACTGTTCCGTTTGGTTTTACGCAACTTGAGGATTTCTCAAATGTGCCAGCGCCGCCCACCTCCAGAACATTATTTACACCTTCTCCGTTAGTAATTTTAAGGACTTCTTCTTCCCAGTTAGGATGGGTTTTATAGTTAATAGTATGGTCTGCACCTAATGTGCGCGCACGTTCTAATTTTTCATCGCTGGATGAGGTGATAATTGTTTTGGCGCCGAGCGCTTTAGCAATCTGCAAACCGAAGATGGAGACGCCGCCTGTTCCAAGTAACAGAATAGTGTCATCTGGTTTTAATTCACCAACGCAGACAAGCGCGTGCCAAGCCGTGGTTGCTGCACACGGTAACGTTGCTGCTTCGGCATATGACAGGTAATCAGGTATTTTTACACTGCAATCTGCTTTAAGAATAAAGTAATCAGCAAGCACGCCATTTATGCTTCCTCCCATCGCTGAGTTAAGTCCGGCATCATTAATCTTGCCTTCTTTCCAGCCTTGGAAAAAGTTACCAATGACCCGATCACCGGGTGTAAAGCCAACAACTGACGAACCTACGCTGACCACTTCACCGGCTCCATCAGATAACGGGATGATGGGACGTATGTCATTTCTAACATATCCTCCCATGGTGATTAGAATGTCACGATAATTGAGTGAACAAGCTTTCATCTTTACTAGGATTTCATCAGCAGCGGGTGTAGGAATATCGATTTCTACTTGTTGGATTGCATCAATACCATCGGCTGTTGTTACTTGATAAGCACGCATTATTTTTCCCCGAGAAAGTTGAGATTCGAGGCTTGCATGGTAAAGCGAGCGCTGCAACTATTTATCCAAAAATCTGTTCTAAAGTAGGTACTTATATAGCCTTTTCTAGTAGGGGTATTTAATAGTAATTCAACGATTATCCAGGAGAGGGCACTACAAAATCAGTTTTGCTCTATAGTAAATAAACACTAAAGATAGATAACCAAGGATGGTTTTATGACTTATCTGCGCTACAAGTACGCTCTACGGCCGCGTTTTAATACTTTCTATTACAGCGCTTCTTCACTGACCGCCTGGGCTTTTCTGGGGGGATTGGCGGGGTGTTTGGTAAGCAGCACCGGTCTGGCTGCTGATCACACCGACAAGCTTCCGGCGTTACAGCTAGCCGGGAGTCTCGACCACGCCGACCTTAATATCGACTTAAATGGTTATTGGTATGCTGAAAAGCTGGATGGCGTCAGAGGGTACTGGGATGGCCGGCAACTGTTAACGCGTCAGGGTAATCCTATTCATGCGCCAGAATGGTTTACCCGAGCGTTGCCTGACTTTGCCATTGAAGGCGAGTTATGGATCGGGCGGCAAACATTTGATCATCTCTCGGCTCTGGTACGACAACAACAGCCGAATGAGAGTCGCTGGCGACAAGTCCGTTTTCATCTGTTTGACCTGCCACACTACCCCGGTACATTCGAGCAGCGCAGAACAGTGCTGGAAAAATGGGTTACGTCAATCGGACAGCCGCATATTCAGGCGGTTTCGCTTTTTCGGTTTGTTTCGCATCAGGCGCTTTTGCAGCAACTAACTGATTGGACTGCACAAGGAGCCGAGGGTGTGATGCTATATCGTGGTGAGGGGCTCTATCAGGCCAGGCGTAGTCATGATCTGCTCAAGTTAAAAGGTTATGAAGATGCAGAGGCCCGGGTGGTCGGTATCTTACCCGGAAAAGGAAAGTATCAGGGCATGCTGGGGGCGCTACTGGTTGAAAATAGCGAAGGAGTGCAGTTTAAAGTCGGCAGTGGCTTTACGGATGCCGAGCGAAAAGCACCGCCACAGATGGGGGCAATGATTACTTACCGGTTTAACGGTAAAACACGTAACGGCATACCCCGGTTCGCGCGTTTTGAGCGAATCCGCCTCGATGATTAATGCCGATCAGCTAATGTCAGTCTCTTGTAGCACCTCATAGGCTTCTCGGATTGCAATAAAACTGGCTGAATCTCCGCCCTTGTCTGGGTGGTGTTTAGCCGCCAGTTGGCGGAATTGCCGTCTAATCGTAGCTTGATCCGGGGCTTGCTCCGCTATTTCTAAAATATCGAGGGCTTGTTGGCGCTGCTCTGGGTTTAAAAAGCGCTGCCAAAAGCTATTCAGCAAGCGAATCACCGATGCTTCATCTGCTTCGTTATAGTGCGACCAGTCAAGGTAATATGATTTTAGCGCTTCATTGCGGCTTTGTTCGGGCAGCGTTGGCGCTTTTTTTTCGCAATGAAGCTCTTTGCTATAAGGCTCTTTGCTAGAAGGGACAAGATGAATGTCCAGTGCTGAGATCGACAGGTAAAGTACTTCTTCTTCCCATAAGGTAATTTGTAACTGATAAAGTGCATTCATGGTCAGGAAGTGCTTTTGAAACAGAGCGACATCTGCTTGAGAGTCCAGTGCATCAAAAAGCCCCGCCGCCTCAATGGCCTGAATCAAGGTGAATTCACTAAAACCGGCCGGGTGCTTTTTCAGCGAAGCCAGAATAATGGCTGTGATAGGGTTGTGCATTGAATGTCTCCTTTACAACACTACCAGTGTTTTTTGGGATAACGCTGTTACTTACGTTTATAGGTTATTAAAATCAGGGCATTAATTAAACTAATACTATCAATTTACAAGTGGATACGACTGTTAAAAGGGTGTATCTGCGTTAAAGAAGGAAAACGGTGTGAAAATACGGATGAGTCCTAAGATGCGGATTCTGCTGATTGTTGTGTTGGGGCTGGTATGGGTTGCCAATGAATATCAATCGGGTGGCCTAACTCCGCAAAGTAGTGTGGCTACACAGGAATCAACATTACAAAAATCGACTACTGGCTTATCGGTCAGTAAAATAGATGAAGCTTTCCGTAATCAGCAAAGTGATCTCATTGTTGTTGAAGAGGGGCGCGTTATTAAGGTTCTCCCGGACGATACCAAGGGCTCGCAACATCAGCGCTTTTTAGTGAAGTTAAACTCAGGCTTAACCGTGCTGATAGCGCATAATATTGATTTGGCTCCCCGGGTTAGCCGCTTAAAATCGGGTGATTTTATCCGTTTTAAGGGGGAATATGAGTGGAATGAGAAAGGTGGTGTGGTGCACTGGACACATCATGATCCGGCTAAGCGCCATGCGGGTGGATGGGTTGAGCTGGACGGTAAACGCTATGAATAGGTGAAAGCCCTAGTTTTTAATGCTGTTCGTTTCAGTGAAATCTGATTAAACTGAGCGTCACACTTTGTGGAGGTTATCATGATTCAAGTGATTCAATTAGGAAGCTCAATTCCAGCAGTCGCTTTGACGCTGGTGACAAAGGAAGGTCAGGAAACAGTCATGGCGGATACACTTTTCGCCGGGAAAAAAGTTGTTTTGTTTGCTGTGCCAGGGGCTTTTACGCCTACTTGTTCTGCACATCACCTACCAGGGTTTGTTGTACTTGCTGATGAGATCAAAGCGAAGGGTGTGGATATGATCGCCTGCATCTCTGTGAATGATGGATTTGTTATGCGCGCCTGGGGCGAGCAGCAAAACGCAGAAGAGATCACGATGCTGGCGGATGGTGGTGGTGCGTTTACCAAAGCACTCGGCCTTGAGATGGAAACAGGTGATTTCGGCGGAATGCGCTCGCAGCGATATGCCATGATTATCAATGACGGTGTTGTTAAGCAGCTAAATGTAGAAGCACCAAAGCAGTTTGAAGTGAGCAAGGCGGAATCGATTTTAGCCGCGCTGTAACTGGTCTGTAGTAAGCAAAACGCCTGCCTGACGTAAGGCGGCTTTGCCGGGATTCACCGGATGTAAAAAAGGCACCTGACGGTTATACCGCAGGTGCCTTTTTCATATTGAAGCTATTCTTACATTGAAGCAGTATTACAATGAAAGAATGATTACTGTTTAACACCCTCAATAGACAGATTCAGGTAGAGTGTTTCAGACGCCGGCCCTAGGTTGTAATCGATGCCGAAATCTTTCAGTTTGATCTCGGTAGAGCCTTCAAAGCCTGTACGGAAACCACCCCAGGGATCGTTGCCTTCACCTAATTTGCTGACATCAAGAACCACAGGCTTAGTCACGCCATGCAGTGTCAGGTCGCCAGTCAGAGAAGCCGAACCGTCACCGTTGTCACTGTATTGAGTACTAACAAATTTAGCCGTCGGAAATGTTTTAACATCCAGGAAGTCACCACTGCGAATGTGCTTATCACGTTCTGCATGGTTTGAATCGATACTCGATGTATCAATATCAACAGTGACACTGGAGTCGTTTGGCTGCTCTGGATCGTAGCTGAATTGGCCTTCAAATGTATTGAACCGACCGGTTACCAAGCCAATACCTAAGTGACTAATGCGAAACTCAATAGATGCATGAGCGTTTTTGGTGTCAATCACGTAATCAGCTGCATACAAAGGTGAAGAAGCGAGTACTAAGCTACCCAGCGCGACTGAAGTTTTTAGAAATGTGTTCATGAATTCTCCTTGGTGCCCAACATTCTTTTGAGTGTTGAGTCTTTGTCGATAAAGTGATGTTTAAGAGCAGCGATAGCATGTAAAGCCGCTAAGGAAATAAGTGATGTCGCCACAATGAAGTGGATCTCACCGGCAACATCTTCTTGATTTTCAACAAGTTCAGGTAAAGCCGGTACGCTGAACCAGTTGAAGACGCTAATAGCGCGGCCATCAGCGGTAGAAATAAGATAACCCGAGGCTAAAACAGCTATCAGCAAGAGATATAAACCGATATGCCCCAGCTTTGACAGCCGTTTGATGAGAGCTGAGTGGGAGCTTATAGGCACAGGTTGGGGGTTGATTGCTCGCCAAATAAGTCGAATCGCCAAAGTAATAGCAATCAGAATACCGATACTCTTATGCCAGTTGGGTACTATTTGATATTCCGGATCGTAGTATGTCAGCGAATCGATATATAAACCTAGCGGATACATGCCGATAATAGCCAGTGCAATTAACCAATGAAGTCCAATAGCACCCCAGCCATAATGGTTTGATTGGTTGCGTAACCCTTTGACTAGCGCCATCTTTTTCCTAATCCTTACTGATGAAAATTGTACTGTCCGTTAGCAATACTCGGACTCTCATAGGTGACTTAAGTTCTGTATACCGTGCTTTTTTGTCGATCTTTATTAAAAGCTTTTGATGGGCACAGTGTAATGGCACATAATGAATTCATCTAATGCATTATGGTGATGTTTGCTATGCGTAAAGTGAATTTAAGGTCGGTTGACCTTAATCTTTTGGTGGTGTTGGAAGCATTGCTCGAAGAAAAGCAGGTAACAAAGGCCGCAGAGCGATTGCATATGAGCCAGCCTGCTGTCAGCAGAGCGCTACAAAGGCTACGCAGTATGTTTGCTGATCCATTGTTGGTAAGAAGTGCCGAAGGCTATGACTTATCCGTGCGGGCAGGGCAGATTATCGGTGATCTTAAAAGCCTGTTACATAGCGTTAGCCAGATCATCTCTGAAACCGAATTCAGCCCGCAAACTTCCAAACAGACCGTTAAAATTGCCGGGCCCGATCTGGAAACAGCGCTGTATGTGCCCGATCTGCTCGCGATCATGAGACAAGAAGCGCCCGAAATGAGGGTAGAGCTTGATTCAAGGCCGGCCGACTATTTTGAGATGCTCTCACGAGGTGATATCCACTTTGCCATTTCCGGTGTTGCTCCGCAGACAGCGGAAGATCAATTTCATAGAGCAATACTGGATGTGACTGATACAGCGCTGATGATGGGGGCGCATCACCCGTTGGCAGACAACCCGATAACTCTGGATGCATACCTGGCCGCTCGGCATGGCTTCGTTTCGATTACCGGAAAGGGGCCGGCTATGATGGATAGCCGCCTGCGGGAGATGGGAAAAAAGCGTAATACGGTATTGCGCTTAAGTAGCTTTATGTCGGTAGCCGACTTTTGTGAAAAAACAGACCTGATCTTTATGCTGCCGATCAATCTCATCCAGAAAATTTCATTAGGCAGGGCTGTCGTGACCTGCGCATTGCCGCCAGAATTAAAAGCAGATCCCTTACCTTTTTACCTGTATTGGCACGCCAGAGATCACCACGACGGCATGCATCGCTGGATAAAAAACGCAATATTGCAGCATGCCGGGCAGCACTCTGTATATAAAGTGTGAGATAGAAATCAGAAATATTGGAAAAACACGACTTTATTTTGCAATACAAAAACAGGCTGGTATACTGCGCGCCTGTTCTGCAAAGAACAGGAAGAACGGCCTGCTATGGTAGCTCTGCCGGTCCTCTCGCAATGATAAACCGTGAATCTGGTCAGGCCTGGAAGGGAGCAGCCACAGCGGTCGATTCGTGTGCCGGGATGTGGCTGGTGGAGCTATCACCATACACCTTAAATGTGTCGTTTTCAGCATAAGTTTGCATAAGATCCACATAAGTCTGCATAAAGTCCATATAAGTTTGCATAATTTGCACAAAAAGCCTGCATAAGGTATATTTTTGTAGTAATACTACGAAGATGGTGGCAATGCTATGTATCGACGTAATCTTAAACATTCCCGCGTAAAAAACCTTTTTAAGTTTGCCAGTCTTAAAATTGATGACGTCATTACCGTTGAATCCGGCTTAGAGTTCGACGCCTGCTTTCACTTTGAGTATTCACCCGATGTTATTTCTTTCGACAGTCAACCGGAAGGTTTCTACTATAGTTTTTTGGGTAAAGAGCTGCCTTATACCCCTGACTTCGTTGTCGTTGATAAAGTAAACGGAGCACGCTTTATTGAAGTTAAACCTGTTGCTAAAGCAGCTAATACTGATTTTAGAGCAAAGTTTATATGCCGTCAGGAACGGGCGGCGGCACTGGGTATTCCGGTGATATTAGTGACTGAGCGCCAGATCCGCCTAAATCCTATTTTGAATAACCTTAAATTATTACATCGCTATGCAGGCCTCCAATCATTTACGGAGCTGCACTTTGCTATTTTAGAGCTAGTTAAAAAGTCAGGTATCGTTAGTGTTCGCAACTTGATATCTAGCACTCAGGCTATAGAAGGTGATGTGCTTGCTTCCACGGTAACCTGGCTCTCTTTAGGGCGGTTGAAAACAGATTTATCCTCATCTGATTTAGGGTTAGATTCTGTGGTTTGGTGCTAGATATGGCCACGCCAGATCTGTTATCAAAGAGTTCTGGTTTATTTGAAGATGAATTCTCTCCGAATGAACCTGAAATCCCTTTTTTTGAAGAACCCTCTGCAGAAATATTTCCGCGTGATTTAAAAACTTATCCAGCTGAGCTGCGCGATGAAGCCCTTAGGCGCTTAGCTTATATTCAGTGGGTTGGAAAAAGGCTTGAAGGTGGCTGGACTGAGAAAAATCTAACGCCATTGTTACATGTGGTTGGAGATAAATTACTAGCGCCGTTGCCTTCATGGCGCACACTTGCCGGTTGGCGAAAACTATATGTATCTTCAGGTCGTTCTGTTGAAGCGCTAATTCCTAAACACCACAAGAAAGGTAACCGTCTTGAGCAAAATACAGGTGATGACCTTTATTACTGGCAGGCGGTTAATCAAAAGTATTTACGTCCAGAACGTCCCTCAATCGCGTCAGTGTATGAATACTATAGAGACCTTATCACGCTGGCGAATAAGGGCGTAGTTCAAGGGAAAGTAATGCACGTTAGTCGCAGCGGATTTTACAATCGAATCAATAAGCTACCACCCTATGATGTCGCACTTAAACGTTATGGTAAACAATATGCAGATCGAAAATATCGTCCTGTAGGCGCTCATATTACCCTCACGCGAGTGATGGAGAGAGTTGAAATAGACCACACGCCCTTGGATCTTATCTTATTAGATGATGAATTGAATATTCCACTGGGTAGACCGTATTTAACCCTGCTCATCGATAGCTACAGCCATTGTGTTGTGGGCTTCTATCTGGGGTATCGCGAACCTAGTTATGATTCAGTTTGTAAGGCGCTATTAAATGCTTGTTTGGACAAAAGCTATGTAAAAAAACAGTATCCTCATATCCAGCATGACTGGGAATGCTCAGGAAAAATTGAAACGCTGGTTGTCGATAATGGTGCAGAATTTTGGAGTAAAAATTTAGATCAGCTATGCCGAGTAGTTGTGAGTGATATCCAGTACAACCCTGTAGCTCACCCTTGGCTCAAACCGTTGGTAGAGCGGTTTTTTGGAACTGTTAACAAAAAGCTTCTGGTCTCAATACCGGGAAAAACATTCTCTAAAATAGATGATTTAAAGGACTACAACCCTAAAAAAGACGCCGTCATGCGCTTTTCAGCCTTCATAGATGTGTTTTATAAGTGGATTATTGATGTTTATCATCGCTCTGCTAATGCCCGCGAGACGCACATTCCTTATTTGTCGTGGCAAATCGGCGTTTCTGAATTCCCTCCCGCTCAATATACGGGAGAAACAGCAGAGCGACTCATTATTGAATTAGGCCAAACTTTTGAGCTTGTTCTACGAAAAGGAGGCTTACATCTTAAAGGGATTCATTATGAAAATGATGAACTGGTGGAATACAGGCGCAGTACATCACTACCGTCGGGAAAGAAGAGCCTAAAGCTCCTAGTGAAGCTAAACCCTATGGATATGAGTTGCATCTATGTGTATCTGAAAGATCAAGATCGCTATATTAAAGTCCCTAGCGTAGATCCGGATAACTACACACAAGGATTAACATTACTTCAACATCAGACCAACAAGAGGTTGATTCGCTATCAAACCCGTCGGCACGTCGATATGGAAAGCTTAGCTGAAGCCAGACAGTATATAGAGCAGCGGGTACAGGAAGAGGTCGATAATATTCAAAGACGGCCAAAGAGACCAAGCAAAAGCATTGGCGGTATGAAAAGCTTAGCCAAGCATCAAAATGTTGGTAGCGATTCAGTATCCTCGGTTGTTCCCAGCAAAGTGCCAATGAATGAAAAAGTAGAAAACCAAAAGCCTGAATCTGACGATTTACTCGACAACTGGGACGATATGGTCTCGGATCTGGATCCTTATTAATGATCACTCTCAGCGAAGAGCAGACAAGCCGCTTACTCGCGTTCAACGACTGCTTTGTTGAACATCCGGCCCTAACAACCATCATCGAAGATTTTGAGCGCTTACGTTTCAACCGAACTCTGGGGGGAGAGCAGCAGAGTATGCTCATTACAGGTGATACGGGCTCAGGCAAAACTCAGCTTATCAATCACTACAGTAAGCGTTTCTTTAGTCAGCAACGGCGTAACGTGTTAACAAAGCCTATTCTGGTGAGTCGTATCCCAAGCAAGTTAACGCTTGAGCATACAATCATTCAACTATTGATGGACTTAGGGCAGTTTGGGACAGAATATCGTACAGGACGTAGTCATGAGTTAGGGCTCACGGAATCGCTCGTGCGATGTTTGCAGCTGTGTGAGACAGAGCTGATTATTATTAACGAATTCCAAGAATTGATTGAATTCAAGACAGCCCAATACCGGCAGTTAATCGCTAATCGTCTGAAATATATCACTGAAGAAACGAAAATTCCCATTGTGTTAGTCGGTATGCCCTGGGCTGAATTGATCGCAGAAGAGCCGCAGTGGGCTTCTCGATTGATTTGCAGGCGCCAAATACCTTATTTTAAATTATCGGAAGGGCCAGAGGACTTCGTGCGATTCTTAAAAGGTTTAGCCATACGAATGCCTTTTGATCTACCTCCAAAGTTAGAAGAAAAACATACAACGCTAGCGCTATTTGCAGCCTGCAGAGGCGAGGTTCGTAAGCTAAAGCACTTATTGAATGAGGCGGTTAAAATGGCACTTTTTGACGGTGCTAAAACTTTGACCAAAGAGCATCTAGCCAATGCCTATCAGCTTTTTTATCCAAGCCTGCTAAATCCCTTTCTGCAAACGATCAATGACCTAAAATTCGCAGAGGTTGCTAGTTATTCACGTTACGACCCGAATGCAATTTCTGTTGATGAAGCCCTGATTGCTACAAGATTTACGGATCAAATGTCATTGACCCAGTTGTTAAAAAAGTAGTTTATTCAGTCCAATGCAAAGAAGAAATGTTGACTACCTCGAAGATCCAAGAAGCACAAAAACTGGCGTGGCAGTGGACAGAAGAGCACTAACACAATTTTAATGAAGGCAGAAAACCCGTACTCCAAAGCAGCTTTTTGTGTCTAAAATTCCTGATACTGGATGGAGATAGAGTGTGTCAAACGGGACCGGTCGCGGCTGTGCGCGGCTAGGACGAAGTGACCCATCCGCGCCGCAGATGTCGCTGAGTCATACGCTCGACCACCACGCGGCGCGAGGAACTTGAGATGACACATCACACAATACCACACCACCACCCGCACAGTGACACACCAATAAGGGACACTTCCCGCCACGACATCGTCCATGAAATGCGCCTGTTCTCGCGCACCGGCGGGCGTTTGTATTTAACCAAAGCCGAGCGTCACGCCTTTTTATGTGCGGCCCAAGACGAGTAGCCCGCGCGGGTCTTGTTTTGCCAGATGCTGCACGATACCGGCTGTCATCCTTCGAAAGCACGGGAAATCATCGCCAACGGGTCTTATGGGCAGACGGGCGATCGTCTTTCGGACTCTCAATAAATGCACACACGACTGGCGAGGGCGTGAAAAATTGCCCGAATTTCGTGCGGTACCGGTATCGTGACGCTTATTGGATTGGCTGGATCGCGTCTTTAATATTCGTCAGCGTCAAAAAGGTCCGGGCCGGTATTCACTGCGAACAAGCAATCGGCTAAGGCTTGCATCATGCCTACGGGGTCGCCATGATGACAGCGACGAACCGGTCCCGATTAACTTGTTAGCCAAAGCGATGGGGCACAGTTCAACCAAGACCACCGAAATCTTCCTTCTCGCTACGGCGACGAAGAGCGGAATTTATTTTTAGCGGCTAGGGATGATGACTAGCTTACGCAAAGGGATAAGTAATGGATAACCAAAAAGACAAAATCGTATTAACCGGCGAGGATGCGTTTGAAAACTTTTTAGCAGTGAAAGAGGTATGGAACGCCTATGCTGTGCAATACCTTGAAGCCGAAGTTGATTTTTCGGATGTGGATTTTTCACAGTACGGCACAGTCGATCATATAGGGTATGATTTCTCAGGATACCTTTTCCCCAAGAAAGGAGACGTGTTTTTTTAGTGCTTCTAGTTATATCTGGCTGCGCTCAAAAATTGGTAGAAAACTAGTGTTGTCCAGTTAACTGAAGAAATGGACATGTTTTTGGGAGTAATGACTGATTGTTATACCCTTGAATTTAAGAGTGAGTCAGTTAATTAACTCACCGCTTTTATTTGCGAAAAGGTACAGCTCAGCTAAATCTTCTCGGCCATGAGCAGTGAAAGCAGAAACTACCTTAATTAAGCTGTCAGTTATAACTTTGGCGGTTTTTCCTGCACCAATAGGGTTCGTTGGACTGCAAATAGGCTCTACAATACCGTAACCGACAACCATATACATATGCGGATAAGGTAATTGTTCTTTTTTTAAGTGAGGATTTTTTATGTAAGTATCCCATCCACCTATAATGGTATAAGACTTTACTAATGCCCCAGCCTCTTCCATCAATTCGCGTTCAACAATATCCATAAGTTTTTCTCCCGGTTCTTTCTTTCCTCCTGGAATGTGAAGCCTACCTTCTTCGTCTATTATGTATAACCATTTATCTTCTACTTTAGGAATAATATATGCGTTACCAATCAAGTTATCGTCAGGAGGATCAAAGAAGTTTTTAAATTGAGCTTTATGTCCTGGAGATTCTACTAAACGAAATAAATTTGGGTAATTTAGGTGCATCTGCTCGACTGTATTCATTATTTATTGTTACCTAATTAGAGGTTAATTGGTAATCCACCCTTTTTTAACCGTTAATTTTCGGGGGGGGGGGGGGGCAATTCTTGGGTTGGAAAATTCATCGCGAATTACATTAAATTCGTGGGGACTTATGAATCCAGCCGGATATTGCGTATCTTGGGGCTTGAGAAAAATTAGAAACTGGCAGTACGCAATGTAGTAACGGGACATCAAAAATAGTTAACGTATTATATGAAGGTATAATGCAGTCGGTTACACTGTCCGTATTTTTTTTATTAAAAATTAATGTTTGTCCACCCCAGTGATGCTCCCACGTTTTATTTAGACTTAGTATAAATGTTAAAACTCTCTCATTTTTAGGATCGCTATCGTCATGAGTACTAAGATAATCACCTGCCATATATCGACTGAGAAAACTTACAGTGCTGTTCTTAGTGAATTTATGGCCAGTAATCTCTGTAAATAATGAATAGCATTCATCTGAGTTTAGAAAACTTCCGAGCTTTGATAGGGGGTGGAAAGACGGTAATTCTTTTTCAGGGCTGTCTCCATATTTCATTACTGCTCGAAAGTCGGCTCGTTTGGAGTCTGCCGTCACACCAAGCAGTTTTTTTATTGTGATATTTGAAAGTGGAAACTTATCGAATCTATAATGAAAGTCGTGAGTATTTGATACGTCAGATTTATTGATGTAGTGTGGGTTTCCTCGGAGCGCTTGATACCAAATATTCCCTTCTGTCACATCGTTTAAGGATGAGTAAACCAGCTCTGAGTCTACTGGATCCAGAGCGTCAGCAATAGTTATAATTCGTTGCTTTGAATATTTATCCTTAAGCTCTGATATCTTTAGTTTTTCTGACCACTTCATGGCAAAAACCTTTTTAGTTATATGGATATAGTTGTCAGCTTTTTTAATTGTCGAGCGTTACATAGACTTCATCACCAACGTAATTCTTTGATATTTTCTGTACAAAAATTTTGAGTACCTGCCATCCAAAACTGCAAGCTAAACCTGTTATTCTCCCAGGATTCTTCTTTTTTGAACACTATTTTTGTAGCAGCATGATTAATTATTGTTGGAAAAATTACGAGAGAGTTATTTGTAAACGGTATTTTTAGAGATTTGTTGTTGTGCATAAATAGTGTATCTCCACCAGACAAGTTATTACTTTTGCATAAAGTAAGGTTGAAAGTGAATAGGATGTTTCTAGAAGGAGAGCTTCCATACAAAAGTGCTCCCTCTGCAAGCGATGTATCCTTGTGCCAATTATAATAATCACCGTTACCATATGAAACAATATGAAACCTACCATCTGGTCCTTGGCTAGGGATGACCCTAAAAATGTCATGGCTTGAATATTTAAAAAATTCAATTAAACCTTGGTGGAATAAGTAATTTTCGATAAAGTCATAAATTGCACTTGGTACTTTATGGGTAATATTTTCATTTTCCTCTTTACATATAAAAGGAAACCAAATATCTTTTCCCATACAAAGAGACATCTTTTTACTGTTTGATTTGTCTTTAGAGTTCCAATTTGGAATATTGAATTTTTCCTCATATTCTTTTAAAACAACGTATAGATTATCTATCATATTGTCAGGCAAAAAATCATTAACCAATATAATTGGAAAGTCTTCAAATTCTTTAATAGTAAACATCTTGATTCCCAGTAATTAATTTGTTTATATTAGCTTTATAAGTTTTCTTATTTCTTGGTCAAACGTAGGGTACTTTTTATCTATTATTTTTAGCCAAAGACCAAGAAAATCATCAATGGTATCAATATCAGTTTTTTCTATATCAAGGTTTGAGTGTGCAAAATCACTTAGAAAATTTACTAATTTATGATTAGGTTTTATTCGGTCTGTTCGTTTGAATTTATCTCTATAATAATGATAAGATTGCGCTCTTTTTATTACTGTCTCCTTATCTATAAAACTGTCGTTAGAATCGGGAGAAAAAAAGAAGTTCTTTTCTAGTTCTTTGTTGAGCCCAGTAATTTTCTCTGCTGGAAGAAAATCCAAATAAAAATTGCCAGAATCGATAATTAATATGTGGATATCCATGATATAATTGCTAACTTTTGAATACCATTCTACAATTTCCCAAGCAGAGCTTGAAATTTGAGACAAGGTAAGCGAAGCGCGTGATTCTTCTAAGGCTATTTGGTAGCGTTGGCACGCTCGCTTGGCATTCTTCAATGAATATGACATCCAGAAAGTATCAACCCCCATCATTCTGAATCCCATATAAAATGCACACAACCGGTGTATATATCTGCCTACCTTGTAGTTATAATTTGACCCACAACCTGTGATATTTTGTTCTGAAGCAAATTCTTTCATCATTTTATTTGTGTTTATTATATTTTCTTTAGCGAGGAGATCACGATTATTATGGCATGACCTCCAAGAAGTGCGTTGTAAACCATTGTGGTGGGATACGATCTGCATATGCTCTTTGCCAAGATCTGAAATCAATTTATTCAAAACTCTATTTTTATCGCTTTTTTTACCCTCTGCTCCTTTATAAATTATGGAATTTTTTGGAATCTTGACAGAGCCCAAAAACGAAAAGCCTGTAGGCCATACGTTAACAATATTAGATTTTGTACAATCATTGATATTAGCATATGGAATTAGAACTAAGCAGGAGAAGTGGTCGAAGTTTTTATCGCCAGTGATAGTGCCATTGATGCAGAATTCAATGATAACTCGTGGTACTTTTAAGAGGGAGTGGCGCTCTTTCAAATAGCATATGTTTGGGATTAGCGTATCTTCTTTTGGTAACGCTCTAGGCATATGAACAAGGACAATCCCTTCAGCTTGAATTCTGTCGTTAGTAAAAAGCTGATGTTTTTTGGGTTGCTTTTCTTCTACTCCAAATTTTGGTGATTGGTGGTTCATAATGGTTAAGTCCATTTGTGTATGCTTCATTAATTATTTTTAGGTTTTCAACGGTAGATGGGGCAATGAAATTTTTGTTTAATGGCAATCCATAACGCCCTAAATCTAGTCGATCAGCATCCCAACAAGATTGAATGACAATATTGTCTATTTTTATTGGATAAGTATGGAATTTACACGCTTTATAAAGAAGGTCAAAGTCTCTATCAGATAGCTCAAAGTATTTGCCGCGAAGTGATTTTGCAAACTCTGCTCCACGATATCCATGGCATTTATCAATACTTTCAGATAGCCTCATTGAATCATGAAATATTGAAAATAATTCAACGACTTCACCATTAATTCCGTGTAGGTCAGTTATTATTTTTCCATTTATATAAACTCTAGCCCAATGATTTATTCCATGAAGTCCATCTAAATCTAATTTGAAGGAGCTTATAATCGCTTGCATTAGGTCTTTTTGAATCGTCATGTTGCTAATACCTCGTTAGTTTATGACGACCTTGTATCTTTATATCTCTGAGTGCTTGTTTCCAGGAGCTAGAAATAGTTGGTTGCGAATCAAGGAGCTTAATGTTATCGATGCTTGGGACGACTTTAGTGTCATCCATATCATAAAAACCACATAACTTACAAAACTCTTGTTTTAAATTGTCCATTTCATCAACTTGTTCAGGTAGCTTCTTATAGCCTAAATTTTTACCAAATATTCTGTCAATGCTGCCTGCAACTGGACAGTGATAATACCCATTTGGTGTTAATCCCATTCCACAATATGTAGTATTTGTGCATGCCAAAGTAAAGTCATCTTTTGATGTGTCTCTAATATCTATTGGCGCCATATTGAAATGACCAATGTGAGCAACATTTTCTGAACTTTTATTTGAGTTATCTATTATAATTTCGCATGGCAATTCGGATAGTATTTTTTTAGTTTTATTACTATATCCATTCGTGCAGACTATTATTTTTGGTTTATCTTTTTCGTAAAAAGAATCTCTATATGTTAGTAGGAGTCGTACAATTGTTGGAAAATCAGGATGGAGTGTTGGTTCTCCACCAACTAGTCGAATTATTTTCCATTTATAGGAGTTTAGATTACTTTCGGCAATGAATCGTTCAATCTGATCGACAGACATTCTTTCACCTGTTGGAGACGTCCCGCAACACCGATTGCAATCAAAACATTTTAAATTACACTGCCACGTTATATCTATCTCGATCTTGTGGCGTGATCGTAAGAACTTGTATTTTCTCATCGTGCTAGCCTTACTGTTAGAGTAGTGTATTGGAATAATATTTCATAGCCTCCTACTTTTCGATAAATGTTATTTCTAACATGAATGTAGAAAAATTACTGAGTATCGGTTTTTAGCCTCTTTGATAATATTTCTTTAGAGTAAAATACTCCAATGCTGCACTTAGGGAGTACTGCTTATCCTCAGTATTTGTACACAAGTCAATAATATTAATATATGTATGACACCACCATATCTGGGTGGTTATAGTCTCAATATTTTTAAGAACTTTATTATTAACTATTTTTTATCATATTTTTTCTTCAGCTCATTCCTCCATTTTTCTTTCCACTCTTCTGGTGCCGCATCTACTATGACCGACCAAGGAGTTGAAAGACTATCGTCAAAAAGCGCATCCTTTAAATTATTAAGCTCTTCGTCACATAAATCAGGGATATATTTATCACCGAGATTTTTCCTCCATTCAGCTTTAGTTTCATCATCGACACTCTCCACAATCCTGCTCCAAGGTGTGTCAGGTCCTGTCTCTAAGTCAAAAGCTCCGCTGAAATTCTCTAGATCTTCTTCTGTTACTTCGATAGGTTTCCCATCACTTTTTTTAGTAACCATTTAAGTGCTCCATATTTCAATTATTGTTTAATTTTTAAAACAAAAAACCATCGTTTTAATCTTATAAAATTAAACGATTTAGGTAGATATATTAATTTTTAATCTACTATATAATTATCCCTTAAGTAGTGTTAATTAATGTCAGCTTAACAGCACCTACCAAACGTAGGTTGATTGCTCAAAAACCTGCTAACAAGTCACAAGTTAAATTGAACACATCATGTACCATTTTGCTTTAAGGTCGCCGAACTTAACTTGTCTGCACCTTCCTTAGCAGCTATCGAGTATTTCCCACTCAATAAAACCACAATGACAATGTTTTATAGAAATACATACAAGATTAATGCCAATAAATAAGTACTTAATTATTAGTAAGTTACTACTCTACAAATAAAAATCAGGGGCAAAAATAACCCAAAAAAAACTATCAATCTGTTATCTATTACAAATTTATATAAAGTTTTTATAATCAATACAAATACTTAACATCGAGTGGGTTGTTATATCCGCATACGGGTTATTATTAACCCACGCCTCAATAATATAAAAAGTTTTTAACTACAGAATAGCGGGATTTCATCTAATAAGTGCTACGTTAATGTGCATGATAATCAACCTATTAAAATTATTACTCATTCTCATGACGGTACTACGGAGGCTACGAATTCAGGTGAATACATTAGCTATAATGGGGCTTACAGATGGATTGGGGCAACTTGTTCGTACCTTCCCTCGTACTTACTACTCACAGTTTGCAAAAACTAGAATCAGTTAAGGAACATGCGATTAAGCCCACCGCTATTAGTGCAATACAAGTCATAGTTTTTCAGGGGTACATCGATGGATAACCAGCTTACCTTTGCCGACAATGAATTCAGTTATAAGCCTCGCGCGTAAAGAAAAGTTTATTGGTCGCATGGAGAGGTTAGTTCCCTAGTAGCGTTTAGCGACAATAATCAAGCCTTATTATCCCAAAGTGGGAAAGGGTCGCCGTCTCATCCGTGGATGACCATGCTTCGGATTCCCTGTTCAGTTGAACGGCCAGGTATCGTAAGCGCAATCACTGCATAGCAAACGCTCAAAGAGAGGTATGTATTGCTCTTTAGCTTTCTTTGTGCATCTCCAATTCTTCAGAGGCGTTAGCGAAGATGTTCGAGTTGTGTGAAGTCTTCCCTGTTGATCATGACTGGGGGGCAAGATGGCAAATTTAACCAGAAAGTTTATTACCGGCGTGAACTGCTTCCCGTACCTGAAGTACAGTCGTTCGAAGATCCTAAGATAAATTGAGTGTATAAGTCGTTTTAAGCTGGATGCTCAGGTGATGCGTATTCTGGTGAAGTTGAACGGTGATTCTCCCGCTGTGTCAGGCTTGTTGTCGCCTCATATTTTAATCCAAGGAGACAATAATGCCGGCACATGCAGTAGACTTAGAAACCAAACAACAAGCTCAAACGTGGTTGTTACCACCTTACTCATATTCACATAGGCAGATAGCTGGTGAGCTGGGTGTAAGTGTAGGCACTATACATAAGTGGAGGCAGGAATTGGTTGATAATGGGCATGGGTTTGAAAGTGATCAACAAGATAGTAGTGATTATTCAGCCGACCAGAAGTTTGCAGCTGTTATTGCAACAGCCACGATGTCAGAGCATGAATTAGCGAGTTATTGCCGTGAGCACGGTTTGTTTGTTGAACACGTTAAGTCTTGGAAGGCTTTATCCATCGCGGCTCACCAACCGTCTCAAGATAGCCAGTACAAGTTAGATACTGTCCGACGAGCGGATAAGAAGAAGATCAAGGCACTTGAAAAAGAGTTGCTTAGAAAAGATAAAGCACTTGCAGAAACGGCTGCATTGTTGGTGTTGCGGGAAAAGTACAATGCCCTTTGGGACAACAGCGAGGAAGATTAACCCCTCTCCCTGAGCGGCACAAAATCATTAAAATGATTAATGTAGCTACCTTAAATGGCGCTAGAAAAGCGATAGCATGCAAAACACTTGGGTTATCAATACGCACTATTCAGCGGTGGTATCATGAGAAAAGTGGACAATTATTTGAAGATGCGAGGCCTAACGCCATTAGGCCAGCACCCACAAACAAACTATCACTAAAAGAAACAGCACTTATCCTTAAGACCTGCAACGAAGAAGAATTTGCCAGCTACCCACCTGGCTATATCGTGCCTACCTTAGCTGACGACAACCGTTATATTGGTTCTGAATCAACATTTTATAGGGTGCTTAAGAAGGCCGGTCAGCTCGCTGACCGTTCGTTGACTAAATCGAATAAGAAACACACTAAGCCAGAGGCGCAAATAGCAACCAAGCCCAATGAGTTATGGAGTTGGGATATCTCATATTTAGCCACTCAAACAAGAGGGCAACATTATTATCTCTATCTAATTGTGGATATATTTAGTCGCAAAATTGTCGGTGCAGACGTGTATGACCGAGAGTTGGGAGAGCTCGCTGCTGATTTTCTTCAGCGTACCATTTGGAGTGAAAAGTGTGTGAATAAAGGCACTGTTTTACATTCTGATAATGGCGCGCCAATGAGAAGTTTTACTATGCAGGCTAAAATGCGTGATCTAGGTGTTGCTAGCTCTTACTCAAGGCCCAGGGTCAGTAACGATAATCCTTATTCTGAATCACTCTTTAGAACAACAAAATACCATCATTCGTGGCCTAAAGATGGTTTCAAAAATTTATCAGAAGCGAGAGGCTGGGTCACAAACTTCGTAAGTTGGTACAACAAAATACATAAACACAGCGGTATTAAATATGTCACGCCAGAGCAACGACATAATGGCTTGGATAGCCAATTGTTGCTCAATAGAAAAGAAACATATTTAAAAGCGCAGCAAGCAAACCCGACTAGATGGCGAAATAATATTCGTAATTGGGACTTTATAGATGAAGTGTCATTAAATCCTGAAAGCAAAGACGTTGCTTAGCAACAAAATGCGACAACATCCTTGAAAAATGGCGAGAATGGGTGTTCATGTTGAGCCAGAATATGCAGGTGATTCCCATGGGTTATTTTCACTGCTTGTTGCAGCTTTACTTCTTCTGTGAACAATCCTGGCTCAGAACGCCCTCATCCTTTGAGTGTTGAAATATGTTTAGTGCAAAAGTGGGCAAATATGAGCTAATACTTTGCAGTCCCTTTTACTATGTGGGATGCAAATGTAAAACCAAAGTAGTTTCAGAAGTATCTCGAAAAATAGTGTTGATTACACTTCAATACTGATCCAAAAAAAATACTTTACAGTAGGCGTTATACGGCTCTAAAAATTTTCTAAATTAACTAGTAACAAGAAAAATAATGTTTAACTTTCAAGAAACTGAAGTATTAAAAGCACACTGGAAAAAATTGATCCAGTGCTGGCTTGTATTAGCGTAATTGGTGGTTATCAAGGAAACTATAACAATATAGAATCAGTCGTTAACCGAATTATTTTTGATGAGATCTCTAATGAGGCGATTTACGGCCATTTTTAAATGCACTGATATCACCAATGGAGGCCACCAGTGCTGTTGCGCTAAGATGCCTAAGCCGGGAATACTAAGAAGACGTTGGCAGTCTTCATTTTGTGCACAAAGTGATTCAAGTGTATTTTCCTGCGTTTTAATGCGTGCATCTAGATGTACCATCTCTTCATAGAGGTTGTTTAAAAGCTCTCGAAACATCGAGGTCAATTTGTTGCCGGCATCCTCCAACACCAAAGGTATCGACTTTCTAATAGATGAAATCCCTTGCGGAATAATCAGGCCATTTTCCATCAGCAACCCACGAATTTGATTAGCATGCGCCGTTCCTATAGCAACAGCCTGGCTGCGGATTCTGTGTAGGCTTTGAATATCTTGTTGTGCCACACTCTTTGAGGGAACAAAACGCATAGAGGGGCGCTGTAAGGCTTCACAGATCGCTTCGGCATCAGCGGCATCATTTTATTGGATTTTACAAATTGTGGGGCAATCATATGTACCGTGTGGCCAAGCTTCTCATAAATGCGCGTCCAGTGATGTTACCCACCACAAGCTTCGATACCAATGATACACGCTGGAAGTTGAGCGATGAAACCACATAGATTTTTTCGGGCTAACTTCTTTTTAAGTACTGTCAGGCCATTATTATCACACAATGTGAAGCTGGAAACTTTGTTTAGCTAAATAGATTCCTAGCACGGCAATATTATTTTTTACGTTATGATTACCCATGGTTTGCTCCGCTCTTTTAAATGTATGTTCGCACAAACACATCATAGCTCATTTGAAGCTGTATCGGGAGTAGAGCGGTAGGTCTTGCGTTTTGCCTTTCCCTGTATAAATGCATCATGACCGCTCTGTAGTAACATATGCCATGATCTTTCGGCTGGTTTTTATCTTCATACTTGATTAGATCAGACATCTTCTTTTTCTATAGGATAAATATTAAAAGTCCCATTGATTTCCTCATGAAAGAATACTAAGTATTGCTTAGTATCAAATTGCCTGTAATACTAAGAAAATCTTAGCTTCATTCCACTGATAGTTAAGATAAATGAATAGTCCATTGGCACACAGATTGAGGTCTGCTCGACAGGCTGCCAATCTTACACAGCAACAACTCGGTATTCGGCTTGGTATGGATCCCAACACGGCAAGCGCTAGAATGAATCAATATGAGAAGGGTAAGCATGCTCCTGATTATCAAACTGCCAAGCGTATGGCGGATGAGTTAGGTGTACCTGTTGCATACCTCTATTGTGATGATGATATGTTGGCAGAATTGATTTGCGTCATCGCTAAGCTAAAAGAATCAGAGAAGGCAGAGTTGTTAGAAAAGCTGAGGTAAGGGGGGCTGCTGGGGCGTTAATAGTTTCTAGATGGGCTGTAGATGGATAACGAATAGTGAATACGAGGTCGTATGCAGCTACTTGTCAGGCCAGAACCTTATGAAGATGAATCGTTAGAGAGCTACTTGCTTCGGCTCTCATCGGCTAATTTTCTTGAATCCTACCCGTTACTCAGCGGATCTATTCGGGAATGGTTATGGGAAAATGACCGCGATGCTGCCAGCGCATTTCCTCTCGCTTTATCCCAAATTAATATTTACCACGCCAAACAAAGTAGTAGTTTTCGTATACGTGCGATCCGCTTAGTTGAGTCTCTGACTGGTTTAGAACGGTTGCCGTTACTTAAATTAGCGATTCTTAACTCTTCTGATAAATACGGCAATGGCTTGAGTGCCGTTGTCCGTAATGGCGTTTTTACACCTCGCTGTTTTTTGCGCAGTGACGGTATACCTGTTTGTCCTCATTGCTTAGCCGAGTCCTCTTATATACGCCAGCATTGGCACTTTTTACATTATTCCGCCTGCGTTGAACACGAATGCGTATTGCTGGAGCGCTGCCCTGCTTGTAAAGCGACGCTGAATTATTTAGACCATGAGCAAATTGGAACATGTACCTGCGGTTTCGAGTTGAAGAGTGCCAGCGTTGAAAGTGCTGATTGCGACGCACTAACACTGAGCCAAATTGTAGTAGGTCACATCTCTAACACAGAAAGCGCTTTATCTAGTGAACCATCGCTCTCAATCAGGTACGGCGCGTTGTTGTGGTATTACTTGAGAAGAAACAAAGGATTGGAGACGGATAAAAAGATTGAACCTGCAGGCCTGAAGGGCGCGCTTGAGTATTTCAGTCGTTGGCCTGAGTCGCTAAAAAATGAGCTACAAGGCTGTGGTGATACAGCAGAGCAGCGTTTAATAGCAGGCTTCAACAAAACGTCATTTCAACATGTTTTTGGAAACATGGTCTTATCTGCCAGTCATTTTCCGAGCGAGCATGTGAGTCAGAACTTTATACTGGATGAGGTATTGTCATTCCTTGAGGCTCTAGTCTTAGACAACCCAAAAACAAAGCGAGCTAATATAGCTGATGTATTGCTATCTGTGGCAGAGGTTGCCGTTGTTCTTGCAACATCTCATGAGCAAGTTTATCGGTTATACCAGGAGGGTTTTCTGGAGCTTTCGTTGCGGCTGCCGAGTAAGACTAAACTTGGTAGCCATACGCCTGCATTTTATCTACGCCAGGTCTTTGAGTTTCGTGCTGCGCATGGTCAGCCATCACCACAAGCCCAGAACGCCTATCTTTCAGGGTGGTAATGAATATGGACTTTCTCCAGTTACTTAACCTTAACGATCAAGATGAGCAATCTCTACAGATACGCAAAGCCTTCGCGCCTTACACGCCGTTGTTAGATGTAACGGGAAATGAAATTTTAGCCCTGGTGGTTTTGCTGAATCTGACGTTAAAGCGGGATACTGTTAAATACCTGTTAGATGAAAAACTTGCCAAAGCTACATTGAAAAATCAGAAGCACCTGGATACTTGTGTATCAGAAGTACGTTGGTTGCATAGCCATAATCTAAAATATCCCGATACCAGAGTATCTGGGCAGCGTTTGATCGTAGAAGCTCAACCAATGACCGAAGGCGTTATTTCTTCGTCACTATTTCCACTGATGCTTGGTTGGTCTCACAATGCGAGTGCGGTGAATAAAGCGAAGTTGTTTGGATCATCTTTTTTATGGAAGCAACGGGTTTGTAACCTAGCGAATTTACTTGTTGAAAAAGAACTTGAGTGGCAAAAAGCATTTCAAGCGTTAGGAATGACAAAGCGTCAGGTGTATGAACTAAGAGAGCAGGTACTGCAGGCGATAAACGAAAATCAGATACCGTCAGAGGTGAGTGATTTTTCACCTCAGTTACGTTTCCCCTATGAAGGTGATTATATTTCCATTACGCCAGTGGTGTCTCATGCGGTACAAGCATCACTTCAGCAGCATAGATCTCAACACGTAGGGCATTTTGCTGATGTTAGTCATGCTCACCCTGCGAGCGTGGGGGATTTGAGTTCATCGCTTGGAGGGCATATTTCTGTATTGAATTACCCACCACCTGTTTGGCCTTCAAATACAAGCAACCTGCATCATTCAAGGCTGGCCAGAGTCTTGGCGGGAAAAGAAGTTTTTGAAATCGGAGCTATCCGTAATAAAGCTTTTCTACAGGCCTTGGACGCATTGGCGTCAAGTAACAGGCAGCAAACACGACAACTAAGAAAGAAGAGTCGTGTTGTTAGCTTACGATTTATTAGAAAGAAACTGGCAGAGTGGATTGCCCCACTTATTGAGTGGCGGGAGGTATGCCTGGAAAATGCTTACAGCATTGATGATTGCGGAATTGGTGTATTAGAACGTCAGTTATTAGAAGTCGACTATGACCAATACCCAACATTGATCTCTTTATTAAACCAGCGTTTACACCAGCAATTACAAAGGGGTAACACAACGTCAAAATACGCTTATCATCCACAGCTACTAACACCCCTGAAAAGTCAGCTCTTATGGCTTTTGAGAAGCTTTGGAAAGGTAGCAACACCACCTGAAGTCCCCTCATCTTCGTCACAGTATTTGTATCTTCAAGGATCGCGGGTGTTTGATGCCAACTCATTAGCAAACCCCTATCTTACCGGCGTTCCTTCACTGACCGCCTTATGGGGCTTTGCGCATAATTTTCAAAGACGAATGAATAAGTTGATGAGCCGTAACCTTCGAGTAAAAGGCGTAGGTTGGTTTATACGTGGTTATTCAGCAAAGCCAACGTCAAAGTTACCTGAGTTTTCTGTTCTGAAAAGAGATGATCAATCCATAAAACGCCCTGGTGTGATTACATCGAGATACTGCGATTTAGTCATGGATGTTGTTCTTGAGCTTGAACGGAATGACGAAGAGGTACTACTCACCAGTGCCGATGTGCAGTTTTTACAGGCGGCGCTGCCTTCTGCTTTCGCCGGTGGGTGCTTACAACCCCCATCTTTATATGAGAGTAAGGACTGGTGTAAAGTTTACTCAGATCGGCAGTTATTATTTTCTACATTAGTGCGGTTACCAAGAAATGGATGCTGGGTATGCCCGTCAAAAACGAAGCTAAAGGGCTTTGACGATATATTTGAAAGCTGCAGTCGGGATAGTTTTGAAAAACCAGCGATGGTGGGATACGCGTTACTGGAAGAGCCTGGTGAGCGTTATGGAAGCATCGAACAACCTCATGCTTTTGCTGAGCCGCTTATTGGTATGGTCAATTGTAAATCAGCCATTGAGGTACGTTTGAAAGGGGAGAAGGCGTTTTTCAACGACTCATTTTGGAATATCTATACAGAGAAAAGATGTATTCTTATAAAAAAAGCATAAGGTGGGCGTTATGGAGCTCTGCAA
Source organism: Neptunomonas qingdaonensis (assembly GCF_900113275.1). GTDB lineage: Bacteria > Pseudomonadota > Gammaproteobacteria > Pseudomonadales > Balneatricaceae > Neptunomonas > Neptunomonas qingdaonensis. Next base: position 159,998 of record NZ_FOOU01000010.1, read on the forward strand.
ACATCTTAGTTATCAGCGATCGCTGAGCCCTAGTAAAGCAGTCTTTTTTTATAAGACTGATGTGAGTGAGTTTGAACCTCTGCAGGTCGAAATTAATCATATCCAAGGTCAGAAATGTTCCCACTCAGAAGCTTACCAGTCGGGAAACCAGCCTAAAAATATACAACCCCAAGATTTGGCTTATAGCAATCCTGTCGCAATAGAAACCTGTTATGTACCCCCCACCGTCAATGAGCTGTACTGTCGCTTTTCTCTCAGGGTCGAAGCCAACTCGCTTCATCCGTTAGTTTGCAGCGATGAGTCAGTACATCTTCTTCTGAGTGAGTTGGCGCTTAAGTACAAAGCTGCAGGAGGATACCTGCAGCTTGCTGAGCGCTATTGTAAGAACATATTGTTGGGTGGCTGGTTATGGCGAAACCAACACGCAAAATCTATGCAGATAGAAATACTAACGTCTGATGATCAGTCTTTTGTGATTGAAGATGCGACTCAATTAACCTGGGACAATTGGCCAAAAAAAGAAAGCGGCGTTCTTAAAGCGCTAGCTGCTGGTATGGAGTCTGCTTTAACAGACCCAAGCGTTTTTTGGTTCGCGGATATTACCGCCAAGATAAAGACCACGTTTTGCCAAGAGATCATCCCCAGCCAATGCTTTACCGACCATTTGGCCAGAGGTGAAGCGTCGCGCCAATATGCGAAGGTTGAGTTACCTGATGGAAGAAACGCCGCGAGCTTTAATGCGGAGAAGGTAGGCGCTGCAATTCAGAGTATTGATGATTGGTGGGTAGAAGGCGCTGAAAAAAAGCTACGAGTCCACGAATATGGGGCTGATCGCCGCTTTATTATCGCTCAACGTCGTCCAGACAAAGGCAATGATTTTTACTCTCTTATTAGACATTGTGAAGAATATATAACGTTATTGGCAGACTTTAAGAAAGGGAGTTCCATACCTGATGATATCCATTATGTGATGTCAGTTCTTGTAAAAGCAGGCATGTTTCAGAAAGGGAAATCTGGATGAAACGCTACTTTTTTTGTGTGAAGTATCTTTTGGATGGATCAGACCCGCAGTTGTTAGCTGGGCGGTGTATCTCTGTTTTGCATGGCTACATGATCAAGCACTTAATCAGTAGTATTGGTGTTAGTTTTCCTCAGTGGAGCTACGAATCACTAGGGTTGTCTATTGCTTTTGTTAGCGATGATTTAGAACACTTGCGCGCATTACGAGCCCAATCGTATTTTAAGATGATGTCTGATGAAGGTTTTTTTGCAATAACAGAGGTTATGCAGGTGCCTGATAATTTGCAAGAAGTACGGTTTGTTCGTAATCAATCCATAGCTAAGTTATTTGCGGGAGAAACAAGGCGTCGATTGGCGAGAGCAAAGCGACGAGCAGAAGAACGCGGCGATGTTTTTGAGCCGGTAGTATCAAATGATAAACGTGAAGTTGGGCACTTTCATCGCCTCAAGGCTGGTAGCAAAAGCAATGGGGAAGATTTTATCCTCCATATCCAAAAAGAGAACGTTAATAGACCGCTTGAAGATGAGGTTGATACGGAGTTTAATAATTATGGATTTGCAACGAATATTAGTATTAGAGGAATGGTTCCTGAGTTAAGTGAATATATAACAAAATCAAGAATTTAGCAGGTCGATTTATTTATGAATTAAACTGTAATTTTGATCAACAAGGGATAGATTAGATTTTGATGTTTTCCCTGCCGAATAGGCAGCTGAAAAGAACTGCGGAGCGCGTTGGTTTAAAGAAAAAGAATGCCCTGCCGTGTAGGCAGCTGAAAAGTGGGGGTAAATCGTGGCTTTAGCCACCGCTGAGTATCCTGCCGGGTAGGCAGTTGAAAATAGGACTGGAAGAAAGCAACCACATCGGTCTATAAAATCCTGCCGAAAGGCAGAATGGTATTGATACTGTCTGGTAAGGGGATTGGCAGAACGTTAAGTAGACGTCAATTCCCTTGTCAGCATTAGCTATTAAAAATGTGAAGAGGTTAGATGTATGCCGTTTCCTTGGTTTCCAGTTACAGCCCTGGCTGTATTTGCGATCATTATTTGCTCTATTGGTCTTGCTGTGCACTATACCCATAAAAAATATGATCAAGACCCAATAAAGAAACAATAATCAGTATCTCTGTGTATTACGCTTTTTCTAGCTCGCTAATACTGTTTATTCTTTGTTGTGTATTTTACCGAGAAACACCTTGAGATAAGGACTGGAGGTAAGCAGGCACATCGGTCTGTTAAGTCCTGCTGTGAAATATTAACGAATTTAATAATCACACGGTAAACGCTGTATTGTTTTGGATACTTTTTATTTTTCTTATGTCATGTCGGATTAATTGAAGTCTAACCGTCGGAGCTTAATTTTAACCAATCTTTTTTTGTATGCTCATAGATCCTATCCCATTCATATTCATCATGTATAGTTGGAAGTGCAGCCGCCATAGCGAAAGGCAATGTGTTTGAGAATAGCGAATGCAGTTGATTGCCTACGTCATGATGCAGGAGATGATAGCCACGTTTATCTGAATAAGATTGAAGATATCTTAATAATATCAGATAGATCGTAAGTACTGAGCGGTTTTTTTTTGAAAGGTTGGAGCTTGAATCGATAGCCCTGTCGCAATAGTAAATAATCGCTGGAAGATCCATATCTTGGTCTGGAGAACCAGATAGAAAGGTACTGCAATGGCCAATACTTATTGCTAGTTTCCCTTCACTATAACCATCAAAATTATCGGCTGTACAAAGAACTCTACAGAGATTATCCACTGCAGAAGTGAGCGAGTCACTTACACCTTCTAAGAATATGTTGTATCCGATGAAAAAGCGCTGGAGTGCAGTAAAAAACTGCTTTGTTTCTTTTTGTGGGACTGGGCGTGCGGTCCAGTGCATCACCGCATTGAATCTGCTCATGTGAGAGAGAGCGTCACTAAAGAGTAGATTATTATTGGGGACAGCAGTTCCTTGCAGATAATGCTTAAGGTCATCAATCAACTTATTTAATTCTGTCCATTTTAAAAATTTCCGATCACGTAAAAAACCATATTTTGTAAGTATTAGCTCTTGAGAAATATCTTCCAGTATAGGCAAAAGGATAATTTCGTTTTCGGCTTCCTCTTTATCCCTAATAAGCTGTAGTTCTCGGTTAGTCCATTCTTTTGAGAGAAAGGCTTTCGAAAAGATAACCAGTCCGAATCGGGCGTTATTCAGGGCTTGAGGAATACTTTGATCAAGGTGTTCGCCCAGTCTAAGATCTTGTGAATCAATCCAAAATGTTATTCCGTTATCTTTTAGAAGCTCCGTGAGCGGCTTTATATAGCTATCCTTGTCTTCGGATGCGTGGCAGATGAAAACGTCTTTATGGCTCATTTGTTGACTCTAGCTCCGTTAAATCTTCTACGCCTGCCATGTCTGATAGCATACGAGTATAAATTGTTAGCTTATCTTGTAATGAGTGAAGTTCTTCTCGGAATTCAAGGCAGCACAGTGAATCATTATCGAAGTCATTACGCTTAGCAACAGGGTGCCATTTAGATGTAAATGGACGTATGATTTGATTTAGCACAACAGCTGCTATCTTTGTGAATTCAAGACAATGGCGGCCGTTCTCTTTTAATATGTCTCTGGTTAATGGAAACATCTGATGCACGCTATCTAACGCGGCGTATTCATCTCCATCCCTGACCTCTAACCGCTGAGTTGTTACGCGTGTAAGTAGCTCTACATATAGTGTAAGCGGCCGGTTATCACACCTTGCTAATAACCGCCGACGTCCAGTTGTGCGGTAGCAATTCACCAATGACATTGTTCTTCTGCGTTGGCAGTC